>NC_010003.1:472500-1672500 GCF_000018605.1 Petrotoga mobilis SJ95 | reverse complement strand
TTGCGAAGCAAATGATGTTACGCGAATTTGGGGTTTTTAAGGGGCTTGCCCTTTTGCAGTCTTGTGCAAAAAACTTTTTGCTGTTCTGTGCAAAACGCTTTTATAATGCTTTAGAAACAATTTCCATATTCTCATTTGCGAAGCAAATGATGTTACGCGAATTTGGGGTTTTTAAGGGGCTTGCCCCTTAACGCCTGGGTCCAAGGGACCGCAGGTCCCTTCCTAAAAACGGGCGGGGAGCGGGGCGAAGGGGCGCTATATAGAAAAGGAGGCTAAAAAAATGTTCGAAAACAACAAAACACCTTACGATTTTACCAATTATATAGTAAACATATTGAAATTATCTCCTTCAAACACAGCAATATTATGTGTTGATTGTCAAAACGGATTTACCGAAAGATGTCCTAACGAACTTCCAGTAGTTGGAACAAATGAAGAGTGGATAGATCAGGTAAACGAGTTTTTGACTTTAATGAAAGAGAGAAATTTTAAGATTTTTGCCAGTATGGATGATCACCCTGAAAATCACATCTCTTTTGAAAAATGGCCCCCTCACTGCATAAAAGGAACTTATGGGAATCAACTATTTATAAATACCTATGATTTCATTATAAAAAAAGGCGAAGAAGTAGATGGGGATAGCTATTCAGCATTTTACAAAGACATTGAAAGAAGAATTGAATCAGAATTAGACGAACTTTTGAGAAAGCATAAGATAGAAAATTTAGTAGTTTTAGGCTTAGCAGGAGACGTATGCGTCATAGCGACGATAGAAGATGCTTTAAAACGAGGATATAAGGTATTCCCAATAAGCCAATATATAAAAGCTGTTAACAAAAAGGATATTAAAGAACTCATAGAAGAAAAATTTGGTAGAATAATCTAGATTTAAAAAAATACGGGGAACAACCCCGTATTCTTGGTCGGAGCGACTGGATTTGAACCAGCGACCTTCAACACCCCATGCTGACGCGCTACCAACTGCGCTACGCTCCGGTTTACTCCAGGAAAATTATATCATATTTTCTAATGAACGTCAAATTTTTATGAAACATTCCGCTTTTTCAATTGATAAGGTATCAATAGATAAAATATTCCAAGTATGCTAGTTATTATTCCAAACACAAAGAACAAACTTTTCAATGAAAAAAATGTTGCCATTATCCCTGCAAAAGCATAAGAAAAAGGTCTCAGCGAATTATCTATCGTTGATCGCAACGCAAAAACCCGTCCCCTTGTGTTTTCAGGGGTAATTCTTTGAATCAAAAGATTTTCATTGATATTTCCTATCTCAGTCATAACACCCAACATCAACAAGGCAATCAAGACGTATATATAACTGTTAACTATACCAAGAGAAGCCAGAAATACTCCTGCCAAAACGGAGGATAGCATCAGTGCCAGGTACTTCATTTTTATCTCTTTAATTGATGATAGAACAAGTGCGGAAATAAAAGATCCTGCTCCCAACATTGTTTGCATAATTCCATACTCACCAGGACCTACTTTCAGTATTTCACTAGCCAATACAGGTAGGAAAACGAATATCGTGGTTCCAAAAAAATCATCTAATGTCTCTAAGGTTATTAACCCTTTAAGTTGAACATTGGACCATATCACTTTGAAACCTTCTTTTATATCTGAAAAAATCATCCCATTTTTTCTAGCTTCCTCTTCTTTTCTGCCTTTTTCTTCCGCTTTTATGAACATTTCAGAGACTGCCGAGAAAATAAAAGTCATCCCATCGATTAAAATTGCCCATTTTATTCCCACTAAAGACACAATCACACCACCAATAGCCATCCCAATAAGTTGAGAAAGCCTATCTGTCATTGAAATCATGGCATTAGCTTGAGAAAGCTCATTATCGTTTATCATAATCGGGATTAACGACAACAACGCAGGACCAAATAAAGTACCACAGATCTGTAATCCAAAAATGGTTATTATCAATACCCAAATTTGATAGAAATATGTTCCAAAGAAAATACCCAGTAAAATAAGGATTCCGCCACTGATTAAATCTGTTATCACAAGAATATTTTTCTTTTTCCATCTATCTGCCCAAACACCTGCAAAAGGAGAAAAAATAATATTCGTAACAGCTATAGTACTTAAAACAGTACTAACTGCACCCACCCCGCCTATCTCAGCTGCGGCTGACCAAAGAATAGCTATAATAAAAATAGCAGATCCGACACTGGATACTAGCCTACCGAAGAACAGAAGTAGAAAATCACGGTTTTTTATTAAAAGTTGTAACCCGCCGGTTGATTTTGACATTTTATCTCCCCCTTTAAGATTTTGAATATAATAATAAATATTCTACAAAGATTATAAAATAGAACTTCAAGAAAGTCAAGTATTTTATTAAAATTTTTAAAGCAATGCCGTAATTTAAATAAAAAAGTAACTCCCGCATGCTACTTCGGGAGTTATCTATTAAGAGAAGATATTATTCCAATTCTTCAAACCTTGTTTCAAGCTTTTTTAATACTCCTGGAAGGGTAGTATATTCCATCTCTTCAGGTGGAAGCCTGTGTGGTTCGAAGGGACCTTGTACCCTTAGGTAATCTGCTAATTCCAAAGCTTTTTTCCGAGAGAGGTCAAAAGCAGGATCATCAAACAAATCTATGGGACCGATAAAATTACCGTGACTTATCTGGAAGCCAGCTGCAATTACACGAGGTGGCCCATCAAATCGTGTACATTGAGCATCTTTGAAAGAAACGGGCATTAAAGGACCATTATGTGAACCACGCATCCAGCCGCTGACTAAATAAGGTACGCTAAAGGGTTCTAAGACCTCTCCCAAAGCTGGTAAGCCTGATTGCGCTCTTACCAACGCTACTGGATCGTCTTTCCCTACATATTTTTCTGCGATAAAGAATAGCTTTTCTGTGCTTACTACTACAGCGGGTTCATCTTTAGGTAGCGGGCTGGAATCTTTGGGAAAAACCCTTTTTATAACATATTTGCTTTTTGCACCTATCAAAGATAATAAAAGATACAAATCTTCTGGACATTTGAGAAAAATTCTTTTTCTTTCTTTTATATTCCATACTTCAAATATAAATCCATCAATTAGCAAAGGGTCAATAATTAATCCTGCGGTATTGAATGGATCTGCAAAAATTTTGTAAATGGGAAAGTTAAAAGAACCTGGTTCTGTTTTATCCATCATAAATGCAACTAAAGTTTCAGACCCACGTTCTGTAAATTCCATTTCTGCTATGCCTGGCCCCATTCCTTTAATATTTCCGCTGAAAGCGTCTGATAGCAGATCTTGACCGGCACCGTGTAACTTTAACTCTTTAGCAATCTTCGTTGCTGCTTCAAACGTTTCCCAAGCAAGTTTATGAATTTCTTCAGAATCAATCCCCTTACGATGACTCATAAGTAGTTGTAAATCATCGCCTACGTGTAAAACTCTGTAATCTACCAACAATCCTTTTTCTTTTGCCTCCGCCAAACACTCAGAGGCCTTTTCTTTAAGTTTGGGATGTACAGTCGAATGACCTGGAATTCCTCCAACATCTGCTTTTATTAAACTTACAGAAACTTTTTCCATCTTGTTATCACCTCCACCAGTAATTTATTAATGATATTTAGAAACTCTAAAACTTTATATGTAATTCTCCACTACTCTGCACCCCCAACTATATTTTCCCAACTTGCAAGTTAATTATATGTGAATAAAATTGTTTAGTCAAAGACGATTATTCCTGTTTATAGCCGATTATAACTTTTTAGAGGCGATCCTGGGCAGTATGAAAAAAATTTCATTGAAATCACTTTTGTAATAAAAGTCCAACAAATTTCAAAAACTTGAAAATCAGTTTTGTAAAAACTAAAAAATATTATAAAATTAGACATAGAAAGAAATGTGAAATATTTTCTATTTTGTAAGAAAGGTGAATGCAAGATGGGTTCTTTTTTATGGGTTCTTGAATCAACGGAAAAATACAGATTTCCTTACAGGGTAACTATTAGAAAAGAAGAAAAAATAATATTATCACTATTTGTCCAGGACAAATGGCCAGGTGCTGGTAAACATATCTTTTGCATGAGAGACATGGAAGAACCATCGAGCAATTACCAAGAGATTGAAAGGGTTCCGATTATATCGTTAAATCGTTATGGGAAAAGGTTGTCGGTAGTTCTTGACAGAGCACAAAACAAAAGATGCGACTTTCTCTTTTTAAAAAAGAAGTATAAAAATAAAGAAGGAGAATACGAACAGATATTTTGGAGGACGGAACAAGGGCTAAAAGAACATCGCCCTAAAGTTAAATTAACCGCAAAAGGCGATCATCATCTTCATATATTGATTGACATAAATGAAAGATATCCATGGAAATTTGCCAATTGTAACGTTGAAAGAGCTCAGCTCAAAGCCGGCGATTATGCCTTACTAAGTGAAAGCGGGATAATAGCGGTTGCTGAAAGAAAAACCTTTACCAATTTTATTGGAGATATTGGAAATTTGCCTCTTTTACACATGAAGCTTGGTGAATTGGCTAAGTACAAACATTCTGCTTTCGTTGTTGAAGCAAATTACTCCGATTTTTTGAATCCAACTAAGCTGAAGGCGTACACACCATCCTATTTATCTAAAGTTTTAGCAGAAATTTTTGCTTATCATCCTGGGTTTCAAATAATATTCGCTGGAAACAGAAAATTGGCAAATGAATGGACTTTACGTTTCTTTCAAGCTGTCATGTCACATGAAAAGGATAACATCCCCACAATAGTTTCAGAAGTGGCATCTAAATATGAAACTAAAAAAGATTTTACCGGCGGCATATACTACGATATAAGAAGAGAAATACTTGAAAATCGTGAAGATACTTTCACTATAGATGAACTTAGAAAAAAATCCCCATTAACTTCTGACACTAAGATCAGAAAGGTATTGAACGATCTCAGAGAAGAAGGTTATATAGAAAATTTTGGCAAAGGCAAAAAAAGTGTATGGAAAAAGATATAGATCAATGATGTTATTGCAAAGAGGCTGAACGGTGGCCTGAAAACAGGCTATTTTGTACTCAAATATTACTAAAATATAACCAGCACAAACACCCGAAGTTGAAGATATAATGGAAATCCTTTCTGATTGCAATGTTTGGATAGCTAAGTCTATGGGAAAAAAATCAAAAGAAGTAATTATGAAAGCGGGATATACTCCCCTTATAATTAACTCTGACACAATACAAGAAGCCGAAAAGGAAATTGTGAAAGCATTAGACCACCAAAGTTTCTTATGACTATAATCAAAATAAATCGAAGAGAAAAGAGATGGGATAATAATTTATGAATAAAGAAAGCGATCTCTATCCATCTAATAACATTCACGAATTTGTGAAATCAATGTCAGATCTAACGTTTATAACAAACGCACCCAATCAAACCCTCAAAGATAGATTTGAACAGTTAATAAAGGATTGTCAATCCTTTGATTGTTTGGTTGCATATTTTTATATAAGTGGTTTCCATCTTATATATAAATCGCTTGAAAAAACCGAAAAAATCAAAATACTAATCGGAATTGGAACTAGTAGGGAAACATACAATTTAATGAATGTCTCAGGAAATCAACTTCTGTCACATTCAGAGACAAAACAAGAAGTTGAAAAAATGGTAGAAAGTGAGATGGGTGATTCTGAAGATAACCAAAATGTAGAAGAAGGAGTTCGAAAGTTTGTTGAATGGATAAAAGAAGGGAAATTACAAATAAAGGCTTACCCCTCACAGAATATTCATGCAAAAGTATATATTATGACTTTCAAAGAGGGCGACAGAGATGTAGGAAGGGTTATCACTGGCTCAAGCAATTTTACACAATCTGGATTACTGGACAACCTCGAATTCAACGTCGAGTTAAAGAACCGTTCAGATTACGAGTTTGCAAAACGGCAATTTGAAGAGTTATGGAAAGATGCTGTAGATGTCAGTGAAAAATATATACAAACAATAAGCGAAAGAACCTGGCTCAATCAAACAATTACCCCATACCATCTGTATCTCAAATTCCTGTATGAGTATTTTAAAGAAGAACTAAGTAAAAGCGATGAAATCTTCACTCAATATTTTCCTGAGAATTTCAAAAGTTTTGATTACCAAAAGCAAGCTGTTATAAATGCAAAAAGGATATTAGAAGAATACGGTGGAGTTTTTATTTCTGACGTAGTAGGCCTCGGGAAAACCTACATCAGTGCGATGCTAGCAGGACAGCTTGATGGTAGAACCCTTGTTATAGCTCCACCAGCCTTACTTAATAAAAACAACCCCGGTTCGTGGCAAAATGTTTTCGCAGATTTTCATCTTCCAGCCAATTTTGTATCAATCGGCAAAATTGACGAGGCAAAAAGGTTAACAGAACAAAGAGAATATAAAAATATAATCATTGACGAAGCACATCGTTTCAGAAATGAGACGAATATCAACTACGAAAAAATTGCTGAAATCGCACGTGGAAAAAGAGTTATCTTAGTATCCGCCACCCCCTACAACAATTCACCTAAGGATCTTCTCTCGCTCATTAAACTCTTCCAGAATACCAAAAAAAGCAATATCCCAGGCGTTACTAATCTAGAAGAGTTCTTTGGAAGACTTGAGAGTAAGTTAAAAAGAGTTGACCGTCAAAAAGATTACAACAAATTCTTAGAAATTACAAAAAGTAATGCAAAAGAGATCCGTGAAAAGGTATTAAAATATCTAATGGTTAGAAGGACAAGAAAGGAAATCGAAAAATACTTTGCAGAAGATTTAAAGAAAAACAAAATAAAATTCCCTCAAGTAGAAGATCCCAAACCATTTTATTATCAATTAAACGAGCATGAAGACAGCATCTTCATGGAAAGTATAAGGTTAATAACACAAGAGTTCAAATATGCTCGTTATACACCCTTACTCTATTTAAAAAAAGGTATAAATTCCCAACAAGAACAATCCCAAAAAAATATGGTCGGTTTTATGAAAGTTCTACTAGTAAAACGCCTTGAAAGTAGCTTCTACTCATTTAAAAAAAGCATAGAGCGATTCATCAACTACTACGAAATGTTTATTAAAGAATATAGAGAGGGAAGAGTATACATAAGCAAAAAGTACATAAACAAAATCTTCGAACTATCCGAAGCTGAAGATGATGAAACGATTCAGAAACTTATAGAAGAAGGGAAAGCCGAAAAGTACGAAAGTAAAGATTTTAACCCAGAATTCGAAAAAGATCTAAAGAAAGACCTTGAAATTCTAAAAGAAATAAGAACAATGTGGCAGTCTATAAAAAGAGACCCGAAACTCGAAACCCTAATTGAAAATTTGAAAAACCACAAAATCTTGAAAAATAAGAAAATAATTCTCTTTACAGAGTCAAAAGAGACTGCAGAGTATTTGAGTGAAAATATAAATAATTCTTTAGGTAACATCGCCCTTGTTTTTCATGGAAATTCGCCAGAAACAATTAAAGACATAGTAATAGAAAATTTCGATGCAAGGTCAAAAAACCAAAAAGATGATTATAAAATACTCATTTCCACCGAAGTACTTTCTGAAGGCGTTAACCTACACAGGTCAAACATTGTAATCAACTATGACATACCATGGAACCCCACAAGGTTGATGCAAAGGGTGGGGAGAATAAACCGTATAGATACCCCGTTTAACAAAATTTATACCTTTAACTTTTTCCCAACCAAACAAGCCGATTCCCAAATAGAGTTAACAAACATAGCTCGTTCAAAAATAGAAGCATTTTTAACGTTACTTGGTGGAGACACCTCGATTCTCACCGAAGGAGAGCCAGTATCTTCTCACGAATTATTCAACAAATTACTCTCAAAGGATACTATTGCACCAGAAGAAGAGGAAGAAAGCGAACTCAAGTATCTAAGATTAATTGAAGATATTCAAAAAAATAATCCCGAACTTTTTGAAAAAGTAAAGCATCTACCAAAGAAAGCTCGTTCTGCAAAGGTACTTTCTGAACCGCTCAAAGACATAGCCCGTCCTCAATCTCTCATAACTTTTTTCAGAAAAGGCAAATTGATGAAATTCTATCTATCGAATAAAAGCAAACCAGCAAAAGAGACAGATTTTTTAACTGCCGCAAAAATTTTTGAGAGTACAGCTGATGAAAAAAGAACGAATATTCTAACTCAACATTACTATGAACTATTAGATAAAAATAAAAGCACATTCTATGACGCAACCATTGAAGAAATCATCGTTGACACCCGTCAGAGGGGTTCTAAAAATGAAATCGAACTTCTTAAAATCTTAAAAGTAACCCAAAAAAACGGAAAACAACTCACAAAAGATCAGGAAGAATATCTTAATCAAATTATAACTAAGATTGAAGAAGGCGGTATACCCAAACAAACAGTGAAGAAAACCCTCACTTCATTAAACAAGATCTCAAAAGAGATACAAAATCCTTTAAAAGTAATTGGTGTTTTACAAAGTGAAATCTCACCAGCCTTCCTTAAAAGCCACTATGCACAAACTGCTGCTGTAACAGAAGGTAAAAGAGAAGTAATATTATCACTTTATTTAGGAGAGGATAATGATGAATAGAGAACAAGCTAAAAATCTTGTAGTTAAAATTTTCGAAAATCCTTTCGATAAAAACAACTTTATCCTTTTTCTTAAAAATCTCTTGAAAACATTTGAAGAGAAACCTTTTGTCTATAAAGGCAAGTATATTCCCTATGCGTTTGAACCTTATATAAGTTCGTTGGAAAGAATCGGTAAGTATTCATATGATGGCAAAGAAATCGATTTACTCATCGTGCAGTTAAAAAAAGAAACATCACTTGAGCGAGCTAGAGCGATGCAAAGAAACTTCATAGCTTGGTACTTAAAAGGTTCAAGAGGTGGGAAATTAAAAGATGCAGCTCTTGTTGCCTTTGTTTCCCCAGAGAACCAAGATTGGAGATTTTCGCTAGTTAAGATGGATTATCGCTTTCAAGAAACAATTACCGGAAAGGTCAAAGCCAAAGAAGAATTCACACCTGCAAAAAGATGGTCATTCCTGGTTGGTAAAAATGAAAATAGCCATACTGCTCAAAGCAGGTTTATCCCAATACTAATGAACGATGAATACAAACCAACCCTTGAAGATTTAGAAGAAGCATTCAACGTTGAGATAGTAACAGATGAATTTTTCCAAAAATACAGAGACCTTTTTATTAGAACAAAATTAGAACTCGATAAAATTGTTATGCAAAATCCAGAGGTAAAACAGGAATTTCAAACAAAAAATATAAGCACCGTTGATTTTACCAAAAAGCTTTTATCTCAAATTACTTTCCTTTACTTTCTGCAAAAGAAAGGCTGGTTTGGGGTTAAAAAAGGTCAACCCTGGGGGACAGGTCAAAAAGACTTTATGAGAAAATTGTTTAATAAAGAATTTGGAGATTATCAGAATTTTTATAACGATATCCTTGAACCCCTCTTTTATGAAGCGTTGAGAACAGATAGAAGCGATGCTGACCATTACTTTAGCAGGTTTGACTGCAAATTACCATTTTTAAACGGTGGATTGTTCGACCCCATAAATAATTATAACTGGGTAGAAATTGATATTATGATTCCAAATGATCTTTTTTCAAATATCGATAAAACACAAGAAATAGATCAAAGTGATGGAATACTCGATATCTTCGATAGATTCAACTTCACAGTAAACGAAGAAGAACCACTTGAAAAAGAAGTTGCCTTGGACCCCGAACTTCTTGGAAAAATCTACGAAAAGTTAAATGCCATAAGAGAAGATAACTTTGATGAATATGTAAAAGTTTTAAAAGCCGGAAAAAGAAGTTTAGAAACAAAATTCAACAAAGAATACGGCGTCTATTACACACCAAGAGAGATAGTTCACTACATGTGTCAGAAAAGTTTGATAAATTATCTTGAAACTGAAATGAATGGCAAAGTTTTAAGAAAAGATTTAGAAAAGTTTGTAGAAATAGCTGATTCAGTTACTGAAATAGAAGCCATTGCTCTTGAAAAAGAAGAAAAAATTTTCTCTGGCGATCAAAAAACAACACGTTATAAAATACAAACACCTGAAATCATAAGGCGAAACGCAAAAGAATTAGACCAACTACTTGAGAACATAAAAGTATTAGACCCTGCAGTTGGCTCAGGCGCTTTCCCAATCGGTATGATGCATGAGATTGTGAGATTGAGAAAATTGCTTTCCATTTATCTTGGTAAAGAGGAAAAAACTTATAATTTTAAGCGATCTTGCATTGAAAACTCGCTCTATGGAGTTGATATAGATAACGGTGCAGTTGAAATATGTAAATTAAGATTCTGGTTGTCAATGATCGTGGATGAAGAGGACTTTTACAATATAAAACCACTTCCTAATCTTGATTACAAAGTAGTTAAAGGAGATTCATTACTTAAAATAGAGAAAAAACTTTTAAATTTTCAGCTTTTCGAAGATTTAGAAATAACCAAACCCTTGCTTTTTAGCGAGACTAGTCCTTCCAAAAAGCAAGATTACAAAAAGCAAATTGACGAACTCTTCAGCAAGATCACCAATGGCAACACTGAATTTGATATTGAAGTTTATTTCTCAGAAGTGTTTCACCAAAAAGGCGGTTTTGATGTTGTGATTGCTAATCCTCCATATATTCAACTCCAAAAAAATGGAGGTAAACTTGCAAAGCTTTATGAAAAACTAAATTATGAAACCTTTGCCCGAACAGGAGATATTTACGCACTGTTTTACGAAAGAGGTATACAACTGCTCAAAGATAATGGCTTACTTTGCTTTATTACCTCTAACAAATGGATGCGTGCAGGATATGGAGAAAAACTAAGAAACTTTTTCGCCAGGTACAACCCACAAATACTAATTGACTTAGGCCCTGGCATCTTCGAAACAGCCACAGTAGACACTAATATACTATTAATTCAAAAAAAGCCTAACGAGAAAAATCTGAACGCTGTAACTTTACAAAGGGAAAACCACGAACCTATAGACATAAAGGCAGAATTAAAAAAACGCGGTGTTATACTTACTGACCTCACAAAAGATGCATGGTTTATTGGCTCAGCTACAGAACAAAAGCTCAAGGAAAAGATAGAACAAATAGGTAAGCCTTTAAAAGAATGGGATGTAAAAATTTATTATGGAATAAAAACTGGACTCAACGAAGCATTTATTATTGACAGCCAAAAGCGGGAAGAAATTTTGAACAATTGCAGGGACGAAGAAGAACGCCGCCGCACCGAAGCCGTTATAAAACCAATACTTCGAGGCAGGGATATCAAGCGTTACTATTACGAATGGGCTGGATTGTGGGTGATAATAATTCCCGCTGGTTGGACAAATGAAAACAGAAAAAATAAAAAAGCTGATGAATTTATTTACGAGAAATTCCCAGCATTGATGGACCACTTAAAGCGGTACGAAGAAAAAGCTAAAAAACGAGACGATCAAGGAGATTACTGGTGGGAACTTCGTCCATGTACCTACTACCAAGAGTTTGAGAAGGAGAAAGTAGTGTATGGCCAATTTCAAGATTCTGCTGAATATTCGTATTGTGAAGCTGGAATATATTTATCAAGTAATGAATATATGATCGGTGGTAAGTATCAAAGAAAATATTTTCTTGGATTGTTAAACTCAAAAATAATTGAACGTTACCTGAATGCAATTACAGGAAATTTAGGTAATAATGTGAAAATTGGACAAAAATCAAATTTTGAAAAAATCCCCCTTCCCCCCATCACTCCATCCAATCAATCCGTTGTGCAGCAGATTGAAGAGTTGGTAGATAAAATCATTTCCACCAAAAAGGAGAATCCTCTTACGGATACCAGCCAATGGGAACAAGAGATAGACAGACTGGTGTATAAGCTATATGAGTTAACGAAGGAAGATGTTGAGGTGATAGAGAGTGGAAAATAAAGGGAGTAAAATAGAGAAAGATCTTAGGATTGAAAAAATAAAAATAAGTGATGTCGCCACTTACAAAGAAAATGTTGAAATTAATGATTTGAGAAAAATCAATTTCTTTTATGGCTCTAACGGCACGGGTAAAACCACCATTTCAAAAATTATTGCTTCACCTAATAATTATAAAAATTGTGAGGTAAAATGGAGATCTGACATTAAATTAAAAACCTTAGTTTACAATGATGATTTTGTAAGAAATTACTTTTATCAATCTGAAAACTTTCCTGGTATCTATACCATGGGTGAAGGTGCAAAAGATATAGAGGAAGAAATAAAAAAGAAAAAAGATGAGTTAGATAAAATAAAAGAAGAACTTATAAATTTGAATGAAACTATAGAAAATAAAGAAAAGGAAAAAACCCAAATTCAGGATAATTTTAACGAAGTATGTTGGCAGAGTTTATATCTAAAATACCAGCAAAACTTTACTGAGGTTTTCAAAGGTTATAGAAACAATAAAAAAAATTTTGCAGATAAAATTTTATTAGAATACAAAACAAACCATGCAGCTGTTAAAGATTATGGTGAATTATTAAAGGAATATAATATAATCTATAATCAAACACTTAATAAACTGGATGAGATTACTAAAATTGAAGATACTTTAATTAATGATGTTAAATTGATAGAAGTTGACAAGATATTAAGCACAAGTATAATAGGAAAAGAAAATGTTGATATAGGAAAATTGATTCATAAACTGCAGAATCATGATTGGGTTAGAGAAGGTAAAAATTATCTGGAGAATAGTTTTATTGAATCTGAGCAAAAATATATATGTCCCTTCTGTCAACAACGTGTTGATAAAGATTTCAAACACAAGCTTGAAGAATATTTTGATGAAACTTACGAAAATCAAATAAAGAATTTAGAAAGCCTTAACGATAGATATACAGGCGTAAAAAAGGCATTGGAAGAATATTATCAAAAACTTAGTACAATCCAAAATAATCAATATTTTAATGAGAAAAAACAAGAAACAGAAGAAAAATTCAGATTATTATTTCAAATTATGTCTACTAATATTGAAAAGTTGAAAGAAAAGAAAGATAAACCAAGTATCGTAATCGAATTAGAATCAATTTTAGAAATCCTATACGAGATAAATGAAATTTTTGATGGAATTAATAGAGAAATTCATAATCATAATAATTTAATAAAAAATAGAAAAACAGAACAAGAAAGGCTTGAATCAGAGATTTGGCATTTTTTTTGTAATGAAATATCTCAGTATATCGATACATATAAAACAAATACTTCTAATGCTGAAAAGGCTTTAAATAGTATTGAGGGAAAAATTGAAATTAATGATCAAAAGCAAGTTGATATAAATACTGATATTTCTACTCTTGAAAAGAAAATAAAAAGTATTAAGCCTACTGTAGAAGTAATAAATAAACTATTAGATCATTTTGGTTTTAAAGGGTTTAGACTTGAAGCTTTAGATGATGATAAACATTATAAAATTGTTAGAGAAGATGGTTCTCCCGCAAAAGAAAACTTAAGTGAAGGTGAAAGAAATTTTATTATTTTTCTCTATTTTTACAATTTAATTCAGGGAGTTTTAGATCCAGCTGAAAACATAAATGACGATAAAATTGTTGTTTTCGACGACCCTGTTTCAAGTCTTGATTCAGACGTTTTATTTATCGTTAGTACATTAATAAAAAAACTATTAAAAGATATTAGAGATAATAATAGTAATATCAAGCAAGCATTCATTTTAACGCACAATGTTTACTTTTTCAAAGAAGTTTCTTATATATCATCAAGGAAAACTTATAATAAGCGTAAAGATACGATTTACTACATTATCAGAAAAAAAGACAATATAAGCGGAATTGTTGCTTATGAAGAAAACCCAATTAAATCTTCCTATCAGTTATTATGGGAGGAGATTAAAAGAAAGGATGTGGATAAAGTATGCATTCAAAATGCTATGCGTAGAATAATTGAATTCTACTTTAAACTTTTGGCAAATCTAGACGAAGAAACACTCATAAATAATTTTGAAAATGAGGAAGATAAAAAAATTTGTCGTTCGTTAGTATCTTGGGTTAATGTAGGATCTCATGAAATATTTGATGATATAAATTACAGTCCAAATTTTGAAGAAATAGAAAAGTATAAAAAAGTATTTCAAAAAATCTTCGAACATACAAAACAGATAGAACACTTTAATATGATGATGGGAATTGAAAAACCTGTAAGTTAAACATAATTTATAAGGCAAAAAAAGATTGTTGATCTATTCAAATATTCTCACATCTTGGGAGGATCAGAGTGGAACACCGCTCCAAAACTTTTTCCTGAGAACAAGAGATAGACAGATTGGTATATTCGTTATATGGTTTAACAGAAGAAGAAATAAAGATTGTGGAAAAACATATATATTCAAAAAACACTAAATAATAAATTGATTTTATCTAGGTTCGACTTTCACGCTTCTTCACTAACAGGTTTAGGATTGAACGTTTCTTCTGGTGCAATTTTTAAAAAGAGGATAATTACAATAACTGATACTATGCTCGCAAACAGTGCAATTTGATATCCCTTCATTAAATCTAAAAGAATACCATATATCTGCATACCAACAGGTACAGCTCCTTGAGCAATCAACCCCAAAACTGTAAAAACACGAGATCTTACGTTGGTTGGTGTCATTTTTTGCATGTTGGTATCAATAGGTATATTTATAAAAGCATTGCTCACACCTATTATCATAAGGTTTATGTACAAAATTATTAAGAAGGTCCATGAGGCACCTCCGAATTTGGTAACGATATTAGGAAAAAATAAACCTGAAATGATGAAAAACATGACAGCCTCTACTGTTAAACCGAGTGTCATAGATTTTTTTGGATTACTTTTAGAAAAAATAGTACCAATTAAAATACTGCCAATTAGTATTCCCACGGTAAAAGATGATTGTGTGATTCCATACTGTTCGCTCGTAAACCCAATTTCTTGCCTTAATACATAAGGGAGCACAATCGTAAGAATAGGAGCCATTAAAAAATTGACAACCAATGCAAATAAAAGCAGTTCTTTCAAACCCTTTCTTCCTCTTATAAAAACTAAGCCTTCTTTGATGTCTGAAAACATGGATTTAAAGGATATTTTCTGCTTACCTTCAAAATGTGGTACGTAAGTAATAAACATTTCGCTTATAGCAGAAATAACGAAGGAAATTCCATTTATAAGAAACACAACTTTTATTCCGCCAAATCCATATATGATTCCTCCAAGAATTGGTCCTATAATATTAGAAATACCATTTATTGAAGAATTTAATGAATTAGCTTTTGTGAGGAATTCAATAGGGACTAAGTCTGGAAGCATCGCATTGGTTGAGCCGCCGAAAACACTGTCTAATATAGAAATAAATACTTGAGCAGTGAAGATAAAGGCGATGTTCATCCAACCTTGATAGGCTGAATATGCCATAAAAAGTATAATTATCCCACGTAAATAGTCCATATTCACCATAATTTTCTTTCGATTTCTTCGATCTCCCAAAACCCCTGCTATCGGTGAAAAAATTAATCCTGGAAGCATGCTTAAAAGAGCAAATGTACCCATAAGGGTTCCAGAGCCTGTAAGATCAAGAATATAAAGAGGTAAAGCAATCATTTGTACGCCAGTTCCTATTAAAGATACAAGCCTACCTGCAGAATATAGCAAAAAGTTTCTTTTTTGCTCATTTGTCATTGAATTTCCCCCTCGTATAATATGTATAGATGTGAAACGTAAAAATATCCCTACTCCTAACAATATCCATAAAAGTATGCCGTTAGACTGTTCTGTCACAGGAAACAATGAGGTTAAATAATTACCACCAGAATTCTATTATAAAAAACAAGTTATTGATCATACTAATTCTTTTTCTTTAATTTTAAAAAATCTACTCTTCGCTTTTTCTGGTATAACTAAATTTCCACGCTAAATTGTAGCACTCACCTTGTACACCAAATTTCCCTCAAGTATATGCATATTTTCTGGGATCTGTTTTTCTTATTCAACCATCAATCTTTTACCAAAGATATCTACGAAGTAGATGATTCCTAACATAGCCATTAATCCCAGAAATATCAAAATAAGATTTTGCCATTTTTCTAAAATAATTAACTTTTCCCACAGATTTCCATTTATTCCCACAAAAAATATGAATAAAAATAGAAGGATTCTAATTATGAAAGGGTTATCAAACACGAGAAGCCCTACTCCAACTAACCCACTAAGTACCGCCGACCAAATCGGAAAGGCTATCAATACCGTCAAAAGTATTTCAAAACTAGGAATTACTCCCATAAAAAAAATGTTTGTTATATATTGCACAATAACTCCCCATAACATAAATACCTGGGTGAACAATAATACTGCCAACATTTTCCCCAAGAATATTTCTTTTATATTTAAAGGTGATGCCAAAAGGTATGAGATGTTTTTATTCTCCTTCTCTTTTTGAAAGCTTATCCAACCAAATGAATAAGGCACGAAAAAAGTAACCATAAAAGAGGAGATAAGAATAGGGTTTAAATTATTTGAATTTTCCAAATTAAACGCTATTATAAAGATTGTAATAACCGTCAAAAAAAGCAATAATTGAAATCGTTTCCTTATGAACATTCGTAACTCTTTTTTAATTAGGGCTCTCATCATTCTTCGTCCTCCTTCACGATATAAGTATATATATCCTCAAGCGTTACTTTTTCTTCTTCCACCCTTTCAACGTCTATTCCTTTATTCACAAGATATCGGACTACTGATGGTGGACTTATTTTATCCCCAGAGAGTATCAACTCTTTTTCCCCTATTACATTTATTTCAGAATCCTTGGAAATCTCATTTATTATATCATCGGGAATTTTGTTACTTACCTTTATCGTTACACCCATTCTAACTCCCAAAGCCTCTTTCAATTCTTCCATATTTCCAGATACAACTATTTGTCCTTTTCTCAAAAGTATTATCCTTGAACATATTCTTTCTATATCGAAAAGATCATGAGAGGTTATTAAAAGCGTTTTTTCTTTATCATGTAAGCTTTTTAAAAATTCTACCATGTTTTTCCTGGCTACAGGATCAAGATTGGACGTGGGTTCATCCATTAAAACAATTGAAGGATCATGCAAAAATGCTCTTGATATGGCTAACTTTTGTTTCATACCTGCGGAAAGTTCCTTAACTAAACTTCCCTTATTTTCATAAAGTCCCCATTGGTTTAGTAGTGCTTCTCCCCGTATTTGGGAAACCTCATATAATTCACTCCAGAACTTTATATTTTCATCAACGGTTAAATCATCATATAGACCAGGTCCGTCCAAAATAAAACCTATCTTTTTTCTTTCACGCTTGGTCATCTTATCAGTATCTACCCCTAAAATTTTTGAAACCCCTTCAGTTGGTTTCAAAAGTCCTAATATTATATTTAGCAGGGTAGTTTTTCCTGCGCCGTTTGGCCCTATCAATCCTACAATTTCTCCGGCCTTTATTGAAATATTTATATCTTTCAAAGCTTCTACCCCGTTTTTATAAACCTTTCGAATATCTTTTAATATTATCGTATCCATAAATCTATCTTCCTCCTAAAAGATGAGATAGCATGATAAGAAATAAAATTACTAATGTTGGTGTTACAAAATTTTTAAGGAATAATTTTAGAAAACCTTTGCCTTCTCCAATGCGGAACTCGTATGTTGTTCGTAAAGCGTAGCCTATGGTGAGAATCACAAAAACAGCCACTAAATTAGACATGTTAATATTCCCCCTTAGATTATTCTTTAAATTAAAACTAAAATTTCAAATAATCCAATCCCTCATTTTAATAATACACTTTTCCAAATGATTTTCAAGTATTTTTTTAAATGGTTTCAAATACGCATTGATAAAGTATTACAGAGAAAACCTTCTGTTGTTTCTTTTTATGTTTTTGAAGAGGAAGAGAGAGAGAAGAGTTCATCAAAATTATCAGCAATTTTTAATTTAAAAACGCCCATGTTGGGCGTCTTTTCAGAAATTAGGTTCTCTTGAAAATAATGGCTAATTAACTTTTCATACAACCAACTGACTTTCTATTATTTCTTTGTAAATGGGAGAATTTTTTAGTAACTCTTCGTGTACTCCTTCTCCTCTTATCTCTCCATCTTTTAATAATATCACCTTGTCTGCTTTTCTTATCGTCGATAATCTGTGGGATATTATTATCAGAGTCATCTCGTACTCTTTCAATTCATCAAATATTTCTTCTTCTGTCTGTGAATCTACCCCTGACGTTGCTTCATCCAGTATCAATACTTTTGGTCCCCTTATCAATGCTCTTGCTATCGCTACTCTCTGCCTTTGCCCATCTGATAGCTTACTTCCCCTTTCTCCCACTACAGTATCGTATCCTTCATCTAAAAGCCCTATGAATTTATCTACCTTCGCTTTCTTTACCGCCTTCATGAATTCTTCTTCGGTGAATTCATCATCCAGCATTATGTTTTCTTTGACCGTCATGTTGAATAAGGGTTCGTTACCTCTGACTAACTTTATCTTTTCTCTGATTTCTTGTAATTTGTAATCTTTTATGTTTTTATTTCCTAATAGTATTTTACCGTTTGTGGGATCATATAATCTCACAAGAAGACTCACCATAGTACTTTTGCCGGATCCACTCGTTCCTACCAACGCTACCTTTTCGTTTTTGCCAATGGAGAGATTTATGTTTTTCAAAACTATCTCGTCTCTGTATTTGAATGAGACGTTTTTGTATTCGATGTTGTAATCCTCGGGGAAAAGATATATACCATCACCTTCCTCTTCAGGCATATCGAGGATTTCAAAGAATCTTTCAGCTAGAGGTTCAACCCGTTGTAGTTGAACCAAATTTTCATTTATGATTCCTATGGGTTCGTATATCCATGGCACAAAAGAATAAAAAGCTATTAAAGTTCCCAAAGATATATTCCCTCTTATCACAAGTACTCCTCCAAATCCTAATATAATCACAGGAATTACATAACTGATAAAAAAGGCTATATTTAAAATGGTTATTTGAAATATCCCTGCTTTAGTCGCTTGTATAGCCCAATTTTCCGCATCCTTGGAAAATGAATTTGAAAAGTATTTTGTTTTCCCAAATACTTTAATAATTAATTGACCATCTAACTTTTCTTTTATAGAAGAAGTTAATTTTCCAAAAGATTTTCTTTCTATTTTTGAATAATTCTGCAATTTTGTTTGTGAACTTCTTATAATAAGCCAATAGAAAGGTAAAGAAGCAAGTACTATCAAAAATAATTGCCAATTCAGATAAGTCAATATAGCAGAAGTAACTATTAAATTCAAAAAGTTTAAACACATGGTTGGTAATACAAGGGCCATTGCATAAGAAGTTTCATCAATATCAGACAATAACCTACTCATTATATCCCCAGAATCCATCTTAGAATAATCAACAAATTTTGAGTTTTGAATTTTATTATAAAGGTTCATCTGCTCGTTTTTGATAGTAATAAAATTAACTTTTCGATGATAAGTATTGAAAAAATAATTGAAAACTCTTTCTAAAGCTACTATACCGATTAAAAAGACAAGGAAAAAAGGCAGTATATTAATTCTTTGAAAAGATATTATATCGTCGATTAAAAACTGAATGAAAAAAGGTCTCAAAGCTGCTAACGCTAAAGCAGCAACACCCAAAAGAAACACGAAAACCATATACTTTTTATAATTTTTTATACCATATCTTATCAATCTTCTTGTGTACAAACTCATACCTTAACTTCCCCCTATAAATAAGTTTTTTTCTTTAGAAATTCTAAAACTCGTTTTAGCACCCTTCCCCCGCTCCCCACCCGATAGGAAAAGGATTTTTATTAGCACCCTTTTACCCCGCTCCCCACCCATAAGGAAGATCGGGTAGAGGTAGATAATTAATTTATCTACCGTCCTCCCACAGCACCCATCTTAGGAAGGAAAAATAGGGTCCTAAACTATCCATCTATATTCTTTACTTTCACAATTTCCTTATGTTTTCGAGATAAACCTGCCATAATTCATCCGAAAGTATGTCATAAGCAGTGTGATAAGATTCTACCTTTTTAATTTTTTTCAGTGGTTTTCTCAACATTTTTATAACCTCCTTTAATAATTTTAAACTGATTTCAAATATTTCAGAAAAATTATAACAGATTAAATAAAGAATGTCAAGTATAAAAATAAAATAATTCAATAATTTTTATATTCTTACTAAAAATTTTTGAATTTAGTTATTGTATGTAGATTTAAAATTAGTGTATATAGCTGTTTAATGAAAAGAGCTAAAATAAATTACGAATAAGATTCAGGAGGAGTAAGTGGATGTTAGAAAATCAAATTGGTTTAGCTCCGATGGCTGATTATACAGATTACCCTTTTAGAGAGATTTGCAGAAGGTTTGGGGCCAAGTTTACTTTCACTGAAATGATTTCCGTAGATTCAATAATAAGAGAAAACGAAAAAGTTGAAAAAATGCTTCCTCAGAAGGGCGAAGATAATATAGGCGTACAACTTTTTGGCAATGAGACAACAAAATTTATCGAGGCAGCCAAATCCATCCAGCATTTAGCTAGTTGGATAGATATAAACGCTGCTTGTCCTGTCAATAAAGTAGTGAAAAAAGGTTCAGGGGCAGCTTTATTGAAAAATCCAAAATTATTAGGGGATATAGTTTTTAATTTAAAAAAGAGTATTGATTTGCCAGTTGGAGTAAAGGTAAGATTAGGATACGATCAAATAAATATAGAAGAAGTAGCTGAAACAGTGGAAAAAGCAGGTGCTGATTATATTATTGTTCATGGTAGAACTAGGTCACAAATGTACAGTGGGATCGCAAATAGAGAAATATTAAAAAAGTTAAAAGCGAAGATCACTATACCTTTAGGGGCTAGCGGAGATGTGTTTAGTAAAAAAGATATAGATGATTATTTGTTGAATTATGGTGCAGATTTTGTTTTAGTAGCAAGGGGTGCTATCGGTAACCCTTGGATATTCACAAAGAATAATTATAATCCGACTATAGATGAAAGAATCGATACTTGCTTAGAGCACTTGAAACTTATGATTGAATTTTATGGTTCAGAGGTCTATGCAGTAAAAAAATTCAGAAAAGTATTAATGAAATACTTTTCTGGGATTGAAGGTGCAAAAGAGATAAGAAGAAATTTAGATCTACTTTTATCTTATAATGATGTCGCCGAAATGGTTTATAAAACATTAAAACGTTAATGATCAGGCTATTTCATCAAGTAATATGCCTTGAACATCGTTTAGGGCTTTGGCAAGTTTCACAGAGACTTCAGGTGGTATCTGTCTTATAATTTGCTTGCTATCTTTATCTATAATTTTTACAACAATAATATCCAAATCCCTTTCTATTTCAAACTTTGCTTCTCCTTTGAAAATATTGGATAGCTTTTTTAATCTATCTTCAATTATCTTAGTGACTTTGTCGAGTTCGTCAGGAGTAATCTCTTCTTTTTGGATTGGCTGGTTTGAATTTTCAGGATTTTTCAAATTGGCATTCACCATTTCCATTTGCTGCCTATTAGATATAGGATTGTTAATCAAAAAGTCTTCTTTTCCCCCAATATTTGATATTCCCATAATATCACCCAACCTTCAAAGTTTTATTCATTTTTTTTATCGTCTAAGATTTAATAAACTTTAATATAAAGAATACTTTCTTTAACCCACCCTGTGACCCTTTTAAAATTTAAATATTATGTTGAAATTTTTTCTAAAGTGTGTAATATAGAAATTAAATTATGAACATAGCATCTCCAAACGAAAAAAACCTATATTTCTTTTCTTTAGCAATTTCATAGGAGTTCATAATAAAATCTTGACCAGCAAATGCCGAAACAAGAAAAAGAAGTGAAGATTTCGGTAGATGAAAATTGGTGATCATAGCATCAATTATTTTAAATTCAAAAGGCGGATAAATATATAGATCTGTTTTACCAGCGAGTTTGTCTGGATTTCTGGCAATTGATTCGAGCGTTCTAACAACCGTTGTTCCTGTGGCTATTACCCTTTTACCTTCGGCTTTAGCTCTAACTATATCGCGAAGCACACTCTTTGATACGGTATAATACTCCTCATGTATTTGGTGGTTCCTTATATCTGCCGCGCTAACAGGTCTAAAGGTTCCTAAACCTACATGAAGAGTAACTTCAGCAAATCTAACACCGTAATCGGTGAGCTCGTCTATTAACTCTTGTGTGAAATGCAAACCAGCGGTTGGCGCAGCCACGGCACCATCTTCTTTTGCGTAAGTAGTTTGATATTTTTCTGGATCATCGATCTGTTTTTTAATATAAGGCGGTAAAGGGACTTCGCCAATTTTTGGCAATTTTGAGAAAAAGTTGGGATCGTCAAATTCTAAAATTCTAGATCCGTCTTCCAAATGTTCTACTACTGTGCAAACTAAATCATCTTCAAAGATAAGTTTGTTGCCTTTTTTTATCTTTCCACCTGGCTTTACCAAAGCTTTCCATGTTTTATCGTTTCCATCTTTTTCTAAAAGTAAAACTTCAACTTTAGCACCTGTTTCCTTTTTGCCGTACAATCTTGCAGGGATAACCCTGGTATTGTTTAAAACAAGCAAATCGCCGGGTCGTAAATAATTTTTTATATCCCTAAAAACTTTGTGTTCGATACTTTTTACTCTTCTATTTAGCACCATCAGCTTGCAGCTATCTCTTGGTTCAACAGGTTCTTGGGCTATAAGCTCTTCAGGTAACTCGTAGTTATACTGCTCTAAGTCAAAGCTCTGTTCACTCATCTACAAACCTCCGAAGTTCCAATAATTTGTCTTTATCAAACCGATATTCACTAAATTTATCTTGTGAAATCATGTAATAACCAAGTTTATTACTAAAATGAACTATCAATTCATCTGCAGGTGATTCAAAGTAAATTCTCTTTTTTTCGGACATTCTCTTTAAAATATCCTTGTCATCTTCACTTTTTAAAACGTATTCAATGTTTTTATCGAATACTATTATCGCAGGGAAAAACGTCATATTTTCTATGTAGAGATTATCCAATAAATCAACCAATCTAACTATACTTTCTTGATCATTGTACCTTACAACGTTGCTACCATCGATAATAACACCTTTAATCGATCCTTTGCTCATAAGCCTATAATGGTAGTAAGAGATATTTTTCAATTGAAGTTCCACCATCTGTTTTTCGTAAGGGCCTAAACTCTTAAATATTTCTTTTATTTTTTTGTACAACGAGATCTTTGTATCGATAGGATCAATGCTTAGGATCTCGTCTATGAGGTCTTGTACAAAGGGAGTTTTCACATCTAAAGGTATGTATGTTATTAGTGCGTATAAGTCTATAAAATCCTTAAAATCCAGCCTTTTTAATATAACTTGAGGATTGTAAAACTCTACCCCATACTTTTTTAATTTCTCATTGTAGCCACCTGGTGGAAACTTATCTGGAAAAAGTAAAAATTTCAAGTTTTCAATCGTTTCTTCTTTTAACTTGTAATAACTTCTTAAATCGGCGAATCTATTCTCTTTTGGCTTTTTTAAAATATGCATTATCAAAAATTGGAAATCGTTTATATGTTTTTTTGGTATTTTTAGTTCGGCGTCTTTTCCTAAAACTCTGTAAACCCAAAACATTTTTCTTTCGTTTAATTCTCGAGGTTTTCTGAGAATACTATTAGCCTTTTCAACTATTTTTCTTGCTTTTTGGCTATGTTCTTTGTAATCTTTTTCTGAGATAACGTTAAAAATTCTCTGAATTGACACAAAACTACTGCTCCTTTTCTATAATAGCCTCCATCTCTTTGTACTTTTCACCAAATCCTTCGATTTTTACATCCCTATACTTAATATCTTCATTGTACGAAATATGAATCTCCAATCTTTCTTCGGGGGTTAAATAATCCAAAAAGTCTGCCCATTCAATTATATATACCCCTTCAGGATCCAAAAAAACATCCAAGTACTCTATCTCTTGAGGATCGTTTAACCTATACAAGTCGACATGATATATTGTTGGATTTGTGTTGTATACCTTTATTAGGGAAAAAGTTGGGCTTGTTACGTTTACGGGAGTTTTGCTCAAACTGTTAACTATATAAGATGTCAACGTGGTTTTCCCCGTTCCTAAATTGCCAAAAAGTAATAACTTAGCTCCCGGGAAAAGATATTTAGAAATAGTTGCTCCAAGTTTTTGGATTTGTTTTAGGTTGAATTTGTTGTAAGATATTATAGGTTGTTCACTCCCCAATTACATTTTTCTTTTAGAAAACAATCAGAACATTTAGGCGTTTTTTTACAGTAAACCTTTGAGTGCTTAACTATTAACGCATGGTATTCGTTGTAAAGCTGAACATCTTTTGTCAGGTTTTTCTCAAAAAAATCTTGAAACTCGTCGTATTCTCTAGACAATATTAAACCCAATCGTGAAAACATTCTTTTTGTATAAGCATCGATAACAAAAACTGGCATTTCAAAGGCGTATAAAAGTATTGAATCAGCCGTTTCTTTTCCTATGCCTTTTATACTTAACAGTTCTTCCCTTAAAGAGGTTACACTTTTATTTTTAATCTTATCTATATCATAATTATATTTTTTTAACCATTCTAAGAAGTTTTTCAAACGTTTACTTTTGAGATTGTAAAAACCCGAAGATCTTATCAATTGAGCCAAATCATCTTCTTTGATTTTAGATAACTTTTCTGGTTCTAATAGATCACGTTGTTTCAAATTTTCTATAGATTTTTCAACATTGTTCCAAGCGGTATTTTGTGTTAAAATAGCCCCCACAGTTACTTCAAACCAATTATCTGCGGGCCACCAATGCTGCGGACCATAAAACCCGTAAAGATCCTTGTATATTTCATAAACTTTATTCAATATTTAATTTCTACCTCCAAATTAAATGTTCAGGTGTTTCTCCATCCAAAGCTTGTATTATATCTTTTGCTACCATCTGAGCCATTCGGCTTCTTGTTTCGTGTGAAGCAGAACCAATATGTGGTGTTAGTACTACGTTATCCAAATCTTTTAAATCTGGTGTTAATTGAGGTTCATTCTCATACACATCTAAAGCAGCTCCTGAAATCTCTTTACTTTTTAGTTTTTCGTATAACGCTTCTTCATCTATCACTGGACCTCTTGCTGTGTTAATAACAAAGGCAGATTTCTTCAATAGCGATAGTTTTTCTCGATCCAACATATGATAAGTCTCGTCAGTCAAAGGCACATGTAAGCTTACATAATCAGAAACCTTCAAAAGCTCATCCAAGTTTAAATAAGTGGCATTCAAGGCCTTTTCTTTTTCACTGGAGAGACGATGTCTCTGATAGTAATAAACCTTCATATTGAACCCTATTGCCCTTCGGGCAACTGCTTGACCAATACTTCCAAATCCTATGATACCCAAGGTTTTACCGTACACATCGGTTCCCAGAAACAATTCAGGCTTCCAGCCATCAAATTTACCTTCTCTTGTAAAGGCATCAGATTCGACGATTCGTCTGGCAACAACCAACATCAACGCCCAGGCTAAATCAGCGGTTGTTTCGGTTAATACATCAGGGGTATTAGTTACATATATCCCTAACTCTTTTGCCTTTTGGATATCGATGTTGTTGTATCCAACAGCGTAGTTTGCAACGATTTTCAACCTATCCTTTCCTGCTTCTAACACTTCACTATCAATCGGATCTGCCAACATCGTAATTAATGCATCAGATTCTTTCGCTATTTCTTTTAATTCTTCTTTGGTGAGTAGCTTATCCTTTGGATTGATCCAAATATCGTACTTACCTTTTAGCAAATCTATACCTGCTTCAGGGATTTTGTAGGTTATTGAAACTTTTTTCATTTTTGGACCTCCTAATTGGGATTGGGTATTTTTAATGCCCTTAGACTATAAAAGTTTTTAGCACCCTTCCGCCCCGCTGCCCACCTATAAAAAAATGAATCGAAGAAAGCTTTGCTTCTTGTGACATTCTCAAATATTCGCTTTAATTATATCATAATAGAAAGCTAAGGATATGGCATCATTTGCTTGCAGCATTGTATAAACAAAGATTTTTTAAAAAAAGAGATATCTAATTGACCGAATGCGAGAGTTTTTCAATTAAAAATTGCCGATAATTTTAACAAACTCTTCTCTTTCTTCTCCTTCAAAAACATAAAAAGAAATTGCAGAAGGTTTTCTTTTCAACGTATATTTTCTCACAAATGGATCAATCTCTTTTGGTACTTTCGGTGTGAATTCTTTTGGTATATCCTTTAAATCATAGTACCTACCGTAATTCATTATGAACTTTTCTACTGTCTTTTTTTGTCTTGTATCAAGACCAATGTAATTTTCAATGAACTCTTTTAAATTCTTTTTATTTAAGTCTTTCATAAACCTTTTTATAACTTCTTTCCTTCCCAAATAAAAAGGATGTTCGTTGAAGGTTATATTTTTGTTTGTGTAGATTTTTGGTTCTTGAACGTTTGTTAGTAAAGAATTAAAATTTATCTTTGGATTTCTTTCAAAGATATAGTTTATTAACTCTTTCGTGTAGTAATCACATCTTTCTTCAATTAAACTGTCATCTTCTATCTCTTTAATTATCTTTTTTAGATCAATCTCTTCTTTGTAGTAATGAACGAGGTAAGAGGTAAAGAGTTCTGATATTTGTCTTCCTTTTGGAAGGTTTTTAAACTTTTCAAGGTTTATCTCAAACTTTTTATCTATATCCTTCTTTTTTAACTCTTTGATTATACATATAGGTGTGGATGTGGTGATTTCAAACTCAAGAGCATCTATTATGTTTCTCAAGGTACTTGGTTGAATGTACTGTGTCTCTTCAAATAAAAACTCTTTCAACGTTTTTTCAGAAATGTTTATTGAATCTATGGGTATCTTTTCTTTTCCTATCTCTTTCCTTATGAAATCTCTTAGTTTTGGTGTACTTCTATGTTGGTTGTTATCCAAATTGAATACAAAGTATTTTAATTGGTTAATGATATCTTTAAAAGTATTTTTTATCGATTCACTTTCCGCTTTGTTTAGTTGAGATAAACACTTTGAAAAGATAAAGGCGGATTCATAAACCAAAGGATCGTTGTTATTCTTCTGCACTTGAAACATAGTATCGAGGGAATTGAAAACTTTAAAGTTATTATCATCAAAATAGTAACCAAGATAGAATCCCAATGGAAAAGTAAAAGATAAAGCCTTTTCTTTGTCTATATTTTTCAACCACCAAGATACATTGTTTAAAGCTTGTACCATGCCAGAAGGATGTGGAATAGTTTTTAAAATCTTAAAAGCTTCGATGTTTAAAGAAACTACTTCTTCGTATCTTTCTTCGTTCTTTTTTCCTCTTGCTTTTGATAGTAATATGAAACCTTTATCAACAGGGTTTTGTTCGTAATTCTCACTCCAATATCTTATCTTTTCCATATTCTCATCGGATGCATAATACAATTCATGTATATTTCTTAAAGTTTCTACAACAAGGCCTCTGACATAAACAGGTATATTATCAAAATTATCTCTTAGTTCGTCGAATACTTTTTTAACATCCTCTTTCTGTTTAATTCTATTCAATATTTGAATTTTTTGATCCAAAAAAAGATAATACAAAGCACCTTTTTTTAACTTTTGTAACTCTTCATCTATTATCTCAAGGGCTTCATCGTATTTAACATCCCATTTTAATTTTAAAACGTTTATGTAATTGATGATGTTTTTATTTTTATCTGATCTATCACTTTCTAAATAATGGACAACATAATTCAAAATAGGTCTTATGAACTGTCCTTTACTCACAATTTTATCCAGTAGTTTAATGTTCATTTCTCAACCCTCTTTCCTTTACCCAATAGCAACAAAAATATAAAATAAAATTTACTTCAAAAACCCTTCCTTTGGAATGTTAACGATTCTTGAAGCTTCTATTTTTATTCTAAAATTAATTATATCATAACTCTCTTATAATAACCAAAAGAAAAACAAATGCATTATATCAGATAAAAACCATCGTAAATAATTTTAACGTTAGTTTTTTGGCCGATCTCTGCAATACTTTATAAATACATATTTGAAGCCAATAAAAAAACAGTTGAAAATCATATGGAAAAGCGTATGATTAAAATGAGGGATTGGATTATTTGAGATATTAGTTTTAAATCAAAAGAATAATTCAAGGGGGTGAAAGAGGATGAAGAAATTTATTGTTGCTTTGTTGATCACTGTTCTGGTGTTAGGGGGTATATTTGTTTTTGGAGGGGATGATGGGGGAGAAGATGGCACATCTGGTTTAAAACCAACAGAGATTGTAAGTGTTGTAGAAAAAGTAGAGTAAAGGCTTAGTTGATGTATTTACTTTGTCCAAGAAGCAACAGTTGAAAAAAAACTTACAAGATTTAAAAAAGTAAGTATATAAGTTTTTGAAGTAAAAGATTGTGAGGATAGGAATTATTTGCCGGCATGTAGCAATCCTGCAGGAAAAGTAGAAAAAAATAAAAGTGAAAGGAGGTGAAACAAATGAAAGTAAGACCAGAAGAAGAATTGAAGATTGATGTTAATGGATATAGTAATGTGAATCCTCTTGGTTGTGACGATGATTGCGACGAATATTTTGAAAAGGTTTCGCAATTTATTGATGGTTGTGGATGGCGTGAAACAGATAACACTAGTCCTATTTTCTGAGGGTTAAAAAAGGTAGGGGAATAATACTTCCCCTATCTTCAGTTAATCAAACCAATATAATATTCAGAAAAGAATATGAGTATAAGAAATAGGGGTTTGAGATTTCAAAAAATGGATGAATTGCTTGTTAGAAAGAGGTGGAAGGTATGCTTTTTAGTATATGGTTGACAAACAATTGCAATTTAAAATGTTCTTATTGCTATATTGGAGAAAAAAACGGTGAAGAAATGAAAGATGAAACAAAAGAAAAGATAGTCGACTTTATATCTTTAAAATCGGAGATTGAAAAAAGAAAGAAAAGTGAAAGAAAACATATAAATATTGTATATTTTGGTGGCGAGCCTCTTTTACGTTTTGATTTAATAACATTTTTTACTAAGGAAATCAAAAAGAAAATAAAGGGAATCCCAATCTTTTTTCATATGACAACTAACGGTACTCTTCTAACAAAAGAGATAATAAATTATTTCAAAGAAAATCAACTCCCAGTTACTTTAAGTGTTGATGGGATCCCAGAAGTTCACGATTATTATAGAAAATTTAAGAATGGCAAAGGGTCGTGGGCAACAATAGAAAAGAGGGTGGGAACCTTACTAAAGGAATTACCTGATTCATATGCACGATTAACTTTTACTTCTCAAACTGTTCCTTATTTAAGAAAAAGTGTGAGGTTTTTGGTTGATTTAGGATTTAAGAATATAAAACCAATACCAGACTTTTTTGATCCTCAATGGACAGAAGAAAATTTTAAAATATTAGAAGAGCAGTCCTTTCAAATTTTAGAAGATTATTTAAATAAGTATAACAATAAAGGTATTGAAATAACCTTTTTAAAGCATAAATATGAGATCAAAAATTATGGGATTTGTGATGGTGGAGTTAACCAATTTTACATACTTCCCAATGGGGATATTTATCCATGCAATTATGTGGCAAAAAGGAAAAAGTTTTGTTTGGGTAACGTTTCAGAACCGATGAATTTAAAAACGCCATTATATTTAAACGCTGAACCAGTGCGAGAATTATGTCAAGGTTGTGTGTATTTTAATTTTTGTGAAAGCAAGCGATGCACTTACTTAAATTATGCGATGACGGGTAAAATGGATAAGCCAAACGGCTTTTTTTGTGCTTATGAAAAGCTTATTTTTAAGATTGCCAACGTACTTAAAAGGAGGGAAAGTGATGAGTACACTTTCAAATAATAAGGTAGAATGGAACAAATACACTAAAATTTTAAAAAACAACAATAAGATTATTTTGGCTCAAACCCAAACAGGGTTATGGGTAAGGATTGAAGAAAGATTTTATGAACTATTAAATGAACTAATAGAAATTAAGGAATTGGATAAAATAAAAGGTGAAATAGAAAGTATAAACGTTGCTCAAAATGAAAAGTTATATATAAAAGAATTGATAAAGAAGCTTTGGGAAATCAATATACTAACTTCTTCAAATGAAGAAAACTATGAATTGGAAGAGGTGACTTTTGCCATTACCAATAGTTGTAATTTAAATTGCAAACATTGCACAGCAAGTGCTAATGAAGTGTTTAGAGGAACATTGAATCTTCGAGATATATATAAGATCTTCGATTATTTTATAGCAATGAATCTTAAAATTGTTGTTATAACCGGAGGAGAACCGCTTATACGTAAAGATTTTCCTGAAATTATTTCTTATTTGCGGAAGAATTTCAAAGGGAAAATAGTAATCATGACTAATGGTACATTAATAAGTAAAAAGATGGCTAAATTCTTAAGTGAAAATGTAGATGCTTTTGATATCAGTTTAGATGGATACGATGAAAAAAGTGTCGCTTTTATTAGGGGTGAAGGTACATATCAAAAAGTAATCGATGGTATTAAGTATTTAAAAAGTTTTGGTGTGGAAGAAATTAGAGTTTCGATGGTAAACACAAGGCAAAACGTTCATCATAATAAGGAATTCAAAGAATTATGTCAAGATTTAGGGGTTAAACCAGTCTTTAGAGGGTTTGATAGGGTTGGCAGAGGAGAGAAAAATTATGATATCTTTAATATCGAAAGAGATTTGGATTTTACTTTGTCAAGGGAAAACGAAAAAGAACTGAGAAACTTAAAAAAACAAATAAACGCAAAAAATTATTGTAAAGCAGGGAAAAATGGTTTTTATGTGGATGAAATAGGTGATATTTATCCATGTTCAGTATTGATTTACCCTGCTTTTAAGATAGGTAATGTTTTAGAAATGGAAGATGATTTTAGAAAAATTAAAAATTACAAAGACGTTATGAAAAAATTGGAAACATGTGTTGTCGACAACGTTGATAAATGCAAAGATTGTAATGTTAGGTATTTTTGTACAAAAGGATGCCCGGGACTTGATTATCACCTTTTTACAAATGAAGAATTCAGAAAAGAAAGATGCGAACAAATGAGAGAATATTACCAGAAATTAGCTTGGGAAGTTTGAAATGTATGCAGAAGGAGAATTTCTCTAATGACAGAAGTTAAAATTGCTATAATAGATAGTGGGTTGGATGATCATATTTCTATACCTAAAAACTCGATCATTGGTGGACATGGATATTCATTAAAAGATGGAAGAATTCGTCACACATTTGATTTTTCTGATACCAATGGACATGGGACAGCAATAGGCGGCATAATTAATTATGAAACAAATAGTTCAAAATTTTATATAATACGCATCTTGAATGAAAATAACGCATCCAATGGGAAATTAATGATTCAAGCGATTAGAGACGCATTAGATTTAGGTGTGGATATAATTCATATGAGTCTAGGTACAGAAAGTATGGAGTACAAAGAGGAATTAGAGAAATTGGTTAAGCAGGCTCATGAAAAAAAGATTTTAATGGTGGCAGCCAGGCCTTTAGAGGTTAAACAGTGTGTTCCTGCAGATATAAAAAATGTTTTTAAGGTTTTTTTCGGATTTATTAAAAATAGACAGAATATTTATTGGTATAAAGATGAATTTTATGCACAAGGAGTGCCTCAAATGGTTATTTACAAAAAAAATTTATATAGGTTGATGGGCGGAAGTAGCATCGCTGCAGCACATCTGACCGCTAAGATAGCTAGCATTTTATCTAAAGAAAGAAAAGAAAAAACTTTTGAAGAAGTAAATAGGAATTTAAAAAAAGAATGTTGGCAAGTTAAAAACAGGAACATTGCAAGAAAGGATATTTGGAAGTATGACGGGAAAAAATATTTAACAACGAATCAGTTGGAAATTTATAATGAGGTACTTTATTGTGTTAAGGAAGTTTTGGGGGAAAAATTTGATGAAAGTATTCCTTTATGGTTTCAAGGCATCAAAACAAAAGCCTATTACTTATTGAAAACTTTAGAAGATCATTTGAAAATAAAAATAGATTATCAAGATTACAATTTTTTCCATTTTTTTACAATAAATAATTTGGTTGAAAAGATCGATCAAGAATCACAAAGACTTCTAAGGTAGATATTTTTACCGTTTCTAAAAATATTGTGAAAGAGGTGGGCAAATGAAAAATTATAAACAACTGGGCAATAAGTATGTAAAGATGAAAAAGGGTAGAACAACAGCGATTATTGTAACTAATATCTTAGCAATTGCTTTAGTTACATTTTTTTGGGTATATAGAACTGCATCTTTTAACGAACAGATAAATCAAATAACCCAAATTACAGGTAACTACCACGCAGTCTTCGAAAATCTCGGTGAAAACCAAATAAAAATATTAAAAGAAGATCCAAGGATAATAGCCCTTGGAGAAAATAGGTCAGGTACTGCATCAATCATTGAAGGTACAAACGTGAACTTAAATTTACAATATATGGATGAAGAAGCTTTAAAAATTGTGAACATTGAGCTTTTAGAAGGAGATCTACCTAAAAACTACGACGAAATAGTAATTGAGAAAGACGTCGCTGAAAGGCTAGGGCTCAACGAACCTCTCGGGAAAGAAATAAGGGTGATCAATTTATCAAACAGAAGTAATATCTACACTTTAACCATATCAGGGATAATAAAAGAGACATATGCAAGTGTTGATCTTGCCCTAATAAGTGAAAGCTTGGTAGAAGAAATCTCTAAGGAGGCCGTCCAAAGTTCAACTGTAGTTCTGGTAACTTACAAAGACCCCAAAAAGATGGAGGAAATAACAAAAGATATCGCAAGGAGTTTGAGGATAGGCGAAGATGATTATTATTTAAACAAAACTCTGCAGAGCACAATCGAACTATATGGAGGGAACAGTCTACCCACAATACTATTGACGATTCTCATTGTATCAGTAGCTATTACAGCTATATACAATATTTTGAACATATCAGTTTTGGAAAGGATAAGAGAGTTTGGGAGGATAAGAGCGATAGGGGCAACACCAACACAAGTTCGACGTATTATATTTAGAGAAGCCTCAATGTATGCATTGATTTCTATCCCCATTGGAATAATATTGGGAATCGTCTTACCTTACCTATTCCTACCGATATTTGGGTTAACTGATTTAGCAAAAAACATACAAATAACCACCGGTATAATCATTGGATCTGCTTTTGTAGGGATAATTTCGATATACATTTCTTCTTTCTTACCTGCAAGAAAAACTCAAAATATAAGTCCTATGGAAGCAATTAGGATAACAGAAAAGTTGAAAACAAATAAAAAAAATAAAAGAAGAAAAGAACATAAATGGACAGAAAAAGCTTTTGGTATAACAGGAAAAATCGCAAGTCAAGATATGGAAAGTAACATAGGACAAACAAGAAAGACCTTGGTATCTATCACACTTTTGGTGACTTTGTTTGTTTCAATCGCCTATATAACTTCAAGTTTTGACCCTCTTCAAGCGGCAACAAAAAAAATAAAATCAGATTATCTATTGGTAGATGAAAGGTTTTTTGCTGATGGTGGTTTCTCTGATGAGACGTTGGAAGAAGTGAAAAACATAGAAGGAGTAAAAGAAGTAAAAGGTCTTAAAGTTGAGTCAAAGTATCCTTTATCTTTCGATTCAGGAGTTATTGATGAACTTTATTTGAACCAAGATTATATGGACGAGTTTCAAAAAGAATGGTTAAATAGAACCGGAGAATACCTAACTTCTATCTATATTTTTTCCTATTCAGATGAAATGTTGGAAGAATGCAATGAGTACCTATTGGAAGGAAAAATAGATATAGAAAAACTTAAAAATGGGAATTATGTTATTGTTGAGTACAATGATAAACTTTTTAGTGAAGATATCTCTTTGGATAATTATCCGTTAAAGGTTGGAGATGAGATAGAACTGATACCTTTAACCATAGAGGGAAATGTGGAGGAACTATCAAATTATCCAAAACTCGAAATCGTTGCTTTGATAGAAGAGGTACCGTATTACTTACACGATAGTAATCCCCCATCTCCCATGATGATAGTATCAGAAGAAACCTTTAATAAGTTAAGCAATAAAAAAAATTACAGCCAGATATACATAAACCTCGATGAAGATGCAGATAGAACATATGTAGAAAATCAGTTAAACGAGATAGCAACTTCAAAAGGAAGTTGGGAAGTAGTATCCTTTAGAAACGTAATGGAAGATGTAGAAAAATTTGTAAACACCACCGTCTATATTCTATACATATTTGGGACGGTAATCTTTTTTATATCTATCTCGAGTATAGCCAATTCAATTTCAACCAACATTCTGACAAGGACAACGCAATATGGCATACTGAGAGCGGTAGGTCTAAATGAAAAGAATCTAAGAAAAATGATGATGATAGAAGGATTCTTATTTTCAGCAAAAGGAGGGATCTGGGGAATAATAGTTGGAAGTATTGTAGGGATATTTTGGTTTGCCATTATGGCAGCAAATGGAGCGTACATTAAATTTATGATTCCTTGGCTACAAATACTGTTGATATTTGTTGTAACGATACTATGTGGAATGTTGATAACGTTGATACCTTTTAACAGATTGAAGAAAACTTCAATAATTGAATCTATAAGAGATATAGAGCAATAACATGTAAATGAATAAATTATTCACAGACTAAGGAGGAGAAACGATGGAAATATTGAGAACGGAAGATTTAAAAAAGAAATATGGCGAAGGAGAAAATGAAGTCTGGGCGTTGAAAGGGATAACGATCTCGTCAGAAAAGGGAGAATTTATATCAATAGTGGGACCAAGTGGTTCTGGGAAAAGCACATTATTACATCTTATAGGTGGGCTTGATAGTATAAGTTCTGGAAAAATATACATTGAAGAAAAAGATATCTCTGAATTATCCGAAGAAGAATTATCTAAGTTCAGAAGACAAAAGGTGGGATTTATCTTTCAATTTTACAATCTAATACCTGTTTTAACGGTAGAAGAAAATATCCTTTTGCCTATACTGTTGGATGAAAAAGAACCTGATAGGGGATACATAGATGATGTATTAAAATTTTTGAATATAAAAGACAAGAAAAATAAACTTCCAAGCCAACTATCGGGAGGGGAACAACAAAGGGTAGCCATTGCCAGGGCGGTGGTAAACAAACCGGCGATAATTCTGGCAGATGAACCAACAGGAAACTTAGACACAAAAACAGGATCAGAGGTTATGGAATTACTTAGAGATCTAAACAAAGAGTACGATCAGACGATACTGATGGTAACCCATGATTTGAAATTAGCGAAACAAGCAGATAGAACAATAACCTTAGTTGATGGGAAAATAGAAAAAGAAGAGCACAATGCTAATGTTGTAAAATAAATAAAAAGCGGGGTTTCAACATTGGAAACAATAAAAACACAGAATCTAACAAAGATATTCAAAGTAAAAAGGAAAGAAATAAAAGCCATACAAAACATAAATCTATCCATTCAAAGTGGGGAGATATTTGTTTTACTCGGTCCTAACGGTGCCGGTAAAACCACATTTCTCAAGACTATTTCCACTCTCATTCTACCAACGTACGGTGATGGTTGGGTTAATGGATACAACATCAAAAAAGATGAGTATAAGGTCAGAAGATCGATAGGATTATCGACAGGATTTGAAAGGTCTTTTTACTACAGGCTTAACGGGTATCAAAACCTCGAGTTCTTTGGTACATTGTATGGGTTGAAAGGTAAATATTTAAAAGTCAAGTATGATAGTCCCCTATTTAATTAAAAAAATTTTAAATATTTTCTATTTAAAAAATCCTCATTCAGTCATACTTCTAGGTTGAAAGTAGCAGTTGTTGTTTATTCAGGTTACTATTTCTCTTTTCCTTTTTAATTTTTTTGCTGTATAATTGCCATGAGCTCTCAGTTCTTGATTTTGTAATTTGTAATGATAGTCAGAATCATATTTTTTCCCACTCTTTACCAGTGAATATATTATTCTCAACAATTTTCCCGCTACGGCTAACACAGCAACAGTATGTGATTTACCTCGAGTACGTAGTTTCATGTAATAATTCTTGAAGTATTCATTGTTTTGAATAGCAACGATGGCAGCGATGTAAACAGCTTTTCTTAGGTATCTGTTACCTTTTCTATTGATGAACCAGCCTTTTTTCATTTGACCTGATTCCTCTGTACGAGGATCGATGCCAACGAAAGCCACCAGGGCAGAAGCAGAATAGAATCGGTTAATATCTCCTGTTTCTGCTACAATATTTAAAGCTGTTTCATTGAAACCATCAAGAGATTGTATTAATTCTACCTGGTTTTTAATTACATCGTTTGATGAATTGTTCAAAGTTTCTTTCAATTTTTCTTTGAAGAGCTTTTGATCTGATTCAAGTTTGAACAACAATTCTATTCTTTTTTGAAGAGCTAACTCATGCGCATCGTTGCCACTTGCTATTGAATTTTTAGAAAGTTCAATGATTTGGTCCAACTTATTTTCATCGAAATACAATTGATTATCTATCTTCATCGCATCAATAAGCTGTTTTTTGTTGGTTGTAGCGATCTTCCTTGCAGAAGGGAAGTTATACAATAAATTCATTAAACTCTTGATAAAGATATTAGATTGAAAAGATTCCAATTCAGGGAACAAAAGGTAGACATAACGTTTGATTTCATTCTTAACCCTTGAAATCTCCTCAGAAAGGTTAATGATCTCGCGAGAGTATTGAGTGAAATTATCTATCTCCTTAGAAGAAGGGATGTTGTCTGGATACTTTTCTTTCAGCCAAATGGAGATCAGCTTGGAATCAATGTTGTCGTTTTTAGAATGGCGAAGAGTTTCACTTTTTCTGAATTCTTTCAACAAAAGGGGATTAATGATATGGACATCATAATCGTGTTTAAGTAAATAAGAAAACAAATGTTGATGGTAAATAGAAGTGGATTCCATACCAATTATAATCTCTCTTTTGTTGAACTTTTTAAGAATTTTGTCGAAAGTGGTGAAACCACTCATATTCTGTTTGAATTTACCACTATCGATTTTGGTCCTACCTGAATCGGAGATGTAGTAATGAAAAGAGTTTTTAGAAATATCAATACCTACAAAATACATATTTTTTCACCTCGCTTTAGTATTGTTTGAGGATCCGCCTTTTGCAATCATCCTTCTAATACGGCCTTGAAAGGTCAATCAAGTATCGGATTTATGGGCGGAAAGTGGGTAGCGAACAAACTTTTAAACGAACTTAAAAGTTCAGAAAGAATAAGCGTTCTACTACCCACTCATTTTTTAAAGAAAATAGTTGTTTATGCTTATATTGTATCATCAAATATCATAGAAGAAAGAATAAAATATCTACTCTCGCTGTTCAACTTAGAAGACGCAAAAGATTTAAAATACATGAAGTATTCAACTGGGATGAAGAAGAAACTCTCTCTGGCAAGGGCCTTGTTACACGAACCAGATGTATACATATTCGACGAGCCAACCTCTTCAATAGACCCAATAAGTGCTAATGAGATAAGGCAAATAATCTCTTCACTCAAAAACAAGAACAAAAGTATCGTACTTTCCACACACGACATGCACGAAGCGGAACTCCTCGGTGATAGGATAGGGATACTGAATAAAGGAGTAATGCTTGCAGTTGATGAAAAAGGGAACCTCAAGAAGTTGTTGAAAAAAGAGATAATAAAAGTAAAAACAGATAAGTTTGTATCTGAAGAGATGATCTCTAAAGATGGAATCAAAGGAAAGATAAACCATTTTAGAAGCTTGAAAGAAGATGAGTTTGAAATAGAAGTTGAGAACTCATCAGAGGTACTCGATCCACTGATAGAAAAATTGAAAAAAGAAAATAGAAAGATACTTACAATAAATGTTGAACAACCTTCGATAGAAGAGGTATTCATGAATTTTGTGAGGAATGATAAGAGATGAACTTTTTAAGGAAATTATGGATATTCATAAAAAGGGGATTCGTTATAAACTTCAGTTACAAGACTTACGCGATACTTGGAATAGCAAGTATGCTGATAGGGGTTTTGAGGTTTGGTTTCATGGCTACCTTTTTGGAAGAAGGGAACACCTTCCCCATGCTCGCACCATACGGTGGAGACTTGATGGCTTTTTTGATAACAGGAACGATGTATATGAGTTATGTCTCCGTTGCTTTGGATTCTTTCAAAAATTCTATAAGGTCGGAACAAACGATGGGGACTCTTGAATATCTTCTTATGAGTAACACCCCATTATGGCAATTATTGATCTTCAATGGGATAAATAGTTTCATATGGACAACTATGAACGTTGGGGTTATTTTTTTGTTCTTAGTTCTAATTTTTAATATACAGATGACTGTAAATATAACCCTATCTTTATTCATATTGATCCTATCAATAATATGTATAAGTGGGATAGGACTGATGAGTGCGGGAGTAATAATGATAACAAAGATGGGAGACCCCATAAGTTGGGTATTCAGTACACTCTCTGGACTTTTAAGCGGTGTGTTGTACCCAATCTCCATACTACCTGTTTGGTTAAGAAGTATCTCTTACTTTCTTCCCCCTACGTATGCCTTAAGTGCATTGAGAAAGTCCTTGCTAACAGGGGCTACCTTTGTTGATGTGAAGAATGAAATAATAGTTTTGATCATCATGAGTTTACTGACGATTCCCTTGGGATTGTTGTTATTCAGATTTGGTTTCAATAAAGCAAGAGAAACAGGTAGTTTGATAGAGTATTGACAAGAAGAAATGGTTTAATGGCTTGTAAAAACATAGCGAAAGATTATAACTATTTGCCGGCAAGTAGCAATCCTGCAGAGAAAATAGTAAAAATAAAAGTGGAAGGAGGTGAAACAAATGAAAGTAAGACCAGAAGAAGAATTGAAGGTTGATGTTAATGGATATAATAATGTGAATCCTCTTGGTTGCAGGGATGATTGCGAGGAGTACTTTCCAGAGGTTTCTCAATACATTGATGGTTGTGGATGGCGTGAAACTCCTAAAACAACTATTCTTTGGTAAGAACCGAAAAAGAGAGGAAAGTTATACTTCCTCTCTTTGGTGGTGCGCCCAGCATGCGCGATAGCTAAGCGGTGAAAGTCCGTTGTGGGCCAGGTAGCGGGAACCACTAGCCAAAGGCAAGGGTGTCCACCGTGAGGTGGAATCTGAAGGAAGCCAAAGGCAAAGTCCCGGTTCGATGAACAAGAACCAGATACAAGGCTAAGTGAAGTGGACGAGTTTGCCACTCAAAACGAAGTCCAACAGCTACCCAGAACTTCACGGAGTAGATCTGGCGAATAGATGGGATGAAAGTTATTGCACTTACCTGGGGAGATCTCAAGAATATGCTGATAAGGCAACCCATACAGCAATGTATGGCTGAATCTTGAGAAGTCAGCAGAGGTCATAGTACTCATTGAGAGATGAGGAAGGACTGAACAACAGGAGGTTTCGAATCTTGAAAGATGCGAAGGGACATGGAAAAGGCATACAACTTCGATTAGAAGGTTTCCTACATGAAGATAAGGGAGAGCCTGAAAATAATGTAGAAGCGCCTAATATAACTTCTACGTCTGAAAGAGGAAGAAACGATGTGAAAGGATACAGACATCAATCCTGTTGAACCGCCGTATACCGAACGGTACGTACGGTGGTGTGGGAGGACGGTAGATAAATTAATTATCTACCTCCTACCCGATCGCCCAGCATGGGCAATAGCTAAGCGGTGAAAGTCCGCTGTGGGCCAGGTAGCGGACTAGTCGAAAGAGGTAAGGTGTCCATCGAACGGTACGTATGGTGGTGTGGGAGGACGATAAATAAATTAATTATCTGCCTCCAACGCGATTTGTTTTTGTATCTAAATTATATAATTAAGATGAATTATAGAATATGAAAAAGACTCAAAATGAGGTGATGCTGATTACACCAAGATTTTCAAAAACATTGAAAAAAGCAAAAATAGAATTTGACAAAATCCATCACTTTTTGGTAAGAGATCCTGTAGTGAAAGAAACCATGTTTACTTCAAGTTCAACCGTTTATTCTATTTTAAGAACCGTTAACTTATTTTTTTCTTTTGTTGTATTTATCCCTATTATAGGAAGCATTTGGAATTTTAACTTACCTCATTTTTTAGGATACCTCTTAAGTGCCTTTGGAGTTTATTTAACTTGGATTTTTGAATGGGTAACAAAGTCTACGGTTCTTGAAGAAATACGTACAGTAACAATAATTCAAATTTCATTACATAGTGTATTTGGGTTGTGGTACCACTTTTATGATACTTTTGAAATTTACGATTTTATTATTCATTTTACGGGAGGTATTTGGCTTTCATTTCTTATATATCCTTTGGTAATGGGGTCTGAACTAGTTTGGACCAAGACGAAAATGTCTTTTTTCTTTCTAAAAATATTTGTTATTACCATTTCTATTGTTATGACAATAGGAGTGTTTTGGGAAATAGGAGAGTTTATTTCTGATCTAATCTTTAGAGGTTATCCTGGATACAGACTGGCGCAAGAGGACAGCCTTTTCGATACAATGGTAGATTTTATTGTAGACTTTATAGGGAGTCTTACTGGAATATATATTTTTTGGAACACCCTAAAAAGATTGAACAAAACTCGTGATATGGATTCTTTATTAGAAAGAATCGGATCAGCTTTAAAAGACTATGTGAATGCTTCTTAAAAGTGTTTATACGAGGGGATAACTTGTTAGAAATAACGATAGAAGAGATAAAAGAATTATTGAAGTAGCTGTGCAGAAGACTAATTTAATATTAATGTCAAGTATTTGTTTTCTGCCTATAATTTTGCTAAATTTTGATATCACTCTTTTCTTTATTTTAATTTCTGAAAGAGTGATATCTTTTTTGCCCTTTTTTCGAAAATCTGATATACTCTTTTTATAATGTAGTAAAAAATCGATAACAAATATTATATAATTGATAAAACCGGATTCAAAAATGAGAGGTGGTGTTCTATGGGAATACCCTTAGTTAGCGATAAATTCAAGAAAGAAGAATCTAAGTTAAAAGCCTTGTTGAAAGATTATTTAGAGCTTATCAATGGGAATTCTTTTTTGATTAAAGATAAAATTGACGAAGTGAAGAGCGAATTTGAAACACTTTTCAATTTTGTAGTTGTAGGTAAAGTTAAAGCTGGTAAAAGTAGTTTTTTAAACGCTTTACTTGGAATTAAAGAAGGAGAAGAGAGTATCTTCGAGGTTGGACCAGGACCTCAGACTTCCAAAATAACAATCGTTCGAAAGGGTCAAGGGAACGTTGAAACAAAAGGTGATATGGTTACAATCTACAAAGATTTGGATTCTTTGGAAGGAATAGAGATAATAGACACCCCAGGAACGGACACAATAATGGAGAAACATGAAAAGATTACCAGAGATTTTTTAGAAAATAGCAATCTGATAATGTTTGTTTTCGACTCGAAAAATATATATACAAAAAGCGATTGGGAGTTGATCGAAAAGATCATCAAGGATTTGAAAAAAGATGTCATCTTTATTCTCTCCCAGAAGGATAGAGCTTCACAAGAAGAGATAGAAATGGCTAAAAAAGAGCTTATAAATAGATGCAACAAAATAGATTTGAAAGATCCCAAAATCTTTTTAACTTCAGCTAAGCTAGAAATTGAATCTAAACCTGATAGTGGGTTCCAACAGGTTAGAGATTATATTTTTAACGAAATAGGTAGTCATGACAAGAAAAGAATGAAATTGAAAACAATTATAGGTAAGATTAGATTTTCCGTTGACCAAAATAGCAACATTTTGAACGAAAAAATCGATGAATTGGAAGTTCTTGAGAGATATTATGAAACCCTTAATGCGTTTTTGGGAGAGAATCATTCTTTTTTTAATATTAGGTTTGATTCAATTAATGATGCTATAAAAAATTATTACTTGAATAAGTTAACTGATTTGAAAGATTCAATCTTAAACTTTTATAAGACGCAGAAAAAAGTGAAAGAAAATATCGAGTATGAGATTTCTCAATTCAAAAAAGAAGTATCAAAAACCCTGAACGATAGAATAACCAGAGAGATTTTAAACATTACGGATGAAGAAAAGAGCAGAATAAATAGATTTTTTGATAAGAAGGAAGTTGTAGATAGATTAGGAATCGATCCTTTCTTAAGGGAAAAGTTAAAGTTGGATGTTGATAAAGAGTTTATTATTTTTTCCAATGATTTAGAAAAAGAAATCAACAAAATTTTAGATAGAACCTTTAAAACAGTAACGTTTAAAAACAAAAATCTGTTGAACAGGTTATACATCTCAAGAAGTGTTCAAAAAAGATTGGATAATGAAATTTCTAATCAAATGAAGGCTTTAGAAAATACACTTAAATCTAATGTTGAAAATTTTATAAATAGCTTAAAGGTAAAAATGCAAACAAGTATGTTTGAAAACTACGAGGCATTTAAAAAGGAGATAAATAAGCTAGAACATTTCAAAGATCTAAAAGAAAGAATTGATGGATACTCAAGGCAATTGGAAGATATAGAGTCGTCTCTTAATAGTAAATCTTTTTAGATTATCTTTTTTATGATATAATATTTCTATATTTTTAGGTTTGTGGAGGTGCTTTCTTTTTTGTTTGATCCCAATTTTATTAGAAATATAGCAATAATTGCACATATTGATCATGGAAAAACAACCTTGATGGATAGAATACTGGAATTGACACATTCGATAGACGAAAGAAATATGAGAGAACAGTATTTAGATTCAATGGACTTAGAAAGAGAGAAAGGAATTACTATAAAATCACATCCGGTCAAGGTTTTTTATACTGGAAAGGATGGAAATGAATATGAGCTGAATATTTTGGACACTCCTGGGCATATTGATTTTACCTATGAAGTTTCGAGAAGTTTGGCAGCATGTGAAGGTGCTATTTTACTGGTCGATGCCACACAAGGTGTTCAGGCTCAAACCGTTACTAACACGTATTTAGCCATGGAAAACAATTTGGAGATCATTGGTGCAATAAACAAAATAGATCTTCCCACTGCAAATATCGATGAAACGATGTTGGAGATAAATGATTTGGTTGGTATTGAAGCTGACTCAATAATCCCTATTAGTGCAAAAACTGGAGAGGGAGTTACAGATTTACTGGAATTGATTATTCAAAAGGTCCCTTCTCCCCTTAGTAAAGGCAATACTTCAGACAAGTTGAAAGGTTTGATATTCGATGCTAAGTATGATAAGTACAAAGGTATCATCGTTTATTGTAGAATATTTGGAGGAAAGGTTAAAAAAGGTGACAAGATTAAATTAATGGCTTCTAATGCAACCTATGAAGTTATCGAGGTTGGGATCTTTCACCCAGAGATGATAGAGACAGAGGATCTGTCTGCTGGCGAAATAGGTTATATTGTGGCTGGAATAAAAGATATAGAGCAGGCAAGAGTAGGAGATACGATTACTGATGCACTGAATCCCATAGAAAAACCTCTTCCAGGGTACAAAGAAGTAAAACCGATGGTTTATGCGGGACTTTATCCAGGTTTGCCAGAGTATTATGAGGAGTTAAGAAAGGCTCTTGAAAAGTTGAAATTGAACGATGCTTCTCTTGTATTCACTCCTGAAAGTTCCCCGGCTATGGGATACGGTTTTAGGGTAGGTTTTTTGGGTTTGCTTCACATGGATGTGGTTAAAGAACGTTTGCAAAGGGAATTTGAACTTGCTGTTATTCTTACTGTTCCTAGCGTAATTTACAAAGCAAAGCTAAGAAATGGAGAAGAAATAGAAATTACAAATCCTTCAGAGTTTCCCGATGAAGATTTGATAGAAAAAGTTTATGAACCTTTTTGTAAGTTGGATATTATTACTCCACCTGATTATATGGGGGATTTAATAAATTTGGCTCAAGTTGAAAAAAGAGGTAATTTTTCTCATGTTTCAAACGCAGGTAAGAATAGGGTGGTTTTACATTTTGAAATTCCTTTGGCTGATTTGATCTTCGATTTCTTCGATAAGATGAAGGCTATCAGTAAAGGTTACGCCTCTATGGATTACGAGATAACAGGGTACAAAGAGTCTAATTTAGTGAAGTTAGAAATTTTAATAAATAGAGAGAAAGTTGACGCCTTATCTTACGTTGTTCATGACAGTCAAAGCTATACACTTGCAAGAAAATTAGTGGATAAATTAAGAGATTTAATTCCTAGACATCAATTTGAGATACCTATCCAAGCATATTGCAAGGGTAAGATAATCGCAAGATCCACTATTAAAGCCTTAAGAAAAGATGTCCTTCAGAAGTGTTATGGTGGAGATGTGACCAGAAAGATGAAATTGCTAGAAAAGCAAAAAGAAGGTAAAAAAAGGATGAGGGAGATTGGTAAAGTCAATATTCCTCAAGAGGCCTTCCTGGCTTTGTTGAAGGTTAACGAAGATGAAGAATAAATTTGGAGGTGTCAGAGTTGGCAGGAGATTTAAAAGAGAGTAAAAGTAAAGGTCGAAATATCTACAGAATAATCCTATGGATTGCCGGTTTGGCTTCTTTATTTGTGTTTTCTTTGGTTATTAACCAACCGTGGATTCTTTTTGCTATAACCATTGTAGCTCTTTTGAGTAAAGAGTGGCTTTTGGCGTTTATCATCACTGGTATAAGAGGTACAGGTATTTTTGGAGCCATGGGAGAAGTTGAAATGTTGTGGGTTACATTATGTATCTTTTTTATATTCATTTGGGCTCTTTTCAGGTTCTTCTTTGATACGGATAGATTTTTGAGAAAGAAGGTGCGAAGTTTACACGCAAATCACAATCGAGAAGGGTAAAATCATAAGGTCAGATTTATAGTATCATTTTTTAAGTTTCCCGTCCCACAAATTATATAGGGGGGAACACATATGAAAATTAGAACAAAGTTAAACTTTTTCGTTCCAGTAATAGTAATAGTCGGGGTTATAAGTATAATTCTTGTATCTATTTTTTATCAACAGAAGGTTTATGATTTTCAAAATGAAAACTTTGTAGAACAGGTAAATTATAGTTACTTAAGCGAATTAAAAAACCTTGAAAACTCTTTAAAAAGAACTTTAGATTCTATTTTGGCAAATGAAGAGATTGCAAAAGCTTTTGCAGAGAATGATCGTCAAAAGCTTCAAGAACTGACCCTTCCGATTTGGAACACGCTAAGGGAAAATAATATTGAGCAATTTCAATTTCACAAAAACTCTGTTACTTTTTTGAGATTACATGACACAGGACAATACGGTGATGATTTGAGTTCTTTCAGGGAAACAATAAATCAGGTAAACAAAACAAAAGAACCTACTTCAGGCCCTGAAATTGGAAGAGCTGGATTAGGTTTTAGATATGTAGCTCCAGTGTATTATAATAATGAATTTCAAGGTACAGCAGAATTGGGTTTATCAATAAATAAAGAATTCTTAGAGAAAATCGAAGGAGACTCTGTTCTTAAAATTTTTGATAACGATTTAAGTGGTGAAGTAGAAATTTTTGAATCAAATAAATATGATCTTACCATATTCACCACTAATGTAGATTCAATAAAATCCGGAGATAATTTTTTCTACGAAATAAAAGATAATTATTTAATGGCTATGTTCCCTCTAGTAGATTTTAGTAATAAAGTAATAGGATATGTAGGAACAAAAATAGATTACAGTGAAATTATCTCTAACAACAGAAACGGGATATTTTATTCTATAATTATCAGTTCTGCTATTTTGTTAATAATCATTTTGGTTACTCTATTCATATCTAGAAAACTAGTTAAAGAAGTTAATTATTTGAAAAATAAAGTCAACGATTTTTCAAATGGAAATTTGGTTTTAGATTTTTCTGGTATGAATTTAGATAGTGAATTTGAGACAATATCTAACTCAATCAAAGAAGCTGTGAACAAACTCAAAAATTCAATGATGAGAATAACTCAAATCTCTCAAGACTTTGGAATTTTAAGTGCCAATCTTGCGAGGTCATCACAAATTTCTAAAGAACATTTAGAAAACACCAATCAAAAAACAAAGGACATCAATTACAATGCACAAGATACAGATGAGAGAATTCATGAAATACGTCAAAGTATCGAAGATTTAACCGCTGCAAACGATAATCAGGCAAAATCGGCACAAAATCTGAACGAAATATCAAATGGAATACACCAAAGTTCAGATGAGGGTGTAAAAAATATTGAAAGAATGAACGAAATGCTGTTTGAAGCTGTTAAAAAAGCTGAAGAATCAATGAAAAACTCAGAAATTCTTTCCAAAAATTCTGAAGAAATAAAAGAAATAATAAACACAATAGATAGTATAACTGAACAAACTAATTTATTAGCTTTGAATGCTGCCATAGAAGCAGCTAGAGCTGGCGAAGCTGGGAGAGGCTTTGCTGTAGTAGCGGATGAAATACGAAAACTCGCAGAAGAAAGTAAAAAAGCCACTGAAAACATAGCAAAAATAATAACTGATCTAATAGTAATATCTCAAAAAACAAATCTTTCGAATAAAGAAACATCAAATCTCATAGAAAAAACTGAGGATGAATCTCAAAATGTATTGGGACAGTTTGAAGAGATGAATTCAAGAATATCCGAAATGAACGAAATAATTGAAAATTTCTCTGCCAATACTGAAGAAACAACTGCTACAGCGGAAGAAATAAGTTCAAACATGAATTCTGTTTCAAAAATGGTCGATCAAATAAGAAATAGTGTTGAAGGTATTACTAAAGATACGGATATTCTATCCAAAGATAGTGAAAATTTAGTTAATGTTTCAGAGCATGTTTTTACTGGACTTAATGCACTTATAGAAACTGTATCAACTTTTAGTTTATACAATAACGAGGAGAAAATAAAAGAGTTTGAAAAAGCTATAAAAGCTCATCAAAATTGGGTTGATTTATTTGAAAAGAAGTTAAAGGATCCTAATATTGATTTAGAAATTAATCCAGATAGATGTAGTTTCGGTATTTTTTCAAAAACAATTCAGATCGAAAAAGAGCTAGCTGATGATTGGGCACAGGTCTTAAGATTACATGCACAATTGCACAAAAAAACTGAAGAACTTGGAACAAGAGAAGATAAACAAGCTTTGCTTTCTGAAGTAAAAAAGATTTCAAGTGAATTGAAAAAGGGTCTAAAAAATATGATAAATAAACTGCAATAAAAATAAAAAGGTAGCTGTATGTGAAATACCGAGCAGCGCATATTATACTATGGGAAGGAGAAAGATAATTAAGTTATCTATCTCCTTCCCATATTTTGTTTTTTATAGTCAATTTTGTTTGATGTTGTATTTTCTTTTTATCCTTTTGATCTCGTCTCGGTATCTTGCTGCTTCTTCGTATTTTAATTCGGAGGCTGCTTCGTACATTTTTTCTTCAAGCATAGCCAAGTAATCATCCGGAGAGAGGTTCTCCTCTACAGCGAATATATAATCTTCTTCTTTTACCTCGTTATCTTTGAATGGTGCAAACATGTCTTCTGGTAATTTTTTAATGATACTTTTTGGAGTGATGTTGTTATCTATATTGTATTGAATCTGTATTTCTCTTCTTCTGTTTGTTTCATCGATGGCAGTTTTCATCGCCTCCGTTATTCGGTCGGCGTACAGTAATACCTTACCTTGAACGTTTCTTGCAGCTCTACCAATCGTTTGAATCAACGTTGTTTCAGACCTTAAAAATCCTTCTCTATCTGCATCCATTATGGCAACAAGAGAAACTTCCGGTAAATCTAACCCTTCTCTAAGTAAGTTTACACCAACAACTACTTCAATTTCGCCGTTTCTTATTTTTTTTATTACCTCTGACCTTTCAATTGTATCGAGTTCAGAGTGTAGATACAATGATTTAATGCCCATTAGGTTTAAATGATCTGAGAGGATTTCGGCATCTTTCTTTGTTAAAACCACCGCTAGAGCTCTTTCTCCTCTTTCTACAACCTCTTTTACTTCGGATATGAAATCGTCCACTTGACCTTCCGTAGATTTTACTTCAACCTTTGGGTCCACAAGTCCTGTAGGTCTAATAATCTGTTCAACTATTTGGTCTGATACTTCCATTTCAAATGGCCCTGGGGTAGCTGATACAAAGATAATTTGATTGGTTTTTTCTAAAAATTCTTCGAATCTTAAAGGTCTGTTATCTAAGGCTGATGGTAATCTAAACCCGTAATCAACTAAATTTTTCTTCCTCGCGTAATCCCCTCTGAACATTGCCCTTAACTGTGGTACCGCTATGTGAGATTCGTCAATAAAAGTAACAAAATCTTCATCGAAGTAATCCAAAAGTGTCCATGGAGAGTCTCCAGGATTCCTACCATCGAAATACCTTGAATAATTTTCTATCCCTTTACAGTATCCCAATGTTTGAAGGAATTCTAAATCTTGTTTTACCCTTTGCTCTATTCGTTGAGCTTCTAAAAGTTTACCTTCCCTTTTGAAATATTCTATTTGGGTTTGCAGATCGGCATTTATTCTTTCAATAGCTGAAAAAATCTTTTCCTGACTGGTTACAAATTCTTTCGCTGGATAAATAGTAATTTTATCAAATTCTTCTATTATGGTTCTGTTGAATACGTCAAGTGCTTCGATCTTTTCGACTTCGTTATCGAAAAAAGTTACCCTTATTCCAAAATCTTCGTAAGGAGGGAATATCTCTAAAACATCACCCTTCCATCTGAACGTTCCACCGAGATAATCTTTTTCTTGCCTTGTGTATTGCATTTTACCAAGTTTAATTAAGATTTCTCTTCTAGAATACTCTTCATTCACTCTCAGATAAAGGTTTATGTTTGAAAAGTCATCGGGATTGCCCGAGGCATAGATAGCTGAGACGCTTGAAACTACAATTACGTCTCTCCTTGTTAAAACTGATTTTAACGTTGAGAGCCTCATTTTAACTAAAATATCGTTTATGTCTGCATTTTTTTCTATGTATATGTCTCGAGAGGGGATGTAGGCTTCTGGTTGATAGTAATCGTAATAACTTATAAAAAATTCGACTCTATTTTCCGGGAAGAACTCTTTGAATTCGTTGTATAGTTGAACGGCTAAGATTTTATTCGGAGAGAGAACTAAAGTTGGTCGATTCACGTTTGCAATAATATTAGCCATTGTATATGTTTTACCAGATCCAGTAACGCCCAGTAAAGTTTGGAACCTATAATTTTTATTGATCCCAGAAGAGAGTTCTTCTATTGCTTTTGGTTGATCGCCTTGAGGTTCGTATTCGGAACGAAGCTTAAACATGATAAACACACCTCCATCAAACCTCTGCTTTAAATTCTAATATATTAGAATCTAAAAGTGAATCCTGCACTGATTTTAAAATCATTTGTCGTTTCGATATTTCCTACTTCTTCTATGGGGAATAGGAAATTATATCCCGCTTCTATGTATAGTCCAGAGGTTTCGTTTATATAATAACTATAATCTATAACTGGTGATAGTTTAAAGTAAACAGCGGATGCATCATCCGAAGCTGTAACACTTTTCACCCCAACTAAGATCCCCAATAAAAGGGTTGCGTCCGTTTCTGATAGATAGTTAAGATAACCTAATTTGAAATCAAAATCTCCATCAAATGTGCTTTCATCGAACAAAAATACAAAAGAGAATCCAGTATATAAGTGTTCATAGTTATCGAATCCAGCTTCGAACCCGACACCGTTTTTTTCAAATCCTTCGTTCACGTAATATATTCCTGTGATGGTTCTTATTGGAGAGAGAGTTGGATTTTCTAATACGTAAACATTTTCATCTCGGTAGTTGAAATTTTTTGGGGCTTCGAGTATCTTTAACAAACTGTTGTTATCCCAGACTTCTTCGGCTATCAATTTCCCACCGTGAAGGTCATAGAACTCTCCATTCAATTCTTTAGTGATTACAAATTCAAACATCATACCTTCTCTTATTCCAACGTTTCTGCCAGCATCTATATGAACATATTTATTTTCTATAGATATAATATTGGCTTTTATTTTAAAAAGTTTGTTCAACTCCGTAGAAATAGAAGAGGCAAGATTATTGGTAGCGGATCTTCTTGAATAGTATATCGCTTCAAAATCACTTGTACTAGCATTTATGTATGAGGTGCCACTTGAAGTGAGAAGTTTGGAATAGATGTTTTCTCCTGTGGAAATTTTGACGACGTTGACCTTCGCTAGTATACGGTACTCCCACCATATTAATTCTTCGGTTTTCTCTAAGTTAGGGAAGCTTTCAAGTATTTGAATATGGACTAAAAAATCCGCATCTAGATTTTTCTTCATGTAATCTTCATTTTCGAGCATTTCTCTAAGATTTTCTAATAACAGATCATCTTTTGATAATACCTTATATTTGCCTTGTTCTTCGAGATCATTTTTTAAATATTGTTCTAACAAAGAACCAATACTGGAATCACCTTCTGTGTAAATCAAAAAACTTCTTCTTAGATCGATAACTTCACTAGACTGAGAAAATAACTGCAATAAAAAGATTGAAACAAAAATAGATAACATCAGAATCCTTTTCAATTTTCATCATCCCCTCAATTTTATTTAAATAGATGAAATCTTTTCAGCCAATTCCTTTTTCCCGGTTTTTATAGCACATTTATACAATTGCATCTTTTCATTGAATATTATACCAGCTTCCAAGAGAGTTTTTTCATCCAGTAAAACAAATTCGTCAAAATTGCCTTTAAAAGCTTCTTCTCCATTTTTTAACAGCAGTACGTTAGGTTTCAAACTGGCGAATTCGTCTATCCAATGGGTTGATATTATTATGGTCTTTCCCAAGTTGTGAAGTTCTTTTATAAGGTTGAATATAGAAGTTTTTGTTACGTAATCTAATCCAACAGTGGGTTCGTCAAAGATTATATAATCAGGGTTATATGAGAGAACAGAGATAATAGCTACCTTCCTCATTTCTCCACCTGAGAGTTCGAATGGATTTTTTTCGAGGTATGATTCCGGTAACTTTACCAACTCTAAATAATACTTTAGTAAATCATCACTTAGTTGAACCCCAAAATTTTTTGGTGCAAACATTATTTCTTCCTTTACAGTGGGAAGAAAAAATTGGGATTCAGGGTATTGAAAAACTATGCCTATCTTCTTTCTGATATCTTTTATGTTGACCTTTTTGTCTTTTGTGGATAATCCCTCAACTAAGACTTTTCCTTGTCGGGGTAGAAGTAATCCATTCATTAAACTTATCAATGTAGTTTTCCCAGATCCTGTATGTCCAACGAATAACCATAAGTCCCCTTTTTTAATTTCCAGATTAATATTTTTTAGGGCTGTCTTTTGAAAAGGTGTATTCAATGCGTAAGTAAAACTTACATCTTCAAACATTATCGACATATTTCATCAACCAACTCTTTTAAATCAGCATTAAATTGTCTTTTTATTTTTTCGTTGAAAGGTAGTTCAGATTGAATAACGTTACTTTTGTAAAATTGATCTTTCTCCCCTTCATAAACAATCTCTCCATCGTTGAGAGCGATTATTTTGTCTACATGCTCCAGGTCAGAATAATGATGAGAGGCAATTATGATCGTTTCTCCTATTTCTCTGAGATTGCGTATAACTTTATAGATTTCATTTCGACCTTTTGGATCTAACATTGAAGTAGGTTCATCCATGAGTATAATCTCAGGTTCCATTGCCAGAATAGAGGCTATTGCAAGCCTTTGTTTTTGCCCTCCAGATAATGCATTTGGGTCTGCGTGGTTCAACCCTTCTAACCCTACCGTTGAAAGTGCCCATTCGATTCTTTCTAGCATTTTTTCTCTTGGGACCCCTATGTTTTCTAACCCAAAAGCCACATCCTCTTCAACCGTTACCCCTATAATTTGATTTTCAGGGTTTTGAAAAATATAACCTACCTTTATTCTATTGTGTTCATCTAATTTTTGGTCTTTGATAATTACTTCTCCCTCTTGAGGAAATAAAATACCACATAGAAGCTTTAGAAGCGTAGATTTTCCACTTCCATTACTCCCAACTAAACCAACAAACTCGCCTTTTTTGACGTCTAAATTGATATTCGTTAGTACTTTTTTTTCATAATAACTGAAAGAAAGATTTTTGCATCCAAAAAACATCTTAGCCCCTCTTTATCGAAAGATAAACTCTAAAACCTCCGGATTTTTCCAACTCTTTTACGTTGCCAAAAATTTGTTCCATGTAACTTTCTAACGCTTTCCCACCCTTATTGTGGTAAGCAACTAAATATATCTTGCCATTTTCATTCAAATGGTGATAAGATTCTTCGATTAGTTCATGTAATACTTCTTTACCTGCAACTATTGGAGGGTTGCTAACAATAACATCGAAGTAGTCATCTTCCCATGGTTTGAATAGATTTCCTTGTTTGATCACAGCGTTCACGTTGTTATTTTTGGCATTTATCTTAGAAAAATCAACTGCTCTGTTGTTTACGTCACTCATATACAGATCTATGTCCGGAAACTCTCTTTTTAAGGATATACCTATTACACCATATCCGCATCCCATGTCCAAAACTTTTTCATTTGTTAATTCTACTTTTTCGATTAATAAAATGCTTGCCCTGTCTATCCTTTTCTTTCCATACACTCCAGAAGGGGCTTTAAAAAGATACTTATGCCCATTTTTTAATATTAAAACTAATTCTTTTACCGTTAGTTCTGAAGTTGGGTTTTCGGTGTAGTAATGCTCAAAAGAGGGTGTTCTTTTGATTTCTTTTTCTTTTACAGGGTTCAGATCGTTATTAACTTTTTTTATTACTTCGTCAACTTTCATGAAAGCAATATCTTCAGGACCGTATATTTGAACATCTTCATATTCGTTATTATTTTTCTTTTTTTGAGTCAATTTATTCGTACCTCCAAAATTATTAAAGATGGCTGGGTAACCCTGCTGCACATAGAAATCTCCGCTTATGGCTGCTCCCTTCCAGGCCTGACCAGTTTCGCGGGTTCCTATTGCGCAGGACCCAGCCTCCTGTAATGACGCTTTCATATTATATCATTTCATTGTTGAAAAATCAATTAATCTTGTTAAAAGCTATGTTAACCTTAAAAATCATCGGGATTTGCCCCAAATCTTTTACTTTGATCTAAATTGTCTATTATCTTCATTTCTTCCTCTGTTAGTTCAAAGTCGAAAATATCAGCATTTTCTTTTATCCTTTCCTTGTGCACAGATTTTGGAATGGTTACCACCCCATGTTGCAAGTCCCATCTCAATACTATTTGTGCGGGAGTTTTTTTATACTTATTTGCTATATCAACTATCTGAGGTATGTTTTGAACTCTTCCTCTCATTAATGGACTCCAAGCCTCTAGCTGTATCTTATTTCTTTGACAGAAATCCAAAAGATCTCTTTGCAGTAAGTATGGATGAAATTCTACTTGATTCACCATAGGGGTAATTTCACAGTTGTTTATTATATCTTGGAGATGATGAATTAAAAAGTTACTCACACCAATAGCCCTTACTCTACCTTCCTTATACAGCTTTTCAAGAGCTTTCCAGGTTTCTATATATCTTCCACTTACAGGCCAATGAATTAAGTATAAGTCTAAATAATCTGTTCCCAATCTTTTTAATGAATTTTCAAAAGAGTTTAAAGTACTTTCAAAACCTTGGTTCGTATTCCATACTTTGGAGGTTATAAAAATTTCATCTCTCGGTATTTTACTTTGCCTGATTGCTTTACCTATCTCTTCTTCGTTTTCGTACATTTCTGCAGTATCTATCAATCTGTATCCTATATTTAAAGCGTACTTTACACCCTCTATCAACTCATCTCCATGGGCTTTGTACGTCCCATAGCCCAACCAAGGGATTTTCACTTTATTGGCTAATTCTGTGTTATCATAGATGCTTGTAATTCTCATAGATCAACCCCCTTGTTTCAGTTTTTTATCTTGATTTTGTTTTTTTTCATTCAACTTCAAGTAGCAATCTCTACAGACGGCGATATATTTTTCAAATCCCCCAACATCTATTTCTCCACCATTTTCAACAATCTTGTAAGATATTGTACCTCTATACTCCCCACATTCATGGCAAACGGCTTTCTTTTTAATTACCGTGTCTGCATGAGCCATTAGAAGTGAAGTAACTTTGAATGGATTATTTTTATAACTCAAATCCAAGCCAGCACAATAAACATCCTTACCAGAGTTGATCATCTCGACAACAACTTCTCTAAGAGGCTCGTCTAGAAACTGAATTTCATCTATAAAAACCGCTTTTTCGTCTCCATCAAGTTTAGGCAAAATTTCAGCGGAGTTATTGATGGGAATGGCTTTAACAGATGTATTAGAGTGGGATACAATGTAAGTTTCATTGTATCGGTTATCTAACAAAGGTTTGAAGACTTTTATTTTCTTTTTACCAAGTGTGTAAATTTCAATGAAAGAGATTAATTCGGAAGTTTTGCCAGAATACATAGGTCCAACAATTACTACTAAATTACCTGTTGCCATATTAAAGTTTCACATCCCTTTTTCATTAGTTTTAATTAAATTTTTCGGATAGTAGTTGATCAATCTCATCCAAAGACTCTTTCCACAATGTTTCAATTCCAAAATCATTCAGAATATCCAAGGAAGGGGTTCTAAATATAAAATAGTCCTTGTAATTGAATCTTCCCACGGAAACAACGTAGAGCACATACGAAGCAACCGCCTTGATAGGATACCATTTGTATAAGAAGAAAAAGTTTTTCAAAAAAACATCATACAAGTTTTTAATATTCACATCTTCTATCTCGTAATGTTCATACAAAACTTCATCAAAGATCCTCATAAACCTGGCTGGTAATTTGTTGGGGAAAAAATGCTTGTCTAACCTGAAAACAGTGGTGTTCCACTCTTTTTTTAATAAAGCTGCATCGATCAAGGTTTCTATTTTAGTATGTGATTTGCCAGTGTTTCTTTCTATGATATGTATCCGTGGATGTATTTTCATATCAAGATAAGAATGTAGGTATAAACCTAAGGCATACTCTGGACTTTCCTTTTGAATCTCTCTTATTAACCTTGTCAAATCAACATTATGCAACGTTTCACCAATAATGTGATATTTGGGATCAGAAATATTGTAATAAAAAATATCTGGGCCCATCAGTCCAAGGTTAAACATCTTCACATTTTTCAAACTGTTTGGAAAAATCTTATGACCGAAGATAATGTGTGTTAAATATCCTGGCATCCCTTAACTCCCTAATATGGTTTTGTACTTTTTTATTTTATCATATTTTTGGAATGGTTTGATAATTCTTTTATCTGTGAATAATATAAATAAATTTAAGCTAGCCCAAAACAATTTCGCAGAACGTTTACAGAATAAAAGGAGTCTTTGCAAAGCAAAAATATGGATGAGTTTTTGGGGATACGAGCCTTTTATGCTGAGTTATCTGATGTCATCATGGTATTGAAAATGCTCTTTGTAATTTTCTATTCCAATCATATCCAATGGTTTTATTCTCAAAATATTTTATCATTGTATCTTTATCTGTTCCTGTGAAACCGCTATTTAGGATTTGTTGACAAATATCTTCCCAAGTAATACGAATGAATTTACTACTTGGGGTTTCATAGAGATGCCTTTTAAAAATCTCTTCAATGTCTTTCTCTCGTTCAAACAATACAAGATTGACAAGATAGAAATTTAAACCTTCTTGTTTTGCTATCCAAGTTCCAAGTAGCCAGAAACGTAATAACTCATATTTCTTCTGAACTATCGCAACTTTTTCGAAATCCGACTTAAAGACCTTTGAAAACCAGTCATTGCCACCGGTTTTATATTTCTTAGAATCATTAATATTTCCTGGAGTCTTTTCATTTCCAGCAGTCAATTTTGCCTCAATAAAGAACAGTGTAGAGTCAGTTTTGATTATAACATCTGGTTCTGAACTTCTTTTTATTTCTTCACCAAATTCTTCTCTGGCTTTGTTTAATTCAGACCAACTGGAATCCTCTTGTTGACTATATGACCAATATATTACTTCAGATGATCTTAAAGTGGTACCGATGATAGAACTTAGAGTACTTTCAACCAAATTATTTCTCTCCAAAAATCTGAAAACATTCCAAGTAACTGCATCTTCGCTATTGTCACGTGCGATTCGGCTTTCACGTTTCACTTTCTTTATTCTCTCAAACAAATCCAAATCAGCCTCGTCTTTCCAGAGTAGATTGTCCAACTCACTTTGATATTCAAAAGTTGATGGTGAGATATAGATATTGTGCTTTGGACATTTGAATCTCTCTTCCCTTTTGAAGAATTTTTCCTGTCTTTCTACTTTTTCACTGCAACCTTTAACCGGACATTCAACCGTTGTTTCGGTTACTTCGATGTTCGCTTTCAATTCTTTTATTCCGAACATTTTCAACCTCCTATCTTAAGGGTAATTTCAGATATCTTTTTGCGCACCTGCAAAGTGCGAGGCTAAGCCAAGCATTTGGGCACATTCTTAAACCCGCATATTATGTGGCATTTTGAAGGTATAAAGTGGGTATTAATCACTACTTTGCGTAATTCGTTGGCTAAATATGCCTTGCGAGAGCATCTAAGCTCTGGATGTAAAATATCATTCGGTTTGATTTTTATTCACCTATCAATTTTGTTATTTTTTCCTTTAATTCATCAACTTTCTTCTCATCAATTTCGTTATTAATATAATGCCACATCACATTTAGTGGTTTTCTGTCTCTTCGAGTGCTTTGTGGAATTCCGAGGAAAGATTCTATATCTTTATCAAAGAAATCTATAGATTTGGTAAACTCGTTTTTCTGTTTCTCAATAAATTGATTAATAAATTCGTGAGCATTTTTGTTCTCATCCTTGTCTGCTAAAACGGAATGATATATTCCTAATTCCCTAAATAAATTCATATATCGGTGAATGTTAAACTTTCCCATTGCGTCCAAAACATAAATTCTCTTTTTCCTTATATCATTCCATTTGTTTTTTATGAGATAGTCAATAAATGTCTTTTCTGTAGCTCCTTCACATATCAGCACAATATCCGCGAAAAATGCTGAACATCTTTCCGAATCAAGCCATAAAAGGTAACGAATTGCTTCCTGTTCCATTCTCTCGTCATCCTCTGTACTACCCATAATATTTTTAATGCTATTTTCCATTGCTTGATCAATTGATTTCTCAACTAATTTATTTTTTAGCATTTGTACCAGTTCATTATTTTGCTCAATAATTTTTCTTTGTTTATCCTTTGATACCTGAAAAATCTGCGTGATGCCTTTATCCCTTTTTAATTTTATTAATGCTGGAATATCCTCGATGTTTTTACTTATGAAAATTGGTGAATGAGTCGCTATAATAACCTGTTGGCCCTCTTCAGAGGATAAAGACTTTAAACTAGTGTTAAGAAATTCTTGTTGAGCCGGATGTAAAAACGCCTCAGGTTCATCAAACAGTATTAGATTAAGTTCTGGTAAGAATTCTTTTTTTTCGTAAGTTTTCTTTTCAGTATATTGTGAAGAAAGTTTTAGAAGAGTGTAAATCAAATGTCGTTGAAGTCCTTGACCAAGACATTTAACATCTATTCTTTCCTCTAAATTCTTATCTACTACATAGTGTGAAACTAAGTTTTTTATTATGTCTTCATGCCTTATAGGATTTATATTGAAATTAAATTCTACTTCCCACTCTTTTAAACTATCATTTATTTCTTCCATCATTTTGCCTAATGAAAAACCATCTTTTGAAGATTCTTCTTTAAATTTACTATTGAATTCTTCAAAGGCTGTATTTAATTTATCAAAAGATTCACTAGTTTTAACAACTTTCTTCATAACAAAGGTTATTACGTCTCTTAAAGGGGAAGGTCCAGTTAACTTTAGAGTTTCATCAGTTGTGGATAATTCTGGAATATAGATAACTGATCCTAATTTTGCCTCTGAAATGTTCTTTGCTCCATAAAATAAATTTTCTGAAAGGTGACCATTTTCGTAACCATATATGTTACTTTGGTTGTTTTTTACTTTATTTTTATCTTCCGATTTAAGATATTTTCTTACTTTCAGAATGTTATTCAAACTTTTATATTCGTTTTTCAAATTGGGAAATTCATCATCTTCCAGCGAATATTCTATTTCAATCCAGCTTTCATTGTCATCCGTTTGAAATTTTGGAAAGTCGAATTTTTCATTGTATTTTTCATTTTCATAGAAAATCCTTAATGCTGTTAGGACATTAGATTTTCCTACATTGTTAGCTCCAACTAGCACATTGTAATCATATAAATCAAACATAGCGTCTTTTAATGAACGAAAATTATGGATTGTTATTGATTTGATCTTCATTTCATTTTTCACCTCCGACACCTTATTCGTGCCATTCGCGAAAACATCCACCACCTTAACCATTATCTGGTATTCACCTGCTTCATCATCTTTATGTTTAGCTTCACAATCCCAATCAATTGCCCATTAATCCATGAGATCTCTTGGGTCTTTTACTTTACTGGAAATCTGTGCAAGTTCTCCTGTGGGTGGGATTTGAAAATCAGTGATTTTGAGTACAACTTCATTTTCCTTTGCTCGTGCTTTAGCGAGTTCGTTAACTTCATAACTCCACTCCCAGCCAAGAACATCTGCTTTGTTGAAATCATTAGCTCTACACTCAATAACCACCTTTTCCACTTCTTCCATCGTAACAGGAGCATTCAAAGGTCCAATATGAAACGCTTTGTCTCCTTTTCTGCCATGTAAATATTTAAAACCAGTTAAAGGTTGTGCCTGATAAAGTTTAGGCATAAAAGCAATGTTTATATTTTTATTAGCTCGTAAAAGGCACAAATACCGTTTTTAGAGAAGTTCAATGAAGTATGAAGTCAATATCCAGTACAGTTATTTTTCCGTCGCCATCTAGATCACCCAAGTTTAGAGTTCCAGCACATTTATGACAATTATAAATTGTCTTTAAGTATTTCTTCTCTAATAGTGGTGGAATTAAGTCGTAGAATTTCTTTTCATTTGGAAATTTTGCCTTGTAGAATTCATAAAGACCTTTCGTGCCTTTTGAATAATTACATTGTTTACACGCCCATACTTGGTTGTGAATGCCTTGGATTTTGTCACATGTTTTACACTTGGAGGTAATTTGCAAAGACCTCGGAACAATATGTTCTTTTTGAATATCGCTTTTCGCTCCGCAATATATACATTCCTTGGAAGATTCCACAAATTGCCAATCTTCACGAGTAATTTCTGACCAAGATTTAACACCGTTTTTTAATTCTAAAAATGTCTTTTTTATAAATCCATAATGCTCTTTCTTCGCAATATTTCCATTAGGGATGGAAAAAGCGCTTCTTGCTATAATTTTGGCATATTGATAATATATGAGATCTTGTATTGTTTTTACATCTCTATCTGGCATATTCCAAAACCTCTTTTATCTCTGATAAATCTTTCAATCAAGTTTTTCAGCAACTGCTAGGGTTGTATCAGAGTCACAAAAAATAACATCAATATCTACAGAGTTTGAAAGCTTTCCCCCTTTCTTATTTTACCAAATTTTTTCAAATTTACTAATTTAAAATTTCTAATGAATTAGTACCTTTTTATACACCCTTGAAAAATTTTCTCCTAATATCTTCTTTATATCTTGTTCACCATATCCCCTTTGTAGTAATTTCTCAACGAGTAATACAATATTTGAATGGTTATCTAAAACTTGAAAAGATGGGGATGGATTAAGTTCGTTCACAAACTGGGGGTTGAATTTTTTTAGGTGCTCACAGAAATCAAATCCTAAACCAACATACTCAATACCTACTAAATTTACAATATGATCTATATGTTTAACTAAATCATCAACATTGGCTTTTTCCGGATCATTCGATACGATTTTGTTATAGGCGTTTATTCCTATTACTCCATCGGTATCTGCTATCGCCTTTATCTGTGAATCAGAGAGGTTTCTTTCTAAGTTTACTATCTTTCTACAATCAGAATGGGAAGCTATTATAGGTCCTTTACTAAGCTCGATAACTTGCCAAAATCCTTTGTCGTTTAAATGGCTAACATCTATTACCATACCTAAGCTTTGAGCTTTTTTAACTAAATCAATTCCAAAATCAGATAAACCGTTCGAGTTTTTCTTGGGGTCTGGCGGTAGAAATTTGCTTCCATCACCAGCGTAGTTCCTTCTACTCCAAGTCAGCCCGACAAATCTCACACCTAAACGGTAAAAGATATCGAGTAAATCTAAATCGTTGTATAGAGGTTCAACTCCTTCAAAAGATAAAAATATTCCGATTTTATTACTTTCTTTTGCTTTAATTATATCTTCGTAGGATTTACATAACATTAAATAATCGCTTGATTCTTCTAATTCCTTGTAAAATGAACTGATTTGGTCTAAAGCCTCTCTTAATGAGATTTCGGGGGTTAAAAAACTTTCGATAAACAAAGAGGAAACTACGGCATTTAATCCACCTTTACGAAAATTGTCAAGATGATCGTTTTCTATAACTTTGTGAATCCCATATTTCCTTTGATTTGCCACATCCATTAGTAAATCAAAGTGTGCATCGATTACAAGACTTTCTTCTAAGATTTTATGAGCTTGTTCTTTGAAATTAGTCAAAATATTTCCTCCTCGATCTTTTGTTATTTTTTTGCGGTTGCAGTTGTAGGGATATCAGGTTTTTTAATTATACTATTATTTTTCTAATTTTTTCTAATTCTTTAAAAAATGGAGGAAAATCCATCTTATTACAAATAGTTACCTCTGAGATATTGGCGGGGATTGAGTAGGCTTATCACATCACAGAGTACGAACCTTTCGTTCAGTTTATAGATTCTAATTCCTCTATAACGAAATTAAAAATGAAATATATTCTCTCTTCTAACCCAAAAGGATATATAATCCTTCCTACAAAAGAATTGGTAGAAGATGAAATCTTCAAAAGGTTATTAAAAAAAGAGTTTCCTATGGTTTTTGTAGATAAAACGGTTAACGATATTAGAAAACCACTCGTTCAGTCTGATAATTACTTAGGTGCTTATAACTTAACAAAAGAACTTATTCACAATTCAACGGTTAAATCTATAATGTTTTTCACTGAAGAAGATTTTTCTATTAGTTCCGTGAAAGAAAGATATAACGGAATGTTTGACGCTTGTAAAGAGCATAATATTCCCGTTTATAGTGAAATAGTGGGGAAAAATGAGATGGACAGAGCTATAGACAAATGTTTGAAGAACCATGTAGATACTATTTTTTGTTGTAACGATATCGTAGCGGTAAGTACTTTGACGGCGTTGCAAGTAAGAGGTCTTTCAGTACCAGAAAAAATGAAATTATATGGATTTGATGATAGACCAATAGCCCAAAGTATCTTTCCAAATCTTACCACAGTAAGGCAACCTTTACGAAATATAGGTGAGGTAGCAGCAAAATATTTAGTTTCAATTATTCAGGGTGAAAATAATAGCGAGGATTTCAAAATTACTTTGCCCGTTGAAGTTGTATGGCGTGATTCAACAGGGCAAAAAATCAAGTGAGGAGGAATCAAGATGAGTAGGAAGTTTTTAGTGAGTTTTGTGTTATTTGTTATTATTTTTTCGAGTATGGCTTTAGCAGTGGAAAAAGTCGTTTTAACTGGAACATTTGCTGCTCCTGCGGATAGGTGGCACATGTTGATTTCAGTAGCTTTAGAAGAGTTGAACAAAAGACATCCAGATATGGAGATCACTATGGAGTACGAAGTACTTCCATACGATGATACGAGGTCTAAACTTATCACTTTGACTGCTGGAAAAACTCCAAGAGATTTAGTTTCAGTCGATCAAATATGGTTGGGAGAGTTTGCACAATCAGGTTTTCTAAAAGATATTACAAAGGAAGTTAACTCTTGGGGAAGGATTGATGAATTTTATCCTGCAAATGTAGACGGTTCAAAGTTTGATGGCAAGTTTTACAGCATCTGGACTTGGACAGACGCACGAGTAACTTGGTATTGGAAAGATTTGTTAGAAGAAGCAGGCGTAGATCCCGAAATGCTGAAAACTTGGGATGGATACATTGAGGCTTATAAGAAATTAGCTCCTGTTACTATGAAAAAGGGCATATTACCGATGCATTTGGTTGCTGCTAGTCATTCACCTGATATGTGGTTTCCATATCTATGGATGAATGGTGGAGAAATTCTCGAACAGAAAGATGGAGAGTATTACCCGGCTTTTTATGGCGAGGCAGGGGTAAAGGCACTAACTTTCTTGAGAGATCAAGTAGAGATAGGTATAAGGCCACAAGTTCAACATCAATGGGGCCAAGAATTTGCTGATAAGAGATTTGCCGTAATGATCGAAGGAAGTTGGTTGTTAGGGAAATTTCCTGAAGGATTTGATTTCAATCAAATTGGTATGATACCAGGATTTCCAGTTCCAGAAGAGGGTATGAAAAGTTCAACGATGATGGGTGGTTGGCTGTTAGCTATTCCTTCAACATCCCAGCATCCCGAGTTAGCATGGGAATTGATGACTATAATGCTTGATCCAGAAGTTTTAACTCCAGTTTTGGCTAAATACGTTTACTTGCCCACACAAAAAACCATAGCCGAAGAAGATCCCTATAAATCGACTCTTGAAAATGAGATACCTTTCTTCGAGGATCTTATGAAAGCGGTGGCAATTGGGAAAGGAAGACCAAATATTCCCGAATATCCTCAAATAGCTGAGTCACTGCGAATAGCAATAGAAGAAGTCTATTATGGCGTAAAAACTCCAGAGGATGCCCTGAAAAATGCTTCAAAAAAGGTTGAAGAAATTTTGATCTTCTAAGGGATTCCTGAAAAGTAAAAATTTTAACACAGCAGTCCTCCTTCTTTAAAGGAGGCTGCTTTTAGTGAAGAATAGACGGAGGTGGTGAATCAATGCAAAGGAAAAAGTGGATGCCTTTTTTATTGTTACTCCCTGCTTTGTCCATAATGTTTTTTTTGATGATTTTTCCTGTATTTTGGAATTTCAGCATTTCATTGCATAATGTCAAGACTACTAATATAAACAACGTTTGGCCCTTTGTTGGTTTCCAAAACTGGGTAAAAATTTTTCAAGATGAATATTTTTTACAATCTTTAAAAGTTACACTCTTTTTTGTATTAGGATCGGTATTTTTTCAAATTTTTATAGGCTTTTTAATAGCCAGAATTTTAATTGAAAGAGTTTGGGGAACTAAATTTTTTAGAGTTCTTTTTATACTTCCATGGCTTTTGTCAGCCACTATTGTTGGATTTTCTTGGCAATGGATGTACAACGATTATTTTGGATTGATAAATGGTTTGCTTATAAGAGTAGGAATGCAGCCTGTAAATTGGATATCAGATCCAAATATGGCCTTGATATCCTTATTGATAGCTAATATATGGTTCGGTACGCCGTTTTCTATACTTTTTCAAGAATCCTCGTTGTTGACAATCGATAGAAATTTGTATGAGGCAGCTAAAATTGATGGTGCTGGTCCACTTCAAAGTTTTTTCAATATAACGCTGCCTTTGTTGGCACCTTTTTTAGGGATAAATTTGATCCTTACTTCTATGTGGAGTGTAAATCTTTTTGATCTTCAGTTGGTATTGACAGGAGGAGGGCCTTTAATGTCTACTACAACGGCATCTTTGTATATGTATAAACAAGGTTTTGAGCAAGGTAATCTGTCTATTGGTGCGGCCATAGGAATAGTTCTACTCATTATAAATTTGACAGTTTCTTTCCTTTATCTACGAGCATTGAGAGGTGAGGAGGCATGACCAAAAAGAATAAAACAATTAGAGCCATATTATTTATCATTCTTGTTATATTTGCTGTTTATACGATAATGCCTATATTTTGGGTGTTTGTTACTTCACTGAAAACACCGGAGGAAGCAAGAGAATTTCCTCCTAGCTTAATTCCTAAAGAAGTGACCTTTCAAAATTATCAAATTCTTTTTCAAGATGACCAAATGATGAGAAGTTTTCTGAATAGTATTATAGTAGCGGTTCCAGCAACCTTACTATGTGTTATAATTTCAGCATTAGCAGCATTTTCCTTTTCAAGGTACCACTTCAAAGGAAAAAAGCAACTTTTAGCTGCAGTAATGGGAGTTTTTATGATTCCTATAACTATGAACACAATCCCGCTCTATTTGATATTTCAGAGGATGGGTTTATTAGACACATATGCGGGAGTAATTCTTGCTTATCAGGTTTTAATAATACCGTTGAATATTTTTATTCTCAAAAATCATTTTGATACCATCCCTATTTCTTTAGAAGAGGCAGCAGCGCTTGACGGTGCCTCAACCATGCAAAGATTTACTAAAGTAATAATGCCTTTATCTTGGCCTGGTTTAAGTATATCTTTCATATTCACTTTCAGATTTGCATGGAATGAATTTGTTTTACCTATGATCTTAATAAGTTCTCCTAGTAAGACTGTTTTCCAAGTTGCAATGTACAGATTTTTGGGACTTTACAGTATAGATTGGGGTTTACTTAGTGCAGCTATAGTAATTGGTATGATACCAATTTTGATAATAATAATATTCTTTCAGAGACAACTCTTACAAGGAATACAGGCTGGTTCAATTAAAGGATAATTGGAGGCGAAGAGATGTACTACATCATTTCACACACTCATTGGGATAGAGAATGGTTCGCTCCCACTGACGCAACAAAAAAAATGTTACCAAGTTTATTTCAAAAACTCTTCCAGTTAATTGATAATAATCCTGAATACAAATTCGTGTTAGATGGGCAAATGTTGCTGGTGAAAGATTATCTAAGCAATTTTCAAGGAGAAGAACGAAAAAAAGCAGAAGACGAATTGAAAAAATACTCTAAAAACATAGCTTTTGGGCCATACTACGGACAAATTGATTGGAGAGTCTCTGAAGAAAGCTCAATTAGAAATATTATATTGGGTAATCAGGAAGCTAAAAAGTTTGGAAATATTATGAAGATAGGTTGGTTATTGGATAATTTTGGCTTTTTGTCTCAAGTTGCACAAATTAATTCTCAATGTGAAATAGAAAGTTGTTTCCTCTGGAGAGGTTTAAAAATGAAATTTCCAAAAATTGGGTTTACTTGGAGCAGTCCTGATGGTAGCAAAATTCATGGAATATATTTACTAGATAGTTATAGGAATATCATGAGGTTGAAAGATTATCCAGAAGTTATGGAAAAAAGATTGGAGTTGGAAATTAACAAGCTAAAAAAATATTCAAAAACTAATTACCTTCCTTTACTAAATGGATACGACCTGGACCCTGTGCCAGAAGATCCCACTGATGGAGAATTAAAAACAGTTTTTCCAGATGAGTTTATAAAAGAGTATTTTAACCAAGAAGACCCATCTTTAATTGGAGAATACGTTGGTGAACTCATGGATGGAAGTATTGTTTCGGTATTTCCTGGTAGTTTATCAACAAGACAGTATTTAAAAATTATGAATTGGCATTCTGAATATATCCTCTCTAAAGTATTAGAGCCGTTAATTGCTATCGTAGATAATTCTGAATACGATAAAGAGATACAAAAGGCTTGGGAATATTTAGTGATGAACTTAGTCCACGACAGCATAGGCGGAGTAGGAGTAGATCAGATTCATGAAGACATGGAAGAAAGATACAATAAAATTAAAGAGATTTTTGAATCAACTTTAAATAAAGTTTTGGATAAGGTAGATCAGGTTTTACCTTTAGGTTACACTTGCCTAAATTTGAATCCTCAGGAATTGCCTGTATTATTTGAAAATAAAGAAACCCTTTATAGATTTTCTGCACCATCAGGTATTTTATCAAAAGTTGATTTAAAAAAGTATAAAGTAAGATATTGGGAAAAACCCATAAATAGTTTTCATTGGGAGAACAAACATTTCAAAGCCATCGTCGAAAATGGGAAACTTCATATTAAAAAGGAAAATAAGGATTATTTAATCAAACCAGTTTTGGTAGAAGACAAGGGTGATGAATACTCTTCTGCCTTTGATAAAGAACTGAACTTAACTTTCTCAGGAATGAGATTGAAAGCACGATCAGATAACTACTCCAAAATAGCTCTTGATTTTACCAGTAAAGAAGTTGATTTCACCCTTTCTTTGACATTTTCAGAATTGCCCTATATCAACATCGAAATTGAATCTTTGGGAAAAGGATCAGATTATGGATTACTTTTATCCTTAATCGGAGGTGGAGATATAAATGCCGGTGCTCCTTTTGATTCTGTAAAAAGACCATACGAAATAAAATATGAGGAACCTGAAGAAGAAATGAAAAAGTTTTTAGTTGCTGCAAGAGAAATCGCTTTTAATAACGTTTTTCCTATGAAGGACTACGTTGGTTTAGAAAAGGATGACTATTTTGCAGCCTTTATGGCAAAAGGGATTTATAGTTATACCACACATTCTACGACATCCTTGACCCCGTCTGGGGCGTTTTCTTCAAAAAAAGCTGTTTCTTTAATTTTATTAAGATCCGTAAGTTGGCTTTCTCTCGAAAACGTAAAAGGAAGAATTGGAGATGCCGGTCCCGTAATGTATACTCCTGGAGCAGAAGTAAAAAGAAAAATGAAAATCGAGACCGCCTTTTGTATATCACCAAAAAATGATTTTTTGAAATACAAAAATTCCTTTATCAATCCACCTTTATTGTTTTATAAACATATTAATAATTCAAGCTTAGAAAACCAGGCCAGGGTGGTTCATAAATTCTATTCTTCAGTGGACGAAAATATAGAATTTGTGAATATGAAACCCTCAATAGACAAAGAAGGGATGACTCTACGGTTTTTTAATCCTACTCACAAGAAAAAAGAGATAAGATTACCTCAAAAAGCAATAAAAACCGATTTGTTAGAGAACGAATTAGAAGAATTTGATGGGACGATCAAGCCAAAAGAGATATTAACGTTAAAAATACCTAAGCTATCTTTAAATACTTTTTCTGATGATCAAGGCTCAAAAGTTAACATCGTATATCCTAAATTTACGTGGGATATCTCTGAAGATCTTTCAAAACCGGATATAAGTATAATAAATAAAATGGAAAGAGAAGTCAGAGATCTTAAAGAACAAATAAAGGATGTAGATAAGAAAATAAAGGAAACTCAAGGTATTAGTAGATACGAATTGCATTTTGAAAAGTATAAATTAATGAGAAAAGCGTTAGAATTAGAGTTATCCTCGTTATATAACAGATCTAAAATTGAACGTGTGGATTCTTCAAAAATAGAACATATAATTGTAAAGTTGAACGATGTAAGAATAAAAAGAAGGGGAATAGAGTTTTTACTAGCCACTCTCAAATAGTTTCACATCCATACACATTATACAGTGGGGGACATCATTATGAAAAAAATATTTGGTTTAGTACAATTAAATTCAAAATTGAACGACAAAGGAACAAACCTTAAAAAGTTAGATTCATTGATTTCAAAAGAAGTAAAAAAGGCGGATTTATACATTCTACCAGAGTTTTTTAACATAGGATACGATCTTGAAAGTATTAACAATTACGCTGAAAATCTTGCCGAAATTATACCTGACGGAGAAACAACTCAAGAAGTTGTAAGAATAGCAAAAAAATACAACATCTCTATTGTTGCAAACATTTTAGAAAAAGACCCTTTAATAATTGGCAAGTATTACGATACCTCGATTTTAATAGATGAATCAGGTAAATTACTTGGTAAGTATAGAAAAATCTTTGTTTTTCCAAAAGAAAAGTTTAGACTTTCCGAAGGAACGTCTATTGAGATAATAGATTGGAAGGGTATAAAAATAGGTTTATCAATTTGTTATGATCATGCCTTTCCTGAATTATATAGGATAATGGCACTTAGAGGGGCACAAATACTAATAATTACATCTGCTGTTCCAAAAGGTTTTGAAAAATTAGTAGAAGTAAGAACATCCGCTCGAGCACAAGATAATCAATTGTTTGCAATCGGTGTAAACGCCGTTGGTAAGCCCTCTGAAGATTCGATCCCTTTCTGTGGAAATTCCATAGCTGTAGATCCGCACGGGGATACCCTAATTAAATTGGGAGACGAAGAAGACGTCATTGCAAAAGTAAGTATAGATACCGATAAAATTCTTGAAGAAAGGCTTTTGGAGCCATCACTTCACGAAATAAAGATGTTGAAGATCTACGATGGGATAGATTTCAGAATTGATTAAACAAAAACCCTCCAAACTCGCTTATGATTTTGGAGGGTTTTTGAATTTTTAATATTGAAGATCAAATTTAGGGTCGACGGATTTGGCATTTAACTCTCGAGAAGTTTTGACTTCTTTTTTCAAAATCTCTTTCCAAGTATCTAAGAGCTCTTGTAGAAAAGATCTTACTTCTTTTAAAATTTCAGTATCTTTTTTGGTATTTGATTCTAACAATCTTTGATACATGTAATTGTATAGTGCTCTGAGATTTTTAGCAATCTCTCCACCTTTTTCAAGATTCAAAGAAACGTTGAGTTCTGTGACTATGTCTTCAACTCTTATGATCTGTTTATTGGCCTCGGAAAAATTTTTGTTTTCAATAGCTTTTATTGCCTTATTTATTCTTTCGATCGAATTTTGATACAAAAGTTCGACTAACTTTGCAGGACTAGCTGTTTTTATACTGTTTTCAAAATAATAGTTAGCGTTTTGATTATTATTGTACATTCAAATTACACCCCTTTTTTCTCAAGAGTTTTTTGAGCATTTTTTAAAATTGTTTCAAAGGTAGACAAAACTTCACTGAAATCAAATTCAATGATGTCTGAAAGCTCCAAATAATCTTGTTCACCTTGAGATCTAATTATATCTTGGACAACATTTTGTACGTCGTCTAAGTCCCCTGGGTTGTAAAAATCTTCCTCGCTGAAAGCTCGTGTTTGTTCTATGACGTCTAATAGTGCTTGCAAACCTTCTGCAATACTGTTAAGCATTTTATGCCCTTCGTTCGTATTAAGCAAAACTTCTTTTGAAACCCTTTCTAAATTTTCCCTAACCTTACTAATATATTCAAGTGATTGGGAGATAAGATCGAACAAAACTTCTTTTTTTGATGTGAATTCCAACTCTACCTCTTCTCCACCTTCAAAGAAAGAATCCTTTATTTCATCGTAATAATTCAAAGGAATTTCTTTTTCATTGATGGTTATTTTAGTTAAAACGCCTTTCGTTTTGTTAATATAGTCTTGTACCATTTCTTCAAAAGTACTGTACTTATCTACTGGAATATCTAAATTATCAGTTTTTACACCACTTATTTTTAACTTTATATTCTCATCATCAAACATTGTACTCACTCCTTTTTTAGATTAACTTCTAGTATATAATCGTCTAAAAAAGTTATTTCTTTAAATAAAAGTATGATATTTTAATGATATAATAAAAAGAGTGGATTTAAAACTTTTGCAGCTTTGTGCAAAATGGTTCTTTATAATGATTTAGAAACAATTTCCAAATTCTCGTTTGCTACGCAAACGATGTTCTGCGAAATTAGGGGTTCTTAAGGGGGAATCCCCTTAACGCCCCCGGATTAGGAGGGGTCAATATGGCTGATGTGAAAAGTAGAAGAGAGAAAATAAGCAGCAGTTTGGAAGAAGGTTCGATGTTGATTCTTTACTCAGGAAAGAGTCCAGTAAAAAGCGCAGACGAAACCTATAGCTTTACTCCGGATCGAAACTTCTATTATTTTACTGATTTAGATATAGAAAACGCTTATTTAGTAATTCACAAAACCGAATCAAAAACAGTTGAAAAACTATTCATAGAAAGAAACGATCCAAAGTTAGCTAGGTGGGTTGGTGAAAAACCAAGCAAAGAACATTGTTCTAAGTTTAGTAAAATTCAAGAAGAAGATATATCTTTTTTGGATGAATTAAATGGATATATTGGAGACACCTTATCAAGGTTTAACATTAAGAGTCTATATTTGTATTTAAAATCTCCTCATTGGGAAAATTTGACAAAAGAAAAGCTAATTGCTCAAGAAATACAAAGATTATTTCCATATGTCAGTGTAAAAGATGTTTCAGCAAAAATCGCAGAATTGAGAACTATTAAAGATGAAGAAGAAATTAATAATATTAAGAAAGCTATTGAAATTACAAGAGAAGGGATTTTGAACATAATAAAAAATTCAAAACCTGGAATGTACGAGTACGAGCTCGAAGCATATTTCGATTTTTCTTTAAGAAAAAGTGGGGTAAAAGATTTTGCTTTTAAACCAATAGTAGCTTCAGGACCAAACTCTACGATTTTACATTACTCTGCCAACGAACGAAAAACACAAGAGGGCGATTTAGTATTGTTGGACTTGGGGGCACAATATAATTACTATAGTGGGGATATATCAAGAACTTTCCCCATAACTAGACAGTTTTCCCCAAGACAAGCAGAAATTTACCAAATTGTTTTAAATACCCAGAAAGAAGTTCAGTCACAAGTAAAACCAGGTTTGACCCTTTTTGAATTGAATGAAATTGCTAAGACATCGTTAGCAGAAAGTTGTAAAAAAATAGGATTGATTAAAACCGATGAAGAACTTTCAAAATATTATTTTCATTCTGTGAGTCACTTTTTAGGTTTGGATACCCATGACGTAGGAGGTAAGAATATTCCTTTAAAACCAGGAATGGTTATTACCAATGAACCAGGCCTTTATATAGAAGAAGAGGGTATCGGCGTTCGCATAGAAGATGATCTTCTAATAACTGAGAATGGATGCGAAAACTTGTCCAGAGAAATCCCCAAAGAAATAGAAGAAATTGAATGTATTTGGAGTGTACTTTAATGGTAATTTTGGGAATAGATCCCGGCTACGGGAGGATAGGATACGGCGTCCTTGAAAAAAAAGGTAACATGTTCAACTTAATTGATTATGGTGTAATATACACCAGCAAAGAAGACGAACTTCCCAAAAGGTTACTGAACATAGACGAACAGCTTAGAAACTTAATAGAAACCTATAAGCCTGATGAATCTGCTGTAGAAAAATTGTACTTCTTTAAAAACGTTGCAACCGCCATACAGGTAGGAGAGGCTAGAGGTGTTATTCTACTTTGTTTAGAAAAAGAAAATATACCAATTTATGAATACACACCTTTTCAGATAAAACAGGCTGTTACAGGATATGGAAGGGCTGAAAAAGGACAGATTCAAAGGACTTTAAAATTATTATTGAAGTTGGAAAAAACACCAACTCCTGATGATGCAGCAGACGCATTAGCCACGGCTTTTTGTCATGGAAATTTTAGGAGGAGTTTCAAAAATGCAGGATATTAGAAATTTCTTGATGGAAAATGTAGGTTTTGTTCCTTTTGAACTAAGTGGAGAAATCATTGTAAAAGACGAAGAGGCAGAAATCAATTTACAGGATATAGGTAAAGATATCGATGAAGCTTCATTGAAGCTTTTCTTTAGTAGACTTCTCAAGAGAGAAGTCAAAATCTCTTTTACAAATGATGAAGGACCTGAATTTATCGTAAGAAATTGGCAACAGTTGATAATGAATCATCGTTTAAAAGATTATCTAAGACTTTTAAAGCCAGAATATAACCAAAAAAACAAAATAGTATTTAAAACGTACTCACCGATAGTAATAAACAGGCTAACAAAAGAAAAAGAGGAATTGGATAATATTTTATTTAAATATCTCGGTGACAGAATCCCTTATCAAATCATGATAGATGAAAGTTTAAAACCCACTTTTATCGATGATAGTTATCACAGGTCTGATACCGAGGATAGTAACTTGATGTCTAATTCAGATATTTCCAAAAAATTAGATGATACAGAAAGAGTCGTAATTATGGGAAGGGATTTTAAAAAGGTACCACAACCGTTATCGTTACTTCCTTCAAATGAAGGAAGTAACGTGGTAGTTAACGGGAAAATATTTTACAAAGAGTACAATGAAAAAGGTCCTATATCTACTCTTTATATCACTGATAAAAAAAGTTCCGCGGTTGTAAAAACATTTTCTGAAACGGCTAATAATTTAAACAATGAATTAGATGAGGGAGATAACGTATTAATTGAAGGAAGCATTTTTTATGATTCTTTTAGTCATGAATTTGCAATTAGACCTACAAATATAGTTAAGTTAAAAGAAGAAACTCTCGAAAGGAAAGATAACTACCCCACAAAAAGGGTGGAGCTTCATTTGCATTCAAAACTAAGTGCTATGGAAGGTTTACTCGATGTGGGCGAAATAGTGAAGACCATAAAAAATTGGGGCCATAAGGCGGTAGCTATAACTGATTCTGGTGTTGTTCAAAGTATTCCAGAATTTTATGAAAAAGCGGTCGCAGTAGGTATTAAACCAATTTTTGGGATTCAAGCATATGTCGTTGATGAATTTGTAAATATTATAAGTTTGCTGACAAAAGATAAAAAAATAAGTGAAACTGAGTTTGTTGTTTTTGACTTGGAAACCACTGGATTAGAACCTGCCATGAACGAAATTATTGAGATTGGTGCCGTGAAAATAAAGAATATGAAAATCGTGTCTAAGTTTCATCGTTTGGTGAAGCCAAGAAAACCTGTCTCAAACTTTACAAGTAATTTCACAGGTATAACGAATCAGATGCTGGAAGTTGAAAAACCGATAGAGGAAGTCCTACCTCAATTTTTGAGTTTCATAGAAGGTGCGGTTTTAGTTGCACATAACGCAATTTTTGATTACCGTTTTATACGGGAATGGGTTAGAAGAGTTTATAATGAACACTTTGAGCAAACTTATATAGATACCGTAGCCCTTTCAAAATCCTTGTTAACTTTGAAAAGCTATGGCTTGGCTAAGGTAGTTGAGGAGCTAAAACTCGGTAGTTTTGAACACCATAGGGCTCATGAAGACGCTAATATAACCGCTTTGGTGTTTTTAAAACTTATAGAAATGGCAAAATCCCAGAATGTGGAAATGTTGTCTGATCTTGAAAAATTAAAAAAATTCATAGATTTTAAGAGAATCCAACCGAACGATACGACTATTTTGGTCAAAAACAAAACCGGTCTTAAAAACCTTTATAAACTTGTTTCAAATGCCCATGTAAAATATTTTTACAGAGTACCTAGGATTTTAAAAAGTGAACTATCCCGAATGAGAGAAGGTTTGCTTATAGGTAGTAGTGGAACCGAAGATGGAGAAATCTTTCAGACCTATCTCAGAGGTGGATCTCATGATGAAATTATCGAAATCGCCAAATTTTACGATTATCTGGAATTAACTCCATTGGATGCTTTATCAGATAAAACTATTTCAGAAGAACAATTAAAAAAGATCTATCAAGATATATATAACCTTGGTAACGAATTGAACATGCCAGTTGTAATGGTCTCAAACGCTCATTACTTAGATAAAGAAGACCAAATCTTTTACAACGCATTAAAAGTTGGGGAAAAGAGAAAGACTTCTTCTGCACACAGATATTTGCGTACAACTGATGAGATGATAGAAGAAGCTCAAAGAATTTTTGGGGATAAAGAAATTGCCGAGAAAATTGTCATAACCAATACTAATGAGATTGCAGATCAAATAGAAATAATAAAGCCTCTTAGTAACAAACTTCATCCTCCAAAAATAGAGAATGCAGAAGTAGAGATAGAAGAACTTGCGAAGAAAAAAGCGTATGAAATATATGGGAATCCTTTACCAGAAATTGTTGAAAGCCGATTGAATAGAGAACTAGAATCCATCGTAAAACATGGTTATGCGGTACTTTATCTAATTGCCCAAAAAATCGTACAAAAATCTTTAGAAGATGGGTACTTGGTTGGTTCCAGGGGTTCCGTTGGTTCTTCTTTGGTGGCTACTATGTTGGGAATAACTGAGATAAATCCTCTACCTCCTCATTATATATGTCCAAGTTGTAAAAATGTGGAGTTTTTTGATAAAGAGGAAATAGGTTCTGGGTATGATCTTGTCGATAAAAAATGTGAAAAATGTGGAGCAAAAATGAAAAAAGATGGCCAAGATATCCCATTTGAAACATTCATGGGATTTGAAGGTGACAAAATACCCGATATAGATTTGAATTTTTCTGGAGATTACCAAAACATGGCACATAAATACATAGAAAAAATGTTCGGAGAAGATCATGTTTTTCGAGCGGGTACTATATCAACAATTGCAGATAGAACTGCCTTTGGCTTCGCTAAAAAATATTGCGAAGAGCAGGGGATAGTAAAAAATAGTGAAATAATGAGAATAGTCAAGGCGATAACAGGGGTAAAACGAACGACAGGACAACATCCGGGTGGATTAATGATAGTTCCAAAAGAAGAGGAAGTTTACGATTACACACCGATTCAGTTCCCCGCCAATGATAATAAATCAAATGTTCAAACTACTCATTTTGATTACCACGTAATACATAACGATCTTGTAAAGTTAGATGCACTCGGGCACGATGACCCTACATTCATTAAAATGATGTCTGATTTAACTGGGGTAGACCCCATGACTATTCCCATGGACGATAAGAAAACCTTGAGTTTGTTCTCTTCTACAAAAGCATTGAAAATAGACTTAAAAAATGAATTGGGTACAACCGTTGGAACGTTAGGGGTCCCGGAGTTTGGTACTACTTTTGTCAGAATGATGTTGGAAGACACAAGGCCAAAGAGTTTTTCTGAATTGGTAAGAATATCTGGCTTATCACATGGCACCGATGTATGGGCTGGAATAGCTAAAAACTGGATAGACAGGAAGATTGCAACTTTAGACGAGGTAATTTCTTGTAGAGATGATATAATGAATTATTTACTATCCAAAGGCGCTCCACCCAAAAGTGCTTTTTCGATAATGGAAAAGGTGAGAAAAGGCAAAGGTATCGACGAAGAAGACATTGAACTAATGAAAGAATTAAAAGTGCCTGAATGGTTCATCATCTCTTGTCAAAAAATTAAATATCTCTTTCCAAAAGCTCATGCGGCTGCTTACGTTAGTATGGCCTTTAGAATCGCATGGTTTAAAGTTCATTATCCTTTAGCTTTTTATTCTACGTATTTTACCGTCAAAGGTGATGAATTCAACTTAAAAGTCATTTTCTCCGGTAGAGATGCCATCAAAAAAAGGATATTTGAACTGCGTAATATGGATTTGGATGTTCGCAAAAAAAATGAGATGGTCGTATTAGAGTTGGCATTGGAAATGATGCTCAGAGGTTATAATTTTAAAATGGTTGATTTGAACAAGTCTGATTCAAAAAAGTTTTTGATAGATGGAAATTCTCTTGTTGTGCCTTTTATCAAGGTACCTAATCTAGGCGAAAAAGCTGCAGAAAATATTATTAAATCAAGAGAGAGCGGGTTTAAATCCATAGAAGATTTTGCTGCAAAGAGTGGGTGTAACAGAACGAACGTTGAGACTTTAAGGGAATTAGGAGTATTGAAAGACTTGCCAGAAACAAATCAAATGTCACTATTTAAAGGATGAAATAAATGGAAGGTTGGTTGACTTATGGTGAATTAAAAAATATTACAAAACTTCTTGACGCATTCTGTGGTTCCGTTGAACCTTCCTTCAGAAATGCTTACTTTTATTATGACAGGGCTCTCAAAATTTATGCGACAGATGGATGTGCGAAGATATATCTGAATATTACCAAAGAATTCCTTCCGTTTGATGGGGTTGCCTCCGTTCCAATTCAATACTTAAAGGGAATTATAAGGGATACGAAGTTAAAAGATGATTCTTTGGTTAAATTAACTGTAGAAGATAAGCTCATATCCTTTGAAATTCAAGGGATCACATTGAATAGTAAAATCGAAAAGATGGATACCCAACAAATCGAGGTTAGTAGAGAATTTACTTTATTAAGCAAGAAAGAAATAGGATCTTTTCTTAATAAACTTGATTTTGTTTCTGCTTCTGCCAACGAAGGAGATGTCATTGACTTTTTTACGTTCAATGATAACTTAATTTTTGGTTATATGAGTAATTATTATAAATTGAACAGCATCTACGGAAATGTCCGGGAAGAGTTTCATAGAGAAATTCCGTTTATTTCCGCCCGGCATATAGTTAAATCTTTAAACCTTTTGAAAAAAAGTTCTATCCTCGATTTTGGTATAGACAAAAAAGATATTGTATTAAGAATGCCAGGAATATTCATTAAAATATGTTCGTCCATGCCTTCTTACAATAAAAATTTGTTGGTAACCCAAAAGAGCTTTGTCGAAGAAAAAGAGATCAACACAAGGGAATTAAAAAAGGTTTTGTCAAAACTATATGTAACATTTTCTGAAAGTAATATTGCCTATTTACTCTTAAATAAAGGAAACAGCTACATTTACAAAGAAAACAACAATTCAAAAATATCTTTTAAATTGCCCTATTCTTTTGAAAATCAATATTTAATAACGATACATATTAGAAAAATTCGCTCAATTTTATCGAGAATGTCAGAAAATATAATATTTTACTTATCCCCCAAAGAATTAGTTTTGGTAGAAAAGAAAAACGAAAAAAGGGCCAGTTTCTTAGTTCAAGAGTTCAGAAAGTTAACTTAACTAAATTATCTCCCCGAGATAAAGCGTTAACAGTAATTTAGAAAAACATCGTTCTCTTGAAAAGAAATTAGGATATAATTTTGTTGTAATAGCGACAATTTTAGTTATATTTAATTTAGTCGGGGAGGAAATGTATGAGAAGTATTTTAAGTTTCTTTCGGGATTTTGGAAGAATTTTCAAGTCTTTATCAAAAGATTTAGATATGTACGTCGAGAAAGATCCGGTTGCAAAAAACAAGTGGAAGGTATTTTTCACTTCCATCCCTTTTCACGGGTTGATGGCTTACCGTTTTGCTAATTTCTTTTATAGGTACAAGATATATCCTGTTTCTTACATTATATATGTGTTGAGTAAGATAGTACATTCTATGGATATACATCCCGCAGCCTATATTGAACCTGGAGTAGTCATTGACCACGGTTTTGGCGTTGTTATTGGAGAAACTGCGAGCGTTGGTAGCGGGACATTGATCTACCATGGGGTAACTCTGGGAGCTAAAACTGTTACCACCGGAAAAAGACACCCAATAGTTGGTAAAAATGTTATGATCGGTGCTGGAGCTAAAGTTCTTGGACATATATACATAGGAGATGAATCGGTCATTGGCGCTAACTCTGTCGTTTTAATGGATGTGCCGCCTAAATCATTGGCAGTTGGGGTACCGGCAAAAATTAAAAAAATCAATTGTCCCTCTTCTAATTACTATGACTTAAACAATACGATAAACTCGGATTTTGTAATTTAAATGATTCTATTTAAAAACTTTTAACAGTGAAAGATTTTTTGTTGAATCTAATCTGAAATAAAATTAAACATATGGAAGGTGATCTTTTGATTTACACGTCGATAGGGAACACTCCAATTATTACATTATCAAAGATTATTCAACCTGGAAGGGTTTTTGTTAAATTAGAAAAAAATAATCCCGCAGGTAGTGTAAAAGATAGGCCTGCATTTTTTATGATAAGAGATGGTGAAATTAAGAACAAACTTAATGAAAGCCAAAATATAATTGTAGAACCAACGAGTGGAAACACCGGCATAGCTTTGGCAGCAATTGGTAGAAGCAGAGGTTATCGAGTCATATTAACTATGCCTGAAAGTATGAGTGAAGAAAGAAAGAAAATTTTAAAGTTTTTTGGTGCCGAGTTGATACTTACTCCCGCCGATCAAGGAATGAAAGGAGCAATTAACAAAGCTTTAGAGATTGTGAACGAAACAAAAGGGTATATGCCCAATCAGTTCTCAAATCCTGCCAATCCATATTCACATGAAGTAACTACCGGACCTGAAATTATCAAACAGATGGACTATTCTTTGGAAGCTTTTGTTGCAGGAGTAGGAACCGGTGGTACAATAACTGGGGTAGCGAGGGCGTTAAAAAAAGCATTTTCAGAATGTGTTAGAATAGTGGCAGTAGAACCAACCAGTTCACCTGTTATATCTGGAGGTAACCCTGGTAAACATAAGATTCAAGGTATAGGAGCAGGATTCATTCCAGATAATTTGGATCAGAATCTAATCGATGAAGTAATCCAGATAAATGACGAAGAAGCTATTGAAATGACTAAACAACTTGCAAAAGACGAAGGATTGTTTGTAGGGATATCTTCAGGCGCAAATATACTGGCAGCCATCAAATTAGCCGATAGAATGGAAAAAGGCAGAAGAATTGTTACCATTGCCCCCGATAGTGGGGATAAATATATGAGTTTATTGTGAATTTATGTTAACATATACATGGTATAATTAGTCTCGATCTTAAACAGAGTAAAGAAACACAGAACAGGAGGAATTATTGATGTCAGAAAAGTATTGCTCTTTTTGTGGGAAACCAGCAAGCCAAGCAGGGGCTTTAATTGCCGGTCCTAACGGTATTTATATTTGTGACGAGTGTATTAATCTTTTTCAAGAGTTAGTTGAAGAGAATAAAACAAAAAACGGGGAAAAGACTGAAACAAAAGTTAAACCCCTTCCAACTCCACGACAGATAAAATCAGAACTTGATAAATATGTAATTGGTCAAGAAACAGCTAAGAAAATAATTTCTGTTGCTGTTTACAATCATTATAAGAGAATATATTCTTCAAAGAATATCAATGATGTTGAGTTAGATAAATCTAACGTTTTATTGATCGGTCCCACAGGTACTGGAAAGACTTTGATCGCTCAAACTTTGGCTCGGATATTAGATGTTCCCTTTGCCATTGCAGATGCTACCACTTTGACTGAAGCTGGATACGTTGGAGAAGATGTTGAAAACGTTATACTGAGGCTTTTGCAAGCTTGTGATTATGATGTAAAAAAAGCTGAAAAAGGGATAATTTATATCGATGAAATTGATAAAATATCAAGGAAATCGCCAAACCCATCAATCACCAGGGACGTTTCTGGTGAAGGAGTGCAACAGGCACTACTTAAAATTGTTGAAGGGACTTTAGCAAACGTTCCCCCTCAAGGAGGAAGAAAACATCCTTACCAAGAATTTATCCAAATAGATACCTCAAAGATTCTTTTTATTGCAGGAGGGGCGTTTGACGGTTTGACAGACATAATAAAACACAGGGTAAAGGATTCTTCTTTAGGATTTGGAGCCGACATAAAAAGTAACAACAAACAGAGAGATGGTGAGGTCTTAAAAAATATTGTCCAAGATGATCTTATTAAGTATGGGTTAATTCCAGAATTTGTTGGTAGGTTCCCTGTCGTTGCAACCCTCAACGATTTGGATGAAGAAGACCTCATTAAGATCGCCATGGAGCCAAAGAATGCTTTATTCAAACAATATCAAAAGATGTTGGAAATAGAAGGTATAAAGCTAGAAATTACTGCTGAAGCTATGAAAGAGATATGTTCGCAAGCCTTGAAACGAGGCACGGGTGCAAGGGCTTTAAAAACAATATTTGAAGAGATAATGCTCGATGTAATGTATGAAGCTCCGGAGATAAAAAATAAAATTAATAAAATTGTTATAGATGAAGAGGTAGTAACTAAGAAAAAACCAGCCGTGAAAAGGAAAGAAAGCGCTTGAACATATTAGAAAGTGAAAAAGATCCAATCATTTTTGGAATAGAAACATCTTGTGATGAAACGGCTGTGGCGATATTAAAAGGTAAAGATCAACTGCTTTCTAATTTAGTTAATTCACAGATCGATGTTCATAAGGTATTTGGAGGAGTTGTACCAGAAGTTGCCGCTCGAAAACATGTCGAAGTTTTGTACAAACTAAGTTTGAAAGCCTTCGAAGAGGCACAAATTACCCCAAACGACATAGATGCAGTTAGTGTATCTTTCGGCCCTGGATTAATCGGGGCTTTACTTATCGGGGTGAGTTTTGCTAAGGGGATGTCTTTGTCCTTGGGGAAACCGTTAATTGGTGTAAATCATTTAATGGGGCATATATACGCTAACTTTCTCGATTTCCCAAATCTGAAACCTCCTTTTGTCACATTATTAGTTTCCGGTGGACATACAGCAATTTTGCTGGTTAAAGATTATTTAGACTTTGAAATAATAGGGGAAACACGTGATGATGCGGCAGGAGAAGCCTTTGATAAAGTCGCCAGGATTTTGGATTTGGGTTATCCAGGAGGACCAGTTATAGATGAAATTTCAAAAAAGGCTCAAAAATTGTACGATTTTCCTAGACCCTTGTACGATAAAGAATACGACTTTTCTTTTTCTGGCTTAAAAACATCTGTTTTGTATTTTGTAAGAGATTATCCGCAGGCAAAAAAAGAAGATATAGCCGCTTCATTTCAAGAAGCGATAATAGACACCCTTGTTCATAAAGTTACTAAATTTGCGATTAAAGAAAATATAAAAGATATTGTAATAGCAGGGGGAGTTGCTGCAAACTCCCTGTTGAGAGAAAAATTGAATGCTTTTAAAGACAAATTGAATATCTATTATCCAAGACAATCGTTATGTACTGATAATGCAGCAATGATATGCCGGGCTGGATACGAAAAATATGTAAGAAACATGTTTGATACGTTAGAGTTGGATGTTGTTCCTAATTTGGGATTATCTAAAATATAACGACATTTAGTTTTGTGGATGGTTGACGGTAAGGGATTATTATGATATAATAACTTTCGGAAAAGTTAATAACTATTATGGAGAGATGGCCGAGTGGTCGAAGGCGCACGCCTGGAGAGCGTGTGACGGTTAAAAGCTGTCCGTGGGTTCAAATCCCACTCTCTCCGCCATTAAAAATAATAAATGCTGGAAAATTCCCAGCATTTATTATATTATTTTCTTATTTTACAGTTTCTTTCATTCCTGCTTTTATTGCTTTTAAATTTATTTCTAGCAATTTTCCCTTTTTCCCTGTCAACTTTTCTTTCAACGCTTCTTCTACGGCTTCAAAGCTTACCGCTTGAGTTGCTTTTAAGTAAGCTCCAAGCATAACCATATTTAAAACTTTTAAATTCCCAAGCTCGTCTGCTATTTCATTGGCTGGTACTTTTACTAACTGTATGTCTTTTCTTTCTGGTTTCCTATCGATCACAGAAGAGTTGATCAACAATAGCCCATTCTCTTTCAATGTTTTTTCAAACTTTATCATAGACGGAATATTGAAGGCAGCAACTTCATTTGGTTCGTCTAAAACTGGCGAGGCAATGTATTCATCAGAGATTATTACCGTACAGTTAGCTGTTCCACCTCGCATTTCAGGTCCGTAGGATGGAAGCCATGTGGTATATTTTCCATCAATCATAGCCGCTAAAGAAATTATCTGACCGAAAAGCATGACACCTTGTCCACCAAAGCCGGCGGCTATTAATCCATGGTATGACATAAAAACACCTCCATTTATTTATTCCCTTTGATATTTGTAAGAACAAGGGAATATAAGATGATTAGCGAACTTCTCCAACTTTATCAACATATACACCTAAAGGGAACTCTTTTACCATATTATCTTCCAACCACTTCATAGATTCTATGGGTGTTAATCCCCAATTAGTGGGACATGTTGATAAAACTTCAACTAAACCAAAACCTATATTATTGAGTTGAGCATAAAAAGCCTTTTTTAAATACTTTTTTGTTTTTATTACGTCTTGTGGAGTTGTAACTTTTGTACGAGCTAGAAACGCCACTCCTGACAATTCTTTTAGAACTTCTGAAACATGAATGGGATACCCTTCAATATTTTCTCTTCTTCCATATGGGGTAGTTGTAGTTTTCATTCCTAAAAGGGTAGTTGGTGCCATTTGCCCTCCTGTCATACCGTATATAGCATTGTTTATAAAAATGGTTGTAATACGTTCTCCTCTGTTTGCTGCATGTATTATTTCTGCGGTTCCAATAGCTGCTAAATCACCGTCTCCTTGGTATGTAAAAACAACATTATCTGGGCTGGCTCTTTTAATACCAGTAGCTACGGCAGGTGCCCTTCCGTGAGCTGCTACAGTGCCATCTACATCAAAAAATTCGTAAGCAAATACGGAACATCCAACAGGTGCAACCATTATAGTTTTCCCTTGTATGTCAAGTTCGTCTATTACTTCAGCGATCAATCTATGAACAATTCCGTGAGAACATCCTGGGCAATATGTAAACTCTTTTCCACTTAATGATGTTGGTGCTTTAAACCTTTCTGCATAGGCCATTAACTTCACCTTCTTTTAAATTATTTCCATTAATTTTGCCAATACTTCTCCCGGGGTTGGAATTATACCGCCTGTTCTTCCATAAAATTCTACAGGCTTTTTTCCGTTGACTGCCAGTCTTACATCTTCCACCATCTGACCAAAACTCATTTCTACTGTGAAGAACAATTTAGCGTTTTCAGCGTATCTTCCTAATTCTTCATATGGAAAGGGCCATAAACTTATTGGGCGAAATACCCCCGCTTTTACGCCTTTTTCTCTGGCACTATCTGCAACTGATTTTACTATTCTTCCCATCGTCCCATAGGCAACCAACACAATTTCCGCATCGTTTAATTTGTATTCTTCAAATAGTTTTTCTTCTTTTACTATTGTTTTGTATTTTTCATGTCTTTGAATATTCATTTTTTCTAATTTCACAGGGTCCAAATCAAAAGATGTAACTCTGTGTACTTCTCGCTGCATTTTTGTTCCAGTCAATGCCCAATCCGAATGATCGGGTAAAGTGTTTAGATTTTTAAAGCTAGGAAATGAAACTGGCTCCATCATTTGACCAAGTAATCCATCTGTTAACACTAACACTGGGATTCTGTACTTATCGGCTACATCGAAAGCACGAATGGTCAATTCAACAGCTTCTTGAAGGGATTCAGGACCATATACGATCAATTTATAATCGCCATGTCCGCCCCCTTTTGTGGCTTGAAAATAGTCTGATTGCGCTGGTTGAATATCTCCTAAGCCAGGTCCTCCTCTCATCACGTTTACAAAAACGCATGGGAGTTCAGCCCCTGCTATGTAAGAAACCCCTTCTTGCATTAAAGAGAATCCAGGAGAAGAAGTGGAGGTCATAACCCTTTTTCCGGTGCTAGCTGCTCCATATATCATATTTGCCACGGCAACTTCACTTTCAGCTTGTAAAAAAGTCCCATTTACTTCAGGTAATCTTCTTGCCATGTATTCTGTTAATTCACTTTGAGGAGTAATTGGGTAACCAAAATATAATCTACATCCTGCTCTTATTGCAGCTTCACCTATTGCTTCTGTACCCTTAACCATAACTTTTTCGGTTTTTTCCATAAAAATCAACTCCTTGCCTTTTCTAGTACTTTTACAGTTATACATACATCGGGACACATTTGATAGCAAAAACCGCATCCTATACAATTTTCGATGTTTTTAACTTGTGCTGGATGATACCCTTTGTTGTTGTACCCTTTAGAAAATTCAAGGACATCTTTGGGACAAGCTTGAATACAGAGACCGCACCCTTTGCACCTTTCTTTATCGATATCAATTGCAAACTTTGTCTCTTTCATCGTTTTCCCTCCAATCATTTATTGGCATTAAGGGGGGTACCCCCTTAAGAACCCCCAAATTTAAATTTATCCCAAAAAAACTTTTTGCACAGAGCTGCAAAAGGGGATACCCCCTTAAGAACCCCCAAATTTAAATTTATCCCAAAAAAACTTTTTGCACAGAGCTGCAAAAGCGTAGCAAACGAGATTTTGGGAGACATTTCTAAAGCATTGCAAACAAACTATTTTGCACAGATCAGCAAAAACCATAGTTCCCAAAAAATCTTTGAATCACAAATTTTTCAAACTTAGTGTTTATCTTATCCTCTAAATCTCTAGTTACTACTGTAAATTTGATGGGAATATTTGTTATGTTGGATACTTCTCCTATTATGTTTTCTCCTTCTTCTATGATTTCTTTAGTTGTTTCATTTTGAATGTTTGAATTTACAACTAAATAATTTATTTTTAATCGTGAACTATTTTCTAGAGATTGCAAATTTTTTATTATATATTCCTTAGTATCCATAAAAGGTCTTCTCGTGTTGATTACAAAATACAGAGCACATTTTGCATTATCTATATAATTTTTTAAAGATCCTAAAACTTTTACACCATCTTCGTTTCCCCCGACGTCTATTACCGTTTTATAATCTTGGTTTGTTATGTATCCTCCTATCTCACCAGGTACAATGGGAACGTCTGCATGCATGTATTTTTCTGGGGGAGCGATTACCTTAATATCTTTTCGATTCAATTCTTCAATTTTATCTCTTACCCGAAAATACGGGCTTATTATATCCAAATCCGCAATTGCTACATTCTTGTTCTCTTTTTTTAATTCCAAGGCTACGTTCATAGAAACTTCCGTTTTTCCAGAACCAAACATCCCAACAAAAATATGAACTTGATAATCTTTTAATAAATTTTTCAACATGTATTTAGAGCTCCTTATTAGTACGTTTTTGCTTGTTCTTCTTTTTTTAATACTCTAAGCGCCGCTAAGGCTAAGGCTTTTTCTTCGTCTCCTCCAGGAAACACATACACTGGGGCGATGAAACTTACTTTTTCTTTTATTTGAGGAACAAGAAACTCATTTTCGTATGCCATTCCGCCAGTTAAAGCTATGGCATCAACGTCAAAATTCAAAACTGCTGACATTTTACCTATCCATTTAACGATTTGATGTATCAACCCAGAATATACTAATTCGGCTTTTTTATCCCCGTTTTTTATTCTTTTTACGACCTCTCTCACATCGTTAGTACCTAAATAAGCAATTAACCCTCCATTACCTTTTATGAACTTTCTTATTTCACCTTCAGAATACTTTCCTGAGTAGCAAAGGTCTATAAACCCAACAAGGGGCAACGTCCCAGATCTTTCGGGGGTGAAAGGGCCATCTCCATCAAGGGCATTGTTCACATCAATTACCCTGCCTTTTTTGTGTGCTCCGATGGATATCCCCCCGCCCATATGAACAACGATGAGATTCAAGTCATAATAATCACGGCCTAATTTTTCACTGAGCGATCTTGCTACTGCTTTTTGATTTAAAGCATGAAAAATCGATTTTCTTTGAAAGAAAGGGTGACCTGAAACTCTTGCTATATCTTCCATCTCATCCACCACAACGGGATCGGCTATGTAAGCTTTTACACCAATCTGTTCAGCTAGTTCGTTTGCTATAAGAGCCCCTAAATTTGATTCGTGTTCTCCGTATTTGGCTTTTTGTAACTCTTCTAACATCTGATCAGTTATTTCATAAGTTCCACTTGGTATAGGTCTTAAGAGTCCTCCGCGCCCAATGATGGCTGAAAAACTGTGTAAGTTTATTCCTTCTTCATTCAAAAACTGTAAAATCGTATTCTTCCTCAATTCGTATTGATCGGCAACAGTCTTGTATTTTTTCAATTCGTTCACATCGTGATCTATGACTTTTTTTAGCCTTTGATTTTCATCTTCATAAACAGCAATTTTAGTCGATGTGGACCCTGGATTTATAACGAGAATTTTATACATATGAATTCTCCTTTTTAAATTTAAGACATCAAGATTGAAAACGCCATGGCGTTGAGTTTGGATTCATCACTATCGGCTCTAGAGGTTAAAACTACCGGTTTTTTGCCCCCTACAATTGAACTCGCCAGCTTTGCATCGGCGAAATATACTAAGGTCTTATACAATATGTTTCCCGCTTCTATATCGGGCATGATTAATATATCCGCATCTCCAGCGACTTCACTGTTTATTCCTTTGTGTGTAGCAGCTTCTTTAGAAATGGCATTGTCCATAGCAAAAGGTCCGTCTACTATGCATCCTTTTATCTGGCCTCTTCTGTTCATTTGTGCTAATATTGCCGCTTCTACTGTTGCAGGCATCTTGGGGTTAACCTGCTCTAATGCCCCTACAACGGCAACTTTTGGTGTTTCTATACCTAACTTATGGGCTACTGACACAGCGTTGTTTATAATATCAACTTTTTGTTCAAGAGTTGGAGCAATCACCATACCAGCATCAGAGATTATCAACAACTTGTGGTATCTGGGTATTTCAAAGACACAGACTAAATTCATCGTTTTTCCTGTTTTTAAACCATATTCATCCTTTAAATATACCGATAAAATCTCAGAGGTGTTAAGTTTTCCTTTCATAGGAAGATCGGCTTCTCCATTGGCAACGGCTTGTATTGCTCCTTTTGCTGCTTCAAGAGGGGTTGAAGCATCTCTGATTTCTATGTTGGTGGTATCAAGTCCAATTTCTTCTGATATATGTTGGATCTTTGTTTTATCTCCGTACAAGATAAAGTTACATAAATCAATTTCCTTAGCTTTTTGAACAGCTTTCAAGACAACATCATCTTCGGCAGCTGCCACCGCAATCGTTTTTGATCTGTGCTCATTTTTTACTAATTCGATAATCTGTCTAATGTTCTCAATTTTCATAAAATATTTTCACCCTCCCATATCTTTGTATCTTCCAACTGTTCGAGTGCTCTCAAGGCTCCTAAGGCGAGTCCTTCCATCTCGTAAGCTCCAGGGTAAACCATTACCACCCCTAACTTATCGATCCTTCTTTTGATCAATTCAACAAAGTAGTCACTGTGAGCCATTCCACCAGTTAAGATAATTGCATCGAGATCTCCACCCAGAATTGCTGCCATCCCACCTATTTCCTTTGAGACTTGATAAGCCATGGCTTCTACAATTAATTTTGCATATTCATCTTTTTCGGCAAGTTTTAAAGCATCTTTTAAACTTGCTGTTTTTAAATATGCAAACAAACCTCCTTTTCCTACAAATGTTGATTTGACATCATTTTTGGAGTATGAATGCATATTTTTAAAAATCCATTTTGCAAGGTCCCCCATTGGTAATTCTCCCGTTCTTTGTGAGCTAAAAGGTCCTTCATCTGTTGCGTTGTTAACGTCGATCATAAGGCCTTTTCTCTGCGCACCAACAGAGATTCCACCGCCCAAGTGAGCTATGACAAAATTGCATTTTTCATATTCTTTATTCAATTCTTTAGCAGCGAATCTTGCAACTATTTTCATGTTCAAAGCGTGGAATAAACTGTGTCTTTCAAGTTGTGGTATTCCAGAAATTCTCGCCTCGGGGATAAACTCATCAACAGAAATAGGATCAGTAATGAAAACAGGTAAGCCTTTCGAGGAATTCTTTGATAGTTCAAAGGCTATTACAGCAGCTAGGTTCGATGCGTGTTCAACTCTTGTTTTGGTTTTTAGGTAATTAACCATATCCTCATTCACCTGGTAAGTTCCACTTTTCATAGGAGGAAGTATCCCCCCTCTAGCAGCTATCGCATCTAATTCATTGATAGATATGTTGTATCTTTTTAGAAAATCTTCTACGCACTTTTTACGAAAAGGAAGTTGGTCCATAATCGTTTTACAATTTTCTATCTCGCTAACGGAATGCTCTATACTTTCTGAGATTACTTCTTTCTCATCCTCAAAAAGTGAGAGCTTTGTAGACGTTGCACCTGGATTTATGACCAATATTTTATACATAAAGCTCCTCCCATAATCAGTTTTTTAGGATTTGCTACGGATAGAATTCGCATTTACATAATTTTCTGCAACTTTTCTCAATCTTCTTATACCCTCTTTTATTTCTTCGTGTGAAGGAAGGCAGAAAGATAATCGCATGTGATTTTTTTCCACCTCGTTTACATAAAATGCCTCTCCCGGAACGTACAATACTTTGTTCTTCTTTGCTTCTTCAAACATTTCCATAGTATCTACCCATTCTGGAAAAGTTAACCATATGAAGAGCCCACCCTCCGGGCGAGTCCAACTTACCCCTTGCATATCACCGAATTCCTCTTCTAACGCCTTCAACATCGTATCTTTTTTTGATTTATAAAGTTCTAATGTGGGTTTTAACTGTTCGATCCTATCGTGAGCTTGGAGGTATCTAGCGGCTAGTCTCTGGGTCAAAGATGGTGTACATAGATCTACACCTTGTTTAAGTATTGTTAGCTTTCTTAATAAGTCTTTTGATGCAACAATTATCCCAATTCTCAGACCTGGACACAAAATTTTAGAAAATGTGTTTAATAAGACCGTTCTTTCTGGATCAAGAGAGTAAATTGACGGAATTGGTTCTCCCTCAAATCTCAACGAACCATAAGGATCATCCTCGAGAATTAAAAAATCATATTTATGTGCTAAGTTAATTAATTTCTTTCTTTTTTCTAACGACATAGTTACCCCAGCAGGATTTTGAAATGTAGGCACCACGTAAACGAATTTAAACTTATCTATTTCTCCCTTAGTTACTAACTCTTCTAATTTTTCTTCAAGGATATCAACATTCATTCCATCATCTTCTAAAGGTATTTCCATAAATTTAGGAAACATTTGTCTAAAAGCGCTGACTGCACCCAAATAAACTGGTTTTCCTACAGCACAGTAAGAATCTTCATCGAGCAGTGCTAGACCTATCAATTGTAGGGCTTGCTGGGAACCAACAGTTATCAACATATTCTCCGGAGATACCCCTTCTATTCCTTCGTGTTTTTTTAGTAGATTTATATAAGCGTTTTTTAATTCGTTATCTCCCTCGGTAGGACCATACTGTAGTGTTATTTTGTATTCTTCTTTAACAATTTTTGCCGCAATTTCTCCTAATTCTTCTCGAGGAAAAGTCTCTGGATCAGGTACACCCCCACCAAACGATATCGTTTCAGGCTCAGAAGCTACCTTCAATAATTCCCTTATAATGCTTGCTTTCGCCGTTTTTGCAACTTTTGAAAACTTTTTTTCGTAGTTCATAATTTGCCCCCCTTTTCATTATTTATCCTACAACTCAATTATAATCAAATAATCGAGATAAGTCAAAGTCAGTTACAGACGATTACAGACGTTTATTGACGATTAGAAGCATTTATTGGGCATATGAAAAAAATTTCATGAAATATATTTCATAATAAAATTTTAACATTGATATATGATAGCTGATCTTAATTAATTTCGAAAATTAAATAGTGTGTTAAAATATTAAAAACATGATTTTTTAATGAGCAATCTTATAATTTTAAAAAAGAGGTGTTGACAGTGTGGGAAGATTTAAAGAGTTCTGATAACGAAGTTTACGAGATTCTTCAAAAAGAGCTTAAAAGGCAAGAGTATGGTTTAGAATTGATTGCATCAGAGAATTATGCGTCAAAATCTGTTATGGAAGCCGCAGGAAGTATTTTTACGAATAAATATGCCGAAGGTTACCCAAAAAGAAGATATTATGGAGGATGTGAATATATAGACGAGGTTGAGACGCTTGCTCGGGATAGAGCAAAAGAACTTTTCAATGCAAAGTTTGCGAACGTTCAACCCCATTCAGGGTCCCAAGCGAATATGGGCGCTTATCTAGCGCTTATGAAACCTGGGGATACATTAATGGGAATGTCGTTGAGCCATGGTGGCCATCTAACCCATGGCGCTCCAGTAAATTTCTCAGGTATGTTGTTCAATGTTGTTTCTTATGGTGTCGATGAAGAAACGGAAACAATCAATTATGATGAGGTTGAAAGAATAGCGAAGGATGCAAAACCTAAAGTTATTGTGGCAGGTGGGAGTGCATACTCTAGGATAATAGATTTTAAAAGATTTAGAGAGATAGCCGATGAAGTTGGTGCGTATTTAATGGTTGATATGGCCCATTTTGCAGGATTAGTTGCCGCTGGTATTCATCCAAACCCAGTTGAGTACGCGCATGTCGTTACTTCGACAACGCATAAAACTTTAAGAGGGCCAAGAGGTGGGATTATTCTCACAAACGATAGTGATATTTACAAATCAATCAATAAAATTATTTTTCCAGGGATACAAGGCGGTCCCTTAGAACATATAATAGCGGCAAAGGCTGTTGCTTTTAAAGAAGCTATGAGTGGAGAGTTCAAAGAATATCAGAAACAAGTTGTTAGAAATTCTAAAGCTTTAAGCAATGAACTTGCTAGTAAAAATTTGAGAATCGTCTCAGGTGGAACGGATACGCATTTGTTCTTGGTGGATCTATCTGAGCTTAATATAACAGGGAAAGCCTTGGAAAAGGCTTTAGGGCAATGCGATATTACAGTTAATAAGAATACTGTTCCCAAAGAAACGTTGTCGCCTTTTGTGACTAGTGGAATAAGGATTGGTACCCCTGCGGTTACCACACGTGGTATGAAAGAAGAAGAAATGAAAGAAATCGCTTCAATGATAGCAAAAGTTGCAAACAATGTTCTTGATGAAGAAGGGAATATAGATAAAGATTTAGCACAAGAAATTAAAAAAGATGTTGTTTCTCTCTGTCAACGTTTTCCAATGTATGCAGATTTGATTGAGTGAAAGGGGCGCCTACTGGTGCCCCTTTTATATTATTTCCAACTATTCAAATAATCTTTTTGCTCTTCAGATAGGGTGTCTATCTCAATTCCTAATGTTTTTAGGTTAATTTGTGCTATTTTTTCGTCTATTTCATAAGGTACTGGGGAAAGATTTACTTTCATATTTTGGTGGTTTTCTTTTATATATTTTGCACCCTCTAACTGTAAACTAAAGGAGAGATCCATTATTTCTGCGGGATGACCATCGCCGTTAACAAGATTAACCAGTCTTCCTTGTCCTAATAAAAATACGCTTTTCCCGTTTGGTAATTTGTATTCTTCTACTCCGTTTCTTACGTTGATTTTGTCTACCGCAACTTCTTCCAAATCTTTTACCTTTACTTCAACGTCAAAATGTCCGGCATTGGAAAGAATCGCACCTTCTTTCATTTCTAAAAAGTGCCTCTTCGTTATTACATCGATGTCACCTGTTACCGTTACAAAAAAATCCCCGTATTTTACTGCTTCATCCATTTTCATAACTCTAAATCCATCCATTATCGCTTCGTTAGCTTTTATTGGATCAACTTCGGTTATTATAACGTTGGCGCCTAATCCCTTTGCTCTCATGGCAACACCTTTACCACACCAACCGTACCCTGCTACAACTACTATTTTACCAGAAACAGAAAGGTTAGTTGATCTCATAATCCCGTCCCACGTTGATTGGCCTGTACCGTATCTGTTGTCGAACAAATATTTCATGTAAGAGTCGTTTATTAAAATCACAGGTACAGGTAATTTATTTTCTTTGAAGAGGGATTTGTATCTTTTTACACCTGTGGTGGTTTCTTCACAGATTCCCCAGAGATTGCTTACTTTTTCAGGGTGTTTCTCTATCAAGGTTATTCCCAAATCTGCTCCGTCGTCTAAAATTATGTTAGGATTAGTTTCTAATATTTTATCGATATTTTTCCAGTAGACTGATTCATCTAAAGTTCTTTCTGCATGTACATTGAGTCCATATTCTTTCAGAGCTTCTACGACATCTTCTTGTGTGGATAAGGGGTTACTCCCTGTTATAGCAACGTTGGCACCTAATTCGTGTAATACTATTCCTAAATAGGCTGTTTTCGCCTCTAAATGGATGCTTACAGCTACATTTACCCCTTCAAAGGGTTTTTCTGTTTGGTATAGATCTTTTAAATAGTTTAAAACTTTCATGTGCTTTTTTACCCATTCTATTTTCTTTTTGCCGCTTTCTGCTAGTGAAGTCATAGTAGTCCTCCCCTTATTTTTAAAAATTATACTCTAAAACATTGTATATAGCGCCCATTCCCCGCTCCCCACCCTTCTATGGAAGGGACCTGCGGTCCCTCTCAGACTCTGGGGGGGGAGGGCTTCGCCCTGTGACCCTTTTAAAATCAAATTCTTAATTTTTGAAAATGATTTTTAAATTTTTTATGTAAAGTGCGCTTATTCTTTATTTTAACCTCTTCGCCCCGCTCCCCACCCTTCTATGGAAGGGACCTGTGGTCCCTTAGACTCTGGTGGAAGGAGGGCTTCGCCCTGTGACCCTTTTAAAATCAAATTCTTAATTTTTGAAAATGATTTTTAAATTTTTTATGTAAAGTGCGCTTATTCTTTATTTTAACCTCTTCGCCCCGCTCCCTACCCTTCTATGGAAGGGACCTGCGGTCCCTTAGACTCTGGGGGGGAGGGCTTCGCCATGCCGTTACTTGTATAGATATTGGCAGATCCTCCATCCAAATAATAATCTCAATGCTTCATAAAAAGGTAAATCTAAAAAGAATGTAAAGTTCTTTTGGTACTTAGTTTTAAGATCTATTATCGCTTTGTTTAGGTTGTCATAATAGTTAGGCCCTTTTAAATTGACTTTGACTCCTGTTTTGTATTGTGTAAATAGATCTCCTATTACTTTTTTAGAAGTGGTTTCTGTTGATGATAAAAATATTAGTGGAACATTGTTGAAAAACTGTTCAATTTTTTTAGCATACGAATTGAATTGCTGTATATCTTTTTCTTGGTAGTATTTGTAGAATAATATTTCGTAAAGTTCAGAGTCTTCGGCTTTGTAAGGTTTAGGATTACCAGTATGAAATAGTATTCTTTCATAAAATGGGCAATAACTCGGAGGTTCTACTTTTTCAGAGCTCGATAAGGTTTTGATACAGTTTACACATGGAGTTTTATCTTCTTTCAATAGAGCAAAGGTGGAGAAAGCTTTTTCGGAATCGGAAATAAATAGACTTACGTAATAGTTAATCAGATTTACAACCTTTTTTGCTTTCCCTTCAAGGTAAGCTTTTGATAAAAAGGATAAAGATTTTTGAAAATCTTTCTCATAAGTGCTCAGTCCCATGTTTATAAAAGAATAATCTAATAGGGAATTAGCCACTTTGATCATTTTGTAGGCGTTAAAAAAATCTTTTCTTTTTAGAAATAATAGACTGAGAGTTAAATATACTAAACCATTTTTTGGGTGTGTATTGATTAGTTCAGTAAAATATTTATTTGAGTCCTCGTCATCACGTATGATTTTCAAAAAACCCATGTTTATCTTAGAGTCTAAGTCACTTTTTCTTTCAAAAAATTTTTCGGCCTTTTGAAAATCGTTTCTGAATAGGTGCATCATGCCAAATTGATTTGAATATTCTTGAAGAGATTTGTGACTTAACCTGATTTCAAAAAAATTCGACAATTTCTCGTTCGATAGATCTATATCGTAAATTATCAAATCTAACCAATTATTTATATTGTTTATTGAGACACTTAATTTTTCTATTTCGTAATCAGCCTCATATATGGTTTTAGTTGTTTTCTTTTTTTGCTGTGTGTCAGGTTTTCTTATGCCTTTTTTTTCTAATTCTTTTTCGATTTCTTCTTTTATTTTGTATAAATTTCGCAATTTATCTTCTGCATTATTATTTTCATTAGTCAATTTTTTCACTCCTATCCAAAGTAAAACTGAAATAAGAATCCTTTCCAATAATTATATGATCGTTCATGTTGATACCTAAGATCTCACCAGAATCCATAATTTTTTTGGTAATGTCCCTATCGTGCATGCTCGGTGTGGGATCCCCTGATGGGTGATTATGTACTAAAATAAAAGATACTGCATTATACATTATAGCTTCTCTAAAAATATCTCGCGGGTGAGCAATTGACATATTTACCGTTCCGTTGGAAATATCTTTGATAGTAATGATGTGGAGTTTAGAATCTAAAAAAATAGCTCTTACAGTTTCTGTGCTGAGATATATCATGTCCTCACAAACATGGTATGCTTCTTCTGGAGAGGTTACCTTTTGATACTTTTGACGCAATTTTTGAAGGTGATATCTTTTGCCTATTTCTAACGCAGCTTTTAGATTTATTGCTCCAACTTTTCCTACTCCTTTTTCTTTTGATATTTCTTCAAGTGATATATCGACCAATTCACTCAATGTTTTATACTTTTTTAATATTTGTTCGGAAACATCAAATACGTTATAATTTCTAACTCCATGTCTTAAAATGATGGCTATAAGTTCCTGGTCTGTGAGAGATTGGGGCCCATATTTTTCTAGTTTCTCTCTTGGTTTTAGTTGATCTTCCATTACTCTCTCCTTTTCGGCTTTTGATAGGAATTTTGGAATATTTGAAATGTTTTTATGAGGTTGCTAACATATGTCTCAATTGCCAGTATAATTTTGCAATAGGTAGACCCATTATGTTGTAGTAATCACCTTCAATTTTTTTGACAAAAACAGCGGCAAAATCTTGAATAGCATAGGCTCCCGCTTTGTCATATACGTTGTTATTTTTTATATAAAAATCTATCACTTCTTCATCCAATTTGTAAAAAGTTACTTTCGAAACTTCATAAAAGGAAGAGAATTTTTCCATTGATCTTAAAGTTACTCCTGTGTAAACACAATGAGTTTTATTCGATAATGTTTGAAGCATTTCGAAAGCTTCATCGTAATTGTGAGGCTTTCCAAATATTTTTCCATCCAAAGTTACTATAGTATCAGCCGTTATGAGAAGCTCTCGAGGTGAAATTTCTATATTTTTACTTTTTTTATATGAAATTTCTTGTACAATTTCAGAAGGTGTCGTAGAGTTATAAGTTTCATCAGTATTAGCTGTTCTGATCGTAAAATTTTTTGTTATTAATTTTAAAAGTTCTTGTCTTCGTGGGGATGAGGATCCTAAAACCAATTCAACTTTTGAATCTATCAAGGTTCACACTCCTTAAAATATAACTCACAATTGCTCCGTTTATGAATGCCGTTATTATACCGAAAAAAAGCATGTAAGGGTAATACCAAAAAATATTAGGTGATTTAACAATAAAAAGACTGGCGATTATTAATTGTACAGTGTTGCTGAAAAAGGCTCCAATTTCACTAATTCCTAAAATACCAAATTTGTTGGTAATTTTGAAGGATAAGGACATAAATAAAGCACTGGCGAGTGATCCTCCCAATCCCATCCAAAATACGGGAGATAAAAACCTTCCACTTAGTATTGAACCAAGCAAAGTTTTTAACAAAGCTATGTACAAGGTATTAGTAATGCTAATTCCACTCACTACAGACAACAACAAAGGGAAGTTAGAAAACCCCCATCTCGCACCAGGCACTGAAACAGGCATGGGTAAAAAGGATTCAACATAGTAAATTGCGGAAGCTAATGCGGTTAAAATAGATATATATGATATTGTTTTTGTTCTTTTTACCATGTATAGATGTCAATCCCCGTGTCATCTGCGTTACCTAATGGTTTTACAACTATTTCATTTGGAATACAAATAATGGGTTGATTAGGATTTTCTACCCATCCTGTATTTTCACAGACTTTCAAGGGACATGATGAATCGGTAACTCTAATTCTTTGATCTATGTATTCTACATTCATCAATAACTCACCTTCATCATTTGTTATGCTGTAAGTTCCTTCTTTTGTTATTTGTAAAATTTGCTCCCCTTTTAAGTAAACTTCTGCACCGTTTATGCCCTTTTTAGGAAAAGCGTTCATAAAAATCATTACTAAAACTAACAATATTACAACTAAAAGTAGGTACAGATCATTTTTCTTAGTGAATTTCATAAACTCTCACATTTTCTCCCGAAAATAGTCAAAACCACTTGTCTCAGTACTTTCCCCTGTTGGAGATATAATCAAAGCTTGAATGCCAAAATCTGTGAAATAATCTAAGGCAGGGTTATCGTATCCTAAAACGAAAAGAGCCGTAGAAAAGACGTCCGCTATCATCGCTTTTTCTGCTATAACAGTTACACTGGATGCGTTTCCTGCAGGATAACCATCTTCTGGATCTAATATATGATGATATTTTTTACCGTCTTCGATAAAAAATCTTTCGTAATCTCCAGATGTGGCAACAGCACCGCTTGTTAAATAAATTGTATCTATCGATTTTAAGGCATCTTGTGAAAAAGGATCCCTTATCCCTATAACCCAGGCAAGTTCTCCAAACTTTGGACCTATTATTCCAATATCTCCCCCCGCATCGACAAAACCTGTAGCTCCAGGATCTATTTCCTTAATTTTTTGTATAACTAAATCAATTGCATATCCTTTAGCTATTCCTCCTAAGTCTACTTCGACACCATCTTTTAGTAAAGAAATTTCTCTCTTTTCTTCATCAATTTTTATGAATCTATAATCAACGTTTTCTAATGTTCTATTGATTTCTTCTTGGATTGGAACTTTTTTTGGAGAATTTATGTCATCAAATCCCCACAATTTAAGTAAAGGTCTCACTGTAGGGTCGAAAGCCCCACCTGTTATTACTGCATAATTGTAGGTAGCTTGAAATAAAAATAATCCCTCTTCGTCGACTTCAACCTTTCTGTCAGTATTTAATTTTTGGATTATACTACCTTCGACGTTGGGACTAAATTTGTTGTGTAATCTGTACAACTCTTGTTCTGCTGTATTCAACAAAACATTTGAAGATACTTTATCCCCTGCTACTTTTACCCTTACAATAGTGCCAAGTACTGGGAACTCTTTTTCTTCGTAAACTGGGGTCGGCTTAGAAAATAACAACAAAGATAACAAAAGTACTCCTACACCAAGTGCAGCTATATAAAGATATACTCTTAAACTATGCATATTTTTCTGCCGCAATTTTTACACTCTCCGTTTTCATTCAGATTTTCAATTTTTATGTCGTATCCTTTTCTTTGAATAAGGAGTGTTCCACAATCTGGACAATAAGTATTTTCGTATGTTGAAGACAAAATGTTTCCAAGATATACAAAATTGAGATATTTTTTTGCAAGCTCATAGGTTCTTTCTAAAAAGTTGATATCTGTCGGTGATTCGTTATATTTATATGCAGGAAAATATCTAGATAAATGAAGAGGAATATCTTTAGAAATGTTTGCCAACCATGAAAACTCTTCTTCTAATTCATCTAAATTATCGTTTACTTTGGGAACTACCAATGTAGTTACTTCAATGTGAATTCCTTCTTCATAGGCTATTTTTATCGTGTTTTTAACAGGTTCTAATCCCCCTTTTAATAGTTTCATATAATTCTTATCATTGTATACTTTTAGGTCTATATTCATCGCGTCTATATATTGTAGCATAAGTCTCAAGGGTTTTTCATTTATGAATCCGTTTGTTACTAAAACATTGTAGTTGTCAGGATTAGCGTACTTCACCTGCCTTGATGAATCTAAAACGAATTCATACCAAACTATCGGTTCCGAATATGTATACGCAACACCCCGAACGCCATAATTATCAATCAAAGATGGAATAGCGCTGGGATATATTTTCTTTTGATATTCAGGTTTCATATGTGCAATTTCGTAATTTTGACAAAAAGGGCATTTTAAATTACAGCCCCAGGTCCCCAGAGAAAGGATTTTTTCACCCGGATGAAAATGAAAAAGTGGTTTTTTCTCCATCGGATCAAGAGCCATACTGGTAACGTCCCCATAATTCAATGAATACATCTCACCTTTTACATTTTGCCTAACCCTACATATCCCTGTTTTGCCAGGATATAATATACATTGGTGAGGACATAAGGTACATTTCAAAATATCATCTTTAAATTCCTCATAAAACAAGGAATTAATTTTCATTTACTTCACCTCGATAATTTTAAAAGAACCTTTCCACAGTGAATTTATATATTTCTATTGGTTCATTTTTATAAATTCCCGCTTTTAATTTTACTATTCTCAATTGTTCTTCTACGGTATCAACTCCTTCTAGGTCAGGTAGAAGAACACCTCTTTTGTAACCACTTTTAACAACTATTCCGAAGATTTTGGGATCTAGCTCAAGAATATCGTTAACTTTTTCTAAATCGGATAGAACATCAACAGAAATAACTAGATCGTCTAATTCTTTTGGCGAAAGAGGAGGGAACCGCGGATCACTTGTGGCAGCAGAGATCGCATTTTCTCTTATTTCCATGATTAAATTATCGTAAACGGGCATAATGGTACCAATACAACCTCTCAATTCTCCAGAGCTTTTGTGAAGGCTCACAAAGCAACCTCTTTTTTTGTTAAATAAATCTTTTGGAAGAGTTTCATTAAAATCTATTTTTCTCTTTTCTTTTACATATGCTTCTATCACTTCTCTTGCCCAAATCACATAAGGATGATGTTCATTCAATATTATCACCTCTTTAAATTTCAAAACATTCAAGGCAAATTTTATTCATAACATTTATTAAATTATAAAGTAAACTTTATTTTTCATTGGTGCATTATAATATATTTTCAAGCGAACACATTAAAAAAATAATTATAGAGTAGCAAGGAGAAAAATAAATATGACAAAATATGCAAAAACAAGGTTTCTCTCAATTTTAGAGGCTGGTTCATACAATGCGTTCTTTATAGGTACACAAGGGTTTATTTTTACATCTATTGCTCTATACTTTAACGCATCTCCTCTTTTTATATCAATTATGACCTCTTTTCCTATTATAGCACAGATGTTTCAGATTTTCTCTTCACGAATCAACCAATTCATTGGTTCTAAGAAGAAAAGCCTTGTAATAAACGCCTTTATATCGAGGACTTTATTCGTTTTATTGCCCATTTTCATATTTTTTGATGTGAGATCTGAGTATATTATGTTAATTATTATTCTTTTATTTTCTTTTTTTGGAACATTCGTGGGCAACACTTGGACGGTTTTAATTAGAAGCGTAGTTCCTTTTGAACAAAGAGGTAAATATTTCGGACTTCGTAATATATTCGCTTCCATAACTGGTATAATTATGTTGTATCTTTATTCAATATTTTTAGAATTTCCAAATTTTAAAACAGGGTTGTTGCTGGTTACAAGTTTTATGGCAATTTTCTCTGTTCTTTCAGCTTTTTTGTTAGTGAAACATGAGTTTCCTGAAGAAAGCGAAAAGAATCACACCGTTAACTTAAACATTTTTACTCCCTTTAAAGATAGAAACTTTAAAAATTTTCTCTTATTTATGTTTGTTTGGAGTTTTGCCATAGAATTTGTAAGGCCTTATTTTGCCTATTATGAAGTCGCGATTTTGAATATAAATTATCAATTCCTTGGGAATATGGGAATAATAACAAGCGTTATCTCTGTTTTTTTGTATTTGTTTTATGGTATAGTGGCAGACAGGTTTGGCAGCAAAAACGTTCTAAGCTTGGGAATTTTGTTGTCAACTTTTAGCCCAATGATGTACTTTTTAATGAATGAAAGTAATTATAGGAGTATTTTATTATTAAATGCAATATTTGCGGCGTTCGCTTGGTCGGCGATAAATTTAGCCATTTTCAACTTACTCTTAGAAATATCCAAAGAACCATCCGAAAATTATATCGCAGCCAACTCTTTCGTTGCCGGTATTGCCGCTATTTTCGGCTCGTTGAGTGGGGGTTTCTTGGCAAATCATCTCGAAAATATAGAAATCAATTTTATGGGGGACCCTTATCATGGGATTCAATTGATTTTTATTATAGGGTTCATATTAAGGATTGTTTCTGTTATTCTATTAACTGAAGTTGAGGCAATGGAAAAGCCCATTAGATATAAAGGTATATTCTCTCCCGAGGCAGCATTGTTTAAAAGAAGAGAAATCAATTTTCCCTTTGATTTTTTCCGAAGGAATGGTAAGAAAGTCAAAAAAAATGAACTTCCCCTTTCAGCTGATTTAGAAAAGGAAGAAAAGAGTCAAGTGATTCAAGAAGTTCCAGAAGAGGAAAAAAGTCAAGTAGTTCCAAATAAAAATAAAGAATAAAATGAACCTTCGGTCTTTTCCTTAAATGGGGGGAGTTACTATTTCATCAAAAATTTAGGAGGTTGCCTTAATGGATATTGGAAAAAGATATATGCCGCACGAACTTGAAAATAAATGGTATAAGCTTTGGGAAGAAAACCATTCCTTTGAACCAAAGCCAGGGAATGGTAAGTTTAGTATAGTCATTCCTCCTCCAAATATTACAGGAAGAATACACATTGGTCATGCTTTGAATATCGTTCTTCAAGATATCTCCGTGAGATATAATAGAATGAAAGGTAAAGAAACAGTTTGGATACCCGGAGAAGATCATGCGGGTATAGCCACACAACATGTTGTTGAAAAATATCTTTTAAAAGAAGAAGGTAAAAGAAGAGAAGATTATACTAGAGAAGAATTTTTAAAAATTACTTGGGATTGGGCAAACAAATATCGTAATCACATACGTGAACAGATAAAAGCATTGGCAGCCTCTGTCGATTGGAGTAGAGAAAGGTTCACTTTAGATGAAGGGCTCAACCAAGCAGTAAGAAAGGTTTTTGTGTCTCTGTACAACGAAGGTTTAATATACAAAGGAAAGTATATAGTAAATTGGTGTCCTTCCTGCGGAACCGTTCTTGCAGACGACGAAGTTGAGCACAGTGAAGAAAAAGGCAAGCTTTGGTATATAAAATATCCTTTGGAAAATACTCAAAACTATGTAACTGTCGCAACTACCAGACCTGAAACTATGTTAGGAGATACAGCACTGGCTGTTAATCCTTCAGATGAAAGGTATAAAAATTTAATCGGTGAAACGGCTATTTTACCAATTGTTGGTAGGAAATTGAAAATTATAGCCGATCCTTACGTAGATACAAACTTTGGTACAGGTGTCGTCAAGGTTACCCCCGCCCATGATCCAAATGATTACCAAATTGGTTTAAGGCATGACTTGGAAAGAATACAAATTATAGATGAAAATGCAAGGATAAACGAAAATGGTGGAAAGTACGCAGGATTAGACAGGTATATAGCCAGAGAAAGAATAGTCGAGGACTTGAAGAAAGAGGGATTATTAGAAAAAGAGGAAGATTATACTCATTCTGTAGGTCATTGTTACAGATGTGATACCGTTATAGAACCTCTCCTTTTAGATCAATGGTTTGTTAAAATGAAACCCTTAGCAGAAAAAGCTATACAAGTGGTTGAAAATGATGAAATAAAATTTTACCCTGAAAGATGGAAGAAAGTGTATCTCAACTGGATGTATGAAATAAGGGATTGGTGTATATCAAGACAACTATGGTGGGGTCATAGAATCCCCGTTTGGTATTGCCAAAATTGTGGACATGTCAACGTATCCGTGGAAGACGTTAAAAAGTGTGAAAAATGCGGATCCACGGATTTAAAACAAGATGAGGATGTACTAGATACCTGGTTTTCTTCTGCTCTTTGGCCCTTTTCTACACTAGGGTGGCCTGAAGAAACGGAAGATCTGAAAAAATATTATCCAACAGATTTGTTAGTAACTGGATTTGATATAATCTTTTTTTGGGTTGCAAGAATGATAATGATGGGAGAAAAATTCATGGGTGAGAAGCCCTTTCATGATGTTTACTTGCATCAATTGGTAAGAGACAAATATGGAAGAAAGATGTCTAAATCGTTAGGTAACGGTGTAGATCCCCTCGAAGTAATTAACGAATACGGAACGGATCCTGTTAGATTTACTTTATCAGTCTTAGCTGCTCAAGGAAGAGATATTAAATTAGATGTTGGGTCCTTTGATGCTTACAGAAAGTTTGCAAATAAAATATGGAACGCTGCTAGATTTGTACTTTTAAATATGGAAGACTATGAAAAAACCGTACTTAAGGACGAAGATTTAAAAATTGAAGACAAATGGATTTTAACTAGATTGAATTCTACAATATTAGAAATTAGCAAAGATTTAGAAGTTTATAACTATGATCAAGCTGCAAGAAAACTGTACGATTTTTTCTGGAACGAATTATGTGATTGGTATATAGAAGCCTCAAAAAATAGGTTAAATTCGATTGGTAAAGATAAATTGGTAGTACAAAACGTTATCTTGCAGGTTTTTGATTCTTCATTACGTTTATTACATCCTTTTATGCCTTATATATCAGAAGAACTATGGCAAAAACTGCCTATTGAAAAAGATTCTGAGTTACTGATAAGCGCCAAATGGCCAGAGTATAACGAGAGTAATATTTATCCTGAAGCAGAAAAGGTATTTTCAAAGGTTATGGAGTTAGTAAGTGGTATAAGGAACGTTAAAGCTGAAATGGATATACCCCAAACTCAAGAGGTTGACGTGAAATACAAAATTGTAGCAAAAAACGACGATTTTATAGAAAAAAACAAAAATTTAATTGAACATTTGGCTTTTTTGATCAATATAACTCAAACTGAAGTGAAACCGGCTAAATCCGCCACTGCCTATGTAGATGAAAGTGTAGAAGTTTACATACCTTTAGGTGATTACATAGATATTGATACAGAAAAACAGAGATTAACAAAAAAATTGGAAAAGTTATCAAAAGATATAGAATTATATAATAAGAAATTATCGAATAAAAATTTTGTTGAAAAGGCAGATCCAGATGTAGTAGAAAAAACTAAAGAAGATTTGATAGAAAGTGAGAAAAAATATCAAAAATTACAAGCGCTCTTAAAGGAGATTAGTTAAATGGAATTAGCCAATTTAGTTGATTATCTTTATCAAAGAGGAGCAGCTAATTTCAAGGTAAAGTTGGGTCTAGAAAGGATAGATGAATTAAGTAAACGCATTGGAAGTCCACAGAATACGTTCAAAAGTATACACATCACAGGTACCAATGGAAAAGGAAGTGTTACCACTGCGATTTCACGAATTTTAAGATTTAACGGAATGAAAGTTGGGACCTATATATCCCCACATTTGGTTTCAATAACTGAGAGGATAAAAGTAAACGGAGAAAACATTTCTGAAAAAGAATTTGTTGAGATATACAATGAGATTGAAGAAGAAATAAAAACAATGGATCTGAAAGGTGAAGAATATGCCCCGTCATTCTTTGAAATCACAACAGCTATGGCTTTTAAGTATTTTGAAAAGCAAAAAGTTGATGTAGGCGTTTTTGAAGTTGGGTTAGGTGGAAGATTGGATGCTACTAATATTATTAATTCCGACGTTTCAGTCATAACCTCTATATCTAAAGACCATATCAAAACCTTAGGTGATACTCTTGAAGCGATAGCTTACGAGAAAGCCGGTATTATAAAGAAAAACAATTTTTTGATATTGGGAAATATCGACGAAAGCCCAAAAAAGGTGATCCTAAATAAAGCTAAAGAAGTCAATGCAGAAAAAATTTATGAACATGGGAAAGATTTTTATTCTATCAACCATAGATATTTTATTAACAATAATATGTTAGATTATCATGGACTCAATTATGAAATTAAAGATCTGATTTTTGGTGCAAACGGGACGTTTCAAATTGAAAATGTTACTACATCTTTGGCAGCAACAGAGGCGTTCATGCAAAAATTCGGGAAAACTTTGTCTATCGAAAAAGTCCGAGAAGCCATGGCAAACTTTTATTGGGAAGGCAGATTTGAGTACACAGAAATAAACGGTAAAAAGATGGTTTTCGACGGTGCACACAATCTTGCCGCTGCCCAGCAATTAGAAAAAAGTGTCAATCTTTACTTTCCTACTCAGAAAAAAATTGCCCTGATTGGGATATTGGACGATAAAGACTACGAAAAAATGTCTCAAATTTTTGCTTCGGTATTTGATAAAATTATTGTAACATCGGTTCCTTCTGAAAGGGGAAGACATCCTGAATTAATATATGAAGAATTTAAAAAGCATACTAAAAATGTTGAGTTTATAAAAGACCCTTCAGAAGGCTTCAATAAACTTTTATCAGAAAAAAGCGATATTTATTTTGTCACGGGTTCTTTGTATCTACTTGGAAAAATGAAAGAATTAATGTCCACTAATCTAGTGGCATTGTAGATATCTTTTATTGAGGTATATAATATGATAAGAAAAATTAACGCAACAATTGAAGATTTTGAGGACGAAAAAGTTCTAATCAAAATTGGAGTTTTAACTTTGGAAGCTTATCCTTCGTTGAACGTTATAAGATACTTTAAAAAAGGTGATCAATACGAATTCTTCGCTTCCCTAGAAATAAGCGAATGGAACACATCACTTTATATTTTTAAAGATAAAATAGAAAGAGATGTTTTTGAAAGTTTAAAGAAAGTTTCAAAAATTGGACCAAGAATTGCATCAAAAATCCTTAGAAAAACGGATGCAGAAGAATTTATACAGATGATAAACTCACAGGACACTGCTCTTCTTTCAAGCTTACCTGGCATAGGTAAGAAAACAGCAGAAAGACTAATATCTGAACTTTCCAACTCTTTCAGTGCCTATTCAACTGGGGCAGATACTCAATCGTATGGAAATAATAATCTAAAAGAAGCTATAGAGGCCTTAGAAACACTCGGATTTCAAAGATATGAAATTATGAAAGTCATAGGTCAACTTGATTTAGAAGATCTGAAAACAGAAGAGATCATTAAAGAATGTCTTACAAGGCTGTAGGTATTTTTTGCTGCCTTGTGCAAAAAGTTTTTTCATGGTGCTTTTGAAGTAATATCCTAATTCTCATTTGCGAAGCATTTTGCAGCCTTATGCAAAACGCCTTTTGCTGATCTGTGCAAAATGTTTTGTTTTGCAATGCTTTAGAAATGTTTTCCAAAATCTCGTTTGCGTAGCAAACGATGTACCACGCAAACAATGTTTTTAAATGATTTTTTGCTGATTTATGCAAAGAAGCTTTTGTTTCCAGAGCTGTGCAAAAAAGATCTTTTAAAAAAGAGATTTTTGTTTTTGGGGAGTTTGAGGGGGGGTACCCCTCAATGTCCAATTATGAAAGGAGGAGGTAGATATAAAAGTATTAATACTTGCCGCTGGGCAAGGAAAACGAATGAAATCAAAGATCCCAAAAGTTGCACATAAAATTCTCGATAAACCAATGATAAATTGGGTTATCGATGTTGCAAAAGAGATAACCGACGAAATCGGGATAGTCCTAGGAAATGGTAAAGATCTAGTAAAAGAATTGTTGGCTGAAAATGTTAAAATTTTTGAGCAAAAAGAAAGATTGGGAACGGGTCACGCTGTTCTCTGTGCTGAACAATTTCTCGATGATAACGATATCTTGATACTTTACGGCGACGTGCCTTTTATTTCTTACCATACCCTGAATACTCTCGTTGAAAAACATCTAAAAGATGATAACAGTTCGACTATTCTATCAGTAAGACTAGAGGATCCAACTGGTTATGGACGCATAATAAAAAACGAAGATAAATTTGTTAAAATAGTAGAAGAGAAGGATGCTAATCCTTCTGAAAAGCAAATAAAAGAAGTTTATACAGGTATTGCTGTTTACAAAGGAGAACAATTAAAAAAAGCCTTACACCATATCACCCCACAAAATGCCCAAGGAGAATATTATTTGACCGATGTTTTTGAGCATATGGAAAAAGTTGGTGTGGTAGATTTAGAAAATGAAATAGAAGTTATGGGCATAAACGATAGGATACAGTTAGCAGAGGCTGAAAAAAAGATAAGAAAAGAAATTTTAAAGAAACACATGTTAAATGGAGTTACAATACAGGATCCAGATTCCACATACATCTCCGCCGATGTAAGTATTGGCCCTGATACAATAATTTATCCTCAAACATTTATATATGGAAAAACGACCATTGGCGAAGATTGTGAAATAGGTCCACTAACGAGGATCAAAGATTGTATCATAGAAGATAAGGTGAGAATAATTCGATCAGAATGCGAATTAAGTAGAATACAAAAAAATGTTTCAATAGGTCCTTTTTCAAGGCTGAGAGAAGGAACAGAATTACAAGAAAACGTTAAAATAGGCAATTTTGTTGAAACTAAGAAAACGAAGATATCCTGCAACAGCAAAGCACAACATTTAACTTATTTGGGCGACACTTATGTTGGAAAAGATGTAAACGTTGGTGCAGGAACTATAACATGTAACTATGATGGTAAGAAAAAGAACAAGACCTTTATAGATGATGGAGCCTTCATTGGAAGTAACACCTCTTTAGTTGCACCTGTTAATGTTGGTAAAAATTCTCTTATTGGAGCGGGTTCTGTAATAACAAAAGATGTACCAGATAATGCTTTAGCTTTAGCAAGATCACATCAAATAAACAAAGAAAATTGGGTGTTAAAAAGGAATTCAGAAAATGTTGAGAAGGGAGTATAAAGATGCCAACTAACGAGAATCAATTCAAGTTATTTGCAGGAAATTCTAACCCTCCTTTGGCAAAAAAAATCGTAGAATACATGGGTACAAGATTGGGGGACTGTGAAGTATCAACTTTTGCAGATGGTGAAGTAAACGTAAAAATTAACGAAACAGTCAGAGGATTCGACGTATACATAATTCAATCCATAGCTCCTCCCGTCAATAATAATATCATGGAGTTATTGATAATGATAGATGCCTTAAGAAGGGCTTCAGCTGCATCTATATCTGCTATAATTCCATACTTTGGGTATGCTCGTCAAGATAGAAAAGCAAGGGGTAGGGATCCAATCACTGCAAAGCTTGTCGCTAACTTAATTACAACTGCGGGAGCGACAAGGGTAGTGACAATAGATCTTCATGCCGAGCAAATCCAAGGGTTCTTTGATATACCAGTTGATAACCTTTGGAGCTTTCCTATTTTCTCAAGATATTTTTTAGAAGAAATGAAATTGACACAAAACGAAACCGTGGTAGTTTCCCCAGATGTTGGTGGGGTAAAAAGAGCTAGAAAGTTTGCCCAAAAACTAGGTTGTTCTCTAGCCATTCTAGACAAAAGGAGGCCGAAAGATAACGTTGCAGAAGTAATCAACGTAATAGGAGAAGTAGAAGGATCCAATTGTATAATATTCGATGATATAATAGATACCGGTGGATCCCTTGTAGCTGCTGCTGAAACTCTACATAATAAAGGTGCAAAAAAGATTATTGCTGCAGCCACACATGGTATATTCTCACTCAATGCTGTTGAAAAATTGCAAAATTCAAGTATTGATAAAATAATTGTTACAGATACAATATATCATAAAGAATTGCCTGACAAATTTGTGGAACTTAAATCCTCTGAACTTTTGGGAGAAGCAATTGTCAGAATAAGAAAAAATTTATCTGTTAGTATACTTTTCAGATAATTAACGGTTGGGGAGCGGGGTGAAAGGGTTTTAAACCAAGTTTTTATAAGTAAGATTTTGATCTTAAAAGGGTCACAGGGCGAAGCCCTTTTGCTGATTTATGCAAAATGATTTGTTTTGCAGTGTTTTAGAAATGTTTCCCAAAATCTCGTTTGCTACGCAAACGATGTACCACGATGTACCACGCAAATGATGTACGGGGATCTTAAGGGGTTTACCCCTTAACGTTTGGCGAAGGGGCGCTATATATAACGTTTTTGGAGATATTAATAAAGACAAATGGTTAGGAGGTTATTGTATGGCAACAGTTTTCAAAATGAATGTTAATAGAAGAGATTCAAAGGTCAAGGCAAAGAAATTCAGAAATGAAAAATTAATTCCAGCAGAAGTATACGGGCCAGCTTTAAAGGAAAACAAACATATAAATATTCCATATAAAGAACTGGAAAGTATGTTAGAAAAAGTTTCTGAGACTACTTTGATTGAACTCAATGTAAAGGGAGAAGATAGCGAAGAAAAATTCACTTGCTTCGTAAAGTCTGTTCAAAGGCATAAAGTATCTGACCAGCCAATTCATGTAGATTTTTATGTTCCAGAAGAAGGAAGAAAAATGAATTTGAGGATACCTTTAGAATTTGAAGGTGAACCCATTGGAGTTACACAAGGGGGTTATTTAAATACCTACGTTCATGAAATACCTGTAGCTATTCTCCCCTCAGATATCGTTGATTCAATAAAAGTGGATATCTCTGCGTTAAAACTAGGTGAATCTTTATCCGTTTCAGATATTAAAAGTCTTCTTCCAAAAAGTGCAGAATCACTTCTTGAAGACGAAGAGCTTGTCATTAGTGTAATTGAACCGAAGTCAGCAGAAGTGACTGAAGAGACGCAAGAAGAAGAAATAACCGAACCTGAAGTAATACAAGAAAAATCAACTCAAGACATGAAGGAAGAATAAAAAGTGAGAAATTTGGTAATAGGTTTAGGAAATCCTGGCCCGCGTTATGTTTTTACAAAACATAACGTGGGTTTTTTAGCTTTAGATAAATATGAAGAAAACAAAAAAAATATATCGAATATTAAAAAAATATCCGGTAAGAACTTTGAAGGCTTTTCTATAGAAAACGATATTTTCATTAAACCGTTAACTTATATGAATGCAAGTGGAGAAGTGTTACCATATGTTTTTAAAAAATTTGGTAAAATAGAGGAAAGTTTAGTAATAATTTACGATGATATTTGGTTGAACTTGGGGGAAATTCGTATAAGAAAAAACGGTTCTGATGGGGGACACAACGGATTAAAATCAATAATAGCCATTTTAAAAAGTACCGATTTTCCCAGGATAAGAATAGGTATAAACAATGGATACGAACATGGATCTGGAAATTTAGCAAACTACGTTTTAACCCCTTTTACACAAGAAGAATGGATCATATTGGACAAAGCACTTGACTATGTTACTATTACAATAGACTTGATTTTAGAAGGAAGAATAAACGAAGCGATGAATAAATTTAACAAAAAGATAATTTAGAACAAAGTTGGAGGAAGGAAATTAAGTAATGGACGAAGAAAAGACAATGCTAGTTAGTAAAGCTCTAGAAGAGATCAGAATAGCAATATTGGAAGAAGATAAATTAAGTGAAATTTTTTTCGAGGATTTTGAAACCGATAGAAATATTGGGAAAATCTTTCTGGGTATAATTGAAAATAGGGTTCCGAGTTTGGAGGCTTTTTTTGTTAATATTGGATTAGGAAAGAACGGTTTTCTCAGATACAGAGACGTTCTTGATGATCCCAATCAATATAAAGTTGGAGATAAGATTCTAGTTCAGGTAAGGAAAGACGGTGGAACGAGAAAAGGCCCTCAACTTTCTATGCAAATAAGTTTGCCTGGGAAATATTTAGTATACATTCCAAATTCTAATGAAAGTATTGGGATATCTAGAAAAATTCTCCAAGAAAAAGAAAGAATAAGATTGAGGCAAGTTGCAAAAAAAATTCTAATTGATAACGAATCTATAATATTTAGAACTAATTCTGAAGGAATCGATGAAAAAGAAGTAGAAGTAGAATTAAGCGAAATGCGCAAAATGTATAACAGTATTTTACAAAGATTTCATTCTCAAAAAAATCCTGGAGTTTTATACGAAGAAAGTGATTTTCTTGAGTATATATTAAGGGAAAGATTGGATTCTAAAACAAAAAAAATAATCACAGATGACAGACAAATTTTTAGAAAACTAAAAAAAGTTTGAAAGGTTTCGAACTAAAACCCAAAGTTGAGTTTGTAAGAGGAGATGTTTTTCAGATCCACAATATATACCATCAAATGGAAGAGATCTTTACAAAGAAGATAGAATTATCTGGTGGAGGAACAATTACGGTAGATAGAACGGAAGCTTTAACAGCCATCGATGTAGATTCTGCTGGAAATTTAGAGGGGAAGAATATTGAAGAAACTTCTTTTATTACAAATATGGAAGCAGCCAAAGAAATAGCTAGGCAATTGAAATTAAGGAATATTGGCGGTATGATCGTAGTTGATTTTATTGATATGAAGGACTCTTCACACAAAAAAACGATTATCAATATTCTAAAAGAAGAATCAAAAAAAGATAAATCAAAGGTTACCATATTGGGATTCACAAACATGGGGTTGTTAGAAATTATTAGGAAAAGAACCACACAACCTCTGGATACCAATGTGTATTCACAATGCCCATTGTGTCATGGAACGGGAAAAATCATAGCCCCTTCTCTTGTGCATGGAAGATTGATAAAAGAATTATTGTCCTCCGCAAAGGAAATAAAAAAAGAAAAAATAAAAGTAATTGAAATCAACGCATTTCACAACCTTTCGGGATATTTAACCCCAGCTTTGACTGAAGAACTGGAAAAACAGTTAAACGTAAAATTAGAAGTTTCTTTTAACTGGCTAAATCCCAATTCTTACAATATTAAATACAAAAAATAACTTATTAGCATGAAAGCGGTGAAATATCATTTTAAAGAAAATATTGTTTTTTGCGATAATTACTCTTTCTATCTTTTTTTTCGTTTCTGGAATATATCTCTCTAATTCAAAAACCAATGATACTGTTGATTTTCTGAGTAGCACTTATGATAGCCAAAAGGAGCCTTTAATACAGTATCTTTCAAATACGCAAGAAGTCAACTCAACCAACAGTCAATCTTTTTTCAAAAAGATTGATGAAAATGGGACGTATCTAACTAAAACAATTCAAACAAACAACAATGAATATGTTTCACTGGCTATTAAGGGGAACCAGTACTATTTGTATTTCATAGACGAAGAAGGCAATATAAGAAAAGAAATGTTCATAGAAAGCGGTCAGGTAAGTATAAATGATTTTGTTTTTTTCAATAATACCTTCACTCTAGTGGGACAAAAAAATGGGAAACCTTACATTTTAAATATATCTGATATGGGGGAAATGAACTGGTCTCTTGTCATCAATTTTCAAGGAGCATTAAACTCAATAAAGAATACCTCTGGGAGTTACATCGTTGGAGGATGGGTAATAGCAAATGGTAACAGTCAAGCGTACATCTCTGAAATAAACCTTACCGGAAAGAAAATTTGGGAAAACATGTATGGAAGGGATAGAGAAGAAAAAATCGTTGATTTAGTAATTGATAATAACAGAATCATAGCCTCAGGTACGTCTAATTCTAATCCAGAAAAACAAAACGACTTATTAATATTAGAATATAGTAGAGAGGGAATATTAATATTTTCAGATGAATATGGTTATACAACTTTTCACGAAAATCCAAATAGTATAACCCAAGATAATGAAGGAAACATATATATAGGGGGATACATTACTACACTCAACGAACAAGAGTGGAAAGGCTTTATAATGAAGATATCGAAAGACCTTGAACAAAAAGACACTATTGAAGTTGAATACTTTGAAACTTTATCTATAAAATCACTTTCTCGTGTTGAAGAAGTAAAAGTTTATAACAATCAGATTTATATGTTGGGAGTATGTGTTGACAATTGGCCGGATTATGATCTGTTTTTAAGAATCATAAATCCTAACGGTGTACTAATTGAACAAAAAATCTACGGCACTAACGATCAAGAAATAATCTATTCTTTTGAAATATTACTTGCAGGGGAAATTTTAGGTACGGGGCAGGTAAAAGATTCAAATAATCAAGTTTATCCATTAATTATAAAAACTGATTCATCATACTCAATACCTCAAAAAGAAAAGCCCTAAATCTAAATCATTATCAACGAAAGGAGAATACAACAATTGAAACCATCAACGGTAAAATACCTATCAAAAAAAATAATGGCTTCTGGAGAAATACCTCTCTTATGGGGGCATTTTGGTGTCGGTAAAACGGATATAGCTAAAGAAATAGCTCAAGAGACTGGAAGAGAATTGATCATATTGATCATCTCTCAGATGGAACCCGGAGATCTAATTGGACTCCCTTCTAGGGACGCAGAAAAAACGGTCTTTTTAAAACCTGACTGGTGGCCTAATAAAGATGAAGTAATAATAATGATCGATGAAATAAACAGGGCACACAGATCGATAAGAAATGCTATCATGCAATTATTAATAGACAGAAGAATACATAATCACATATTACCCGCTGGAGCATGGATCATGGGAGCCGCCAATCCTCCCGATGAAGAGTACGATCAAGTAGATTTGATAACCGATCCTGCCTTCATGTCGAGATTTTTTCATTTAGAATTGTCTCCTGATGTTGACGATTGGGTAAACTGGTCTAATCAAGAGCAAGTAAAAGGTGAAGTTATTTCTTTTATCAAAGAATATCCTGAATATCTTTCTTCCGATAATATTGTATCGATGAGACTCAATTTAAGACCCAGTCCCAGAAGTTGGTATAAATTATCCAACGTTTTATCTAATTTATCTGAAGATGATATGAAAAAATATGGTTACGTCATTGCTGCCTCAATAGTTGGATCCGAAGCAGCTAGATCGTTTTTATCTCATTTGGAAAATAAAGTTGAACTACCAAACCCAAAAGATTTACTAATCGAGGGCAAAAATCTTGAAAGAATCGAGAAATTGACCAATGAAGAAAAAGTAAGTCTTATTTTGAGAATAAATAATTATTTTGAATCATTAAATGAAGAAGAAATGGAACAATTATTATCTGATGGCGATCAAAAAACAATCGCAGAAAATGTAAAGATCATAAGTGAGGTCATACCTAAGGATGCTATGTTCTCCGTATTAAGATTTCTAAACGAAATGGTAGAAAAAAATAAAGGATTAAAAAAAGCCTTTTACGACAAACTTTTGGAAGAAATTGCCATTAAACTAGGAGATTCCACTTGGATGGAAGGAATTTAGAATGGATGATATACTTCAAAAGGCTTGGATTGAACTGGAAAAAGAAAGCTTATTTTTTTCTTACTTGAGGATGAATTTTGATTCAATGCCAACCACTTCAGTAAGAACTATAAAGGTTTCAATAACAGCTCAAGGGAAATTTAGATTGTTGTATAATCCAAACCGTTTAAAAAATATTGGTTTAATATTAACCAAAGGAATTTTAAAACACGAAATTTACCATATAATTTTTGGACATATATTCATAAAACCTAAAAACAAAAGGGAAAGAGGTATTTGGGATTTAGCAATGGACGCAGCGGTAAACCAGTATATCAGAGAATTAGATGTATTTGCAGAACCTTTAGATGTAATGGTAGCCGAAGGACATGCCCCAGACAACGAATTCTTTTTTGTTACCGCTCCCATGAACCTCTTAAATAAAACGGCAGAAGAATACTATAGATACGCAATGGATTTGTTGGAAAAAAACAAGATGATCGATATAGAAGAGATATTAGAAAAAAGAGAGAACAATCTTGACTCACACGACTTTTCATCAGATATTCCAGAAGAAATGGCTTTTGATATCGTAAGTGAGTTTGTTACAAAAGCTTACGACAAAAGCAAAGACAATCTTCCCGATGGTATAGAATTAGCAGTTTCTCTTATGGTAACAAAACCTTTCTTTAACTGGGAAACAATGTTAAGAAGATTTTTTGGTAGTTCTATTATCGTTGAAAAATATAGGACCCTAATGAGACCAAATAGAAGATATGAGGATCAACCAGGTTGGAGATCAAAAATGGGACCAAATATTGCAATAATCATCGATACAAGTGGTTCAATTATAGAAGAAGAATACAATGCTTTTTTCAGTGAAATAGAAAATATTGCAAAATCTCTCGGTGGAAAAGTAACCCTAATTCAAGCAGACAGTCATATCCAAAATATTATGACCTATCACAAAGGGAGCTGGAAGGAACTAGTTTTAAAAGGTAAAGGGTCAACTGACATGCAACCCGCAGTTGATTACGTTGAGGAAAATTTAAGACCAGAAGGCATAATCATATTCACAGACGGTTGGGTTGAAGTACCAAATGTACAAAGGAGGATCCTCTTTATCTTGTCAAAAAAACACAACCCCGATTTTATAAATAATGTGATAGAATATTATGGAAAGAACAGTATTGCAATTATCAGCTAACCGTTAGGAGGAATATTTATGGCCAAAAAAATGAAAAGTTTAGGTGGAAGATCTCTTTCTAAAAAGACCGGCAGCAAAACCGATATGAACAAAATGCTTCAAGAAGCGCAAAGGGCACAAGTTGAAATGCAAGAAGAACTAGATAAGCTGGATGAAGAGTTATCCAACGTTGAAGTAGAAGCCACCGCAGGCGGGGGTGTAGTAAAGGTTGTGGCAACATGCGATATGAGAATAAAAGATATAGTTATATCTGAAGAAGTTGAAGATGAAGATATAGACACCTTAAAAGATCTTATAATAGCTGCTTCAAATGAAGCGATAGAAAAGGCTAGCAAACTTAAAGAGGAAAAAACTAACGAGATTTCACAAAAATTCTTAGGAACTCTGCCTAACTTTGGGGCTTAAAAAAATTAACTTTTTCTTTTCAAAAATGCATAATTTCATGTGTACAATAAAAGTAAGAGAAAAAAATAACAAACAATTTAACAGGAGGTGTTTTATAAGTGGCAGTTAAAATAGGGATAAACGGTTTTGGGAGAATAGGTAGATTAGTTTTTAGGCAGTTAGTTGAAAACCCAAACTTTGAAGTAGTGGCGATAAACGATCTTACAGATTCAAAAACTTTAGGGACACTTTTAAAATACGATTCCGTTCATGGAAAATTCAAAGGAACGGTGGAGGTAATTGATAGCGGTTTAAAGGTCAACGGGAAAGAGATCAAGGTTTTGGCAGAAAAAGATCCCGCCAACCTCCCATGGGGTGAATTAGGTGTTTCAATAGTTATCGAATCTACAGGTGTATTTGTAAGTAAAGAAAAGGCTTCTGCACACCTAAAAGCTGGTGCTAAGAAAGTTATAATCACCGCTCCAGCAAAAGGTGAAGTAGATGCAACGGTAGTTATGGGAGTTAATGACGATGTAATCACTCCTCAGATGGAAGTTATTTCAAACGCATCTTGTACAACCAACTCAATTGCACCAGTTATTAAGGTACTAAACGACAAATTAAAAATTAAAAGAGGTTTGTTAACCACCGTTCATTCATTTACAAACGATCAAAGGGTTTTAGACTTACCTCATAAAGATTTGAGAAGAGCAAGAGCAGCATCTCTAAATATTATCCCAACGACAACCGGGGCTGCTAAAGCTGTTGGATTAGTAATTCCAGAACTAAAGGGTAAGTTAGATGGAATGGCTTTGAGAGTTCCCACTCCAGATGGATCTATTAGTGATTTAACTGTAGAAGTGGAAAAACCAACAACCGTTGAAGAAATAAACAAAATGATGAAAGATGCCGTAGAAAATGAATTAAAAGGTCTCTTTGAATATAGTGAAGAACCAATTGTTTCTTCTGATATTGTTGGTTCAACTGTTGCAGGAATATTCGATGCTACATTAACTAATGTAATTGATGGAACTTTTGTTAAAGTGTGTGCCTGGTACGACAACGAAAATGGATACTCATCAACCGTTGTCAAATTGACTGAAAAATTAGCTAAGATGCTGTAATTGCAATCAAAAAGAGGGGATTTAATCCCCTTTTTCTTTAAAAGAAATGTGAATATAGGGGGTGTCAATATGGAAAAATTAACTATAAAAGACGTAGATCTTAAAGGCAAAAAAGTCATAATGAGAGTTGATTTCAACGTTCCTATAAAAGATGGAAAAATAACCGATGAAACAAGAATCGTAGCCGCTCTTGACACAATTCAATACGCCTTAGACAAAGGAGCAAAAGTAATATTACTATCTCACTTAGGCCGTCCCAAAGGTGAAAAGGACCCTCAATTTTCTCTAAAACCCGTAGCCGATAGATTAGGTGAGCTATTAAATAATAAAGTTTATTTTGTAGATGAAACCAGAGGACCAAAAGTTGAAGAAGCTGTTTCAGAGTTAAAAGAAGGTGAAGTATTAGTTCTTGAAAATACAAGATTTGAAAAAGGTGAAACAAAAAACGATCCTGAACTGGCAAAATATTGGGCTTCTTTAGCTGATCTTCATGTTAATGATGCTTTTGGAACGGCTCATAGAGCACACGCTTCAAATGTTGGAATCGCGGACTATATACCAAGTGTTGCAGGATTTTTGATGGAAAAAGAGATCGAATTTTTACAAAAGGCCGTTGAAAACCCTGAAAAACCGTATGTAGTAATCCTGGGTGGTGCTAAAGTATCCGACAAAATAGGGGTAATAAATAATTTGTTAAATAAAGCCGATAAGATTTTAATCGGCGGAGCAATGATGTTTACTTTTTTAAAAGCTTTAGATAAAAAGGTTGGTTCTTCATTAGTAGAGGAAGATAAACTCGATGTTGCAAAAGAAATTCTAGAAAATGCTAAAGCAAAAGGCGTTGAGATTGTTTTACCTATTGATGCCGTTATCGCTCAAAAAATAGAAGCAGGTGTTGAAAAGAAAACCGTAAAAATAGATGATGGAATTCCCGAAGGTTGGATGGGCTTAGATATAGGACTTGAAACCGTATCTTTATTTAAAGAGAAAATTTCTGATTCCAAAACGATCGTTTGGAACGGTCCTATGGGAGTTTTTGAAATAGATGATTTTGCTTTTGGTACCGAAGAAGTAGCAAAGGCAATTGCAGAAGTAACTAAAAAAGGTTGCATAAGTATTATAGGTGGAGGAGATTCTGCGGCTGCGGCAGAAAAATTCGGTTTGGCTAGCGAATTTTCACACGTTTCAACTGGTGGAGGAGCCTCTTTAGAGTTTTTAGAAGGTATAGAATTGCCAGGTATCTCTTCAATATCCGAAAAAAAAAATCTGAATGAAAGAATATTCATTCTTGCTGGAAATTGGAAGATGAACAAGACAAACGCGGAAGCAGCTGAATTTGTCTCAAAACTAATAGGACAGATAAAAACTCAAGATAAGTTTGAAGTTATTGTTTGCCCGCCTTTCACAGCTCTTGAAAAGGTAAGGGATATCACAAGTACTTCTAGTATAAAAGTAGGTGCCCAAAATGTTTATTACGAGGATAAAGGTGCTTACACAGGCGAGATCTCAGTTAATATGTTGAAAGATATAGGAGTAGAATATGTAATTCTTGGTCATTCCGAGAGAAGGCACATCTTTCAAGAAAGCGATGAACTCATAAACAAGAAGCTCAAAAAGGTATTAGCATCAGGTTTAAAACCCATACTGTGTGTAGGTGAACAGCTGGAAGAGCGTGAAAAGGGTTTAACGTTCAACGTTGTAGAAAGACAGATTAAAGAAGCTCTTTATGGTTTAACAGAAGAAGAATCAAAAAAGATCATAATCGCCTACGAACCCGTATGGGCAATCGGAACAGGCAAAGTAGCAACACCCAACCAAGCTCAAGAAGTTCATAAGTTTATCAGAGACCTTTTGAAAGATATCTTCAATGAAGAATTCGCTAAAAAAACTACAATACTTTATGGTGGAAGCATAAAACCAAACAATTATTTGGGCCTTTTTGGTAAACCAGATATAGACGGCGGTTTAGTTGGAGGTGCCTCATTAACACAAGAATTTGTAGAGCTTGCCAATATTATGAAATCAATCATCGAATAAGCCACCTTACAGGGTGGCTTTTTTTCATATTTTTCTTTTTTTATGTTAGAATTGTACATAGTAGAGATTTCGTAAAATTGGATAGTATGGTTTGATCTGTGAAAAGGAAGGAGGGGGGAACGATGATTACTTACGAATCACTAAAAAATGTTTCAACGAGCGTTGTTATCGAGCTCGTAAATGAAGTATTTAAAGACTATGTTTTTCCAGTGAATTGGAATTTGGAAAGTTTTGAAAAAGATGTGAAAGAAAACTCTATTTCCATAGAAGATTCTTTTATAGCTCTTTCTGACGGCATACCTGTAGGTTTTAGTATTATATCCATACGAAAAGATGTTGGAAGAATCGACTCATTTGGAGTAAAAGAAGAATTTAGAGGAAAAGGGTTGGCTTCTGAAATCATCTTTCGAACAATTGAAACATTAAAATGGAAAGAGATAAAGAAAATAATCTTAGAAGTTGCCCAAAGTGATTTAAGGTCTATAAGATTTTATAATAAGCATGGTTTTAGGGCAACAAGGGAGCTGGCTTCTTTTTTTAAAGAAAAAGATAACTCATCAAATGCTCATTTCAAATACGAACAAACTACTTCAGATGTAATCCATGAAATGGCAATAGAAGCAAAATTTAGATTTAAGAGAAAACCAAATTGGCAAAGAGAACCTATAACCATAAAACTTAGTGAAAACAGATACAACTATGAAATCATCTCCGACAACAATAAGAAATGCGGCTATGTTGTGTGGGGATTCAACAAAGATAATTGTTACATAGTCGATGCCTCCCCTGTTGAAGAGGGTTACACCTTCGACGCAATAATTGAAGATATCTCATCTAAACTTTTTGAAATAAAAGATAGAATTGTTTTAGTCTCAGTTCCAGAAGATGATCCGTTGTACAAAGCTTTAATTGACAATAATTATTCTATATTTATAAAACAAATAGAAATGGAAAGAATCATTCATTGATTAATTTAGGCTCTATTTGAACAAATTCATCGATATTCAAATTGTCGTTTATAGATACGAAATAATAAGATTTATAACTTTCTTTTGTCTCTAATTTCACGTTATGTTTTTCTTTTCCAGCCTCAAGTGTAAAAATAAGCTCATTTCCATTTTTTATTAGATCGTGAGATAATAACTTTTCACTAGTAGATTTTAGAGCGTATAAGACAAAAAATAGATGTTTGTTTCCTCTTTTGTAGCTAATTTCAGTTTCTAATTGAGGCAGTTGATCATTGAATTTGTGGTATAAAGTTTTCATTATCAGTTTCTCTTTTAATGGAATCAATACAATCCCTCCCTCCTTTAGGTAGGTTAATCTACTCTTAACTAGAAAGTTATATAATTTTCATTCTATTATACCACATATAAAAGAATCAGCCAAATTTTCTAGCATAATTTTTAAGCTTCTTTTAATTATTAACAGTTATCATGAAAGTATTGCTATTCCTTTCCTTATTGGTGGGGATCGGTGGAAGGGCAAAAAAATCCTTTTCCTTATGGGCGGGCTGCGGGGCGAAGGGGCGCTAAAACAGGTTTTAGAGTTTTTGAAGTCAGTATATCGTATAAAATTATCAAATCAGAGGAGGTCCAAGATGAAAAAACTTTTAGTAGTATTTGGTATTCTAGTAATTCTCTCTGTATCAATATTCTCAGAATCAGTGGCATATTTAACTTCACAGGATGGGGAACAAATTCACGAATCTTATTTTTTGGAATTGGATCAATTGATGGGGGAGTATCACAATACATTATTGAATATGTTGAGTCAAAACCCCCAATACGATCAGTATTTTAACAAACCATTAGATCTAATAAGTATAACTGATGTTTTAATGGAATACAAAGCCATGGAAAAGTTTTTAAACGATAATGGGATAACGTTGGATGCAACGAAAATTTCCCAAGAAACAGATCAGATGTACAGTCAATACATGGGAAATGAAAGCACAAAGCAAATTTTCTTAATGTTTTTTGAAAAAGAAGAATATTTTCGTGGTTTCGTTAGCAGCCTAGTGTATAGAAATGAGGTAATTAACGAATTAAGAAATTATTTTTCCAATTTCTCAGAAGTAGAACTATCAACCTATGTTTCGGATAACCTAGAAAATTTCAAAAACGAATTTGATACAGTTAAAATCAGTAGAATTGTAACAGTAGATGAAAGTACAGCCAATAACCTTAAATCTGAGATATTGCAAAATAATATCTCTTTCACTGACGCAGCTTCAAAAAACTCTGTAGACGCTCAAACAGCATCAGTTGGTGGATTGGTTGGATGGGTAAAACGTGGAGATATTTCTGAAAATATATTTGAAGCTTCACTCTCTTCAACTCCTGGAGAAATAATCGGTCCATTAAGTTCTCCGTTGGGATATGAAATAGTGAGAGTTGAAGACAAAAAGATATATGAAACAGCGGATGAGTTATTAGCAGACGAAGATATAAAAAGTCAATTGACTGCTAGTTATGTGGATTATCAGATCAACAATTGGTACGGGCCATACATATCTAACTACGATTTTGTAATTTCATACGAACCCTTGGATATAGCATACGATATTTATTATGCGCAATCTTTTGAAGACTTAGCAAATGTTGAAAAGAAGTACCGTGAAGCTATATTAAACGATAATGAGTTACCTGAAGAATGGTATGTCTCTTATATTTTCACTGTGGAAAATCTACTTCCTATGAAAATTTCTCAAAAAAATGATTTTGAAAGCTATTTGAATATAGCTCAATCCTATCCAGAATTTCTAGGATATAGCAACGATGAAATAAATAATCAAATTGAATATTATACCCAAATCAAAGACACCGCCGAGTCGACAGATCTCCGTAACGAAGCCTCCCAAAAAGAATTTGCTTTAAGGGAAATTGCATATTTACAAGGTACCTATGGAGTCTTCACAGAGCCAGAAATTCAGAGCAAATACAATGAATTAACAAACGATGTAGAACAAATGAATGTAGCCTTGGAAAATTCTCTCGTGGCATTAAGAGAAGTGAATCCAGATTCCATAGAGATTATAGGAAGATTATATCAAGTAAAACCTGACGATCCTAATGTAGCTTTTGACTATTATGCAACTGTTTACTCCTACATTTTAGAGTATTATAATTCAACAGGTGACATTGAATCTGTAAGACAAGATTTGGAAACAATAAAAGGTACCTTAGATTCATTAAATACAGAAAGCCTTGATGAAGAAAGATCTAATCAAAGGCAGCAAATACTCGAGAATATAGATCTACTTTTAAATCAATAAAAACTTTAATTTAAAAATAATCTGGTAGAGTTGAAATACTTTACCAGATTTTTCATTTTGGAGGAGATATGAGTTCAATAAGGATCGTTAGAGCCTCTTTAATAGCGGCATTATATGTTGTTCTTTGTATTATATTTCAACCTATCAGTTTCGGCCCTATACAGGTTAGAATTGCTGAGGCTTTTGTGGTTCTGACTTATCTTGATCCTGCATTTATTCCAGGAATCTACGTAGGTGCACTGTTAGCAAATATAATAGGTGGTTTGGGTGCTTGGGATATCTGGTTTGGAAGTTTATTGACCTTGATAGCAGGAATTATAACTTGGAAGATGCCAAATGAGTATTTAGCTCCTCTTCCTCCCATATTAATTAACGCCTTTGGGGTGTCTGCTTATGTCGCCCCATTGTATGGAGTACCGTATTTCTTTTCTGTACTTTGGATAGGAGTCGGAGAAGCTGTTGCAACGTATATTATAGGGCTTCCAATTTTAAAGATTTTTAAAAGAAATTTTTACAAAAGGAGTTGAATAAGATGAATAAAAAACCATATATAGTTGATACAACTTTAAGAGACGGGCAACAATCTTTAATAGCAACGAGATTAAAAATGGATGATTTTGAAGGTCAATTGACAGACTTCGATCAAGTTGGCTATTATTCTATGGAAGTATGGGGTGGGGCTACTTACGATTCATGCATAAGATACCTCAACGAAGATCCATGGCAAAGGCTAAAAACCATAAGAGCGAAATTAAAAAATACCAAAATCCAAATGCTTCTAAGAGGGCAAAATTTAGTTGGATACAGAAATTATGCCGATGACGTGGTAGAATTATTCGTTAACAAAGTAGCTGACTACAGCATGGATATCATAAGGGTTTTCGATGCTTTAAACGATATTCGTAACTTGGAAAAGTCTATAGAGGTTGCAAAAAAAAGAAATATTCATGTTCAAGGAGCTATATGTTATACCGTTAGTCCCGTTCACAATCTGCAGTACTATTTAAATTATACAAAAGAATTAGTGGAAAGAGGCGTCGATTCAATTGTTATAAAAGATATGGCGGGATTGTTAAAACCAAAAGATGCCTATGATTTGGTAAAAGAAATCAAGAAGAAATTCAACATCCTTGTTGATATTCATTCTCACGCAACCACTGGTCTTGCTTCTATGGCTTATTTCGCTGGAGTAGAAGCTGGAGCAGACATTCTGGATTTAGCGTTGAGCCCTTTTGCTAACGGTACCTCAGAACCAGCGGTCGAACCTTTTGTCTACACCTACGACTTAGATCTAGATACAAAAACAATAATGAAATTGGTTGAATATTTTTGGAAGGTAAGGTCGAAATACAGTGAGTACGATGTCAAGATGGAATCAATAGATGCCAGAATATTAAATGCTCAAATCCCTGGAGGTATGCTTTCTAATTTAGTTTCTCAACTAAAGTCACAAAAGGCTGAAGATAAATTAAGCGATGTTCTACAAGAAGTACCTAAGGTTCGAAAAGATTTAGGATATCCCCCTTTGGTAACCCCCACTAGTCAGATCGTAGGAGTTCAAGCTGTTTTAAACGTATTAACTGGTAAAAGATATTCAATGATAACTAACGAAGTAAAAAATTACTTGAAAGGCCTCTATGGAAAACCACCTGCCCCAGTAGACGAAGAATTATACAAATTAGCATTAGTCAATGAGAAACCCATAGACTATAGACCAGCAGATGATTTAGAACCTGAGCTAGAAAAAGCGAAAAAGGAAATAGGCATATTGGCTCAGAATGATGAAGATTTATTGACCTACGTTTTATTCAAAGAAGTTGGTAAAAAATTCTTGAAAAATAATTACGTTCGTTCACTTAACATTGACCTAAACCTGGCAGAAAGCTTTCAGAATGAAGATACAGCAATTTATCCTGTTTAAATTTTTGAGAAAAATATCGAAAAACTGAGATTTTTGCTCTTAATCGGAAATAATTCTTGATAATCACCTTTAACCGGATTTAATCGCCAATAATCCCGATTTGAAATTGTATCCTTTTTTGTTATAATTAGTTTAGTAAAAACGTTTCCATAAGGAAAAAACACTCAAAAGGGGGTATTAAGATGAAAAAAGGCTTAATTTTAACTTTGGTAATGTTAGTAGGAGCACTTTCACTTTTTTCACAAACTTTAACCGTGTGGTCTTCTGAATTGCAAGTTGACTTTATGAGAAGAATCGGCCAGCAGTTTACCAGAGATACTGGTATCAACGTCGAAGTTCAAATGGTTAATTTCGGTGATATCAAGTCAAAATTTCTAACTTCAGCACAGGCGGGGGAAGGTCCTGATATAATAGTAGGAGCTAATGATTGGGTTGGAGAATTAGCATTAAATGGCCTGCTTGAACCTATTCCACAATCTGCTATCGAACTTAACAAGTTTGCTCCATCAGGAATTCAAGCATTCACATATGAAGGTAGGCTCTATGGATTGCCTTACGCCATTGAAGCAGTTGGATTATTATACAACAGGGATTATGTGAGTGATGATGAAGTTCCAACAAATATAAACGAATTAATGGCTTTGGCAAAAGAATTAACAACAGATGAAACGGTTGGATTCGCTGTTGTTCCTAACGATTTTTATCAAACTTATGGTTTCTTTAGCGGATATGGTGCTTATGTCTTTGATTATGATTCTAGGACTGGTTACGATATATCTGATATAGGATTGAACAATGAAGGAGCTATAAAAGCCGGATATCGTTTGAAGAGTTTCTTCGACGAAGGTATAATGCCTCAAGGTATGGGTTACACTATTATGGATTCCATGTTTACAGACGGGTTAATTGCCATGATGATAAATGGTCCATGGTCCGTAAAAAGATATATAGATGCGGGTATAGACTTTGGAGTAGTGCCATTAACAAGCATAGAAGTTGAACCAGGTAAACAAATGAGACCTTTTGTGGGTTCACAAGGATTGATGATCAATTCTAGATCACAAAACAAGGCGTTTGCTATGGAATTTGTGATCAATTACTTAGCAACAGCTGAAGGAATATATCAATTCTATATCGCTGATCCGAGAGGTCCTTCAAGATTGGATGTAGCCCAAATAGTAGACGAACAAGGTGGTCCAGTTCCAGCAGAAATGGTTGCAGCATTCACAGAAAGCGCATCAGGTGGAGAACCAATGCCTAATATACCAGCAATGCAATCTGTATGGCAACCTATGAGTGATGCTCTAAACAACATTATAAACGGAACACAAACACCGGAAGATGCTCTTAACGATGCCGTATCAAAGATAAAAGCAGCTTTGTAATTTATAACCTTTGATTGATCTTCTAAGATTAAAAGATAACAAGATTAACCGACAAGAAGGGGAGGGTAACTCCCTCTCCTTTTTTTTAAAGCTAAAATTTTTGGGAGGGGCAGCTCTTGAATAAGTTCACTACTTTTTTAATATGGATATTCATTGGAGTGATGAATGCACTCCTTGTATGGGCGATACTTCTTTTATTCATATTTGCCAACTATGGATTAGGCATAGTAATAAGTATTTTTCTCGTTTTTATGGATTGGGCGATTTTTTCCAAAAAAGCTTATCCGTATCGATATACGTTGCCTGCTTTGTTTTTTCTCTTCATTTTAACCATATATCCCATTTATTACACGATTGATACCTCATTCACTAATTATGGAACGGGACATTTATTCACTAGAACTAACGCTATAGATACTCTTCTTACAGATCCGGTGTATTACTTTGAGCCAGAAAATCCAAAAACTTATGATTTCAAAGTATTCGTCAGATACGATGAAGAATACAAACCAACTGAAGATTTTTTATTACTTTTATACGACGAAAAAAATATGTATTTATCAGAAAAACCAGTAATTTTAGAGTACGATTCTAGAAGTAATCTAATATATGCAGAATCAGAATTGTTTCCTATTGAAAGAGACCAAATAACTGTAAACAATGCCACTTACAAAATAATGCGCCCCACGGAAAGTTTAGGAACCAATGGTAGCGATTCAATAATAGCCATTGAAAAAGATGGAGAAGTCAGATACACGTATTTTTATTCGCCCGTTGATCCTCTTACCTCTACAAATTCAGCGTTTTACAACTCTGTATTGAGACAGAATTATTTAAAGTCTTTAAATTTGGTGTTTCAAGATCAAAACTTCCGCCTCTCAAGTTCCACGATATTCCGAAAATTCTCTGAAGTCTACAGGGTTTACGATACATCGGTTAAGGTTATAGTCGACGGAGAAAGAGAGATCTACAAAACAGTTGTAATGAACACTCTTACCAACAAAGAATTAGTTGAAAGGGACTCTGCCTTTTGGGATTACAATGAGAATGGAGAATTGTACAGATTAATAGGTTATAAAGACTATATAGGTGGAGAAAACTTTGCAAAAATAATAAGTGATCCTAGAATCTCCGGACCATTCTTTAAAATTCTTAGTTGGAATTTTGCCTATGCAGCTTTAAGTGTTCTTTTTACTTTTGTAGTTGGCCTCATTTTTGCGCTAGTCCTAAACGATGTAAATCTCAAAGGGAAAGTAGTGTACCGAACTTTACTAATAATACCGTGGGCGATACCTGCTTTTATTTCTGTTTTGGTTTGGAGAAATGGATTCTTCAACGAAACATACGGGATAATCAACAAATTCATACTTGGGAACTTAGGGTTAAACCCTATAAAATGGCTGAATGATCCATTTTGGGCAAAAGTGGCAATATTGATAACTAATACTTGGCTCGGATTTCCTTACATGATGACTATAACCCTCGGTTCTTTACAAAGTATTCCAGGCGAACTATACGAAGCAGCCGTCATAGATGGTGCAAACAGATGGAAACAGTTTAGACAGATAACGTTACCACTTTTGATGGTCGCAGTTGCGCCATTACTCGTTATGAGTTTTGCATTCAATTTTAACAATTTTACATTAATATATCTACTTACAAGTGGGGGACCCGCAATGGCAGGTACGAACACACCGGCAGGTTCAACAGACATTTTGATATCATATGTATATAAATTAGCCTTTGAAGGATCACTAGGCCAGGACTTTGGATTTGCTTCCGCTATTTCGATGATCATATTTGCAATAATTGCTGTGTTTACCTACTTTAACTTTAGATTCTCAGGCTCGTTCGAAGAGGTGAGTAGATAATGGCTGTGATCGAAAAGAAAAATTACACTTTAAGGCATATAATATTGATCATCTGTGTTGTTGTAATACTCTTTCCTCTTGTATGGTTAATCTCTACATCGATAAGAAGAGATAATGCCGCATTTTCACCAAAATTGTTTTCGAACAGATTAACTATGAATAATTATAAAGATTTAATCCTTCAAACTCCAAATGTACCTGAAATAATAAACGAACTGAACTCTCTTAGCTCGTACATTGGGGAATACAGCGGGATATCTTTAACAGAAGCACAAAAAGAATCAATGAAATTTATAACCAGTTTGGAAGAATACTTTACCGAAACTCAAAATAACTTCGAAGATTTAGAAAGCTCGTATGATGATATATTTACACTTTACGAAACACAGTATAAAGACCCGTTTTACAAAGATATAAACAAAATAAGAATTGAAGATTATCAAACCTTCGAAGAAGAGTTAACTGCAATACTTAATCTCTCCGAAAGTATGGGTATAAACGTTGATATCATGCCATTGCAAACATTGATAAGTGATTATTTTACTCAAAGAAAAGAAATAATGACCAGCTTTGAAAATAGCTCTTTAAATAAAGATAGTGAATACTATATAGAAACGATGAATACAATACTGCAAATCCCGCTGAAAACATCTACTTGGAGGGTAAGAACTTATAGGAGATGGATAAAAGAAGAACCCGAAGCTGAAATATTCGGAAACAACATTTTATCTTTGGCAGAAAGATGGGAGAAAATTGAAACAGAAATAGAACGGATACAAGAAGATATTCAAAAACAGGCTAATGAATTATACGGTCAGTCTGTAACTCAAATATCTCAATTAGAAGCAGATTTAAACAATATAAATTCACAAATATCACAAATCACTTCACAACAAGTGCTTTTGGAAAGACAAAACAGTGATATATTCAACAGTTTATCCGCACTTTTTGATATATTCATAGTCGAAAAAGAGCGATTGCATGCTTCTTACAACATACTTGAGGGACAAGACTTATCGAATGTAGAAGGAAAGTCACCATTATTTGGTGAAGATAAATCTTTTTACGATAACGTTCAAAAATTTTCTCAGATCATTCCTCCTGCTTACGAGAATTTGAATTCTATAGACATATTCATCGAAAACGGTTTTGTTGAAACACTTGAACTTTTCAATGAAGTCTATCAATTTTTAAACGAAAACTTCACAAAAATATACGCCATAAAAGATTCGAAAACAATTTTGCCAGGTTATCAAGCGGCAAAAAGTTCAACTTTAAAACTTTCTGGAAGCATTAACGAATTACTTCCACTAACATCACAATACAGTTCAAATACTCGTCAATTAGCCCAATACAGTGCTCAACTAAATAATTTAAGAGAACAAAAGAACGAAATTCAAACCGCGCTTAGCCTGATCAAACAAGAAAATGACGAAATTTTAAGTAACTTAGAAAAAACACAAAACATTCCTTTTTTGTTAGTTTATATGGAAAGCTCCAATCAAGAAATAACTAACAACTTTGAGTCAACTAATTATGCATCTTTCATAAGTTCAAAATATTATCCGTATTTTTCCCCTGATCGAAACAGATATATACTAATGAATTGGTATAAAAATTTGTTAGAGTCAAAACAAAGATTCGACCAGGGAAGAGAAAATTTAACTGCTATCCAAAATCAAATGGAAGAAAATATTAATATATTCAAAACAAACCTCAACGAATATCTTACTTTGAATCAAGGCGGTAACGTTACTATTATTGAACCACTTTCTGAGATTCAAACACTTTATAACACACAATACGGAAAAGCTTCGGCTGATATAGCTCGTGCCTCAAGGATAGTTAGTGATCTTGCAAATTACACTGATTACTCCGAATTAAAGTCCAAACTTAGGAATATTGATAAAAATCTTTATTTATTGCAGCAAGATTGGTCAGCAAAAATAAGAAAACCGTTTACTAGATGGCTACTAAATTCCATAATGGTAGCTGGTATAACATCAGTATTAACTGTTTTAATAACCTCCATTGCAGCCTACCCTTTTTCAAGGATGAGGTTTGTGGGAAGAAAGCAGGGGTTATTTTTCTTGATGATTATTCAGATGTTCCCAGCCGTAATGTTTATGATAGCAATTTATGGCATATTGAAATTTATGGGTGATAACTTTGGGGTATTTGGTTTGGATTCTTTAGATGGATTGATCTTTGCCTACATGGGAGGAATTGCTTACAACATGTGGCTGTTCAAAGGTTACTATGACACTATCCCGGACTCTTTGGAAGAATCTGCAATGATTGACGGTGCTACGAGGTTCCAAACCTTTTGGAGGATCGTATTGCCTCTATCTCTACCCATAATTGCTGTTGTTATGATACTTACCTTCATGAACATATTCAACGAGTTTGTTATGGCAAGGATAATATTACAAAGCGAATCAAATTATACCTATGCTGTTGGATTGCAAACTTTCTCCTCGGGACCTTACGAAACAGAGTGGGGATTGTTCACCGCAGCCTCACTATTGGGTGCTATCCCAATGATAATTCTATTTTTGTCTCTCCAAAGATGGATAATCGGAGGATTAACTCAAGGCTCTGTAAAAGGTTAATCATTATCAAAAAAGGAGACATGCAAATCACATGTCTCCTTTTTTTTAACAAATTACTGGGGCTGCCCGCCCACCTTTTTTAAATCAATATCTAAAAGCACTTTTGCCTATGAATTCTCTTATTATTGAAGTTTTGGGTATTTCTTCGAGTTCTGTGATTGGAAGAAAGTAATCCAAAAATCTCAGTAACCTTTTAGCTTCTGTATATTCAGGATGAAAGTTATCAATGCTTAGCAATAAAGGTTCTGCAAATAATTTCAAAACAGACAGCTCGTAAACTAGGTGAGAATTGAACATAATGTCTGCTTCGTCCTGAAAAGGAAATATGTTTTTATGTTCGCCTTTCACAACCGAAGGCCAAATTTTTAATGTATCTTCGGCGGAATAACCTCTAAAGTAATAATCCCTCACTAACCTTCTTATAAGTCTAGTATCCGTTGTAGGAATTCTATCCATACTGTCTAAGTTCATTTGAGTTAAAGAACTCACATAGATTTTGAATTTTTGGTCTTTTGAAATAGAAGCGGTTAAAAGCTCGTTCAAACCATGTATTCCTTCTATAATAATAGGTTGATTTTCTTTTATTTTCAAGGGTTCATCTCGCCAAAATCTTTTACCAGTTTTGAAGTCGAATTTTGGGAGGGTAACTTCTTTCCCGTTTATCAGATCAACCATTGTGTCATTAAACAATTCTAAATCTAACGCATTTATGCTTTCAAAGTCGTAATTACCATTTTCATCCCGCGGGGTCTTCTCTCTTTCCAAGAAAAAGTCATCCAACGATATTGAAATAGGCCTTAATCCATGCACTTTAAGATGTAAAGCAATTCTTTTGGCACTTGTAGTTTTCCCTGAAGAAGAAGGTCCAGCTATCGTTATCAGTCTTACACTTTTTCTATTCACTATTTCATCAGCTATCTGTGCATATTTTTTTTCGTGTAAAACTTCTGCTACTCTAATTATATCTCTTACTTTTTCGGCACCTTGAGAGATTATGGAGTTTAATTCTCCTACAGTTGTTATTTCCATAATGTCCAACCAGTTTTTGTATTCTTCGAAAGTTGCAAATAATTTTGGTGAATAACTATAATCTGGAACAAAGTTGTGAAAACTATTTGTGGGGTGAATTATAACGAAACCCTTTTCTACCTTTTTCAATTTGAACTTATTGACATATCCAGTTGAATAAGGAAGATATCCGTAAAAATAGTTAAAATATTTATCAGCATAATATATATTAACGGTACTTTTCTTTCGGTATTTGAAAAGTAAGGCTTTATCTTCTTCTCCTATATCCGTAAACATTTTTATAGCATCGAATTTATCAATGGTTTTCTTTTCAAATACTATGTCTTTTTCAATGATTTCTCTCATCTTGTTTTCTAGTAGCAATAAATAATCTTCCGAAGGTTCTCCAGATTTAAATTCGCAATACATGGCATCGTTGAGAGTGTTATTTACATAGAACTTATCTTCTGGATTGATTTCTTTTAGGGCAATATACAAAACAAAGAAAAGCCCTCGCCTATAAATACGCACTCCATCGGGTGTTGTAATGTCGCAAAATTGTATACTTCCACTTTTAGGAACTTTGCTGAACAATTCCTTAATGTCGTTGTTGAATTTTACGTATAAAACCATTTTTCCAGAAGATTTCTCGAATTTTTTAGCTATATCAATGAATTTGGTGTTTTCATCTGCATAGTATACGTGTCCGGATTCAACATCTGTCAGTTGAAAACTCATTTTAACTTTCTCCTTTCAGATAGTAAAACCCGGGTTTAACCCGGGTTTTGGAGCGGATAATGGGATTCGAACCCACGACCCCTTGCTTGGCAAGCAAGTGCTCTACCGCTGAGCTATATCCGCACTGATTTTCTGGAGCAGGTGATGGGGCTCGAACCCATGACCTCCGCCTTACCAAGGCGGCGCTCTACCGACTGAAGCTACACCTGCATTGTCAAGATAAATTATACTATATTTATATTCTTTCGTCAAGTCAATATGCTTTACTATCAAATTAGCTAAAATAAATAGGTAGCTGAAAAAATCTAAAAATTTTAAGACATTACATCTCAAAATTAAAACCTATAGAAACTTAATTTCAACTTATTAATCACTTTTTCATGATATAATTTGATACAAGAAAGATTTAAATTTAGTATTTAGGTGGGCAGCGGGACGAAGGGGAGCTATAAAACTATAATGGAGGTTTTTACGATGACAGAATTTTTATTGCAAAACACACACGGTAGTCACTTTTACATGAAAACACCTTCTGGTCATGATATTCATGTAGACGCAGATCCAGAGAACCTTGGTTATGACTCGGCTGCAAGGCCCATGGAGTACTTAATCGCTGGTTTAGGCGGATGTACGGGAATAGATGTAGTAACGATTTTGGACAAAATGAAAGTAAAGTACGATGCCTTGAACTTGAGAATATTAGCAGAAAGAAGTGAGGAGCATCCCAAAAAATACACGAAGATTCATATAATTTACGAATTCAAGGGAAAAGATCTACCCATGGATAGATTACAAAGAGCTGCTCAACTTTCACAAGAGAAATATTGTGGAGCAACCGCCACATTTAGAGGTTCTACAGAGATGACCTACGAAGTGAAGATTATTGAGTAGTCATTTTTTAAAGATGAGGTTAAAATGAATATATCTATTAATCACAATATCGATGGTATAAAGGACTTTATAGAGGTTTTCATAACTTATCCACATATTAATGAAACTGATATAGAGCGGCTTTTGAGCACTAAATCATATGAAAAACTTATAAGCTTATTTGGCAAAAATATAGGCTTAGCTAAGAAAACACAATGGGAAGAAATATTTTATGATGCTTACAAGCTTAGTCTGGAAGATAAACAATATGCAGGCTCTGATATTATCAAAAAAAATATAATAGAACCTGTAATATGGGCCATTAAGAATATAAATAAATTATACAGTTATACGGAAAAAATCGAGAGAATTGTTGAGAAGAAAGAATTCATTAGAAAGGCTCTAAAGTATTTACCCCCAATAAATTGTGACATCGAAATTAAGTTCAACTACTATATATTTATGAATAACGCTGCCGTTGAAGGGAATCAAGTTCTGATAGACATTGGATTTGCAAACCAGTTATCTGAAGTTCAACTAAACGATTTACTCGCTCATGAGATGCACCATTACTTAAAAGATTATATCAACATTTATAAGCAACCTCAAAATGGGTATAATGATGTTACACTCTCCCTTTTTACATTAGAAAATGAAGGTATTGCAGATATGTGTAACTTCGAAAGTCTAAAATATATTTATGAAAAGTTTGGATGGATGGAAAAGGGATTACTTATGGATATTTTGATAAATTCAAATAAGTATATCAATCAACTAAACAACATTTTAAAAATAAAGTTAGTGGAGAATAATAACCACGTTAATATTTATGAATTCCTTATGCAAAACCAAATTGTTCATCCACTAGGTTATAAGATGGCTCGTACAATCGAAGAGTATTTGGGGTTAGATGAATTAAGAGATTGTGTGGGGAATCCATTGAAGTTTATTTCAAAATTTAACACAGCCTTTGAGATGGAAAATAGTAAAAAAGCTTTTGATGACGAAGTTATAGAAAAATTATGTTTTATCTACAATAATCGATAGGAGGAGTAAAATGGCTGACCTAAAGGAAAGGAAAGATAAGGCTTCTAAAAAACTCGAAAATATTGATAACGTTATTATGGTTATGAGCGGTAAAGGAGGAGTTGGAAAAACCACTGTTGCGGTGAATTTAGCGGTTGCTCTGGCTCTAGAGGGTCGAAAAGTAGGGCTTTTGGATATTGATTTACATGGTCCTGATGTAGTAAGAATGTTGGGGGGGAGAGAAGCCAAAGTTTCTGCTGTTGGAGGAGAAATACTACCCCCTGAAGTACACGGAATAAAAGTTATTTCTATTTCCCAATTTTTAGATAGCGACAATGAGGCTATTATCTGGAGAGGTCCTTTAAAAACAGGTGCTATAATGCAATTTATTGGTGATGTTGCTTGGGGTAAATTAGACTATCTAATTATCGATGCACCTCCAGGTACGGGAGATGAACCTTTAACAGTTTTCCAAAACGTGGAAAAGATAAAGGGTTCTTTGATCGTTACTTCACCTTCTGTCGTTTCCCAAGACGACGTAGAAAGGGCTATTAATTTTGTGAAAAAAATGGATAAGCAAATTATCGGTATAGTTGAAAATATGTCTTATTTTATCTGCCCAAATTGTAAAACTAAACATTACATTTTTGGTGAAAACGGCGGAAAATCTTTAGCAGAAAAATACAATTTAGAATTACTTGCACAAATTCCTTTGGATTCAACTGTCAGGGAAAACATGGATGCAGGTAAACCCGTTGCTTATTTCGGAACTCCAGAAGTAACAAATGTCTACGTTAACTTGGCAAAAAGGGTAATAGAAAAAGTAGAAACAATTAGTTAATAAGGTAGAAGATCGCTATCTCGAATCTGTTAACTTTTTTCATTGATAGGGGGGTTACTTTCATGAAGAAAGCATTATTCGTTGTCATGATACTTACTTTTGCTGTTGTTTCTTTTTCTGTTAGCACTACGTTTTTATACTCAAAAGAAGCAACTTCTGTTTATTTAGTTGCCAGTTTTAACAACTTTCAACCTATTCCTATGGACAAAAGCTTCACGGGACTGTGGCGTTATAACGTTGATTTAGAACCTGGCAAATACCTGTATAAATTCATCGTAGATGGAAAAAGAACGATAGATTTTTCAAACGAGGATATAGAAACCTATAACGGTGAAATCTTCAATGTACGCACCGTTCAGGAATCGTTTGTCTTGCCAAAAGTTGGAGACGGCTCAATTAAAAAGGTTTATTTCGATAACGAAAGAAGATATATAAATCCGGTTCAAAAGGGCGAAATATATCTTTCAATAGAATTCGAAAAAAATGATGTTGAAGACGTTGAACTACAAGCCAACGCATCCTCCATACAAAAATCTGTAATAGAATCAAGCAACACCGTCATTTATAGGTTCCACGTATTTACCGAAGCTGAAGTTTTAAAGTATAGATTTTTGATCTACGACAGCGAAGAAATAATATACGGTTTCAACGGAACAGAAGAGTTTTTTGAATTCGACTTTAATCATCCTATAATTTCATATTTTGATATACCAGAATGGTCTAAAGGAAGGATCTATTATCAAATATTTCCTGATAGATTCAGAAATGGTGATACTTCCAATGATCCACAAGGAACCTACAGTTGGAACGGTCCACATAATAGAAATTCTCTTTCTTTTGGTTTTTATGGTGGAGATCTGCAAGGGGTCATTGACTCAATTGATCATTTAGAATACATTGGTGTGGAAGCCATCTACTTCAACCCCATTTTTGAAGCTCAGACTCCCCATAAATACGATACAACAAATTATTTAAAAATTGATGATTCTTTTGGAGACGAAGAAGTCTTTTCTAATATGCTAGAAGCGTTACATGAGTCAGATATCAAAGTAATCTTAGATGGCGTATTTAATCATACAGGAACAGAATTCTTCGCGATGAAAGAAAACTTTCTCAAACAAGAAGAATCTGATTATTTGGACTGGTACTATATTAAATCATTCCCCATCAAAAAATCTACAGAAAGTTACGAAGGTTGGCATGGGTACGCTGATCTCCCGCAATTAAACAATGAAAATCCTGAGGTGAAGGCATACATAAATCAGGTAATTGGTAAATGGATGAGTTTTGGTATAGATGGTTGGAGAATGGATGCGGTTGATCAACTCCCTGAAACTTATTGGTCAGCTCTTTACGAAAACATTAAAAACATAAACCAAGAAGCCCTAGTTGTCGGAGAATTTTGGAGAGATGCCACTTCTTATTTTGAAGATCCAAGTTTCGACTCTGTAATGAATTACATCTTCAGAGATGCGGCTATCGCATATGCCAAAGGTGGAAGGGCTATTAACTTTGTTAATACCACTAACGCATATATAGACAAATATCCACCACAAGTGTTGCATGGGTTATGGAACCTTTTGGGTTCACACGATACTGAAAGAATTCTAACTGCTCTCGGTGAAGATACACAACGAATGAAATTAGCTGTCGTACTTCAAATGACGTTTATAGGGTCACCTCTAATATATTATGGTGATGAGATAGGCATGACGGGGACCACAGATCCATTTTGCAGAGTTCCATTTTACTGGGATGATAGTAAGTGGAATATGGAAATTTTAGACTTGTACTCTCAGTTGGCGGAATTAAGAAAAGAAAGTGATGCCTTGAGAAAAGGTGATTATACAGTACTGTATGCAGATGAAAGTGTTCTAATTTATGAAAGACGCTATCAATCAGAGAATGTCATAATTGCACTAAATTCTAAAGATTCACAAATTGAAATTGAGTACGATTTGAACGGAAGTTACAGAGATATCTTAACTGGAGAAAGCTTTAATACCATAGAAAAAATGCCAGGTAAAAGTTTTCTTGTACTTGTTAGCGAGTGAAATTGGAGGATTTAGATGTATTATTATGAAGTAATCCCCATAGGACAAATGGTTTTTAATGGGTTTACCTATAAAAGCGATAAAAAATTAGAGATAGGTCAAAGAGTTATCATTGATTTAAGAGGTAAGTTCCTTCCTGGTTTAGTTTACAAAGAGTCTGAAACTACAGAATTCGACAAAATAAAAGAAATCGCATTTCCATTGGATAATAAGAGTTTTTTAAATGAAAAGCACATCAAACTTATGGAAAAGGTAAGCTCAAAATTTATGGCTCCTATTGGGGAGGTTGCAAGATTGTTTTTTCCTCCTCTTTCTTCGGATATTTATAAACTGAGAATTACACCAAAAAGTTCTTTTTCTCCTATTCAAAAGCCTATTTTTTACAAGCAATTTTTAAAATCTTTTGATAATGCTTCAAAAGCCAACAAGCAGTTAAGAGAATATTTAGATTCAAATTTAATTGAGATAGAACTATACAGAAAAGAAATTACAAAGAAAATAGATAAGTTTGTTAGCCTAAAAATGGACTTAAAAGAGATGTGGAAGTTCAATGTGTCAAAATCTGCCAGAGAGGTAATAAATTATCTATCCATAAACGGTGAAACCTTAGAAAGCGATCTGTACTCACAAGGTATTTTGAAAAAAGGTTCCACCGTTTTGAACACTTTATGGAAAAAAGGTATAATTGAATTATCTGAAGGTTTCCCAATTTACGAAGAAAATACAGAAATTTCTTTAAATGATGAACAGAGGCAAGCAGTTGAAGCAATAAAAGCAAATTCTGATAAACCACATTTATTGTATGGGGTTACGGGGAGCGGTAAAACAGAAGTATTTTTTGAAGTTGCAAGGCCTATCTTGGAAAATGGCGGGAAAGTCCTTCTTTTAGTGCCAGAAATCTCTTTAACCTCGGAGCTAATGATCAGGTTAAAAAAACGATTTGCTAACTACAATGCAGCGTTTTACCATTCCGGACTTACAAGTAGCGAAAGAGTACAAACTTGGTACAAAGCCGTGAATGGTGAATTGGACTTAGTCATAGGAACAAGAAGCGCCATTTTCATACCCATGAAAGATTTAAAAATGATTATAATCGATGAAGAACATGATCAATCTTACTATCAGATAGAAAACGTTAGTTACGATGCGATAGATACGGCTTGTTTTAGAAAAGATTTAGAAGACATTCAACTGATACTTTCATCAGCAACACCACGGGTGATTGATCTGTACAAGGCAAAAGCGAACTTTTTTTATCTTGAAAAAATACATACAAGGTACTTTACCGAAATGCCTGAAGTCCAAATAGTTGATATGAAAAAAGATGAAAAATATAACTGGATATTCAGCAAAAAGGTAGTAGAAAATATAGAAATTTCTTTGAAAAAAAACAAAAAAGTAATTGTTTTCACGCCAACAAGAGGATATGCCAATTATGTAATTTGCAGCGACTGCGGATATATATTCAAATGTGATGAGTGTGATGTTTCATTAACCTTTCATAAAAATGAAAGAAAATTAAGATGCCATTACTGTGGAAAGGAAAGTGAATTACCAAATTTTTGTCCAAAGTGTGGAGGCTTTAAACTTCAAACAAGAGGTTTCGGTACGGAACGGGTTATGGCTGAATTGGCTAAATTGTTCCCTTCACAACCTCTAGTAAGGGTTGATAGGACGGTTATAAAAACATTCAAAGATTTACGAAACACTTTTAATTTCATGAAAGAACCAGGGAAAAAGATCGTTGTTGGAACTAAGATGATCACTAAAGGTTTGGATATTCAAGATTTAGATTTAGTAGTCATTCTTGACGCTGACAGATATTTCAACTTTCCTGACTACAACGCTCAAGAAAGCACAGCCTCTTTGCTGATGCAGGTTGCAGGAAGATCTGGCAGGAAAGAGAAAGGCAAAGTTATCATTCAGAGTTTTCAACCAGAGAATCATATTTATAAATCTTTAATTGATCATAATTTTGACCTAATTGCAGAGAATGATCTTGAACAAAGGAAAATATACGGATATCCTCCGTTCGTCACATTATTTATGATTTTAGTGAACAACCCTTCCGCTGACAAAGCAAAGGCTAAAGCAAATGAAATCGTCGAAGAGTTGAGTAAAATTGAAAATCAAGTTGATATTGAAATATTGGGACCCGTTGTGCCAATCATTTCCAAATTAAGAGGGAATTACAGGTATCAAATCATTATAAAAAGTAAACAGAAAAATCATGACTTTTTATACTCAACGCTTAAAAAACATTTTAGAGACATCAAAATTTATGTTAATCCCCCCACTACGTTAGTATAAATATTACTCTGAAAACAATATTCATATTTAATGCAAAAATATAGATATAAGTATAGCAACTATTCAAATCTGGAGGTGATTTAGATGGAGTATAAAGTTTATACAAAGGAAGTAGAACTTACCGAAGCTTTAGAGAATTATATCGAAAAAAGAATGAGTAAACCAGACCATTTGCTCAAAAAACATCCTGATATTGTCTCTCCTTCTGATGTCAGAATAACAAAAGAGAGGGGCATATACAAAGTTGAAATAACTACCCACATTAATCCTTTAAGTAAAATCATAAAAGTAGAAGAAAGAAGTAACGATCTTTATGAAGCTATTGATGAGGTAACAGACTCTTTGGAAAGAAAAATCAGAAAACTAAAGAATCGTTTACAAGAACAAAGTAGAACAGATAAAAAGGCACGTATGGAAATAGAACAAAATCTTCAAAATCCTGACATTAAAAATCTTGATTTAGCTGAAGAAAATGAATCAGAAATTGAAGAAAAACCTGATGCTCCAAAGATTGTGAGAACAAAAAATTTTGATCTAACTCTTATGAGCGTTGAAGAAGCAATGTTACAAATGCAACTTTTAGGCCATTCATTTTTCGTTTTCAGAAATCCAGACAATGATGCCATAAGCGTTCTTTATGAAAGAAAAGATGGAGACTTAGGCCTCATAGAATTCAATGAATAATCGTTAAGCACTTAAAGGGATGCACAATGCATCCCTTTTTGTTATGCGTATTACTTGGATTTGCACGTCGCTCAAATTTATGTTATAATTTTTTAGTAAAACGTTTCCATTATTACAAAAGTTAAAAGGAGGATGGAGAAATGAAAAGATACTTAGGTTTAGTAACATTGTTTCTTTTTTTAGCTTCCTTTGTTTTTTCTGGAACACCTTCTCCAAATTGGGAAGATCAGATCATCTATTTTGTTATGATAGACAGGTTTGCAAATGGAGATACTTCCAACGATGTACTAACAGATTCAGGAATAGAAAGTGGAATAGTAAACTCAAAGTACAATGGTGGAGACATCCAGGGTTTGATCGACCAGTTAGATTATATAAAAGAATTAGGGGCAACTGCAATCTGGGTTACACCGCCTGTCGCTAACCAATGGTGGGATGGAAGTGTGAATTATGGAGGTTATCACGGTTACTGGGCAAGAGATTTTAAAAAGGTAGAAGAACATTTTGGAGATGTAGAACTTTACAAAAAATTTGTAGAAGAAGCTCACAAAAGAGGTATGTATGTAATTCAAGATATCGTAGCGAATCATACGGGTAATTTTTTGATTTACAAAAACGGACGATATTTTTTAAACAATCAAAGTGTTCCAACAAACAAACCCGACCAGTATCCTTTCAATATGAATGATTATAACGATCCAGAACAAAGAAAATTGAATGTTTATCATTGGCCCTCTGAAATTAAAAATCCAAACCAATATAATACCGAATTTTCTCAGTTAGATGATTTGAACACTGAGAATCCTTTAGTGATTGAAGCTTTGAAAGATTCTTACACTTTTTGGATAGAAGAAGCGGATATAGATGGTTTTAGGATAGATACCGCTATATATGTTCCAAATGAATTTTGGGAAGAATTTTTAAATGGAGAAAATGGAATATATGAAATAGCGCAAAAAGTTGAAAAAAATGATTTCTTAACTTATGGTGAGGCATGGATAACACCTCAACCGTTCACGAACGTAGCGGAGAAATCTTTAAATGAATATATGGAAATTGGATTTAATTCAATGTTAGATTTTCCTCTTCAAACGGATATCAAGCGTGTGTTTAAAGAAGGAAAACCAACATCTTACTTGGAGTATCGATTAAATCAAAGAGAAACTATGTACAAAGATCCTTCAAGAATGATAACCTTTATTGATAATCACGATATGGATAGATTCCTAAAAGGTTCTGATATAAACAGTCTCAAGCAGGCCTTAACTTTTATATTCACTATTCCAGGAATACCAACTATATATTACGGTACCGAACAAAACTTTGTTGAAACACGGGCAGCAATGTTTGAACAGGGATTTGCTTCTGGAGGAGTTGACCACTTTGATACAACAACACCTACCTTTCAGTACATCAAAGAATTAACTGAATTAAGGAAAAATATACCAACCTTCAGATATGGAAAAGTAGAAGTTCTCTTCGCAGATGAATTAGGTCCAGGACCTTTCATTTATAAAGTAAAAGATGAATCAAAATCTTATATTATTTTGATGAATACATCTTCCAATAAAAAACATGCTACAGATGTTGATTTAGGGATTGATGAAGGTACCATTCTTAAACCCATTTTAGTAAACAATATGATTAACAAAGAAATCGTATACTCTTCGCCTTTGAATATCTTGTTAAACGCTAAGGCAATCGGTATATTCGAGGTAACGAATGAAATTAACCCTGTCAAGGAAGAAGACGTATCTGTAGAAATTACAAATTTAGAAGAAGGTCAAACCTTCTCTGAAAACTTCGTATTAAAAGGAACAGCATCAAACGCAAAATCTATTCAGGTAATCGTTGATCGTGAGGAAAAGGAATATGCTAAAATCAATCTCACACAAAAACAAAATGAACCTTGGGAAATCCCAATAAACATCTCGGATTTCACACCTGGGCAACACAACATATTCGTTAAAGCCTACGGAAGAACTCCATTAATAGTTGATTATTCAGAAAGTTATAATATTAATTTCGAAATTCCAATGGTGACTCTTAAAATAGTTGAAGACTCTCTGGGAGACGATAAAGGACCTAATGGAACTTATTCTTACCCAAAAGACCCAACTTTCAACAAACAGATGGATATCAAAGAGGTTGAATTGATACAAATTGGAACAATGCTTAGGATGGTTGTAACTATGGAGAATGTGACTGATATCTGGAACCCTGCCAACGGATTCGATCATGTGACATTCCAAATATACTTCGACGACCCTGACAAAAAAGGAGCAGTAGAATTACCATTTCAAAATGCAACTATGCCTAATAGCTTAGATTGGGATTACGAAGTTTACGCAACTGGCTGGGGTATTAGCCTTTTCAGTTCAGAGAACTCATCAGCTAATAAATATGGTGATCCAATAACTCCTGCCCCTACTACGCAGGTTAATAAACAAGAAAATAAAATAACCTTTATGATTCCACTTTCAACACTTGACACAAGCGACCTTTCAGGATGGACAATTTATATAACAACATACGATTACGATGGAATCGAAGGGGTCTTGAGACCCTTATCGCCAAATGGAGGACCTTGGTCGTTTGGGGGAGGTAACCCAACCGATCCGAAGATAATGGACGATGTTTTGATAAAGATTGAATGAGAAAAAAACATAGGGTCTAATTTTAAAGACCCTATGTTTTTATAATTGAAATTGTTTTTTTAGTTTATCCCCAGCATACTATCGATTTTGTTTTTATCAAAACCTATTATATACTGACTCCCTATTTGAATTACTGGAGTCCCCATTTGATGAGTCCTTCGAACTAGTTCTTCTGCTGCTTTTGGATCTCTTGAAACATCTACTTCACTAAATTTTATTCCTAGCTCTCTAAAATACGATTTGGCTTTTCTGCACCAAGGACAGTTTGGAGTTGTATAAACCTTTACTTTTACATGTTGCATGTTATCTTTCAACCTCCTATACCCTATATAGGTATTTTTTATTATAATAACAGAATTTTATAATGTTTATTTTAAGAAAAAGTAAATATAACTTTGTAAAATAGAGATGCATAAATGTCAATTACATGTATAAAATACGAGGTGATAAACAACGGACTACATATTTGAATATCCTAAACTTCCGATAAATTACAAAGTAAGAGAAGAAAACGATTATTCTGTTTACACTTTCCACACTGTGTACACTGATCCCATTTACAAAGAAAACGAAACTCAGGTAATTCATATGTTTAAACCTGAACAAAAAGTTAAAGGAGACATAATCTTTCTACATGGTATTGGACCCAACAACGTTCCATATCTTGAATGGTACGGGAGGTATTTCAAAAAATTTGGCTACAGAACGAGTGTTGTGATCCTTCCTTACCATCTGAGTAGAAAACCAAACGATGTAGAAGATGGTGACCCTTATTATTCACCTGAACCAAATGAGTGCACAGTACTTTTTCATAATTCTGTAAAAGATGTTCGAAGAGCAATCGATTTACTTGAAACCTTCGATGATTTTTCGGAAAATCATTTGTACTTAATGGGGGTATCTTTTGGAGGAATCATTGGTACTATGAGTTTAGCTCTCGATAAGAGGATTAAAAAAGGTATCTTGATGATCACTGGTGGGAATTGGAGATGGATAAACTTTTACTCACCATATACGGAAAAAGTTAGGGAAAGATACGCAAAAGAAAAAAATTCATTTGGTTGCGATTCCGAAGAGTTTTGTAAAAAATTTAGAAGTGATGCGGCTAACTTTGTAAAAAATAATATCAATTCTATAGATGATATATTCCAAAAAACACCTATCACTTGTTATCATTACGACTCTTTGAGTTATGCTAAGTTCGTTAATCAACCTGTTCTTTTTATAAAAGCTCTTTTCGATAAGATCATGCCACATAAAGCCACAAATGAACTTCAAAACTTATTACCAAATAAAAAGGTGAAAAGTTTATTGGCAGGACATAAATCAAGTTATATATTCAAAAGAATCGTGGGGCGTTGGGTAATTAATTTTATAGAAAAAGACCAGCCCCAAGAGATTTGGGAGAGAAGTAACAAAAGAGAAGAAGTTTTAGGATCAAACCGTTAGATCCAAAGTTAATCCTAAAATAAACTCCAAATCTAAAGAAGAGCTGTTACTTTTATAAATTTCTAAGGATTGAAGGGTGCTGAGTAACTTTTTAATTTTTTCTGGATCCGTTTCTGTTCTTAATTCATTCGTTATCTTTTGAATTTCCTTTTCGATTTTTTGCTTTATATCTTTTGTTTCCTTGGTGTTTTTCTCTGTATTTTGCAATTCATAAACGGGATCTTGTGGAGAACTTTTATCTGTTTCTTTTCTATACAGAATAACAGCTTTAGATTTTCCTCCAACGGCAGCTAAAAATCCTCCCCTTCTTTTAAGATTAAGGTCGATGTCTGTATATATAACAATTCCACCTTTTTTCAGAGCCTGAGATTTAAATTGGTTTATATTCCCCAACTCATGGGCTGCCACCCTAAGTATACTCAAAGAAGCAGGGGAACTGTTAGCCAATCCAAGCTCGCCCGGGTCTAACTTGTAGCCCAAGTATGGGTTAAAATGCTCTGGCTTGATGGAGTCAATCATAAAAATCACCTTTCTCTTGGGAGGGATAAAGACGAATAAAGGATCTTACATTTTACTGATTGATATAAAAAAAGACTTTACAGTAAACTTACATCACAAAGAGATAAAGATCAACAAAGGATTGTACGCCTACATAGGTTCTGCTATGAAAAACCTTTACCAAAGAGTTGGTAGACATATGACTTTCAAGGAGAAGGCATATCAAAAACACTGGCATATAGACGGCATTTTAGAAAACAATGAAAACAAAATAATATTTGTCGCGATGCTCCCTTCAGATAAACGCCTTGAAGAAGATATCTCAAAGGAATTCGCCGAGAGATTTCAATTTATTAAAGGGTTTGGTGCCAGTGACTTAACTGTAAAATCAAATCTTTACCTCGTAGATAATATCGACTATTTTTTTGAAATTATTAAGAGTTTTATTCTTTAAGTACAGTTTTAATTGTCATCCTTATTTTTACCTCATCTATTATATCGAAGACAATATCAATTTTACCTTTTTCTGAGTTGTTTTTTAAATTTTGATAATTTCCTTCTACGTGCATTTCTTCTATTTCGATATTGGGTTCAAACATACTCAAGTTAACGATTTGTCGATCATCGCTGAAATTCTTAACTGTTATCAAAAAGTCTACTATTCGGGAGTTTGCCGATTTAACTTCAACATCCGACAATTTTTCTATCTTATATTGTACATTCCAACTCTCACCTAAGTTTATCTTGAGCGAGTCACCTACAGGTGTGTCTTCTATGTATGCTAACTTTATTGGAAAACTTTCATTATCGAATTCTTCGTGTATCCAGACTTCTCCAGAAGGTAACTCTATCCCTAAACCATTGTATTTTGCATTTTCTATGTGTCTTATTATCTGGGTTTTTGTATAATTTGGTATATTGGAGTACAAAGAAAAATTAATCACGTTTCTGTCTTCGTAGGACAATATATCGTTTTGGGATATCCTAACATTCATTAAAGTATTTTGAAAATTAATTTTTCCCAAATTCATTGTATAAGTTTGACTTAGAATTGCTTCTTGTGCAACCATTCCAAAATCATCTTCATTTACTATACGTGTGCTACTCAATAACTTTGTACTCTCTATGTAATCACGAGAAGACAAGTTAAGATATTCGTTGACTAAGTATAGGTTGTTTTGCCCAACAGGAACGCCGTTGAATTGAACGTTTTTGTTGAAAGTTCCATCACTTTTCATTTCATAGATAACTTCCCACGAACCTTCTCCTCTTAAAGCAATTACAGCACTTTTAGGGTTTTTCAATAGAATTTGAGTAGTGGGTTGGATCTTATCTTTATTCTTTTCATCGGTAACGCACCAATGATTTAATTGAGGGTTATAAAATAGAATTTCATTTGTTCCAACAATCTTGTAAACATCTTCATCTATGGCTTCAATAGATTTTTGAGTGTAATCTTCCAAAGAAGCTATCTTAAAAGGAAAATGTTGATACACCTTTTTGAGTTCCCAAGAATCCACTCCACTGATCCAAAGCACATCAAAACCCTCGGGAACAAAGAATGAGGTTTCGTTAGAAACTGTATAGAACAGTTGAACATCTTTAAAGATAAAGGTATAATTTTCAGACAAAACCGTCATACTTAAAAAAACGATGAGCATAAAAAATACATACATTTTCTTCATGAAATTCATCTCCTTTTGATTTATTAAAAGGACCTGCGGTTCTAGCCCAGTAAGGGGAGAGCTCCCCCCCTGTGACCCTTTTTTAAAAACAGAATTTTCTTTATAAAACTATCTAATATCTATAGCGCCCTTCCCCCGCTCCCCACCCTTTTTTATTGAATATGATATTTTTCAAGTAGATCATCGAGTATCTCTCTAGCAATAGGTGCTGCACCGGTGGACCCCATCCCTCCATTTTCTATTACAACCACAATCGAGTACTGTGGATCATTTGCTGGTAAAAATCCGGCGAACCACGAGTGAGCAGGTTTTCCACCTCCTACTTCTGCGGTACCTGTCTTTCCGGCTACCGTTATTGGGAAATCCATAAACGACTGATAAGCAGTACCTTCTTCACCAGGTGGCCCACTGAATGAAGTCACTTCTATCATACCTTGGTAAACATATTTCAGGTATTCTTCGTTCATTTCATATGAATCTCTAAGTAAAGGTTCATTTTTATTTATTATATTTCCAAAAACATCTTCTTCTCTTTCAAATAAGCTAAACTGATAATATTCACCTTTTGTAGCAAGGATGTTATATATTCTTAGAATTTGAAGTGGCGTCATTGTGATGTATCCTTGACCTATATACGTTAATAATGTTTCTCCTGGATACCATATAGTATCAAATTTCTCATACTTCCATTCAGGGTCTGGAAAAATCCCATTTTTTTCATTTGGTATTTCTATACCTGTTTTAGAAGTAATATCAAATCTATCTGCAACACTTTTTAAATAATCTATTCCCAAATTTTCCCCAAGCCAATAGTAATAAGAGTTAACCGATGCTCTCAAGGATTTTACCAAATCGGTTTCACCATGTCCTAAAGTATACCAATCGTAATAAGATGCGATAACGTTACCTTGAGAGTTCTTTAAATCGTATCTTCCGGTTGAATTTATGGTTGCTTGTGGAGATATACCCCCCTCAAGTGCAGCATATGCAACAAACGGTTTTATAATAGATCCAGGCGGATACAATGCGGATGCAGCTCTATTTAACAATGGCAAATTATTGTCATTCAAAATTCTTTGAAACTCTAAATTACTCATTCCTTGGGCAAACAAATTAGGATCTACCGAAGGATGACTAACAAAGACTAAAATTTCTCCCGTTTTTGGTTCGGAGATTATCACCGAACCATTGTAGTTGTTTTCTTTTAAATAATTGTACGCTTTAATTTGTAAATCTAAATCTAATGTCAAATAAATATTGTTTCCATTAATAGAATGGGCATTAATTATTATAGGAGAAACTGATTCGTTTGTTGCAATATTGACCATTTTGTACCCTGTCTGCCCCTGTAATTCTTCATCAAACACTAATTCCAATCCTGACCTTGGAGTACCTTCATTGTCGACATAGCCTAAGACGTGGTACAAAGATTCGTGGGCATATTTTCTTATATATCTTTCTTCAACTTGTAGATTTCTGTCAATACTGGCTATCTTTTGAGCTGTTACCGAATTTATTTCTAAATTCACTCTTTTTTGAAAATTTAATTTATCTATTATAGCATACGGATTATCCACTACATCTTTTAGAACTTGATACAATTCGGCCTCTGTTTCTTCACTGAGCGTTCCTCCTAAATTCGTTAAATTATATATCCTTTGGTTCCATGCTAACAAATTTCCATTTCTATCGTATATATTTCCTCTTTTAGGAGAATCTTTTACAATTCTTGTTGATAACTCTTGAACTTCCATTGAATATTTATCCCAGTTTAAAATCTGTAATTGAAATGATCTCGCAAAAAGTAAAGCAATACCCAAAAAAAATAAAGAAAACAGTATTTTAGCTCTTTTTTCTTTCATTGAAAACCAGCCTCATGTTCATAAAATATAATACAAAGACGATAATCATATCCCATAAAAAAGGATAAAGAGAAGAAGTAATGACACTCATATAAAGCGACAAAACACCCACGTATATCAATGCTTTAATTAAAGTCATTTCCAACTGATGTAAGAAAAAGTTGATGAGAAGAAAGATAACAAAAAAAATTATTGCAAGAAATCCCAATTCAAACCTAGAATTGAAATAGAAAATAGTATATATCAATACGAAGAAAAGAAGTCTAGTATCATCTTCTTTAAAGTCTGCCACATATAAAGCAATTATAGGGAAAACAAAAAAAAGTATTTCTCCAAGCCATCTATCAAACGAAGCGGTAATGAGGGCTAATAAAAAATAAATTAGATACATCATATATTCTCACTTCTTTACTTTAGTAAGGGAAAAAGTAAACTAAAAAACCATCAATCGTCACAGGGTTGAAAAGATAAAGATCTCCATATTTAGAAACAATTTCACCTGATAAAAATATACCTTCTTTTTCTCCGCTTTTTACATAATTAGGAAGATCTATATTCAGGTGTTCGTCCATTATTACATTATAATTATCAGGTATTTCAACCAATAAATTACCTTTATCTTCTCTTATCAACACATCTACGAAACCTATTTTTCCAAAAAAATCTTGGTTTCCCCAACCCAATTTTCTAACCACTACTCTATCTGAAAATGTATTTTCAACAAAGCCTAAAAGATTCCCATCAGTAGAAACGGCTAAATAACCTTTGTCTAAATTTCCTTCATTACTCGTCAAAACGTTAAAAGAGCGCTCTGTTTCACTCAAAATTATACCTCGAGGGATCGTTAAATCTACATTTTCGATCTCTTTACTTTCTATTATATAGATAGGCTGTTTTTTGAGTTCATCCAAGATACTAGAAATTTTTTCAGCACTTGCATTTCTTTCTGAAACCTTGAAATGAAGCGTTGAAAAAAGCATATCAACCGGGTATGTTAGAGGTTTTAAAATACCTCCCAAGCTTTCAAAAGTATTAAATAAAATCGAAATAAAGATCAAAATTACTAAAAATAAAATCCCAAAATATCTCATATTAAGCTTTTTGAGATATACTTTTTATAAGATTTATCTTATCAATAACCATCCCTGCCCCTCTTGCCACACAAGTTATTGGATCATCCGCTATTACAACTCTTATCAAAGTTTCCCTTTCTAATAGCTCTTTTATGCCCTTTATCAAAGCCCCTCCACCAGCCAAAAATATACCTCTATTTACTATATCATACAAAAGTTCAGGTGGGGTTTCTTCGATAGCCAATTTAATATTTTCAACTATCTTGTTAACCGGTATCCGCATCGCATTTCTTATCTCTGAGCCTGTGATCGTAACACTCTTTGGAAGGCCGCTTAGAACATCTAAGCCTATCACTTCCATGCTTAAATCATTGTACTGAGGACTATCAAAAACATTTCCAATTTCAATTTTTATCCTCTCAGCAGTTTTTTCTCCTATTACCATATTGTATTTTGATTTTATGTGATTGATAATTTCCTGGTCGATTAAATCTCCCGCTACCCTTATAGATTTGGATAATACAATATTTCCAAGTGAAATTACAGCTATTTCTGTGGTACCTCCACCTATGTCTACGATCATATTTCCCGAGGGTTCTTCTACATCCAATCCAGCTCCAATAGCAGTTGCCATGGCTTCTTCAATCAAAAAAGCCTTACTGGATCCGGCATCCAAGGCTGCTTCTCTCAAAGCATTCCTTTCCACCTGGGTTGCATCTGTAGGTATTCCAACAACTACCATTGGTTTAAAAAAGCTAAAACCATTCAATGCAGTGTTTATAAAATACTTAAGCATCGTCATAGCCACATTGTAATCTGCTATTACCCCCTCTTTAAGAGGCCTGATGGCGATTATATTAGCAGGCGTTTTCCCAATCATTTTTTTAGCTTCTTTTCCTACTTTTAGCAATTCTGAAGTATCTTTGTTGATAGCTATAACAGAGGGTTCGTTTAAAATTATCCCTTTACCTTTCATATAAACTAACGTGTTTGCTGTTCCTAAATCTATACCTAGATAAGGCCTCAAATACGATCGCATTGCTTAAAAGTCCTCCTTAAAAGTATATTATGCTCCCCACCCCACTAGTTATTAGTATAACACAAACAACTCAAAATTGATGTTGTAGAAACATAAATGTAAATTGTTGTAATTGACAAATATAAAATAAAAATTTATAATATTAACCGACTTGTTTAATTAACTGTGCATTTTTGATAGTTTATTGGAGGAACCTTGAATGCAAATAGGTGAAAAGATAAAAAGCCTTAGAATAATGAGAAACATGACCCAAGAGGAGCTCGCGACGAGATCTGATTTAACTAGAGGCTTTATTTCCCAAGTTGAACGGGATTTAGCTTCTCCTACCGTTGAAAATTTGGAAATGATTCTAAGAGCCTTAGGAACTGATCTGAAAGACTTTTTTTCAAATCTTGAAAACAAGGAAAAGATCGTTTTCACAAAAGAAGATCGAATACCTATATATGATTCACCAACAGGTGTTAAAGAAGAGCTCCTTTTAACGACGTCAGAACCAAAAAATATAGAACCTTCTTTGGTAGTTTTGGAACCAGGTTGTTCAACGGATATTGAGAAACCTCATGAAGGTGTGGAATTGGGATATGTGATCGAAGGAGAGATAGAGTTATACCTAAACAAAGAAGTTTATTTGGTACGCAAAGAGGAAACTTTTTTTTATTCAGCAAATAAGAAGCATTTCATAAAAAATAAAAGTAGTACAAATTCAGCAACTCTAATATGGATAGAAATATTTTAAAGGAGGATTGAGAGATGGCTAAATCCCTAGGAAGGCATTTGATAGCCGAATTATACGACTGTGATGAAGAGATACTAAACGATGTTGAACAAATAGAATACTTAATGAAAAAGGCAGCCATTGAATCAGGGGCAACAATAGTTACTTCAACATTTCATAGATTCTTACCTCATGGGGTAAGTGGAGCAATAATTGTTTCTGAATCTCATTTGGCAATTCATACTTGGCCTGAATACAATTATGCTTCTTTAGATATATATACTTGTGGAGATTCTGTAGATCCATGGAAAGCTTTCTATTATCTAAAAGATGCTTTAAATTCAAAAAGACAGGAAAGTCAAGAATTCAAACGAGGAGTCTTTTCTTCTATAGGAATTCCTGAAAATTCCGCTCATAAAATAGAGGTGAGTTGATGGCTGAAAATAATTTTAACTTTCCACATACTATTTTTACCGAGTACGATAAAGTACATAATGTAGGAGTTTTCACAGAAGTAACTAATCACATTTATACCGAACAAACTGAATATCAAAGAATAGATATATATGAAACTCCAACATTTGGAAAGTTATTTTCATTAGATGGGTTCATCATGACGAGAGATTCAGATGAATTTGTTTATCATGAAATGATCTCACACGTTCCTTTGTTCATACATCCTGATCCCAAAAAGGTTTTGGTAATCGGTGGAGGCGATGGAGGAACTGTCAGAGAAGTATTGAAACATGATTCTGTAGAGAAAGTGATCCTTTGCGAATTGGATAAAAAGGTTGTAGAAACTGCTTTAACGTATTTACCCAACATTTCTTATGAGTTAAAAAATCCAAAAGTAGAAATAGTCTATGAGGATGGAAGTAAATTTGTTTCTCAATTTAAAGATGAGTTCGACGCTATATTGATTGATTCCACTGATCCCACAGAAGGTGAAGGTGGACTACTTTTCACCGAAGAGTTTTATCATAAATGTTTTGAAGCCTTGAAGGAAAACGGAGTTTTCTCTGCACAAACAGAGGAGCCTTTTTTAAGAAAAGAATGGATGATAAGGGCGTATAAAAGAATCAGCAATACCTTCAATGTAGCTCGATTGTACATGGGTTATGTACCTCAATATATGCCGGGTACATGGACATGGACATTTGCTTCAAAAAATTTGGATCCAATAAAAGATTTTGATCCTGAAAAGGTTAGGGAGTTTAATAAAGAACTTAAATATTACGATGAAGAAGTTCACGTTGCATCTTTTTCTCTACCTGTTTTTGTAAAAAAATTAATCAATTGATTCATTAAATAATGGCGGACATTGGTCCGTCTTTTTTTCTAAAACAATCAAACTATGTATATGTTTCTTTTATCATATATTTTTTCCAACTCTGAAGAGACGAATTCAATCATTTTACTTTTTAATTCCTCAGGGTAAGTGGATACACCATTTGCGGTTTGATAAGGGAAAAATGCAATCGGGGATTTAAAAAACTTTTTAAATCTTTTTAAGTAGTCAGACGGCATTCTGAATACTCCCAGTGTAATCGCATTAATCTTCTTTAAGTTAATGTTCTGTGATATCTGGTTAATGAACGCCTTATATTTCTCTCCCCAATCTTCTCCTATATAAAGTATAGGATCCAACGCTAAATTGACTTTCCAACCTTTTTGTAGTAACTGAGATATAGCCATTAGCCTTCTTTCTAAAGAGGGGGTGTTTTTTTCATATTTTGCTATTACTTCTTGGGGGGATATACTCCATGTAATGATCAAATTTTCTAATGGAGAGTAGTTCAAAAATTTTTTATAATTGGTTGTTTTAGTCCTAATTTCTATAGTTATCAAAGGGTTTGCCTTAGCAAACTCTATCCATTCTTTTAAAAATGGGTAGATCCCTTCAAAAAGAAGGATATCTGAATCATACGATATGCTTAGATAAAGCTTCCCTTCTTCACTTAACAATCTGCTTAATTCATGAAAGTAATCTGAGAGATTAACAAAGAATAAAATGTGGGAAGAGAAGTTCATACCTTTCAAATAACAGTAATCGCAATCGAACAGACAATTAACTATGAAATTTGTGTAGTAGAAATTTTGTTGTTCAAAGTCATGGCACAAAGGAGACCCTTTATAGATAAAATCACCCTTGTTAACTGCTAGAATCAAAGACAGTGAGAGTTTTTGTAGAAAAGGGTTTTGGTTCTTTCTAGAGAATATTTCATTGTAGTTATCTATATATACTATCTTACTTTTGCTCAGCTTGCTAGTAATTTCATTTGTTAGGGAGTAATTTAAAGCTTCTTTTTCAATGTAGATGTGTGAGAAGGTTTCACTTGTATAGTTTTGATTTGAGATCTTCAAAAGTCGCATCCCTTTCTTTTTGGCTTTTTGGAATGTAGTTAAAATATTCTTCTAAGAATAAAGGGCTTACTTTCTTATTAGATTTGAAATAGGCATATGCATTTTCAAGTTGTTTGGTCTGTGAGAACGTTAGCTTCAAACCTTTAGATACCTTCTCTATGATTTCTTCGTCTTGTTGTTGAAGAATAGGGTGAAATAACTTTAGTAGAGAACTCACCAATTTTGTGAAAGAAAAAATTTCTTCTAATTTATCGTTAATCAACTCATCTATATTCTTTTTAGTCAATCTTTCTAATGGTTGATTTTTACTTACTTTATCGGAGACTATTTTTACTACATATATCTGATGAACAGATAAAAATTTTGAAGCAATCTCAAAAAAAGCCGATGATTCCATATCGACTAGGTCTTCTTCAAATTCATAATTGCTGTTGAGAATATCTATACTTTGAATGGAACCTTCTTTTAGGTTGTGTTCGACTAAGATATCCGTATAGTACTTCCTTTTTCTTTCATAATCTACTACTTTATTAACTAAAATTAGATCTCCAACTTCAAATTTGTTATTTAAGCTACCACATATTCCTATGTTTATTGCATAATCATTATGGGGATAACCTTTTAAGGTATCTTTCAATAGATAAGATGTAGCTCCGGCTACGTTGATTTTTCCTACGCCTGATACTACAAGGTTGACTTCGTCATCGTGATAACTCTCAAAAGGTCTATCTGTTGTTTTTTTTAAATTTAAATATTTTATTATCGCTCGTGCTTCAACACCCATTGCAGAGATTATATTAAGCATGTAATTCCCTCAGAACAGTTTCTTTTCTCTCAAATTGGCTTTTTCTTTTTGTTGGGTCAGACTTTCCACCTCGCCACCTTCGAGAGAAAAAGTGATTTCGTATGATCCATCGATCAGCAAAAATATATTCACCTTTAATTCATCTACATACTTTTTTAGGATTTCATATTCTAACTTTTGGTTTGAGGAGAATTTGAAATGTATTTTATTGTTTTCAATTTCCGGATTCGAAAATAGCATAGCGAAGTATATAGCCATGTTGGACTTCTTCTCGTGTGGATCGCTGAAGTAATCAAGAATCTTCTTCATAATTGGGTGTTGAGTTTCTTTGGGAACGGATTCTGTGGCTACTTGTTTTCTTTTTGGAGTTGTTTCTTTATCATAAGATATAGTTGAGGACGTAGTTGAATTTTTATGCATGAAATCTAAGATCTCCACATCGAAAATCAACCTTTTATTTTCACTGTATTTTAAATCTTTAAGTATATCGTTGAATGTCCCCATTAAGTGAATTAAGTTACTTCTTTTCTCGTTAATTAGTGAATCAAAAATATATTCTATGGATTGCTCCAAAAGAATTTCTGGATCTTTCCCTAAATTGAAAAGATCTTCAGATTGCGCCAAAAATTCATCGATTTTTGAATTGTAGACATTTTCTATGAATTGAACAATAAAATTTTCATCGAACAAACCTAGTATATCGAGGGTGTCTTGGTGAGTGATCTTCTTCTCTCCAAATTTTTCTACTTGTTCCAACATCGATATGGCATCTCTCATCCCACCTTTTGCCCTTTTAGCAATGATTTCTAGGGCGTCTAACTCATATTCTATTCCTTCAGAGCTTGCTATATTTTTCAATCCTTCTACTATTTCATTCTGACCTAAATTTTTGAAGTTTATAATTTGAGCCCTAGAAATGATGGTATCAGGGACTTTTTCCAAATTTGTGGTTGCTAAAATAAAAATAACATGTGAAGGTGGTTCTTCTAACGTTTTTAATAGCGCGTTGAATGCTTCTCTTGTCAACATATGAAATTCATCGATTATATATACTTTGTATTTCCCATAGACTGGCCTGTAATTGGAGGAGTCCCTGATGTTTCTAATTTCGTCTATTCCTCTATTCGAAGCCGCATCCATTTCAATTACATCCAAAAAACTGTTATTGTTTATAGAAACACAGTTCTCGCATTTGTTGCAAGGATTGTACCCTTGAGGATCCTTACAATTTAATACCTTGGCAAGTATTCTGGCGGTAGTGGTTTTCCCGGTGCCCCGCGGACCCGAAAAAATATAAGCATGAGAAACTTCTTGCTTGTTCAAAGCGTTTTTAAAGTATTTTACTACATGAGGTTGTCCTAAAATTTCATCAAAATCTTTTGGTCTGTATTTTCTATATAAATTATTGTTCACAAAGTTCCCTCCGAATTGCCGACAAGATTTAATTTGTACACCTTGTTTTTTATTAGTGATAACACATCTTCTTTGTTATCCTCTAATACCTCAAATATGAAATAAACTTCGTCTGAAAAGTTTTGCTTTATTATTTTGAAGTTATTCTGTTTTTGCATGAGGTTTTGTATGAAGGAAAAATTACTGTAGTCACATTTTGCCTCGTAAATAAATACCTTTTCATAGGTAACCACTTTAGAAGCTTTAACAACATCTTCAGCTGTTTTAGAATAGGCATCTATTAAACCTCGAATCCCTAATTTCACTCCTCCAAAATACCTCGTAACAACAATGGTCACGTTCAAGAGACCAAATTTTTCAATTACACCGTATATAGGTTTGCCAGCGGTGCCTGATGGTTCATTGTTATCGGAATAATTAGCGATTTCTCTTCCTCCCTCATGCACCTTATAAGCCCAACAGTTATGCGTGGCGTTATTGTACATTTGGGAAATCTGTTTTATAAATTTTTGTGCTTCATCAACCGAATTGGTCTTTGCGATATTACCAATGAATTTTGACCTTTCTACAGTGTATGTAATTTCGATCGGATCTTTTATTGATTTATAATTCAAGATATATCTTTATCTTCCCTTCAAAATCATCGGTTAGGTTAAATTTATTAGCCGCACTGGATTGATTGGCAGAAATCTCATAGAATCCTGAGCTGTCAACATGTAACAATAATTCGCCCTTTTTAACTTCAGAGTAGTTCTTCACGACCCTAACAACTTCTTTTGTACCGTTTATTTCAACTGTTACCTTTTTGCTTAAATCTAAATGTTCTATATGGTTGGAAGATAAGTTAGTTTCGATATTTCCAAAATCATCTGAATATAAATAATCACATATTATTTTGTTATCTTCAATAATAGGTCTTTGCACATCTAAATTTGCTAATTTTTCAGTTTTGGGTCCAAAATGATCGATATTGATACCTTTAGAAATGTATGCAGCCACTGGTGCAAATATATCACGCCCATGAAATGTTGATGAATAATCGGTTTTATAGAAAAATCTCTTGTCGGATAGCTCAACAGATTTTTCAACTCCGAACTCTTGCATCACAAAAGTAAATAAACCATTATCTGGTCCAACAAAATAATAGTTGTACTTTGACGTTTTCAATGCGATCGGTTTCCTTGGGCTACCTACGGTTGGATCAACAACACACAAAAAGACGGTCCCTTCTTCAAAATCTTGACAGGCTCTAAAAATTATAGCTGCATACTTCTTTATATTAAAATGTCCAGCACTGTGGGTGATATCAATTATATCAGCATTTTGATTTATTCTTTTTATAACAGATTTACAAACAGAGACATAATATGAAGATAGCCCCCAATCCGTTAAAAAGGCTATATGATTCACCGAATTAGACCTCCCTTATTCCTTCCCTATGTTTCTTGCGTAGCTTGTAACAAAAGTAATGATGCCAAACAGAAAAAAAGTCCAAAACCTAATAAAATTAGAATTTCAAAGCTTATATCACTTAAGCCATAACCTAATACCGTTATTTTTCTCCAGCCATCTAAAGAGTATTTAACGGGAAATAGGTTCGCAATCTTTTCAAGAATGCTTCCTGTAGGAATTGGAATTAAAGTACCGCCAAATACCAACATCCCTCCAATCATTGCCGTTACAAGGAAAGAAGCAGCTCGAGCTGTTTTTAAAAAAGAAGATAAAAACAACCCAAAAGAGGTGAAAGAAAATACGGATACTAAAACAAGTAAGATCAAATTCCATGGGTTAGCTTGTGATTGAACACCAAACATTCTAAACATATACCACGAGAACATTCCTGCAACGAAACCTATTATGATGTACGATATTATTTTTGATAAAATGAATTGCCACGTTTTTAATCCATTTGATATGTATAAATCTAGTAATCCAACTTCTCTGGCTTGACCGATGGAAGAGGCTATTCCTATCATAGATAACAAAAGGATTACAACCACCGCAACGATAGGAGCAAACATATCATTAATCCCCAAATTTGTAGTGGGAGAAACAACTAAAGAACCGTCAGAGGCACTTGGTATAAGCATTTTTATCTCTGGTTTGGGCCTCGTTTCGTCGATCCCTATACCTCCTTGAAGTAAGAACTCAGTTGTGGAGCCAACTTTTATTTCGGGTATACCAGCTAGCTCATCAAAAACAGCTTTAAAACCGGTATAGACCATCATACTGTTTTGAATTTTGTGAGGGTTTGGTATAATGTACAAGACCGTCTGCTTGTGATCAACCAAATCTTGCGTAAAACCTTTTGGAATGATCAGTATTGAATCATAACTTCCTTCTCTAATTATTTGATTCAATTGTTCATCATTTTTAATTTCTATAGTGTTCTCAAAATTCAAAAATTGTTTTATCAAAATGAAACTGAAATTACCTAAAAGACTGTTATCTTCGTTATATAAGGCCAACTGGAAATCTTGTGCCATATCAGCAGGATAGAATGAAGAGCCAAAATATGCTAAAATAACGGGTATTATAATACTTAGTATTAATACTCCTCTATTTCTCAGTACTTTTTTTATCTCATACCACGACATCTTCAAAATTTTCATTGTCTATCTCCTCGCTTCTTCTAAATGTGCAGATATTTTAAGTATGATACTTGGCGATTCATAAAAAGTCAAAGATTCATCCCCCACTAAAAGATATAAACCGTAGGTGTTTATATACGGTTTATGCATAGTGCTCATATTACTTGGCCAGATGAACATATCTCTTATTTTGGGGTAGTACAACTCTTGTTTCTTTTGCAATTTGAACATTCCGAAATCATCTATTTCATTATAATCAATGAACCTCGTGTAATACCCGCTTCTTAACTTGGTGTTGAAAGCTATACCTTTGTCTGAAAAACCAAATGCAGCAGTGGATAAATTTGTTAATTGATCGATATTTTTAATCTGCCCCATTCCAAAAAAACATACTTCAAAATCCCAATTTTCTTTAGAATGGCCTGTCTCTTTTATATAATCTTTCAAATCGTCAACTATTTTTTCATCTCTCGAGGCAACAAAAATCAAAACCGCTGCCAAAGAGATATATAAAAATATCGGTATATTTGATAGCCCAATTATATTCATAAAAAGCTGCGAGATTAATAAGAGCGCACCTTCTGTGATGAATGGTTTGGCTCCCCTCTTTTTAAGAATAAAATACGAAACAATTAAGCCTATAGAAGATAGTCCAAAAAAGTACCAACCTTTTATGAAAAATTGTATCAAGGGGATTAGTCCAAAAAAAATTGAAACTAACAGATACATATATTTTACCTCCTACTTTCCAACACAGAATGTGGAGAAGATTTTATCCAGTAATTCTTCAGTATAATTTTCCCCAGAGAGTTCGTAGATCTTTTCAAGTGCTTTTCTTACGTCATACATAATTATATCGTTAGAAAAACCTTTCTCAAGCGAATTAATGGCGTTTAAAACAAACTCTTTAGATGATTCTAAAGTTATCTTTTGCCTTTGGTTAGTTAGAGTTGGTTCTTCTATGTTGACCTTCTCAAAAAATTTTTCATAAATCTTATTTTCCAAATTTTTAATTGCTCCGTTCTTTGCAGAAATTATAACAAAATCATTTGGATTTTTTTGTTTCAAAGATAGATAATTATTCTCTGTAAAATTAGGAGAGTCGGATTTATTTAATATAATTATAACAGTTTTATCTCCCAATTCATTTAATTTATTATAAATTAGTTCGTCTTCCTGGGTGAAAGGCGTTGTACCATCCAAAACAAACAAGATTAGATGAGAATTCTTTATAGAATTTATGGTCCTTTCTATTCCAACCCTTTCCAAGGTATCTTCTGTATATCGTATTCCGGCTGTATCTATGAGCCTTATGTATATGCCGTTTATGTTCAAGTTTTCTTCTATTGTGTCCCTAGTTGTCCCAGGAATATCGGTTACAATCGCTCTATCTTTTCTCAAAAGGGCGTTTAACAAGGTACTTTTCCCAGAGTTCGGCTTTCCTACTATAACTGTTCTTACACCTTCAACGGCTATAATACCGTTCTCAGCTTCTTTTAGTAGTTGATTCATACTATTTACGATATGGACTAATTTGTTTTTTAAATCGTGATCTTCAAATTCTATGTCATCAGGATAATCCATTTCTACCTCGATCTGGGCTGAGATATTTAGCAAACTGTTTTTTATGTCTTTAATTTTTTCCGAAACGGCATTTTTAAGTTGATTAAAAGACGCTTTTAAAGAGATTTCCGTCTCTGAAGTAATCACATTGTTTACAGCTTCTGCTTTTATGAGATCCATCTTACCGTTTAAGACAGCACGTTTTGTAAACTCCCCAGGTAAAGCTTGTCTTGCCCCATATTTTATAATCGTATTGAGTACAGCATAAGTGATAAGTTTACCACCATGGCAAAATATTTCAAGCATATCCTCCCCTGTATAAGAGTGAGGCTGTGAATGGTAAACCCAGGTAATCTCGTCGACTTTTTCTCCTTCTTTATCGTAAAGCCAACCATAGTACATCTTCTTAGGTGTATATTTTTTTCTTTTTAATGCTTGGTCTATTATGTTTTTAACGTGATCGCCAGAAATTCTTACTACCCCTATGGCTCCCGTACCAATCGGAGATGAAATGGCTACTATTGTATCATTCAACACATTTTTCACCTCTTAAGAAAAAACCTTTTCCATATATTTCATATGATCTTTTGGCCCATAACTAATGAGTTCTTTCGTTTCTGGATAAAAGGTAATCTTTCTTGAATATTTGTTGTACTTTTCAATGACAGGATTTACATCATTTTCGAATTTAAAAGATATGTAAGTATCTCCTATTTCTATCTCTTTAATGCCTTCCATATTGGCTTTAACTTTTATCAAAGCGTACTGAAACAATCTCTCAACTTCTTCTGGAAATTTACCGTATTTATCGCGTATTTCAGACCTTATATCCTCAACATCATCAACTGTTTTAGCCACCGATATTCTTCTATATATTCTCATTCTTTCAATAGAATTAGAAATATATGATTCTGGAATAACTAGGGAACCTTTTATACCTTTTATCTCTGTGTAAGTTTGAGGTTTTTGAATTTCTTCTTCCTTTTTAATGCCATATTCAAATAAAATTTTATTCAACATTTCATGGTATAGATGATAGCCTATCGCGTTAATATGACCTTTTTGCTCTATTCCCAATATATCCCCGTATCCACGAATTTCTAAATCTCTCAAAGCAAGCTTTAATCCACTTCCTGGTTCATTGTACTGTTTGATTGCTTCCAGCCTTTTTTTGGTTTGAGGGGTAACTTCTTTTTTAAATAGAAAGTAGACAAAAGCTCTTCTGTTAGATCTTCCAACTCTTCCTTTAATTTGATACAACTGAGAGATCCCATACCTTTCTGGGTCATCTAGGATAAGGGTATTGACATTGGGTATATCTATTCCATTTTCTATTATTGTTGTCGAAAGAAGGAGATCAATATTTCCATCATACAAATCGTTTATAGATTTTATAAACTCCTTTTTTGGTGTCCCGCCATGAACCATTGCTATCTTTATTTCTGGAATAAGTGTTCGCAATTTTTTATGCAGTTCATTCAATTCCTGAACTCTGTTGTGAATATAGATTACTTGTCCACCCCTAGATTTTTCTCTCAAAATAGCCGTGCGTACTAACTTATCTGAGTATTTCCCAATAAATGTTTGAATGGGTAACCTACCCACAGGCGGCGTCGATATCGTGGAGATGTCTCTTAAGCCGCTGATAGACATGTATAAGGTTCTAGGTATAGGAGTGGCGCTCATCATAAGGAAGTTTACTCCATCACTTAACTTTTTGAATTTCTCTTTCTGAAGTACACCAAATCTTTGTTCTTCGTCTACTATAACTAATCCCAGGTTTTTTACCTGCAATAAATCTGATAATAAGGCGTGCGTCCCTATTACTATATCTACTTGACCTTTTCCTATACTTTCAAAGAGGTCTTTCTTTTCTTTTTGAGTTTTATGACGGGTAACTAAAGCTATCTTAATTCCAAAAGAGTCCATTCTTTGTTTGAAATTTTCGTAATGCTGCTTGGCAAGTATCGTTGTAGGAGCTAATAATAGCACTTGGTAATTTGAAACAACCGTTCTGAAAGCTGCTCTCATTGCAACTTCAGTTTTACCAAATCCCGAATCACCTGACAACAATCTATCCATCGGTCTTTCACTTTCTAGATCTCTCATAACCTCTTTGATACTTTTTTCTTGGTCAGGTGTTTCGACGTAAGGAAAGGTTTCTTTGAATTTTTCTTCCAATTCAGGATCTCCAAATAGTTGTATTCCTCTTTGATTTTCCCTTAAGGCATAGATCTTTTGAAGCTCTTCTATCTTTTGTTTAATCTCTTCTTTTACCTTTTGCTTTGTATTTTTCCAGCTTTTACTGTTCAAAGAAGATATTTTAACGGATTCTGGGTCTCCGATGTATTTAGATAGTTTGTCTAACCTACCTACTGGGACATATACCCTTGAATTATCGGAGTATTCTAATGTTACAAACTCTCTCAAACCCAAAAGAGTCTCAACTTTGTTAACACCATGGTATATTCCTATCCCATAATCTTCGTGTACTACCAAGTCCCCATCGTTTAGATCTTCCCAATCAAGAAGAGGTATATACTCTAACCTTTTATCTTCCTTTTTGGATTTTATAAAATAAATCTTTTCTAAGGTAAGTTTAACTTCTTCATATTTTATTTTGTTTAAAATTTCAAGGTTATGTCCAGAAAACATTTTATATATTTTTCGTTTTAGTTCAGTGTCACACATTTCATAATTTTCTTTTTCTTTTTCAGAGTAAGAGTTTATGATTTCTTCTTTGTTGATTAAATAAATATCTCCATCTTCATTAAGATAACTAAATATTGTGTTTTTATCTTTGTAAAAGATTCCCGGAAGGGTATTGAATTGGTCGAGAGTCAGAAACTCTTCTTCATTTGTCCCATTAAGATATTTTTTTAATCTCTCCTCATAAAATTCTAAGTTGTGATCAAATTTCATAATTTCAGATCCTGGAATTATCTCAACTTCTTTTAAATTTTCAATAGACCTTTGGGAATAAGAATCAAAAAAGGATATTCTATCTATTACTTCATCCCATAACTCTATTCTAACCGGTTGTTCGTAAATTGGAATGAAAAAGTCTCTGACAAAACCTCTTTTAGAATATTCTCCGGGACTAGTTACTTCTTCTGAAAGATTGTATCCTAAATGGTAAGGAACGTTATGATCAAGATCGAACGTATCTCCAACTTTGATCTTTTTGCTTACAAATTCGTTTTTAGGCAAGGTGTACCTTATTAAGGATGAAAAGGTAGTTAAAACGGTCACGTTCTCTTTCGTTAATAAGGCATGTAACGTTTTCATTCTCTTTGCTTTGATATTTGGAGAGATATCCAGATTTTCAAATGGAAATATGTCAAAATCTGGATAAATGAAAACCTCTTCCTCATCGTCAAAATCTTGGAGATATCCATCAGGTAAAACTAAAATTTTTTGTTTGTTAACTTTTTTTAGCGAATCTAGAAAATTTATAAGTTCTTTTCTAATCAAATCAAAGTTACCTCCTGATAAACTTCAAATACTTCTTATTGGTTTCAGAATCGAGAAAAACGGCACAATCAAGGTAGTCAGTAATGTCTGCTTTATTATTTTTGAGAAAACATATTAATTTTTCACCTTTCCAATAGTAATTTATCTCTTCTGCTATGGGAACTTTAATACAAAAACCTAAGAACGAAAGCTTTATCTTTTGCATTTTTTTTGATGATACAACTTCTTGGGCTAACTGTAAGATGTATTCCTTTGAAACAGGTCTTTTTAAAGCCTTTCTAATTGGTTTAACTACTATTTTTTGAGGGACACTTTCTTTAATATTAAATTCTATCATTTTTGTCGTATTTGGGATTGCACCTGTTGGCATTGGAACATTTATTAAGCTGACTCCCATCTTAATTTCACTCTCTTTTATATTTATACCAGATAAAGAAGAATTTTTAATTATACTAATCTTAATAAAATCAAAATTATTTATTTTTTTTGGTAAAAAGTGATCTATTTCTTCAATAAAGTTAATTCCCCTTTCGCCCCATGGGGGTTCTGTTATATTTACCAACTCGTTAATACCAATGGTTTTTATTTTTAGGTTTTGGGTTTTTGAAGATAGAAGTTGAAAACTTATGTTCTGGAAAGGCACGGAATTTATAGGGGTATCCAATGAAAGATTAACTTGATTGATAGTTATTTTTCTTTTGAGGAACATATATACACCAAAGCCTCTTTTAATCGAGTAAATGGTTCAAAGATATCAAAAATCTCTATGTAGGATTTAAGCTTCTTCAACGTAAGAGAATCTAGAACTTTCGAAGAATAAAATCTTAAGCTAGAATTTTGATTTATGGGAATTATACCTTCTTTTTCTTTAACTTCAAAGCCTTTATCACTACTTACTTCCATTATATACATTATAACTTTGTCAATATCAATATAATTTATTAGATCGCTGTCGTCCGTTAGTATTAAGTCCACATCGTGAGGTGAGTATAATTCTTCGCTACTTAGTATCTGAAAGGCTAAATAATTTTTTAGGTTCGATCCATAAATTATTTTTTGGATTTTGGAAGGTTTTATCGGTTCTGTGTATTTAAAGGAAACAGGGATACCGTTTTCATTGAGAACCAATAATCCACCTGAAAACGTTTCATCTTCTGATTTATATATTGAAAAATATCCTAACATAATTTTTATTTCTCCTTCCCCACCCATAAGGATAGATACTTATAACCTTAAATCCAAAAGTTTACCTCTGTACTCATCCACTACAAGCCTTTTTACACTATTTTTGTTTTCAGTACTCTGGGATCTCTGAGAAAAACCCCCGCTGGATGATTTGTTATCAACATTTTTCTTTTCAACTTGATCTTTACTCTTTATCCTTTTTTGTAGGTTTTGAGAATATTCACTCGCTTGTTTAACTAGCAACATATTTTTAGCTGCATCATAAGAATGAGATATCGCCTGGACATTGTTTGCTACATCTATAGATTTGGTCACTAATATTTGTAACTCATGAAGTGAAGCCATATTTATTCACTTCCTTGAATCATCTTTTTTAATTTCACCAATATTACTGAGTGTAACTGGGAAACCCGTGATTCACTTATTTCTAAAACACTTCCTATTTCTTTAAAGGTTAAGCCTTCGTTATAGTATAGAGAAAGTATCAATTTTTCTCTTTCTTCCAATTTCTCGATACTTTCTGTTAATTTATCATGTAACATATCTTTATAAGCCAGTATTTCAGGGTCGTTTTCTTCTTGTATATCTTCAAGCCAGGTATCTTCTTCATTGTTTAAAAAGTACTCATCCAATTGAAGAATCTGCCTTTTGCTCAAGGAGAACTTTATTTTATCTACATCATTTTTTTCAATATGAAGTTTTTCTGCCACTGAATTATCGTCTATGTACTCATTATCTTTACATTCGTAAATCAAATCTTCGTACTTTTTTACTAAACTTCGAACGTCCTTTGGAAGCCAATCTATTCTCCTCAGATAATCATACATTGAACCTTTTATCCTTTTTAGAGCGTAGGTGTAAAAGGAAGTACCTTTTTCCGGGTTGTATCTTTTATATGATTGAAGTAATCCAATAATCCCCTCCTGAATCAAATCCTCTAATTCTATATTTTTTGGTAAAGTGGTTTTCAGATTCAAAGCTATAATCTTTATTTTTGGCAAAAACTCCATTACCAGTTGTTCTTCATTAATTTTGTATTTCATATATTTGCCACCTTAAATTACTGCGATTTCAACTTTTTCTCCCCCGCCGACCTTCTTAACTTTTAATTCTCCATTAGCGATGTTAAATTCAACACTTCTAGCTCTATTTCCTCCTGTATCTTCAGAAATTATTTTTATGTCGTTTTCTTTCAAAATTTGTCTTACGGCTTCAACGTTTTTGGCTCCAACATTCAAAGAATTATTCGAATTTTGGAACATAGCTGCCCCCCCCTGCTATCTTAGCTTCCAGATATTTAACGTTTCCACCCAAATCTATAATTCCATCTATTATTGCTTTTATCCCTGTATCTGCGTATTTACCGATCTTTTGATCTTTTTTATTATCTCTACTTTCAGGAAGCATGACGTGGACTAACCCTCCAATGAGGTTTTTCTTATCTCGCAAACAAACGGCTACACACGAGCCTAACCCTAATGTTACCAAAATAGCTGGATTTTTATCTACGATGTATTCACCAATTCCTATTATTTTTTTCTTGCTCTCAGTCATTATTCGTCCCCATTCCTAAGGATTTTAATAATTTTAAAATATTTTGTTCGTCTGATAAATATATCAAGAAGCCTTTTACGTTCCCTTCATACTCTTCCATGTTTATTTCTGTTCTAATTAAAATTACAAAATCGCTCCCTTCAGTAACCATGAGGGAAGACTCAGAAACTATAGCTGTTAACATATCTACGGTAATTTTTGGAGGCAAGGAATGTATGTTCAAACCTGTGAAATTCGAAAGCGCAGATATATAAGAGCTACACATAATATTACCAATTTCACCTATGGCTGAAGAGGTCATTTCATCAATTTGGGTTAAGTCTTGTGGTCGGGGGAGCATTAACAACTCTAAAATATTTTTCATCTCTTCAGTTCCTAGCAGAAACAAAATCGCCCCATGAAGCTCTCCACCAATTTCTACCATTGACCCGGCTGTTATATCCTCAGGATCACTAAACTCCTCCCATAACTCTGAAATCGGCAAAATTTCAGCAGAGGGAACTGTGATATCTATTTTTTTGTTCAACATGGTTGAAATAGCTGTCGCCGCATTACCTGCACCTATGTTTCCTAATTCCTTCAATGCATCCAATTTCTGTTCGTTAATCTCATCATAGATTGACATTAAACTTCCCCCTTTTTGTTATGAAAAAGGTACTGTATCAAATCTTTTTAAATGACTCCCGCTCTAATTTGAAAACGAACCTCACCAGCTCTTCTTCTTTTTCTCTTGTTAAGTTTAAAAACTTAATTCCATAAATGTATTCACCACTTGTAGTTTTTCCAATAGACCTAACAACCTCGGATTCCATGTTTTCAAGTCTGATCTCATTTTTTAATGCTAAATTTATTATTATCTTTTGTCCGACTTTCATCTCTTTAGAGGTAACGATAGCCAATCCTCCTGCACTGAAATCTTTAGTCATAAACCGATATTTTGTTGGTTGAATGTTCTCCTCACTTTCACTATTTTCTAGGTCTTCTTTGAAACAAAAGGTACCTTCTTCAGAAACAGGGATCCTGGCATGTTGCCTTCTTTGCACTCTAACAATTGTTTCAGGAATGTTTATTATAAGGTATCTGATATTTCCTTCTTTTCCACTGCTGTAAACTTTGCTTTTGAATAAATAAACAGCCCTTGAAGAGTATGCTCTTACTTTTAGATTAGTACCTCGAAAAATTTGCAGATAGGCTCCCTTAAAAATCGGCATTCCAATTTTAGCTAGATTACTGCTGAGATCATGTTCGTATAGGATACTTTTATAAACTCCTTGAATTCCTTTTTCTTGAATCTCTAAATCCAAGGGCATATTAGTGTATAAAACATTCTTTGAGCTTACTTTTTCGACAAAATCAGACATCTTAAACCCCTTTTCTATCTATTTTATAGCGTTCATCCACCCCGAACATCAATGGTCTTTTCCAAACATCTCTTTCAATCTCTGGGTAAAATTAATATGGGAAGAGGTTTCTATATTCAATATATTGGAGGTAATCTTTTTTATATCTTTTGAAAATTTACTGTTTTCTTTCAATGAAACTAATGGTATCTGCCTCTTAACACTCATATGAACGTTTTCATCGTAAGAAATTTCATGAAAGTTATTTATTTCTCTGTTTAAAAACCTTTTTGCAGTTCTACTTAAGACGGATTTAACCATCTCCACTTCATTTTTATTTTTGATCATGTTAAGAATTATCTCTATTTCCCCATTTACATTCAAAACAGATAAAGCTTTCAGCAAGGTGTAAGCGTTAACTACCGCCGTCGGTTCGGGAACAGTTATTAGAAAGATAGTATCAGAATTTAAATAAAAATTATTGAGTTTTTCAGAATAACCTGCACCTACGTCTATTATAAAAAAATCGATATCTTTCAACAAATTTAAAAATTCATCCATGATCGAATCGGTAAAATTATTTTGAAAGATCTTCCAATCTGTGAAATCAAAACCGCTACTAATTATCTTAACACCGTACTCTGTATCTTGAACACACTCGTTGAAGGTTACATTTCCCCTCATATATTCACTCAACGTAACCTTCACAGTTTTTCCCATCAAAATAGAAGCGTTCGCGAAACCGGCATCCGAATCAAACAAAAGTATTCGTTTCCCATGTGTGGCTAACTCAGTAGCTATATTCACTGATAATACCGACTTGCCGACTCCTCCCTTTCCGCTTACGATTGTTATAATTTTTGTTTGTGTATTAGAAAACTCTTCTCTTAAACCAGTTGCTTGATCACGATATATCCGGTTCATTTAAATACCTCCTCCACTGCTGCATGAGTCAGCCATTCTTTAGAAGGAAACTTCAAATCTTCAGGAACTCTTTGACCATCTGTTATCCCCAACAAAGGTAATTTAGAATATTCCAGAAAAGAAAATAATTGCCCATATGATGACGTTTCATCCATCTTTGTAAAAATTAATGCGTTGGGTTTTAGATAAGAAAAATTATCGTAAATATGCATCATATCTTCACAATTTGTGTTGGAGGATACCAGCATTATATTGTAATCAGGCTCAACTACGTCTTTGAACACTTTTAGTTCCCCCATCTGTAAATTGTTCTTATGGCTTCTTCCAGCTGTGTCTATTAGAATCACATCAAAATTCAAAAGTGATTCCAAAGCAATTTTAAGGTCAGACGGGGTATAACAAATGTGAAGCGAAACACCTAGTATATCTGCATAAGTTTTTAACTGATCTGTTGCAGCTATTCTGTACGTGTCGATTGTAATTAGTGCAATTTTTTTATTCAATTTTTTTAAGTTAGCGGCTATTTTTGCCAACGTTGTCGTTTTTCCAACTCCTGTAGGACCTATAAACATAACTTTATTCTTTATATCACCAAAATTCAAAATTTCGAAGCTTTGATAAAGTTTTTTTTCAAATCTGGTTCTTATAATTTCTTGGTTTTGCCAATTTTCTTCAACTTTTAAATCGTTCAATTGGTTTAAAAAGGATTCGATAAAAATCCTTGAATACGATTTTTCGTACAATTTATCCTTTATATCTTGAAGATAGAGATCGTTCGCTTCCATTTTTTTGTTCAACTTTTCAACCATATTCATCAGATCTTGTAATTTCAAACTATCTTTGATGTCACTTTCAGTAGGTTCCTTTTGGATGTGTTGATGATAAAATGATTCTACACTTTTGTCTATCTTAGAGGATATTTCTCTACTCGTTTTTATAAACTCTGTTAAATCGTCGTTCGAATCCTTATAATTAGGTTCTTTATCACTTTTTAAATACGAAGGTGTTGATATTTTTTCTTCTCTTTCTTTTTTTCTATAAAATTCGGGTGTATTCCTTTTTATTAGATCGTTTAGCGTATAGGTATTTTCAGATTCTTGCGGGTATTTTTTTGTTTTTTGAGGCTTGTATTGAGAATTTTTATTTTCCTCACTCAAAACAGTTACTTCAAGGTATTTTTCTCCACCGATTCCAAAGAAGCCCCCCTTTTTTACTTTTTTTGTGTCTAAAATATATGCGTCTTCTCCAAATTCTCTTCTTATCTTTTCCATCGCTTCAGAAATTGTTTTTACTGTAAGTTTTTTAATTTGCATTGGATCCCACACCTTCTATTTTCACTATTTCATTTACGTTGAGAGAGGTATCTGAAGGTATCTCTTCGTATGCTACAATACTGATGTTTTGAACAAATTTTAGTGTAAATCTGGCAAACGGGTATCGTATGTTTTTAGAACAAATCAATATAGGGTTAAATCCTTTCATCATCATATTTTCCAGAGACTTTGATATTCTTTGTACTAAAATATTTGAATATTCTGGCTCGAGTATTATAACCCTTCCCGAATCGGAATCCCTTATCGATTCAGATAATTTTTTCTCTATAGTTGGATCCAAAGCCGAGACGTGTAATTCTCCATCATCAGATTTTAAATTTTCAACTATTTGCCTTCCCAGTGACCTTCTAACATACTCTACTAAATTCTCTATATTGTTCCCATATTTATCAGCTCCCTCTATCAAACTTTCAAAAATTAAAGGGAGATTTCTTATTGAAACTCTTTCATACAATAGTTCACTCAAAACTTTTTTTAGTTCATGCATTTTTAGCATGGTTGGAATTAATGTATCTACTAGATTAGCATAATTAACTCTCAATCCGTCTATCAATATTTCTATTTCTTTGGTTCCAATAATTTCATGAGCATATTTTTTGATGGTTTCAGAAAGGTGGGTGGCGAAAACACTGGGGGCATCAACAGTAGTGTAACCTTTTTCTATAGCCTCCTCTTTTAAACTTTCGTCTATCCAGAAGGCTACCAACCCGAAGGCAGGCTCTTTTGTCTTTATACCGGGCAATTCTTCAGTCGCCATGCCTGAGTTTATAGCAAGAAGTCTATCGGGGATCAATTCAAATCTACCAACTTCAACACCTCTTAATTTAATAACGTATTCGTTCGAACTTAATAGAACGCTGTCTCTTATTCGAATGGGAGAGATGACTATACCCAATTCATATGCCAATTGTTTTCGAACAACGGTTATCCTATCTAATAGGTCTCCACCTTGATCAGGATCAGCTAAAGGTATCAATCCATAGCCAATGTCTACCTCAATTGTGTCACCTTGTAAAACTTCTGAAACTTCTTCTGGAGTTGTAAGAGGTGGTGCAAATCCGCCAGAAACCCCTCTTTTTTCAGCTTTTGGTGCAGCCGAAGTTCCCATACCTACACCAGCAGAACCTGTTGTTTCGTAAGCTAGCTGGCCTTCGTTAGCTCTATTCGCGTATGCTACGAAGAGTAAACCTGCTCCTAAAATCAACGATGGAAAAACTGGGATTGGTGTTAATAGGCCTAAAACTATTATTATTCCGCCTGCTATATTTAAAACTCTCGTGTCAGAAGTAAGTTGTCTTATTAAATCTACCCCAAAATTATCTTTTGAAGCGGCTCTTGATACTATCATACCTGCAGAGGTTGAAATTAACAACGCAGGAATTTGAGCAACGAGTCCATCCCCTACCGTGAGTAAGGCAAATACTTCCGCTGCCTCTGCGATAGTCAGTCCCTGCTGTAGCATCCCAATTATTAATCCTCCAACTAAATTTATTAGAGTTATTATTAAACCGGCTATTGCGTCCCCCCTCACAAATTTACTAGCTCCATCCATAGCTCCATAAAAGTCGGCTTCTCTTCGTATGTCTTCTCTTCTTTGCCTAGCTTCTTCTTCATTAATCAACCCTGAAGACATGTCAGCATCTATACTCATCTGTTTGCCAGGCATGGCATCCAAAGTGAACCTTGCGGCTACTTCGGATATTCTTTCTGTTCCTTTAGTAATTACAAGAAATTGTATTATAACAAGGATCAAAAAGATAATGATTCCAACAATATAATTACCACCAACAACAAAGTCGCCGAAGGCCCTTATTACTTTTCCTTCAAAATTTTTACCGTTTAGGAGTATCAAACGAGTAGACGACACGTTCAATGCCAACCTAAAGATGGTCATGACCAGTAACAAAGACGGAAAAATAGAAATATCCAATGCCCTTTTCAAATATAAGGTTGCTAACAAGATTATTATTGAAATGATTATGTTTAAAAGTTGCAAAAAGTCTAGCAAAAAGGTAGGAATAGGTATTACCATCAACACAACTATTCCAACAATAAGTATGGAAATTATTACATCTAACCCTTTTATTCTAGTAAAATTCATCGCTAACCCCCCAATCAATTAAGAACTGAGTTTGTAGACGTAAGCTAGTACCTCTGCAACCAAGGTGTACAGATCTTCTGGTATTTCTTCGTTTAATTCAACTTTCTCATAAATTTCCCTTGCCAAAGCAGGTCTTTCTAAGATAGGAATTCCGTGTTTAAAGGCAATTTCTCTTATCTTAAAAGCTACTTCATCTTTTCCTTTTGCTACAACTATGGGCGCCTGCATTTCCTCAGCTTTGTACTCTATCGCAACGGCATAATGAGTAGGGTTGGTGATAACAACATCCGCCTCTGGGACTTTTTGCATCATCCTACTTCTTGCTAAATTTCTCATCAATTCTCTTTGTCTTTGTTTAATTTCAGGGTTCCCTTCAATTTCTTTTCGTTCTTGTTTGACCTCATACTTGCTCATTTTTAGCTCTTTTTTATATTCATACCTCTGATACCAAAAATCAAACAAACTGAGAAGAAGTAGGACTATTCCTAATTGAAACAGTATATTAATAACTAAATCAAAAATCACATTAAAGGAAAAACCGGTTTCTTCCCCTGCCAACGAGAGTATCTTAAACCAATTGGACTTTATTATATTGTAAGTTAACAATCCTAATATGGTTAATTTTAAAAGGGCCTTTATAAGCTCTACAACAGATCTTAAAGAAAATAACCTTTTGAATCCTTTAATGGGGTTTATCTTGCTCAGATCCAATTTTAAAGATTTAAAAGTAAACAAAAATTTGGTTTGGATCATTCCCAAAAGGGTAGAAACTACAACGGCAACGACAAAAAACAGTATCAATTTTATGTATAAGTTCATGTGTGCTGTAATCTCATATCCAAGCAAATCTGTTGGTGAATAGTCTAAATCTAAAGATAAATAATCATAAAATACCTTAAAAATATCGTTAAGGAGTGGCTCAAATATTATCCACAAAAAAAGCGAAATTGATAAAAAACTAACCGCCATGTTAAATTCATTCGATTGAGGAATGTTTCCCTCTTCTCGAGCTTTTTCTAAACGTCTAGGTGTTGGATCCTCAGTTTTATCTGGATCCGCAAAAAGTTGAAGGTTTATTGAAATAGAAGGATCATTGAATTTTTTATCCATTCCATTAGTTGAAAGAATAGAGTAGTAAACTGATCTTCCCAAATCAATATCACTCCTAAGAAAAGTAAAAATCCTACCAGTATTTCTAGTGGGATACCCACCATAAAAACATTAACCTGTGGGATCAATCTAGAAACTATTCCCAAAGCAACTTTCAAAAGGATCATAAATGCAATAAACGGCATCGAAAGTTGAAGTCCTATAGTGAATACATCAAATAATTTTTGGGAAAAAACCATAAATCCATCAGGCGCTAGAGTAAAAACCACGGGAACCTTGTTGAAAGAATCTATAATTATTGAGTATAAAATTAAAGGTCCTTTAAAGATAAAAAAAAGCAACATACTGAATAAAAATGAAAGCTCAGAAACCAAAGAAACTTCATCGCTAGTTACTGGATCAAAAACATTCGCCATCGCAAATCCCATTTGTATACCTATCGTCTCCCCTGCAAATTGAAAGGCATAAAACAAAATATTAGCTATTAATCCTACGCTACTTCCAAAAACAAAATTCATCAACAAATAAAATATTATTACTAAAGGCGATGAATTTATAGGGAAAGTACCGTTAACCTCAAATAGCACCAAATAAGAAATAAAGAGCGTTATAAAAACTTTTATATGAACGGGGACAAAAGTAGTGCTAAAAAAAGGAATGAAAAAGGTGATTCCAGCCACTCTAGCAAAAATGAAAAAATAAACCCATAGTTGGTATGTTAAATTTTCCAACTCCAACTAAATCATCCCTAAATAATAAGTGAATAACTCGAATGAAAAATCTGATAAATTTTGCATTATCCAAGAGAACATCAAAACCAACGCTAAAAAAGTTATTATAATTTTAGGAGCAAATGTCAACGTCTGCTCGTGAAGCTGTGTAACGGCTTGAAATATACTAATAATCAACCCTACCGCCACACTTATTATTAAAATTGGAGAGACCACTTTTAGAAAAAGCATTATACCGTTTTCAAAAATCTCTATTAGTACCTCTTCGCTCATGAGATCATCCTCCCACAAAACTCCTCACTAATCCACCAATTATGAGGTCCCATCCATTTACCATTACAAAAATCATTATTTTAAAAGGTAAAGAAATCAGAATCGGAGGTATCATGATCATCCCCATAGATAACAGAATACTCGCTACCACCATATCTACTATTATAAAAGGTAAATAGAGCAATATACTCATTTTAAAGGCAATTTCTAACTCACTTATTGCAAAGGCAGGTACCAGAATTTGAAAAGGAGTTTCTTCGATATTATCTATCTCTACATTCATTGAAGATGAAAGCATATAGATATCGTCTTCATTTTTATGGGCTACAATCTCTGAAATCATGAAATCTTTGAATTGTAGCCAACTAATTTGTATAGCTTCTTCGTAACTAATTTCATTTTGATTGTACGGAATAATCGCCTCTTGATACACCCCATTAAAAACTGGGAACATTATCATTATAGTCAAAAAAAGGGCCAAAGCCAACATTACTTGATTTGGAGGTGCTTGCCTAGTGCCCATTGCCTGTCTCAAAAAACTTAACACCACAACTATTCTTGTAAATGAAGTAAATAACATTAAAAACCCTGGGGCTAAGGACAAAACAGTTACTATTAAAAGTATTGTCAACGTCGGCGTTAAAGTATTAACTTCTTCATTTGGGTTTATTTGTATATCTACCCCTGGGAGTTGAACGGTATTTTGAGAAAAAACTAAGCTAAAAGCTAGGATAAAAAGAATAAGGGTTATTATCGTCTTTACTTTTCTAATTTTTTCTCTTCCCTTCCCCTTGGAATTTTATCTTTTTTCAATATATTTGAAAAGGTTTCAAGAAATTTAGGATGTTCATTCATAATTTCTTGAACCTCTTCTTCTTCTAATTTTCTTACTATTTCACTGGAATTGGAAGTAGCCAAAATAAGGTAATATTCTTTAAAAACTTTCAATACTCCAACGTATAAATTCCTATCTAGATAGTATTTTTTTACCATCTTAACTTCTTTGCTTTTAGGGCCCTTTTTTAATGTTTTAGCCAGTATATAATAAAATACCACAAGAAGTATGATGAGTAAAATTATGGCTACAAACCAAAATGATACATTAACCAAATTATTGGTCGGCGTTGCATAGTTAGTGGGCATTTAAGCTACTCCAATTTTTGTAAGGCTTCTATAACCCTATTAGCCTGGAATGGTTTTACAATAAAATCCTTGGCACCAGCCTGAATCGATTCTATAACCATAGCTTGCTGCCCCATAGCACTGCAAACTATAATCTTAGCGTTAGGGTCTATTTTCTTTATCTCTTTTATAGCTTGAATACCATCTTTAATGGGCATAGTTATATCCATTGTCACAAAATTTGGTTTCAGCTCTTGATACTTTTCAACCGCTTCTTGACCGTTGCTAGCTTCCCCTACTACTTCATAATTTGCTTTAGTTAATATGTCTTTTAACATCATTCTCATAAAAGCAGCATCATCCACTATTAAGACAGTTTTAGCCATTAAAACACCTCCGAAGACTTTAAAATTTTTACTTTTCTAACTCAGCCTCTAAGACACTTTCTAAATCTAAATATACTATCAACCTATTTTCTATCTTTATAACGCCTTTAACTTTATCCGAATAAACTGACTCTTTTGATTGAAATTTTTCCAACTTTTCAGGATCTATGGAAAGAACGTTTTCAACTTCATCTACATACATTCCTATTTCCTCTTCGTTTATTTTTAAAACAAGGATATTTTGATAGATGTGGTCTTCTGGAACTTCAATCCCTAAAATCTTAGTTAATTCGATAACAGGAACTATTCTTCCTCGTAAATTGATTAAACCAACTACGAAGTATTTTGAATTTGGAACGGGTGTTACATCAGTCTTATCAACAACACTTTCTATATTCTCTATTGGTAAAGCATATTCTTGATCCACAATTTTGAAAGAAAGAACGTCTTCCATCAAATTTTTCCCCCTCTTTTACAACTTTTTATAATACCTTTCGAAGTTTAAAAACTTGCTTTTGCACCCCTTTGCCCCGCAGCCCGCCTCACAATAATGTCTATTAAATTTGTTATATTAGAGAAGCTACATCTAATATTAGAGCAATTCTTCCATCTCCTAAAATTGCTCCACCGCTAAATTCTTTAACATCTTTCAGCAAAGATCCCAAGGATTTGATAACTATATCGTCTTGACCTAATAATCTATCTACAACAACACCATATTTTTTGTTCCCTAATTTGACAATAATAATATACTCACTTGAAGAATCTTTTTTCTTTTCATAACCAAATAACTTTCTTAAACGTACTACAGGCATTACTTCCCCTCGCAAAAGGAAAACTTCTTGACCTTGAACAATTTTTAGCTCGCCATCACTCAGTCTTTGAGTTGTATCAATGTTAGCAATAGGTATGGCATATACTTGCTCATTTACAGTTATTAGAAGGGCTTCGATAATTGCTAAGGTAAGAGGTAACCTTATACTTATCTTTGTACCTTTTCCTTTTTTTGTTTCCAAAGAAATATTACCCTTTAAACTTTCTATTGTACTTTTAACTACATCCATTCCAACCCCTCTACCTGATAATTCCGTAGAAACTGTTTTAGTAGAAAAACCTGGTAAAAAGACAAAATTGTATATCTCCTCTTCGCTTAATTTTGATGCTTCTGATGAACTAATCAATCCCTTATTTATAGCTGTTCGGAGTATTTCATTTACATCAAACCCTTTCCCATCATCTTCGACTTCTATGATAACTCCATTTCCTTCATGTCTGGCTGATAACTTCAAAGTCCCAGTTTCAGGTTTACCTTTGGCTAATCGTTCGTGAGGACCTTCAATACCATGATCCAAAGAGTTTCTTAATAAATGAACTAAGGGTTCTCCTATTTCATCAACAACTGTTCTATCTAATTCTGTCTCTTCTCCTTGAATTACAAAGTTCACTTTTTTACCCAATTCTTTTGCAAGATCCCGTACAAGCCTTGGAAACCGATTGAAGACGAATGCGACAGGAACCATTCTAATTTTCATGACAACATTTTGAAGATCTAAGGTTATTCTTGAAAGCTGAGTTAAACTTTCATCTACTTCTTTTACATCGTACTTACTTAAAGTTTCAATAATTCTACTTCGTGCTATAACGAGTTCTGCCATTAAATTCATCAAATCATCCAATTTATTTATATCTACTCTTATACTTCTTGAAAGCTTAACTTCTTTTTTGTTATTCTCTATGCCCTCTTCTTTTGACCCTTCTTCCTCATCTTTATTCTCTTCTTTTGATCCAAAAAGGTTATTCGCTGAAAATTCATCCACATAAACTGATTCTACTTCGGCAACTTTATTAACGAGTTCTGCTATTTCTCCAATACTTTTCGAGGTAACAATCCCAAAAATTAACTCTTTATCAAAATTTTCTTTTTCTATCTCTTCGACGCTGGGGTAAGTATAAACTATCTCACAGCCATTATCTTCTAATTTGTGGTGTATTGCGTAAGCTCTTGCCTGCTTTAACTGAACGCCATCTTCTAAAATAACCTTCAAAATTAAAAAGTTCAGATTATTTTCTTTGGCTTTTTTAAAAACATTCTCTAAAAGCTCTTTAGTTTCTTCGCCCATTTTAGAATATATTTCATTATTTTGTTTGACTAGATTTTCTTCTTTTCCGGTTGCTTTATACTTGGCCGATTTAGACGAACCTGTTGACTCCACATAAGAGTTAATTTTATCCAAAAGTTTTTCCAACTTTTCTATACCGCCATTTCCACCTTGTTCTATATCTGAAATACTTTCTTCTAATGCATCCGAAGCTTTAAATAAAAAATCCATCAGATCATCAGTTAAATCAATATTTTTATTTCTTAATGAATCTAACACATTTTCCAATTTGTGGGAAAATTTAGCCAACGTGTCAAACTCCATTGTCCCTGCCATACCCTTTAAGGTATGGATTACTCTGAAAATATTATTTATTATTTCTAAGTTACTTTTATCTTTTTCAAGTTCAAGTAGAAGGTCGTTAAGTTCTTGAATATTTTCTTTAGATTCCTCTAAAAAAACATTTAAATATACATCGTAATTCGACAATTCTATCCCCTCCTATTTCAAGCTATTCTACACTATTTTCTAAAGATATCGTTTTCGAACCAAATCTAAAATATTCCAAAAAGCAAAATACGTGGCTCTTTTTCGAATTTCATCCCTATCCCCTGTAAAAACATTTTTTAGGGCAAAAAAATCTTCGTTAATGAGAAAACCATACCAAACTGTCCCAACTGGTTTTTGTTCACTTCCTAAGCTTGGCCCTGCTATGCCACTAACAGACACACAGATATCACTTTCCATGATTTTCTTCAAACCATATGCCATTTCTTTGACGGTTTCTTCGCTAACAGCTCCAAATTTTTCTATGGTTTCTTTTTTGACGTCCAATAATCTTACTTTTGATTCATTAGAATACGTCACCAATGAACCTTTAAACACATTAGAAGCACCTGGAATGGATACCAATGTATCCGAAAGCATCCCTCCAGTACATGACTCCGCAAAAGAAAGTGTTTTTGAAGACTTCATTAATACATCAAATAAAGTAATTTCTAAACTTTTAAAACCAATAAAATACCTACTAAATTGAGACAATATCTTTTCTAATATGGGTTCAAAATCGTCATTTTTTTGCATTCTAATTCTTAAACTGGGACCTATGTATTCTTCTATTTTTGTAGAGTAATCAAAATTTTTCAAGATGACTGAAACTTCTTGCATTAACTCAGCTTCTGTTAAGCCATAAAAGTAAAGTGAATATTCTACATGATCGTTTTTCATATTACTTTTTAATTCATCATATATATGCGTATCAAAGATTGCTTTCATCTCATTATAAGGTCCTGGCAGTAAATAAATAGTGTGACCGTTAAAATGAACTTTTTGTCCTGGTGCACTTCCTACAGGATTTTGTAGTATCTCAGCATTTTTTAAAACGTAGCTTTGTTTTTTTAGGATACTTAAGTATTTCCCGGTTTTGTTGTAATAATACTTTTTTATTTTCTCAAATAATTCTTCGTTAAATACAATATCTATATTACAACTTTCAGAAACAGCTTGAACTGTCAAATCGTCCTGTGTTGGTCCCAAACCACCTGTTAGAAATATTATATCACACATCTCTAACGATTCTTCTATGGATAACTTTATCAAAGATAAATCATCTTTTACATTCGTTATTTTTAAAGTATCATATCCAACAGATTTGAGCCTTTCGGCTAGGTATTTTGAGTTTTTGTCCAATATTATACCTTCTGTTAATTCATTACCCGTCGCAATTATACAAGACTTCAATTTTGTCACTCCAATATGTTTTACCTAAACTAAATCAATATATTTTACCACAATTTTTTTCTTATTTTCACAATTTGCTAATTTTAATATTTTGGTGCTATCATTACACATTGGGGGCAAGCCCCCAAACCCCCGAACCCTTTTAAATGTAAAGAAGTAATTAAAAAGCATGGTTTGGGAGACCACCAAACCCAAACCCCCAAAACCAAAGTTCATTTTAATAAAGATTTTTTGCACAAATCAGCAAAAGGTAAACCCCTTAAGATCCCCGTGCATCATTTGCTTCGCAAATGAGAATTTGGAAATTATTTCAAAGGCATTATGAACAACGCGTTTTGCATAAGCCTGCAAAATGCTGGGTAAATGAGAATATGGAAATTGTTTCTAAGGCATTATATAGAACCATTTTGCACAAAGCTGCAAAAAAACATCGTTTGCACACTGCGGCAAACTTAAAAAAGATTTTTGCACAAATCAGCAAAAGGTAAACCCCTTAAGATCCCCGTACATCATTTGCTTCGCAAATGAGAATTTGGAAAGTTATTCAAAAACATTACAAAAGAGACCATTTTGCACAGACCAGCAAAAAGCTTTTTGCACAAGGCTGCAAAACGGGTGGGGAGCGGGGCGAAGGGGCGCTAAAACAAACAAGATCCAAGCTGTCAGGCTTTTTAAAAAGTTCCCAAAAACTTTATGATAAAAGGAGTAGACATGCAGAGAGATATAAAAAAAGAAGCAGAAAAGATCATAAATATGTTTCCACGTAGTAACTCTGAAACGGATCCTTTTAAGGTTTTAATTGAAACGGTGCTTTCTCAAAGAACAAAAGATGAAAATACTGAAAAAGCTTCTAAATCACTTTTTTCTTGCTACACAAATGTTTTTGAGATTTCTAAATTGAATCCGCAGGACCTATACGATCTAATCAAGCCAGCAGGTATGTACAAACAAAAATCAGAAAGAATTATTAATATTTCTAAAATTTTAATTGAAAAGTATAATGGGAAAGTACCTGATGAATTAGAAGAGTTGATTGAGCTTCCTGGAGTGGGAAGAAAAACCGCTAATATAGTTTTGTACGTGTCTTTTGGTAAAGAAGCACTTGCAGTTGACACGCACGTACATAGAATATCTAATAGACTCGGTTGGGTGAAAACAAAGACACCTGAAGAAACTGAAGAACAATTGAAAAAAATTATCCCGTCTGAATTGTGGGGACCTCTGAATGGTTCAATGGTGAATTTTGGTCAAAAGATTTGTAAGCCAATTTCTCCAAAGTGCGACGAATGTTTTTTGAATGAAGTCTGCCCTGCAAAACAAATATATAAAAACAAAAGCCGGTAAACTGATACCGGCTCTTATTTTTTAAAATCAAACCTTAGGGCATGATTATATTTCCTCTATTCTTACCTTTTTCTTTTTGATTCTTTGCAATGCCTGCTCTTTCTAGTTGGTTCAAAAGTTCTGGGGGTGCTATACTTATATTACCTTCAGCTTCCTCTTGCTCAAGTAGCTGTTTCATTTTTTCTTGGTAATCTGCCATTCTTTCCCTTAAACTATCTAAGTCATTATCGATCCATTGTACTATTCCTTTTGAGATCTCTTCAATTCTTTCATCGCTCAAATCCATCTTATCTTCACTTAGTTCATTTAAAGCACTTAATTCTTCTTTCACAGATTCTTTCACCTTGTCTTCATCCAACAGGTCATTTTTCTTAATTAACCTCAAAGCCACATTTGTTCTAAATTTTAAATCTTCTAAAGATATCTCTAAACTTTCCAAACGTATCATTAATGCTTGTAAAAGCTGATCCAAAGAAACTTGCATTCGAATGCCTCCTTAAACTTAAAATTTAACTTTCATATTTAATTATACCATAATATCTTTCAATTAAAAAATTCAGATTTCAAATCCCTCGTCATTAATTCGTAAATAGCCGTTTTAGGATCTACACCTTCATATAATACTTGATATATTTTCGAAGCTATGGGCATTTCAATTTCTTTTTCCTTTGCGTCGTTATACACAGCTTTAGCCGTGTAAACGCCTTCCGCTACCATAACCATCTGTTCCAATATTGTTTTTAGACTCATACCTTTTGAAAGCATTTCTCCAACGTACCGATTCCTGCTATGTGAGCTAGTGCATGTTACAACAAGATCTCCAATTCCCGCTAACCCCATGAACGTTTCTTTCTTTCCTCCATAATACGTTCCATACCTAATAATTTCAACCAAAGATCGGGTAATTAGGGCAGCTTTTGTGTTATCCCATTTCCCAAATCCATCTATTATACCCGCACCTATTGCATATATATTTTTTATAGCACCACTGATTTCTACTCCTATCAAATCATTGTTAGTATACACCCTAAAAGTTTCACTGCTAAAAATTTCCTGTATATATTTGTTGACCTGATCATCTATACCACCAATTACAACTGATGTAGGTACATTTTCTGCTACTTCTTCCGCATGACTTGGACCGCTAAGAGTACAATAATTAAATCCTGATAGGTATTCCTCAAAAATTTTACTTGGTATTTTTCGGTTGTTAATTTCTATACCTTTTGATAGATTGACAAAAATAACCTCTTTATTTGTAAGAGAGCTCTTGTGAATTTTGCTTAATACCTCTGATATATGTTGAACAGGGACGGCTAAAATAACAATTTGTGCATTAGTTAAGCTTTCATTTATATCCCCTTCAACATTAATATCATTTGATGGAAGTTTTAGGGTAGGCAAATATCGGGAATTGCGTCCTTCTTTTATTTCTTGTAGGAGTTTTTTGTTCCTATCCCAAATTGTTACTTTTTGATCATTATCGACTAAATGCTTCGATATAGCGGTTCCCCAACTACCCGCACCCAAAACCGTTATATGAGGCATTAATTTTCCAGCTCCTTGGCGATTGTATTCACAGCTTCTTTAACAGAAGGGGTTCTGTAAGCTTTTGCTATATCGTCTAGTTTTACTAACCATCCTTCTCTCATTCTGATGACATTCACAAAGTAACTTTGAATATACCCCTCGTCTTCAGAATAAACCTTCACTAAATATTCCAAACCATCTATTTTAGTGTATACATCTTTTATAACTATAACCATGTTACTAATGGATTTTTTTAGTCCAACCAGAGATTGTAATTTATCAAAATCTACTTTCTTAATTTTCTCATGAGGCAAATCTAATTCCCCTTCTAGCAATCTTTTTATGTTTTTTTTGAACCTTTTTCGTGCTATTAATAAATACTTTTTTCTACCTTCACTTTCCCATTTTTTTTCATATCTAGTTTTGAAAGGCAATTGCTGAACTTCGGCAATATTTTTTACTTCAAAGCATCCGTTGCTTGTGAATTTTTCTTCAACGTCAGAAGCATAGACAAAATCGTCGGTTGTTAAAGTTAATTCACCATCTACTTCTAATACCGACGATAATGTGTCTATGAATTTTTCGTCAAAAAGACGGTTTTTTGAATGTTTGCTTTTTGGCCATGGGCATGGGAAATTAACTATTACTTTATTAACAGAGTTATCACAAAAAAATTCCCTAAGAGCGAATTTTGCATCTTCAAGAATTATTTGTATGTTGTTTAAATTATTTTGAAAGATTTTGCTTTTTATTTTGCTACAAGAAGTTAGGGATGTTTCTATTCCTATATAATTATACTTGTTGTTCTCTTTAGCTAAATTTACTAAAAACTCTCCACCACCGAATCCAATTTCAACTATTAACTTATTACTGTTTCCAAAAACCTTATTCCATTCGATAGGATAACTTTTTACATCTTTTGTATTTATTTGAGACTTTTGTAAAAAAGAATACGAATTCAAAATTTCAATACCTCCCAAAAAAGGGGGTTATAATCTTTTTGATTATAAAATTTATGGATCACTCGTTTACTGGTGAACTTTCTGGTGCCATTTCGCCTAAATATTTTTTAACCTTTAAATGTAATTTCGATTTTTTCCTTGCTGCGTAGTTTTTATGTACAGCACCATGTGATTTCGCAGTGTCAATAATTTTAAAAGACTTGCTTAATAACTGCATCAATTCTTCTCTTTCGGCATTTTCATGTATTTTCTTGTCTATTTCCTTAGAAATTTCCTTGATCCTCTTTTGATATCCACGATTTTTTTGTCTTCTTTGTTCTGATTGTCTAACCCTTTTTTCTGCTGATTTTTTATTTGGCAATTTTTTAAATACCTCCTCAACTTTTATTTTTCGTCCTGTAACCCTTTTAAAATCAAAATCTTTTGCCTTTTAGTAAATTACAAACCTAATGCTGCTTTCAATTCCTTAACTTTATCCAATCTCTCCCAGGGAAATTCTACATCTTTTCTCCCGAAATGTCCGTAAGCAGCAGTCTTTTGGTAAATAGGTTGTAAAAGATTCAAGTTACTAATTATAGCGGCAGGCCTAAAATCAAAAATCTCTTTTACAACTTTATATATCTTTTCTTCGTCCACTTTTGCAGTACCTTTTGTGTCAATATTTATTGAAACAGGTTGAGCAACACCAATGGCGTAAGACAGTTGAATTAAAACTTCATCTGCAGCACCACTTGCAACCAAATTTTTGGCTACATATCTTGCCATATAAGTAGCGGATCTATCTACTTTGGTAGGATCTTTTCCTGAAAAGGCTCCTCCACCGTGTGGTGCCCAGCCACCATATGTATCAACGATTATCTTCCTTCCTGTGAGACCTGTATCAGCTTGAGGACCTCCAATCACAAATCTTCCTGTAGGATTGACAAGAATTTTTGTGTCTTTTGTAACAAGATTTTCGGGTATCACCGGGGTTATTACATGTTCTTTTATTGCCTCTTCTAGCTCTTGTCTACTTATATCAGGAGAATGCTGAGCAGAAATAAGTACAGTTTCAACGCCCACCGGGTTATTATTTTCATCGTATTCTACCGTTACTTGGGTTTTACCATCGGGCCTTAAAAAATCCAAGGTGTTCGATTTTCGAACATCAGCCAATCTTTTTGCAAGTCTGTGAGCTAAGAGAATGGGTAAAGGCATATAAGCATCCGTTTCGTTTGTGGCATATCCGAACATAATGCCCTGGTCTCCTGCTCCAATCTTCTCAAAAGGATCTTCCTTTTCTTTTGATTTAACTTCGAAGGATCTGTCAACCCCCAGGGCTATATCAGGTGATTGCTCTTCAATAGAAGTAATTACAGCGCATGTTTCGCCATCAAATCCAAATTTAGCTCTGTTATAACCTATATCTAAAATAGTATTCCTGACAAGCGTTGGAACATCTATATATGCTGAGGTTCTAACTTCACCTGTAACTACAACTAGCCCCCTTGTCACCAAAGTTTCCACAGCACATCGGGCATTCATCTTATTTTCTTCAGGTTCTTTTTCCAGTATAGCATCAAGTATAGTATCAGAAATTTGATCACAGATTTTATCTGGGTGACCTTCAGTTACACTTTCACTGGTAAAGAGCATTTTTTTCACTTTTTAGCCTCCTTAATTTCTTCGAGTTTTTCGACGAATTACAGATTATCTTTAGAATTCCACGAGCTATATTATATCAAAAAAATCAAATTTCTCAAGTGAATAAAATTCTTACATTGTTAAATTTTAGAAATAGAATTAACATTTCCTATGGCTTTATGAATTTCAATTTATAAACTTTTTCGTTACCCCATATGTCTTCTAAAACGATTTCTCCATTTAATGTCGTAGATGTTCCATATGAAAATGCAGAAAAGTCATTGATAACTATTGGAGATAAATATTCATCAGAGTACATTTTCAACCAATATATGGAAGATGTAGAACCATATCCAAATACAGCATCGGCTTTATATATTTCGGATTCTTTGATCTGACTAAAATCCAACTTATAAGTTAAAATCCCATTGATATACATCGATACTTTTTTAGGAAGAATAGTGGAGTTATTTCCTAATTTTTCTCTTACTCTAATGTCTATCCGGGGGTAGTTACCTGTGTACTCTACAACGGTTTCTCCATTTTCTGTAACCTCAAAATACTTATTATTGGATCTAATGTTCATTAATTCCAAAGATTTATCCCTTTGTTCATGATATTCTAAAAACTCAAGGGGATCGTAATTGACGAATTCATCTCCGGTTTGTTTTAAAACCTCAAAATGTAGGTGTGGAGCAATAGCTTCCCCTGTATCTCCTGAATAGGCTATAATCTCATTTAAGTTTATTGGAATTTCATCTTTAGGAAATATAATTTCTATCTTTTGATTTCCAAACTCGTTTTGAACTAATTGGGTATATTTAGATATTTTATCAGAGAAAACACTTAAGTGGGCATAACCACTAATTAAATCGGAGTCTTCATGGTATAAAAATATTGCATTACCGTAGAGAGGATCATTTAGCCATATCTTATATAGAGAACCTTCAGCTGCCGCATAAACAGTCTCTCCCTTTCTGTTAAAAGTAGAAAAATCTACTCCTAAATGAAAATGCGGATCCACGCCAGTATCTCTGTATTCACCAAAGGAAGCTGTTATGTATGAGTTTTTTATAGGTGGCTGAAATAGTTGAGAAATGGAAAAAACAGAAAATATTAGTATATACAAAAATATCAAAAAAGTTTTTTTCAAATTAATTCCCTCCAACATTTTCATTACATTATTTTGTAAAAATACTAGAAAACTACCCCTTCTTAAATGGGGGTAGTTTTTCTTTCTACTCATCTTTAGACGGTGGTTCTTGGAAAAGTTTAATATATTTCGAAGGTACCATCATTTTTACGGCATGTTTATAAACCAGTGATTGTTCACCGTTTTTTCCCAACAAAACAGTATAATCATCAAAAGATCTCACCACTCCACTTGTTTGAAATCCCCCTTCTAAATAGATTTTTACTTCTATCTTGTTAATCCTCAAAATATTCAAAAATCGGTCTTGTAAATTGAACTTTTCTGCCATGTTATCACCCCTCGCACAAGAAATTAAATAAATTCACTTAATATTTGATCTACTACCTCTTCTTGACTTGTTTTACTCAAATTGATCCACTTTGCACCTTCTATCTTACGAAAGTATATTATCTGTCTTCTGGCATAGTTACGAGTATTTACTTTTATTTGGTGAACCATTTCATTAAAATCAATTTTTCCATATAAATATTGTACCACTTCTTTATAACCTATGGTGTTTAAAGCGTTAAGAGTTGTAGAATACCCTAAAGACAAGAGATTTCGCACCTCTTCTATCAAACCTTCATCGATCATTTGATGAACTCTTTTGTTAATCCTTTCGTGCAATTCTTGCCTTTCTCTATCCAGTACTATTATATGGTAATCAAAAGAATTTTCGTCTTGCCTATTTTCTTTTACAATTTCACCCATTTTTATACCTGTTATAACATAAATCTCTATGGCCCTAATGATCCTTTTCAAGTCGTTTGGATGAATCTTTTGAGCTCTTTGTGGATCCAAATCTACCAAAATCTTTCTTAAAACACCAGGATTATTTGTTTCTAATTTTCTTAAATAAGTCCTTAAACCATAGTCGGATTTTACATTCAAAAAACCTTTCCTCAGAGCATCAAGGTATAGGCCTGTCCCGCCGACTAAAACTGGTGTATTTCCTCTATTTAGTACTTCACCGATTTTTTTTTCTGCCAATTTTTTATAATCAAAAGCTGTAAAATGGGTCCGTGGATCTACTGAACCATACAAGTGATGTGGGACCAATTTTTTTGTTTCTTCATCAGGCGTAGCGGTACCAATTATAAGATGGCTATAAATTTGTCTCGAATCCATACAAATTATTTCACCATTAATTCTTCTGGCTATCTCAATGGATATTTCTGTTTTTCCGACAGCCGTAGGACCTGCTATAACTAAAACTTTATTCACTTTTCAATCACTCCGAAAAATACTCCACTTTTTTTACTTCCGATTTTTTTATCGAAACTGTATAAATCCCATACACTGTCGTTAGAACGTGCTTTGATTACTACTTTTTTCTTAGCAATTTTAATCATCTTTTCTAAATCTTCTCGTGTTATTTTATCGTATCGGGCAAACTTCCTTAAAGGATTGATAGAGCTTGATTTGTATTGAGGATTCTCGAACATAGGATCACAATATACAACATCGTAACTTCCTTCTTTTTGCTCGTCTAAAAAAATTTTATAATCAGAATTGATCACTTCGATTTTTTTTGAAGCTTCTTTCATCCAATTTTCTTTGTAGTCATAGTTTGTTATATTCTCTGCAACAACCGCATATATAGGAAAAGAAGCCTCTAAGCCCACTACTTTTTCACAAAAATATGACAGTAGTAAGGCATCACTTCCAAGGCCAAGGGTTAAATCAAGTATAATATCGTTTTTCTTCGGAGATACTGCGTTTATTAAATGATCGATTCCATTTTTTAAATAATTGTTTAACCTTATTTTGGAAACAGAAGGATGGAAAAATAATTTTCCATCCTCCCATTGAAAGTTCAGCGATAGCTTCTTATCTATTACAAAATAAAAATCCCCTTCGTTCATTCGGAGCTTATTTCTTTCTAAGTAAACACCACCGTATTTGTTGGCTAATTGCAACGCTTTTTCTACTTGTTTTTTATTTGGCTTATGGGAAGTTGTAAAGATCCATTTGGTGGAATTCTTCACCATCAATTATAACTCCTTTATCAGCTAATCTATTTTTTAAGTCCAAAAGGATTTGGTTTCTCTTCAAAATTTCATCATTCAGTTCTTTTTTTCTTTTTTCGATTTCATTGTATTGATCTTTTAAGTTGTAATACAAATCTATTTGTCTATATATTTGGAAGGAAACGAACCCCAATATAAATATTAAAGCGCTTAATAATAACAGTCGCAAAATGTTAGAAATATTCGGTTTTTTACGATCGAGCACCTGCTTTTTCTTATTTTTACTACTATCTAACTCAATAAATGGAATTGCTCTCACTTCCCAACTGAACCTTATGTTATCCTTTCAAACCGGTTCTTGCGATACCTTCTATGAAATATCTTTGCAAGAATATAAACAATATCACTATAGGTATCATAGTAAAAGTGGATGCCGCCATTAAAAGATTGTAAATCTCTCCCGCGTCGGTTCTAAAATTTTGTAATCCCACTGAAAGTGTTCTCATTTCAGGACTTTTAGTGACGATCAAAACCCATAAAAAGGCGTTCCAACTCCCTACAAATTTTAGTAGCGCCCCAGTTAAAATCGCAGGTCTACTAAGAGGAACCATCACGGTCCATAAAAATCGCCAACTTGAAGATCCGTCTATCTTAGCTGCGTCCCATAACTCGTTGGGTACCGTCATAAACTGCTGCCTGATCAAAAATATAGCAAAAACACTAATCACCCACGGAACGATCAGAGCATAGTAACTGTCTATCCAAGAAAATTTACTTATAGTTATATAATTGGGTACTAACAAAACCTCGCCTGGTATCATCATAGTCGCTAAAAAAGTTATAAAAATAAAATCCTTTCCCCAAAAATTAAGTTTTGAAAATGCAAAAGCAGCCATCGAGGCGAATATTATTTCTAAAACAGTGGTTACCAGAGAAACGAAAACCGTATTTATGTAGTACCGAGAAAATGGAGCTCCGTTCCATGCGTCCACATAATTTTGAAAAATATTACCTAATACCTGACTAAAAGAATATTCAACCTTTCCAGAAGGTACATCATCAAGGAACCAGATCGACGGTACATTTACTGTGTACAATTCAATATTTGAATTGTTTTTGTACAAAATTTTATCAACAAACGCCGGTGCGCTTACAATAGTTGCTTTGGAGATCGTATCAATGAAAAACCTATCGAAATCTTTTAATATTTTATCATATTCTGCCCTTTTTTCCAATATCCTCCCAAACTCTTTTTCCTTACCTTGAATGTGTTCTATTAAAAAATTGTAATCAGATTCTGAGAGTACCGTCTTAGCTTGCTCAAGATTAGCCTGTTTCTGCGATAAAGTTCTAATAATGTTTGTGTATATTGAAAGGTTTCTAGGGTCATCTATTAAAGAATTACTTACATCATTTACGAAATCGTTCTCAAGATATGAAACGACTTCTTGATTCAAATTCTCAATATTTTTCTCGTCAGCCAATGAAATCACAATTTGTTTAAATGACTCTGGATATGCTGTTTGCTGGATACCTTCGATGATATTCTGATACTTTGTTTCTTTCGTAGGAACGTCAAATATTATGTTTACATCTTCAAATGTTATATTTTGTTCCTCACCATATTTTTCGTTAAAATACATAAAGAAAGTTAAAGTGTTGATATCTTTCATAATGGGTTCGTAAATATTTCTTTGAATCAAAGTATTGGTGTTAGATAGGATTTCATCTTCAAAAGTTTGAATCTCCGATAAAAAATCGGCAAGTAAATTGATTAATTGTTCTACCTCACTTTGGCTAATTATTCTCAATTCTGCTGGATGGGAAGACAATTTTGAATTCAATTCGTCGGCTTTCAATTTTATCGTTCCCAAATAATCTGAAAATATTTCTTTACTTCTTGTAATACTTTCTATTTGACTTTCTGTCATATTTGGGTTCGTTCTAAAATACGGCAAGATGTTGATAGTTCTTTCGAGCGTTATATCTATAAAATTCTGAACTTTGCTTATACTTTGTTGTATCCTTCTTATAGTAGTGGTCTGTTTAAAATAACCATCTTCTTGGGAAAAAAGAGTAAAATAAATACTTTCAAACGTTTCAAGAGAATAATCTTCTACAGCAAATAAGCTTGATAAATCTTCTCTTAATTCAATATTTGAAATATAATCGTAGATATCAGACATCATATAATCGACACTTGCTTGATCTGTATAATTTATCTCGTTAAAAGAGAGTTGTACCCTTCCCCTGCTTACATAGTCCCCGTCTATTTCATAGACCATTTTGTAAGGGTTGTAACTCTCTTGGGCTGATAAAGTTCTAAATTCAGCTAAACTTAAGCCTGTCCGTGGGGAAGGCTTTGAAGGGGTTAATTTTAAATTTAAACCCCATTCACTCTGAAAATTTTTTGTTGTCCATGTTGGAGGCCACATGTTGATTTCACTACTTGTTTTCAAAGAGGTCATTATCATCCATGCAAAAGGCAAGAGCATAACTATGGCGCCACCCGCTAACAATAAGTAAACTATCAAAGTCCAAAGTGTTTTAATAAACTTTGAATAATTCAAGTATAATTTCCTCCTTTAGGATTCATAATGTATTCTACTTCTGCTACTTCTCATCTGAAGGATTGTAAACAATAGAATAATCCCAAAAAGTACGTAAGCAGCAGCACTAGCTCTTCCCATCCTTTGTTGAACGTAGAACATATCATACACATAGTAAACCATTGTCATCCCACTGTTGTTGTAAGGTCCAGGCATACCTACATAGAGTATGAAAATCTCATCGAAGACTTTAAATGCCCCGATCATAGCAACTATGATTACAAAGTAAGTTGTGGGAGATAATAAAGGTAAGGTAATAAACTGAAATTTTTGAAAAGGCGTGGCTCCATCAACTTCAGCAGCTTCGTAGTAAGCTTTATCAATATTTTGCAGGCCTGCCAAAAAGATGATCGCGTAATAGCCTACCATTTTCCATATAGAAATTATAGCAACAGTAGGAATCGTAAACTTCTGATCTTTAAGCCATGGAGTTTTTGAAAAACCTATTTGAGTTAAAATATAATTTAATAAACCATTGTCGTTGAAAATCCATTGCCAAACTAGAGAAATTGCCACTACACTTGTTACAAAAGGAATAAAATAAACCGTTCTAAAAAAAGTCTTGCCATATAATTTTCTATTCAACAATAAGGCTATTAACAAAGCAAACAGAATAGTAATAGGCGTGGAAAGTAGAACATAATAAGTCGTATTCCATATTGCTTTGATGAACAACGACTGTTCCTTTGCTAAGCTCAAAAACCTTATAATTTCGGGGACTCCCAACGAGTAAAAGGCTATCCATAATCCGATGAACGTGATTATTCGAAGAAAAATTTTATTGGACATTTGATCGGCAAAGTGTAAAGATAATAAAATCGTGTATACCACAACGAGAACTAAGGCGCTCACTACATTAAGATACTGTATTGAATTAATAGTTAACAAAGAAATTATTCCCAATATACTCATACAGACAATTAAATATTTTTGCCTAGGAGTTTTTATCTTTTTTAGGTCAAAGATCAAATGAATAATAAAAATAGCGGTCATAAAGATTAGAAGTGTATTGAAAAATGCTTCGTTGAATGTTATATTCACAGGTTGATTTAACTTAAATAATTCTATATAATTCTGAAACCCAATGAAAATTGGATTACCTTGATTTTGGAAATCCCACTTAAAAAAACTCAGATAGAAAGAATAAAAAATAGGCCAAAAAACAAATATCCCTAGAATCACAAAAGAAGGTAATAGATACAAATAAGCTGAAATGCTTTCTTTAACTTTCCTGTACTTAACAGGTTTTAAATATCTTTTCGAAAACATTCTGACTAAAAGCAAGGATAAGACGATCAATAAAACATAAAAAATGATGGCGTATTCCGCTTTTAACAATATTTTCTGCCTCCCGCTGTTTAGTTAAATCTAGTTGTACCTTTGGTATATTTCGACTAACTTTTTCAACGTTTGTTCAAAAGGCGCTTTTTCTTCTATTCTCTGTGTTAAAAAATTATTTATATTTTCTATTTCTTCCAAAGCAATATCTACTTTTTTATTGCTTCCCTTCTTATACGCACCAACTTCGATTAAATCCTTGGAATTCATATAACTTGCGTAAATATCTCTAATAAACATTGCTGCTTTAAGGTGTTTTTCATCTACTACTTCTTTCATCAACCTACTTACACTGGAAAGGATATCTATTGGGGGATAATGCGAAGAATCTGCGAGGCTTCTTGAAAGAACAATATGACCATCGACTATACTTCTTACAGCGTCACCAATTGGATCGTTCATATCATCGGCTTCAACCAGTACGGTGTAGATAGCGGTCATACTTCCTTTTTGTGAGTTACCAGCTCTTTCTAAAATTTTTGGCATATTTGCAAAGACGCTGGGTGTGTATCCTCTGGTGGTTGGTGGTTCACCTATGGAAAGTCCAATCTCTCTTTGAGCCATAGCCCATCTAGTGATTGAATCGACCATCATTAAAACATTGTAACCTAAATCTCTAAAATACTCTGCGATAGTGGTGGCTGTGTAAAGAGCTTTTACTCTTAGTAGAGCAGGTGAGTCTGAAGTTGAAACTATTAAAACAGATTTTTTCAATCCTTCTTCCCCAAGATCTTTTTCAATAAAATCTTTAACTTCTCTTCCCCTTTCTCCTATCAACCCAATGACGTTAATATCTGCTTCGGTATTCCTGGCTATCATTCCCAGTAAGGTACTTTTTCCTACACCGCTCCCTGCCATTATTCCAATTCTTTGACCTTTACCAAGGGTTAAAAAAGCATCGATTGCCCTCACTCCTACAGATAAAGGTTCTTTAATTCTGTTTCTTAAAAGAGGGTTGGGGGCAGATCTATATATACTTTTACTTTCGTAACTCTTTACTTTTGAACCATCCATTGATCTTCCTAAACCATCCAACACATGTCCTAAGAGATCTGAGCTAATTTTCACGTTGATTTTACTATCTACTCTTTCTACCGGTGCTCCCACATAGATTCCACTTACATCCTCTAATGGCATTAAAAGCACTTTGTTATCGGAAAAACCTACGGTTTCTGCAAAAATCTTTGAACCATCTTTCAATTTTATCCTACATAGATCCCCCAAAGCCACACTGGGACCGATTGATTCAATAGTAACACCTACTATCCTACTAATTTTACCTTCTAGTTCAAATAAAGGTCTATTTTTTAATTTATCAGTAAAATAAGCTAAAGATGAAGAAAAATCATTTATTTGCATTTATAGCTTCCTCCACCATGTTCAAAATATCTTCAAAAAATGTTTGAGGAGTTAGGTCGAATATTCCTTGATCTGTTTCCAAAACTATTTGATTATCTTGTAAAGAAGGGTCTTCAACTATATAAAAAAAATCAGAAAACCTGTCTCTTATTAAATTTGCGTATTCTTTATTGAAAGAAGGACTTAGTTTAATTTTAGAATTTTTCATTGATGAAAGCTTCTTTTCAAAATTTTGAAAAATAATTTCTACCCACTGAGGAAAATCAAACTTTTCTTTAAAATATCTTTCGACGACAGCCTTGATAGTGTTTTCACAGAAATTTAAACTCTGCTGTGACAACTCTTTGATATAAATATCATACTCTTTTGAAATCCTTTGAATTTGGGCTCTAACCTTTTTCAGTTCTTCTTCGAGCGTCTTCTTCCTCTCTTCTACGTATTTAATTTGATCTTCCTTTAATCTTTTAGCTTCTAATTCTGCATTTTCAATGATTTTTTGACTCGTAATTTTTGCGTTTTCAATTATCTTTTGAGCTTCTTTTTGGGCATCTGACTCAATAGCCTCTTTTAATTTGTCTTTTTCTCTTTTATTTTCTTCATATTGTGTTTGTTCTATTTCTTCTACGGATAATTCGAAGGTTTTATCTAAAACAACGAATTTATTATTTACGATTCTTTTATTCAATCAATTCTTCACCTGCCCCGCCACCAGCTATAATAATTTCACCAGACTCTTCAAGTTTTCTGATTACATTGATGATTCTCTGCTGTGCCTCATCTACATCCTTGACTCTAACAGGTCCCATAAAATCCAATTCTTCTTTTATAATCTGTGAAGCCCTTTTAGACATGTTTTTAAAGATGGTATTTTTAACTTCTTCGCTAGAACCTTTTAATGCAATTGTTAAATCCTTGCTATCTACCTCACGAAGTATTCTTTGTATTGATCTATCGTCCAACTTGACAATATCTTCAAAAACAAACATTCTTCTTCTAATTTCATCCGACAGTTTGGGGTCTCTTTCTGAAAGCTTTTCAAATATTTTAGAACTGACAGCCCTATCGATGTTATTCATTATTTCTGCGGTAATATCTATCCCACCAACCTGAGAAAAGGTTTGAACGGTGAAGGCAGAAAGACGATCCTTTAGCCTACTTTCTATCTCTTTTACGATATCCGGATTGGCAGAATCCATCGTAGAAATTCTTTTTATCACGTCTAGTTGTAAAGATTCTGGTAATTCAGAAATAACTTGAGAAGCTGCTTGAGGTGGAAGATAACATAATATAAGTGCTACTGTCTGTGGATGTTCATTTTGTAACACATTAACCATCTGTGAAACATCCACTTTTCTTAAAAATTCAAAAGGTTTAACCTGCAAATTAGAAACCAATCTGTCTATTATATCTATGGCTTTTTCTGGTCCAAAAGTTTTTTCCAGAAGATTTCTTGCATATTCAACGCCACCGGTGTTGATGTAATCTTTTGCTTTTATATATTCTCCAAATTCATCCATAACCGCCTGTTTTGTTTTTTCATCAATCTTGTCCAAATTTGCTATTTCTAAAGTTAACTGTTCTACTTCTTCTTCGTCTAGCTTTTTTAATATTTTACTTGCCCTTTCTGGACCTAAGAGTACCAATAATATAGCGGATTTTTTTAAGCCATCTAATTCTTTACTCTTTTCAGCCATTTAAAGCAACCCCTTTTGACAATTAACGAGTTTTAAGCCAAGATTTAATGATATCTGCAACCTCATCGGGATTATTTTCCGCTAAAGTAGCAATCTCCCTAAATCTCTCTTGTTCAGGTGAAACTTCCTCAACCTCAACACCTCTTTCTTTCATCGCCTCTTCAACTCTTGATTCTAACTCCCGCTTTCTTTCTTCAACAAGTTGTGAGGCCTTTCTAACTCTACGAGCTCTGGCAATTAGGATGACAAGCATCATAACGAATGCGATCACAATTATAGCAATTACAATATTAGTGATTCTTTGTCTTCTGAGTTGTAATTGATATTCAATATCTGCTCTCATCGCTTCCAAATCCCTATTGAACTGTATATCAACTAAAGAGATATTATCTTCAGGTGTGCCAATAGCTGTAGCAACAGCTGTTTTAATTTGAGACCTCAGCTCTTGACTGTCGCCTACTTTGCTGTTTTGGAAATCAATAAAAATTGTTATGCTTTTATTAGATATTTCTCCATTTTTATCTTCAATAGTTCTTGTATAAATCTCATTTACATCGTAGTTGGTGATCACATCCGAGCTGCTGTAATAATTTCCCGTACTCGTAGGCGTTTGATAAGTATAGGGGGGGATGTTGGAATCAACACCAGGTACACCACCAGAATTTGGAGAAGAACTACTCTGTTCAGTCTTAGTCTGTTGACTTAAAATTATTCCATTTTCATCTACAACCGGTTCGACCATTCTTTGCTCTTCTTCTATTTTTTGCCAATTTAACTCTATCTCGGGAACCACAACAACATTCCCCAAACCAAAGACTGATTGCAAACCGCTTTCTACTTTTTCTTTATAATATCTCTCAATCTCAGCTTTTAACTTAAATTTAGTATCGGCACTTCCAATATCTTCTCCCAAAGCAATCTGAGCGCTCAAATCGTTCGAAAAATTGTCCACTACTTTAATGTTCTCAGGTTGCAACCCAGCAACTGCTCCAGCAACTAAATTAATTATCCCTTTAATTTGGCTTGAAGTAACACTCGCCCCAGGATTCAACACTAACAAAACAGATGCAGAAGGTTTTGGACTTTCACCAACTTGATAGTAAGTTCTAGGAGGAATAACCAAATGAACACGAGCACTTTGTACCGAGTCCATAGAAGCTATACTCCTAGACAGCTCACCTTCCAAAGCGATCTGATAGTTGACCTGCTTATCGTAACTGGTGGCTCCAAAACCTTGATTTTGAAGAAGTTCATAACCTTGAAGATTGTAACCCAATGAACCTTCACTAGCTAATTTCATTCTCAATTCTGATACATTCTGATTCGCAACGTAAATATTCCCAAAATCATCTACTTTGTATTCTATACCCATTTCTTCCAACTTTGTTACAATATTACCCGCATTTGCTTGATCCAATCCTCCAATAAAAAACTCATAATTTTTTCTTGAAAGCAATATTGAAAAGAATACTATCAACGCAACGACAGTAATTAACAAAACTATATAGTTTCGTTTTTTTCTATCTTCTAGATTTTTCCACCAGTCTCTTATTTGTTGCATATACTTTTCCATAGGGGCATCCCTTCCTGAGGCATTTTTTAAAAGGCTAATCTAAAACCTAGATTTATAGAAGTTTGGTAAATTTCGTAACCCATAAACAGGTCTAAGTTGTAAATTGAAAAATAACTGGAAAGCAATAAAGTATCAGCATTAATTAATATTTTTGTGGTCCAATTATCAGTTAATTCGTGTTTGTAAATTAACTCAGGATTTTCAGGCCCTTTAAGAATAAAGTTTTGCCACGGCAAACCTATCCGGAAAACAACGTCGTCGGGAACGGTTTTACCTTCTATGCCAAAGCCAAAATTCGTTCTAGGCACATACAAAAAGGTATATCCGTAATCTGTTTTTATATTTGTAAAATCAGATTCTTGGATTTGTTTTAGTGGAAGTTCTAAACCAACATTTCCGTATATTTCAAATTTTCTATATGCAAGGCCGGCTTCAAAATCCGTATTTATTCTGTCTTCTTCACCTTCTGGAAAATAAAATACTCTACCTCCTATAAAATAAGGTGAATATATTTTTGAGTTAGAATAATTTTGTTGGGCTCTTTTTACCTTCTCGTAGTATGCTTCACCACCAGGAGACACTTTCCCTGCCATAACAGCGGTAGGTCCATCATGGTATGCTATAATCTGCAACCTTTCGTCATCAAAAAGCCGTCGAAGATACCCATGGTATTCTAAAGCGCCTTTTAAATTGTCATACGGATCAAATAAATTATAAACGTGTAAATCTACCCCAGTTGGATTTTTCAATTGAAGTAGCCCCATCGCTTTAGAAGATGAAATAGCATGGGTATAATTAGATGATTCTACAACCATTTGGCCACCTATCAAAGTCCGCGGCTGAGACCACACACTTTCTAGCAATTTATTAGAATCCATTATCGGATATTTGTTAATCGAATAAAACTCAATCCCAAATTCTCCGTTGGAATTAGAATTGTATTCAAAATAGGTATTCGGTTTCATAAAAAAGTAATCGTAAACTTCATAATAAGAAAAGAACAAAATTGGCAAAAATATAAAAATTGCCAACAAAACAAAAGACTTCAAAAGATCACCTTCTAAAAGATATCTACTAGGTCCATGATGATCTCAGCTATATTTTCGCCTGTTTTTTCTGCAATCTTCAAAACTTCTTCTGCACTAACTTCTTTCAATTGCTCAGGAACAGCTTTATCAGTTATAGCGGTGATACCCAAAATCTCCATACCAGCATGTTTTGCAACTATAGCCTCTGGTACAGTCGACATCCCGACCAAATCGGCGCCAAAATTTCTCATCATAGCCATTTCAGCAGGTGTTTCAAATGTAGGACCGCTTAAACCTAAATATACACCAGAATATACTCTAATATTAAGTTTTTTAGCAGATTTAAAGGCTTCTTGCACCAAAGATTTCGAGTAAACTTCCGTCATATCTGGAAATCTAGGACCCCAATCATCGAAATTTGGTCCAATCAAGGGGTTGTCACCAAAAAAGTTGATGTGATCCGTGATTATACACGGTACACCCACTTCAAAATCAGGATTTAATGTTCCTGCTGCGTTAGTCAATACAAGAGTTTCAATACCTAATTCTTGCATTACACGTATTGGAAAGGTAACCTCTTTCATAGTGTACCCTTCGTAGTAATGAAATCTTCCATTCATAAGTAACGTATCTTTACCCTTTAAACTCCCTATCATTAATTCGCCTTTATGGCCTGGAGCGGTAGAGCGGGGGAAGTTAGGAATATCAGAATAAGGGATTGCTAGGGCATCTTCTAAATTTTGTGAAATTTTCCCTAATCCAGACCCTAAAACGATCGCAATTCTGGGCTTTTTCGTGGTTTTTTCTTGAATATACTTAGCTGCTTCTCTCACTTTTGATACGTACTGTTCAATATCCATGTAATATTAGCCTCCTTATTCTATATATCCAATGTAAGGTAAATTTCTATATTTTTCATTGTAATCCAATCCGTACCCTACTATAAATTTATCTCCAATTTCAAAACCAGGAAATCTTACTTGAATTCCATGCTCGTGAATTGTTTTTAAAACAATAGATGTAATTTCTAAAGAGGAAGGATTTTGCATCTCTAAATATTTTACTATATATTTTAATGTATTCCCAGTATCCACGATGTCTTCGACTATTAAAACATGTTTATTTTCAAGGGGCTCATCAAGCCAACTTTTTACCTTTACTTTTCCCGTGGTTATATCCCCAGAATAACTAGATACCTGTATAAAATTATAATTAACGTTCAAATGTATCTTTTTTACCAAATCACTAAAGAAATTGACGGATCCTTTTAAGACACATACCGCGACAATTTCATCCGTTATATTTTTATAATAATCATCTATTTGCTTAGCCAAATCTTCGACCTTTTTTTGAATTTCCTCCTCTGAAATAAGGACTTTTAATGACATTATATACCTCCCCATAGAAATAAAAAATTACTCTCTTTATATCTTATTCTTTTAAAAACCAAAACTTCCCCCAAAAAATTCATTCTAAGAAATATTATAAGTTATTATGAGTTATTTTGTGGATCTAAGTCCAACAAATATATTGTATCATAAGTAAAGACCATTTGCTCCCTTACTTAAAGATTATAACACAATTAATTCGCCAGAGTTTATTTTTCTTATCTCACCGTTATTGTCTATTATTTCCAAATAATCTGACTGAATTTCGTTTACTGTGCCGTAAATATTTCCATTATTTTCAACTGATACTTGGACCTTATCCCCTACTTTCACATTCAAATGATTCAACCACATTTTTGTAATGGATGAAATTGCTTTAGGTTTGAAATATTTTAGATAATACCTATGATAAGCAACATGGTTTAGTTCATTTAAAAGTTTCCTCAAAGGAATTTCTTTCCCAATAACATCTTTTAAAGCAATTGAGTTGTTGGAAACTTTTTCAGGTAATTCATTGTTAACGTTTATTCCTACTCCCACTATAACGCAACTTGGTGTACCATCCTCATAAACGCTCTCTCCCAAAATTCCGCACACCTTTTTAGAATTAAGCAAAATATCGTTAGGCCATTTAATGATGGGATCCAACTTATATTTTTTTTTCAAGACATTATAAATCACCAAAGAATACATTCTCAAGTAAAAATAAGGAATCAAAGGCCTTTTACGGGGCTTGAATAACACAGAAAACCATAAACCTCCCAAAGGAGAATACCACCTTTTGTTATTCCTCCCGTAACCTTCTGTTTGTTCTAAAGCCCAAACAACAGTTTCTGATGGTAGTTCACGCCAGTGTTTTTTGATATAGTTGTTCGTTGAATCAATTTTATCTAGAAGAATCAAATTATCACCTATCATTTTAGCAGACTTTTCCTCCTCTTAAAAACTTTAATATATCAATATGATATAATATATGGTTGATCAAAGGCAAACTCTTATCAAAATTTGTAAAGGGAGATACTTTCAGTGAATTCTTTTTTTATTACAAATTTAATAGGTGAAAGAAAAGAACGTATTAAAAAAATAGAATTTATCCTCGTTATCGCTTACGTTTCATTGGCAATTTTTGGATTTTTATCTGTTAAGAGTGCTGTAATCAACAGTCCTTTAGAAGGCATAGAAAATCAACAATTAATGTGGATCATTCTAGGGATCGCTTTTTTTGCCATTAGCATTTTTATTCCAGAAAGGTTTATTAAGAAATATACCCCTATTCTATTTTATTTAGTAATTCTTGCCTTGGTTTTAGTACTATTCACCACACCAATTAGTGGGGCTAAAAGATGGATAAGGCTGGGACCTGTGGGTTTCCAACCATCTGAAATATTTAAGCTGGCATTGTTATTATATCTTAGTTATGTTCTTTCTCAAAATGATAATAAAAAGTTTTATTTTGCATCAATAATGATTTTTTTATCTGCAGGGTTGATATACCAAGAACCGGATTTTAGCACTTCTATTATAGTACTATTCACCTGGTTTGTACTAGTTTTTGTTTCAGGAAGGTTCGAAAAATTATGGCAGTATTCCTTAGGATTAGCTTTGATTGGCAGTCCTATAATTTTTTATAACCTCCAAGAATACCAAAAAGGTAGGATAATAGGGTTTCTCTTTCCTCAAACCTACTCTCTAAGTTATTATTATAACACCGCTCAAGCGATAAAAGCTATAGGTTCTGGAGGTTTGCTAGGGGAAGGATACATGAATGGATACATGAATTTGAGTGGATTCGTACCTGAAAGTCATACAGATTTTATACTTTCCGTTATTGGAGAAGAGTTTGGATTTTTGGGGGTAAGTTTTATTCTAATACTTTATTCGGCAATACTTTGGAGACTATACGAAGGATACAAAAAAAGCGATGACCTATTTTGGAAGTATTTTTATGTTGGATCTGCATTTTTGATCTTTTTCCATATTTTTCAAAATATTGGAATGAATCTAGGCATGTTGCCAGTTACAGGCATCCCTCTGCCTCTATTATCAAATGGTGGCTCTTCTTTTGTTACTTTTTCTATAATACTAGGGGTTGCAACAAAAGGTTTAATGATAGAAAAAAACATCACGAGGTGATTCAAAAATGAAAATCGTAGAAACTCTACCAAACATCAGTGAAGGGAAAAACAAAGAATTAATCAACCGAATCAAAGACCTTTCTGAGAATTTTGATAAGATTTGGTTTATTTCTTGTAAAAGTGATGAATACTTCAATAGAAGTTTCATCAGTGTTGTAGGTGAATTAAACGAAATAGAGACTTTCTTATTCGAAATGGTGAAAATATGCGTGGCAAATATAGATCTCAGAAATCATAGTGGGTATCATCCCAGAATAGGTGCCGTAGATGTCATCCCGATTGTACCGCTAATATCTACAACCTTTGATGAGGCGGATAATCTTGTAAAAAGATTAGCAAAAAAAATCTCTGAAAGTTTTGAATTGCCTATATATCTATACGAAAAATCAGCCAGAAACGATTATCGTAGAAATATTAACACCTTAAGAAAAGGTGAATTTGAATTCTTAGCAAAAAAAATGTCTTTCCCTGAATGGGAACCGGACTTTGGTCCAAATCATCCTCATCCCACTGCGGGAGCAACTATTATGGGGGTTAGAGATTTTCTAATATCTTTGGAATTCCATATTAACACCTCAGACAGATGGCTAGCAGAACAAATAAAACAAGAAATAAGTTTGAATTTACCCGCAAGTGTATTTTTAGAAAGAAAACAAAACGGTAAATTCAGTCTCACTCTAAATGCAAAAGAAGGGGATGTATCACTCTATTTGCTCTACAGCAAAGTTAAAACGATAATAGAACATTTTGGCAGCGAAATAGAAAAAGTAACTCTCCCATCTCCTTTAACGGGAAAATTGTTTTTACATTCTTTTAAAAACTTAATTGGTAACTTGGATGGAGAATTATTTACAATAGAAGAAAAATTGCTAACCGAATCACAGATCACCAAAACAAAACATATTTCAAACGAGGAAAAATGACTAGAATCATAGTCGTAGGACCTTTAAAAAGTCCCTATATAATAGATGGAGTCAAGCAATATTTAAAGTGGATAAAGAAATTTGAACGAATTGAACTAATACAACTTCCTTTGTCCGGAGATTTAAACAAGACACCACCTTCAATTTACAAAGATAAAGATTTCAAAAAGTTTGAAAAATATTTCCCGGATTCTTTCAACGTTTTATTGGATGAGAGAGGAGAACAGATGGATTCTGTAAAATTTTCTGAATTTTATGACCGCACAAAAACCTCTTCGCAAGGGAAACACATAAACTTCATTGTTGGTGGCCCTTTAGGACATTCTGATAAAATTTACAATAAAGCTGATTATATTTTATCGTTATCTAAAATGACTTTTACCCACGAATTTGCGGTTTTGATTCTTTTAGAGCAATTGTTTAGAGTTAACAAGATATTGCACAATGAAACCTATCATTATTAAAAAAATTACAATATTTTTTATCACAGGAAGGGAGGAAGGTACGGTATCATCGTACAAAAATCATGAAAAAAATGTCGATTGTAGGTGCCCAATGGGGCGATGAAGGTAAAGGTAAGGTTGTCAACTATTTTTCAGAAAAGTTTGAATGGATCGTACGTTTTTCTGGAGGGGCGAACGCAGGTCACACTATCTATTACAAAGACAAAAAATATGTGAATCATATGCTTCCTTCTATTATGCCCAATTCTCAATCTAAAGGTTTTTTAGGTGCAGGAATGGTTTTAGATTTAGAAAAACTTGTTGAGGAACTAAATATACTAGAAGCTGATTTTCCTGGAATGTCCTCTAAATTTTACATTGATTTAGAAGCCTTTTTGGTCCTCCCGTGGCATAAAGAAGAAGACGAAATTATAGAAAGTATGAGAAAAAAGCCAATTGGAACAACAAAAAGAGGAATCGGACCTGCCTATACCGATAAGGTATCAAGGGAGGGTATAAAACTCTACTACCTGTTTGATGAAAAAATGCTTAAAGAACGTTTAGAAGACATATATTACTTAAAAAGTAGTCTGTATGGGAACAAATTAAAAACTTCAAAAGATGATGTGTTTGAATACTTGATGAAAACCAAAAATGAATTGGAAAAATTGAAGATAAATTACGCTAGTGCGGTAGAGATGGGGAATGTTTTCAGAAGTACATCGGTACTGTTTGAAGGAGCTCAAGGTGTTTTGTTAGATTTAGATTTTGGCACCTATCCTTTTGTCACCTCGTCTTCGTGTATGGCTCATGGAGTTTCTTCTGTAGGATTTTCAACCTTTGAATTAGATGAGGTGTATGGGGTACTCAAAGCCTACACAACACGGGTAGGATCGGGACCTTTCCCAACAGAAATCTTTGGAGAAGAAGCTCACAAAATTAGGGAATTGGGAAAAGAATACGGTGCGACAACAGGAAGGCCAAGAAGGGTTGGTTGGTTAGATCTCCCTGCTTTGAGATACGCAAAAATAAGATCTGGTTTAACAGGGCTTGTAATCACCAAGGCGGACGTTTTAAACGGGTTAGATAAGATAAAAGTTTGTACACATTATGAGGTCAACGGAAAAACAAAAGATACTCCATCCTCCTCGTACGACTTTTTTGTTGCCAAACCTATTTACACTGAATTGAACGGTTGGAAAGATACCAACGATATTAATTTCTTAAAATATTTATCGTATATTGAAGAACAAATCGGTGTTGATATTGACTACATTTCTTACGGACCAAAAACCGAAGAAATGTGTTCAAAAAATGATTTGATCTTGAACATGGAAAACAAATAAAAAGTTTAGAGGTGAAAAAATTGAAAATACTCACTTCTTCCCAGGCAAAATTAATAGACAAATTGACTATAGAGAAAGGAATAGCCCCAGAAACGCTGATGGAGCAAGCGGCTTTTTCTGTAGCTGACATAGCGGAAACCTTTGAACCAAATTCCATTCTATGTGTAGTAGGAAAGGGTAACAACGCAGGTGATGGTATTGCAGCGGGTAGGATCCTAAAAAATAGAGGCTACAACGTTGAAATACTTATAGTAGGCGATCCAACTCAAGGGAGTCCCGGCTTTAAAAAGCAACTTGAGATCGCCAAAAAATACGAAATTAATATTTATCGTTTTGATGTTGATGAAATCAATTATTCCCAATACGATCTCATAATAGACGGGTTAATAGGTATAGGCTTGACAGGAGAAGTCAAGGGGGAGGTTGCTGAAGCGATAACACGCATAAACTCTTCAGGATCAAAGGTATTATCAGTTGACGTTCCATCGGGAATATCATCTGACACAGGTGAAGTTCTAGGAACGGCAGTTAAAGCCGATCAAGCGGTTACATTCGGCTTTTTAAAAATTGGCCATCTACTCTATCCTGCAAGAGAATATTGTGGAGAAATAAAAGTTGCTCCTCTATCTTTCGACAACTCGCTGGTAAACTCAATCAATCGAGAACTCATACTAGAAGATACCGTTAAGAACTTACTTCCAAACAGGCCTGAAGACTCCTATAAGTACAAATTTGGAACGGTTCTAATACTCGCAGGCAGTGAAAAATACCCTGGTGCCCCTATCCTTTCAGCTATTGGAGCTCAAAGAACTGGAGCTGGTATGGTTAAACTGATTACACCAGGTGATTCATCAAACGTTTTAACTCTTGAACCATCCATAATCTATAAGTCTTTAAAAAAAGAACACTTTGAAGAAAAAGACGTTGAAAATTTAAAGGAAGAAATCGAAAAATCCAACGTTATAGTTTTAGGTCCCGGTATAACTGAAAATGCAAAAGGCTTTGTTAAAAAATTAGTTGAAACCTACAAAGATAACAAATTATTCGTTTTAGATGCAGATGCTCTATCCATTTTAAAAGATAAAGATGTAAAATTAAACAGAAATTTTGTTATAACCCCTCATGTAGGAGAACTATCAAAGGTTTATAAAAATTTAAAAAACGACGTGGTCACTTTGGAAGAATACGCAAAAAAATTGAACTGTACCATTGTATTCAAATCATCAACTACCTTGGTAACAAACGGTGAAAAAACGTATTTCAACATAACAGGGAATTCAAGTCTAGCCAAGGGAGGATCGGGAGATTTACTATCAGGAGTTATCGGATCGTATATAGCTCAAGGTTTACCTACAATGCAAGCTTGCCTCATTGGAAGCTATGTAGTATATAAAACAGCAAGAGATCTATCCTTAGAGTACACAAACTACTGTTTAACTCCAAAAACAATTGCTGACAATCTATATAAGACAATCCATCAATTAAACTCATGAACCTAAAATCCAATTGGGAGGCGACCGAACTATAGTTTATATAATATCTGGAGCAGAGCCAAGAAGCTCTTTAGAATTCTATGAGAAAATGTTTCAAAAGGCATCCTTGACAATCGCCTGTGATGCTGGAATCAAAATCTTCAAAAAGTTAAACTTACCACCAAACTATTTAATAGGAGATTTTGATTCTGCTTCTATTGAAGACCTTCAGTGGGCAGAAAATAACAACACCGAGATATTGAAATATCCAAAAGAAAAAGATGAGATCGATACCGAATTGGCTTTAATATTTCTGAAAGAAAATCACTACAAAAACATTGTTTTATCAGGGGTTTTAGGCAATCGTATTGATCAAGAAATGGCAAGTATATTCCTCCTAGCCGAGTATATAGATCTAAATCCTGTTATACTTGAAGAAGACGTTAAAATTGGTATAGTAAATAAAAAAGTAGAAGAAGAAGCCCAGATCGGTGAAAGTTGGTCCATTTTAAGAATAGGAGAACCCGTTATAGGCCTTACTCTCAAAGGGTTCAAATATCCATTAAATAAAAAAGATATCTTTGATTTCAAATCCTTAGGAATCAGCAACGAAGCTAAAGAAAACAAAATAGAAATATCCGTTGAAAGTGGCATGGTCGTTTATATCAGATGGATCGACAAAAAATGGTAAGCAGGAGGCGATCTAATGTGGTTAGTATTATCCGATTCTCACGACAACATGGATAAACTCAAAAAGATTCCAGATATAATCCAAAGGTACAATGTCGATACCATTTTCCATTGTGGAGACTTTGTAGCTCCTTTTACTTTACCATATCTAATCTATGATGATATCGACTTTTATGGTGTCTTTGGTAACAACGACGGAGAAAAGTTACTACTTTATGAAAGATCAAATAAAAAGATAAAAAACGGACCAATTACCGTAGAAAAAGATGGTAAAAAAATATTTCTGATGCACGAACCTTATTCCTTAGAAGCTGCTGAAAATTCAGGGATTTATGATTATGTATTTTTTGGTCATACCCATGAAATAGGAAATAGGAAAACCGGTAAAACCGTTGTACTCAACCCAGGAGAATTTTCTGGATGGCTAACTGGGAAGGCAACTTATGGTATAATAGATCCTAACGAAGCAAAAGTTGAAATCAAAGAACTTTAGAGGAGGACCATCGACATTTTGAAAGTATACAAAGCTCAATTAATAAAAACCGTCTACAAAATTGAAGATCTCCCACCACCAGATAAAAAAGAAATCGCCTTTGCAGGAAGGTCCAATGTGGGAAAATCAAGCTTTTTGAATGCCATTTTAGGCATAAAAATAGCGAAAGTGAGTTCTACCCCAGGGAAAACCAGATCCATCAATTACTACTTGGTGAATGATAAATATTACTTTGTTGATTTGCCCGGATACGGTTTTGCAAGTGTTTCAAAACAGGAAAAAGAAAGATGGAACGTACTGATGAACGAGTACTTTAAAACCAGATTTTCTTTGAGTGCCGTTTCTTTGCTTATCGATCATAGACATATGCCTCAAAAATTGGATTATGCTATGGTCGAATGGCTCAAAGATCTAGGAACACCTTTTTTGTTTATCTTAACAAAATCTGATAAATTAACGAAATCTGAAAAAGCTAAACTTTTTGAAGATATCAAAAGAAGTTTTTCAACTTATGGTGAATATATATATATGCCTTTTTCCTCAAAAACAAAAGAAGGGTTAAAAGAGGTTTTGAAAACCATCGGCGAAATATTAGGTGATAATGATTAGTCTCAATCAGGGTGCAGAGCAAAGGGGTACTAAAAGTAAGATTTAGAAGTTATTCTTATAATAAACACTTCAAAATTAAGATTTTGATTTTAAAAGGGTCACAGGGCGGAGCCTTGTTTGCTGTACTATGCAAACTATGTTTTTAAATGATTTTTTGCTGATTTATGCAAAGAAGCTTTTGTTTCCAGAGCTGTGCAAAAAAGATCTTTTTAAAAAGAGATTTTTGTTTTTGGGGAGTTTGAGGGGAGTACCCCTCAATGTCCGGGTTTACCCCTTAACGTCCTGGGTTAGGGACCTTAGGTCCCTCCTTAAGAAGGGTGGGAAGCGGGGAAAGGGGCGCTAAAATAAAACTTCTAAAGACCGTTAAAAGGGAGGGTTAAAAAATGAGTTATGAAAGAACGGTGCTGATACCCGGGGAGGTATCTTATAGTAACATATCTCAAATACTAAACTCAAGTTATCTACTAGAAATAATTTCAGAATTAATCGAGGATGCCGAAGAGACACGCAATACGTTGTATCCTTTTTTTCAATTATTTCTAGTAGATGAAACCAAACAAAAAGTTCATGAAAGGTACGATTTAGAACAAATCCGACAACTACTCTTAGCATTATCTTTAAACAGCTTAGACCATTTGGATGAATCCTCTTACTTTAGTTTCCCAAAATTATCTTCATACAGAGAAACGTTGGCTCTCTTTGTTGAAGATACTTTCAATCTATGGCGTTCAAAACACAGATTCATGAAAAAAGCGGATCCATTTAGTCACAACTCAAGAACGAGAATTCACAAACAAATATCCTTAGTTAAAAACAACTCTGATTTAAAAAGCTTAGTCTTGGGAGTATATAGACAAATCCTTGTTAATATATCAGCCAGAAGGGTAAAAGTGCTCAGGCAACTTCCCAGTGGAGCTCAAGCTGGATTTATAGTTGATCGACCTAGAACAAAACCAGAAGCTCAAATAGCCGCCGCTGATTTTTTATACAACATGGAATATGTTTGGAGCGTAGTATTGGAACCACCTGTTATCTTTTATACATACTCAAATAAAAGAAGAGGGGTATTCAAAGTTGTCGATCGCCCTATATTAAACAAAATTAATATTGAAAATCCACAGGATTGGCTGGTGTTCCCTATATACGTTAACGACAAATTGATATTCGTTGTTGTTTACAAGGAATACTTTGCGATGGCAGCAGGTTTGGCAAATTTGTACGAGTTTGCAGATTTTGAAAGTTTAGAAAACAGAAGACCTGATGGCATATACATTTTCGGTATGAATAAAAGTTTTTTTGAGGATGAAGACGATTACAATGGTATCATCTATAAAGAAGATGATGGAACTTACGTAGGGCTTGTCGGAGATGATCCTTCTATAGACTACTTTGGTTATATGAAGAAAATGGTATTGACGATTCACAACTTAATAGTAATAGACGAAGATAGACTACCAATTCACGGGGCTTTAGCTGAAATAAAGTTAAGGGATGGAAAAAGTTTCAACGTAATGATAATGGGAGATAGTGGAGCGGGAAAATCTGAAACATTGGATGCCTTAAATAGAATAAGAAAACAAGTATCCGAAGTAAATATATTGATAGATGATATGGGATCATTAGATATTTTAGAAGATGGAACAGTGGTTGCGTATGGGACAGAAACTGGTGCTTTTGTTAGACTAGATGACTTACAACCAGGTTATGCCTACTCCGCTATGGATAGAAGTATCTTTTTGAATCCAAACATAACCAACGCCAGAGTTATAGTACCATACTCCAATTACGAAGATATCATAAGACCTACTAAAATTGATTATTTCTTTTACGCCAACAACTATGAAAAAATAGACGACAACAAACCACCAATCGAATTTTTTAATGACGTAGATAAGGCTTTAGATATATTCTCCAAAGGTGCAAGAATGGCAAAAGGTACTACTTCAGAGAAAGGTCTAACCTATAGTTACTTTGCCAATCCCTTTGGTGCAATCCAAAGAAGAGAAAAACACGAAAAAATTGCTAGAAAATACATGGAAACTCTAATGAAAAGTAACGTCAAAGTCGGGACACTTCGGACACAACTTGGTGTAGAAGGCTATGAAGACCAAGGTCCATTAATAGCCGCCCAAGAACTTTTGAAGTTTTTAAAAGGAGAAAAAGATGTCTGAAGTTGCAAAAAAATTTGCCGAATTAATTTATAATTCAAATTCCATTGCGGTCTTAAGTGGTGCGGGGATGTCTACTAACGCAGGTATCCCCGATTTCAGAGGCCCTAACGGGATCTACACGAAGGCAAATATAGAAAATCCTGAGAGAATTTTCGATTTAGATTATTTCTATCTGGATCCTTCTTTGTTCTATAAGTTTCACAAAAAATTTTTGGAGTACATAACGAAAGCAGAACCAACCTTTACTCACAAATTTTTAGTTCAACTTGAAAAGGAAGGAAAATTAAAAGGGATAGTAACTCAAAACATAGACTCTTTACACCAAAAAGCCGGTTCAAAAAAAGTCTATGAAATCCATGGAGGATGCTGGAAAAATTACTGCACAAAATGTAAAAGAAAGTATTCTCAAGAAGAAATATTAGAAAAGATGAACAATGAAGTAGTACCAAAATGTGATAACTGCGGTGGAGTAATAAAACCAGACATAGTATTTTTTGGAGAACCTGTAAAATACCTAACAGAATCTGAAATATTGATGAAAAATTCGGAACTTGTCTTGGTTTTAGGATCTTCTCTTGCGGTTATACCAGCAGCAATGTTGCCATCCTTAACTAAAGGCAAGATAATAGTTGTGAACAAAGGAGAAATATCAGAAATGTATCTCCCGCCACAAAAAGTAGCTCTCATTGTTAACGAAGAACTGGATACCTTTTTTATGCAAGTTGCCAAAGAATGGGTGGGGAGCGGGGCGAAGGGGCGCTAAAACAGAGCATTAAGGGGTTTCACCTTTTGCTGTTTTGTGCAAAAAAATTTTTTAAGTTTGCCGCAGTGTGCAAACGATGTTTTTAAATGAATTTGACCCTGAACTTGATTTGGGGTTTTTAAGGGGGGAACCCCCTTAACGTCCGGAGGTGATAGCATGATTCCAAATTGGGTATATATAAAAGACTTCAAAAAACACATCAATGAAACAGTAGAATTTCGGGGATGGGTATGGAACAAAAGAAGCAGCGGTAAAATTGCTTTCTTACAGTTAAGGGATGGAACTGGTTTCATTCAAGGAATAGCTGAAAAAAAGGATTTTGATGATGAAACCTTTGAAAACATAAGAAAAATAAAAATGGAAAGCAGCATAATCTTACAAGGAACCATAAAAAAAGACGAAAGATCTCCTGAAAACGTTGAATTACATATAACTTCTTTCAAAAAAATACAAGAACCCATTGAAGACTATCCCATTTCTAAAAAAGAGCATGGCATAGACTTTTTAATGGAAAATAGGCATTTATGGATCAGATCGAGAAGACAGTTTCATATCTTAAATATTAGAAATGAAATTTTAAAGGCAATTAGAGATTTTTATAATCAAAATAATTTTACCTTGATAGACACCCCTATATTTACTGGTTCTATAGGGGAATCTGCTGGTAACACATTCAAATTAGACTATTTCGATTATGGAGAGGTATATCTAGCACAAACAGGTCAACTTTACTTAGAAGCTGCGGCGATGTCCTTTGGAAAGGTGTACAATCTAGGCCCTACATTCAGATCCGAAAAATCAAAAACAAGAAGACATCTAATCGAATTTTGGATGAATGAAGCCGAAGTAGCTTTTTATAAACATGAAGACAACATCAAATTACAAGAAAGCTTGGTTTCTTTCATAATCAAAAGGGTATTAGAAAATGCTTCTGATGATCTAAAAGAAATTGGTAGGGATACAAATAAACTACAAAAAATTCAGCCCCCCTTTGAAAGAATGACTTACACGCAAGCAATTGATTTTCTTAAGAAAAAAGGGTTTGAAGTAGAATGGGGAGAAGATTTCGGCGCAGATGAAGAAAGTGTACTGGCTTCTCAATTTGAAAAACCACTCTTTGTGGAAAAGTATCCTAGGAAAGTTAAGGCTTTCTATATGCAACCTGATGAAAACAACCCTGATGTTGTACTCTGTGACGACTTACTTGCCCCCGAAGGTTATGGAGAAATAATAGGGGCTTCCGAAAGAATATGGGAAGAATCAGTCCTAATAGACAGATTAAAAGAATTCAATCTTCCTTTAGATCAATACCAATGGTACATAGATTTAAGAAAGTTTGGTAGCGTTCCACACAGTGGTTTCGGTTTAGGCGTTGAAAGAACGGTTGCTTGGATATGTGGTTTAGAACACATTAGGGAAGCTATTCCTTTTGCAAGAACACTTTACAGAGTTTATCCATAAGATCCTAAGGAGTTTTTAAAATGATCGAAAAAGAAAATACAAACCCAAAGAGGTTACTGGATCCCTCTTTTATTGGTGAGGATACAGGATCAAAGAAATTAAGACCAAATTACTTGAATGAATTTATAGGCCAGGACAACATAAAAAAAAAGTTAAAGGTCGCGATAGAAGCTGCTAAAATAAGAAAAGAAGCGATGGATCATGTAGTTTTAGCAGGTCCTCCTGGTTTAGGTAAAACAACCCTAGCTTATGTAATTTCAAATGAGCTAGGTGCTAATTTGCAAATTACAAGCGGTCCTGTAATCGAAAAAGCAGGAGACCTCGCTGCCATCTTAACCAACTTAGAAAATGGCGACGTACTATTCATAGACGAGATCCACAGGCTGAATAGAACCGTGGAAGAAATCTTATACTCAGCTATGGAGGATTTTCAACTTGACATTGTTATTGGGAAAGGTCCTTCTGCTCGTTCTATTAGGATTGACTTACAACCTTTCACCTTGGTAGGAGCCACTACCCGATTAGGCCTTATAGCCCCACCATTGAGAAGTAGGTTTGGCATAATTTTGGAAGTCGATTTCTACTCTCCAAAAGACCTCAACTTAATCATAAAAAGGAGTGCAGACATACTCAATATAAAAATAAAAGAAGATGCATCTCTCATTCTAGCTCAAAGATCTCGGGGAACCCCCAGGATCGCCAACAGACTCTTGAGAAGAGTTAGGGATTTTGTCCAAGTTTCTGGAAAAAACATCATAGAAGCTGAAGATGTGGACAACACAATGAAATTATTAGAAATGGATGAAGATGGCTTAGATAAAATGGATCGAAAAATTCTTAAAACAATAATAGAAAACTATGAAGGTGGGCCGGTGGGTATAAATGCCTTAGCTTCATCGATTGGGATAGAACCCGATTCAATCAGTGAGGTCTATGAACCATTTCTACTACAAGCAGGTTTCATTATCAGGACCCCTCGAGGTAGGGTGGCAACTGAAAAAGCCTACCAAAAACTAAATTACACCTATAAAACTTCCAATCACAATATCAGTTTATGGGGGGAGCTTAATGAATAATTTTCTAATAGAAAATTATCACACCCTGTTAAATGAGATACAAAAAGTTGCTGAAAAATCAGGTAGAGATCTGAACTCTATAAAATTAGTTGCTGTTTCAAAGAATTTTCCAAGTGATAACATAAAAACATTATACGAAGAAGGTCATAAAGATTTTGGAGAAAATAAGGCTCAGGAATTAAGAGAAAAATATGAAGATCTCAAAAACCTTGACATTGTATGGCATTTCATAGGCAGGATACAAACCAACAAAATAAAATACATCGTTCCTATCGCAGAATATATACATTCAGTTTGGAGAATGAAAGAAATAGAGGAAATTCAAAAAAAAGCCGAAGAAATAAATAAAACACAAAAAGTTCTTCTAGAAATAAACATATCTGGTGAACAATCAAAAGCCGGACTCATTCCAAGTGAAGTAGAGGCTTTTTTGCAAGATGCAACATCTTTTAAAAATATAAAAATAATTGGTCTAATGACGATGGCTCCTTACACTGACAACGTTGAGGTTATAAGAAACGTCTTTCGAAGCTTACGAGAACTCAGAGGCAACCTAAATAAAAAATACCCTTCAATAAAAGAACTATCTATGGGGATGACTAACGATTACAAAATAGCTATAGAAGAAGGTGCCACTCTTTTAAGAATAGGAACAAGAATCTTTGGCAACCGTTATCTTCCAGAATAGGGTATAAGGTTAATAAGCAAAACTCATATACCTTCCTTAGAAGGGTGGGGAGCGGGGCGAAGGGGCGCTGACACAAAGTTTTAGAGTTTTTAATGATAACACAAGGAGGGAACCATGTTTGTAATAGCAAATCTTTTAATAGCATTAGCAAGTATATTAAGAATAGCAATAGTATTTTTTGAATTTTGTATAATTGTATCCGCTTTATTAAGTTTCATAATGCCCTTCCAATACAACAGACTTCGAGGTTTTATTGATTCAGTTGCTAATATAATTTTGAATCCTATAAGAAGATTTATACCCACAGTTATAGGCAATATAGATCTATCTCCAATGATTGCTTTTTTGATATTGATGTTTTTAGATAGATTTTTGGTACAATCTCTATTGGAGTTAGGTTATAGGATTGGAGTGTAATTTTTATGAAGATCTTTATCTTTTACAATCCACTTAAACTTTCTAACGATGACCTTGAAGAAAACATATTAAAACCTTTTAATGAAAGCAATATAGAGGTTATTGGTTACGCTGCGGCGGGTTCTACTGTGGAGGAAAAACAAGCCCAAGTAGCCGATTTTTTCGTGATTTTTGGGGGCGATGGGACGGTATTGAAAATAGCTGAAATTGCCGCAATATTTTCAAAACCTGTAATAGCAGTTAATACTGGGAATTTAGGGTTTTTGAGTTCTTATTCCAGTTCTGAGATAAAAGAATTGATCGAAGATATACAAAAAGAAAACATTTCTTTTTCATTTCGACATCTTTTAGAATGTCATGTAGGCACCAAAAAAGTCGTTGTTTTAAACGATATCGTCTTATTGAAAAGCCAACCATTAGGTACTATGAACGTTGATGTAAAAATTGAGGAACACACTTTATTCTCATTCGCTGGAGACGGATTAATTGTATCAACGCCGACAGGATCCACTGCGTATGCCTTATCTGCTGGAGGTCCCATAATTCACCCCGAATTGAATGTTGTTCAGCTCATCCCATTAGCCGCCCATGCCCTCAACATTAGGCCTTTCATAGCTCCTCCAACGCAAAGGATAGAGATCATTTTGAAAAACATGAGCAAAGGCTTTGTATATGTAACCGGGGATGGAGATATCATTCATAGGATGGAACCAGGGATGTCAATATTTGTGACTTCCAGTGAGATGACGATAAAACTTGCCCAAAGAAATGGCAACAATTATCTCAATGCGTTGGATAAAAAATTAGGGTTTGGCAGAAGGTTTGAATAATTTTAGGAGGCATATAATTTGTTCAAAAAAGAGAATGTCAGCCAAATCAACAGCATCAGTTTAAATCGATTGACACGATATTTGAATAATGTCTTGAGAATGGGTAGAATAGTTCAAGAAATGCACTATAAATTTGGGGATGCTTATCTCGAAAGAAACGATAAATTAGCAAAAGAAATAATAAATCAAGACGACAGATTAGATTTCATCGAAGCAAGCCTAAATTATGAAAGCGTTATCTTATTGTCCTCTGGTAATTACACAGGCATTTACTTAAAAGCTTGTTTCATGAGCTCAAAATTAGTCCAAATATTTGAAAACATGGGAGACATATGCGAAAAAAATGCCAAATTGATAATTGAAATACTCAAAACCCCTTCTACTGTAAACGCTACAAATTTTGAAGACAGTTTGGAATTAACCAAAGAGAACCTTTCACTTGTTTTATCCTCACTATCAGATTTGATCAATATCAAAGCCGCCAAATTGATGACAGATCAGGTAAAAGAAAGTTTTTTTGAAAAAGCCAAGAAAAGTTGTATTCTCAACGAAGAAGTGAAAGGACTGATCGAAGCCTACAAATCGTACTTGTACAAGTCCAAAGAATCTATTAAATCCGCTTCTCTTCATATAGAAGTCTTAAACAATTTAGCAAACTTTTCAGATTTTATCACAAACATCTCTGAAAATATCATTTGGGCGTTGACAGGAGAACTGTACAAATGTAGAAATAACGATTTAGAACTCTTCTATTTCTTGGGAGAAGAAAACCCATGAAGAAGCTCTTCAAATACGTTTCAAAAGAATTCATACCGCCATTTTTTATGGGCTTAATTGCTTTTATAGTCTTTGTGAGCTTGGAGTTACTTTACCAACTATCTGAAATAATCGTTAGAAACAATGTGGGATTTTCAAAACTACTGATATTGATTTGGTATCACCTACCATATTTTATCTCCATGGGCATTCCTGTGGGAGTGCTTTTTGGTATATTTTGGGTTATTTCAAAACTCTCCTCTGCAAACGAAATAATTGCTCTACAAACGTTGGGAATACCGATGAAAAAATTAATCATACCTTTCATGACGATTTCTCTCTTGTTATCTTTTTTCACATTTGCACTCTTCAACACCATCGTACCCGTATCAAACTACAAGGCAAAAGAAGCTATGGCATTGTACGTCTATCAAAGGCCTCAAGCACAGATCGAAGAAAACCAATTTGTGGATGTTGGTGATGGAAGATACCTCTTTGTAAAACAGATAGATAGAGAAAGTGGAATTTTATACGACGTGCTCTTATACGAGGTTAAAAATGATTACACCGCTGTTTTTAACGCTCAACAAGCTCAAAAAGGTCCTGACGGTTGGTACATGAAAAACGGAAGGATGTTCAGAACCAACGAAGATGGATTTCTCGACTTAGACATAACTTTTGATCAATTGCAACTCGATATTCAAGAAGATGTCGAAGAATTTCTGAACTTCTCTAAAAGTGCTAATGAAATGACCTCAAAGGAACTAAAAGAAAAAATAACTACTTTTTCCAAACTTGGTTTGGATGTCTCCGGTCTAATAGTTTCTTACCAGTCAAAATTTGCTAACTCGTTGGCTCCCTTAGTAATTTGTATTTTAGGAATTGCCTTGTCCTTGTTTTTAAATTTAACAAGTAAATCTTGGAGTGTAATTACGACTTTTGTGCTGGTAATAATTTATCAAGGTTCTGGCGCTTGGTTGTCTGCTTTGGGAAAAGAGCATATAATAAATCCAACGATATCCGTTTGGATCCCCAACATAATATTTGGTATTATTGGTACTTTTCTATTCTTAATGCTGGATACAAGAGTATCTTACAAACTTCTCGAGCCTTTGAAAAGAATTTTCTCTGTAATATTGTTTATTCTTGTTGGTTCTTCCTTTTTTTCTGCACCTGTAAATATAACGAGTGAAGATTTTTATTTGAAAGATGATCTGTTATTTTTAGAAGGTAACGTCTATGTAGAGTATGAAGGTTCCACGATAAAAGCCGATTCAGCTCAAGGTGAATTAAACGAAGATGGAACGATTAAAGCAGCGACTTTCTTTGGAGATATAACTTATCTATATGAAGATATCTCTATACAAGCCTCAGAGATAACCGTAAACTTCGAGGAAGATTCCGCAGTCTTTGTAAATTCATATACCATACAAAAGTATAAGGCAGAGAAAGAAATAGAAGTCCGCATATGGTCTGAAAGCATGGAAAAGCCGATGCAAGAAAATATAATAGAAACAAACCAGACGAAATTAACAACATGCGAGGACTGTATAACTTATTACTTCTCAGCCAGGAAAGTCGACATATTTCCAGGATATTTTTTAATAGCCAGAGATGTGGTACTTAGTTTTTTCGGGGTCCCCGTTCTATACCTACCTTTCTATTTTCAAAGTTTATCAGAAGATGAAGAAGAACCCATGTCTCTCACGTTTGGATACGATAACAACGAATTTTCCCTACTAACAGAAATTAATTATAAGTTTGAAAACGGATCGAAAGTCCACTTATCTTACAACACGGCCAACGATCTAATCACACAAGAAACAGATCAAGAAGTGACACTAAAATACGGTGTCCCTTTTCTATATGGAAGCTTGTATCTATCTACAGGTCTGAATTCTCCAGATACCAACGATAACAACTTAGGAGTTTCTTACCAATTTTTCGAAGATAACGAAGTCAGTGAAATTGCAAAATTGGAGTTAAAAGTTCAACCAGCAACAAAAGAAAAATCCCTGTCGTTAAATATCCCAAAATTGGAAACGAATTTGGGAGACCTTAAAAACATACATTCACACATTTATTGGGATTCTAAGGGATTTGATGATATTCTATTTTTAAACGTTGAATCTCAAGCCTTTCAAAAGAAATATGGGAGATCTTTGATCTCTTTATCAAAGCTCAAGCTCAACTCTCATTCATATGGGGACATATCCAACCTTTCTATGGATCAGATATGGGATACGAAAGAAAGTGAAATAGATATTGAAGGAAAGTACAACTTCTATGAAACATTCGCCAGAATGTACGGCGATTTTGATTACGCTTACACCACCGTCGCAACAGAAACCACCAAAAATCGATTAGAAACTAAAAATACTTTCTCTTACAAAGATACCCTTTATGAGATTGATAGAAATAATTTTGATTTAAAATTCAACATGGAGGATTCAATTCACTTCAACTATAACAACGATTTTATACCCGGTGAAGAATACTCTTCTGGGAAAACGCTCTTTGATTACTCTTTAGAACCGGGCTTAGAAATTGATTTAGGTGTTTTCGAATTTGGTAACTCATTAGAATACGTAAAGGTCTTAGAAAACTCCCTCACTCCCTCTGCCACAGACGAATTGAATTACAACGATTACGTAGGGTATTCTTTCTCTCTTTTTGAAAAAAATTTTACGAACTCTGCAAAGTTAAACAGAAGTTTTGATCTAAGAAATGCTGAAAATTCCCCAGATTTGCAAGAAATGGAACTTCAAACTCAAACCAACATAAATCTATTAAACACTAAAAATACCTTACAAACACAGACCAAGTTTGATACTACTGATCCCAATACGATCCAGCCGGATACAACAAACATCAAACTAACCAACGTCATTGGCCCTTTAACCCATAGAAGTGAGTTTGATTATGGCCATCAAGAAGAGATTAAGGTAGATTATATTGAAAACAGAGAAATTTTGAGGTACAATAGAAATCGGCTACAATTGGATTATAGGTATTATATTCATGAACAAACATTCACCAAAAAGATCCCAGAGGTTTTAACGTATTTTCTTTTTTATTATGAAGGTAACAAAATTTACGGGGATTTTGACATGAAGGAAGAGTACACTGTCTACGACTTAGACCTAAATTTCTTGGAAAAAAGTTCAAATTACTCTTTTGGAATAGATACAACCTACCGCATTTCAGAGTCTCTTGAAACAGGCTTCGACATAAACAACAGGGATAAAAGCGAGTTTGCAAAAATAAACTTTGATTATAATATAGAGGATCAAAGCTGGGATTTCACAGAGTTTGAAATACAGAAAAAAATTGTGTGCTGGACGTTGAACGTACAGACTAAATTTTCCTTACTACCCCAGTTTGATTTAGCCTCGTTCAGAATATCTTTTTTTATCAATTATATACCCGATAAAAATATCTCATATGGTGATGATGGGTTTGAATTTGGATTAATGTGAGGAGGAATATTAATGTTCCTATACGGCAACGAGGAAAAACAAAAGAATATCGAAATGATCGCCAAAAGGATAGAGGTATGTGAAAAGTGTCCCTTGAATCTTACAAGAACTAATACTGTGCCAGGTTCCGGAAACGTTGATTCACCAATAATGTTTGTAGGTGAAGGTCCTGGTGCAGATGAAGACGCTTTGGGAGAGCCTTTCGTTGGAAGAGCGGGACAACTTTTAGAAAAGATGCTCAAAGAGTATGCAAAATTGGAAAGAAACGATGTCTTCATCACAAACATAGTTAAATGTCGTCCTCCTCAAAATAGGGTTCCCACACAAGAAGAGGTTAAAAGTTGTCAATCCTATCTTGATGGGCAAATAATTGTTATCAAACCAAAAATAATCGTAACCCTTGGCAATACACCGCTGTATTATTTTACGGGTGAATCTAAGATAACTCAATCGCGTGGACGTTTCTTCAACTGGTATGGAGACATTAAAATCTTTCCAACTTTTCATCCAAGTTACCTCTTAAGAAACCAAAGTTCTACTAAAGGATCTCCAAAATGGTACGCATACCTGGATATGAGGATAATCGGGATCATGTACAGAGCATTAAAACAAGGTAAGGATGTTGAAGAGGTTACTAAAACGGTTGAAGAGAAGATCAAAAGCCTCGAAAATGCTGGAGGGAGTCAAACTTGAAACTCTTATCCCTAGAGATAGAGGGTTTTAAAAGTTTTGGCAGAAGAACATATTTTAATTTAGATAAAAATATTATCGCGATAATCGGTCCAAACGGATCGGGGAAATCAAACATTGTAGACGCGATTAGATGGTTATTAGGAGAGCAATCTCAAAAACAGATGAGAATATCAGAAAAAAACGATGTATTGCACATAGGAAGCAATGGAAGTGACTCTTCCAACTATGCAAAAGTTTCGCTAGTAGTACAAAACGACAACAATGAAAAAATTAAAATCTCAAAAATATTGGAGAAAGACGAATCCAACAAGTACTATGTAAACAACAAAGTCGCCACACTTAAAGAAGTGCAAAATGTATTCAACAAAGGAACCGGGAAAAGCTTTTACTCGATTATTGGACAAGGCCAAATTGGTGAAATAGTTAACTCCTCGCCTGAAAATATTAGAGATATCGTGTTGGATGCTTCAAACATAGCCACGTACTTAGAAAAAAAAGAAATATCGATCAATCTATTGAATAAGACAACTGAAAATTTAGACAGAATCAACGATTTACTATTCGTTGTAGATAAAAGATTAAAATCTTTATCCATTAGGGCTGGTAGGGCAAAAAAATACCTTGAATATCGTAATGAAATCAAAAGAATAGGAAAGATGTACTTTGGTGCTTCTAAAATATCTTTCCTAAAAAAGATAGAAACATATCAAAAGGAGATACAAGAAAATTCTCAAAGAATGAAATCTCTGCTATCAGAGCTTTTTGAAGTAGAAAGAAGCTATAGAAATTTAAAAAGCGAAATAGAAGATACTGACAAACAACTATCCATCAACGGAGACATGGTAGAAAACTACAGGCAAAGGGTTCAAACGATAGAAAATGAAAAAAACCATTTAACAGAAGAACTGAATGAGAACAACTCTTCAATAATAAGCAAAGAGTGGGAATTAAACTCTTTAGAAGAAAAAATGAACAAGCTTGAACAACAGTTAAAAGAACTCTCTAAAAACGAAAGAGATTTTAGAGAAATAGAAGAAAAAACCCAAAACAAAACAAACCTTATAAACGAAAAAAAGAATAGTATTATACAGGAAATAGAAAAACAAGAAGAATCGCTCAAAACCTTAGAATCCGAATTATCAAAGGCATCTCAAGAAAAAGAAAGGAAAGAAACAGAACTAAAAAACCTCCAAACAACATACAGCAGTAACCAAGAAAGAATTAACTTACTAAAAGATCAAATAAATACCTTGAAAACAAAATTAGAAAACAATTTACAAAAAATGAAAGAAATAGAAGAACTACTCTCTCATACAAAAGGCACTGAAATTCAATTAGAACAAAGATTAAAAAAGAAATTCGACGAGTTAAAACACACGGAAAACTCTTACAATACCCTTTTATCAGAAATTGACTCTCTTCAACAAAATGAAAAGAATCTGTTTTACACATATCAATCTTTAACCAGGCAGATCAACGAATACGAAGGATTCTCAACAACGATAAAAGAATTTTTCAAAGTCTTTAAAGATGACGATAACGTAGTGGATGTCGTTGCCAATTTAATTAACACAGAAGAAAAATATGAAGAAGCGGTCTCGACAATAGCCAGTTCAAGAATACAAAACATAGTAATAAAAAATTCGTCAAAGGCAAAAGAGTATTTGGATCTTGTGAAAAAAGGCAATAATGGAAAAATCACCCTTCTTCCACTTGATCTATTAAGGACTGAAGTACGATTACCAAAAAACTTCTTAAAAGAACCCGGCACCATAGACTTTGTAATCAATTTAGTAAACTACACTCAAGAATATCGAAAGGTTATGGAGTACGTTTTCTCTAACTCACTGTTAGTCGATAATATCGAAACAGCTATAAAAATATCGAAAATGAAGTATCCTGGAAATATTGTCACTCTCAGCGGCGAGTTAGTCTACTCTTCTGGTGCCATAACCGGAGGAAAATCTAAATACGATCATTCTTCTACGGTTCTTAAAAGAAAAAGAGAGATCTCTGAAATAGAAGAAGATCTTAACAAAATCAGAAACGACCTTGCAAACAAACAAACCCTATACAACAAAGTAAAAGAAAAACTTAATCTTCAAAAAGAAGAATTAGAATCAACAAAAGACGAGTTAAGGCAAGCAACAGTAACAAAAAACGCACATGACCTTGACTACAAAAAAATAAAGGAAGAAATTAAAAATCTGCAAGAAAGTATAACTTTCTACAACGAAAGATTAGCAAACTATGAAGAAAAAACCAAAACCCTTGATCAAGAGATACAATCATTAAAAATGGAAATCGAAAATAACCATCAAAATACTACTCAAACGACTAAGAAAATGCAACAAATCGAAGAAACCATCAAAGAAAAAAGAACTTTACTCAATCAAATAGAAAAAGAGCTTATAGGCCAAGAAATGGAGTTAAAGAGCATAAAAGAAAAGTACGAATACTACAAAAATCAAAAGTCAGCAATTGAAAATGAATTAAAAGAAATAAAAATTAAACAGCAAAAAACTAAAGAATCCTTTGATAGCTTAAAAGAAAAGAACGATAAAATAAACCAAGCCATAAACGAACTCAATAAAGAAAAAGACTCTCTCAACAACGAAATTTCAAAATTATTTGAACTGATGAAACAAAGTAGGACAGGCAAATACGACAAGGCCAAAGACTTGGAAAATTATGAAAATCGTATAGACAAGTTAAAAACTGAAATAAATACAATAAAACAAAAAAATCAAGAGATTGAATTTGAAATAAAAGAAGCCAACCACAACATACAATTCCTAAACGAAAAAGCCCAAAACTTAGAAATTAACGAAGAAGAGTTCGAGCTAAAAGAATTGCCCGAGAAAGACATCCAGGCACTTGGGAACAAACAAAAAGAATTGGAAAGTTCATTAAAAAAGCTAGGTTCGGTTGATTTAACTGTTTTAGACGAATACGAAGAAGTAGAAAAAGAATACCAAGAAAATCTAAAAAACAAAGAAGACATAATGAAATCCATAAATTCTCTTAAACAAAGTATAAAAAATCTAGACGAAGAAGCTCAACGACAATTCAACACATTTTTTAACAATCTGAACAAAGAATTCTCATTCTTCATCTCAAAACTTTTTCCAAATGGATACGGTGAACTCAGGTTAATTGGTGAGGGCAAAGAGTTTGAAAAAGGGATCCAAATATCTGTAAAAAAATCTGGGATGAACTTTCAAAAGCTCTCTCTCTTTTCAGGAGGAGAAAAAGCTCTCATAGCTATAGCTTTTCTCTTCTCACTCATGAATCTAAACCCGAGTCCTTTTTATATACTAGATGAAATCGATGCCCCTTTGGATGACCTAAACGCTGCCAAAATATCAGACTTAATATTAGAGAACTCTAAAAAGTCTCAATTTTTGATAATAACCCACAATAAAATAGTGATGGAAATTGCCGAGCTTTTTTACGGAATAACCATGAGGGAAGGAACTACGTACATAGTTCCCGTTGATTTCAAGGAGTTGGAAAGATGAAAGCCGTAATAGGAACTCCTATCGGTAGTGTGATAATCTATGTCAAAAATGACAAGATAACTAAGATAAGGCTAACCTTTCAAAAAGAAGGGTGGGCTGCAAGACAAAAGAATAAAGATTTTCCTTCCTTAGACGGGTCGGCTGCAAGACAAAAGAATAAAGATTTTCCTTCCTTAGACGGGTGGGCTGCGGGGCGAAGGGGCGTTAATAAAAATGAGAATTATTACAACTCGAAAACAAAGAAACATTTTGATATAATATATGCATATCTATATGGAGATCTCCAAAAAATCCCAAAAGAAATATTCGACTTCCCCGGTGAAACAGCTTTTGTAAAAAGGGTTTACGAAACTCTGTATAACACAAAAAAGGGAAGTGTAATTACCTACAAAGAATTGGCATCAAAGGCTGGAAATCCAAAAGCGTACAGAACTGTAGGAAATTTGATGAAGAAAAACCCTTTACCCATAATTATCCCGTGCCACAGGGTAATAAAAAGCGATGGTAGTATAGGAAAATTCACTCCAACTATCAAGTGGAAAAAATATCTACTCGATTTAGAAAAAAATTTATCAGAAGGTGGAAAAAATGGATTTAAACGATACTAATAAAAGATTACATCCAAAACTCTTTAAAGTACCCATCGACAAAATAAGAATGGGCTATTACACCGACAAATATTTCACAAGGTATGTAGAAGTCCTAAAAAAAGACAAGAGAAAAGTAAATGTAACCTATCAATTCTTCCCAAGGGCAGACTGTGTAGTAGTTGGACTAGACGAAGCGTTAGCTCTTTTAACTTACGGAACAGGTTACTACAAAGATGAAGAAAAGGCAAAAGAGATCTTTGATGAAATTTTAACCATAGAAAGAGCAATACAAGACGCCTCTACACGAATGGACAAAGAAGAACTTCTAAATTGCACAAATAAAAAATGGGACCTAAGAATGTTATTAAACAGTTTATGGGTAGATAAATGGGACGAAATAGAAGTATTAGCTTTAAACGATGGAGACGAAGCGAAGAGTATGGAACCTGTTTTCGTAATCGAGGGTAATCCTGTTTATTTTGGGTATTTGGAAACGCTTCTTTTAGGGGTAATGGCAAGGGCTTCTAGTACGGCTACCGCTGTAAAGAAAGTTGTCAATGCTGCCAAAGGAAAACCGATTTTATTTTTCAGTGCAAGATTCGACCATTTTTGGGTTCAAACAACCGACGGTTATGCAGCTTTGAAAGCTGGAGCCTTTGGGGTATCTACCGATGCAAACGCTGATTATTGGGGGGTTGAATCTCTAGGAACAATACCTCATGCCTTAATTGCCGCTTACAATGGTAACACCTCAGACGCAGCTATAGCTTTCAACAAATACGTAGATGGTCACGTAAATAGAATGGTGTTAGTAGACTGGGACAACGACGTTATCGGAACGACCATCAAAGTAGCAAAAGACTTTTACGAACACATATACGGTGAAAAACCCAATATTGACAGGGGAGACTTGTCTAAGATAATTGGTGAAGGAAAAGACAAAATTTGGGCAGTTAGATTCGACACATCCGGATCCTTAAGGGACAAATCCGTTATTCCAAAAGACAAATCATCTTTAGGAGTTAACCCGGAGATGGTCTGGCGGGCGAGGAGAAAATTCGATGAACTAGGAATGAACAATTTAAAAATAATGGTCTCAGGGGGATTCAACCAAGAAAAAATTGATTTATTTGAAACCCTTGAAGTTCCCGTAGATCTCTACGGTGTTGGATCATCGTTACTGAAACAAAAAGTTGACTTCACAGCCGATATAGTAGAAGTCGATGGTAGGCCTTGTGCGAAAGTAGGAAGAAAAAAAGGAGACTTCTCAAGATTAAAAGTCGTCGAAAAAAATTATTGGGAATACTAATGGAGGTATACTATGTTTTCAATGACACTCTTTCTAAGTCATTTTGTATCTGATTTTGCCTTTACCAACGTTTATTCTGATAAATTCTTGGATAAATCCAGTTATTATAAACATCTAATCTGGGTCTTATTGGTCTTTTTGGCTTTCAATTTTGATATGTTAACAGGATGGATGCTTTTAATAGTTTCACTTTCTGTCCTTCTTCACATAGGTATAGACTTATTAAGAATAAAAAACAAAAACACCAACATTTACTTCGAAATCATATTTTTAGGGGCTTTTTTTCTTTGGTCATACCTATTCAGAAACTTTTTTCAAGATTCCTTCTTATCCAATGTTTTTCAATTCTATATTGTAGGAATGATCGTAACAACAAGTTTTGGAAGCTTCTTATTCAGAACTTTCAACCTATTCGAAAAAGAAAGAAAAGACACAATCGGCGCATCGGAAAGGTTAGCGATATTCATTTTTATGATGGCTCAAAACTACCTATGGTCTATTATAGCACTAGGTGCTGGGTTGGCATACAAACTTATCTTTGTAAAAGAAAAGAATATAAAAGAGCTAATCTTATCGCCAACCTATGCAATATTAGTTTCCTTATTTTGGTTTTTACTCATGGAAAATATATACTAAGAAGGCTGAAAATTCATGAAAGAAAGAAAAAGAGACGTATATTACTGGCAAGAAAGAACAATCTTAAAAAATTTAAATATGGAATGGCAAGAGCATGCGATATTTAAATTCATAGACAAACAAGGAATTCAGGGGGTTGGGGCAGCCACCCCCAATTACTATTTTGGCGAAACATTTAAAACTACTATGGCGATATTGGAATTGATTAGAGACCTATTTGAAATGGAAGATGATATTGAAAATATCCCCAATATCGAAGAAAAATTCAATGAAAAGATAAAAAGAGACAACTCTTCAAAAACCGCTGTTTTTTTAGCCATTTTTGACTACCTAACAAACAAATACAATTACGACCCTATAAACTTACTCTTCCCCACTAAAAAAGGTATCTCACAAGAATCTCTCTTTAGGATTTTTTGGAAAAAAGACACCAATATCTTTGATTTACTTCCTGAAATTCAAAAAGATGAAGAAATTGTAAAGATGGAGTTCTTAGAAAAACCGTTGCTCTCAGAGTTTAAAAAAATATTGAAACTCTTCAAAAATAAAAAACTATGGATCGACCTGAGAGGATTATTCCCCCAACATGAAATCAGACTCATTCTAAAACTTCTAAAAACCTCGGAAATAATGGCTTTAGAGCAGCCAACACCAAAGTATAAAGAAAATACTTTAAGCAACCTAGATATAAACTACCCGATTTTTTGGGATGAATCCATCGAACAACCTGAGGATATTATCAGAGTATCAAATATTGCTTCAGGGGTCGTCTTAGACATCACCAAAGTTGGTGGATTAACCAACTTAAAAAAGCACTATGACTTAGCCAATACCCTCAACTTGGAAACAGTCATCTCCACAAGAATAGAACACCTCATAAACCTAAACTGGTCTAACAAAATAAAAAACGCATTCGATATAATAGATTTGAATATAGATCATTATATTGTGATATAATATACTGACGAGTAATATACTGATCAGTAATATACTCACCAGTATATTACTGATCAGTATATAAAAGTCGTGCGTCATGAACTTTTATGATTGGGCTTGCCCCCTTAACGTATCGGCGAAGGAGCGCTATAAATGAACTTTTATGATAGAGAAAAAGAATTAGAAGCTCTTACCAAAATCCTAAACTCTGAAGAAAAAAGATTCACGGTTTTATACGGAAGAAGAAGAATAGGAAAGACTTCTCTCATTAAAAAAGCCTATGAAAATCGTGAGAATTTTTTATATTTTTTTGTTGAAGTAAAAAGAGAAGAGGCACTGTTAAAAGAACTGAGTAGTCTTTTTTCTAAGGCAATTTACACAAATTGGTACGACCTTTTTACGGATCTTTTTGAAAGATTTGATCACATAATTTTTGATGAATTCCAAAATTTCTTTTTGGTAAATAGCGATATACTTTATTCTTTGCAACATGCTTGGGATGAAACAAAATACAACACAAAGCTTACGGTTTTGGGTTCATACACAGGACTCATCAAAAAAATATTTATGGAAGAAAAAATGCCCTTATTTGGAAGAGTGAATAACTTTATTAATCTCAAAAAGTTCAACTTAAAAAGCGGACTAGAGATGTTATTCGACTTTGGTTACGACACTGAAGAAGCTTTAGAAATCTATAGCCTTGTAGGTGGTGTTCCCAAATATTTGTGGGGCTTTAAAGACAAAGATAATTTAAAAAACAAGATATACGACTTATTCATCGCCGATTTTTCACCTTTCAAAGAAGAGTCTAAAAACATTTTAATTTTAGAATTTGGTTCTGAACATAGATCCTATTTTTCAATATTGGAAGCAATCGGGGGAGGCAATAAAACTCTCAAGGAGATAGAAGACATTTCAAAAATCCCTTCTACTTCCCTTTCAAAATATTTAAACGAACTAGTGAATAATTATGAGATTTTAAAAAAAGAAAACAGCATATTAGACAGAAAAAGAAGAAACGCAAGATATTCTATAAACGATGAATTTTTTGACTTTTACTTTAACCTCTTGGGTAGATACCTTTCAGAAATAGAATTCAATCCTAAAAGCGCATTAGAAAAAATATACCAACAATTGCCCACTCATATTGGCCATCAGTTTGAAAATATCTGCATACAATTTTTAAAAGAAAAACCCAATTATCCTGGTTTTCTCATTAATAATATAGGAAAAAGCTGGGGAAAGGTCCCTTATTCAAAAAACTTATCGTATGATATAGACATAGTAGCATATAACGACGACAACATCCTCTTTGGTGAATGCAAGTGGACTAATAAAAAGATGGGAATAAAAGATTTGGAGACACTGAAACTGAGAAGTAACTATGTAAACTTTGAAAACAAGCAAACAAAATACATCTTCTTTTCCAAATCTGGTTTTACACCAGAGTTACTCAAATTTCAAACTGACGACTTGTTTCTTTTAACTCCTGATAAAATGGTATCTGAATTATTTAAGGATTAATTGATCTTATGATACATTTGTTTAGTATTATAAATTTATCTTCTCGTCAACACTTCTCATAATGTTTTTAGCGCCCTTTCGCCAGGTAACTCACTCAAAAGATTAAGAGATGTATTCAAAAGATATAAACTATTAATCAAAATTTCAAATAAAACCTTGATATTTCAAAAAAAGATAGTATACTAATTATTAGTATGCTAATAGTTAGTGAGTTAATTATTAGCATACTAATAGAAGATTGACGCAGTCTTTGAAACTACAGATCTTTTCCTTAAATGGGTGGGGGCGGGGGAAGGGCGCTAATAAAGACTCTTTTCCTCACGGGTGGGGAGCGGGGTGAAAGGGCGCTAATAAAGACTCTTTTCCTCACGGGTGGGGAGCGGGGTGAAAGGGCGCTAACAATTATGAAATGAGAGGAGAAATGAAATGAAAGACAAAACACTTTGCACAGAAGATTTCCCTTTTGATGAACTTGATCCCTCAACGATCAACGTTGTCCAACAATTCTTTCAAGTAATGAACCTGCAAAGACAGTTAAATTTTAAAATCATGGCAGAAAAAGATGTCTATCCGGGGCAAGGAGTTTGCTTATGGCACATTTCGAAAAATCCTGGAATAAGTCAAATACATCTTGCAAAACTCATGAATGTAGCTCCTCCAACTGTTTCTTTGATTCTCAAAAGGCTGGAGAAAATGGGGCTCATACTCCGCCAATCTGATCCTAACGACATGCGTACTCTTCAGATCCATTTAACTGAAAAAGGAGAAGAAGAAATAAAAAATTTAAAAACATCCTTTTCAAAGATCGTGAGATACAGCTTTGAAGGGTTATCAGATGAAGAACTCAACACATTTAACGAGTTACTAAAAAAAATATCCAACAACCTATCAAAACATTTGCAAAAAGGAGAAGATCAAGGATGAGAACCATACTAAGCAAGTATTTAAAACAGTATTATAAAGAAGTAATTTTGGCATTGGTGTTACTCACCGTCCAAGCTGTCTCAAACTTATACCTACCAAACTTAAATGCAGACATTATCAACAACGGTGTTGCCAAAGGAGACCTCAATTACATCATGCAAGCCGGAGGAAAGATGTTGTTATTTTCCCTATTACTCGTTGGTGCTGCTGTAGGGGCGACATTTTTTGCCTCAAGAATCTCTGCAAAATTTGCCCAGGACTTACGCAGAGATCTTTATTATAAGGTAATGAGTTTCTCTCAAAACGATATAGACAAGTTTGGAACCGCCTCGTTGATAACGAGAAACACGAATGATGTATACCAAATTCAAATGTTGGTATTAATAATGTTAAACGTTATGATTCTTGCACCCATAATGGCAATAGGTGGTGCTATTATGGCTATACGTCAAGACGTTGTCCTTTCTACTTCGCTTTTAGTGATAATACCACTGATGGGAATTGTTGTATTCTTTCTAATGCGTAAGGCAATTCCACTATTTAGAAGCATGCAAGTAAAGCTTGATAACGTCAACCGTGTTCTACGTGAAAAATTAATGGGTGTACGTGTTATCAGGGCTTTTGTGAAAGAGAAAAGTGAAGAAAAAAGATTCGATAATGTTAATGACGACTTAACTCAAACCGCTATAAAAGTAAACAGATTATTAGCATTAGGTATGCCTCTTCTAATGCTTATTATGAACCTTTCAACCGTAAGTATTCTCTGGTTCGGTTCGATGCGAATAGACAGTGGAGCAATGCCAATAGGCAACTTGACAGCCTTCTTAACCTATATCATGGAAATACTCATATCAATAATGATGGCAATGATGATGTTTGTCATGTGGCCTCGTGCAGAAGCATCTGCCGATCGTATCAAAGAGGTATTAGAAACAGAGCCTACAATTACTGAATCAGACAATCCAGTTATTTTGAAAAGTAAAAAAGGCACTGTATCCTTCAAAAATGTAACGTTTAGGTACGAAGAGGCTGAGAGACCTGTATTAAGAAATATTTCTTTTGAGGCTAAACCAGGCAAAACTACCGCAATTGTAGGTAGTACCGGAAGCGGTAAAAGCACTCTTATAAACTTGATCCCACGCTTTTACGAAGTCACCGATGGGAAAATAGAAATCGACGGTGTAGATATTAGAGAACTGTCGATGGAAGATCTTAGAGACTCCTTAGGTTTTGTACCTCAAAAAGCTTATCTATTCAGTGGAACGATAGCTTCCAACTTAGCATATGGTAAGAAAGATGCAACAGAAGAAGAAATGTGGCATGCCTTAGAAATAGCCCAAGCGAAAGATTTTGTAGAAGAATTACCTGATAAACTACAAGCTCCTGTTGATCAAGGAGGAACGAACTTCTCCGGGGGTCAAAGGCAACGTTTATCAATTGCAAGGGCAATCGTCAAAAAGCCTAAGATCTATATATTCGACGATAGCTTCTCAGCTTTGGATAACCGAACCGATGCGAACCTTCGTGAAGCTTTAAAAGAAGAAACTAAAAATGCCACAGTTATAATAGTAGCTCAAAGGGTAAGTACTATACTTAATGCAGATTTAATAATCGTTCTAAACGATGATGGAACGATAGCAGGACAAGGAAAACATTCAGAACTTATGCGATCATGTGAAGTATATAGAGAGCTTGTAAAATCCCAGTTACCAGAGGAGGAAACAGCATGAGTCCCAATAACACAAAAACTTCTACAAGTTCAACTAACCAACCCAGGGGAATGGGAATGGGCAGACGAGGAGCAACCCCTGGGGAAAAACCAAAAAATTTCTGGGGTTCCTTAAAAAGATTACTTGGATATTTAAAACCTCAATTAGTACCTATTTTATTCGTTGTTTCTTTTGCCGTTTTGGCTACCGTTTTTATGATAACAGCCCCTAAGATAATAGGTAACGCCACCAATGTGTTATTCGAAGGTATAATAAGTAAAAATATGCCAGAAAATATGACAAAAGAACAAGCTATACAAATGCTTAAGCTCTCAGGGAACGATCAAATTGCGGAAATGATTGGACCAATGAATATAGTCCCAGGTCAGGGAGTCGATTACAACAAACTCGTACAAATCTTATTAACCCTATTAGTAATTTACGGTTTATCAGCCCTGTTCAATTGGCTACAGCAATATATGATGGCTGGTGTCTCTCAAAAATCCATCTATAGTCTCAGAAAAGAAGTTGATAACAAATTAGCAAAACTTCCACTTAAATATTTTGATAGTCATTCCCACGGTGATATTCTCAGTAGAGTGACCAACGATATTGATAATATAGGAAGGACGCTTCAACAAACGTTAATACAGATCATAACAGCTACTGTTACTATAATCGGTGTAATCGTTATGATGTTAACGATAAGTCCCTTGCTCACATTGATAGCGTTGACGTTGATTCCTTTATCTCTAATTGTCACAATGTTCATCGTAAAAAAATCTCAGAAACAGTTTGAAACACAGTGGGACAGCACGGGAAAACTCAACGGTCATGTAGAAGAAACATATTCAGGTCATAACATTGTAAAAGTTTTTAACAAACAAAAAGAAGCTAAAGAAACATTCGACAACGAAAATGCCAGATTATACCAAGCAAGTTTCAAATCTCAATTCATATCAGGCATAATAAGACCTGCAATAGCCTTTCTAAACAATCTTAACTATGTAGCCGTTAGTGTTATCGGCGGACTTAGAGTAGCAAACGGTCTAATGACACTTGGAGATGTCCAGGCGTTCATCCAATATTCAAGAATGTTCACCCAACCAATAGTTCAAACAGCTAATATTATAAATATTTTGCAATCTACTATCGCTTCTGCTGAAAGAGTATTCGAATTCCTTGATGAAGAGGACGAGGTTCCTGATCCAATCGATCCTGTAGAATTACCTGAAGTAGAAGGAAGAATAGCGTTCGAAAACGTATCTTTCAGTTATGATCCGAAAAACCCTTTGATAGAAGGCTTAAACTTAGTTGTTCATCCTGGAGAAAATGTAGCGATAGTTGGACCAACAGGTGCAGGAAAAACAACACTTGTAAACCTTTTAATGAGATTCTATGATGTCACAGATGGAAGAATCACCTTGGACGGTGTTGACATTAGGCAAATGAGAAGATCAGACCTCAGAAAAAACTTTGGTATGGTGCTTCAAGACACTTGGCTTTTTGGAGGCACGATTAAAGAAAATATCGCATACGGCAAAGAAGATGCCTCTGATGAAGAGATCATCGAAGCTGCTAAAGCAGCGTATGTGGATCATTTTGTTAGAACATTACCCCATGGTTACGACACAATAATAGATGAAGAAGCCTCAAACCTATCACAAGGTCAAAGACAATTGATAACCATTGCAAGGGCTTTCCTTGCAGACCCTAAAATTTTGATTTTGGATGAGGCAACGAGCTCTGTTGACACACGTACGGAAACATTAATACAACAAGCTATGGAAAAATTGATGAGAGGACGTACAAGCTTTATCATTGCTCATAGATTATCTACAATCAGGAATGCCGACACAATCTTAGTAATGGATCACGGTTCCATTGTAGAAACTGGAAATCACGAAGAACTAATGAAAAATGAAGGCTTTTACTACAATCTCTATATGAGTCAATTTTTAGGAATTGATTTAAAAAAACCAAGTAAAGAACCAAAAACATCACAAGAAAATATAGCATCTATCGAAAATTAAGACTTTCTCTCCCCAACTAAGTTGGGATGGAGAATGGATGAAAATAATAAAACAATTTCTGAAAAGGCGCCCAAAAAAGGGCGTTTTTTTAATTAAAAATTGCCAATAATTTCCACAAACTCTTCTCTATCTTCACCTTCAAAAACATAAAAAGAAAGAGCCAAAGGTTTTCTTTTCAACGTATATTTTTTCACGAATGGATTAATCTCTTCTGGCACTTTCGGTGTGAATTCTTTGGGGATATCCTTTAAATCATAGTACCTACCGTAATTCATTATGAACTTTTCTATCGTCTTTTTTTGTGTTGTATCAAGACCAATGTAATTTTCTATGAACTCTTTTAAATTCTTTTTATTTAAGTCTTTCATAAACCTTTTTACAACTTCTTTCCTTCCCAAATAAAAAGGATGTTCGTTGAAGGTTATATTTTTGTTTGTGTAGATTCTTTGTTTTTGAACGTTTGTTAGTAAAGAATTAAACTCTATCTTTGGATTTCTTTCAAAGATAGAGTTTATTAACTCTTTCGTGTAGTAATCACATCTTTCTTCAATTAAACTGTCATCTTCTATCTCTTTAATTACCTTTTTTAGATCAATCTCTCCTTTGTAGTAATGAATGAGGTAAGAGGTAAAGAATTCTGATATTTGTCTTCCTTTCGGAAGGTTTTTAAACTTTTCAAGGTTTATCTCAAACTTCTTATCTATATCCTTCTTTTTCAATTCTTTGATTATACATATAGGTGTGGATGTATCGATTTCAAACTCAAGAGCATCTATTATGTTTCTCAAGATACTTGGTTGAATGTACTGTGTCTCTTCAAATAAAAACTCTTTTAATGTTCTTTCAGAAATGTTTATTGAATCTATGGATATCTTTTCTTTTCCTATCTCTTTCCTTATGAAAGTCCTCAAGGTTTTTGTGTTTAAGTAATTTCTATTTCTATTTCTAATATTCAAAACAAAACATCTGACATCGTGAATGGTATATTCAAACTCATTCCAGATTATTTTTTTCTTATCACCACTCAACGACGAAACTAAACGTGAAAAAATGAAGGCGGTCTCATAAACCAAAGGATCTTTATTATTCTTCTGTACTTGAAATATAGTATCAAGTGAATTGAAAACATTAAAGTTATTATCATGAAAATAGTAACCAAGATAGAATCCTAATGGAAAAGAAAAAGCTAAAGCTTTTTCTTTGTTTGTATCTTTCAACCACCAAGATATATTATTTAAAGCTTGTACCATACCAGAAGGATGTGGAATGGTTTTTAAAATCTTAAATGCTTCGATGTTTAAAGAAACTGCTTCATCGTATCTTTCTTCGTTCTTTTTCTCTCTTGCTTTCGATAGTAATATGAAGCCTTTGGTGGCAGGAGTATTTTCATAACTTTCACTCCAATATCTTATCTTTTCCATATTTTCATCGGATTCATAATACAATTCATGTAGATTTTTTAGAGTTTCTACAACAAGTCTTCTGAGATAAACAGGTATATTATCAAAATTATCCTTTAGTTCCTCGAATACTTTTTTAACGTCCTCTTTCTGTTTAATTCTATTCAATATATAAATTTTTTGATCCAAAAAAAGATAATATAAACCACCTTTCTTCAACCCCTGTAACTCTCCATCTATTATCTCAAGGGCTTCATCGTATTTAACATCCCATTTTAATTTCAAAACGTTTATGTAATTGACGATGCTTTTATTTTTATCTGGTCTATCACTTTCTAAGTAATGAATAACATAATTTAAAATTGGTCTTATGAACTGCCCTTTACTCACAATTTCAATTAAAGATCGAAGATTCATTCTAAGAACCTCCCTGTCCTCATGAAATATTTACACAGCGTTATAATAATAGAATATTCGTTTACTTCTATTCAACATAGAAATTTTCTAAAAATAGATCGAAACCATTCAAACATAATTGTACCACGATACAGATAAAAAAAGAAAAAGAAAATATAAGTAATTTAAAGATAACAAAAATTATCGAGTTTGATTGTAACATAAGTATTTTTTTGACTGATCTCTGTAATACTTTATCAATAAATATTTGAAGTCGATTAAAAAAACAGTTGAAAATCATATGGAAAAGGGTATGATTAAAATGAGGGATTGAATTATTTGGGATATTAGTTTTAAATTAAAAGAATAATTCAAGGGGGTGAAAGAGGATGAAGAAATTTTTTGTTGCTTTGTTGATCACTGTTCTGGTGTTAGGGGGTATCTTTGTTTTTGGAGGAGATAATGATGGAGTAAATGAGACAAATGGTATAGAACCTCCAGAGATTGTAAATGTAGTGGAAGAAGTAGAGTAAATGCTTGTTTAGGTCAGTTACTCTAGACAAAAAACAACGCTTGAAAAAGCTTAGAAGATTTAAGAAAGTATCTAGATAAGTTTTTGAAGGAAAAGATTGTGAGGTTATGAATTATTTGCCGGCAAGAAGTAACCCTGCAGGGAAAGTAGAAAAAAGTAAAAATGAAAGGAGGTGGATAATAATGATAAAATTAAACACTACGAGCAGAGACGTCCCCGCTTGTGGATGTTTAATTGGTTCTTGTGGTAATCAACCTGCTCCTAAATAAAGCGGATTAGCAAATAAGATGGTAAGTAAGATCAAGGATTCCTTAAAAAAGGAATCCTTGATACATGATATAAGTTTAATTAATTAAAATCAAACTCGAAAGGATGTGAATTAATTGAACAAAGCACTCGATTTGATAATCACAAAAAGGGAACGGCTACAAGATCTTTTCTTGTTCCAAAAAAATGGAGCCACTGTTTTATGGGATAAATCAACTTTAAACGCATATTCATTAGATAAAAAGCATATGGAATTCTTTGACAAACTTCTAAAAATAGAGAATCAAGAAGAAATAAAAAAATTCGTTATAAAAGAAATAAATAAATCTCCTGAATTAGAAAATGAATTAATAGAGTTATTTCGAGATTTAAATTTTAAAAAAGAAAGTAAAAACTTACGTCGGCTCAATCTCTTAATATCCCAAAAATGCTTGTTAGGTTGCCTTTATTGCTATGCAAAAAAAGGAACATATGGTCACCCTTCTTTTATGAAACCTCTAATTGTAAAAAACAGCTTGGAATCTTTTCTTTCAATTTTTGATAATATAGGGATGATCCAGTTTTTTGGTGGAGAACCTTTATTAAATTTGGAACTAATAGAGTACACAATTAAATTAATACAAGAATTAGTTTCCGAAAAAATTATTCAGAAGAAACCAGATTTCCTTGTAGAAAGTGGATTAGGCGTACCTGAAGAAATAGTGAAAAAGTTTGCAAAACTATTACAAGATTATCCGGAAATACGATTGACAGTTAGCTGTGATGGACCTTCTGAAATTCAAAATATTTTAAGACCTTTTAAGAATGGTAAACCATCTTATAACTCCGTGATTGGTAATCTCAATTATTTAAAAAAATACGGTCAACCTCATGCGATCGAAGTTACTTATACAAAGATCCATTTTGACAAAGGAATATTACCATCAGATTTAATAAATTATTTTAAAGAAGAATTAGGATTAAAGGATTCATTGGTTTTTGTAATTCCTGTAATCTCTAAAGATCCTTCTTTGGCTTTGCCAAGAAACGTTGAAATAGAAATGTTGCATGAATATGATGTTAAAATGTTAAAGTCCTTAAAAAACATAACCTCTTATCCAAGATATAATATAGATGAGTTCAAAGAACATGTTGAAAATACTGTTCTAAATTATGCCCCCACTAAATATTTCTGTGATGGGGGAATAGAGAGTTATGCAGTAGACACATTTGGAGACATTTATTCCTGTCATATGTTAGTGGGAATGGAAAAATTTAGGATAGGAAATGTTGGGGAAAATATAGAAAAGTTAAAAATGAATTTAGAAACCTTTGCGATTAAGCAAAAAGCAATGGTTGAAAAGGCAAGATACGATAAATGTAAAAACTGTTATTTAGAAAATTATTGTTCTAGTTGCCCCTCCGCAAATTATCTGCAAAGGGGGAATATGGTTCCTTCTTTCTCTGATTGCGAAATTCGAAAACAAATTGTAAAAGAGTTGCTATTAGAATATGCCAAAAACACATCTCAGGAGGTATAAAATTGAAAAAAGAAAATAATCGAAGTTTGAGAAAATTGTTAAAATACTCCAAAAAATACTTAAAGTATCAGAAAACTCCTCTGATTCTTACACCATTATTGTTACTGGTTTCTATTCTAAGTCCCTTTTTAATCAAATATCTTATTGATGATATAATTGGTAACCATGAATTTTCGCAAATATTACCATTTGTTATCCTTTTTACCATCGTAATATTATCTGAAAGGTTAATTTCCTTTATTGTCAATTATGGCTATTACAAATCTACCAATTTAGCTGCAAGAGATGAACAAATTTATATGTTTAAAAAAATATTAACGATCCCTATAAAAGAGTTTTCCTATAACAAAATTGGTGATTTCATGTCAAGAGTGCTTTCCGATACGTTGGAAGTTTCTTTTTTCCTTGGAGCAGGAATCTCAGTAATCACCTATAATATTATACAACTCATCGTTGTTTCTTTGGTTTTGTTATATCTAAATTGGCAACTTGCTGTTATTACCTTCATCATGGTTCCTTTTTATTATTTTTCACTTCGAGCATTTGATAAAAATCTTCAAAAAAGTTCTGAGTTAGAAAGGATCGCTTACAGTGATCTTACTGAGGAATTGAGAGAAAAAATAGAAGGTCTTATGCCTATAAAATCTTTTTGTAAAGAAAATTTTTTTTCAAAACAATTCTCCTATATATCATGGATTTGGGTTAAGAAGAAAAACAGGCTAAATATGCTTAATCAATCTGCTGAAGATTTCATGTCTTTTATATATGAATTGATTCCTGTTTTGATACTTGGTTACGGTGCATATCTAATATTAAAAGGAAATGCTACTCTTGGAACCCTAATGGGGTTTTATGCATACCTGGGTTGGATATTTACTCCTATAAGAAATCTTAGCAGTTTCTATATTCAAATGCAAAGAGTCCGACAAGTTTCAGAACGTATCTTTGAAATACATGATTTCCCTGAAGAAAACATGAGAGAAGGAAAATCTTTTCCTAATAATGATTACCCTATTACCTATGAGAACGTTTGTTTTAAATATAAAGACAGCACTGTCTTGCATGATATAAACTTAACCATTGGGACAAAAGAAAAAGTCGCAATTGTTGGAACAAGTGGTGCAGGTAAATCCTCTTTTGTTAATCTAATCCCAAGATTCTACGAACCCGCTACAGGAAAAGTGATGATCAACGGTATAGATGTTAAAAAATATAATCTGAAGCAATTAAGAAAAAATATTACCATTGTTAGGCAAGATGATTATTTATTCAACATGACGGTCAAAGAAAACATAATGCTGGATGATGAATTCACCCAAGAAGAATTCATGAAGGCGGTAAAGAAAGCGAAGGTAGATAAATTCATAGGGCTTTTAGATGAAGGATACGACACGGTAGTGGGAGAAAGGGGAAGTAAGTTATCGGATGGGCAAAGGCAGAGAGTAGCGATAGCAAGAGCATTGATAAGGGAACCAAAGGTATTGATACTGGATGAAGCAACGTCAGGGGTAGATTCTCAAACAGAAGAAGAAATATTCGATGAATTGAAAGAGTACGAGATGACTTTGATAATAATATCCCACAGATTATCAACGATAAGAAAAGCAGACAAGGTGATACTGTTGAAAGATGGAGAGATAAGAGGAGAAGGAATGCACGAAGAGTTATTAAAAAATGCCCCCATTTACAAAGAAATAATAGAAAGTCAGTTGGTTGTATGAAAGATTAATTAGCCATTATGTTCGTGATAGAGTCAACCTTTAAAAAAACAGTTGAAAATCATATGGAAAAGGGTATAATAAAAGTAGGAAAGATGAAAATTGCTTGTAACAAGTGCTTTTTAAACAAAGATTAAATCAAAAGATGGGACTAGAACGTTGTTGGATGAGAAAGATTAAATACGAGAAGTAGGTTTAATGAAAATGATTATCAAAAAGAGGATGATGTTATTTGTTCTTTTATTTGTGTTTACCGCTTTTGGTGTTAGCAGTTTATTTGCTAACGAAACAAAGGAGAATATGTTTATGAATATTTCTCTATCTTCTACTTTATCTTTTGCTCCGGCCGGTGATAATTCTTCCCCAATTACTGATGCATTTTCTTTTTTCGATAATAAGTTTTATGTTTACTCAGATCCAGATAACCTCCTTGTGGAAAATTTTATCGAAATCTACTCAGTTCTCAAACCTGATAATTATGAACCACACAGTATTGCTCACACATTTCCGAAAGAAGAATATCAAGATTACGAATTAAGTAACTTAATCTTTGTAAAATTAGGATGGATACCAGGTGAAGGTTCAGAGTACTTTGTTGGTTATTCGGAAAAAATAAAGGAAGTAGTTGTTTTCTCTTTAGAAGGTGATTTAGTCAATACAATAGACGTAGGAATTGATTCAAAGAATGACTTATTACTTTCCCCGCCTACTAATGTATTTATTCAAAATGGGTCTTTCAAGAAAGAAGATTTTTGGTTTATCGATAAAAAGAAAAATGAAATTATCAGGATGACGATCTCAGGTGAGATTCTTTCTTCATTTCCTGCAACGGCAGGAATAAAATACGTAGGTATAGATGCCCAACAATTTGAAGAAGCCTTAACTTTTGAAAGAAGTTTATTTGTTAGAGATTCTTCAAACCATATTTTTCAATACACTTACCCCCAAGGATTTTTTGAGGTAATATTTGTCGAAGAATTGAAAGATGATGAGATTATCAGTTTTGCGATCGACTCATTAGGAAATATCTTCATACTTTACCATTCTATATCGGATAACAAGCTCAAAATGGCTGTACTTGTTGAAGAAGATGATGGGAAATATACAGCTAAAATATTTAACGAGGAACCATTTACAGAGAAACCGATAAAATTATTGGCGCACAGAGGATTTTTAATATTAGTTACCAAAGAAAACTACCAGATATATCAAACTTTACCAATAATAGAAAAATTAAAAGATGAATAAAAAAATATAAGAAACAAAAAAGCTTATAATAAAGGTTACCAGCTGTATCTTAAACATCTCAAGTAGTTTTTCTGTTGGAATATCTTTCAAAAAACGAAGGTAGAAAAATTAGATATTTATGTATTAGGTGATAAATAATTGTCATTAAAATAAGGAATTGGTTCTATTGTATTTATGTCTATGAGTTAACAAGCCTTTTTCATAGACACCTAATATGATCGAATGTGGGAAATGAAATTGACAAACAATTTAGTAGGGGAATTTCTATATTCAAGGAAAAGGGGGAAATTGTAGATGGTATCAAAAAACAAAGGGACACTTATCTCTGTTAAAACTTTAACAAAAGAACTTGGTGGTAACAAAATACCAAAAGGTATACCCTTCGATAAGAAAAAAGTATATTCTACACCTCACAGTAGTAGCGGAAAAAAAGATAACAAAAGAAACTGTAGTATTAACGATTCCAGATTAAAGGAATTTGAGGATAAAGTTCCTAATGTGTAGGGAGCGGGGTAAAGAAGTGGTAAAGAAGGGTTAGAGATTCTGAAGTCAGCAATAAATATCATATGAGGAGTGTGGATTATGAGTGTGAATTTTATTTACGATCAAGTAGAATGTGTCCTGAAAATATTAGGAAAAATGCATAATAACGAGACTATCACACAATCTGATTGGGAAGATTTATTTTTAAGCAAAGGATATCAGTGGTTAGCAAAAAGAGATGATGATATGTATGAAAAATTAAAGATAAAAGAAACTAATGAAAGTGATTTTAAGTCTTTTTTGCTGGGTGAGGGTCAAGTTAGTAAATACGAAAATTTTTTGAGATCTATGGGGATCTCCAAATCCAGTGATATGGAAAGTTTTATACTTGAAAGACCTCTGAAAGATTACGAAAATTTCTTGAGAGCTTATAAGTTACTCAAATCAATCGATATAGAACGTATTATTCTTGATACCAAAAATTATCTTCCGAAAGAGGCAAAAATTGAAACCTATATTATTCCTGTTATAAAACCTTTAAATAATAGCTTCGTACATACAATTGAAAATACGTTAGTTTTGTTTTTAAATTTAACACCGGATATCTCAAAAGAAAAATTGGAAAATACTTTGATACATGAACTACATCATATTGGTTTTTCTGACGTTCATAAACCTGAAAAATATAAATATCTATCAAAGCAAGCACAAATGCTAATAGAATGGACGACTGCATTTGCCGAAGGATTTGCAATGTTGGCGGCTGCTCGCGGCCCTGATAATCATCCAAACAAGTATTACAAAGACCTAAAAGAAATATGGGATGTTAATATAAAAAGATTTAATGAAGATTTCTCTAAAATAGAGAATTTTTTGTTAAAGATATTAAATGAAGAGTTTCCTGATAATGAGGAATTATATAAGGAAGGTTTTGAATTAATGACAAATAATGGGGGTCAAGGTTCTTGGTACACAGTTGGTTGGAAAGTTTCTGTAGTAATAGAAAAGGTTGAAGGAAAAGAAAGATTACTTGAATGTATGTCAGATTTAACCAAGTTATATTCAACGTACAACGAAGCCGTAATTACGTATAGCAAGAAATATAATGAAGAATTGAAAAGTTGGTCCAAAAAAATTATAGATGCTTTAAAAATGTGACTGTATTCTAATAAAACAAAGGTAAAAAATTGTAAGTACCTATGTAGTAATGTACATAAAATAATACGTGGAGATACATATACATTCTGATGGAACACAAAAGCTACATCGAATCGAAAGTAGGGAAGGGGTGAAATATTTATGACAATAGCTGAAAAGTTGAGAAATGAAGGAAAATTAGAAGGAAAACTTGTAAAAATTGTTGCTAATTTTAACAAACTCTTCTCTTTCTTCCCCTTCAAAAACATAAAAAGAAAGAGCAGAAGGTTCTCTCCATAATACTTTATCAATACATCTTTGAAGCCAATAAAAAAAACAATTGAAAACCATATGGGAAAGGGTATAATGAAATTAAAAAGTATAAAAATTAATTTTAGCAAGTGCTATTTAAACAAAGATTAAATCAAAGGATGGCCTTGAAACATTAGTAGATATTTGTTATTATCAAAAAATATATAAACAAAAGTGAGTTATTATTTTATTTTTAAATGGAGGGATGAAGGATGGTAAATGCTTTTGTTGCAAATTTCAGGAAAACTTTTATTGAAATGAAGAGATATTTTTTTGACACAGTTTCTTCATTCATAATACTTTTCATCATTTTCTATCTTATATTTTTTGGCTTTAAGATAGCAAGTGGGCCTGATTTTGGAGATACCATTGATGGAATCATTGTGAGTTATTTCATGTGGATAATGTTTTTAGCTTCGTTCCAAGGTGTTTCATACTGGATAATTCAAGAGGCAGAAAGAGGAACTTTGGAACAACTGTTTATGTCTCCAGTAAAATTTGAGTTTCAAATGATTTTTCATGTGATAAGTGATTTTTGTATAAACGTTCTAATGATAGTACCTTTAATGTATTTAGCAGCTTTTACAACAGGAAGAACTTTGAATTTTGACCTTGTTACTCTTCTCTATTTAATTATTCTTGGTTCAATTAGTGCCGTTGGTGTTGGTTTAATTCTGGGAGGAATGGCTTTGATATTTAAAAAGATTTCTTCATTCATTCAAATATGTACTTTTGCTTTCCTTGCAATTTTGATGTTTGAAGTTGATGCGCTTTGGTTTGAACTTTTGCCAATGGTAAAAGCAACGGGGATGATGAGAAGAATGGCGGTTACAGGGACAAAGTTTTATCAGTTCCCGATTCAAGACCACGTTATTTTGTGGATAGCTGCAGCGTTATTTCTTTTGGTTGGAATAGTTATATTCAGGGGTTTTGAAAAACGTGCCATGGTTAAAGGAACTCTGGGACAATATTAAAGGGTGGTGAAATAGATGAACGTTATTGAAGTTAATGACTTACTAAAAAGATACCCTCAAAGAACTTCAAAAGAAATGCTTACAGCGGTAGATAAGATTTCATTTCACGTGAAAGAAGGAGAGATCTTCGCACTCCTTGGCCCAAATGGTGCGGGAAAAACAACTACCATCAAAAGTATATGTGGCCTTCTTGTTTTCGATGAAGGAAAGATAAAAATAAAAGATTATGATTTGAAAACAGAGAGGTCTAAAGCTCTTAAACAGATAAGTGTAGTTTTGGAAGGGAGTAGGAACCTTTATCACAGGCTAACCCCAATTGAAAATATACAGTATTTTGTTGGAATCAGGGGAAAAAAGATATCGAAAAATGAAGCCTTAGATATTTTAGATTTTTTGGGAATTAAAGAAAAAGCCAACGAAGTGGTTTATACCCTTTCAAGGGGAATGCAGCAAAAAACAGCCCTTGCTGTTTGTTTAGCAGCGGATACTGATGTTCTCCTATTGGATGAACCTACTCTTGGGCTCGACGTAATTTCTAATGTAGAATTTAGAAAATTGTTAACAAACGTGAAACAAAAAGGAAAAAGTATTCTACTTTCTACCCATGATATGGCATTAGTTGAAGAAATAGCGGATAGAGTTGCAATAATAAACAATGGGAAAATAGTTGTGTGTGAAGATAAGAAAAAGCTAATGGATGTATTCAGTGCAACGGGTTATAAGATAAAAGTAAGATCAGAAGATACCTTAGAGAGAGAGCTTGATAAAATTGGCATTACAGAATTGACAAAAGAGGGTAACGTTTACGACCTTACAGTTGACTTCAAAACATCTTCAGAATTATATGAGGTTATGGATTTTTTCAAATCACGTAATGTAGAAATAGTAAGCATAGAAAAGCAAATGGTGAATTTCGAAAAGATATTCATTTCATATACTAATGGGGATAGGGGAAGACAAAACTAAACTCTTGGCGGGATTTTATTCACTCTTTCCCGCCAACTTTTATTCTAGGGTCAAGCACCCCGTAAATTAAGTCTAAAATTACAATACCGCAGATGTATAAAAGAGTTGTAAAAGACAAATTACCCAAAAGAACTGGAATATCATCTTGTTGAATAGCAGCCCAAAAAAGGTTCCCCATTCCAGGCCAATTAAAAATACCTTCGATGATCAATGCCCCAGAAAAAGAATCGAGCACAGATAAAACCGACATTGTTAAGATTGGAGGAGCAGAAGCTCTTAAAGCGTGCCCAAACAAAACTTTTCTTTCAGGAATGCCCCTAGCCCTTGCGGATATTATGAAATCATTCTGCAAATTTGCTAACACGATATTTCTTGATAAATATGCTCTACCCCAAAAACGAAAAAAAACAAGCGTAGTTAAAGGTAGAATTAAATGATACACAATATCTGCAAATCTTTTTATAAACCCCACAGGAGGCGGGATGCTAAATATACCACCAGAAGGAAATAAAGGCATTTTGAAAGAAAAAAACATGATCATTACCAGTCCAACCCACCATGTTGGAAGGCCGTAAAAAATCATGGTAAGTATGGAGGTTGTTTTGTCCATGAATCCCCCTGCTTTTTGAGCCTTTTTTATGCCCAAATACACCCCCAAGAAAATATCTATGATAATAGCCATAGTAAAAAGAAGCATGGTATTAGGTACTCTTTCTAAGATAATTTTAATGACGTCAGTTTCTCCTTTAAAAGATCTTATATACATAGATTGACCATAATTAAAAGTGATCGTATCGAACCAATCAGAGAAAATCTCGGGTAATATTGGTCCTTCCAAAAGGTAGCTATAGTGAAGTTTAAACATGACGTTGAAAAGTACAGCATACACAAAAATAATAACAAAATAAATCATAACACCCATTAACACCCTTTTAAAAGCATATCTCCAATACATCGACGTAACCACCTTAATATCTATTTATTTTCATCAAAATTAAAAAACCCCACATTTGTGGGGATTTTTCAAACCTTTTCTACTTCCTGATCTATCTCTTTGTACCTGTAACAGGCAACGTAGTGACCGTTTGAATCTTCTACCAACTCTGGATCATCCACATTCTCAAAACATTCAGGCTGTGCATAAATACACCTTGGATGGAATCTACATCCTTTTGGTATATTTGCTGCAGATGGGATCTCTCCTTTTATTGGTAATTCTTTTATTACGTTTTCTTTTCCAGGTAAAGGTTCTGGTACTGCTTCTATCAAAGCTTTGGTGTATGGATGTAGAGGTCTTTCAATTATTTCGTCAGCATCGCCTAACTCAACTATTCTTCCAAGATACATAACAGCAATCCTGTCGCAAAAATATCTCGCGGTTGATAAGTCATGAGTTATGTATAGATACGTAAGCCCTAAATCTTGCTGAACATCTTTCATCATGTGGAGAATTTCTGCCCTAGTTGATAAATCGATCATAGAAACGGGTTCATCCGCTATTATGAAATCCGGAGAAAGAACTAAGGTCCTTGCCGTTGCAACTCTTTGCCTTTGCCCTCCGCTGAGCATGTGAGGATATCTATCCATAAACTCTTCAGGAGGCGTCAATTTAACTTCATTTAGAACATTCTTTGCTATCTCTTCAATTTCATTAGGATCTTTGGTTTTGTTATGAATGATCAAAGGTTCTGCCAAAACATCTCTAACTCTAAACCTTGGATTCATCGAAGAGTAAGGGTCCTGAAAAATCATTTGTACATCTTCTTTATACTTCTTAATTTCCTCAGTGGAAGACAAAAAAGTAACATCTTCACCCTTAAATATTATTTGGCCCTCTGTGGGTTCTTCTAATTTCATCAATAATCTACCTGTAGTAGATTTTCCGCAACCAGATTCTCCAATTAAGCCAAATATCTCTCCCTTTCTTATATCAAAACTTACATTATCCACCGCTCTAACCCATCTTCGTTTGCCTTGAAATATTTCTGAAATGGTTCTTCGCAAGGGAAACCATTTTTTCAAATTTTTTACAGTCATTATAATTTCATCATTCATCAAAACACCTCCAACAAGCTGCAAAATGACCGGGTTCAATTTCCTTCAAAGGTGGTTCTTCTACTTTGCATCTATCGAAAGCAACCGGACAACGCTCATGGAATCGACAGCCACTGGGTGGATTGAGTAAATCAGGTGGTACACCTGGTATAAAAGCTAGTTCTTCAACTTTTTTATGTAAAAGAGGTGTAGCTCCCAGCAAACCTTTTGTATATGGATGTGCCGGTCCCTGAGGGCCATAAATATGATGATTCTCTCCTATTTCAGCTATCTTACCTGCATACATCACCATTATCCTGTCTGCTACTTCTGCCTCGGTAGCTAAATCATGGGTTATAAAGATAAAAGACAAATTAAGATCCTTTTTTAACCTTTTCAGAAGATTTATTATTTGAGCTTGAACGACAACATCTAAGGCTGTAGTAGGTTCATCGGCAATAATCACTTTGGGCTCTAAAAACAACGCTGTGGCGATTACAATACGTTGTTTCATCCCTCCCGATAATTCGTGAGGGTATCTCTTCAAAATATCCTCTGATAACCCCACTTGATTTAAATATTTTTTAATTATAGCCATAGCCTTTTCTTCTTCCATTTCCCTATGAGTTTGAAGCGTTTCCATCATCTGTTTTTTAATGGTGTAAACTGGCGTCAAACTATTCATAGCTCCCTGAAAAACCATGGAAATCTTTTCCCATCTGACTCTCTTACGTAAAACAGATTCTTTTAAAGGGACTATATTTTCACCATCTATATTAATCTCTCCACTTACGATTTTGCCTGGAGGACTTGGCATTCTCAAAAGACCCATGCCCAACGTTGTTTTACCACATCCAGACTCTCCAACAAGCCCTAAGGTTTCCCCTTCTCTCAGGGAAAAACTCACATCGTCCAATCCTTTTACAACACCTTTTCTTGTATAATAATACACTTTTAAATTTTTAACATTTAAAATCTCATTCATTCATATCTACCTCGTTCTCAATTTTGGATTTAAGATGGTGTCCATTGCAAAACCTAAAAAGGCAAAAGTCATACCTACTAAAGCAATAGCAATTCCAGGAGGTACAACCCACCACCAAAGACCGTTTGTTACGGCTCCTCCGTTCATGGCATCGTGGAGAATTTGCCCCCAGGTGACTATGGTGGCATCTCCTAAACCAAGCAAACTAACGGTTGCCTCGTAAAGAATGGCGCTCGGAACATTAAGTGCCATACTTGCAAAGGCGTATGGAATCAAGATCGGAACCATATGTCTGAAAATTATTCTTCTATGCGAAGCACCTAAAGCTTTTGCAGCTTCAACATAGGTTTCCTCTTTTATTTGCAAAGCCATACTTCTTACTGTTTTAACAGGGCCTACCCAAAAAAACAAACTCATCATAAGAATAAGGCTCCAAATAGAGGGCTTAAATATTGCTGATAAAACAATTAAAACAGGAAGAAGTGGTATGTTGATAAAAATTTCCCAGATTCTTTGCATTATAGAATCGACTATACCGCCATAATACGCAGAAACAACTCCATAAACCACGCCTACCGATACCGAAATAGCAGATGTCATAAGCCCTATGAACAAAGCCCATTTAATGCCTGCTACCAATCCACTCCATACATCTCTTTTAGAGTTATCCGTACCTAGTAAACCAGAAACACTTCCAGAAACAACTAACCTTGTATCTTGTATAGCAGTGTCCTCGGTCATTTTTATTAGATTAATATTTAGCTTGTAAGTTCCATTTAATGGAGTTGGATTTGAAAAAAGCTCATCGTTGGCTTGTGAAAAAAGCACGGTATTTACATCAACTCTTGGCGGTAAATTTTGCACATATCTCCTTGCAAAGCTTTGAACATTGTTATTTGCTTCATTAATAATTGATATTCTGAAGTCTTTTTCAGTGTTCGAACTAAAACTTTTGTTTACCAAGTTGATTTTATTACCATCAGGACGTTCCAAAACAATATTCATACTAAAGTTACCTTTAAAGGTCCCTCTATATATTAGATCAACGGGTGGAACGTCATAACCGTACTCATACTCTATAACTGAACTTAACATAGTTATTGGACCTGAAATGTTCTGTTCAGTATATTCTAAATCTTCAATATATTCAGTCGGTGTGTAATCTTTTTGAGAAAACCAATTTATCCAAACAGGGGGAACGCTTCGAGGGTTATCTTCCCAATAGGTAATATCCCTCCACCTTGTAGAAGCTTCAGGAAATGGGATTAAAAATTGTTCAAAAACCACTAAAATTACAAAAAGGATTAAAAGAATTATACCAGCTATACCAAATTTAACTTGCTTAAACTCATCCCAAAAATCTTTTAATTGCTTGGCAACACGATTTGTTTTATTCACGCTTTCCCACCAACTTTTATTCTAGGGTCTAAAAAGCCGTATATCAAATCCAAAACTACGATACCAGAAATGTATATAAGTGTTGTTATGGAAAGGTTACCCAAAAGAACAGGGATATCGTTCATCTGAACCGCTGCCCAATAAAGGTTACCCATTCCAGGCCAACTAAATATACCTTCAAACACCAACGCACCAGAAAAAGAAGCTAACAACGATAAAAGCGACATTGTTAAAATAGGAGGAGCAGAGGTTCTTAGAGCATGACCATATAAAACAGACCTTTCAGGAATCCCTCTTGCCCTTGCGGACATTATGAAATCTTCTTGAAGATTTCCTAAAACTATATTCCTTGTTAAATAAGCCCTTCCCCAAAAACCTATGAACACTAAAGTAATTACAGGTAAAGCCATATGGTATAAAGTATCAAGGAATCTTCCAAAAAAGGTTGTTGGAGGAGGGACACTGTTCATACCTCCTGATGGGAAAATAGGTATTGCAAACGCAAACAACATAATCATAACCATTCCAAACCACCAAGATGGCAGACCGTACACCCCCATGGTGATTATAGAAGTAGTCTTATCCATTAACTTTCCAGCTTTCTGAGCTTTTCTTATACCCAACCATACACCTATAAAAATATCGATAATTATCGCAGTAGTAAACAACATCAAGGTGTTGGGAATTCTTTCTAGAACTATTTTAATAACGTCTGTTTCACCTTCAAAAGATCTCATTACAGTTGAGTTCCCATAATTGAATGTTAACGTATCGATAGCTCTCCAAAAAATCCTGGAAAGTATGGGATCATCTAAGTGATACAATTGACGAAGCTCACTGATTCGCCTCTCTCTGTATTCTACCAAATATTCAGGATCTGTTCCAACCTGTGACATTTTCATCATTTCACCGTTTACTTGTTCAACTATTTGACTATTTAACGTCTGATCCATCACCGTGTTAAACAAGGCAGAATAAATGAAAATGACCACAACGTAAATAACAACACCCATTAATATTCTTCGAACAGCATATCTCCAATACATACGGTTAATCACCTCTGTATATAGTTCAACTTTTCTAAAAATAGGCTCCCATAAGGGAGCCCTTAAACTCTAAAATGACTTTTTTAGAAGATTAATACACAACGATTGTTGTTGAATAAGTGGATGGAATTGCTCCTTCCGACCTTGCAGTTACTACAACCGCATAAGTACCAGGTTCTAATGTATTAAGCACGTCTCCAGGTATAGTTGCTACAAATGTTCCAGCTGTTTCTACTTCAGCCTTGAAAGTTTTTGGACCCTCCGGTGTGATCAAGGAAACTTCCACGTCCCCTTGAGGAGCTGGGGAATATGTATCGTATGGGTAAAGAACTTCAGATACATAGATCGTAACCGGCAGGTCTAACCCTCTTATAGCAGCAAAAGCAAGCTCTATACTATCAACATTAAGTCTGACGGTTTCAAAGTACTCATTCCAGTATCCACGTTCGAATGGGTACCTCTCATCTCTAACAGCAGTTAATTCAACAAAACGTGCAGTTGGATCATATTGGGTCATCTTGAAAGGACCGTTACCTATATAAGCATGGTTGTATTCATTAACAAAATCAAGTGCCGTTTGATATCTTTCAACAGCTTCGTAAGGTGTGGTCATATCTTCAATGTAGACTGGCACGTACCTTTCATCGATCATCTTTTGTAGTTCTGCTTTAATATCGCTAACCGTGACAGGCTCAAGAACATCCACTTCGTAGACGTTTCCGCCTGCGGCTGTTGATGAGAATGTATACTCTCTTCCTGACACTCCTCCATGTTCAACCAATCTTGTCAAAGCTTCAACAATTTCCCATGAAACGCCTATTGGTTGCCCAGACATTGAAACTGACCAGCCAGGGGCTCCCCAAGAAGCTAAGTACATATCATCAACTGGGAAGTTGTAATCAAACCATACCGTTATTGAACCGTCTTCATTTACTTTTCTTGCAACCTCAACTTCCAATCCAGGCATTGCTGAAGCTGAATAAGTTGCATCGTACCTTGAATCGCCTTGTCCAGAATCAACCGAAAGGTCCCATACATATGCAGGAGCATACAAATAATCCACCAAGCTTTCAGAGATCCCATGGTTCCAAACACCGTATATTATATCGTAAGTAGCAACACTGATAGATGTAACACCTGGTCCTACAGGTACCCATTTTTTACTGTCTGGATCAACTCTAAGAGCATCTTCTGGGACCGGTATTAAACCAACCATCTCACCGTTTTCATCAATTTCAAATTTGGTATCCAACGTATCCATCCTTGGAACAACTTTTGCAGGAGTAAGATCAGCTGAAGCTGGACTTTCAAACATCCCGTAGTCGTACATGTTCGATGCAACGTTTATGGAATACATATCGTTGAATCCATCTGTTCCTATTGGATCCCAGGCACCCATGAACAAAGATCCTTGGGCAGAGAATTGAGTGACCCTCAAAACTCGATCTACCGTATCAGCTGTTAAAATGGACCACTGATTGAGTCCATCTCCAAGCCCATATACCATTCGCCTGTTGAATCTATCTTTGTTAGCAACATAGAAGTCTTCTTGATAAGTCAGATATATTCTAACGGAATCTCTTATACCCAGTTCAGTTGCCCTCAGAATCATATCCCAATACTCTTCTTCTGTTGCAAAATTCCCTGAATAAACCTTTTGAGTTAGTTCATCGATCTCATCTTGTTCATAATTCCAAAATGTTGGCTCTTGACCTCCTGGCATATTAGCATACCAAGGTGCATACATTTGAGCAACAATATGGTGCCAGTACTTTCTGGTAGCACCTGCACCCCAGCCTTCTGTGTACATATGCCATTGTAAGTCTGCAGGGTTTGAGTAATAAGCGATATCCACTGCTGCATATCTATCTATTTCTAATCTTTCAACCATTATACCAGCTTTTTCAATTTGATCGGCTATGTATCTACCTGCGGGCAACCTTCCTGTAGGATCATCTACACGAATTAAGAACTTTAACGTGACTGGTTGTCCATCAAAAGTCCACCATTGACCGTCTTTTACCAACCTTCCCTTATTTTCAGGCAAATTGGCAGCCTCATTCATAGCGTTTTCTATCATTTCAAGGGCTAGCTCTTGGTTACCTTCTGGAGTAAAACCCATATTTGCAGTTATATCAATGTAAGGTTGGGTCCCAGGTTGTCCGGGGGTTGCCATCGTATACATTACTCCACCTGCACCTTGAAGAATCTCGTCGACTAAATACTGTCGATTAATTAGGAAGTTCAAAGCAAACCTTACTTCTTGAATCGCCAACGGGTTAAAATACTCAACACCATCGACATTCACCGTATACGGAGGTTCGTTTGGTATAGGATTGAGCAATAAAGACCAAGAACCCGATGGAATGTTGTAAATATCTAAGTTTTCAAGCACTTATTGGGGCAGAGAATTAATCACTGGAGCCCCCACACCGTATAAAAAGACATCTACGTTTCCAGCTGCGACATCTTGTATTGCGACGTCTTGTTGCATTCTCACATCGAAATACACCTTATCCGGCATAGGTCCCTGTTCTGCTAAGGCAAAAGCAGAAATCAAAACAAACGTAACCACCAAAAAAGTCGCTACTTTTCTCATATTACCCCTCCTTTAAGATTTATAAAATCCTAATTGAAACCAACTTACCAACAACAAAACCAAAACTTAAAATAATATTATTACTACTTAACAATATTTTCTTTAGCATATATAATTATAGTCAAGTTTACAGAGTTTGTCAAGTTAGAAAAAACTAATTAACAATAATCTAAGGTATTTATTGCCGATTATTCCCGAATAATGAAAAAAATTTCATTAATGATAACTTTTTCAAATTTTCACTAAATTTCTTGGCTTTTACAAAAATATAAACCAAATACCATAATAAAAAGCCCCACAAAATACGTGGGGTTTATATTAATTATAGAATTACAAGCCTAAAGCTCGTGGATCCAATGCATCCCTTATGGCATCTCCAAACAAATTGAAGGCAAGAACCGTTATAATGATAAACAATCCTGGTAAAAGTACCCAAGGGTAACTGGTTAAAACTTGTATATCTTGAGCCTGGGAAAGCATCAAGCCCCACGAGGCTCCAGGTTCAGTTACTCCCACACCCAAGAAACTGAGACTAGCCTCACCTAAAATATATCCCGGTATAGATAACGTAGCGGAAACGATTACGTAAGTATAAGTGTTCGGTAACAAATGGTTCCAGATCACTTTTCTTGGAGGATATCCTAGGGCTATAGCAGCTTGAACAAACTCTGTTTGTTTCAATCCCATAGTCATCCCTCTTATGACCCTTGTCATTCCGGGCCAGCCAATAAAAGACAAAATCACAACTATCAGAAGATACCTAATCTCTGGCGATATACCTGTAGGCAAAACAGCACTTAAAGTTAATATCAAATAAAGGCTAGGAATGGACATCAATATTTCCGTAAACCTCATAGTCACTTCGTCTACCCATCCTCCAAAATATCCAGCCAAACCGCCTAAAAAAATACCTATTGTAAAAGTTAATAATATTCCAATCAACCCTATAGAAAGGGAAATTCGGGAAGCAAAGAATATCCTACTGAAAATATCCCTTCCATATTGGTCTGATCCCCATACATACAGTATCCCATCGTTTGAAAAATAATCAGATAATGAAGGTAATTTTGGTTTTTCGACTCCAAATAAATGTAAATTGCTAGGGAAAAGGCCTAAAAGCTTGTAATCCCAAGAATGAATGAAAAATTCAATAGGATAATTCTTTAAATTAACCGCTTGTAAATCTGAAGGGGTTAATACAACTGGTAAAAAGTCAAAATAAACATATATTTCTTCCAAAGTAGCAAAAGTATCTATGCTGATAATTTCTTGATTCATTATTTTAGGAGCGTATCTATAATCACTTTTGTAAGTATTAATTGCCATACTTCTGTTATCTTCTTTGACAACAATATCTTCTCCCATCAAAAGCTTTGAAAAATTAACGTCATAAAGACCATCTTCATATGAAGCTGGACCATTTAAGTTTTCTTCTTTTGTAAAATAAGATAAAGGTATCAGGGTCTGATCGTATTTACGATTGGTTGATAATTCAATGTACTCCCCATCTGCAGTTTTAGCCATGATAGTATTCTTAAAGGTATATGTAATGTCTGAAACTGTTGCATTGTAGGTTGGATTGTATGCACCTAATTCAAAGGTTATTAAATCACCTGTTTCGGGATCCCTTGCCCTAATTACATCCAAATGGGTTGCTTCTACATAATCACTCTGGTATGTTATTGGATCTCTTTCACTCATATACAGATAAGTGTGAGGTCCAACTCTATCTCCTGTGAATAAATCCTTTCTATAAATCGTAGACGGAGGAGCAAATCTATACTGAATATGGTTATTAAATGGATTCATTGGAGAGACGAAATCTGCAAATATAGCAAGTAAATATAAAATGATCAACACAACAAGTGATATCATTCCCAATTTGTGCCTTCTTAATGCCCTCCAAATAAGTGCAGGGGTTGACATGAATTCTCGCTCAAAAAGTTCTTCATCGTTTTGTGTGTTTTGGGGTGTGTTCTTCAAATTGTCCTTCTGCTTTTTTCTCACTTAAAAATCCCTCCAATTTAAGCACTCATTCTTAATCTGACACGAGGATCAGATGCAGCAAGTAAGATATCAGCGATCAAATTACCAGTAATTAATAGAATACCTTGCAAAAACAAATTAGCCATTACTAAATAAATATCTTGCTGGAAGATCGCATCTCTCATCAAAGTTCCTAAACCTGGCCATGAAAACACATATTCCGTTATCAACGCACCACCCAATATCGAAGATAAACTGAATCCCAATGAGGTAATTACAGGGTTTATAGCGTTTCTCAACGTATGCTTGTATATGACAACGTCTGAAGGCATTCCCTTTGCTCTTGCAAACTCTGCATAATCTTGGTTCATCTCATCTAAGATCTGTCCTCTCATAACACGCATAGTTCCAGCAAGAGATGCTGTCCCCAATGTAACTACAGGACCAGCCACATGCCAGAAGAAATCACCTATCTGTTTATACCAGGGAAGATTAGCAAATTCGCGTGATAGCATCCCCCCGATGGGAAATATTCCAGTATTTGCAGACCACATTAACCATAATAACGCAAAAAAGAAGTTCGGAATTGAAAGACCTATCAACCCAAGAGTTGAAAGAGCTTGGTCAGTAAATTTGTATTGGTGAAGCGCTGCTGTTATTCCTAAAGGTATACCAATCCCCCAGGTAAATATAAAAGTTGTCACTCCCAATAAAAGTGTGGCTTCAAGTCTTCTCAGCATCACTTGCCAAACATCTATTTTATAAACAAAAGAGTAACCCCAATCTCCCTTCATAATGTTTCCTAACCACAAGAAATACTGGGTTACAGGATTTTTATCCAATCCATACAATCTTTCTAATTCTTGAATCTGTTCGCGACTGATATTGGGGTTTATTCTATATGTATCCAAAAAGTCACCAGGTGCCAACTGCATTACAAAAAACGAGATAACCGATACTCCTAACAACACAGGTATAGCAAGAATAAGCCTTCTAATTATATATTTGAGCAAGATCACGAAGCCTCCCTACTATGATTTTAAAAAGGCAGAAGGTTTCCCTTCCGCCCTTTTTTAATAAACCTAACAATTACTGTTCTTTCCAGGCGTACTCAATTTTCCACAAACCTGGTGAGTAGGAATAACCGTAAGGGTTGATCGTTCCATATTTTTCTACAGGATACAAATGTAAAGTATTTTTATGCATGTTCAAGTAATTCTGTGAAATTGTGTAAACTAAGATCTGATTTTCCGCAACCAACATTTGCCATTCGTCCCAAAGCTCTTGGAGCTCATCTTTATCTAAAATCGAACGCTGAACTCTCATAATCTCATCAATTCTTTGCTCAGCAGGGTGTGCCCAATATTCATCTGGATCAACCCATTCCATAACTTCAGGAGACCAGTTCCAGAAATGTAACCCACCATCTAACAACCAAACGTTTGTACCCCATCCAGGATCGTCTCCCCCAACTAATCCAATGATAATTGCATCCCAGTTAGCTGAGTACATTTTTTGAACCACTGCGTTGAATTGCATTGGCCTGTAATTAACTTTGATTCCAAGTTTCCCTAGGGCATCCACTAAAATAACAGAAATTTCATTCCTCATCACGTTTTCACCATTGGTGTTCAATTCAAACTCAACAACATTTCCATCCCAATCGACTAACTCGCCTTTCTCATTCCAACTAAAACCTGCTTCTCTTAACAGTCTCTGTGCTGTAACAAGAGAATATCTGAATCCTAACTCCTCAATTTCAGGATTGTAGAAAGCTGAAGAATTAGTTCTTGGACCATAACAAGGTACGGCTAAACCGTTGTACAGCGTGTCTATGATAGTTTGTTTATCAAAGGCATATGCTACAGCTTTTCTGAAATTATCGTTTCTGAACCATGCCCTATGAACAGGATCGGCTGCGTTGAAATTGAAAGCTATAAAGTTTGACCCGGCGGTTGCTGGACCTACTATTACATTCCAACCTTTTTCCTCGGCTTGAGCTCTCAAAGCTGGGAAATCTTTAGCTGCAGGGCCATGCATATCTGTTTCTCCTGCCTCGAATCTTAATCTTTCAACATTAGTATCTGTCACTATTTCGAAGACAATTCTATCTAAGTAAGGAAGTTGGACCCCGTCTTTTGACTTTTCAAAGTAGTATGGGTTTCTTTCCAAAACTACCCTGACTCCTTCAGTGTACTCTGTAACTTTAAAAGGTCCACCAACTACTATTTGATCAACTTGTTCTACCGTCCAAGTGGACTGGAAGGTTTCTGCATCCGTTACTTTATCCTCTAAAGCGTGTTTCGGCATTATGGCGAATCCACCGACGGTTTCAAGCCCAAATCTGAATACTGTAGGATATTTGAACATTATTCTATTACCTTCGACAGTCAATTCTGGAAGATTACCTTCAGCGTCCATATAAACATCGTTACCATCTGCGGTTAAATCTGGGACTATTATCTTCTCCCATGTGAATACTACATCGTCGACGGTTAGTGGGTGACCATCGGACCATTTAACCCCTTCTCTCATCTCAAACCAGTAAAGTGTGCCTCCATCTGCTGTACGCTCAACACCCCAATCCTTTGCAAGCGATGGTTGTGTTGGTTGGCCATAAAAATCTCTGCTGAGTAACGATACACCACCTTGATTGATGATGATAGAAGATGATGTCTCTTGAGCCCAGTAAGTATTTAGAGTTTTTGGGCCAGAAGTTGTTGCAAGGTATAAGGTTCCACCCTTTTGACCACCTTCTACATCGGCGATAAGCCACTCGGGGTTGTAAGCTTCTTGCGCAAAAATCGTCAAAGCGCTTAAAGCTACTACTAAAAGTACCAACAACTTTCTCATGTGAATCCCTCCTTTAAGTTATTTTACCAACTTACCCTCTTTTTCTTGTGATAAACCTCTATCTCTATCCTCTTTGTATAAGAAACAAGCAACATAATGGTTTTCGTTTATTTTATAGTATTCAGGGTAATCTTTTTTACATATATCCATAGCGTAGGGACATCTTGGGTTGAAAAAGCATCCCTTAGGCCTATTAACTGGACTTGGTACTTGACCTTTAACCAAAAACTTTTTTCTATCTCTTCGTTTTCTTGGATCTGGAAGAGGAGCGGCATTTAGCAAAGCTTGTGAATATGGATGTAAGGTTCTATCAAATATTTCTGAACCGTCTCCAAACTCAACTAATCTTCCAAGGTACATTACCCCAACATGGTTTGAAATGAACCTAACAACCCCTAAATCATGAGAAATAAAGAGATATCCAACGTTGAACTCACTCTGTAAAGTCTTTAAAAGATTTATTATCTGTGCCTGTACTGAAACATCTAACGCAGAAGTAGGTTCATCCAAGATAATCAACTTTGGGTCTAAAATAATCGCACGTGCTACGGCAATCCTCTGTCTTTGCCCACCAGAAAATTGATGAGGATATCTGTCAGCATGGTAAGGTTTCAAACCAACTTTTTTCAACATATCAAGGGCGATATTTTTTGCCTCTATTTTATTTTTTGCCATCTTGTGAAACAACAGTGGTTCAATTAACGTCTGTCCTACAGTCATTCTTGGATTCAAAGAAGATGTAGGATCCTGAAACACTATTTGAACATTTCTTCTGAAATCTGCTCTTTTTCTATCTATATCTTTAAACATATAATCCAAAAATTTTTCTTTTCCATTATCATAGTAATATTGTATATACTTTCTCTCTTCTTCTTCAAGACTTTCAAGAACCTTCTCTTTGCTCCCTAACTCTTTTTCTAGTTCATGAGCGTATTCGATGTATTCCCTTTCCAAATACTTTGCTCCAGCTCTTTTATTCATAAAATAATGAGAAGTTTCTTCTCCGTTTAAAAAAATCTTCCCCGAAGTAGGATCTTCCAATCTCAAAATCGTTTTACCAATCGTGGTCTTTCCACAACCTGACTCTCCAACCAATCCATAAGTCTCATTTATATCTAAGTCCAAATTGACCCCATCCACTGCTTTAATGTACCCGACCGTTCTATCTATCAAAAACCCCTGTTTAATTGGAAAATACTTTTTCAGATTACGGATTTTTAAAAGCATCAAAGAGCCTCCTTCTTATCTATCACATCGTCATAATGAACAGGAGTAGTATCAGATATAGGATTGAAACATCTTATGTAATGATTTTCTTCAACTTCTGTTAACTCGGGCCATTCTTTCCTACACTTATCAGTGGCATATGGACATCTTGGCAAAAAAGGACACAATGGTGGAGGATCCAGCATAACAGGAGGTTGACCTTTTATAGGGTTTAATAGATCTACCTTTATATCGTGCCTGGGTATACAGGAAAGCAGAGCATGGGTATATGGATGCCTAGGTTTTTCAAAAAGTGTATAAATATCTGTCATTTCCATCTGTGTTCCACCATACATTACAATAACCTTATCGGCAACTTCAGCTATTACAGAGAGGTCATGAGTTATGTATATCATTCCCATATCATACTCTTTTTGCAAATCTTTCATCAACTCTAAAATTTGGGCTTGAATAGTAACATCCAAAGCGGTGGTAGGTTCATCGGCGATTAAAATTTCTGGATTGCAAGAAAGCCCTATCGCTATTACTACCCTTTGCCTTTGACCACCTGAAAACTGGAAGGGAAAGTCATCGATCCTTTCAGCTGGATTGGCAATCCCTACATCATCTAAAAGTTTTATAGCCCTTTCCCTTGCTTCTTCTATGGACACATTTTGGTGAAAAACAATAGTTTCAATCATTTGATCAGCTATTGTAAACATTGGGTTCAAAGAAGACATTGGGTCCTGAAAGACCATCCCAATATGTTTTCCTCTTATCCTTGTAAAATCTTTCTGTTTTAATTTTGCCAGATCAACGAACTCTTCCTTACCGTCTTTACTGAATTCGTTTGTTTTAAATAATATTTGACTCTCTTTGGTAATATAACCAGGGCTTTTAATCATCCCCATTACAGACTTCATGGCTACACTTTTTCCCGATCCTGTTTCACCAACGATTCCTAAAGTTTCATTTTTACTCAAAGTGAAAGAAAGTTGATTAACAGCTTTAACCGTTCCTTCAGCTACGGGAAAGTGAGTACTCATGTTTCTAACGTCTAAGATGATATCATTCAATATATTCACCTCATAGCATAATTAATCTTTAATTCTATTTCATATTATAATAAATATTAACCTTGATTGTCAAGTAGAAAAAAACTAATTAACAATAGTCTACAGGATTTATTGCAGATTATTCCCGAATAATGAAAAAAATTTCAATAATGCTAACTTATCTAAATTTTTGTGCAAAAAGTTTCATGACTCGTTGTTCAATAATTCTTCTTATCTTTCCAGAGATCTTTTAATCGTTCTTTTATGCGTTTTTCAATACCGATTTCCTTTGGCGTGAAAAATTGGGTACTTTCAAAACCTTCTGGCATGTAACTTTCTCTAACGAAACCTCCGTAATCGTGAGGATACTTGTACCCTTCTCCAAAGCCTTGTTTTTCCATTCTTTTATTCAAAGGATTTATCAATTTAGGGGGAATCTCGAAATTATTTTGGCTTATAAACTCTTTGGCTTTAGCGTAGGCTAGGTATGCTGAATTGGATTTTGGCGATGAACACAGATACATTGTAGCTTCAGATAACGGAAGGTAACATTCGGGGTAACCAACATGTTCAGTAGCTATCATAGCTGATACAGCTATATTTAAGGCGTTAGGATCAGCCAAACCAACATCCTCGGCAGATAAAATAACCATCCTTCTTGCTATATACATCGGGTCCTCACCGCTTTCAAGCATATAAGCAAGGTATAACAAAGCCGCATCCACATCGCTACCCCTCATACTTTTTATATATGCAGAAATGAAGCTGTATTTTGCGTTTTTATCGTAAGTTAGCCGATATCCGGTAAAATCTTTCAGAAATTCCAAATCAATTGAATTTATCCCAGCTTCATTTGCAGTCTCTATTAGATTCATTATCCTTCGGATGTCATTTCCAGCATATTCTATGAGTGCTTTGCGTGCTTCTTTTGTAATTTTTAAATCTTTGTAGTAATCTTCTATTTGTTGGAATAATTTTTCATAATCGTCAGTAATCAGTTCTTTAGTTTTAAAAACCAATACTCTTGATAACAAAGCAGGGTTGACACTAATAGCTGGATTTTCTGTTGTCGCCCCTATGAGAGTTAATTCTCCCGTTTCAACACTTAAAAGTAAGGTATCTTGCTCGGCTTTATTCAATCGATGTATTTCGTCGACAAATAATAATTTGGGTTTTGTAAAAAGATTATTTTTTTGCTCTATTATATCCTTTATTTTTTTCTTTCCTTCTATTGCCCCTGAAATAGAAAAAACATCGTAATAATCTTTTATTTCGTTTATTAAAGCCCTTACAATCGTAGACTTACCACTTCCAGGTTCCCCATATATAATGAAAGATCTAACCTTTTTATTTTTTATCCAGGTTTTAAGAATTTCTTTCAACTTTTCGTTACCCAATACCTCATCAACCTTTTTCGGTCTAATTATCTCATAAAGAGGTTGTGTACCACTCAATAGTGTTTTCCACCCCTTTTTCTAAATCGTAATTAGGCTCCCATCCTAAAATACTTTTTGCCTTCGCATTCGAAAGTAAGCTTATCTTCACATCCCCATCTCTTTCTGGCTTATAAACTGGGGCATTCTCATACCCTGTTTTCCTTTTCATCACTTCAAAAAGTTCGTTTACAGTTGTCTTCTTATTGGTTGAGATATTTATCGTCTCTTTATCAGCTTTATTTATTGATAAAAAATTGGCTTCAACGACATCAAAAACATGTACGAAATCCCGCACTTGTTCTCCATCACCGTAAATAACTATCTCTTTTTTTTCAAGCATATTTTGTGTAAAGATTGCTACTACCCCGGCTTCTCCTTTTGGAGTTTGTTTGGGACCATATACGTTCGCATATCTCAATATAGTGTAATTAAGATCATATTGGAGTGAATAAAATTCGATGTATTTTTCGCAAGCAAGTTTTGAAATGGCATACGGACTAATAGGATGTGGACAATAATCTTCTGAAGTGGGAATAGGAGCGTTATCACCGTAAATAGCCCCGCCTGTAGAAGAAAATATGAACTTTTTTATGTCATACTTAACGGATAATTTCAATAAATTCAAAGTACCCATCACATTGATTTCTGCGTCCCAGTTTGGGTCTTTAACAGAATCGGGAACAGAGATCTGCGCCGCCAAATGAAAAACATAATCAAACTTGTGGGTTTCAAATATTTTCTCCAAAACATTATAATCTCTAATATCTTGTTGATAAAAAAGAGCCATAGGTGACAAGAATTCTACATTTCCTGTGGAAAGATTATCGATAACAACTACGGAATGGCCTTCTTTCATCAATCTATCAACTAAGTTTGAACCTATGAAACCTGCACCTCCAGTAACGAGGATTCGATATTTGTTTTTATCAGCCATATTTTGCCTCCAAAAGTAATAATGATTTAGCGCCCCTTCGCCCCGCAGCCCGCCCATAAGGAAAGAAGTTGGTGGCTTTGCCCTGTGACCTTGTGTTATATTTATTATAACACTCTATAACCTCAAATGTATTTTTGAAATTTAAATAGATTAGATTAAAAAAGCTTCTAACATATGCAACTTTTATGTTATAATTAATTTTAGCCCTTTTGCTGATTTTTGCAAAAAGCTTTTTGCTGATCTGTGCAAAACAGTCTTTTTCGTAATGCTTTTGAGTAACTCTCCTAATCTCATTCGCTTTGCAAATGATGTATTGAATTTAGGGTTTTTAAGGGGGTACCCCTTAACGTCTGGGTTTAAAGGACCGCAGGTCCTTCCTCAGAAGGGTGGGCTGCGGGGGTAGGGCGCTAACACATAGTATCCCATACTTTTAAAAGAGGTGAGTAATTTTGGCTGAATATGAGATCTTCAATCCCAACGAAGAATTTAACGACGAAGGTAACAATCATGAAGGTCATAGATGGCGCAATATAATCATTATTGCCGTTATCATAGCGATTGGTATTTACCTTTTAACCGGTGTTTATCAGGTAGGACCTTCTGAAGTAGCATTAGTCAAAACGTTCGGTGAATACAAATCCACCGCAGGACCAGGCTTACACATTCATCTACCCTACCCTATTCAATCGCATGTTATAGTGGATGTAAGAACAATAAATAAAGTTGAACTAGGCTTTAGAACTACCAGCACCGGAAGAACCCCCACATACAGCACATACACTGATGAAGCAGAGATGATCACTGGAGATCAAAATATAATTAGTATAGAAGCGGTGGTTCAGTATAGGGTAAACGATCCTGTAGCGTATGCCTTCAATGTAATTCAGGGGTACGACTTAGTTAAATCTACCTCTGAAAGTGTACTTAGAGAACGTGTTGCACTGTCAGATTTAGAAAATGTCTTGACTACAGAGAGAGATCAAATAGCTATGGAAACAGCTGAAAGAGTTCAGTCCATACTGGACAGTTACAACTCCGGTATTCTCATACAAAACGTTTATCTCCAAGCAGTAACCCCACCAGAACCTGTGGTTCCTGCTTTCGATGATGTGAACAACGCACGTCAAGACCAACAAACAGCAATAAACGAAGCTCAAAGGTACGGCAATGACATCATTCCAAGAGCCGAAGGAGAAGCCCAAAGAATCTTAAACGATGCACAAGCTTACGCATATGAACAAGTTGCAAAGGCAACAGGAGAAGCGGAAAGGTTCAAAGCTTTACTGGAAGAATACCAAAACTCAGAAGACATTACTAGAAAAAGGTTAATATTAGACTCTGTACAACAAATGATTAAAAATTCAAAGATACAAGTAGTATCTGAAGAAGGAAACACCTTGAACTTCTTGGATTTAAGCGAAATTATTGGTGGTGATACACTTTGAAAAATACAACGCTATGGGCAGTAGTTATAATCGTAGCTTTTTTTGTAATTCTATTTAGTTTTACGGCTTTCTACATCGTTGATCAAACTCAACAGGCAATAGTACTTAGATTTGGGAATATTATAAGCATAAAAACAGAACCAGGGATTTACGTAAAAACTCCCTTTATAGACAACGTAGTAAAATTGGAGAAAAGAATCATGATCTATGACATACCTGTGGAAAGAGTAATAACTTCCGACAGAAGAACTATTTTAGCCGATACATATGCAATTTGGAGGATAGAAGATCCTCAAAAGTTCATTGAAACACTGAGGACCGTAGAAGTTGCGAAGACAAGAATCGACGACATAGTTTATTCTCATGCAAGAGATGTTATAGGAAATTACACATTCCCTGAGGTTCTTTCAATCGAAAGGCTTGCAATCTTGGAGGAAATTAAAAACCGCAGTGAGGCATCGCTGGAAGATTTTGGAATAAATGTAGTAGACGTAAGGCTCAAAAGAACCGATCTTCCTCAAGAGAACACCGAAGCTGTATACGAAAGAATGAAAAGCGAAAGATACGCTATGGCTGCTCAATTAAGAGCTGAAGGAGAAAAAGAAGCCCAAAGAATGAAAGCCGAAGCAGATAGAGAAGCAAGTAGAATTAGGTCAGATGCCCAAAGAGAAGCTGATATCATAAGAGGAACAGGTGAGGCAAGCGCAATAAACATTTACTCAGAAGCTTATTCCTTGGATCAAGATTTCTTTGAACTCCAAAAAATAACAGACATTTACAAAGACTCTTTCAACAACAGCGTATTAGTAATACCCAACGATTCACCTTTACTTGAACTTTTCTATGAGGTGGAATAGTCTTGAAGCTAGTTTCTAAGATGTTGTTATTCTCGATGTTAATAATATTACTCTTTGGTTGCCAATATGATGGTAATTCTAATATTAATTTTGAAATCGAAATTCCAACAAAAATTTCCCCAAATATCCCGTTAACGATAAAAACAAATTTTGACTATGATAATGTAGAAATAATTATCGATGGAGAGGAGGCTCCCTCCTCCCTCTTTTTGGATGAAGAGGGAACTTCTTCTTCACCTCTTTTGGGTGAATATGGAACTTCTTCTTCCTTCCTTATGGATGAAGAAAACGCTTCCTCCTCTATCCTTATAGATGAAGGGGGAACCCCTTCTTCTTCCTTCCTTATGGGTGGGGAGCGGGGCGAAGGGGCGCTAACAGAGAACCTTTTCCTCACGGGTGGGGAGCGGGGCGAAGGGGCGCTATACGACATCAGCGACGGCCCTCACAAAATCAACATCAAATTTTTAGATGACAAAAACAGAATTATCACCGAATATGCCACAAACATAACTTTTGATTCCACTCCACCAAAACCATCATATCTCAACCAAGAACTATCGGCAGGTAATTTAAATTTAGAATACAAAGTAGATGAAGAAGACTTTTCTAAAGTCTCCTTATACTACAACGAAACAGAATTAGCCTCTTCGACTTCATTACAAGACATTTTCTCAATAAAAATAACCAAAGATTCCGGAATTAAAAATTACGTTCTCCGGTTCAAAGATGATGTCGAAAACACTTACTATCACACGATCGAAATAGACACAAATATTGACAAACCGCCGGTTATAAATTCAGATATTGTAAGCGTTAATCTTTTTTCAGAAATAGACATGAAGATTTCTGACGACTGGGATGATAATTTTTTGGTCCTCATAGACGATGGAAATGAGATTAAATACACATCAGAATTGTTACTAAAGCCAACAACTGAAGCAACAATGATTGTTTTTGACTCCAACAAAAATAAAACCGAAAAATTTATAAATTTTAACGTTGACGATCAAATCCCTACCCCACCTGAAATTACTGCCAGACTAATCTCTGAAGACATGGATTATATATCCTGGCGATATGATCCAAACTATCAAAATTTCGTTGTTGAAAGCTATGATGAAATATTGGGATGGAAAAAAGTTTTTGAATTAAAAAATACGTTCCTTGAAAACCCAAATTATGATATTATTTTTGTAAGAAAAGTTACCAACAATGGAACACATGGGTTTCCTTCTGATCCAGTAATCACTCTCTCAGAGGCTCTTGTTCCATATGCCTCTGGTACGATAAACAAAGTAGACAAAAACCTTTTCTTGCCACAAATTAACACGCCTTTTGTTATAGATACTGATATACTCATACCAGAAGGAAAAACATTCTTGGTAGAATCTGGAAACGAGATCAGATTATATAACGGTGCGACTGTGGTTGTTGAAGGGCTAATGTTTTTAATGCCAGGATTTGATAAAACTCATATATTTGGGGAAGGGGAAATAGCGCTCAACGGTGGAACAATAATCGCCTATGACACAGACTTTGAAAACATCAAATTTACAGGCAAAGGAAGATTATTATTTCTTAAAAACTCAACCCTTGATAATTACAGCTCAATTGACACAAAAAGTATAGGTAGAGTTTGTCTTTACGACTCATCCTTATCTGACTACGTTAAAATAACAAACTCATCAGGTGTTTACATCGATAACACTTACTTAAAAGAAATATCGTTGAACAACGTGGCAGAATCACTATTTAAAAACTCAACAATAGACCTTTTCAACTCCTCTATTAACAGTAGAACAATAATGGAAACTTCTACTATAAAACTAATGAACATTGAAACATTCTCATTCATGAACAGCATCGATTCAAAAATAGAAAGACTAAATGTGGAAGAATATTCAATATTCCTACAAAGAGAATAAAAAGCGGACCCAATAGGGCTAGATACCGCAGGTCCTTTCCTTAATGATAGAGAGCTGGATATAAAGGACCGGAGGTCCTTCCTTAGATGGGTGGGCTGCGGGGCGAAGGGGCGCAAATAAAGACTAAGCGCAGCTTACAAAAAAACAACAAAATCATTAGTGTGTAAACTATGTTTTTAAATGATTTCGACCTTAATTTAGGGTTTTTAAGGGGAATCCCTTAATATTCGGGTTTAAGGGACCGCAGGTCCCTTCCTTAGATGGGTGGGGAGCGGGGTGAAAGGGCGCAAATAAAGACCCTTTTCCTCACGGGTGGGGAGCGGGGCGAAGGGGCGCAAATAGGGACTAAGCGCAGCTTACAAAAAAACTTATAATCAATCAACTCACAAAAAACGTTCCACTTTTAAAAAGGTTCACAGGGCGAAGCCATCATTCCAGTAGAGTTTAAGGGACCACAGGTCCCTTCCTAAAAAGGGTGGGGAGCGGGGTGAAAGGGCGCTAACACATGGACACAACCACCAAAATCCATCAAATAGACCAAATCTACAGATCACTAAAACTAAAAACAGCCAACAAACATCATCTACCAACACACGCAAGTGTACTATTATTAGCCACTCATCCGGCTAAAAACAACTCGACCATCGTCGAACTCGGAAGTGGCATAGGACACGTCAGCCTTGTAATTGGAAAAATGCTAACAAACAGTAAAATAATAGGCATAGAAATACAAAAAGAACTATATGAATACTCCTTACAAAACAAAGAAATAAACGAAATAAACAACGTAGAATTCCTCAATACAGAAGTAAAAAACGTCAAAAACTATTTTGACGCAGAATCTATAGACTATATAATCTCAAATCCTCCACACTACTTTGATGGATTAAAAAGTCAAATCAGCGATAGAAAAATCGCCAGATCAGCGGAAGACTTAAAAGTATTAGAAGATTTTATCTATGCTTCAAAATACCTTTTAAAAAACAAAGGATTAGGCTGTTTTATAATTCATCCTTACGTTCTTTCAGACGTATTAATAATCTTAGAAAAGAATAATTTAGAACCTCAACACATATATATCGCCTACGGAAACAAAGAAAAAGACGCCCAACTAATCTCGTTGACATTCAGAAAAAACGGAGGTAGAAATCTGCTCATTCACCCTCCAATCTTCCTCTCAGAATGGGGCGCGGAGCGCAGTTAAAGGAAAGCCCTCTCTTCCTTAAATGGGCGGGCTGCGGGGCGAAGGGGCGCAAATAATGACTAAGCGTAGCTTACAAAAAAACTTATAATCAATCAACTCACAAAAAACGCTCCACTTTTAAAAAAGTCTCAGGGCGAAGCCCTCATCCCAGCAGAGTTTAAGGGACCGCAGGTCCCTTCCTAAAAAGGGAGGGCTGCGGGGCGAAGGGCGCTAAATAAAGACCTCTTTTCCTTATGGGTGCGGACGGAGCCCTTAAGGGGTTTACCCTTCAATGTTTGGGTTAAAGGGACCGTAGGTCCCTTCCTTAAATGGGTGGGCTGCGGGGCGAAGGGGCGCAAATAAAGACTAAGCACAGCTTACAAAAAAACAATAAAAATCATTCCACAAAAACAAGAAATTGATTCTAGAGGGAACCAGGGAGGAAGGAGGCTTTCACAATCATTGAACATACTAGACATCATAACCCTCAAAGAAGTATATAAAAAATCCAACAAAGAACTCTTAGAATACACAGAAACAGACACATCACCCACTCTATTCAAAGAAGAGTTCGAAGAAAACAAAAGAAAAATCGTTCAAAGCTTAGACAAAATAAAAGATTTAGGCATAATCACTTACTGGGACGAAGAATATCCAGATCTCTTAAAAAACATCAACGACCCCCCAGTAATTCTTTACTATTTTGGTGATCCATCACTTTTAAAAAGCAAAACCGTCTCGATTGTTGGAACAAGAAAAACCACAGATTACGGAAAATCTATATGTATTGAAATCACCAAAGCCCTGAGCAGCTACACAGTAGTAAGCGGAATGGCATATGGAATCGACTCGATAGCTCAAAGAAACGCCAAAAAAACGATCGCCGTCTTAGGGAACGGGATTGACATAATATATCCAAAATCAAACGAATCACTCTACAACAAAATAAAAGAAGAAGGTCTAATAATATCAGAATATTTTCCAGGTACCAGGGCAACAAAGTACACATTCCCTTACAGAAACCGCATAATTGCAGCTCTATCAGAAAAAACCATAGTCGTTGAAGCAGCTAAAAAGAGCGGATCATTGATAACCGCAAGATACGCACTCGATTACGGAAGAGAAGTATTAGCCGTACCAGGGGATATAACAAGGTTAAACTCATACGGAACGAATTATCTAATCTACTCTGGTGCCACCCCCATAATATCTATACAACACCTCAAAGAGTTATTTGGAATAACTAACTTAGAAGTAGAAAACTACGATGAAAATCCTGAAGAAATGGAGTTAAAAGAAAAAATATTAAAACTAATAAACGAAGGGAATAATAATTTAGACTCGCTATGTGAAACCTTAAAAGAAGACGTCTCAGCAATTTTATCCACTATAATGCAACTAGAAATAGATGGGAAACTCTCACAAGAAAACGGCACATACTTTACCCTAAATTAAAAAAGGAGGTGGCAACACATGCCAATACTAACGGAAAAAGAAATAAATATGCTTGTTAATGCCGAATGTCACGACCCCTTTATCTATCTAGGCTTAAGAGAACTCGATAAAGAAAACTTAGTCATAAGGGTTCTACAACCCTTTGCAAAAGAAGCATATTTGATTTCTAAAAACACCACTATAAAACTCGATAAAATCCACAAAACTGGACTCTTTGAAAAAAAGATTCCAGGTTCACAAATATTTGAATACGAAATAAAATGCACAGACTACAACGCCAACACCTGGACTTACAAAGACCCCTACTCTTTTTTACCAGTCATATCTGAATACGACAGATATCTCTTCAATGAAGGGAACCATTACAAAATATACGAAAAACTAGGCGCGCACCCCATGAAAATAAACGGAATCGAAGGGGTTTTATTCTCAACGTGGGCACCAAACGCTAAAAGAGTCAGCGTGGTTGGAAATTTCAACAATTGGGATGGAAGAATTCATCAAATGAGGGTCTTAGGTCAATCAGGAATATGGGAAATCTTCGTTCCCGGTGTTGTTGAAGGAGACTTATACAAATTTGAAATCAAAACTCAAAATGGAGACATCTTGCTAAAAACAGACCCTTACGGAACTTACTTTGAAGTAAGGCCCAAAACAGCCGCCATTGTATACGACAAACAAAACAAACACACGTGGAACGACTCCAAATGGATGGAGGAAAGAAAAAATAAAAATTGGATAAAAGAACCGATGTCTATCTATGAAGTCCATCTAGGCTCCTGGGCAAGAAAAGAAGAAAATCAATTTCTAAATTATAGGGAACTAGCGGAAAAACTTTCAGCATACCTTAAAGAAAACCATTTTACTCACATAGAACTATTACCGGTAAGCGAACACCCCTTAGACATCTCTTGGGGATACCAGGTAACAGGTTACTATGCTCCAACAAGCAGGTTTGGAAAACCGGAAGATTTCATGTACTTTGTAGATAAAATGCATCAAGAAGGTATAGGCGTCATCGTTGATTGGGTGCCTGGACACTTCCCAAAAGACGCACATGCTTTGGGAAGATTCGATGGCACAGCCCTTTACGAACACCTCGACAGCAGATTGGGAGAACACAAAGACTGGGGAACTTACATATTCAATTACGGAAGAACCGAAGTTAAAAACTTTCTATTGGCAAACGCACTATTTTGGTTGGATAAATACCACATCGACGGCTTAAGGGTAGACGCTGTAGCTTCAATGCTATACTTAGACTACAGCAGACAAGATGGAGAATGGATTCCCAACAAATACGGTGGGCGAGAAAATCTCGAAGCCATTGATTTCATCAAACAACTCAACACCGTCGCCTATCAATACTTCCCTGGGATTGTAACCGTTGCAGAAGAATCTACGGCGTTTCCAGGAGTAACTACGCCGGTACACGAGGGCGGTTTAGGCTTTGAATTCAAATGGAATATGGGTTGGATGAACGACACATTAAGATACTTTAGCAAAGACCCAATATTTAGAAGATACCATCAAAACGACCTCACATTTTCCCTAGTATACGCTTTTTCCGAAAACTTTATCTTATCCATTTCTCATGACGAAGTCGTACATGGCAAAAGGTCCCTTTTGGAAAAAATGCCAGGTGATGATTGGCAAAAATTCGCCAACTTAAGGCTCTTTTACTCCTACATGTATGCCCATCCTGGCAAAAATTTACTCTTTATGGGAAGTGAAATAGCCCAAAGAAAAGAATGGGACTGCTCTAACAGTTTAGACTGGCACCTATTACAATACGAACCTCACAAAAAAACACAACTATTTTTAAAAGACTTAAATATACTGTACAAAAATCATCCCGCATTATTTGAAATTGATCACCGTTATGAAGGCTTCGAATGGATAGACTTCAACGATGCGGACAACAGTGTAATATCTTTTATAAGAAAATCAGAAAATGAAGATGAAATTATCGTCTGCGTCTTCAATTTCACACCAGTGCCAAGGGATAACTATAGAATAGGCGTACCAAAAAAAGGCGTATACCAAGAAATACTCAACACAGACTGGACACAATACTACGGAAGTGGAGTCGACAATCCAAAAGAAGTATACTCTCAAGACATACCCATGCATGGAAGAGAACAATCCATAATACTCACACTACCACCTCTAGGTGGTCTATATTTCAAATTCCTAATAAAATAAAGGTCCCTTCCTTATGGACGGGCTGCTAGGCGAAAGGAAAAGAACACGTTTCCTTAGATGGGTGGGGAGCGGGGGAAGGGCGCTAACAAAGAACCTCTTCCTTACGGGTGAAAAACAGGGTCTAAGGGACCGTAGGTCCCTCTTCCACATGGGTGGGCTGCCGGGCGAAGGGGCGCAAATAATGACTAAGCGCAGTTCACAAAAAATGCACTTTTTTAAAAAGGTTACAGGGCGAAGCCCTCCACCCCCCGGGTCTAAGGGGCCGTAGGCCCCTCTTCCACATGGGTGGGCTGCGGGGCGAAGGGGCGCAAATAAAGACTAAGCGCAGCTTACAAAAAACGCTCTACTTTTAAAAGGGTTACAGGGCGAAGCCCTCCACCCCCCGGGTCTAAGGGACCGCAGGTCCCTCTTCCACCTGGGTGGGCTGCGGGGTGAAAGGGCGCTATCACAAAAGGAGGTAATTATGAAGGCAATAATCCTTGCAGGAGGCTCAGGAGAAAGATTTTGGCCTCTATCAAACTCAAAAACACCAAAACAATTCCTAAAACTTTTCTCAGACAAAACCCTCATAAGAGAAACCTATGAAAGAATGCGCTACAAAATGGAACCCAAAGACATCTTTATCATTACATCAGAAAAATATCAACAACTAACTATGAAAGAAATTCCAGAAATACCCAAAGAAAACATCATCTTAGAACCAATTCCAAGAAACACCGCACCAGCCTGCATGATAGGAACTCTAGCAGCCCAAGATGATGAGATAGTAACAATACTCCCTGCCGACCATTACATACCTGACAAATCAAAATTTTGGGACACTCTATCAAAGGCAATACAAGGCGCCCAAGAATTCAACGGACTATTCACTTTCGGAATAACACCAACCAGGCCAGAAACTGGTTACGGCTATATAGAAGCAGGAAAACCAATAAGCAACTCAACATACAAAGTCAATTCATTCAAAGAAAAACCAGACCCTGAAACAGCTAAAACCTTTCTATCAAAAGGCAACTTCTATTGGAACAGCGGGATCTTTGTATGGAAAAAAAGCACATTCTTAAAACAAATGAAAAAACATTCTTCTGACATCTATAACAAACTCATAAACATCTCTCCATGGGACACAGAGAGCTTAAGAAAAATCATGCCCACTATCGAAAAAATAAGCATCGATTACGCCCTATTAGAGCGATCTGATAAAGTCTATGTAGTAAAAGCCGATTTTACATGGTCTGATGTAGGGCACTGGGTATCTGTAAGGGAACTGCAAGGATACTCAGACAACGACGAAAATGTTGAAGTCATAAATGGGAAAAATGTGTTCGTTAAATCCGATAAATTTGTAGGAATAGTTGGATTATCAAATATTATAGTGGTTGAAGGAGAAAACGGTATCTTAATCACAAAAGAAGAAAACTCACAAGACGTAAGAAAAATATCTGAAAAGCTGAAAAAAATGGGGAAATTTTAAAAATTATAAAGGCAGGGTGTGAGGTGGTTCCATTATGATGGTGGGAATACTTATAGCTTTTTCAATTGGCCTTTTCATGGGATTAAAAGGATGGCTTAAATGGTTGAAAAAAATTAAACCCGTTTTATGGTCAACGGTTTTGTTACTCTTTTTCATGGGTTATGAAATTGGCAACGATGACGTCTTGATTTCTCAAATTAAAGAAATTGGAATCACAGCTTTATACATAGCTGTTTTTTCCATTATTGGAAGCGTTCTTTTCACTTCCATTTACGAAAAGTTCTTTAAAAAGGAGAAAACTAAATGATATTGCTATTATCTGCAGTCGTTGCTGGAATAATATCTGGTATCTATTTTAACTTTAATATCCCTAGCAATTTAACAACTATTTTATTAATGTTTTTAGTTTTTAGTGTTGGGGTTGATATTGGCAGTGAAGAAAAAATACTCTCAAAATTAAAAGTCAACATGAAAAATATACTCTTTCAATCAATTTTAACTATATTAGGAAGTCTTATCTTTGGATCATTAGCAATATTTTTCACGAATTTAAATTTAAAAGAATCACTAGGCGCATCTGCAGGATTCGGTTGGTATTCACTTTCAGGGGTTATGATCAGCAATCTCTACTCTCCTGTTCTAGGAGCAATTTCTTTCACTGCAAATGTAATTAGAGAAATTTTAGCGATAGTTTTAATTCCTTTAGTTGCTAAATGGTCACCTTTAGGAGCAGCATCAATTGGAGGAGCCACTTCAATGGACACCATGCTTGGAGTAATATCAAAAAGCACTGATAAAGAAACTACTCTAATAGCCTTTGGACAAGGAGTAATACTTTCTCTTTCCGTCCCTATTCTTATAACACTAATTTTTTAAAAAAGTAAAGATTTCCTTCCTTAAAGGGGTGGGCAACGCTCTTCCTTAGATGGGCGGGCTGCGGGGCGAAGGGTGATCCCTCTTCCTTAAACGGGTGGGCTGCGGGGCGAAGGGGCGCAAATAACGACTAAGCGCAGCTTACAAAAAACACTCTACTTTTAAAAAGGTTACAGGGCGAAGCCCTTCACCCCCCGTGGGTTTAAGGGACCGCAAGTCCCTCTTTCCTTATGGGTGGGGAGCGGGGCGAAGGGGTGCAAATAATGACTAAGCGCAGCTCACAAAAACGCACTTTTTTAAAAGGGTCACAGGGCGAAGCCCTTCACCCCCTTGGGTTTAAGGGACCGCAGGTCCCTCTTCCTTTTGGGTGGGGAGCGGGGAAGGGCGCTATAAAACTTATTATACGGAAGTATATGATAAAATAACTCACCTTCAAAAAGATATGATATAATTAAAATAGCAAAAATCAATTTAATCCTCATATGGACGGGCTGCAGGGGAAGGGGTGCAAATATTGATCCTTTTCCTTATGGGTGAAAAACAGGGTTTAAGGGACCGCAGGTCCCTCCTCCTTTTGGGTGGGGAGCTGGGGAAGGGGCGCTGCATCTATCTTTTTAAAGTTTCCCAAGACAGTATAAGATTTAAATACAAAAGAATTAAGCAGGTGAACAACATGGTTCAGAACAAATTAGAATTTATAAAAGATTTGTGTAAAAAATATAAAATAGGGTTAGTTTATTTGTTTGGCTCGCAGAAAGAAAAGGCTTATCAGTTACTAAAAAACAATGATAATAACGATATAAAAATAGATGATCCCCTCACTGACATAGATGTGGGAATAGTATTTTTGTTTGATTTGGATAATATAAAGCATAGATACAAGCTTTATGCAAGTATATACAATGAATTAGAAGAATTATTCAAACCTTACAAATTGGATCTGGTTTTTTTGCAAGAAACTCATTCTGTATTCCAAACCGAAGCGTTAAAAGGCATATGCGTATATAGCGAATCAGAAAGTTTTAAAGATGAATATGAAATGATGATATTAAGGCGGGCTGCGGATTTTAAATATGTACTCGATTTATACACCAAGGAAGTATTAGAAAAGTACGAGGAGAAATGAAAGATGATAAATAAAGAGCTTATTAGAGATAGATTGATATTCATCAATGACTATCTAATTCAATTAGAAATACTATCTCACTTATCAAAAGAAGAATTTCTACGAGATAGAAGAAACCCTGCAGCCGCTGAAAGCTTTCTCCGAAGGTCTTTAGAAGCAATCTTTGATATTGGAAGGCATATATTAGCTAAGACAGGTAGCATAGACATGTCCACTGAGTATAAAGCTATTGCTTTGGGGCTTGGAGAAAAAGATATTATAAACAAGAATTTGAGCCAGAAATTGATTCAAATGGCTGGTTATCGGAATAGATTGGTCCATATGTATCACATGATCTCTGAAGAAGAGCTGTACGACATAATAACAGAAAATTTGGATGACATTAGACAATTCATTAAAAGTATAGAAAAATTCATCGAAAATAACTGATCAGATGGAGCCCTTTTCCTTATGGGCGGGGAGCGGGGTAAAAAGGAACAAATCCTTTTCCTTATGGGTGAAAAACAGGGAAAGGGTGCAAATAAAAATCCTTTTCCTTATGGGTGAAAAACAGGGAAAGGGTGCAAATAAAAATCCTTTTCCTTATGGGTGAAAAACAGGGTTTAAGGGACCGCAGGTCCCTCTTCCTTATGGGTGGGGAGCGGGGCGAAGGGGCGCTATAAAGCTCGTTTGCAAAAGTTATGTGATAGGGTGGTATATTTTTATTTATTAATTGATATATAATTATAATTGAAAAAACTATTTAAGGGAGGATTTTTTATGCCTAAAATAGCACAGATAGTTGATGCTGCAAGCAATTTACCATCAGAAATTCTTGAAAAATATAATATCGTAAAAATCCCTTTTTACATAACCTTTGATGAGAAAGAGTATCTTGTTCAAGGCAAAGATTATTCCGATGAAGAATTTTATAAGAAAATGGCTGAAAATCCAGACAAAGCTCCAAAAACTGCAGCACCAAATCCAGAAGATTGGTTCAACGCTTTTAAAGAAACATATGATAAAGGTTTCAAAGAGATAATAGTCACAACAATATCAAGCGATTTATCTGCAAGCTATCAAAATGCCAATATAGCAAAAAATGATTTCACCGAGAAATACCAAGACTCAAAAATAACCTTAATAGACACAAGAACCTGTACATGTGGTCAGGCTGCTTTGGAAATAAAAGTCGCTCAAATAATTAAAAGTGGGAAAAAATATTTTGAAGAAATCTCTAAAATAGCCAAAGAATCGATCAAAAAAACTAGTACAATATTCACTGTAAAAACCTTGAAATACATGAAAGCCGGTGGAAGAATAGGTGGCGCCACACAGTTCGTCGGTACTCTATTAAATATAAAACCGATAATGGAATTTGTGAATGGAGTAGTAAAACCGATAAAAGCAGTTAGATCAAGAAGAAAATCATTGGAAGAAATGGTTAATATAATTTCAGATAGAATAAAAGATCCTAAAAAAGCAATTATCTGTACAAGAAACGCCATATGTAAAGAAGACGAAGAATACATGATAGAAAAACTCAAAGAAAAACTAAACTATGAAGGTGAAATATACTCAGGTACGTTGGGAGCAGTAATTGGAGCTCACTCTGGGCCTGGGGCAATAGGAATAGGCTTCACAGAATTAGAAGAATAAAACAAAAAGATGTAGGGCAGGCTGCGGGGTGAAAAAAACAGACCCTTTTCCTTATGGGTGGGGAGCGGGGCGAAGGGGCGCTAAACAAAGAACCTCTTCTTTGTGGGCGGGCAGCGGGGGAAGGGCGCTATAAAACTCATTATACAAGAGTTACACGATAAGACAGCTCACCTTCAAAAAGATATGGTATAATTAAGTTGACAAAGAAAACACTTCACTAATTTTATGGGGTGGGCAGCGGGGCGAAGGGGCGCTAAACACAACAAAAAATAAACCAAAAAGGAGAAGCTTATGTCTAATCCAATAAAAGATTCGATATTCAAAGAATTATTTGAAGACAGAACCGTATTCTATGACTTTCTAAAAGCCTTTCTACCAAGAGAGATAACAAAACAAATAAAAGAAACAGATTTAAAACGTGAACAAACTGAACTAATAGGCAAAGACTTCTCCATAAAAAGATCAGACATACTATACAAGATAGAAAAAAGAAACGGTCAAGATGTATACATATACTTATTGTTGGAGCATCAAAGTAGAGTTGACCAACTGATGGCATTCAGGATGTTGGCATACAAAGTAAGAATATGGGAACAATATGTAAAAAGTCACAAAAAAGAATCAGAGCAAAAAGGATTCAAACTACCAGTCATAATAGGGATGGTCTTTTACGATGGAAAAGCGAAATGGACATCACCAATGGATGTAAAAGACAAGATAACAGAGATAAAAAACATGGAAGAATACTTAATAAAAGCAAATTATGAACTAATAAATTTAAGTAATATAAAAGAAGAAACGATAATAAACATGAAGAAGGCACTAGGGGTAATCTTATTAACGGACAAACCAAACGTAAGGATAAAAAACGCAGAAGAGTTGCTAAAGATTATAAATAAAGATATAATATCGAAGTTGCCACAAGAAGAAAAAGAAAAGTTTGATAAACACAGAAACGCATTCATAGAACTGTTCGGAAAGAGGACAGATTACGAAGAGATAGAAGAAAGGTTCGAAGAGCTAAAAGAAATGGAGGTGCCAAAAATGTTTAACACATTAGAAGAGATAGCAAAAAGAGACAGAGAAAAGGCTAAATTAGAAGGTGAAAGAGAAGGGAAACTTGAATTTGCAATTAGAATATTAAGCAAAAGATTTGGTAACCAACTAACTGAAGAAATAAAAGATAAGATAAGAAAAGCAGATGAGAAGACGATAGATTACATAGGAGATAACTTGTTGGAAATAACCATAGAAGAACTAAAAGAGTTATTGAAATAGTTTCTGAAAAGACGCCCGACGTGGGCGTTTTTTCGAATAAAAATTGCTGCTAATTTTAATGAACATTTTCAATTGCTAACTACTTTTCTTTCACTATGTGCATTTAACCCTATCTAACACAAAACCTTGCTTTTCAAGAATTTTGATAACTTGCTGAGGGGTAAGGTTTGGTAGTTTCGACATTTAAATTTCCACCGTTAATGTATACTCCATAGTTTCTTCTTCAGAAGGTATCTCCTCTCCGTGTTCTTGCAGGCTTTCTATGTATAATTGAATAGCTTCTTTCGCCATTTTTATTGCTTCTTCCATTGTATCTCCGTATGTAACACATCCTGGAAGAAGAGGGACTATAACGGTATAACCTCCTTCAGCTTCTTTCTTAAGTAAGATTCTATAACTTAGAATTTTCATAATTTCACCTACTAACTACCCTCTCCTTCACTTCCCTCACTAAACCAACCCCCAAATTAAACACATATTTTACCTGATCTCTATACACAAGCATCACAACAACCAAACCCAAAACAGCAGATACAACCTGAAAAACTATATTAGGAACAAAAGTGTTTATAAAAGCAACGACCACAAAAACAAACGTACTAATAAAAAATTTACCCAAATGATATTTCACAGGAAACAATCTTTTAGATATAAACGTCCTCATACAAAAGAAAACTATATACGACACCCCAGTAGAAAATGCTGCACCTTTTGCACCATATACAGGAACAAGCATCAAATTCCCAAACACGTTAACCCCTGCTGCCACAGTTGCTATCAACATATGCCAATATGTTTTTTTCTTAAAATTGATACCAACAACCGTCGTTTCAGAAACAGTATACATAATAGGCATCAAAATCAAAAAAGAGCTAATTCCAGCCGCCTGCCTATAAGAACTCTCTAAAAGCAAAAATATCACATCTTTAAACACAACTAATAGCAATCCAAACACAAACATCGCAGCGGCTATAAACACAGAGGTCTTCTCAAAAATCCCCTTACTCTCAGGTTCTTTTTCGTAGCTTTCATAAGAAACGGGAGTCCAAAACGTAGTAAAACCAGCTTGAATTAAGCTCATCACTGAAACTACTTTGAAAGCAGCAGAATACAAACCTATCTCCGTGAAATCAGAATAATTTCTTAACGACAACCTATCTATCGATTGAAAAAGCCAAGTAATTAAAAAAGTAGGAACAAAAGGGAGACCGTACCTAACAATCGCTTTTATAGATTTAAAATCAACTTTGAACTTACCAAACCACAATTCTCTTTCAAAAAAGATCGCTAATAAAGCGGTAACTATATGAGAAAAAAACAAACCAATGATAACAGCATAAAAACTTCTTGAAACAAAAAGGGCGTATAAAATTGTAAAAACCGCATTTGTTACTCCGTTTACTACCCTCAACGTAGAAAAAGCGATACCTCTTTTTTTCATCCGAACAGCCAAAGTGGAAAATCTCTCTAAAATACCGATTAATATGGTAACGCCCAACAAAAAAATCGGAAGAAAATGATTATAATCTCCAAAAAGAATGAAAGACAACTCTTTCCAAAAGATACCAATGACAACAAAAACAACAACGCCTATACTCAAACTCGGCAACAAAGAATCCCAAAGTAAATCCCTTCTCTTATCCTCAGACCTTTCATAAAACATACGAACAAAGCTCTGATCCGCTCCAAGAAGTGCAACGTTGAGAAGTAAATTGAAAGCCAAAGTAAACATCGATGCCTTACCAAACTCCTCTGGGATTATAAGCCAAGTGGTAATAGGAGTAGTGATGAAGGAAATCAAAGCAGCTATCCATTGACCCATTGAAAACTGAAAAAAAGATTTAATAAATTCTCTCTCTTTAGGCATTACTTCCTCCAAATCTATTTAAAGCTTCGTTATACACCTCTATTTCCTTTTCTACAATACTCTCCCACGAAAACCCCAAAGCCCTTTTTCTTAAATAACTACCATCAATTGGATTTTCTAACAACTTTACAACCGATTGAGCAAACCTTTTTTCAAAATCTTCTCCTTCTTCTACAACTATTCCTCCATCTCCAATTGCCTCAGGTATACCTCCGTTGCCGCTACCAACAACAGCTACCCCACATCCCTGTGCTTCCAATACAACGCACGGCCAGCCTTCATTCCTACTCGGAAGTATCATTACATCCATAGCATTCATATAATAAGGTACATCTTCATGAGAAACACTTCCAACAAACTTAACATGCAACTTTCTTTTCTTACATTCATTTTCAATATCTTTTCTTAACTCACCATCTCCAACAACTAAAAACTCAGCATCGTAGATTGAAGAAATGTAAGAAAAAATTTCGGGCAATTTATCTGCCCTTTTTACTTTCTTCAATCCACCTACAAACCCAACAACCTTTTTAGACAGCCCCTGTTCTTCTTTTATCTTTTCTTTATCCAAAGGTTTAAAGATATCTGGTTCGATTCCATTGGGAATAACAACAGAATTCTCACCAGCATATCCAAATGATTTAGCTTTGTTCAATAAGGCATTACTTACAAAGATAACCTTTGCAGCATTTTCTAAAACATCAACGTACAATTCTTTTGCCTTAGGCATCGCTAAGTTTATATCGCTACCATGGCAAGTAACTACATATGGAACACTTAACTTTTGCGATAACAGTTTCGCAACTAATCCAGCAGGTGCGTCATACATCCCATGGGCATGGATTATATCAAACTCATTATGCTTAATTTTATCAAATAGATCCTCTGCAACTTCTTTTGAATCTTTAATTTGATTATTTTTCTTCAATACTCTCGAATTAAAGACATCACCTAAACTTCTACTAAAAGACGCATATTTGTATTTTACACCATCGACTTCATAAAATGAATCAGTAGAATTTACGCTTGGTATAGAAAGAATCTTTTTTAAAAATTTTACTCCAAAAGAATCTTTAGAAGTAATACCATAAACATCGAAGTTTATATCAAAACTTTGCATAGTTTTAAGCCTATTTGTTATGAAAATCCCACGTGCAGGATTATGAGAAAATGGCAACAAATTTGTTATGAACAGTACCTTCACTATTTATCAACTCCGAATGTAATTTCAGTTTTAACATCAAAAAATCAGAATGCTTTTCGTTTATTAAATGCAAATGCCTTGACTATTATTCTGATTTTATTATTGTCCTTTTGATATTTCTGTGAATCCTCCATCGAATATAGCAACTTTAAAAATGTTTTTTTGAAAAGATCACCATCAATAAGGTCGGGATTCAGTATAAAACTTAGTTTTTTATTTCTTTGTTATTTTGATCTTCTGTATCTATTTCTGGTGTTTCTTCCAAATTCAAATCTTCCAAAACTGCTTCTAACAAATCTGTATCATCCCAATCTGTTTCTGCTATTTCTTCCAAATCTACTAATTCCGAATCTGTTTCTGTTAAATCCATATTTATAAGATCTGGTTCCTCTATTTCTTCCAAACCTTTCTCGGTTACTTCTAATAAAACTTCTACCCAATATAGGTACTGGCCTTTTGATAAAATACTGAAGCCATCTTGCGCCCCTAGTTCTTTTACTGCGCCTTCCAAGAAATAGATTCTACCAGGTTCTTCTAAATACCATTCTAACAGTCCTCTTGCAAAGACATTAGTCAAACTTTCTGCACAATCTTCCGGTTCGGCTTGTACATATCTTAATTGGTCTTCAATTTCTTCAATAGGTATTTCCGCTTCATCTGCTATATCTAAAATTTTGTCTAAAGCTTTTTTGTAATCCGCCATGCTTGCCCGACTGCCATTCTGGATGTTCAATTGTAAATTATCTAAAACTGTTTTTTTGAAGTCTCCAGCTTTCATTACTGTTACCTCCTTAATAATTTATTTTTACTGTCTTCAGAAACTCTAAAACATGCATTGCAACTAACTTTTAATACCTTCAATATTATGCTTTTTAACTCCTCACTGTATAATTTATTTGATACCATATCTTTATTGTTTCAACTGTACTTCGATTTCGTCTACTCTGATTATATGAAAGAACATTCTGAATTTAAGTATCTTCTCGATTTAATCGATATGATCGATTGGTCCGTTGTCCCAGATTTCAATAATAAGATGGGCAGAACAGGTACTCCCTTCGGGCTTTGCTTAGAGCTATCTTTGTTCAGAAGGTCAAGGATTTGGTTTCTTTTTTTAAGTTTTTCAAAGAGCGCTTAGGATAATTTCCTAATATTTTAGCTCTTTTTCTTATTGCCTTTACTTATTTTACCTTTTTTTAGTTGTACTTTCTACCTATTTCTGAAGAGGGTATTTTGTGTTTGTTAAAATACAAAAATCGTAAAATTCTTTTTTCAAATCGTCTGCTCTTTAATTTTTTAATCATTGCTTTTATATTTATTTCTTATTCTTTCTAATTCTTTATCATGTTCATCTCTTAGAGAATATCTATCTTCCCCTATCTTTGTTAATCTATTATATAGCACATCAAAAGAATTATTTGGATTATGTAAAAATAGGCTATATGTATTATCCAACTCAGGTAAATATGTTTCTTCATTTTCTATTATTCTATAAAGAATATCATGATCGATAATTTTTAAAAGATTTGTAAGGATGATATTTTTTCAGTTTTCTAACTTCACCATGATATTCTCTAGAAAATAAAGTATTATCTGAAATTAAATATAACAAACTCGCTAATGTCAAAAAAAAGTCATTTGCACTATAATTTTTTGGCAAAATAAAAAAATCAATCCTAGAAAAAACATCTTTTTTTACATTAATGATATTGTCCTTGGGTATTCCATCTTGAATTTTTTGAAATTTTATTGAATTATCAAAAAAATTTTTAGGAATATATAAGCTACAAATTGGAAATGGAAACAATTTATCGTTTTTAATTTTACCTTCATGTCTTATTTCTAAATCTTTTTGATTTTTTTGGTTTTTGAGATTTATAACTGGCATTTTTATATTTCCATTTTGATTATAACTAAATCCATGCCAAGATACCTTATAAATCGATTTTTTGAACTTTTCTTTGTGATTATCTTTTTGAAAATACAAATTATCAAAAGGATGATTTTTAATTCCATCCATCATTATATCTAATTCTCCGTCATAAGAATCATATTTGTCTTTATCTGGTTCTTTAATTTTTAATCGAAAAAGTATTTTATTATCTCTCACAACATAAATTTTATTATGGTCAGAATTCTTTATTGAAAATACCAAATCAGCATCCATATTATCACCACTAACAACTAATTCCATGTTCCTCTAGATAAACCATTTTTGTTATCTATAGTGCATCCTATCCAAATAGATTGATGTTTATATTTTATTGGGTTAAACCTTATCCTATTAGAATTTGCAAAATTCAAGGCACCGATACTTGATGGACCTTTCAAGGCCGTATTAGTAGGGAACGCCCTAGAAGAGGTCTAAGGATTAAGGCAGATCCTCAAACAATACTAAAGCGAGGTGAAACAATATGATCCTAACTATCATTACAAAGTACAAAATCAAGAACTGAGAGCTCATGGCAATTATACACGAAAAAATATTAAAAAGAAAAAGAACACATTAGTTAATATTAGATGTCCGTGAAAAAGATTGGTTAGATCATAATTCGATGTCTTTTAATTTTGCTTCATATTTTTATGATCTTCAATTATTATTTCAATGCATTCATCATTTCTATACATTTTCATAAAACTAAAGGATATCCCTTACGATAATTCCATATCTATTAATACTATAAATAGTTCCTCCACTATTTAAATTTGAATTACCCCCATCGATTCCTCTATTTTCTATAAAGCCATAACTAAACAAACTTTCGAGAACATCTTTATCAGCAATAGAATCACCCGTAGAAATAGTATCTTGATTTGAAAAACTTTTTAGCGCAAATAAATCTTTATAATAACTCCTATTAATCAAATAACTAATTCTAAAAAAATCTCTTTCATTTAGTTTTTCCTCATTCTTTATTGTTTTATCAACACATTTAAATTATAACTTATAGGGAAGCTACCTTTTTAAAAGCCAATAACAAAAATTAAAAGAAGAGTTCAAATAATATGGCTCAGTTCAAAAGACTCTTCATCGCTATACTTATGTGTCTACCCTTGTTTCCTTTATCCTTCTTTTTGATTGATACCAAGTTTCTCCTCTATCTCCCTTGCTTAATAGCTCTTTTAACCGTCGCTCTGTGTATCCCCATTTCTTTTGCTATCGCTCTTTGACTTTTGTGTTTGTTAAAATACAAAAATCGTACATTTTTTTTTACCAAATTCATTATACAGGATTTGTGTGATAGGGTGGTACACTTTTCGAGAAAAAGCTAGTAACTTAAAAATTAGAAAAATAGATAAATTTGTGAGTGGTTTAAAAAGAGATATGTAAGCGGTTAGAAATGCTATTGTATATGAATACAACAATGGGCTAGCAGAAAGTTCTGTGAATAAACTGAAAGTTATTAAAAGGATAATGTATAGAAGAAACAAATTTGAGATGCTGAGACAGAAAGTTCTTTTTCTAGAAAATAATGGATAGGATTAAACAATCAGTGGAAAGAACCCGTATTCGGTTAGGCATAGCACATAAAATCACCTGTTTTATTCTATTTAACAGAACCACCTCAAATCATTGCCTTAAAATAAGCTAAGTAATCTTACATAGGCAGATAAAAGACTCAACCAATAAAAAAGACGCCTTATTTAGATGCCTTGTATATTTTCAACAATCTAATATTTTATCTAATAATTAACTAAATCATTTACCCATATAGTATTCCATTAGTATTTCTGCGACCTCGGTAAAGCCCTACCAACTCCCCCTTCACCTGCTAGCAACCCTCTCCTTCACTTCCCTCATCAAATCAACCCCCAAATCAAACACATATTTCACCTGATCTCTATACACAAACATTACAACGATCAAACCCAAAACAGCAGACACAACCTGAAAAACCATATTAATAACAAAAGTGTTTATAAAAGCAACGACCACAAAAACAAAGGTACTAATAAAAAATTTACCCAAATGGTAATTAACAGGGAACAAACTCCTAGATATAAACGTCCTCATACAAAAGAAAACTATATACGACACCCCAGTAGAAAATGCTGCACCTTTTGCACCATATACAGGAACAAGCATCAAATTCCCAAACACGTTAACCCCTGCTGCCACAGTTGCTATCAACATATGCCAATATGTTTTTTTCTTAAAATTGATACCAACAACCGTCGTTTCAGAAACAGTATACATAATAGGCATCAAAATCAAAAAAGAGCTAATTCCAGCCGCCTGCCTATAAGAACTCTCTAAAAGCAAAAATATCACATCTTTAAACACAACTAATAGCAATCCAAACACAAACATCGCAGCGGCTATAAACACAGAGGTCTTCTCAAAAATCCCCTTACTCTCAGGTTCTTTTTCGTAGCTTTCATAAGAAACGGGAGTCCAAAACGTAGTAAAACCAGCTTGAATTAAGCTCATCACTGAAACTACTTTGAAAGCAGCAGAATACAAACCTATCTCCGTGAAATCAGAATAATTTCTTAACGACAACCTATCTATCGATTGAAAAAGCCAAGTAATTAAAAAAGTAGGAACAAAAGGGAGACCGTACCTAACAATCGCTTTTATAGATTTAAAATCAACTTTGAACTTACCAAACCACAATTCTCTTTCAAAAAAGATCGCTAATAAAGCGGTAACTATATGAGAAAAAAACAAACCAATGATAACAGCATAAAAACTTCTTGAAACAAAAAGGGCGTATAAAATTGTAAAAACCGCATTTGTTACTCCGTTTACTACCCTCAACGTAGAAAAAGCGATACCTCTTTTTTTCATCCGAACAGCCAAAGTGGAAAATCTCTCTAAAATACCGATTAATATGGTAACGCCCAACAAAAAAATCGGAAGAAAATGATTATAATCTCCAAAAAGAATGAAAGACAACTCTTTCCAAAAGATACCAATGACAACAAAAACAACAACGCCTATACTCAAACTCGGCAACAAAGAATCCCAAAGTAAATCCCTTCTCTTATCCTCAGACCTTTCATAAAACATACGAACAAAGCTCTGATCCGCTCCAAGAAGTGCAACGTTGAGAAGTAAATTGAAAGCCAAAGTAAACATCGATGCCTTACCAAACTCCTCTGGGATTATAAGCCAAGTGGTAATAGGAGTAGTGATGAAGGAAATCAAAGCAGCTATCCATTGACCCATTGAAAACTGAAAAAAAGATTTAATAAATTCTCTCTCTTTAGGCATTACTTCCTCCAAATCTATTTAAGACTTCGTTATACACCTCTACTTCCTTTTCTACAATACTCTCCCACGAAAACTTCAAAGCCTTTTTTCTTAAATAACTCAAACGGTAAAATAGAAGGTATGAACTCTAAACTTAGAGGATTTTCTAAAAGGGCTTTTGGTTTTAAAACATTAAAGAATTTAAAAATCACTATCTTTATTGCCCTTGGTAAACTTAATTTAATTCCAGCTTAATTACCCGCTATTTTCGTGATAGAACCCACTTTTTCATTTAAAAATTTTGTTTGCAACACTTTTGTTAATACGCTATATATTCCCCCTCGCTTTTTTGGAAGTGTAGACTTCCTTACTCAAAAATAATCAGAAAGTCCCTCTAAAACATCATCAGTAAATGAATCTAATACTTCTGCTATTATTAAAGCAACTTTAGTCATATTTTTTGTATTATCAATCTTTTTTGTAGTATCTTCAAGTTTATCTTGAAGTTTCTTCTTTACACTCGTAGCTGAAGATAATTTTAATGCTTTCAGGTATGTTTTTTTGCTTTCAAATTATCTTCTTCAAAGTATAATCCATCTCCCAAAACTTCAAGTATTGCTGAATTTTCCCCATGAACATTTAAATAATTTTCAGCTACTTTTTTAGCTAAGGACGCTGAGAGAGAAGTGAAGCTTATATAATGTAAATAATTTTTATATTCTCAATGACCGTTATATTATCAACAATTATTTAGACCTTCTTGGCGCCTGCAGAAAATGAAAAAATCAGCGGAAGACTCCTCAGGATATTTGTTTTTTATCTTACGAAATAATTCCCATTCTGGTGCGTTCTTTTCAATCCAATCAGTAAATCTTCTGTGTTTGATGTGAGGGGGGGTTCCTTTTGGGTTTTTATCTGTGTTTGAAGAATAGACGATAACAAATTTTTCTGCAGATAGGAATAAGTTTTGCATATATAAATCAAAATGCAAATCCTCAACCAGGTGGTAAATCACATCCAATGACAACGACATCTCAGCCTTAAAAAGAGATTTGTTGCTTTCTACCTCTTCTGGATTATATAAGAAAAAACTTTTTGTTTTTTCTTTCATAAAACGTTCTCTACACAAATTAACAGCAGTCTCTGAAACATCCAAACCAATATACTTTGGAAAGTCAAACAAAGATACTTGATTCCCATCTCCACAGCCAAATTCTACAATCGAATTAATTCTTTTCTCCTTTACAAAAGAATTTATTACTTCTGCTTTGAATTCTGCTAATTTTCCATAAGAACCTTGTCCTGAATTACCTCCTGTTTTGTATCTTTCTTCCCAATATTTTTTGCTTCCTGGAAAATATTTTCTGCTTCCTGGAAATCTAAAGATGTTACCAATGTAAGTTAGCCTGAGATCAAGTATCTGATAAATAATATTTTGAATTTTATTTTTATTTTTATTTTTACTTAATGAGATATAATCTGGTAAAATTATTTGTTTAGTAAAGTGGTTATACCAAATATTTTGCAATGCTAATTGTTGTCCCTTTTTATTTTTTACTATAAATTCAATAAGGCTAACCTCATCTGTTATTTCTTCTACCTTTCCAATTCTAATTCTAGAACCTTCAAAATCGAAAGAATCGATGTATTTGTCTGTGTATGGGGTAAATTCCATAAACTTGGAGACTATATTATCTAAAAATAAATCATACTGATCTTCGGCAACTTTTTTAGTTATTTTCTTATTGGCTTTTTCGATTTCTTTTTTGTTGAAGTGTATTAGTCCTTTTAAGTTGTATTTTTTCGGATCATCATCGGATATTTTTTCTATTTGTTCTTGAGCTTTGTTTATTTCTCCTGTGTTTATCATTTCAAAGATTTCTTCGTACATGGAATTTCCTCCTTTGCTTTTGAAGTTTAGTGTCTTCAGAAACTATAAAATACCCATTGTAACCAACTTTTAATACCTTCAATATTATACTTCTACCTCCTCACTGTATAATTTATTTGATACCATATCTTTATTATCTCGTAAGGAGGTCATTCAATTGTCATTGTCGAGTAGAGCAGTTGCGTAGTGGCCTTAGATTCTCCTTGGCTGTATCCACCGTTTCCAGTTTCGTGCCCGTTTAGGTTTACCTTAACCCTATTTCCACTGCCCCCTCACAGAACCGTACGTGCGGATTTCCCGCATACGGCTCTTCAGTAGTGCATCACTGTCTTCAGGACAGAGTGTAAGTTAAGTGATATATCTTTGGTACAGGCAAAGGATTAAAGTGGAGAAACTGCTGAAATTGTTCCCAGTTGTAACTCCTCTTCTGACTGCGTCTGTTTATCCACTTAAAAGCCAATCTTACGGTTTGTTTGTGGAACGCCCGTATCTTTCGCATGTTTCCGCTTATCCCATAGTAGCGAAAATGTCCTATTAACTTCAGTTTTAACACTTTCCACCATTCTTTCAACTCTACTTGGTTACGGACATCCTTTAACCACTGGTTCATTTCCTTTATTCCCTGTCTAAACTTTGCCTTTGAAGTCTTCCGTCCTAACTTAAAATAGCCTTTTCTTGTCTTTGTACAGTAATGGGTAAAACCAAGAAAATCAAAGGTCGCTAACTTCTTACCTTTCTTTCGTGCCCAGTAGTATGGGTAACGACCAAAGCAAATTATTCGGCTTTTCTCTTTCGATATTTTCAACCCAACTTTGTTTAGCCGTTCCCTCAACTCTTTTCCAAATGCTCTTGCATCATCAACCCTTTGAAAGCAGGCAACAAAGTCATCAGCATACCGGATAAGCTGAGAAAACCCCTTACTTTGTCTTTTTACTACCTTCTCAAACCAGTGGTCTAAACTGAAGTGAAGATAAATATTAGCTAGAAGGGGACTTAACACCCCACCTTGCGGCGTGCCCTGTCTATTTGGTAATATTTGCCTTCTTCCATTACCCCTGCCTTTAAGAAGCGTCCTATCAACCTTAAAGTGCCTGAGTCAGCTATCCGCATCCGCAGAAACTTCATCAACCATTTGTGGTTTACGTTATCGAAAAATTTCTCGATGTTCATATCCACTATATAGTTGACGGGCTTAGTCATTACCGCCTTGTCCAGAATATCCAGAGCTTGATGGCAGCTTCTTTTAGGACGAAAGCCATAAGATACATCAAGAAAGTCAACCTCATAGATTGCCTCAAGGATTTTCTTCAACGCCATCTGGACTAACTTGTCTTCCACGGTGGGGATGCCCAGCGGCCTTTTTCCTCCCCTGGACTTTGGGATATATATCCTCATCTGCCGTGAGGCTGTCTATCCTCCTTACAGGCTGAGGTTTATAACGTTTTGCCCTTAACTTCTCCACTAACTCCTTAAGGTTCTTCTCTAAGGTGACTTCGTACTCCTTAACTGTTACTCCATCTACTCCAGGAGCTTTATCTTTCTTAAGCTCCTCGAAGCACTCTTTGAGAAAGTCCACGGTGAGCAGATGAGCTAATGAGGTAAATTTCATCTGTGGATTTTCCCGAGCTAAAGCAGTTAGGGACGAGAGTTTTGTTGACTTCCTTTGTCCGTCTCTGTGTGCGGAGAAAGTGTCCCTTTCGTCCCAAGGCACTGCTGCCAACGCCTTCCCTCCACCCCCCATTACGGGGTTTCTTAGGTACTATGCATTGGTCCGACTCCCACAACGTCAACTGGACAACCTTGCCGTCTATAGGCTTGGCAGCCCATACCCTTTCACCAGGAACGTTGCGGGTCTCCCGAGTTCCCAGCTTGTCCCTTTGATACCGTGCCACGGCCTCGGACCCCGTCGGGTTCTCACTGCCTCGCTTATCGCCAGTAAGACTGCTGTCTTCCACCCTACATACAGCGTCGACCTCCGACACAATGGTTATTTCGGGGCTCAATACCTTCACTTGCGTTGCAGCCCGGTACCTTGTTCCCTCTGGCTTCATAGGTTCGTTACCTCCCACTATGCAGAGTTCCCTACTGAGGTGGTTGCTAACCTTTCCTCAGACCAGACTTTCACTGGTTGGACACGCTGAATTTTGCTCGGCACACATACGGTAACTCTTCTCAACTGTACTTCGATTTCGTCTACTCTGATTATATGAAAGAACATTCTGAATTTAAGTATCTTCTCGATTTAATCGATATGATCGATTGGTCCGTTGTTCCAGATTTCAATAATAAGATGGGCAGAACAGGGTACTCCCGCCGGGCTTTACTTAAAGCTATCTTCGTTCAGAAAGTTAAGGGTTTACAGTAATGGAGTTGATTCACTTCCTTAAGAGTAACCCTTCTTTTGCTAAATGCATCGGTTTCGATCCTATTATCAATTACGTTCCTTCTGAAGCTACTTTCTCTTCCTTTAAGAAGGAGTTTGGTCCTTCTTATTTGGATAAGGTTATCGTTTTTACCGTTCTTAAAGGTATCAAAGAGGGGATCTTTGATATCAGCTATCTTGTTGCTGATTCTTACCCCATTGTCTTTAATTCTTTCTTCAACAACAAGAAGAGTCACGGTAAATTCAAAGATTACAAAGAGTACTATCGTTCTCCTTTAGAAGCAAATTTTGGTGTTAAACCTGTTTCTAATTCTAAACCTATCTACGATAAGTACGGTAACCCAAAGAACGCTATGTCTTATCTTGGTTACAAGGCTCATACTATCACTTTCCTAAACGTCCCTATCTTCACCGTGGTTTCCCCTGCTTCTGCCAATGACAAGAATTATGCTTTGGAAGTCGAATGCAACCTTTCTAACCTTTTCCTTATCGCTTCTGCTCTCTTAGCTCACAAGATGGGTAGAGACGATTTATTGTCTTCTCCTAAAACACTTATGTATGAAACAGCTTCTTAGCTTGTTCCTTTAGAAGGTTTAAATCCTTTTCAATACTTCCCAAATGGACAGTTATTCAATAACTGTGCTTCTTTTATGCGTGTTTTTCCTAAAAAATTCTTCAATTCTAGTTACTTTTCAATTTTTTAAGAATTATCTCGATTTTCAAAGAGCATTTTGGATAATTATCCAATATTTTAGTTCTTTTTCTTCTTGCCTTAACTTACTTTACCTTTCGTTAATCGTTGGTTCTACCTGTTTCTGAAATGGGTAATAATCTCAACAATTTCGAATTTAAGATTAACTCTTTTTTTACTTGTAGGCTTAATAGTTAAACATTCACAGTAAAGAGTATTAATAGTACTTTTATTAAATATTAAATAGAATTGTTCCTTTCAAAAATTCAACGATTCTTTGAGATGCCTTCCCATCTCCAAAAGGATTGCTTGCTTTGCTCATTTGTGCATATTTTTCTGTTTCTAGTTCTTTCATGGCTTGATACACTTGTTCTTCTTGCGTTCCTATTAATTTTGCTGTTCCTGCTTCTATAGCTTCGGGTCTTTCCGTTGTTTCTCTTAACACCAACGTTGGTTTGCCCAATGTGGGTGCTTCTTCTTGTATCCCTCCTGAATCTGTCATTATGTAATGGCTTTCGTCCATTAACGCTATGAATTCTAAGTATTCTACTGGGTCTATCAGTATAGCTTTTTCTTCATTCCCAAGTATTCTATACACACTTTCTCTCACTATCGGATTTAAGTGAACTGGAAATACTATGTGCATCTCTTCGTTTTCATGTAGATACCTTTTTATCGCTTTCATTACGTTTTCTATCGGTTTTCCCCAGTTCTCTCTTCTATGCATGGTTATTAAGATAAACTTTTTGTTCTTTATGTTGTACTTTTCTTTTATCTTTTCTATATCTTTGTTTTTATTTTCTTTTACCCATAGTAATGCATCTATAACCGTGTTCCCTGTTACTATTATGTTTTTTTCTTCTACACCTTCTTTTAGTAGGTTATCTTTTGCCTTTTGGGTAGAAGCAAAGTGATGCTTTGCAATTGTACCTGTTAGTCTTCTGTTCATTTCTTCTGGGAAGGGGTTGTATATGTCGTTCGTTCTTAAACCCGCTTCCACGTGCCCAACAAATATTTTGTTGTAAAAAGCAGCGAGACTTCCAACAAAAGTGGAGGTTGTATCCCCTTGTACTAGTATGTAATCGAATGGTTCAATTTTTAGTATTTTATCTATCTCTGTAACTAGTTTTGAAGTTAGTTGTGGTAGAGTTTGATTTTTTGTCATTATATTTAAGTCGTAGTCTGGTTTTATTTCGAAAAGATTCAACACTTGATCGAGCATTTCTCTGTGTTGAGCGGTTGCTATTACTTTTACCTCCATATTTTCTTCTTTCATCTTTTTGTATAGCGGTGCCATTTTTATTGCTTCTGGCCGTGTTCCAAATATCATCGCTGTTTTCATTTGGAGAGCTCCTTAAAATGTAATTCTTGTAGTGAATTTTTCTTTTATATATAAACAATTTCGTTAACCACAAATTTTCAATTACGAGATTTAGAAACTAGAATTTATTAAATTACTATAATTAATTCTATCACGAAAATAGTGGGTAATTAAGCTGGAATTAAATTAAGTTTACCAAGGGCAATAAAGAAAAACAGAAAATACTTAACCTCATAAGAAAGTCCTTTGTAATTGAATGTCTTTTTGAACTTAGGTACCGTTGGGTAATGTCTGAGCTACATCAATATCCTGCTATCATCAACATATTGAGCTTAGCTTTCTCTTTTAACGGCAATTAATTATGATCTAAACTGTGTTTCATTTTTTCCTACTCACACTTTTCGAAAAAGAATCATATTTTATTTTTATGTGTTATATAATACTCTATAACCATATTTTTGAGAAAGTCAGGAGCTATTTCTTTAAAAACGTAATATACAGCTTTTTTTAATTCCTTATTTTCATTAGTTTTTATTTTATTTTCTATTTCTTTTTTCGTTAATATATTCAAAAGCTTGACTTGTTCAAAAATATCGTTCAATTTCGAAAAGTTTTTATATACGTTTAAGTTATTTTCTGCGCTTTCTCGAGCTTTTTTAGAAAAATAATCTAAATCTTTTTTATTTTCTATATAATATTTCATTTTTTCCGCTAAATCAGTTTCATCGACTATAGACAACGGCCAATAATAACCATCTGCTCTAGCAATAAGTTTCTTAACTTTTATTAACTTTCCGTTCATATCATTTACAAATTCATTCATTGGTGGCGAATTAGTTGTAATAACAGGCAAACCAGAAGCTAAAGCTTCCATAATAGTTAATCCTATTCCTTCTAACTTAGTGGGATAAACATAAACATCACCTAAATAATAGAGTCCAGGAGCGGTAACTGTTTTGTTAATTATTTGAATATTGAATCTTTCTAAATTCTTATACTTTATTCCTGTAATGCTATTTAAATTGTTTTGAGTATGTATCAATAACTTCGAACTTTGATATAAATTATTTTCAATAAAGGCATTAATTAAAACTTCTGTTCCTTTTCTATTTGACATCCCTTGAGAATGGAAGAATGTGATTCGTTCATTTTTAACTTTTTTTGAACTATTAAATAAAATTATATCAGTTCCCCACGGCACATAAAAACATTGAGGATGCCATGAAAAAACTTCATAATGCCTCTTTGTATTACATATTAAAAAGTCGAATACTTTGAAATTTTCAATTGTATCTAATTTATAATAGTCTATGTAAGAACCTAATATCAAATGAGGATATTTCTTTTTAATCTTATATACAGGGGTAAAATCTCGCTGCTCATTAAAAAAAATTATATCTAGCGAATTTTTTTCTATCCATTTTGAAATATCTGATAATGATATTTCCATCCCCATGCCAACTCTTTTACCCCATGTGACGTAAGGCAAATCCCAATTTGGGTCGTTTTTAGCGTAGGCTTCACCTCCTCTTGCATATACGTATATATTATGCTTTTCTTTCAAAAAATTAATATATGTTTTAGTTACATAAGCCGCTCCTCTTTCAAACCAGGTCGAAACAAATCCAATATTCATATTATCGTCCCCGTTCGGTTTTATTATATTTTGTCCAATTCTTTTTTTTCTACTGAATGTTGAATTTTCTTGATTCTTCTAGAGAAAAAAGAACTATCTATTTCAATATCTCGAATTTGTTACTTCTATTTATAACTTTCAGTTTTATTCACAGAAACTTCTGTCACTCTATTGATGCATTCATATATAATAACATTTCAAACCGCTTGTATATCTCTTTTTAAACCTGTTCACAAATCTCTCTACCTTTTTGATTCTTAGATTACTAGTTATTTCTATCCATTCTTCAACTTTTTCAACATTCTTTAATTTCATTATTTGTTTAAATACGATCCATCAAAAACCCACACTTTAACCCTTCGAGCTTCTCTCTATCCTCAACATTCCAGTATAGTACAACGTTAGTACTTTCTATTTTTTCAACTTCGTTTTCTGTTTTGTATTTAACTCTCAACTCTTTCAATATCCCTTCAATTATTTCCTTCATCTCTTTATCTTTCCCAAATAGAACGTAAGTTCTATTTCTTCCATATCTTTGTATTATTCTTTCTATGTTTTGTTTTATCAGCAATGTTCTTCTGTAGTATATTTTCATATACTCTATTGTTTTTTTACTCTTTTCTTTGAACCCTTCTGGGGTTAATATGTACCTGAAACTCTTGCTGTTCAACCTTTCTAATTTGACAAATCCTTTTTTAATGAACTTTTTTAAGAGTATGTTCACCATTCCCAAGGATAACCCTGTTTTTTCTGAAAGGTCTCTTTGAGTTATATTAGAGTTCTTTTCCAATTCTTCTAAAATGAGTATTTCATTATCTTGTATGATATTCAACACCTTCGTTCAATTTTTGAACAATACAAAAAGATTATAGCAACTATTTTAGTATTTGTCAAATGTTTAAGGCTCCTTGTCAAATATGGTTGATAGAATAGACTGAAGAGATGATGAAAAAGGTATTACAGAGATTTTTTGTTGAGTAATTTCAGCTCAGAAAGGATAACTGTTTACAATATGTTGTTCCTTCTGTGATGAAATTTGGTAGTTTTATGAATCTTTCTGGCATCACTCCTAATAGAACTTTTTTGGTATATCTCAAAACTTCCTTGAATCCAAAACTTATTCTTTTTATTAATTTTATGTGCGTATGACGTCCTTCTACTTTAACCGTCGTTGTTCTATTAACGAAATATTGGAGTATTTCTTTTTCCCACCTTATATATGTTTTGGCCCATCTCCATACCTGAGGATCTTCACTTTCTTCCATCTTCCCTATCAATATGTGTAATCTTCTTTTCCCTTCTTCATACGTTTCTGCTTTATACATCCATTTCAACATTAGTAGGTATCTATAATACTCTTTTAGATATGGATGTTCCTTCAATGTTTTGTATAATTTCTTTACCTTTTTCTTCTCTTTTAATAATTTCTTTCCATTCAAAAAGAACAATTTTACAGGTATCTTTTTATTGTTATTCGTTACTTCTTCTTCTATCTTTATACTTTCTCTTAGCTTTTTCTGTGCGTCTTTTACTACATGAAAATGGTCCGCTACTACTTTCACTCCAAGTAATTCTTCTTTGACTGCATTCTTAAAAGAGGTTCTCATATCGATAGCCGCTTCTGTTATCTTTTGTTTTATTTTATACGGTATTTTATTTAAAAATCCTTTCAACTCTTCTTTTTTGTCTGATTTTAATATCGCTATCGTGTTTGATGTGTTCAATTCTACTATCGTCGTCACCATCTTAAACCCTCTAAATGAGTGTTCATCTATCCCTAACTTTATATCTTTCATATCTTGAAATTTCGTCCAATCTACCTTTACTTCAATCGAATCTAATAAATTACTCACAGTTCTCACACTTACACCGTGCTCTTTCGCGATTGCCGATATGCTCATCTTACGCAAATTCTTTACAAGGTTTTCTGTCTCTGCTCTTGTTATTCTTTGCCATCTATAACTTATCTTCTCATTTCTGAAGCTTTTCCCTGTTTTTTTACACATGTATCTTTGTGGTCTATGTATCAGATATATTCTTTGTGTCCCAACTTTTCCGGCTTTGATAATCCTTTCTTTTGCTTTACCGTTACGTACTATGTATTCTCGCTTGTCTTTACATCCTTTACATTTATACGGACATTCTGGTATCCCTACCTTTTTCGAATATCTCACTTCAAAATAAATCTCTCCATCTTTTCTCAAATCTTTTCTCTCTTTTAACTTAAAACCTTTGTCAATACCCAGTATTTGTGCTATAATTTTGTTGCTCATGATATCACTCCTCTCTCTCTTTTTATTTTTTTGTTTTTTGTTCTATGAGGAGTGATATCTTTTTTTACCCCTTTTGTCAAGTATCTCATCAACCATTTTTATTATACAGCCATGTTTAGTAATTTCACTATCTTTTCCCCTGTTTTTCCGTTTCTATATATATTGCAATAATTTTCTTCCAAATTTTCTTAAAATATGATTTTATGAAAGCGCGCTTTTAGCCTTCGTCTCTTCTCTATCACTTTGACCAATTAAAGAAGCTAAAAAGAAAAATGCAAAAATCGCAGTGATTAATTGAATTCGAGCCACAAAAAAACCCAGCATAGCAGAATGCAAAATCACGATATAAAAACCGATTACTAAAAAAAGAAAAAGCCATTTTTTTTGTTCAAAAGACAATCTTTCGTTTTTGTATACAATTTTAATTGCCCATATTAAATATATAAGAAGATAAAATGCAACAAAAAAATAATTAGCATAATCTTCGATATTAGGAAGAAAGTTATAAATGTTCCCTTCAGGTACTATTTTCCCAGTAACTAACCATAATGATAAACCCGAAAAATTCTGAACGAATCTTTGAGGAAATTCTGATATAAATCTTTCTAAACCATACTGATTGTAGAGTAAAACAAGAATGATTATTAAAGTAAAAGTTGTAAAAATAATCGAACTGAATAATTTTTTCTTTTTTTGATTAGACATAAAAAAATGGATCATCATAAGCAAATGAGGAACTACCATATAAGCTCTTATAAACATTTGTAAAATGGTTACTATTAACCATCCAAAAAAGTTTTTGTTTTTTGAGAAAATCAATGAAAATAATAAAAGATCAATTATTAACAAATCTCTTAGCCACGATGCAGCTAATTGAAGAACAGGAGGAGAAAGGCCCAAAAACAACGTTAAAATAAATGCCTTACTTGAATTACAACCAATAATTTTGATTAAAATATAATATATTAATATTATAAACACAATATAATACGTAAATCCTGTAAACCAAAATAAGATCTGCCATTTAATACCTAATATATCCGTCAGAAAATAAATGAAGTAACCATAAAGATTTATATTAATTAATTGTTTGTCGTAGAATAAAATCTCATATCTATTTAAAAGTGCTTCTGAAAAGCTTTCGTAAGGAATAAAATTAAAATAGGTTAATTCATCAGTATAAAAAGGAGCATTACGATATTTCAACATATCGTAGCTTACAGTGAAATTTGGTGTCATACCTGCTTTGTTTGCTATTTCTATTCTTAAATAAATTAATAAAGATACAACTAAAACACACAAAAACACTAAACTAAACAATAAAGCCCAGTTTATGTCGATCTTCTTCTTATTTTTAATCAGATTTGATTTGCTAAAAGAGATCATAGAAAATTTAAAAGCCTCCTAACTCTTTCTTACGTTTTTCACAATTTTTTTACTTTACAATATTACTTTCTAGGTAGGTTACAACCTTTTCCCCTGCTTTCCCGTCTCCATATATATTTTCTACATTTGAAGATATTTCGTTGCTCATTATATGATGAAACTTATTTTTGATTTCATTAGGTTCACTTAGTACATTCCAACTTGCTTGTGTTAATTCTCTCCAACCTGTGTCTGGCATAACAACTATTGCTTTTTTCCCTGCAAAGTATGCTTCTTTTTGCAATCCTCCACTGTCTGTTATTACAAGATGGCTCTTTTGTACCAATCCCATCATACTTAAGTAATCTAGAGGTTCTATCAATAAGATATTTTTTGTGTATTCATTAAAATTAAATTCACCTATTCTCTTTTTGGTTCTTGGATGTATGGGAAAAACAACCTTTATTTCTTTTGTTATTTTGTCTAACTCTTTCAATATACTCTCTAGTTTTTCTTTACTGTCTGTGTTGAAATCCCTATGAATCGTAGTGACTATGTATTTATTTTCTTCCAAATTCAATTCGTCTATAATATCTTCTTTGAAATATGGCTTCATCTTTAAAAAGAGATCGTACATTATATCTCCTGTGAAATACACTCCTTCAGTAATACCTTCTTTTTTTAAGTTATTTACAGCTAGTTCAGAAGGACAAAATAGGTATTTTGATATACGATCCGTTAATACTCTATTTATCTCTTCAGGCATGTCTTTTGGTTCTTGCCTTATCCCTGCTTCCACATGGGCAACAGGGATCTTTAATTTTGCTCCAACTATTGCTCCCGCTAATGTAGTATTTGTGTCCCCATACACTAATATAATATCAGGATGTTCTTTTAATACAACCTTTTCAAACTCTATCATTGTTTTAGCCGTCATTTGGGCATGCGTTGCTGAACCTACCCCTAAATTGTAATCAGCTTTTCTTATGTTTAAAACTTTAAAGAACACATCTGACATATTGAAGTCGTAATGCTGACCAGAATGAACCAAGATTTCTTTTATTCCTTTTTTCTCAAATTCTTTATTTAGAATCGCTTCTTTGATTATCTGTGGACGAGCTCCTATTAAACTGAGTAGTTTCATGTAAATTCTCCTCGTCTTTTATAATTTGGGAAGTTCATTTGTTAATAAATGGAATTAGCTTGTTGTTTTGATATTCTCTTGAGAATTTATAAATATCTATATCCGAATTTCGAATAAGTCTATTTTTATGTTTTAAAATTAAATCTAAAGCTTTTTTAATTTCCTCTTTTTCATTTCTAGTTGTAAACCCAAGGTCGTATTTTTTTATCATTTTGTTAAACAAGACATTATCATCTCCAATTCCTAAAATTATTCTTCCACTTCTAATATAGTCAAAAAACTTGCCCGTATATACATATTTATTGGCGTTACTTTTTTCTGTGTGTAACAACAATAAAATATCACTTTGTAACATGTATTCAAAAGATTTTTGTTGATCTACTCTTTCAATAAATTCTATTTTTTCTCCCAATAATTTTTTATAAGAATTAGTATATTTATCTCTATCTACACCTATAAACCTAATTAAAAATTCATAGTTTTTTTCGTAATTATAAAAAGCTTTTAAAAATTCTGTTGGATTTCTATATCCACTATCTTTAAAGCCTATGGAACCAATATGAGATATTATAATTTTATCATTTGAGGTTTCCTTATTAATTTTAATATTTTTCCAGCTTTCTTCAGAATATCCGTTTCTTATGGTAATAATTTTTTTTCTTAAAGAACTTAAAGAAAATGAATCATTTAAATCCTTAGTTAAATTTTCATTAGGTGAGATAATTTTATCAGTGAAACGTAAGTACTTTTTTTCTCTATTTGTAGTTATTTTATTATTTAAATTATTCCAAAAATTCCAAGGATCTCTATAATCAAGAATTATTTCAATATTGGGAAACCTCTTTTTTATAATTTTTACTATATGAAAAATTGAAAAAGGAGGGCCGCTTATTAAAACCTTATTTATATTGTTTTGCTCTATTATTTGAAATACTTTATTTTTTATTTTTCTTGTCCATATAAAGGCTATAAAACCAATCCCTGGATTAGGTTCGTTAAATAAGAATTTATCAATTTTTTTATATATGTTTCCTAAAGAGTTTAAAAGTTTTTCTATGAGCTTCCTGCCTTTATTTTTATTATAATGAAAATAACTATTAGTTTTCTTTTCTCTATAAAATGTTTCAATATAATTTTCAATATAATAGATTTCAAAAGGAATCTCTTGTCCAAAATCACCATAATAATTTTTTTTCGCACTAATCATAAATACATTATTTGTTTTACTTAATTCTTTAGCAAAATAATAAACTCTTTGACATCCTCCCCAATTAGGAGAGTAAGGTATCATGTTATAAGTTATAATTAATATATTATTTATCTTGTTCATAATTCCCCCTCGTATAATATGCATGGATGTAAAACTCAAAAAATGCTACTAAAATATGTTTTTCGAAAGGCGGTTCTCAGTTTTTGGTTTTACAAAGACTTACACGCCATAGGTTCCATTTAGTTCAAACACATGTTTCTGAAAAGAATTGGATGCTTTCCAACATTTATCTGAAATTCAGTGAATTGGCTGTGAATAATAGGGATAAGCCCTTTTCCAATATATATGGTGCTACATCTTGGGCTGCTTTGACTGAGTTCTACTCTTAACTTCCTTTCATTCTCATGATCGTTTGGCTAAGTTTGCAAAACTAACATTAGGAAAACGTCAATCAGGGAGTTATTCCGCTTTTTCTTTTTTTCAAGTCTATTTTGTGTTTTTCTGAAAGTATGAGTATTGTCAGTTACGTTAATTTTTAACAAATTTTCTGATTTTTACTTCTTGACATATCATCGATTAGCTTATGTATTTTGTGTTTTCTTACATGATAACAGATTATTTTATCTTTTGTTCACAATTCATTTTTTCTACCCACATTACCCACACTTTTTGGAAGAGAACCAGATTCAGTTTTTTTTAATATTTGTATAAGTCAGCATGTTTGTCTATCCACTTTTTCATTTCTTCGATCATTTCTTTGTAATCAGGAACATTATAACTAAAATCTTTTCGTGTATTAATCAAGCTTTTATCGACAACGTAGTCCTCTTGTGGTAGTATAGTTATTTTTTTATCAAAAACTTCATTAAGGATATTTAATAGATCAAATTTACTAATTTTTGTATTAGGGACAAAATGGTATAAACCTGTTACGTTGTTTTGTACAAGAGCCTCAATCCCTTTAGCAAGTTCGATAGTTGTTACACCTGTCCAAAAGGCATTCTTATAACCATATATGCTATTTTTTTGCTTCATAAACCAATGGAAAAGTCCGATGCCATTTTCATTAATATCTGGACCTATAATAGAAGTTCTTATGGTCAGATCTTTTTCGTTATCTATCTCTCCCAGGGCTTTGGTCCTTGCATATATAGTTTCTCCATCTTTGAAAGAGTCTTCTCGATAATTTCCAGTTTTACCAGAAAAAACACAATCAGTGCTTATTTGAATTATTTTGGTCTTTGCATCTGAATATTTTTTTTCTAAGAATCTAGGTAGATAGCTGTTTAAAAGAATAGCTTTATCGGGATTTTGTTCAGCGGCTTGATTTAATATGCCTATACAATTAATTATAACATCTAAGTTTAATTCTTTTAAATAGTTATCGAATTCATAAAAATTGGTTACATCCATTAATTTTGTTTTTTCGTTGACTTTTATTCTGCGGGAAAGGTTGTATACGTTATAGTTTTTCTCTTCAAAATAATTTACTACAACATGGCCTAACATCCCCGAAGAGCCTAAAACTAATATATTTTTCGTTAGTATTCACCTCCACATTTTATGTGTGCTTAAACCATACTGTTCTGTTGACGTATTCTATATAACTGACGATTATTCTTATCACTTTCTGTGAAACATTTTTTGATTCGTAATCTGAGACTGTTTTTAACTCAAAGCCTTCTTTTGCCTGGTTTGTTACGATATTAATAGCGTTTATTATACTGTCAGAGTTAATTTCTGTCATTATTAATGTTCCTTCATCCATTCCTTCGGGCCTTTCATGAGCCTGCCTTAAGGTAACGGCAGGAAATTTCAAAATAGAAGCTTCTTCTGTTATAGTTCCACTATCAGATAATACACAAAAAGAGTTGGTTTCTAATTTAACATAATCAAAAAAACCAAAGGGCTTTAAAAAACTTATATTATCATCTTTGAAAAAAGTTGCATTTTGTTCAATCTTTTTTCTTGTCCTTGGATGAGTAGAAATAATTATTTTTTTATCATAGTATTTTTGAATATTCGACAGGGATTTTAGAAAATTATCGAAGTTTCTGGGATTATCAACATTCTCTTCCCTGTGAAGACTGATTACTATGTAATCCTTTTCTTTTAATCCTAATTCGTTCAAAATGTTTGAATTTTGTATCTTAGATTTGAAGTGCTCAAAAATTTCTACTAAGGAAGAACCAACCTTGATTATAGTTTCAGGGTTTATTCCTTCTCGAATAAGGTATCGCCGTGCATGTTCTGTCAGAACCATATTTATATCCGATAAATGATCTATGATTTTCCGATTTAATTCTTCTGGGACTCTCTGATCAAAGCATCTATTTCCTGCTTCCATATGAAAAATAGGTATTTTTCTCCTTTTAGCAGGAATAACTGATAAGCAACTGTTTGTATCCCCATATATTAAAATAGCTTCTGGTTTTTCTATTTCCATAACTTCATCTGATTTTTCTATTATTTTTGCAATGGTTTTTGCAAGATTTTCTTCTGCGACATTTAAGTAGTAATTTGGCTTTCTAATTTCTAAATCTTTAAAAAAAATCTGATTTAATTCATAATCATAATTTTGCCCTGTGTGGACTAATATATGGTTCGTGTGTTTATCAAGTTCCTTAATTACTAAACTCAGTTTTATTAATTCAGGCCTTGTACCAACTATTGTCATTATTTTATTCATTCATATTCTTCCTTTAATTTGTATTTTTTAAAGTTAATTTTAACTTTTAACTAAAACCCTTCACTCACTATTGGCTTAGTTCCGCCATTTTTGTAGTCTTCTAGTTCCTTTTGTATATAATCTAAAGAAAGAAGCTTCTCTTTTGTTTGTTCAACGCTTAGAATAATTGTGTTATCAGACCTATAATCAACATACTTTGATAAATCAGATGTCCCTTTTTCAAAGTATTTTTCGTAATTTAAATCTCTTGTGTCCGCTGGAATTCTGTAGAAATCTCCTAAATCCTCAGAAACAAGATGTTCTTCCTTTGTAAGAAGTGTTTCATGCATCTTTTCTCCATGACGTGTGCCAATTATTTTTATTTCGTTTTCCACTTCAAAGATCTCTTTCATTGCTTGGGCTAAGTCTCCTATTTTTGCGGAAGGTGATTTTTTAACAAATCTATCTCCTTGATTACCGTTTTGAAAAGCGTATAAAACCAGATCAACAGCTTCTTCTATGCTCATTAAAAATCTCGTCATGTCAGGATTCGTTACTGTAAGGGGTTTGCCATTTTTAATTTGTTGCACAAACAGTGGGATAACTGAACCTCGGGAAGCCATAACGTTTCCATATCTTGTGCCACAAATTAATGTCTTATCTGGTTCGACAGTTCGAGACTTTGCAACGAATATCTTCTCCATGAGAGCTTTAGACATCCCCATTGCGTTTATTGGATAAACCGCTTTATCCGTTGATAAACAAACTACTTTTTTAACACCAAATTCAATGGCAGCTGTTAGCACATTTTCTGTTCCTAAGATATTCGTTTTAACAGCTTCCAATGGGAAGAACTCACATGAAGGCACTTGTTTCAATGCGGCAGCTTGAAAGACGTAATCTACCCCATACATGGCGTTTCGAACGCTTTGAATGTCACGTACATCGCCTATGAAAAACTTTAATTTATCGTTTTTATAGAATCTTCTCATATCGTCTTGCTTTTTCTCATCACGAGAAAAGATACGGATTTCTTTAATATCTGTATTCAAAAACCTTCTAACTACTGCGTTACCAAAAGTCCCTGTTCCTCCTGTAACTAATAGAGTTTTATCCTTCAACATGTTAAAGCTCCTTTCTATAACTAATCAAAGTAAATTTTCAACAACTCGTAAATAACTTTCTAAAGCGACTTCTTTTGAATATTTATCTTCAAAAGCTTTTCGAGCATTTTTGGATAATTCTTTGTAATATTCTTTATTATTTTTTAGCATTAATATGTTTTCAATCGCCTCTTCCTCATTTAATTTGGTTATATTAATTCCAACATTGTTTTCTCGTAGCAAAATATCAACTTCTGAATTTACTGGAACATCAGCTAAAATCGGTTTTCCCCCACTTAAATAATAATAAGTTTTACTTGGAACAGACATCCCTTTAGATTCATCTCTCATTGATACAAGGCAACAATCAGAAAAATATATTAAATTTTGATAATCAGAAAAATCGTATACGTAATCAAAAAAATATACATTACTTGTTTCTTTTGCCATATTTATTAAGTAATCTTTCCTTCTTCCTTGGCCCACCAATATTAAATTAATAGAATTAGCGACTAACTTTTCATTTTTCATCAATTTAATAACTTTTTCCAAGCTTTTTACTTGTGCCTCTCCAATATTCCCTGCATATAGAACATTGAATCCTGGTTTATAATATTTTTCTTTTATAGAATCATTTTTTATAAAACTTTCTTTTAAATCTTTTGCCCAATTAGGAATAAATTCGATTTTCTCATTGCTAACACCATAATTTTCTTTTACATATTCTATCTGATCTCTACCTACAAAAATTGTTTTATCTGAATTTCGAAAAATGTAATTATTATATTTTTTCAATAATATTACTAATGGATTGTTTGGTGAAACTCGTTTCCATTTTACGAGTGAATCTGGATATAAATCGTGAAGTAAGAAAATAAATTTCTTCCCTTTTTTCTTAGTAACTTTTAATGTTTTATATGCAACAAAAAAAGGAGGTAAAATAGCCATTGCAACTTTGTAATTCAATTTTTTCAGAAATCTCTTTGCTTTAGTTGAAAATAGGTAAAAAAGTAAAATTTTTTGAAGGGCATTATTTTTATCGAGTTTAGGAACTTTTATTCTATGTACATGTATATCATCTATTATTTCGAATTCTGGATATCTTAGATTAGGTCGTTCAAAAGACCTATTTGGGGTAACTATCAGAACTTTTTTCCCCTTTTTTACCAGAAATTCCGCTAAGTCTGTCATCAGTTTTGCAGTTGCATCAACATCAGGATAAAAAGTTTGCGGAAATAAAACCAAGTCGTATTCTTCTTCATAATGCATCATCCAAGCCTCCGAATATTTCATAACTAATGTGATTTAACAATTTTTCTTCATTTTAAAGATTTGATGGCAAGTAAACCAGGTCCTTGTTTTTTATTTTAATATAGCCTTTTTCGAATATCTGTGAATTTAAAATATAGGATATATTACTTTAGATATTATTCTGATCATATCAATTTCATCGATATAATGAAATACTATCTTAAATTTTAGTTTCCATATTTTTTCTGTTATAAAAATTAAAACTTTGTGATCTTTAACTCCCTTTTTCCAAAATATCATAAACTTTATCTATTCGAATCTTGAACTTATAAAAGGCAATCACCTTTTAATATATCATAGAACTGGAATGTCTCATATAGTCTTATTGAAAGAATAATTTTACCTATTTTTATTATTCTTTACCTTATATTTGTTATTTACGAAGTTGCTTTGATTTTTCTATTTCTTCTATTTAGTTATTATACGCAACGATGGAAGCCGTAATTTGATATAATTTATTTGGTTTACCTTGTCCCCCTCATTCCTAACATTGTTTCAACTGTTTTGAGCATTATTTTAATATCTAGAAATATGTTCCTGTTTTTTATGTAATACAGATCGTATTCTGTTTTTTTTATGTAGTCTTCAAGGGTTGATGTGTGCTTGTAGTGTATCTGTGCCCACCCAGTTATTCCTGGGTTTAGTTTGAGTCTGTAATTGTAGAAGGGAATTTGATTTGACATCATGTTATGAAACTCCAGCATTTCTGGCCTAGGACCTACAATAGACATATTTCCTTTTATTATATTCAAAAACTGGGGCAGTTCGTCAAGTCTTAACTTTCTTATTGTTTTCCCACTTTTTAAAACACGTTTTTCTATATCTTTGTTTGGATCATTTGGATCTATTTCTGCTTCTTTCAAAGATCTAAACTTGTTTATAATGAATATTTGTTCGTCTTTTCCCATTCTTTTTTGTTTGTAAATAATGGGTTTGCCGTCTTCGATCAATATAGCTAGGCTTATTATCAACATAAACGGGGAGAATAGTATTAAAAGTAAAGTTCCAAAGAACTTGTCTATTATCTGTTGTGATGGAGATGGTTGAACGTTTTGAAACACCACCTCGTAATATTCTTTGAATTTTTGAGCGACTTCTATTGGTATGCGTTTTAAGTATTTTTCTACCATGTTCGGTAAGTATTGAATCTCTAAACCTTCTGCTTTGTAGTTTTGTATTTGTGGTTTTACCTTTTCTTCTAGTTCTGGGTCTGTTATTACTATGCCGTGTATTGTTTGGGTTAATGTTTTTTGTGTGTTTTGTTTTATTATTTCATCAAGTGTTACTGGGTTTGGGTTTATGTATTGTGTGAACTTTATTTTGTTGAGCGCTTTTTCTGAGATTTCTTCCATTATGTTGCCTATTTCTTCTTTTCTGCCTATTACGAGGTAATTTTTTACAGGCATGTGTTTTTCGTAGATATTGTATTCTATTTTGTGTATTATTGGTAAGAGGGCTATTGTGTACAATAGGTTGGTAAGGAAAAAGTATCTGTTGAAGTACTTACTTAGGAAGAAGTAGATAATTAGTATGACGATGAAACTCACAAGAGTTCCAACGGTGGTTTTTATTAGAGATTCTGTGTAACTTTTCATTGTTTCTGTGTCGTATGTTCTGAAGGAGTATATCCCGAGGTATATTATTAGAGATGAGATTATTGAGATGGTTATTGGTAGGTTCATTAAGAAGGCGTTCATAATGAATATGAGCGCTATGTCTAATAAGTGAACCGCTGCTTTTCGCATCTTCGAGTCTAACCCCCTGATTTGTTTTTCGAGATTTATTATAACATTATCTTAATGTTTAAATATTAAACGAATATTAAAAATTGTTTTATTCTGGTACATTGCTTATGTTCAATATGTCAAAGGCTTTTTCAGTTATTGGTGAGTATTTTTTAAACAGACTTAAGTTGATTTCTTTTTCGTTGTTGTTGGCTTTGTTGTTCGTTGCCAAAAAATCTAAACAATGTTTGTCTCGATAGAATTTTGCTGCTTTTGAGTTTAAGCCATTAAAGCTCAAACAGAAATAAACGTCCATTTCTTTTAGTCTGTGAAGGACGTCTTTCATTTCGAGTAGCCAATCGTATTTTTCAACTTGTAGTAGTACGATATCGTATCCATCCAACTGTAATTGAAAGATTGAGTCAAGGAGAAATATTGGGAAAGCTTCTGTTGGTAGGGTTATAAAAACAAAGTGATCGTTGAATGGAATGAATTCGTTATATTGTGGTGTTAGGTATAATTCAGATGCTAAATAGGTTTTTACACCGGTGTTGTATTCTATTGTTTCTTTAACTTCGGCGTATTTTTCCTTTATTTTTGTTATATCTGTTTTTATGGTTGGATGGTTTATGTGTGGGGTGAAGATAACATGAGTTATATCATGTTGTTTGTAATTGTTTAATTCTCTTAACGTTTCTTCAAGAGTTTGTGAGCCGTTATCAACATTGGGTAGAAGATGGGTGTTGATGTCGATATACATAGGGAGCCCCTCCCCCGAGAGATTTTGCTTAAATGAAAAAACGTTTTCATTGTTGTTATTATAACATAATTTTTTATGAAAACAAAATTTTTATTATAATTTCATTACATTTTGATTGAGGTTGTTGTTATTTTATATAACGGCCATTTTAAGCAAGGGACCTGCGGTCCCTTAAACCCGGGGGGAGGGCTTCGCCCTGTGACCCTTTTAAAAGTAAATTTTTATTTTTGTGAATTAATTTTTGTGTTTTTTTATTTAAGTTGTGCTTAGTCTTTGTTAGCGCCCTTCCCCCGCTCCCCACCCATGTGGAAGAGGGACCTGCGGTCCCTTAAACTGGCTGGGGGAGGGCTTCGCCCTGTGACCCTTTTTAAAAGCAGATTTTTACTTTTGTGAATTAATTTTTGAGTTTTTTTATGTAAGCTGTGCTTAGTCTTTGTTAGCGCCCTTCCCCCGCTCCCCACCCATGTGGAAGAGGGCCCTCCGTCCCTTTAATCCCCTAGTTCGATCATAAGGAAGGAAATCTTTATTTCTTTATTCTGAAGCCCGCCCTTTTATGGAAGGGAAATTTATTCATAATGAGCTAGGTCTTCTTCCACGATCATTACTTCTTCTAAGTTTCTTAGGTAAAAGGGGTACTCTTTTGGTACATAGGGCATTTTTGCTTTTCTTTTTCCAATGTCGTTTTTTATTTTTAGTTGTACAAATTTTTTCATGTATCCTGTGAAATTTCCTTTGAGATTGAAGTTGTCTATTGCACATAGGAAGAGGTAGGTTAAACTTCCAAAGCTGTCTTCAAAGTCTATCCCGCAACTTTGGGTGAGTTTGTTTGCTTCGTTGACAAGGAAGCCTTTGTATTTGGTGAATAGGGTTTCTTTTGATTTTTTGTCGCCTTTTTTGGAGAGTGATACTAGTTCTTGGTCCGTTAGTTTGGTGTAGTTTTGATGTTTTATAGTGGTTTCCCCCTTTTTTACAAGTATATTATACGTGCGTATACTAATATATCAAAAAAACTCATGCCCCGTCAAGAGGCATGAGTGTGTTTCTTTATTGAATGAGGTTGAATACTTCATTTGTCGTTGTTTCAACGATTTCTGCTTCGTCTACTTGTGCGGTTGTTGGTACTAATACACCTATCAAGCTTTGCATTATTGGTTCTATTTCTGCTTGCGTTAGTGTTTCTAATACTCCATCAACTGATAGGGTTTTGCTTTTTCCTTCTGCTGAGTCATAGAATTTCATTCTTAATCTTCTCATTCGCTATTTCCTCCTTTTTAGATTATTTCGTAACTTTCATCGAAGTAATAGACAGCGTTGGTGTTTTCACAGAGTGAGACTAATCCTTGTAAGGCGGTTTTTATGTCTGCTTCTACGTCGGTGAATAAATCATAGGTTTTATACTTTTTTTCTTCTTTTCCGTCTACTAGGCTTATCCAGACGATCTTTCCCTTTCTTGACTCTAAGTTCATTGCCATGTGTTACCACCTCCTGTGTGTTTTTGTTTTTCTTTGGTTTGTGTTGCCTTGCTTCCCCGGGGAGAAATCATTTTATGCTTTTTCTGGTTTTGGAAATAGTAATGCTACTACTCCGTCGATGAGTATGGAGATTATTAGGTCCATGATCGGAGAGTATTTGCCGATGGATTTTAGGAATTCTCTTACCGCGTTTAGGACGATTTCTTTTTTCTTTTTGCCGTTGCCAGGTACTTCCACCATTTTTACAAGGTCAGGTATTAGTCCTACTATTTCTTTCATTTTCTCACCTCCACTAATAGTATCCGTAAGAATACTTAAATTGTGGTAAATAATTGTTTACTGTTTTATCTATTCCCGCCCACCACCCCTAGTGGATGAAGGGGCTTCGCCCCTTATGATTCCTAAGCATTAAGGGGTTTTGCCCCATGTGATCCCTTTTTTTTCAAAGCTAATCAAGCTTTGGGGAGAGTTAAAGGGCTGCGCCCTTTGTGATACTGCTGAAGGCTAGGTAGCCTTAAAGGCTTGAGAGTATTTAAAAAAATTTTTATTATCTATTCCCGCCCCCCGCCCCTAGTGGAAGGGGCTTTGCCCCTTATGAACACTTTTTTAAAGGCTTTGACTTTAAGATTTATTATCTATTCCCACCCACCACCCTCAGAGGATAAATTTTTGATCCACCTGGGTCAAAAAATGGGACAGTTTTGGGTCAAATTTTGACCCAGGTGTGGGTCAATTTTTGGGACAGCCTATAAGGTATTATGTTATTAATATAAATATATTTAAAAATATATAATATATTTTTTCTCATTTTGTAGGGAGAAAACAAAGGTGAGTCGATTTTTTATTATCTTTTCCCGCCCCCCACCCCTTAAGGATTTCTTTTATTTTTTGAAAATTTATTTTTTTGCAGATATTACTATTGGGAAGAAAAAATTTTTGGAATGCTGAGGTGATTTTGTGAATGTTTTTAGTCTTTTGAACAATTTTTTCAGGGAAAATGAGAGGGAGAAGGTTTCTTCTTCTGCCACAAAGCTTTATTTCTTTTTGATTTATGAGGCTAATAAGAGTTATTGGGAGGGACCTTTGATGTTTTCTGAGCGAAAGCTTTCTTCACTTCTTTCTTTTAGCAAGAATACGGTGTCTAAGTGTTTGAGTGAGCTTGAGGATAGGGGATTGATTACGTGCTATCCGCGAAGAGTTAACAGCCTTACGGCGAACAAGGAAGACGGCCTGACGGCAAATGTGGAGGGCAAAGAGGCTTTTTCTAGTACTTTTTGGTTTGCTGATTTGCAATTAAGAGAGACAGCATCACGGCAAATAAGGAAGGAGAAAAAAGAGGTTTACAATAAGGGAGTGCGGTATAATGTTCACAGAGGAGAGAACAGCCTTGCGGCACATAAGGAAAACAGCCTCACGGCAAATAAGGGAGGTAGCAAGTATGCCAAATTCTTCTGAGAGGGATTGTTTTTGTAAGGATCCTGAGAATTGCCCGAGTCGCGGGATTTTAGATAATAAATATATGTGTTCGATTTTCATGAATTATTTGAATGGGAGTAGAAATTACAGAGATATTTCCCCAAAGATTTATCTTGATGCATCGTTTGATAATTTTCTTGCACTGAATGAGCATTTGAAGAAGGGTTTGCTAAAATGCCGTTACTTTGTTGAGGAGAAGTTGTGGGAAAAGGGTGTTGGTTTGATACTACATGGAGGCTACGGTACGGGGAAGAGTAGGTTAGGTTTTACTGTGTTGAAAGAGGCCGCTGTTATGGGTTGTTCTATTGGTGTCTTGGATATATTGAGGGATTTTGAGAATTTTGAAGGTGCCGATGCCGCTATTGAGAGAGCGTTTGAATCTGATTTGATTTTTATAGACGATCTTGGTGCCAAGAGTTATGAATGGATAGGGCAGAAGATAAGAATCGTTATAGACGAGGTCAATAGAAACCAAAAAAGCGTTATAATTTCTACGAACTTGAATCCAAAAGAGCTGGTTAATTTTTTGGATGATAGAACCGTTTCAAGGTTGATAGAGATCGTTCCAAAAGAAGGTTTGATTTATTTGGGCGAAGAGGATTTTAGGGTGAAAAAGAGAGAAGAGAAGGTGGCTTATTTTGAACAGATCCGTTAAAAAAATGGCTTTGGAGCTTAAGAGCATCCTGCAAAAAGAGGTCATAAATGAGGAAGACAGCCTCAAGCGCCCCGAAAGGGGTTCAAGGAAAGACAGCCTCACGGCAGGTGAGGGGAGAGTTTTGTTGGATGTTTTTTTGAGTTTTATTGTCCTAAGAGTTTTACAGGCAAAGGGAAACAGCCTCAAACGCCCCGAAGGGGGTTCAAGGAAAGACAGCCTCACCGCAAATATGGAGGGAGATTTACAACTTTTTGGAAAGAGTGGTTCAGATTCGAATCTGTTGGGTAGTTATCTTTCTGGGGTGCAATTTCTGAATAGAAATTTTGATTGTTGTTATTTAGTCGATGATATTAAAAGCAGAATTACTAGCCAAACAATAGAAAAAGTCAGAGATTTGTTTCAGAGTGTGAAAGATGAAGATTGGAAGAAAGAGGAAATTATTTCTTGGTCTTACGAGTATTTCAACGAAGCCAGCCTCAAGAGCCCCAAAGGAGGTTCAAGCAAAGACAGCCTCATGGCAGGTAAGGATTTAAAGGGTAAAAATGGTGTTATTTCACAGTTTTATACCCCAAAATGGATAGTGGATTATTTGGTGGAAAATACGTTGGGGAAGTATTACGGAAGAAACGGCCTCACGGCACATAAGGAAGACAGCCTCACGGCAGGTGATGATAAGGGAGTAGACCTTGAGGATGTTAAGATTATTGACCCTGCTTGTGGATGTGGGAACTTTGTTATAGGGGTTTACGATAAGTTGAGAGAGATGTATCAAAATAAAGGTTACGATGATGCTTTGATTCCAAAACTTATAATTACTAAGAATTTATACGGTATAGATATCGATGAGAACGCTGTTGAAATTACGAATTTGTTGTTGAGATTGAAGGCTTTAGAAGATGGAGCATATGAGAGGATTGAAACAAACATAGTAGCTGTTCCGAAAGAGAACAGCCTCAAGCGCCCCGAAGGGGGTTCAAGGAAAGGCAGCCTCACGACAAATGAAGAAGGGCAGAATGAGTATTTGAAGAAGTTTGAAAAGATTGGGAGCTTGATGAGAACAGAGGATGTTTTAAGTTTAAAGGAGTCAGGTATAAACGATGAACCATTGAAGAAAGCTTTAGATATTCTTTCTTTGAAGTACGATGTTGTTTTAACCAACCCTCCTTATTTGGATTCCTCTGATTATGATTTTGAATTGAAGAGGTACATAAACGAGGATTATAGTGAGTTTAAAAAAAATCTGTACGCCTGCTTTATTAAAAAGAGTTGCGAATTGGTGAAGATGGATGGATTTGTTGGTATGATTACCCCTCAAACCTTTATGTTTATTGGGAGCTATGAGAAGACAAGAAGGTTCATATTAGATAACTTTCAGATAGAGAGATTGGTTCATTTTGGCCTTGGAGGGGTGTTTGATAACGCTTTAGTGGACACAGCGATGTTTGTTTTGAGGAAAAGTAAAAACAGCCTCACGGCACATAAGGAAAACAGCCTCAAGCGCCCCGAAGGGGGTTCAAGGAAAGACAGCCTCACGGCAAGTGAGGAGAAAAGTTTGGGTGAATATATAAACTTGACCTCTTTTAACGGAAAAGATTCTAAGAAACGTGCTTTATTTTCTATTTGGAAAGACAGCCTCACGGCAAGTGAGGAAAAGAAGAGAGAGAATTATCTTTCTAAGTATGTTTTCAAGGTTGATAAGAGGGTTTTTACAAAGGTTCCGAGGTTTCCTTTCATTTATTGGGTGGATTCAGACGTTGTACGTACCTTTGAAAACGAACCTTTGGAGAAGTTTGCTGATGCACGACAGGGGATAGCTACCGGGAATAACAACAGGTTTTTGAGGTACTTTTGGGAAGTTAGAAGAGAGGATATTAAAGATGGAAAGAAATGGGTCCCATATGCCAAAGGTGGACCTTACAATAAATGGTATGGTAATTTGTGGTGGGTTATAGCCTTCGATGAAGAGAATTATAATCTATTGTCAAAAATGGGGAACTATCTTCCAAATAGAAAGTATTATTTTAAAAAGGGTATAACTTACACGATGACAACCTCGAAAGGGGCAACTTTTAGATATCTCCCCTCAGGATTCTTGTTCGATTGTAAGGGTAGTAGTTTGTTCTTTTCAAAAGATGAAGATATCTTTAGGTTTTTGGGCTTACTCAATAGTAGTTTGTTTTCTTATTTGGAGAGTTTTATTGCAGGAAGCGTGGATTTGGAAGTTGGGGATTTGAAAAAGCTTCCCGTTCCACAAGGTTTGTTTGAGGGTTCTTCTGAGACTCAGGCGTTAGAAACGCTTGCTAGATTGAACGTGGCAATTAAAAAGCAGAATACCGAGATATATCCAAACGAACTGCATTTCAACGAGGAGAGTATCGATGGCGTTTCTAAGTTTTATGGTTTCATAGAGAGTAAAAACGCTCTTGATACGTATATGCTTCTTTCTGAAGGTTTGATAGATATACTGGTGATGGAGTTGTACAGTTTGAAAGAAAGAAATTTTGAGGAGATTTATAAAACAGTGGGGATTCCTACGGCCTTTTTCCCTTTTTCTACCGATAAAGGTATAAAGGGTTTGCCCCCATTGAAAGAACTGTTGAAAAACCAGTATCTTTATGAATTTGGTTTGAATGAAGCTCAACTTACCAAAATAGAAAATTTTATTAAAGAGGCTTATAATAATAAAATCAGGTCTTTAATTTCCATTATTCCTTTTGATGAAGGTGTAACCAACTATCATCGAAGAGAGCCATACGATAACTATGTGGAAAGAAAAGCAGAAGAAAGTTTTCAAAGTCCTATTTCCGTTTACAACAGTATGAGTAACCAAGATCAGATTTTAGCAAAATTAGCTTTTGTAAGAATAGATAATGGGATCCAAAGGTATCTTTTGAATTGCGAAGATGGTTTTATCCCTTTTGGGTTTTCAGTTGAAGAAGAAAATAAACTGTTATCCTCAATATTCAAGGAGCGTTCTGAATTAGAGAGTATTGTGAAGAAAGATTTGAGGGATTATATCTTTAAAGATTACCTAAAACTTCATGAAAAGTTTTATAAAGATAGGCCTATTGTTTGGAAGTTGGGAAAGAGAGATTGTGGTTTTTTAGTTCATTATCATAACTTGAACGAAAAAACAAAGATCAATATCTTGAGCTTTTTGAGAAATAGGATCAAAGAAACGGCCTCACGGCAAATAAGGAAGACAGCCTCAAGCGCCCCGAAGGGGGTTCAAGGAAAGACAGCCTCACGGCAAAGAAGGAACGAGAACAAAAGTGTCAGGGATTTAATGAAGATGATAGAGTCGAAGAATTTTGAGGTGAATATAGACGATGGAGTATTGAAAAATAGAGAAATTTTTTAGTAATTCTTTATAATTCTTATGCGCCTTTAACCCTTTTAAAATCGAAATCTTATTTTTGAAAATCTTTTAAAAAAAGCTGTTTTTCAACAGCTTTTATTGGTTTGTTATTTTAGCTTTTTCTAATTCTTTTTCTACTAGTTCGTTAATGTTCAACATCGGAAGATATATTGGAGGAACAAACCCAAAATTTGCGGATATTGATATTATTTTTGCTCTTGATATCTGCAATAAGCTCATTATTCCAGATTTTATTACTAGTTCTTTGAATTCGTTTTCCTTTATTTTGGGGTTGCCATAAAATCCTGCTTCTGTTTCAAGTTCTAATTTTAATACTATTTTTTTTGATTCTTTCAAATGAAATTTTATTTTTAATCCTAATGTCCCAAAGTATTCTTTTTCTTTTGGTTGGAAATTTTGTGTAACCGAAATGTCTATATTTGGTGTTAGTTTTTTGTTGTTTAGACTTTCGTCTTTTAATTCATAATTTAATTTTTTAATTATGTCATAGCGCATTTGAATATTGCTCATTTTCATCTTTTTCACATCCTTTGTTAGGCAATGATAAGGTTATGCTTTGATTCCTGTGTGGCATCGATTCTAAAAATTGGTATAAATTTCGTTGCATGGCTATTTCTTCTTTTACTTCTCTTTTATCTCCAAATATTCTTATTGTATTGATTTCTTGATTTTTCAAAGAGGGGGTTAGTTTTTTTTGTATAAAATAATAGTTATTAAATTCTTTTAGGTCATAATATAATGGTTTTCTTCCAGGATTAATTGGGCTTATATTGTTTTCTGTGATAATTCTTTGGATATTTCTTATTGATTGTCCTGTCATTGTTGCTAAATCTTTTTGTGTGAAATATAATTTTTGTTCTTTTTCTTCAATGTCGTCAAATTCTTCATCATAATATAACAAGTCTTCTTTCATTTCTTTCAATATCTGTATAAACTCTTCAATTTCTTCTTTGTCTTCATATGTTTTAGGATTTGCTAAGAAATTATACAAAACTTCTTTATTTTTTGGCTTTAAATCAGAGAAAATATTTAATAATTCATGTATTTTAAGCATTGTTTTCCCTCCTTATATCCCTTTTTCATTTATTTGTTTTAATACAGATTTTCTTGATTGAAAGTATTTTTTTAAATTATCATAACTATCTTCTCTTTTCATTATATCTATATAAGTTATTATTATTTTCCCATCATTTACTACGTAATACGATAACCGGTAAGATACGCTATCATGTATGAATTTGTACGCCCTGATTCCTCTTAAATTTCCTGTTTTCATTTCACCTATTGTGTAATCATAATTTATTTCCAAGACTGATTCCAATATTTTTAATAGAAGGTTCCTATTGTTTATGTTTTTCAATGAGCGTTTGAAGATTGGGAAGGGTTGATTTTCAAGAGCTTTTATTATTTCCTCCTTTAGCTGTTTTGGGGATAATTCTTGCAAATTTTCTTCTCTTTCTCCCATTCTCTACACCTCATTATATCATTTTATTATTAAAATTCTATTAATTTTTACAACTTGTCGTTTTTTGTCGTTATTATACCTATCCTTACAGTCTATTTTACCATATAATAGATGCAAAGTGGTTTTTTAGTTTCTTAGGGTATTGAAAAATAGAGAAATTTTTTAGTAATTCTTTATATATTTTAAGCGCCTTTTACCCTTTTAAAATCGAAATCTTATTTTTGAAAATCTTTTAAAAAAAGCTGTTTTTCAACAGCTTTTATTTGGTGCGCCCAGCATGGGCAATAGCTAAGCGGTGAAAGCCCGTTGTGGGCCAGGTAGCGGGAACCACTAGTCGAAGGCAAGGGTGTCCATCGTGAGGTGGAATCTGAAGGAAGCCCAAGGCAAAGTCTCGGTCCGATGAACAAGAACCAGATACAAGGCTAAGTGAAGTGGACGAGTTTGCATTACAAAACGAAGTCCAACAGCTATCCAGAACTTCACAGAGTAAATCTGGCGGATAGATGGGATGAAAGTTATTGCACTTACCTGGGGAGATCTCAAGAACATGCTGATAAGGCAACCCATGCAGCAATGTATGGCTGAATCTTGAGAAGTCAGCAGAGGTCATAGTACTCATTGAAAGATGGGGAAGGACTGAACAACAGGAGGTTTCGAATCTTGAAAGATGCGAAGAGACACGGAAAAAGCATACAACTTCGATTAGAAGGTTTCCTACATGAAGATAAGGGAGAGCCTGAAAATAATGTAGAAGCGCCTAGTGTAACTTCTACGTCTGAAAGAGGAAGAAACGATGATAAAGGATACAGTGAAGGGATGCTTGAAAAGATATTATCCAAGGATAATATGAATAAAGCATATAAGAAGGTAAAGGCCAACAAAGGAGCCCCTGGAATAGACGGGATGGAAGTAGAAGAACTCTTTGAATATCTCAAACAACATGGAGAAGAATTAAGGCAAGAGCTCCTTGAAGGAAGGTACACCCCGAACCCGGTAAGGAGGAAAGAGATACCGAAACCGGATGGAGGGAAAAGACTACTAGGCATACCAACAGCAATAGACAGAGTAATCCAACAATCCATAGCCCAGGAACTGATACCGATTTATGAAAAGAAATTTGTAGATAACAGCTATGGATTTAGGCCATTACGAGATGCAAAACAAGCCATACGGAAAAGCAAAGAATACCTAAACGAAGGACACACGTGGGTAGTGGACATAGATTTAGAACGATACTTTGACACAGTCAACCATGACAAACTGATGAGGATAATATCAAAAGACGTAAAAGATGGCAGAGTGATATCCCTGATAAGGAAATACCTCAAGAGTGGGGTAATGGTAAATGGGGTAGTAATAGAAACAGAAGAAGGGACTCCGCAAGGGGGACCGCTATCCCCATTACTAAGCAACATAATGCTCCACGAACTTGACGTAGAACTAACGAAAAGGGGACACAAGTTTTGCAGGTATGCAGACGATTGCAACATATACGTGAAAAGCGAGAAATCCGCATATAGGGTGATGGAAAGTATAACAAAATACATAGAGAAGAAATTAAAGTTAAAAGTGAACAGGAAGAAAAGCAAAGTAGTCAAGCCTTTGGACCTCAAATACTTAGGGTTCTCCTTCTACGGGAAAGAAGAGCAATACGAAATCAGAGTGCATGAGAAATCCATCAAAGAATTTAAAAAGAAGTTAAAAGAAGAAACGAAAAGAAGCAGTGGAAGGAGCATGACATACAGGCTGTCAAAGATAAAACAAATAATAACAGGATGGATAAACTACTATGGAATAGCAAACATGAAATCGGCAGCGGAAAGTCTTGATGGATGGCTTAGAAGGAGAATTAGGATGTGTATCTGGAAGGAATGGAAGAAAATCAAAACAAGGTATAAAAACTTAGTCAAATTAGGACTAAACACATACAAAGCATGGGAATATGCAAACACAAGAAAAGGCCATTGGAGGATCTCCAACAGCCCGATACTTTCAAGAACACTAACTAATAAGCACCTTAAGGAAATTGGATTAACTTCGATCCTGGAAACATATAACCTAAAACATCAATTCTGTTGAACCGCCGTATACCGAACGGTACGTACGGTGGTGTGGGAGGACGGTAGATAAACTAATTATCTACCTCCTACCCGATTTTTGATCTAATATAGTAAAATATCTATCCAAAAAATTTCTTATCTCATTTGTACCAAAATATTGGGCAAATCTTTTTACTTCTTTACCTTCTTCATCAAGAAAAATAATCGTTGGAACTGTGAAAACGAGAAGTTGTGCAGATTTTTCTTGATTTTCAGTAACTTCGACAATTTCGTAAGGGATATTATATTCATAACAAATTTCTAGAAATTTTGGAAAAAATGCTTTACAAACAGAACAACTTTTATTTTTAAAGTAAAATGCTTTCATCTCTTGTACCTCCTGAATTATAATTCTTTACTGTCTTCAGAAATTCTAAAACACAGAATTTAACTAACTTTTAATACCTTGTGTTTGAAGTGGTTACCTCCCTACGTTATAATGTATTTTCTACCACAAATTTATTATCCCGTAAGGAGGTCAACCAGATGTCTCTTCATTCTGAATCCAATCAATTGTATTTCGATTTCGTTTATTCCGATTATTTTAATAAACATTCTGAGTTTAAATATTTAATCGATTTGATAAATCAAATAGATTGGTCTGCTGTTCCTGAATTTAACAATCCTCATGCTGGTAGAACTGGTTATTCTCGTCATTCTTTACTTAAGGCTTTGTTCGTTCAAAAGGTTAAATGTACACTTTTCGTTCCTTTTTCAACAATAAGAAGAGCCACGGTAAGTTTAAATATTGTAATGAGTATTATAACTCTCCACTTGATGCTGATTTCGGAGTTAAACCTGTTTCTAATTCTAAACCTGTTTACGATAAACACGGTAACCAGAAAAACTCTATCTCTTATCTTGGTTACAAGGTTCATACCCTTTCTTTTTTAAATGTTCCACTGTTTAGCGTTGTTTCTCCTGCTAGCCACCACGATAAGAATTATGCTTTCCCTTTATTGAATAAAGCTAAAGAACTTTTGAATCTTCGTGGGTTTAATTTCTTGGCTGATGCCGCTTACGATTCTTCTGACCTTTACGATTTTGTTCATTTGAAGAGTGAGTCTACCGCTTTTATTCCTCTTAGAACTTCATCTAAAAAACCTTTAGTGGGTGATTGTGGTAACCCTCTTTCTCTTCATTCTCACTATCGTGAGACTAAAAGGAATATCCTTAGAAATAAATACGTTTGTGATGATCCTTCCAATTGTCCTTTAAACAAAAATAATTGTTATGCCTATAGAAACTTTTCTAAAGATGATTTCCGTCGTTTTCTCAACAGAGATTCTTCTTCTTTCAAAAAGGTTTACAAAAAGCGTACCCTTATTGAGTCTATCTTTTCTAAGTTGGCTGATATGACTAATTCTACTTCTTTGAGATGTAAAAATGCAGTTGAAGTTGAATGTAACCTTTCTAACCTTTATCTTATTGCTTCAGCTTTCTTGGCTCATAGTATGGGTAGAGATGATTTATTAGCTTCTCCTAAGACTTTGATGTATGAGACTGCTGTTTGCTGATTCGTTATCTTAGTTATAATCAATACTTTCCAACAACCAGTTACTGACTAACTGAAGTCTTTTTATTTCTGTTTTTTCTTCAAAATGAGTACTTACTTGTATCTTTTTATCTTTCTTTAAGTTTTTTGACTTTTTCAAAGAACATTTTTCCTTGAAATTCAATATTTTAGTTCTTCTTTCCCTTTATTTAATCTTTTTTACCTCAGATTAACCATTATTTTTTGCTATTTCTAAAGTGGGTATAATATTTGAATATCCTGTATACAAAAAGGATATTACACCTTTAGGCTTTGAAATTGTTTCTCTTGGAAACAAAGTCAAACTTACAAATGGTTTATACAAAGTGAACCTAGATACCATAATTAAAGCAAAAGAACAGATTCTTGAAATTCTTTTTGATATTCATAAAGCAATAGAAAGTGTTCAAAAGAATTTTGAGTTAGGAAGAAAATATTTTTCCTACGATATGTTAGAGAAAAAACTGAGATATCAGATAAAATAAAAAAATGAAAAAAGATAAACCAATGATAATGCATTATTAATCAATAGTAGGGAAAAATTACTTAGTACATTATTTGAAAATAAAGTTAGATATTTCAGTAAAATTAATTATCTACCTTAATTCTTTTTAATAGATCCTTTTGTAAGGAGTGTATTTTGAAGTTTCTCTTTCGATATGTGGCATAAATATAGAAAATGAATTTGGAGAAATTTGACCAATAATTTTAGAATTCTCAACTTGTGCAATATTGTTACTAAAACAATCTTTTAAGATTGTTTTATTCATAAGAGAAGATTCTTGAGTATATAAAAGATAATTTTGGCGTTGTGAAGTAGGATTGGCAATAACAAGTCTAAGGTCTTCTATACTGTCGGTTGTTCTCAAAAAAGAAACAATATTCTCATTGTTAGAAAAAACAGCCTTTAGCGATCCTTCTTGTAATGCTTTTGAGTTTTCAAAAAATTTGATCATTTTTTTGTAAAAATTATAGGATTCATAATTCTCTTCAGACCAAGAATTCCATTTCATAGGAGTTCTACAATAAGGATCTCCTTCTGCCTCTAAGCCTATTTCTTCTCCGTAATATATTAATGGACTTCCCGGAAGCATGAATTGCAATGCAACTGCAATTTTCCAGTTTTTGCCATATCTTGTTCTTATTCTAGAAGTATCATGAGATGACAAAATGTTCCAACTTTTTAGGAGTTTGTTCCCACAAGAAACATAGAGCTTTTCAACAATTTGGGTAAATAATGTACCATCAATTTTCTGGTCAATAATGTTATCAATAAGATCTTTATAATAATAATTCATTATTCCATCTAAAACGCCTTCTTGAATCCATTTTTCGGGATAAGACCATATTTCTCCTATGAGAGAAATATGAAATGATTCTTTTAAAGAAGTATATATTTTATTTAAAATATCTTGACCCAATTCATAAGCACAATCTAATCTCCAACCTGCAATTCCAAACTTACTCCAGTATTTCATAGCAGAATTATTTCCGTCCCAGAGGATGGATTGCAATTCTAAATTTTCTAAGTTGAGTTCTACCAATTTTTCAACATTTGCCCAGTGGGTGAATTCTCCGCCTTTTATTCGAAAGTAATTATGTTCATTATTATTTGCCTTAGCTTTTTGAAACCATATACTATCAGAACCCATGTGATTTAGAGCAATGTCTAAGAATAATTTAATATTCTTTTGGGCAAGATTTTTACATAAAAGTTCTAGGTTTTGTTCATTTCCAATTAAGGGATCGATTCTAAAATAATTCGTACAATCATATCTATGATTTGTTTTTGCTTCGAATATTGGAGTTAAGTAAATAAAATCTATTCCAAGGTCGTAAAGATAGTCTATTTTTTCAGTAATCCCTAAAAGGTCGCCCCCATAAAAATCGTATTCTTGTTTTTCCTGTCCCTTAATTTTACTATCCCAAGGTATTGTATGATTTTTTTCCTGAGAGGAAAAAAATCTATCTACAAATATTTCATATCCAATTTCTGATCTCATTCCTTAACAGCTCCTTGAGTTAAACCTTTGGCAATATATTTTTGAAGCAATAGAAAAATTATCATTATTGGTAGTGAACCAATAATTGATGCAGCACAAAAAATAGTCCAGTTTACAGAATAGTTTCCTGAAAGGAAAGATTTTACCCCTACTCCTAGAGGATACTTCATTGGATCAAAGAGAAATAAAACAGAAAGCATATATTCGTTGTATACTCCAATAAAAGTTAATATAAATTGGGTAGCCAAAATAGGAAACATTAAAGGAAAAATAATTTTCCAAAATATTTTCCAGTGCGATGCTCCATCAATATAAGCAGCTTCATCTAAATTTCTTGGGATTGAAATTAAATAATTTCTCATTATCCAAATTCCAAAAGCAACATTGCCAAATCCTAGAATTAATATTAAACCAGTTAGTGTGTTAAGCAGTCCGAAAAATTGTAACATCTTAAAATAGGCAACCATGGCTACGGAAGTAGGAAGCATTTGAATTATTAGTAAGAGCAGAATACCATATTTTTTACCGGGGAACCTCAATCTACTAAAAGCATACCCACCAAACATTGTTATTATTACAGAGATAATTGCTGCAGAAATTCCCATTATCACTGAATTTTTCATCCATATCAAAAAATTGGTTTCGGAAAAAAGTTTTTTATAATTTTGAAAGGTAAATTCCTCTGGAAATATTGATGATGTGTAAAAAGATTGTCCCAACTTAAAAGATGTTAATAACACGTACACAAAAGGAAATAAAATTATTATAGTAAGTAGTATTGCAATAATTCTAGCAAATAATAGATTTTTTTTCTCTCTAGAATTCATTTTAAAACTCCTCCTTTAAACCCTTAATGAGAAAAGTTGACAAAATTAGAATAAAAACAGTCATTATAAAAGTAATAACTCCGTAAGCTGCCGTTAATCCATATCTCTGGACCTCTCTCATAATGTTGAATGTATAACTTACTAAAATATCAGTGGCTCCAAAATATTCTCCTAATGATTCTCTTGGGCCACCTCCAGTTAATAGATAGATCAAATTGAAATTATTAAATTGAAATGCAAATTGAGTAACCAAGAGAGGAGCTAAAATTCTGTTCAACAAAGGAAAAGTTATCTTTCTAAATCTCTGAGAGTTAGTAGCTCCATCTACTTTAGCTGATTCGTAAATTTCGGTAGGAATACTTTGTAAAGCAGCATTTGTAATAGTCATAAAATATGGAAAAGAAAGCCATACATTAACAGCAATTACCCAAAATCTAGCCCAAAAAACTTCATTTAACCAATTAATTGGAGAGAGACCTACTTTTGCCAAAATTTGATTAAATACTCCATTCATACTTAACATTCCATGCCACATTTGAATAGAAATAACTCCGGGAAGTGCCCAAGGTATAATCAGTAAAGTTCGATATATATTTCGTTCTTTAAGGTTTGGATTATTTAGCAATAAAGCTATGAACATACCTGAAAAATAGTTTAACAATGTACTAGCCACAGTCCATATTATTGTCCAGATTAAAACAGAAAAAAAAGGACTGTTCATGGATAATATTTCCTTATAATTACTCAGACCTATGAATTCGTATTCAAAATAGTGGTATAGTCCATAATTTGTAAAAGATATATAAATGTTGTAAATTGATGGAATGAGAGTTGCTAAAGTTATAGCTATCAAAGCTGGCAAAAGAAAAAAGTACGCAATCCTTGCTTCTTTTTTTAGATATCTGTTGTAATAATGAGCTCCATTTTTCATTTTCAAATCCTCCCTTTACATATTTTTTAACAAATAATACATGCGTAAAATCTACGCATGTATTATTTGATTAGTCATTTAAGTTGTATGGTATTTATTCTTGAAGGATTAGGATTTTTTCTCTAATAATTTCTACCAAATCATTTAAAGTTTCTTCAATCGGTTGTTTTCCTGAATACATTAAAGGCAAAGCATCTGCCCAAGCAGTCCAAACTACATTCATTTCAGGTATATTTGGCATAGGTTCTGCAACCATTGCCTGTTCAGCCCATGCTTTAATAATTTCGTTGGATTGAATTGCAGGATCGTTAATTACATCGATTCTTGCTGGGACACGATCTGTTGATAAAGAGAAATCTATCATCTTTTCTTTAGACGTTAAAAAGAGTGCAAAATCTAGTGCTTCTTTTTTATTTTTACTAAAGTTGTTTATTCCAACAAATTGAATTCCTAGAAAAGGTTTTGGATCTTGTCCATTCGGTAATACAGGTATTTTACTAACCCCATAATTAATTCCTCTTTCTTTTAGACCTGGAAGAACCCAAGGGCCATTCAATTGAATAGCAGCTTTTCCTTCTTCAAATGAACCTGTTGTTAAAGAATGTGTAGCTGTTCTATCCATTAATTCTATAGGCAGTATTCCATCATCAAATAATTTTTTAATAAATTTGATGGCCTCTATAGTTCCTTCATTGTTTAATCCAATATCATCAATTACATATTCTCCGTTTTCCCAGAAAAAAATGTATCCACCAAAACCTCTTATGATTGCGTACGAATGATATGGCTCTACAGCAGGAAAAACTATACCATAGAGACCTTCGGATTTTAGATTTTTAGACAACTCAATTATTTCATTCCAATCTTTTGGAGGAGTGCTGATTAGTTCTTTGTTGTACACCATTCCTATACTTTCTACACATAAAGGAAATCCATATATATCTCCTTTATAAGTTACTCCTTGAATTGAAGATGAGGTAAAATTGTTTAAAATTTCTTCATCGACTTGCCCATCCAATTTCATCAGAAGTTGCATTTCCGCCCATCTTCCTATTTGGTCATGTGGTGCAGTAGCAATAATATCAGGACCGTAGCCGGAAGGAGCGGCTATTCTTAGTTTTGTATCGAAATCGGTAAGATCTGTAACTGGAACGATATCGATGTTTATTTTGGTCTTAGAGGTATATTCTTTAGTATATTCAACCAGTTTCTTATATTCACTGGTTGTTTCTCCAAAGATAGTCCATAACGTTAATGTTTCTGAAAAAGAAAATACAGATAACAATAACACAAATACAATAACAGCTAAATCCCTTTTCATACTATTTCCTCCTTTTTTTGTTAAAATAAACTAACATACGTTAGTTTTAAACCTTTTTAATTCGTATTTCTTTCAATAAATTCTGGGATAAGAGACTTATGAATTTTATCTTCAAATTTATTATTAATTTTTTTTAATAAAAGTTCTGCAGATACTTTGCCTAGTTCTTCAATAGGTTGCCTTACTGTACTTAATTCAATATTTTCAGAATATGACAAATCATCGTAACCAATAATTGAATAGTTATCAGGAGGTTTTATTCCTAAAGTTTTCATTCCCTCAATGAAGCCAAAAGCTATAATATCAGAAAGTGCAAAAACACTAAATTTATGTCTTTGGTTTGGTGTAAATTTTTTTCCAAATTCATAACTTTCTTTCAAGCTTAGCCCCACTTTCATAATTACTATATTCTTTCTATTGAAACCTCTATTGTTAACTAGTTCGTCGATAAAACCAATAATTCTTTCACTAAACACACCGCTACTAAAAGCTTCATCTGGCTCATAGCCACCTAAAATATAAACTTTAGAATTCTCATATAACTTTATATTTTGACCAACTAATTTGCCTCCATAATAATTATCAATAAATGCGCAATCATTCAATGCATCTCTTGTATCCACCAAAATATAAGGTTTAGAAGTAGGAAGTGTTTTATTTTCAAACATTTTAGTTAAAGAAAGAGAAGATACGATTAGTCCATCAGTCTGATACAAGAAATGTGAAGGGTTTGAGAATCTTTTCAATCTTTCTCTTGATAGAAGAGAAAAAAATATGCTATCGTAACCATTTTCAGACAAAATTTGATCAATTGAAGAGACTAATCTTTCATGAAATTCATCACCTAACGTTGAAGACACTATTGAAATCATCTTTGTTTTTCTAGAAGACAAACTTTTTGCATAAATATTAGGAACGTAGTTTAATTGCTTGATAGTTTTTAATACTTTCTCACGGTTTTTTTGCTTGACCGTTGGATCATTATTCAAAACCTTAGAAACGGTACCTACACTGACATTTGCTAATTTAGCTACATCTTTTACGCTGGGCATTTGCATACCTCCTTTAATTATGAATCGATTCATATCCACTTCAGAAATTCTAAAACACAGAATTTAACTAACTTTTAATACCTTGTGTTTGAAGTGGTTACCTCCCTGCGTTATAATCTATTTGGTACCACAAGTTTATTATCCCGTAAGGAGGTCAACCATATATCTCTTCATTCTGAATCCAATCAACTGTATTTCAATTTTGTTTATTCCGATTATTTTAATAAATATTCTGAGTTTAAATATTTACTCGATTTGATAAATCAAATAAATTGGTCATTTGTTCCTGAATTTAACAATCCTCATGTTGGTAGAACTGGTTATTCCCGTCACTCTTTACTTAAAGCTTTGTTCGTTCAAAAGGTTAAAGGGTTTAATACTAGAGAGTTGATTCATTTCCTTAGATCATATCCTTTTTTCTCTCAAGCTATTGGCTTTAACCCTGTTGCTAACTTTGTCCCTTCTGAGTCTACCTTTTCTTCTTCTATGATATTTGATGATACAATATAAGCATAAACAACTATTTTCTTTAAAAAATGAGTGGGTAGTAGAACGCTTATTCTTTCTGAACTTTTAAGTTCGTTTAAAAGTTTGTTCGCTACCCACTTTCCGCCCATAAATCCGATACTTGATTGACCTTTCAAGGCCGTATTAGAAGGATGATTGCAAAAGGCGGATCCTCAAACAATACTAAAGCGAGGTGAAAAAATATGTATTTTGTAGGTATTGATATTTCTAAAAACTCTTTTCATTACTACATCTCCGATTCAGGTAGGACCAAAATCGATAGTGGTAAATTCAAACAGAATATGAGTGGTTTCACCACTTTCGACAAAATTCTTAAAAAGTTCAACAAAAGAGAGATTATAATTGGTATGGAATCCACTTCTATTTACCATCAACATTTGTTTTCTTATTTACTTAAACACGATTATGATGTCCATATCATTAATCCCCTTTTGTTGAAAGAATTCAGAAAAAGTGAAACTCTTCGCCATTCTAAAAACGACAACATTGATTCCAAGCTGATCTCCATTTGGCTGAAAGAAAAGTATCCAGACAACATCCCTTCTTCTAAGGAGATAGATAATTTCACTCAATACTCTCGCGAGATCATTAACCTTTCTGAGGAGATTTCAAGGGTTAAGAATGAAATCAAACGTTATGTCTACCTTTTGTTCCCTGAATTGGAATCTTTTCAATCTAATATCTTTATCAAGAGTTTAATGAATTTATTGTATAACTTCCCTTCTGCAAGGAAGATCGCTACAACCAACAAAAAACAGCTTATTGATGCGATGAAGATAGATAATCAATTGTATTTCGATGAAAATAAGTTGGACCAAATCATTGAACTTTCTAAAAATTCAATAGCAAGTGGCAACGATGCGCATGAGTTAGCTCTTCAAAAAAGAATAGAATTGTTGTTCAAACTTGAATCAGATCAAAAGCTCTTCAAAGAAAAATTGAAAGAAACTTTGAACAATTCATCAAACGATGTAATTAAAAACCAGGTAGAATTAATACAATCTCTTGATGGTTTCAATGAAACAGCTTTAAATATTGTAGCAGAAACAGGAGATATTAACCGATTCTATTCTGCTTCTGCCCTGGTGGCTTTCGTTGGCATCGATCCTCGTACAGAGGAATCAGGTCAAATGAAAAAAGGCTGGTTCATCAATAGAAAAGGTAACAGATACCTAAGAAAAGCTGTTTACATCGCTGCCATCGTTGCTATTCAAAACAATGAATACTTCAAGAATTATTACATGAAACTACGTACTCGAGGTAAATCACATACTGTTGCTGTGTTAGCCGTAGCGGGAAAATTGTTGAGAATAATATATTCACTGGTAAAGAGTGGGAAAAAATATGATTCTGACTATCATTACAAATTACAAAATCAAGAACTGAGAGCTCATGGCAATTATACAGCAAAAAAATTAAAAAGGAAAAGAGAAATAGTAACCTGAATAAACAACAACTGCTACTTTCAACCTAGAAGTATGACTGAATGAGGATTTTTTAAATAGAAAATATTTAAAATTTTTTTAATTAAATAGGGGACTATCATACTTGACTTTTAAGAAGTCTTTTGATACTTCTTTACTCGATGATATTATCGCTTCTACCGTTAAAAGAGGTATCGATATGGGTGTCTTTGATCCTAATAACCTTTGTAGTGAGTCTACCGCTTTTATTCCTCTTAGAACTTCTTCCAAGAAACCTTTAGTGGGTGATTGCGGTAAACCTCTTTCTCTTCATTCTCACTATCGTGAGACTAAAAGGAATATCCTTAGAAATAAATATGTTTGTGATAATCCTTCCAATTGTCCTTTAAACAAATACAATTGTTATGCCTATAGAAACTTTTCTAAAGATGTATGAGACTGCTGTTTGCTGATTTGTCATCTTAGTTATAATCAATACTTTCTAACAACAAGTTATTGACTAACTGGAGTGTTTTTATTCCTGTTTTTTCTTCAAAATGAGTACTTTCTTGTATCTTTTTATCTTTCTTTAAGTTTTTTGACTTTTTCAAAGAGCATTTTCCTTGGAATTCAATATTTTAGTTCTTCTTTCCTTTTATTTAATCTTTTTTACCTCAGCTTAACCCCTATTATTTGCTATTTCTGAAGTGGGTATTATGAATCGATTCATTTTAATGATATCATTATATTTTTTCCTAGTCAAGGCTGATTATTGAAAATTAGGAGCAATTAGAATCGTTCTAATCTAAATAATCATCTTTATGATTCAATTTCTTACTTTTAAAATAATTATATTTTTTATATTGACAAATACGTTCGATTTTCTTATGTAAAAGTCAATACTCGGATGTACAAAAAATAGAATTAAGAATTAGAAACATTTGAAAATAAATCAAGTTTTTCTTTTAGTCTGTAAGATTCGCCTTTTATTGAAATCACATGCGAATGATGCAAAAGTCTGTCTAAAATAGCTTGAGCTAACATTGGAGTACCAAATATCTCTTGCCAATCAGAAAACGGTGTATTTGTTGTTATTATGGTACTATGTTTTTCGTACCTCTCTGAAATCAATTGAAAAAACAAATTAGAACTGTCATTATCTATTGGTAAATAACCTATTACATCTATCACAAGTACTTTGTATTTTGCAAAATGTTTCAATCTTATCTCTAGCCTATTTTCCAACAACGCTTTTTTTAGTTGTGACATTAAGTCATAGAAATTGATAAAATAAGTCGAATATCTGTGTTTTGCTGCTTCTATTGCTATTGAAACTGCTAAGTGTGTCTTGCCTACTCCAGGTGTTCCTACAAACAATATATTTTCTTTGTTCTCTACAAATCTCAAACTTTTTAAATCCAATATCTCCTGTTTATTTATTGCTGGTTGAAAGTCAAAATCTTCCGTTCCTTTCAAGAAAGGAAAGTTTGCCACCCTTGCAAATGACCTCATTTTATTGTTTATCTTTCTAGCAGTTCCGTTGATGTCAACAACCGTTCCCATATTGTCAAACAATATCTCTTTTGGAACACCTCCCGTTTGCTTAAATGCCGATATTAAACATTCAAATACATCTTGTTGTGTCTTTTCTTTCCTGTATTCAAAGTAACAGTATCTCGAGTATCCTAACTTGTAGCTAAATACATTGAATTCAAATTTTCCTCCTGTTTTCGAATATAGTTTTATATCTTCTTTCCAATCTACCTGTGCTTGTAATCCTTCTAATGTTTCAAACCTTGGATGCCCTTTCACTGATTTCTCTGGTTTCATCTCCTTCCTTTTTACATATTTACTGAAATTAGAATATGTCCCTACGTCTAATCCGTCATCTTTCATCTTTTCATATACAGCTCTTATCGTAACCCCTTTTATTGAAAGTTTTAACTTGATTTCATCGTAATACTTATCTAATTTGCTCGGTTTATTCCTTTTCTTAGCTTTCCCTTCGTATCCTTCGTAATACTTTTTCACTGTCCTTCTATCTACTGAGTATATCCTTGCTAATTCAGAAAAATTCGGTTTCATTCCCATCACCTTTATTATTTCTATCTGCTTTTTCATCTCTTTCATCTCGATATCCTTCTCCTCCTTTTCCTAATTCAAATACTAAGAGAAGGATACCATTTTTATGTACATTTTTGTACATTTTTATTTGCAACTTTTCCTACATTTTTCTTTTACCATTTACATTTTAGAAAATTCTCATTTCTAAAGTCCCTATATAATCCTTAGTTTTAATCTATCCATTTAAAGATAAAATTAATCAATAAAAGTTATATCATTCAAATATTATTAATATATTACTGATATAATAAATACGACTAAATTTGTCGTAATAAAGGAGGATTTTTCATGGCTAAAGTAAATATTATTTTTTACAGTATGTATGGACATATTTATAGAATGGCAGAAGCTGAAGCCCAAGGAGCAAAAGAAGTTCCAGGAACAGATGTTAAAATATATAAAGTACCGGAAACAATTCCTGAAGACATTTTAATAAAATCTGGAGCTAAAAAAGTTCAGGAGACCTTCAGACATATACCAATAGCAACCTTAGATTCCCTAACGGAAGCTGATGCAATTATTTTTGGTTCTCCTACAAGGTTTGGAATGATGGCTGCTCAAATGAGACAGTTTTTGGATACAACAGGACCTCTTTGGGCTGGAGGAAGTTTAGTGGGGAAAATAGGTAGTGTATTCACAGCATCAAGTACTCAACACGGAGGTCAGGAATCAACGATCCTTAGCTTTCATACTACTCTTTTACATCATGGTATGATTATTGTTGGGGTGCCTTTTACCGAACCAAATTTAAGTGATTCTTCAAATATACATGGAGGTACTCCTTATGGAGCATCTGCTATAATTCCACAAGATGATGAGAATAGACCTAATAGCATAGAACTCGATATTGCAAGAATTCAAGGTAAAAGAGTAGCTGAACTGGCAAAAAAGCTTTTCGGATGAAAATATAAAAAGCAAAAAAATAAAAATTGACGCTCATAAAGAGCGTCTTTTTTATGTGCGCCCAGCATGGGCAATAGCTAAGCGGTGAAAGTCCGTTGTGGGCCAGGTAGCGGGAACCACTAGTCGAAGGCAAGGGTGTCCATCGTGAGGTGGAATCTGAAGGAAGCCCAAGGCAAAGTCCCGGTCCGATGAACAAGAACCAGATACAAGGCTAAGTGGAGTGGACAAGTTTGCATAACAAAACGAAGTCCAACAGCTATCCAGAACTTCACGGAGTAAATCTGGCGGATAGATGGGATGAAAGTTATTGCACTTACCTGGGGAGATCTCAAGAATACGCTGTTAAGGCAACCCATGCAGCAATGTATGGCTGAATCTTGAGAAGTCAGCAGAAGTCATAGTACTCATTGGAAGATGAGGAAGGACTGAACAACAGGAGGTTTCGAATCTTGAAAGATGCGAAGGGACACGGAAAAAGCATACAACTTCGATTAGAAGGTTTCCTACATGAAGATAAGGGAGAGCCTGAAAATAATGTAGAAGCGCCTAGTATAACTTCTACGTCTGAAAGAGGAAGAAACGATGATAAGGGATGCAGTGAAGGGATGCTTGAAAAGATATTATCCAAGGATAATATGAATAAAGCATACAAGAAGGTAAAGGCCAACAAAGGAGCCCCTGGGATAGACGGGATGAAAGTAGAAGAACTCTTTGGATATCTCAGACAACACGGAGAAGAATTAAGGCAAGAGCTCCTTGAAGGAAGGTACACCCCGAAGTCGGTAAGGAGGAAAGAAATACCGAAACCGGATGGAGGGAAAAGACTACTAGGCATACCAACATCAATTGACAGAGTAATCCAGCAATCCATAGCCCAGGTGTTGACACCTATTTACGAAAAGAAATTTGTAGATAACAGTTATGGATTCAGGCCATTACGGGATGCAAAACAAGCCATACGAAAAAGCAAAGAATACCTAAACAAAGGGCATACATGGGTAGTGGACATAGACTTAGAACGCTACTTTGACACAGTCAACCATGACAAACTGATGAGGATAATATCAAAAGACGTAAAAGATGGCAGAGTGATATCCCTGATAAGGAAATACCTCAAGAGTGGGGTAATGGTAAATGGGGTAGTAATAGAAACTGAAGAAGGGACTCCACAAGGGGGACCGCTATCCCCATTACTAAGCAACATAATGCTCCACGAACTTGACGTAGAACTAACGAAAAGGGGACACAAGTTTTGCAGGTATGCAGACGATTGCAACATATACGTGAAAAGCGAGAAATCCGCATATAGGGTGATGGAAAGTATAACAAAATACATAGAGAAGAAATTAAAGCTAAAAGTGAATAGCAAGAAAAGCAAAGTAGTCAGACCTTGGGACCTCAAATACTTAGGGTTCTCCTTCTACGTGAAAGAAGAGAAGTACGAAATTAGAGTCCATGGAAAATCCATTAAAGAATTCAAAAAGAAGTTAAAAGGAGAAACGAAGAGAAGCAGTGGAAGAAGCATGGCATACAGGCTGTCAAGGATAAAACAAATAATAACAGGATGGACAAACTACTATGGAATAGCAAACATGAAATCGGTAGCGGGAAGTCTTGATGGATGGCTCAGAAGGAGAATTAGGATGTGTATCTGGAAGGAATGGAAGAAAATCAAAACAAAACATGAAAACTTAGTCAAATTAGGACTAAACACCTACAAAGCATGGGAATATGCAAACACAAGAAAAGGCTATTGGAGGATCTCCAACAGCCCGATACTTTCAATGACACTAACTAATAAACGCCTTAAGGAAATGGGGTTAACTTCGATCCTGGAAACGTATAACCTAAAACATCAATTCTGTTGAACCGCCGTATTCCGAACGGTACGTACGGTGGTGTGGGAGGACGGTAGATAAATTAATTATCTACCTCCTACCCGATTAGTTATTTTAGCTTTTTCTAATTCTTTTTCTACTAGCTCATTAATGTTCAACATAGGAAGATATATTGGAGGAACAAACCCAAAATTTTGTGTTTTCAAACACGAGATGAATTCGATGTGCAAAAATTATATACATAGAGACTATATTAATTCGTTGTGTGATATAATTATAGTATACAATTATCTAACAAAGGAGAATTTAGGATGTTAAAAACATACAAGTTTAGGTTATATCTAACAAACGAACAAGTTGAGAAATTTAGCCAACATTTCGGACATACTCGATTTATATACAATTTATTCCTAGAATTCTCCAGTAATGCATATAAAAATACTAAAACGTCTATGGTTAACTACAACACATGGTGTAAAATATTGACAGTTCTTAAAAGATCTGAAAAATATCATTGGTTAAACGATGCTAACTCTCAATCATTACAACAGTCCATAAAGGATTTGGAGACTAGTTATAAACGTTTCTTCAAGAAACAAGCTAAGCACCCTAAATTTAAAAAGAAATCAAGTAGGCAATCGTTTAGAGTTCCTCAACATATACAACTATATGAAAATGAGGGTAATGATAAATACGGTATTCTTTTCGTACCAAAGTTTAAAGAAGGTATTAAAGTAAGAGTCCATAGAAAAATAGATCCAAATGCAAAGATAAAAAATTGTACATTCGTTAAAACTCCAACAGACAAATACTTTGTGTCAATAACCTTTGAAGTAGAAGGTTCTTACCCAGAAAGAGATATAGATTACGAAAACTCAATCGGTATGGATATGGGATTGAAAGATTTTGTTGTATTATCCGATGGAACAAAGTATCCAGCTCTTAAAGTTTTGTCTAAGTACGAAAGGAGACTAAAACATGCATATAAAATTTTTTCAAGCAAAGAACAAGGTTCTAAGAATTGGGACAAAGCAAAATTAGAAGTTGCTAGAATACATGAGAAAATAAAAAATACACGAGAGGATTTTCTGCATAAACTAACGAAAGAAATCAGCGAGAACCAAGCTGATCTCTTTGTTGTAGAAACTCTCAATATAAGAGGCATGTTAAAGAATCACCACTTAGCTAAAAGTATCTCAGATTCAGGATGGTATCAATTCAAAACGTTCCTAAAATACAAAGCAGAGAGACTAGGTAAGAAAGTAATTGAGATAGGAATGTTCGAACCTTCGTCTAAGGTTTGTAGTGTATGTGGGTATAAGAATGAAGGTTTAAAACTCTCTGATAGGGAATGGGTATGTCCTGAATGTGGAACTAAACATGATAGAGATGTAAATGCTGCCGTTAATATTAGGCAGTGTGGGATAAAACAGCTAGTCGCTGTATAAACTGACTCTACCCCAGGAACTGGGGGAAGTAAAGCCTTTGGAGACTGTGTAAGACGGGCATTCGTTGCTGCAATGGTCTATGAATTAGGAAGCTTACCTCTTTAGCGGTGAGTAGTTCACAAAACGGACAACGGGTTTATCGGAATGCTTCCAGAAGGTGAAGTCGTGCCAACAATAGCGGAAGTTTTAGCTGAGCAAGGCTACAAAACGGGTGTAGTTGCAACTTCAAGGATAACCCACGCCACACCAGCGGCTTATTATGGACATACGAACGATAGAGATGCCGAACAAGTATTAGCTGAACAGTTGGTTAATAGTAACCTCACCGTTGCTTTAGGAGGCGGTTGGAGATATTTTGATCCTACACAAAGATCCGATGGAAAAGATCTTATCTCTGTTGCAAAGGAAAATGGGTTCGATTATATTACAACCAAGCAAGAATTGATGGCATACTCTGGAGATAAAGTTTTGGGATTATTCTCTTCAAGTCATATGAATAGCGTTACAGAAAGAACACCTGCTGAGCCATTGTTACCCGAGATGACCGCCAAAGCCTTAGAGATTTTATCAAAAGATGATGCTCCTTTCTTTGTGATGATTGAAGGTTCTCAAATCGATTGGGAAGCTCACGATAACGATGTTTTTGGAATTTGGAAAGAAACGGTTGAATTTGATGAAGCAGTGAAGGTTGCTCTAGATTTTGCCAAAGAAAATCCTGATACCTTGGTAATTGTCACTGCTGACCACGAAACCGGAGGTTTGGGTTTGTCATCAGGTGGATACACGATGGATTTGGAAATGGTTAGAGATTATCAAAAAACTACGGATTGGGTTGTAGCTAATTCTCAAGATATGGAAGAACTAAAATCCAACGTGAAAGAGTATTATGGCTTTGATTTGTCAGAAGAAGAAGTCGCTTATTTGGAATCCGCCAAAAACAAAGTGGATGCTTTAGGAGAGATTACAAGCGCAAGAGCAAGTATTGGCTGGACAACACATGATCATACTGGTGCGTTAGTACCTGTATTTGCTTTTGGACCTGGAGCTGAGGAATTTGTAGGTATTATGGATAACACAGACCTTCCTAGAAAAATAGCCAGTTTGGTGGGAGTTGAGCTTTCTTACCCTTTAGTGAATGTACCAAATAATTAAAATTAAAATTAAAGGGCTGATCTAATCAGCCCTTTAATTTTTTAATAGCTTGATGACTTCGTTTTCTAAACTTTCGAGATCTATATTTTCTTCGTTGTCTAAGAGATTGAAGACCGCCTTTAGTACTATAATTCTTGGATATTTTTGTATTAGCGTTTTAACAGGGTCATCTTGGTTTTTTAGGCTTTCAACGTTGTTGCTCATTTCACAAATTGCTCCTTTAAGAAGTATTTATCCCTCCAAAAACCACAATAACATATGAAAATTGTCTTTGTTAGAAAAAGTATTGACAAATGTTTTTTTAAATGCTATAATAATCTACGTAAACGGGCTCGTAGCTCAGTTGGTTAGAGCTTCCGGCTCATAACCGGGTGGTCGGTGGTTCGAATCCACCCGAGCCCACCAATAAAAGCCAAGGGTTCCTTGGCTTTTATTTTTTTATACACTTCAATTTTACTATTTTTAACAGCTTTTGTCAACTTTTTTCACAAACTTATCTTCCAAAAGAAATGGTATAATTAAGTTAACAGAGAAAACACTTCACTAATCTTATGGGCTGGCTGCAGGGTGAAAAGACAAAAGAATCTTTTCCTTATGGTTGAAAAGCTGGGAAAGGACCGCAGGTCCCTCTTCCTTGTGGGCGGGCAGCGGGGGAAGGGCACTATAAAGCTCATTATACTTAATTTAGAAGAAATGGGGGTGTTAAGAATGGAAACATTAGAAGAAATATCAAAAAGGGAAAGAGAAGAAGCTAGATTGGAAGGTGAGAAAGAAGGAAGAATCATAGGAAGAATTGAAGGCGAAATGGTAGGTATTCAAATAGGAAAACTTCGAGAAAGAAAGGAATTTGTAATTAGAATATTAAGTAAAAGATTCAGTAACCGGTTGAACGAAGAGTTAAAAGACGAGATAAGAAAAGCCGGTGAAAAAACGATAAGCAACATAGAAAACAACTTATTAGAAATAACAATAAAAGAACTAGAAAAAATTAAGATCACAAATGTATTTGACACATTAGAAAAAATGATTAAAATGGGCAAAGAAAAGGCTAGATTAGAAGGTAAAATAGAAGGTTTTAAAAAAGGAAGAATCGAAGGCGAAGAAGAAGGCATTGAAAAAGCTAAACTTGAAGAAAGAAAAGAATGTGAAATTAGATTGCTAAGCAAACGATTCGGTAGAAGATTAACTAAAGAGTTAAAAGCTAAGATAAGAGAAGCAGATGAAAAGACGATAGATTACATAGGGGATAACTTGTTAGAGATAACCATAGAAGAACTAAAAGATTTAGTAAAGTAGTTGTAGAAAGGCAATTCTATACCAATCTCAAGAATTCGAGATATAATTCTGTTCTTAAAAAATATCACTCCTTTGTTGTGATTGTTTCAATGAGGAGTGATATTTTTTTGCCTCCTGACATTAGCTGTTATGACAAAATATTTATTCATGCCTGTTTTAGAATTCTTACGTTTTTGTAACTGTCAAATTTGCCTATTGGCTCTTTTTTGGCTCAATTGGCTCATTATTGGCTTTTTTTTGGCTCAATTGATAATATATTTGTCTTTTAGCTTCCCCCTGAATTATAACTATTCCTTTCTCAACAAGATTGCGAAGGCCTCTTGTCGCTGTTGGTTTTGATGTTTTATTTAACTCTTGATACGGACGCGGACGGACTGCGAGGCAAAGGGACGCTATAAAATTCATTATACGAGAGTTATATGATAAGATAACACACCTTCAAAAAGATATGGTATAATTAAATTGACAAACAAAATCTAACAAAAAAGAGAGGCCAGACATGAATGAATTAGTGCACAATCCTCACGATCGATTCTTCAAACTAATTTTCAGTGACAAAGAGATAGCTCGAGATTTCTTACAAAATTACTTACCTCAAGAAGCTGTAGAAATAGTAGACCTAGATTATTTAATTCCTGAAAACAACAGTCATGTTGATGAAAACCTAAGAGAAAGCCTCTCGGATATGTTGTATAAAACAAAGATAAAAGGACAAGATGGCTATATATACATTCTGATGGAACACAAAAGCTACATTGAAGGGAAAGTAATCTTTCAACTGTTGAGATATATTACGAGCATCTGGGAAGAAAAATACGATCCCAAAACAAAAAAGGTACCAATAATAATACCGATGGTAATATACCATGGGAGAGAAATCTGGAACGTAGAAACGAATTTATTAAATATGGTGCAAGGGATAGAAGATTTACCAAATGAACTAAAAACATACTTACCTACATACCGATATGAAATATGTGATTTCTCGATCAAAAGGAAAAAAAGGATAATAGGATTAACAGCGATGAAAGTTGCAATAGAAGCAATGAGAGCAGGAACGGCAATGACCAAAGAAGAATTTAAAGAAAGATTAAGAAGGGTATTCGCATACATAAAACAACTACCAAAAGAACAGGTACATGAATGGTTTGAAGAGTGTATGATCTACTTACTAAACGTAAGGGAAGATGTAACGATAGAGGAGATATTAAAAGTACAAAAAGAAATAATGCCTGGAAGGGGTGAAATAGTTATGACAATAGCTGAAAAGTTAAGAAACGAAGGAATGGAAAAAGGGAAAATTGAAGGTGAAAGGAAAGGAAAACTTGAAGGAGAAAGAGAGTTCGCAATTAGAATATTAAGCAAAAGATTCGGTAACCAATTAACCGAAGAAATAAAAGATAGGATAAGAGAAGCAGACGAAAAAACGATAGATTATATAGGAGATAACTTGTTAGAGATAACCATAGAAGAACTAAAAGATTTAGTAAAGTAGTCGTAGAAAGGTAATTCTATACCAATCTCAAGAATTTGAGATATAATTGTGCTTTTAAAAAATATCACTCCTTAGTTGTGATTGTTTCAATGAGGAGTGATATTTTTTTATGTCCTGTCGTTGATTGCCGGAACAGAACATTTATTCATGCCTGTTTTAGAATTCTTACGTTTTTGTAACTGTCAAATTTGCCTATCGGCTCTTTTTTGGCTCAATTGACTCATTATTGGCTCTTTTTTGGCTCAATTGGCTCATTATTGGCTCTTTTTTGGCTCAATTGGCTCATTATTGGCTCTTTTTTGGCTCAATTGATAATATATTTCTCTTTTAGCTTCCCCTTGCATTATAACTATTCCTTTATCAACAAGATTGCGAAGATCCCTTGTCGCTGTTGGTTTTGATGTTTTATTTAACTCTTGATATTCCTTATTAGTAATCTTTCCCTTTTCTTTTACATACTTTACTGCCTTGATTTGCCTTTCATTTAACCCAATTTTTCTTAAATTATCTTCTGTATAAATGTCTTTATAGAAATAAACTGCAAAACCGCCAAACTCCTCTTTAAATTCTGGTTCCGGTAATCCTGCTTTTTTACATTCATCAATAATTTTTATGGTTCCTCTACCCCAGGCCTCTATTAATCCAGCTTTGAAAAATACATCTGCCAACAATTCATTTCGAAGTGCACTACCTTTTAAACGAGGTGATAAGTTATTAAGTTCGATGGCATTAAATTTAAAAGAATAATTTATGCGATTCTCTACCAAAAAGTGTCTGCTTAACTTTCTCAAAAATGCAAAAAAGTAACATAAATAAAATATCATAACTTTGTTAAATTTTTATTAATTTCTTTATATGCAACAACATTATTGGTACCTATTCAGTCTAACGCTGCCAAGGATGGCTTGAGAAAAATGTTGACAAACTGCAACAATTGAAAGGACGGTAGATTTAGTTAAGGAAAGTTTTTTGAGTTATAATATCTGTATATAAGTACGTCCTTATGGACGAGCTGCTGGGTTAAATGGACAGGAGGTTTCTTCCTTAGAAGGGTGGGGAGCGTGGCAAAGGGGCGCTATAAAACTTATTATACTTGAGTTAGAAGAAATGGGGTGCCAAGATGGACACATTAGAAGAGATAGCAAAAAGGGAAAGAGAAGAAGCTAGATTGGAAGGTGAAAGAAAAGGGATACTTGAAGAAAGAAAAAGATTTATTGAATTCATTATGAAAAGCCTAAAAAAAACATTAGATAACCATTTAACCGAAGAATTAAAAAATAACCAATTAACCGAAGAGTTAAAAGATGAGATAAGAAAAGTGGATGAAGAAACGATAAACTACATAGAAGATAATTTATTAAAAATGACAATAGAGGATGTAGAAAAAATTAAGATCTCCAATGTATTTGAAATATTAGAAAAAATGGTTATAATGGACAGTGGAATAGCTAAATTAGATGGTTTACGAGAAGGTTTTAAACAAGGAATAATCGAAGGCGAAAGAAAAGGTATTAAAAAAGGAAAACTTGAAGAAAGAAAAGAAATAGCTATAAAGTTATTAAGTAAACGATTTGAAAAAGATTTTACAAAAGAGATGAAAGAAAAGATAAAAGAAGCTGAAGAAGGAAGAGTAAACCAAATAATCGACAATATATTTGAAATAACTATAGAAGAACTAAAAGAGTTATTGAAGTAGTTGTAAGTAGACGAAACCCTCCCCTCTTCCTTAATAGTAAGGAAGTGAGATCTAAGGAGCTGCAGGTCTCTTCCTTAAATGTGCGGGCTGTTTTAGGTGAAGCCCTTTTCCTACTTCTTTAGAAGGGTGGGTTACACCTTCAAAAACATATGGTATAATTAAATTGACAAAGAAAACACTTCACCAATTTTATAGGCTGTCAGCGGGGTGAAGGACAAAAGAATCTTTTCCTTGTGGGCGGGGAGCGGGGGAAGGGCGCTAAAAACAAACAAAAAATAAACCAAAAGGAGAAGCTTATGTCTAATCCAATAAAAGACTCCATATTCAAAGAATTATTTGAAGACAGAACCGTATTCTATGACTTCCTAAAAGCCTTTCTACCAAAAGAGACAACAAAACAAATAAAAGAAACAGATTTAAAACGTGAACAAACTGAACTAATAGGCAAAGACTTCTCCATCAAAAGATCAGACATACTATATAAGATAGAAAAAAGAAACGGTCAAGATGTATACATATACTTATTGTTGGAGCATCAAAGTAAAGTTGACCAATTGATGGCATTCAGGATGTTGGCATACAAAGTAAGAATATGGGAACAATATGTGAATAGTCACAAAAAAGAATCAGAACAAAAAGGATTCAAACTACCAGTCATAATAGGGATGGTCTTTTACGATGGAAAAGCAAAATGGACATCACCAATGGATGTAAAAGAGAAGATAACAGAGATAAAAAACATGGAAGAATACTTAATAAAAGCAAATTATGAACTAATAAATTTAAGTAATATAAAAGAAGAAACGATAATAAACATGAAGAAGGCACTAGGGGTAATCTTATTAACAGACAAACCAAACGTAAGGGTAAAAAACGCGGAAGAGTTGTTAAAGATTATAAATAAAGATATATTATTGAAATTGTCGGAAGAAGAACAAGAGAAATTTAATAAACACAGAAACGCATTCATAGAACTGTTCGGAAAGAGGACAGATTACGAAGAGATAAAAGAAAGGTTCGAAGAGCTAAAAGAAATGGAGGTGCCAAAAATGTTTAACACATTAGAAGAGATAGCAAAAAGAGACAGAGAAAAAGCTAAATTGGAAGGTAAAGCGGAAGGAAAAGTAGAAGGAAAACTTGAAGAAAGAAGAGAATTAATCATAGAAATTCTAAACCAAAGGTTTGGAGAAGATTTTGATAAAAGTTTAGAAGAAAAGATCAGAAATGCAAATGAAGAAACCATAAACCAAATAAAGAAAAATATTCTTAGTATTACATTAGAAGACCTAAAAGAAATATTGAAGTAGTTGTAGAAGGGTAATTCTATACCAATCTCAAGAATTCGAGATATAATTCTGCTTTTAAAAAATATCACTCCTTTGTTGTGATTGTTTCAATGAGGAGTGATATTTTTTTGCCTCCTGACATTGGCTGTTATGACAGAACATGATGTGATAAAATTATTTCGAAAGGAGCAAAAAGTATGATGGAAATTAAATACACTCCCATTGAGATAGTTCATTCCCCATTTAAAGAAACAAAAGGTACACCTATACAGCCTAACGCTGCCAAGGATGGCTTGAGAAAAATGTTCACAAACTGCAACAATCAAAAGACGACGGTAGATTTAGTTAAGGAAAGTTTTTTGAGTTATAATATCTGTATATAAGTATATCCTTATGGGTGGGGAGCGAAATATTATATGAAGAGCCTTTTATGAAAACTATATCTGTAAATCTTCCAGATTTTATCGATTTAAATGAAAAAGAAATTAAATTGTTGATAGCCTCAAAATTATATGAAGAAGGCAAGTTATCCTTAGGAGAAGCTGCACAACTAGCAGAACTTTCCAAGAGAGCTTTTATTGAAATATTGGGTGGTTTCGATATCTCGCTATTTAATTACAACACTGAAGAATTAAGAAATGATGTAAAAAGAGCCTAATTACAAATCTGACACAAGTTGTCTAATTGTTTTAGCGTGAGAAATAAGAGGTATAGTTTGGAATGAATGTATTTATGTTTAAGATCTAAAGCGATTTTCAAAAACATATGATGCAATTTAAATACTTCAACAAACTATCGAGGGGGGAAACAATGAAAGACACAAACAGAACGGGTGACATTCACAAAGACGAACCCGCTGAATATCATGAACTCAACTTTCCAAAGATAATTTCAGTAAAACCAATAGACATACCAGTAATCAACGTATCAAACCAAAACCCGGATTTTGTATTTGAACTAGAAGACAACTCACTGTTACACTTAGAATTTCAAACTACATGGAAAAAAGCAGACTTACTAAGATTTGCACAATACGATATAGCGTTATACCAAAAAGAAAGAAGAAGGATAAACACGGTGGTAATGTACTCAGGAAAATACGAAAGTGCAGAAAGTGAATTGGACATGGGTTCAAATAAATACAAAGTACAACAAATATTCATGATAAAGTACGATGGAATAAAAAGGTATGAAGAGATAAAAGAAAAGATAGAAAAAGAAGAAGAACTAACGGATAAAGATCTAATGGATTTAGTATTCTTGCCCTTGATGAGAAACGAAAAAAGTGAAGAAGAAGTGACAAAAGATGTCTTTGAGTTAGCGATCAAAATACCAGATGAAGACAAAAAAGAAGCGGTAATAGGATCGTTATTAGGGTTCTCTGATAATTATGTAAGGGATGAATACATAAACGAACTGAAAGAGGTGATACGAATGACAAAGATCGGAACTTCATTATTTGAAGAAGGCGTTGAAGAAGGAGAAAAAGAATTGACAATTAAAATATTAAACAAAAGATTTGGTAGACGATTAACCGAAGAAATAAAAGATAGGATAAGAGAAGCAGACAAAAAGACAATAGATTATATAGGAGATAACTTGTTAGAGATAACTATAGAAGAACTAAAAGGAATACTGAAGTAGTTGTAGAAGGCTGATACTAATGCCAAGTATAAGGTTTATAATTCTGTTCTTAAAAAATATCACTCCTTTGTTGTGATTGTTTCAATGAGGAGTGATATATTTTTGCCTATTGGCTCTTTTTTGGCTCAATTGGCTCATTATTGGCTCTTTTTTGGCTCAATTGGCTCATTATTGGCTCTTTTTTGGCTCAATTGATAATATATTTGTCTTTTAGCTTCCCCCTGCATTATAACTATTCCTTTATCAACAAGATTGCGAAGATCCCTTGTCGCTGTTGGTTTTGATGTTTTGTTTAACTCTTGATATTCCTTATTCGTAATCTTTCCCTTTTCTTTTACATACTTTACAGCTTTTATTTGCCTTTCATTTAACCCCATTTTTCTTAAATTATCTTCTGTATAAATGTCTTTATAGAAATAAACTGCAAAACCGCCAAACTCTTCTTTAAATTCTGGTTCTGGCAGTCCAGCTTTTTTACATTCATCTGTAATTTTTATTGTTCCTCTGCCCCAAGCCTCTATTAGTCCAGCTTTGAAAAATACATCTGCCAATAACTCATTTCTTGGATAAGATGAATGGTTTTTCTTTAATTCATCAACCTTGATTTCTTTTGGAAGTGTGCCAACATTCCAAAGAATTATTTTATCAGGATAAATTTTTAACTGGGTATGTGGACCGATATAATCTCTATGTATAACCGAATTAATTATGGCTTCTCTCAATGCTTCTTCTGGATATTCAAGTTCTTCTTTACGATAAATTCCTTCAAATCTTATTTCAGATATAAGATATTTAGTCCGCAATAACTCCATTGTTTTTTCAACCTGTTCAAAGAGATTTCCTTCAATATCATCAGAACTTATAATATCAGTATCCGTTAAGAATTTACCCACTTTTATATAGGAGCTTGTCCAGAATCTTTTTGGATTTTTACCGAATAGTAAAAGGGCAGCCCTTGTTAATTTACCATTTTTAATCAAATTTAATTTCTCAAGCACCTTTATCGGCTCATTTTCATCTTTCACAAGTGGAATTCTTTTTATCGCGATTTGTTTGAGTTTTTCAATTGTCTCATTATTTATATCCTCAATAGAAGCATTTTCCTCAATATACTCTTCCCAGTGCTTGCCTGAGTTGGATATTAGAAACCTGGTCAGGTCCTTGCCTTTTAGTTCCTGAATTGTGCTTCCGCTTCTAACATAAAATCTCCCATGATATGAAATTGGTACATAGGAATGCTCAACTTCTATTATAATTATTTCCTTACCGTTTTCCTTTTCTAATCGGACACTTGGTATAATGCCAAGGGTATCTCTTAATTTATTGGGTAAATCCTCAAGTAATTTCTTAGAGTCTTCGACGCCAACAGGCTTACCATTATCATCAACTCCGATAAGCAATCTTCCGCCATCGGTATTTGCAAAGGCACAAATCCATTTTAGATATTCGTCCCGCCATGAGGACTTGAATTCGGTTGTATGAGATTCAACTGATTCTAAATCCATATTTCTTTTCTCTTTTTTCAAAGGCTATCTGACCTCCCTCCAGGACTTCACAAACATGTTGGCGGATACCCTTCCTGAATAATATAGCTTTTTGTTTAGCTTCTGGCAACTCAAAGGAGTTTTCTAAGGCTCCTGAAATATACTCAAACTTGAACTTTTTATTATCTCGCCCTTTTTCCTGTCCTTCTTGATTTGCGACGATAACTTGTTCAGCGTCTGCTTTTGACTCAAGCTTTTTCTTTTCAAGGTCTATTTTGTTTAACTTGTTCTGCTCATCACTTATGGCCTTATTCTTCTTTTTCAACTCATCCTGTAATTTAACCTTTGCCATAAACGGAATAAGATCATTTTTGATTTTTTCTAACTCTTTTTGGTAGGCTACAATACTTGAATTGACAAATTTTATTACTACATCAGTGGCTGTTAAAAGGTCGGTTTTCAATTGTCTAATTTTAGCAAATTCTTTTGTGAATTCTTTTTTGATTTCATCATTACCCAGATAAGACGACTGTTCATTGTACAATTTCTCTAAACTTTCTAACTGCTGCATTAGATTTTGTTTGAAAGACACGAGACTCTTTTTATCGTCAGATAAAACAGTAATGCTTGTGGTTGTTTCTTTCTCTTTTTCAAGTAATGCCTCATAATCTGTTATTTCTTGATTGGATAGCCCAGATTTACTTTTGATGTCCTCAGCTTCTTTTTTCAATTGGACGATGTATGTTTTTATACCATTCTCTTCACCAAATTTCTTAATGTTTTCTTCTACCTCTTTAATTTCCTGTTTTATTTGATAAAGATCTGCAACATTGGTAGGTATTAATTTAGTTAATCCCTTAATTCTCGTAAGATTGTTTTCATAATTTTCTCGGACAGTTTCATCTTGCAGAAGAACATCTTTGACGAACTTGTTTATAGTATCGCGACTTCCAGTGTTTTCCTCCGAAAGTCTGTTAAGGTAATTTTGGGGTATATACAAAATTTTTCTTTCGTCCGAACCATTGCTGCCTTCCGTGTTTTTAAGATACATTCTAGCACCATCTGACCAAACCACTTCAAAATTAAAATCAGCTGATTTATCAAAATCATATTGGGAAGCTTCGGAAAGGTCGGCAAACCTGGTTTCTACTTCTTTTCTGTCAATTGTTTTAGCTATGTAGTAAAGAAGTAATGACTTCCCCGTTGATTTTCCGCCAATTATGGTTACCAAATTTTGGTTTATTTCAATAGCATCAGAGGAAAAGTTGTCTTGTCCAGTATTATCAAGAAATCGCACTTTATCGATAAGATAGTAAGGCCTTTTGAGTTCCGGTTTTTCGAAACCAAAAGCAACCCGATCAAATGGTTCAAAAATAATCTGTCTCAAGCCCTCAAAGTTTGGATCGGCTTTTATCCAGCTAAAACCGTATCTTTCAAGGTCTTTCCCCTCATTGTTTGGTACTGGATATTTTTTCCCTAATCTATTCTTGCAATCCTCAAGAGTATGGCAATCAGAAATAGAAACAACCGGTTTCGCCTTTGCTTTTAAGCTTTTATTCTCATATCTACTTTCGTTTAGATAATATTCTCTATTTTCCTCACAGCCAAAAAATAAATCGCAAAAATCATCGAAAATATCCGATAATTCCTTTTTGATGTTTGAATTGGCAATTGCTCTATTACTGCCCATACCACTGGCTACACCAGCGATTAAGAATGGGCGATCATTTCCAAAAGAACCTTTTAAAGATTCTTCAAGTTTTTCTTTCGTTATACTAATTTTATCGTAACCGCCACAGGCTGTAATGTCATCCTCAGTACAATAAGCAACAGCACCGTTTGGCATTTTATTCTTCAGAGGAAGATGAGCGAGAAAATCCTTTATTTTGTTAATATCGTAATTACTATCAAAAATTAAATGGCATTGTAATTGCTCTGAATCTATATTAACGTTGATATCCAGTCGAAGTTCGACGCAAGGAAAAAACTGCTTATTTTTCAGTTCTTCAATATTTTTGATTTTATCTCGAAATGTCTCATAACCAGCAACAGAATAATAATCCGTAATACCAAAAACAGATATATCAGAATTTTTGATATATTCAATAAATTTTTCCCAAACATCATTACCTTTTTTTGTGCTGTACTGGTCTGCATGTTTAGATCCTGGAACGTGAATTTGTAAATCCCATTTTCTCCATTCTGAACCTTTTGGAAAGTTGAAGTTACTCATATCCTTTCTACCCCCCAATCAATGGTTTAATAAGTTTGTAATCCAAGTTTTTTATTAATTTCTTTTCCACCATCAAATTTCAATGCTACTCCAGCGACTTTCTAACCATTTATCAATATTCATTAGATCATATTAGGTGTTCATGAAAAAATTGGTTAGATCATAATTCGATGTCTTTGAAAGGTTGTTATAATAATAAATAAAACACACAAAAGTTTGAATATGGTAAAATAAAGCGAAGAAATAAAAGTTCTTATGAATAAATTATATAACATTCATTTAACGAAAAACAAATCAATTTCAAAGACATGAATACAATCTAAACATCACCCTATTTCGATGACAATTAATTATGATCTAAAGCGGATGAGAAGACAATAGATTATATAGGAGATAACTTGTTAGAGATAACCATAGAAGAACTAAAAGAAATATTGAAGTAGTTGTTGCAGGTAGATTTTTGAGTATTTTTAAGTGAATTGTGGTAGTAATAGAGATATCACTCCTCATAAAACTAAAAAGAGGAGTGATATTTTTTAATAATTTTATTAGCGCCCTTCCCCCGCTGCCCGCCCATAAGGAATGTGTTAGATTGTTAAATTTTGAGTTGGATCATAGTTTTCTAATTTTTCTTTTACTTTATCGTATAACTCTTTTACATTTTTGAACTCTATCAATGTGCCTTCTTCTTTATCTCTTTGTTTTAACTCAATTTTTCCTTCTTTTAAACGTTTGCCGATAATAATTTTTATCGGTACTCCGATTAGATCTATATCTTTGAACTTAAATCCAGCGGAGACTTCTCTATCGTCTATAATGACGTCGATTCCTTCTTTTAAAAAGTAATCGTAGATCTCTTGCGATGTGCTTACAATTGCTTCGTCGTTCATGGCAACCGGTATTATTGCCACTTCAAAAGGCGCAACGCTTTTTGGCCAGATTATTCCGTTTTCATCGTTTAATTGTTCGACTATTGCCCCTAAGGTTCTTGATACCCCCCATCCATAGCATCCCATTATGTAAGGTTTTTGTTCTCCATTTTCATCGGTGAAGACTGCGTTCATTTTTGAAGAGTATTTGTCTCCTAATTCAAAAATTTGACCAACTTCTATGCCTCTTGTTCGTTTGAGTGTAGAATTACATCCTTGGGTTGGACATTTTTCGCCTTCTTTTACGTATCTAATGTCTGCAAATAAATTTATTCTGAAATCTCTTTCGGCGTTTGCATTGATGTAATGGGCTTTTTCTTCCATAGCCCCTATAACCCCATTTTTTATGGATTTTACACTTAGATCTGCAATAATCTTGACATTTTCAGGTATGTTTATTGGGCCTATAAATCCAACGTTTACACCAAATTCTTTAAGAACGTCTTGCGGATCGGCTAGTTCTAAGCTTTGATCTTGAAGAACCGATCTGACCTTTGCGAGGTTTATCTCATAATCTCCTCTAATTAGTGCCATCACCCATCCTTTGCTGGATCTTAGCAGTATAGATTTTATCAACTTCTTTTCAGAAACATTCAGGAATTTGGCGACTTCTTCGATGGTTTTGGCGTGTTGGGTGTCTACTTTTTCCATTTCTTTGAAGGCTTCATTTTCGTCTACTGAAAAATCTTCACCCGATCTTGCCTTTTCATCACTGGCTGCATAACCACATTTTTCACAGTAAAATATTTCTCCCTCGCCATTTTGCGCCAATACATGAAATTCATGAGAAAAAGATCCACCAATTGCACCGGTATCCGCTTCTACAACGACATATTTTAAACCTATTCTTTTTATGATGTTTTCATAGGCATTATAGAAATGTTGATAAGATTCATGCAATGAGTTGTAGTCGGTATGAAAGGTGTAGGCGTCTTTCATGATGAATTCTCTTGCCCTTAGCACCCCAAACCTTGGCCTTATTTCATCTCTAAACTTAGTGGCTATTTGGAAAAGGTTGACCGGGAACTGTTTGTACGATCTAAGCTCATTTTTCATCAAAAATGTGACTATTTCTTCATGTGTGGGACCTAAAGTAAACTCTCTATCGTGTCTGTCCTTAAGTTTCATCAATTCTGGTCCGTAATCTTCCCATCTTCCGGTCATTTTCCACAACTCTGCTGGATGTATTATGGGTAGCATGATCTCTTGAGAACCTATCTTTTCCATTTCTTCTCTGACTATCTGTTCGATTTTTCTTATGACCTTCCATCCAAGGGGAAGATAACTGTAAACACCTGATGAGATCTTTCTAATAAACCCTCCTCTGATCAATAACTCGTAACTTTTTATATCAGAATCAGATGGTGTTTCTTTTAAAGTAGGAGCATATAGTTTGGAAAATCTCAAGATTATCCCTCCGATTTTTTTAGCATATTTAATTTTTTGTACTTTGAGAAATTATATCATAGAAATATTGTTAAGTTAAATTTTTACTGTAATAAAATATATTGAGTCTTTTGGTATAATTAAAATAATAAATAAAAAGATCCTTTTATACGAGAACCTTTTGTACGAGGAGGGATAAACTATGAAATTTATCGTAACAATTGATCGGGATGAGGATGGCATGTTCGTAGTAGAATGTCCTTCTATCCCTGGATGTGTAAGTCAAGGAAAAACCGAACAAGAAGCGATTGAGAATATCAAAGATGCAATAAAGCAGTGCCTTGAGGTGCGAGCCGAAAGAGGTATGCCTCTCACCGTTAGTATGCGTGAAGTAGAGGTATCGGTTTAATGGAAAAACTTCCACTTTTAAGCGGGCGTGAAGTTGTAAAAGTTTTTGAACGTCTTGGATGGGAAGTAGCAAGGCAACGAGGTAGTCATATTATTCTTGTGAAGGGGAAACACATTGCCACACTATCTGTCCCTGATCATCGTGAAGTTGCAAGAGGAACTTTGAGGTCACTCATTGCTCGTGCTGGTATAACAGTTGAAGAGTTTTTGTCTGCGATGAAATGAGAAAGAAAGCCCAAAATTGCCTAACAGCGGATAAAAGGCTGCGTTTCTTTTCGCCCAATTTGCTGGTGGTAGATTTTTTTATCCGCACAACGTCAAGCGACATGCTCTAAATATTTTCACAAAGGGGCTAAAAATGCCAATTTTCCTAAGATAATCCCAGTAAAACCAATAGAACTACCAATAATAAACTTATCAAACCAAAACACGGATATAGAAGAACTAAAAGAAATATTGAAGTAATGGTAGTAGAGAGATTCTTGAGTTTTTAAAATAGATATCACTCCTATATCTTTTATGAGGGGTGATATCTTTTTAATGATTTGATTAGTGTCCTTTCACTTTGAAGTTTGCTGAAAGCTTAAACTTCTAGAGAATATATGAGAATACCAAAACAATCTCAATGTGATATAATAGGATAGGCTTCACAATTCGACAAAGGAAAGAAGGTAGAACAGTTTTGGAGGTGCCATTGATGGATAAGTTTTACGTCACTACACCGATTTACTACGTTAACAGTGAACCACATATTGGTTCAGCGTATACGACGATAGTTGCGGATATAGTAGCGAGATTTAAGAGAATGATGGGGTACGATGTTTTCTTTTTGACTGGAACGGATGAACATGGGCAAAAGGTGTTACAGGCAGCAAAAGAGAAGAATATACCTCCACAGGAGTATGTTGATTCGCTTTCTTCAAAATTTAAAAATTTATGGGATGAAATGGGGATTAGTTACGATCATTTTGTTAGAACAACAGATGCTTATCATGTAAAGACCGTGCAGATGTTTGTTGATAAGATGATGGAGAATGGAGACGTTTACAAAGGAAAGTACGCCGGTTGGTATTGCATACACGATGAATCCTTTTGGGATGAATCTGAGATAGTCACGCAAGATGGCGTTAAGCTTTGCCCTGAATGTAATAGAGAATTGAAATGGGTAGAGGAAGAGAATTACTTTTTTAAACTTTCCAAATATACCGAACCATTGTTGAAGCATTATGAAAATAATCCGGACTTTGTGGAACCATCTTTTAGAAGAAATGAGATGTTGCAAATTTTGAATGATGGGTTAAAAGATCTCAGCATCACTAGGACTACCTTCGATTGGGGAATACCTTTAAAGAGTGATCCAAAACATGTGGTGTATGTTTGGGTGGATGCGTTAATTAATTATGTAAGTGCGATAGGCTATTCTGACGATCAACAGAAATTCAACAGGTACTGGCCTGCAGATTTACACCTTATTGGAAAAGAAATAAATAGGTTCCATTCGCTAATTTGGCCCGCTATGTTGATGTCAGTGGGGTTGCCTTTGCCGAAGAAGGTATTCGCACATGGGTGGCTAACGGTCAATGGACAAAAGATTTCAAAATCTTTGGGGAACGCCGTTGATCCAAGGATTCTGATGGACGCATATGGTAGAGATGTTATAAGGTATTATTTGTTGAGAGATATCGCCTTTGGTAGGGATGGAGATTTTTCGGAAGAAAACTTAATTACTAGGTACAACGCTGATTTGGTCAATGATTTAAGTAATTTAGTGCATAGAACACTCACGATGGTTGAAAAGTATTTTAATGGTGTCATACCAAAACCTGAAAGAAAAGACAAGGTGGATGAAGAACTCTTAGAACTCCTAGAGAGTAAGAAAAACGCTTATTTGAATTTGATGGAGCGGTATCAGTTTACACAAGCCCTTGAAAATCTATGGGAAGTCATACGTTTTTCTAATAAATACATCGATTTAACTGAGCCTTGGATCTTGGGGAACGATCCAAATGAAAAAGATAGATTGTCCACCGTTTTGTACAATCTGCTCGACGTTATTCGAATTATTTCTATTTTGATTTATCCAATTATGCCAGATACTTCTGAAACGATGTTAAAAAAGATAGGTTATGGTTTGGAAATTTTAAATCGAGAGAACCTTGAAAAGGGCCTTTTACACAGTGGAGTTAAAGTTGTGAAAGGTGATCCTATATTCCAAAGAATCGATGTGAAGAGTTGGAAAAGAATAATTAAAACGGTAAATATCAACAAGGAGGACGAAGTAATGCCAGAAAATGAAAACGTTCAAAATATAGTAGAAATAGAGGATTTTAAAAAGATAGATTTAAGAGTTGCCAAAGTGGTAAAGGCAGAAAATATCGAAAAGTCTAACAAACTACTGCGATTACATCTTGATTTAGGGCAGATGGGTGAAAGGCAAGTGATCGCAGGCATCAAGAGCTTTTATTCACCTGAAGATTTAGTTGATAAGAAGATAATAATCATTGCTAATCTAAAACCCGCCAAATTGATGGGGGAATTATCCGAAGGTATGCTTTTAGCCGCTAAAGATGGAAACGGTAATTTGAGTGTACTGACGGTAGATAAAGATGTTGAACCTGGTTCAAAGATTTCTTAAAAGATTTTTAATGGAGGTAATACTAATAAATGGACGATAAAATATTTATCAAAGATTTTACTGAAGAATTAAAAACTTCTTACTTACTTTATTCATTAAGCGTTATTGTAAGCAGGGCTATACCCGATGTTAGAGATGGGTTGAAACCTGTTCAGAGAAGAATACTTTACTCAATGAGCGAATTGGGGTTGAAACATAACTCTTCATTCAAAAAAAATGCCCGTATCGTTGGTGAAGTGATGGGTAAGTATCACCCACACGGAGATGCGGCTATTTATGATGCCTTAGTTAGAATGGGGCAACCTTTTACTATGAGGTATCCTTTGGTTGAGGCACAAGGAAATTTTGGCTCGATTGATGGTGATCCTCCTGCGGCTATGAGGTACACAGAAGCCCGTATGCCTGAACTTGGAGAGTATATGCTCAAGGATATCGAGAAAGAAACTGTAGATTTTAGGGAGAATTTCGATGGTTCTCTGAGTGAGCCCGTTGTTTTACCTACAATGGTGCCTAATCTTTTGATGAACGGAGCAAGCGGGATAGCCGTGGGAATGACTACCAATATCCCGCCTCATAATTTAAACGAACTTGTAGCAGCTTTGAAATTGTTAATAGAAAAACCCGAATCTGAAGTAGCGGATCTGTTGAAGCATATTAAAGGACCTGATTTCCCAACAGGTGGCCAAGTTGTGGACGGAGAAGGGTTGAAAGAACTCTATGAAACAGGTAGAGGGAAGATAACGATTAGAGGAAAGTACAGAATAGAGGACGAAGGTAAAGGAACCTCTATCGTTTTTGATGAGATTCCCTACAACGTTTCTAAAGCCGATATCATCGAACAAATTGTAAGATACGTGGTTAAGGCTAAGGAACAAAAGAAAGATGTCGGGATAAAAGACGTTAGAGATGAGAGTGATAAAGAGGGAATAAGACTGGTAATAGAGCTGAGAAAAAACGCTAACGTTAAGAAATTGATCAACGATTTGTTCAAGCACACAAATCTTCAATCCTATTTTTACGTTCAAATGAATGTAATCGATAACGAAAAGCCCTCTTTGATGAATTTGAAGGGGCTTTTACAGAGCTTCTTGGATCACAGGGTTAACGTCATAACAAGAAGAACAAAGTACGAGTTAGAGAAGGCAAGGAAAAGGGCTCATATAGTTGAAGGGCTTATCAAAGCGGTTCAAGGTATTGATACGGTGGTTGAGATCATACGAAACTCAGAAAATCCTCAGGAAGCTTTGAAAAATCTTCAAGAAACAATAGGTGTGAGTGAAGAACAGGCAAAAGCTATCGCAGACATGAGATTGATCAGTCTTTCAAAACTTGAAAGTACCAATTTGAGTGAAGAATTGAAGAACCTATACAAAGATATAGAAAATGCCATGGATATTCTGCAGAAAAAAGAAAGACTGTTAGGAGTTATTAAAGAAGAGCTGGACGAAGTAGCAAACAAGTTTGGTGATAAAAGAAGAACGGAGATACTGTATAACAAAGGGGATTTAGCCGAAGAGGTTGAAATGATTCAAGATGAAGATGTGGTAATAGTTTTGACCAAGTGGGGATATCTCAAAGCCATTCCTTCTTCGGAATACAAGGTTCAAGGGAGAGGCGGAAAAGGAGTAAAAGGATTAAAAATTTCTGATGAAGATGACGTAAAAGAGGTCATATACACTAACAAATTATCCAAATTAATGTTATTTAGTTCCGCTGGTAAAGCGTATCAAATAAACGCATACGAGATAGAGACTACTTTGAAAAATACAAAAGGCAAGCATATCGCTAACTTCATCAGTTTAGATGAAGGGGAAGAGATAAAAAGCATCGTTGCCATATCTTTAGACGGTGATTACGATAAGGATATTCTCATTTTTACAAAACAAGGCAAGGTGAAGAGAACCTCTTTGAGAGAGTTCAGCAGTGCACGAGCTTCCGGTATTAGAGCAATCAATCTGGTTGATAAAGACGTAGTTGTGGATGTAGTTTTGCTTGACGGATCAGATAGAGATTTGTTAATTGTGACAAAGCTAGGGATGTCGTTAATGTTTAACTCTTCCCAGGTACGTACGATGGGAAGAACCGCAATGGGTGTCAACTCAATTAAATTGCGCGAAGGCGATGAAGTGATCAACGTGGTAAAGGTCGACGAAGGTAAAAAACTTTTGTTGATCACTGAAAGGGGTTATGGGAAGAGAGTTTCTTTCCATTCTTACAAACCGCAGAATCGTGGAGGAATTGGTGTAAAAACGGTACGAGATATATCTAGAATAGGTCCAATAGTTGCTACTATGAGTGTCGAAGATGGGAGAGACATACTGATATTTACTAAAAAAGGTAAGGCTATTAGGGTAAATGTAAATAATATAAATGTTTTAGGAAGGATCACCCAAGGTGTTATAATTGTAAGACTGGATGAAGACGATTCAGTTGTCGGGGCGATTGAAGTTCAAGCAAATGATGAAGAGTAGTGTTATAATAATTATAATTATTAAGCATGGAAGGGGTTAAAAAGATGGAGGAATTGACAAAAAGGCAGTCACAGGTCCTGGACTTCATAAAATCTTATATGGAAAAAAACGGTTTTGCTCCAAGTATCAGAGATATTATGAAACATTTTAATTTTAAAAGCCCTAGAGCGGCACATAAGCATCTCATAATTTTAGAAAAAAAGGGTTATATAGAGCGTAAAAACGTCTCACGCGGAATAAAGATGATGCCAAAATCGGGAGAAATTTTTGCCACTGAGACTTTGGCTCCTGTTTCAGGAAAGATAGCAGCAGGAGATGCCATTGAGGCTATACAAACAATTAGCGATTATATTCCCATACCTACCAATTTTTTCCCTAAAAATTACGAATATTTTTCACTCAGAGTTGAAGGAAATTCGATGATAGAAGCACAGATCAAAAGCGGGGATTTTGTTTTAATACGTAAACAAGATTACGCAATGGATGGAGACATAGTGGTTGCATTGATTGATGGAAACGATGCAACACTTAAAAGGTACAAAAGACTCAATGAAGACGAAGTGCTACTTATCCCAGAGAATAAAAGTATGAAAGAGATAAAGGTCAAAGCTGATCATTTAAAGATACAAGGAAAAATGGTTGGCTTAATAAGAGTGCTATAAAAAGGAGCGAATTTTCATGAAAATTGCAATTGCCTCCGATCATGCCGGATATGAGATGAAAGAACAGCTTAAGAATTATCTTTTAGAGAAAAAATTCAATATAATAGATTTGGGAACTAATTCCAATGCCAGTGTCGATTATCCTGATTATGCCAAAAAACTTGGTGAAAAGGTAACCAAAGGTGAAGCTGACTTCGGCATTGGTATCTGTGGTACTGGAATAGGTATGTCAATCGCAGTGAACAAAGTCAAAGGCGTTAGAGGCGCTCTTTGCTTGTATCCATCGATGGCAGAATACGCCAGAAAACATAACGACGCCAACGTTTTGGTTTTGGCAGGTAGGCTTATGGGCATCGATTTAGCCATTTGGACCGTAGTGAAGTTTTTATCGACAGATTTTGAAGGTGGAAGGCATAAAAGGCGTGTCGATAAAATCGACGAAATCAAGTAAAAAGGACAAAAAAATGAAAAGTATTAGTTTTTCAAAGGGTATTGAAAAAGACATTAATATTAATATAAGCCAAGGGTATTACAAAGAATTTTCCAAAAGATACGCGTCGAAATACGGGACTTTGATGATAATTGATTCCAATTTGAAAAATCATTTAAATCCAGGCACTGATAAAAATATCTTTTATGTAAAAGGTGGCAATGAGACCAAGTATTTCGATAAATATTTAGAACTTTGTAAGGTCATTGTGGAAGGTAGTTACAGCAATTTAGTGGTGATAGGTGGAGGTTCCTTGATAGATATGGTTGGCTACGTTTTTCATACTTTGGATTTTCCAACCGGGACCCTCACAGTTATGCCAACAACGCTGTCTTCTATGATATATTTACCCGTTTCGGGAGAGTTCTATTTAGATATGAATTACACTAGGAATTTTTTGAAGGTAAGAGGTTATCCCGATCTAGTGTATATAGATCCGTATTTTTGCAAATTTTTAGATAAAAAAGATATGAAAAACCATTTTTTCTTGGGGTATATTTTGGGGCTTCTATTCGATAATAACTTTGCCAGCTTATCTTTGAAGTATTCCAAAAATTTCATCCGTTTAGATTTAGAGGATTATCTTTATTCTGCTGTTAAGTTTGTTTTATCGCTTTATTCTAATGATTTACCTTTCCCTGGGACCAAATTGATGAAATATATAGCAGATACCTCCGTAAAATCTGATTTCGTTCAAAGCGAGAGTTTGTCTTTTGCGTTTCTTTTGTATTTGAGTTTTAAATTCGGCTATATACATGAAGAAAGTTTTCAAGAGATATTTGAAAAGATCAGAAGTTTCGAAGATCTGAAATCATCAAAAATCCAAAATATCAAGGCTAAAGTGAACAACGTGCCTATAAGAGAAATATTACTTAAAGAGGATGGCTTTGTGGATTTGCTTTTGAATTTTGGCGAGCTGAAAGATCTTCTTTTGGAGTTTAAGTCTCTTTTGAGAGGTGTGTAGTCAATGGCAAAAAATAATTCGCCTTGGTTCTCAGTTATTTTAATCCTTGTTTTTATTTTACCTTTGATAACCTTCGCACTGACAACGTATACGATATATTTAAAAAACCAGATGAAAAATCTTGAGCTTAAAATAGAAGAGTTAGATAATAATCAACTAAACACACTAAACGAAGTTGAATCAGCTTCCCAATCTGCGGTGTTAGAAGACTTGGTATTGCCACAGATTGAGATTGGCAATACAATGGCAAGGGCAAGTTACACTATCCAAGAACTTGATTACCAAGTATTGCTAAATAACTCGGTTACAATGTTAAAGCCCTACAATGAAGGTGCCGTAAAAGTTTTTTACGATCAACGCGAGGTTTTTGAAGAGGCGTTGTACGCTTTAAACAACGATATACCTTACTTTGTTTTTCAAAATAGGGACAAGTATTACTTGTACCGTTCGGATTATTCTTTGGAAGGGGAAGCAGAAGAGCAGTACTTATTTTCCATTCAAATTTACCTATACACTACTCCAGCACCAGCTATGTTCCCTACGATGGCGTTAAGACAAGGGGGTATCCCCGCTTTTGTTTTCAACGGTAAGTTTCAACAGAGTAATGAAGATTATTGGGCGATACTCGTGGGCCTGTTTGACGACTACAACGAGGCACAAACTTATTTGAAAAACATGGATGAAGAGCTTGTTTTTGAATTAACTGGACTGAGTATAGCAGACAGATTCACTAAAGGTATCTACTTTACCGGAGTAGAAACTGAATGAGAAAAAAGCTTCTTTTCCCAGTATTAAGTATAATTGTAATAATTTTGCTTGGAATTTTAACGGTTGATCGATATCAATCGGGTGAAGAGGATAGACTTAATTCTTATCAGGAAAATAAAATAGACCTTTTGACGGCGTCAGTTGAAGAGTTGATCAGATTACCTGGAATCGGACCCGCCAAGGCACAAGCGATTATAAATTATAGGCAAGAGAAGGGTTTTAGAGAAATAGAAGATATTATGAACGTTTCTGGGATCGGTGAAAAAACATTTTCAAATATTAAAGATTATATTTATCTTTCAGAGGTTATTTATGAAATTGTTGATGAAAAAATAAATATAAATGAAGCATCCAGTGAAGAATTGGAAAGTTTACCTGGAATAGGAAAAGTTTCTGCCCAGAAAATTATCGAGTATAGGGCTATTAAACCTATTAGCTCTTTAGATGATCTAAAGAAATTAGGTATTCCATCATCTACGATAGAAAAAATAGAAGGGAAGATAGAATTTTGAAGATTTTCTTACATGTTTGCTGTGCACCTGATCTAACGGTTTCTTACAGGAAATTAGTAGAACAGGGATTCGAACCTGTTGTATTTTTTTACAACCCCAATATTTATCCCCTTCAAGAATATTCCAAGAGATTTGAGGAAGTTAAAAAATTAAGAGATATTTGGGGGTTCCAACTCTACGTAGGAGATTATGAACCTGATAAGTTTTTAGAACGTATAAAGGGGAAAGAACACAGCCCGAACAGATGTTATGAATGTATGAAGTTGAGGCTTGAAAAGACCAAATCTGAAGCTAAACGGATGAATTTTTCTATCTATTCAACGACTCTTCTTGCTTCCCCTAGAAAGTCTCATGACGATATTTTAGAAATAACTGATAATTTGGATATGGAAGAAAATCCGTCTTTTAAGTATGTAAATTTCAGATCGAATAATGGTGTTCATATGGCAGCACAAATATGTAAAACTTACAATATTTATCGCCAAAATTACTGTGGTTGCTCTTTTTCTTTAGAAGAATCAAAAAGATACGAAGAGGAGTCCAAACAGAAAAATTACAAGAGTTTAGTTGAGATACTTGGAGAAGAATTAACCCAAAAATACTTTAAATATTACAAAAAAGACTTGCTTAGAATTCCACAAGATATTCCAGCAAAGTTTTTAGAAAAGGTTGGTTTGCAATTTTTTAAATATTTGAAACCTCAAATCATCTTAATAAAAAAAGAAATAGCCCAAGATTTTAACATCTTTACAAGTTCCAGATACAAGATAGATAATTGGAAAGGGAAAGTAATATTATGGTGAAAGAGAGGTAGTCTAGATTGGCTAAATACGATCTGCGTATCTCTGAAGATGGAATGGTGGCATCTTTGAAATTAATAGACGATGGGCGTCCACCTACTATTGGCGGAATAAAGGCTTTTCTAAAAGATAAAAGTGTGATAGTAGGAATAAAATCAGAAACTATTGAAGAAATCGTCTCTGAACCTAGATTTGATAAGGAATACGTTGTTGCATATGGAATACCACCCAAGGTTGGAAAGGACGCACAGCTAATCTTTCAGCAAAATATTGAAGAAAAGCTTAACAGTACCGAAAATAGCTATGTTGACTTAAAAGAAAGTAGCCAATTGATAATAGTAAAAAGAGGAGATATATTGGCTGAGATAATTCCTCCAACGCAAGGCGAACCAGGAAGAACAGTACGGGGGGAAAAGATCGAAGGTATTGTGGGAAAAGAGTTAAAACTAAAGCTAGGTAATAACGTTGAAGTAAACAACAATAAAATAATTTCAAAGATAGATGGAAAGTTTGTCAGTAAAGAAACATCGAATGGTGAGATAAATTTAGATGTTTCTGACGAGCATAAGATAGAAGGAAATATAGACTATTCTACGGGTAATGTGCGTTTCCCCGGGAAGTTAATCATCGATGGGGATGTTAAATCAGGTTTTCATGTTGAAGCTACTACTTATTTAGAGATCAAAGGTGTAGTTGAATCCGCTTCAGTGTTTTGTGAAGGGGAAGCCACCATATTCGGAATAAAAGGTGCAGGTAAAAGTTCTATAAAAGTTAAAATTTTAAGATGCAACTACGTTGAAAACGCCAATATTGAAGCGGAAGAAGATGTAATTGTTAAAACAGCCATCGTCAACTCTAACATCAAGGCAGGGAAACACGTCATTGTTGAAGGAGGAGCTGGAAAGATTTCTGGTGGATATATTTTAGCCACTAACCTTATCGAAGCGGAAATTTTAGGAAGTGAAATGGGTGTTAGAACTGTCTGTGAAGTGGGGGTTTTACCTGATCTAAACGAAGAGTTAATCAAATTAGAGCAAAAAATTGCCCTCGATATGGAGAATCTTAGGAAACTCAATTCTATAATCAAAGGAATCCAAGCTCTAAAAGAAAAAGGCAAAATAGACGAAGCCAGGTTAGAATACTACAAGAAATCTTTCAACACCTATAAAATGCTCATGTCAGAGGTAAAGGATGATGAAGAAAAGCTCGAAATGATTAAAAATAAAATCCAATCATCTAAAGAATCTGCCTTTATCATCGCAAAAAAAGTGGCATATCCCGGAACTGAAATAATCATACACAAGAAAAAATTTATGCCGACAAAGCCAATTACCAAGGTAGTGTTCCAACTCGAGGATGATGAAATAGTTCCTCACGGTTATCAATCGGAATCAAATGTTTCCCGATAAACAGCCAGGGCGGGTCACGAGACGAAGGGGACTATAGATAGTTTTATAAAAAAGTTTTTGATTTTAGAAGGGTCACAGGGTGGAGCACTCCCCCACCAAAGTCTAAGGGACCGCAGGTCCCTTCCATAATGGTAGGCAAGCTGGGTTAAGGGACCGCAGGTCCCTTCCTTAAAACGGGTGGGGAGCGGTGTGAAAGGGAAAGATCTCTTTTCCTTATGGGTGGGCTGCGGGGCGAAGGGGCGCTAAAAAATAATTAGGAGAACTGACACATGCTTCGACTTCTTAAAAAAATATCATTTCTAATACTTTGCATTTTTTTTATAACTTTGAATATCTATGCTGGTAATTTGGACAGCTATGTTTACAATTTTGATAGTGACCAATTATTAGTATCATCCCAAAGAAGTTTAAACGTTTTAGGCTTATATTTAAAATATTATGAAACAGGTAACGAAGAATACAAAACAGCTGCTAATCAAACTATGCCTTATATTCTTCCTTCTTTAAAACCCGATGATTCAGCAGCTTTGAACGTTCTTTCTGAATACTTTCCCGGTAACGAAGTAGAAAGTATCAATAGAATTGAGATATTAACCAATAATTATCCAAATTCTGTGATCGTTAACGCCCTCAATGTTTTAATGAATTATGAAGTGTACCAAAAATCCAAAAATACCGAAGCGTTTAAGAAAATTTTAAGTTCCATTGATATAATAGAGGAAACAATTGGGGAGAATCCTTTCTCTACTTATTACAGATCGGTTCTAATGTGGGAAACGGCGAGCCCTCAAGAAAAAGAGAATATATTCAAAAATTTGGAAAAAGTTCATTTCTCTTATCCCTTAAACAGAGACATTCATGAATTACTGATAATTGAAGCGTTTGAATTAGGCAAGTATGAAGACGTTAAACAACTATCAATGAACTATGTGAATCTTTCACAAAAAGATGAAAGGATCATGTTTTTAATAGCCCTTTCGTATTACAATTTGGATGAAAAATCAGAATCAAGAAAAATTGTCGACTGGATTCTTCAAAATTCTAATAAAAAAGCTGTTCTATCGAAAAGTTATGAGCTTTTGGGCGATATTTCGGAAACGAACTCTCAGAAGATCAATTATTATAAAACCGCTATCGATCTCGATCCTGAGAATGCAGAAGCTTTAGCTAAACTTGGAACAACTTTGTACGAGAGTAATAGATCCACCACTGACAATTTGACAATTTCAAGAATTTATTTAACCAAAGCGCTCATGTACGATCCAGATAACTCTGATTTAAAAGAAACTCTGAACACTATAGACAGAAAACTCACTACGAGAAATTTTTTGACCACGCTGTTGCCATTATTTATAGTGATTTTGGCTATATTCTATATAGTATTCAGATTTGGTAGTAAGGGAAGCAACCTCAAGCGCCCCGAAGGGGGTTCAAAGGAAGACAGCCTCACGACAAGTAAGGAGGAAAAAAATTGACTATAACCGATGAAGAAAATAACCCCAAACGCCCCGAAGGGGGTTCAAGGAAAGACAGCCTCACGGCAGGTAAGGAATCTATCAAAGTGCTTGATAAAGGCTTTGTTACCCTTGTTGATATGATGGGAGATGACAGATCAGCGGTTAGGGCTGCCAGAGTCTCACACGGAAAAGATATATCTACCGATGAGAAAGATAGGAAACTCATAGACTACTTGATGGAACATGGGCATCTCTCTCCCTTTGAACATATTACTTTTACATTTCATGTAAAAGCACCCATCTTTGTTGTTAGGCAATGGTTTCGCCATAGGATAGGAATGTCTCCCAATGAGATAAGCAGAAGATACACCTCAAAAAACGTCAACGAGTTTTATGTCCCTGACCATATCAGAGTACAGGATACAAAAGACAAACAGAGTAGTAATACATACTCTGATGAACAAGGGAAAGAAGGCAGCCTCACGGCAAATAAGGAAGAGGCTCTTGAAATTATAGAAGAAGTTTACCAAAAAAGTTACGAGGCTTATGAAAAACTTATAAATATGGGTGTAGCTAGAGAAATGGCACGTATTATACTACCCGTAGGGGAATACACTGAGTTTTATTTAACTACCAATGCCCGAGCATTAATGCATTTCTTGGATTTAAGGGCGTCTTCTCACGCACAATGGGAAATTCAAGAGTACGCTAAGGCTTTGGCACTATTTTTTCAAAAAACTTGCCCATGGAGTTATGAGGCATATTTGAAGTATCAGTATAAGGGAGATCTTTTAAAGTAACTACAATAGTGGGCTCCCCCCATCGGGTTAGGGACCGCAGGTCCCTTTCTAAGAAGCGTGGGAGGCGCGGTATAAGAGCGCAAAAATACGCTTTATAAATCAGCTTTTGTTTTTGGAAGGGTCACAGGGCGGAGCCCTCCACCCCCCATCGGGTTAGGGACCGCAGGTCCCTTTCTAAAAAGGCGGGGAGCGGGGTGAAAGGGAAAGATCTCTTTTCCTTATGGGTGGGCTGCGGGGCGAAGGGGCGCAAATAACGACTAAGCGCAGCTTACAAAAAAATGTTTTAAAAGGGTCACAGGGCGGAGCCCTCCACCCCCCATCGGGTTAGGGACCGCAGGTCCCTTTCTAAGAAGCGTGGGAGGCCGGGTATAAGGGCGCTAACAAACTACAAAAAATTAGGAGGTTTTAATATGAAAAAACATTTTCTACTATTTACCGTCTTTCTCATCGCAGGATTCGCATTTTCAATAACCCTTTTAAACGACATTTCCTACAATGTTGACATATCTTATGCAGCAACGGATGTGGAAAGGGTGTTAACAAATTATGGTATACAAGAAGGCTCCTATGTAGGAGATATAGACATTAGATTGGCTATACAAGAAATATTAAAATCAGGTTATTTTACCTCTGTATCTTACAATTTGGACGAAAATGGGAATCTGGAATTCATATTTAAGCCCAACCCTATTGTAACAAATTACGAAGTTGAGATCTTAGGTGATGAATTGATCAACAAAGAAAATATTCGTTCTTCGATCAGTTTAAATACCAATGTCCCTTTGAGTCTAAATGATTTTCAAACCTCGATGAAAAATATACAAGATTTGTACATAAAAAACGGTTACCAATTCGTTGATATATACTCTAATCTAAAAATGTCTGGAGATGAGATCACCTTAGAGGCAACTGAGATAAACAATAAAGAATATTCATCAGATACCTTGGTTTTCATCGTTAAAGAGTATTCTCTTTGGGATTTAGAATTAAGGGGAGAATTATCTCAACTGGATAAAGAAAACATAAAGGAAAGAATCGGTTTTGATTTTAGAAAAGATTGGAATAGCAAGTTCTTCTTGTTTAGACCCAACGCCAAAGAAACCTACCCAAGTTTTCAAAAGGTTCAGATCATATTGAACTCGTTAAATCAAATTCCGTTTTTCTCCGCTGACACGAATTTACGTTTCGAAGTAACCGAAATAGAAGAAAATAAAGGTGGAGAGTTATTACTGGTTTTAGAAGGCAGCTTAAGAAAAATTATTCCCCAAGAGCCAGTAGTAATAAACAAAATATCTTTTGTCGGAAACGAAAGTTTAGAAGACTTCAGATTGAATGAGGTTGTGAATGAGTTTGTTCCATTAGGAAACCCTGTGAGTAACTTAGACGTTCTTTACGCTTACGATAACCTCCAAAAGGCTTATTACGACAATGGATATATTTACACGTTAATTATCCCTAAATACCAAGATGAGGCATTAATTTTCGAAATAACGGAACCTAAGGTTGGAGAGGTTGAAATAACTCAAGAGGCAACCGCTAAAACCCAACCGTACATAGTTGAGTCCTTAGTGAAGATAAAACCAGGCGAGGTTGTCAACCAGCAAAAATTACAAGATACCTACACATCCTTCATGGGAACAGGATTTTTTCAAGATGTTATGATACAACCTATTCAGCAAGCCGAAGATGTGATAGGCTTTAGGATAACCCCCATAGAAAGCGAAAAACTCGGAAAATTAATGGGTGGTGTCACCTGGAGCTTACCAGAAGAAGGTCAAGAATGGTATCAAGGTTTTACTGGTCAGCTTGAGGTTCAGTGGTTAAATCCTTTTGGATACGGACAAACATTTTCTCTCAACTCAGATTTGAATCCTTTGGGGAATTACTATTCTTTTGGGTTCGATTACGATGTTATTAAGTTGGCTGGTAGTGATCTTGATTTAGGCGCCGGCATACATTATACGGTAAGCGGTGATGGAGAGTATTATTCGAACATCGGAGAAGATGCGACGAACTATCTGTCCTTATCTGTTGCTCCAAGATACAGTATACAAGACTTCTCTTATATAACAAGTTCCTTTACCTACAATAACTACAAATTATTGGATGAAAGTAATCTTAATCTACTTTCTGGTTCAATCGGGTATCTATACAATAGCTTAGACAGCCCTTATAGGCCTTATAATGGTCAATATTTCCAAATAAACGGTATCGGTGGGGTTGAAACAAGCAATGCCAATTACTATGTTGGTGCCAACACTGAAGGTAAACTGTTTTACAGTTTCTATAAATTCACATTGGGAAGTAGACTGAAACTGGGTACCGTCTATAATTCTAACATCGATTCTAACCTGCATTATCAGTACAATGTAGGAGGGATGTACTCTGTAAGGACTTCTGATTTTTACGAACAAGAAGGAGAAAATTTACTTTTATTCAACACAGAATTGGCTTACGAGCTTGCCACGGGTCAAGTCCCATTGGATCTCATTGCCTATTTTGATTACGGTAGCGCTCAAGATGACATCAGTAACCTTATTGGTGGTGGTATCTTGTCTTTTGGTGGCGGATTAAGATTCACAGTTCCTTTATTGGGTCAAATTGGCTTTGGATATGGATGGGATGAGGCTTTACAAGGACAGGTCTGGTTCGGTTTTGGTCAGACATTTTAAATTTATGTTCCCTTAGGGGGAATTTATAATTGAATGAAATTTCTAATATTTTTTTAAAGTTTAAAAAGAACTGGAAGAAGTATGTTTTTCAAAGTTTATTGGCTACCATCACGATCTTTTTCATACTTTTGATTTTGAATGTTCAAGACAGGCCTATAATAGTTAGTTCGTTAGGGGCATCGACTTTCATAGTTTTTGCGATGCCAAAAAGTATGGTCGCTAAGGCTAGAAACTTGGTTGGTGGACATGCGGTAGGATTTATATGCGGAAGTATTTTTTCTCTTTTCCTTAACGGTAATTTTGTATTCTCTAATTTATCGTATGCCCTCGCCGTAGGTTTGTCTATATTTCTTATGGTTGTCATCGATACAGAACATCCACCCGCTGCGGGTACAGCACTGAGTTTGAGTATAACAGGATTTAGTTTAAATGCATTTCTATCTGTTTTTATAAGTGTGGCAATCTTGGCGGTTGTCCATCATTTCCTAAAACCTTATATGATAGATTTAATTTAAAACGAAATGGAAAAGTAACTTTTATTTATTCTTTGTGTTATTTCAATATGTTATCTTATAACAAAATTAATTATTTAAAGCGGAGGCGCAACCGAGAATAGTAACTTCTTCTTTTAAAAGAGGGTAATTTGGAAGAAGCGAAAGGCGAGGTTGCCGAAGAAGTAAGAAGAAAACCCTCATCTTCGGACTTCTGGGTATGTGGGGAATACCTGCATAACTGTCACGTGAAGAACGTGGAGAGCCGCTAAAAATGAGAAAAATATATTTTCTTATTATTAAGACCTCTCCACAGTGAGAGGTTTTTTGATTTTGGAGGTGCTTTTTTTGAAAATTGGAGTTGTCGGAGCTACCGGTGAGGTAGGAAGAACATTTTTGAAGCTATTTGAAGAATACAAACTAATTAACGAAATTTCCGAATTACGGTTGTTTGCATCGGAAAGATCTCAAGGGCAAGAGATCAAAGTAGGTTCTAAAAGATACACCGTGGAAAAGTTGCAAGAAGATAGTATGAAGGAGAAGTATGACTACCTTTTTTTCTCGGCTGGTGCCTCGGTGTCAAAAAAATTCGCCCCCATAGCGCAAGAATCAGGGAATGTTGTAATAGACAATTCATCACAATTTAGGATGGACGAAAAGATTCCCCTTGTCGTTCCAGAGGTTAATGCAGAGTTGTTGAAAAATTACAGAGGAATAATTGCGAACCCTAACTGTTCAACCATTCAAATGGTTTTAGCCCTTAACGGCATACATCGTGATTTAGGTTTAAAAGAGATAGTTGTCTCTACATATCAGGCGGTATCTGGGGCTGGAAACAAGGGCATAATCGAGCTTTTAAACCAAGAAAAAGGGATAAATGAAGTGAAACATTTTCCAAAGGTCATAAAGAACAACGTTATACCATTGATTGGTGAAAAAAAGGAAAACGGGCTTACTTTTGAAGAAGAAAAGATGATAAACGAAACTAGAAAAATTTTTTCTGACAAAGAAATTAAAGTATTCCCTACAACCGTTAGAGTGCCTGTACTCTACGGTCATTCCGAATCGGTTTTCTTCAGAACGAAGTTGGATTCTTCTGTTGATGAGATTATGAAATTGGTTGAATCGACTCCAAACGTCGAGTACAACGAGGAAAAAATTACTCCCATAGAAGTTGCGGGAAGTGATATTACATTTGTCTCTAGAATAAGAAAGATCGAAGAAAAAACCTTTTTGATGTGGGTTATAGCGGATAATATAAGAGTTGGTGCTGCTACCAATGCAATTAGAATACTTCAAAAACACAGGGAATTGAATTGAGGTGCGGGGTTTGAAAAAAGAACTTCCCTTTTCAGAGAAAGAGTTAAATAATCTATTAAAGAGCGTACAAACACCTTTTTATCTCTACGATGAAAAAGGTATAAGAAATAGAATAAAAACATTAAAAGATGCCTTTTCTTGGGCTGATTTCAAAGAGTTTTTCGCCGTGAAGGCAACCCCTAATCCCAACATATTAAAGATTACAAAAGAAGAAGGTTGTGGAGTAGATTGCAGCTCAATGGCAGAACTGGTGGCAGCAGAAAAAAGTGGATTTGTGAATAACGAGATCCTATTTACATCCAACGATACCCCTTTGCAAGAGTATGAAAAGGCTTTATCTTTAAACGCCATTTTGAATCTTGACGATGTAAGCCATATAGATTTATTAAAAGAAAAATATAAGTTGCCTGATTTGGTGTCCATCAGATACAATCCAGGCGGGGATTTTGGAAACGAGATAATAGGGAATTTAAAGGAATCAAAATTCGGAGTACCTAAAAAGGATCTAATAAACGGATTCGCAAGGCTCAAAGATTATGGGGTTAAAAGATTCGGACTGCATGCGATGTTGATTTCAAATGAATTGAATCCTCAAAATATAATAAAAGTCGCCCAATTTCTTTTTGAAACCGCTGTGGAAGTGAATAAAAAATTGGTGATAGATTTTGAATTTATAAATCTCGGCGGCGGTTTTGGTATACCTTATAAACCCGAAGAAACGGAACTTGATATATACTACATCTCACGCCAAATAAAAAAATTGTATGAGAATGTTTTACTGGAAAATGGACTAAAACCTCCAAAGATATATATGGAGCACGGAAGATACATCACTGGACCTAATGGCTACTTAATAACAAAAGTCTTGCATATAAAAGAGTCCTACAAAAAATACGCTGGAATTGACGCTAACTCTGCAAATTTACTGAGACCCGCTATGTACAAGGCTTATCATCATATAACGGTATTAAATAAAAATTCCGATGAAAAAACAGAGTTGTACGATGTGGTAGGATCGTTATGCGAAAATAACGACAAACTCGCAACAGATCGATTATTACCAGAGTTGAAACGTGGAGACGTCTTAGTTTTTCATGATGTCGGTGCACATGGATACTCCATGGGATATAACTATAATGGAAAATTAAGATCCGCTGAGTATTTGTTCACCAAAGATAGAGCATTCAAAATGATAAGACGAGCCGAAACGTTGGATGATTACTTTGCAACCTTCGATTTTTAATTCTATTATGGGTGGGGAGCAGATTTTAAGAACCACATGTCCCTTCCATAATGGTAGGCAAGCTGGGTTAAGGGACCGCAGGTCCCTTCCTTTAAACGGGTGGGGAGCGGGGTGAAAGGGCGCTATAACCAGAGATATAAAACTTTTAAGAAGGAGGAATTCTCAATGTTTAAAGGTCTTGGAACAGCTATGATCACACCTTTTGATAAAGAATTGAACGTCGATTATAATTCATTAAAAACTTTCGTTAAATATCAGCTTGACAACGGTGTTGACAGTTTAATAGTTTTAGGAACTACTGGAGAAGCACCTGCTATTGAAGAAGAAGAAAGAGAAAAAATAGTCAACACGGTAGTAGAAATTGTCAATAAGAAAATTCCCGTTATTGTGGGAACGGGAACAAACAACGTGAATCATGTTTTGAAAAACAATAAAGTAGCTGAAAGTGCTGGTGCAGATGGTTTATTAATCGTTACCCCTTATTACAATAAAAGTACGCAAAAAGGATTGGTAGAGTATTTTAAGTACATCTCTGAAAGAACAACTTTACCAATAATAATGTACAACGTACCTTCAAGAACCGGCATGAATATACTCCCAGAAACAGTCGTTTCTATCCACGAAAACTGTAAAAACGTTATTGGAGTGAAAGAAGCTAGCGGTAATATATCTCAAATAGGAGAATTATTTTCTATAAAACCGGATTCTCTTAAGGTGTTTTCAGGAAACGACGATCAAGTCCTTCCTATAATGAGTTTAGGCGGAGATGGACTTATTTCAGTTACGTCCAACGTTGCCCCACGACCTTTCGTTGAATTAACCCATAGCATTCTTAACAACGATTTAGAAAAGGCTAGAAAATTAAATAATCAATTTATGAAACTCAACAAACTTTTATTCAAAGAGGTTAATCCCATTCCTGTCAAATATGCCGTTTCTTTGTTAGGTTTATGTGAAAATGTCGTGAGATTACCATTGGTGAAAGCAAGTCAAGAAACAGAGAAACTTCTAAAAGAAGAGATGGAAAGGTTGGATCTAGCATGAAGATAGGTATAGTAGGATACAAAGGACGAATGGGAAAAGAGATAAAAGACCTCTTTGAGGAGAAGAACCATGAATTTGTCTGGGGATACGATAAAGATGGTGAATATTTTCAAGAAAAACCTCAACTTATTATCGATTTTTCACTTCCTGAAGTTTTCGAAAAAACGGAAGATTATGTGAAAAAATTTAAAGTTCCATTGATCATTGGAACAACAGGACTTCAAGATGAACAAATTGAAGCTTTAAAAACTTTATCTAAAGACGTACCAGTAGTACAAAGCTACAACTTTTCGATCGGCATACAATTATTTTTAAAGATGGCGGACCTTTTGAAAGATAAAATCTACGGGTGGGACGTCGAAATAGTTGAAACACACCATAGATTTAAAAAAGATAAACCTTCTGGAACAGCCAAGATGATAAAAGAAAGTTTGGATAAAGATGTACCGATAAGCTCATTAAGGTTGGGAAATGTAGCAGGCGATCATGTGTTGTACATGGCGAATTTGGGTGAGGTTCTTAGTATTTCTCATAGGGCTTTATCAAGAAGAGCCTTCGCAGAAGGGGTTCTTAAGTCCGCAGAGTTTGTAATCAATAAAAAGAATGGGTATTTCACCTTTACCGACGTAATTTGAAAAGGAGGTCATCATGAACACCGAAGAAATAATAAATTTAATAGCAAACTCAAAGAAAAAGAATCCTTTGAAGGTCTACCTTAAAGGTAACCTCAAAGAAGTAGATTTTTCCAATGTAGAATTTTATGGTAACGATGAATTCGGAATCTTGTTTTGCGAAGAAGAAGATTTCAAAACAATTTATGAGACTTATAAAGATTCTATAATTAATTACAGAATAGAAAGGGATAGAAAAAATTCTGCCATTCCTTTGGCAGATTTATCTAAATACAATGCGAGAATAGAACCAGGTGCCATAATAAGGGATCTTGTGGAGATAGGCGACGGTTGTGTTATTATGATGGGTGCCGTTATCAATATAGGAGCCTGCATTAAGGAAAACACCATGATAGATATGAACGTCGTTATAGGAGGGAGGGCTCAAATAGGGAAAAATTGCCATATTGGTGCAGGAGCAGTTATAGCAGGGGTCATAGAACCTCCCAGCGCTCAACCAGTGGTGATTGAGAATAATGTTCTTATTGGAGCTAACGCAGTGGTATTAGAAGGAGTGAAAGTAGGTCAGGGATCAATAATCGGAGCCGGTTCTGTGGTAATTTCTGATGTCGAACCATACTCTGTGGTAGCAGGAGTCCCTGCAAAATTCATTAAAAAGGTTGACGATAAAACAAAAGCCAAAACTCAACTTGTAGAAGGACTTAGAAAGTTGAAATAATTTATTCATATAAATTTACCGGGGTGGATTAAACATGCAGTTGATAGTTCAAAAATATGGAGGAAGTTCTCTTGCGGATTCTGAGAGATTGAACAATGTTGCCAAGAGAATATGTAACAAGATAGAAGAAGGGTTTAAAGTATTAACTGTGGTTTCTGCAAGAGGAGAGACCACCAATAGATTGATAGCATTAGCTAAAGAAACAGTTAAGAATCCTAATCCAAGAGAATTGGATATGCTTTTAGCTACTGGAGAACAGATCAGTGCTTCTTTGTTGTCTATGATATTGAACGATAGAGGTATCAAATCAAAATCCATGAATGCCTTTCAATTAGGATTATTAACCACTTCTGACTACAATGAGGCTCAGATCAGAGCGATAAACAAAGAGGTAATTCACAAAAACCTTGCAAAAAATGATGTTTTGGTTATCACAGGGTTTCAAGGTATTACGGAAGAAGGAGATTTGACAACCTTGGGAAGAGGAGGTTCTGATACTTCTGCTGTTGCCTTAGCCGCTTCTTTAAACGTTAAGTGTGAGATATACAGTAATTTTGCCGGTATTTATACAATCGATCCAAAGATTTATCCTAATGCAAAAAAATTAAAGTACGTTACTTACGATGAAATGCTGGAAATGGCGGCTTTAGGAGCAAAAGTGTTGCACCCAAGGTCTGTAGAAATCGCTAAAAAGTTTAATGTGGAGTTATACTGTGCATCGTCTTTTTCAGATGAGGAGGGAAGTTACGTAGTGGATAATTACAACGAATATTTAGAAGAACCTGTTGTAACAGGCTTAAGTGTGGCTGAAAATCAAACCCAAGTCACTATTTTAAATCTTCCGACGGATCATTTTTTTATTAATAAAATTTTTGAAATCGCTGCCAACAAAAATTTAAACATTGATATGATATCAATAATAAAAAATAATGAAAAAGCTGATATCTCTTTCAGTATCGTAGATAGCGTAATCGATAATTTTCGAGAAGTTTTAAGTGATTCTCTTAAAAATGATCATGAGAATTTTATTGATTTTAAAAATGATTTAGTCAAAATATCGGTAGTCGGAATTGGTATGAGGAAGGCAAGAGGAGTGGCTTCCCGATTTTTTAAAGCTATTGAAGATATCCCTATCTTTTTGGTGACTACTTCGGAAATAAAAATTTCATGTTTGATTCCAAAAGAGTATAAGCAAAAAGCCGTGGAAAATATAGCAAAGGAGTTTGATTTATGAGCCTAATACAAGTCTACAACCCGTTTCCAATAAAAATTGATAGAGCGGAAGGTTGTTACATTTACGATAAAACAGGGGAAGCGTTTCTGGACACATTTTCTGGTATAGGAGTAATGAGTTTTGGGCATTCTCATCCATCTTTGTTAAAAGTGTTGAAGGAAAAGATGGATAGATATATGCACACTTCTAATTTTTTCCTCGATGAAGATGCCATTTTTGTATCAGAAAAACTAGTCAATTTCACTGGGAAAAATGGCACCGTTTACTTCAGTAACTCTGGAGCAGAGGCTACTGAAGCTGCTTTAAAAGCCATAAAAAAAAGAGCAACAGATAAAAGAAATAAGATTGTTTTTTTCGAGAACGGTTTTCATGGTAGAACTTTAGGCGCACTTTCTATAAACGGTTTTAAAGACTTAAGAGAACCGTTTGAACCTTTGCTTCCCAACACGATAGAACTAAAGTACAACGATGTAGAGGATTTAAGTAGATACTTCGATCTATTCGGAGAAGAAACGTTGGCTGTTTTTGTAGAACCCATTCTGGGATCAGGCGGAATAGTATCAATCAAACCAGAATTCGCATCTTTGATAGAGGACTTAAAAAGGAAATATAATTTTATTTTAGTCTGCGATGAGGTTCAAGCTGGGCTTGGGCGAACGGGAAAAATTTTTTCATACCAACATTTTGGGCTATCTCCAAATATTATAACCATCGGTAAATCCATAGGCGGCGGTTTGCCTTTGGGAGGTACGTTATTTCTTGAAAATATATCTCAGGCTTTTGAAAAAGGAGAACACGGTTCAACGTTTGCCCCAAATCCTGTAGCCCTTGCGGGAGCTAGGTTCATTGTGGAAAATATCCCTTCTCTTCTGAAAGACGTTGAAGAAAAAGGAAATTACATAATGCAATATTTAAAAGAGAAAAATTTCGAAAAAGTAAAAGAAGTTCGAGGCAAAGGTTTGATGATTGGCATAGAGTTAAATGAAGAGGACCCTCAAATGAGAGGAAAAGGTCTACAAGAGGGTCTTTTGTTGAATGTACTTCATAACAGTGTGATTCGTCTATTGCCTCCTTTAAATATTGAATATAACGACATCGAAAAGATGCTGGTAAAATTAGAGAAGGTTTTAAAATGATCATTCCACCCTACGAATTGAGACATAAAATACATGAGAATCCGGAATTATCTCTTGAAGAGTATCAAACTACCGAATTATTGGAAAAAACCATAAAAGAAGCCGCCACCTTTTACAACGTTGACATTAACGTATATAAACCTTTAAAAACTGGACTTATTGTTGAGTATAATGGTGGCAGCGGTGAGGAGTACCTTCTTTTTAGGGCAGATATCGATGCTTTAAATATAAAAGAAAAGACCAAAGTTGATTTCAAATCAAAAAATGAATACATGCACGCATGTGGTCATGACGTTCATACCGCTATTTTGTATGGTTTTTTTCTCAACGTGATAAAAAATAAAGTAAATAAAAATATAGTTTTTTTATTTCAACCTGCAGAAGAATCAAAGGGTGGAGCCCAAAGGGTTATCGAAAGTGGAATATTGGATAAGTACAATATAAAAGCGGCTTTTGCACTACATGTCAACGATGAGTTCCCTGTGGGGACCATAGCCTCAACGCGTGGTACGCTTTTTGCTTCAGCCCTTGAGTTCTTTGTGGATTTTGAAGGGGTTTCTTCACATCTTGCCTTTCCCCATCAATCCAAAAATGCGTTGAATGCTCTTCGCATATTTTTAGATGTGCTTGATAAACTTCCAAAAAATCCCATGGAACCTTTTGTAATCGGCGTTGGTAAAGTAAATGCTGGTAGTGCGATTAACATACTACCAGGAAATTCCCATGTCGAAGGAAGTATAAGAGGCGTGAATTCTGAAAATAACCTAAAATACTTCGAAGATATGAGAAACGTACTGTCAGGGATAAAGATCATGACAGGGGTTGATTACTTGTTGGGCAAAGGTTCTTTTTATCCCGAAGTTACTAACGATTCGTTACTATATGACAAGTTTATTCCTAAACTTTCTAAAACATTTACATTTATTGATTGTGGACTAAAAATGACGGGTGAAGACTTTGGCTTCATATCAAAAAAATACCCTTCACTAATGTGTTGGTTAGGAAGTTCTAAAGGTGAACACCATGGTCTTCATAACCCTGAATTTTTGCCTCCCGATGAGGTAATAGATGTTGGGATCCAGGTTTTTGAAACATTTTTAGACTAAGAATTTAATTCAAAAATACATTTTGCAAGTTCAAAATCCTCTTTTTTTGTGAGCTTAATGTTATTTTTGTAATCTTCCACAATCGCCGTTTCATAACCCGCATGGATAAATATAGAGGCATCATCGGTAAAAGAAGATAGGATCTTTTCTGCTTTTTGGTAAGCTTTGAGTAGTTTATTGAAATCAAAAGTTTGAGGGGTATGGTGAAGATAAATTTGGGATCTTTCTAAAGTTTTTACAATCCTTCCATTATTCACCTGTGAAATTGTATTTTCAGCCATTTCTGCTAATACAGCCCCGCCTATCTCTTTTGCTTTGTAGATGCTTTCGTCTATTTTATTAGTATCAACGAAAGGTCTGACGGCATCATGAATGCAAACAAAATCAGGCTTATTCTCTTTTTTGCCCAAATACATTAGGGCATTATAAACACTTTCTTGCCTGTTACTTCCGCCAATTACAACATTCTCAAATTTTGAAAAGATTTTAACTTCTTTTTCTGTTAAATCCACGTAGTTTCTGTGAGATACGACGAGAAACTTATCTATTGATGCTGAATTCTGGAATTTTTCAGCTGACATTCTCAATATGGTTTTGTTATTTAATTTTACAAATTGTTTTGGAATTTCAAATCCCGCTCTTTTTCCTTCTCCAGCTGCTACTATAATTGCATAGACCATTTTCTTCACCCTTTATTATTTGTAGTATTTTAAAAAATAGATTTAGTAGAACTTCATCTTTTTTTTAAATAATTAATTTAACTTTTGATATAATAGATTGATAAACTTATTATAATATATTTTGCGGTCTTGTGCAAAAAGCTTTTTTTAAAATAAACTTTGATTTTGAGGATTTTAAGGGGCGAAGCCCCTTAATGTCCAAGGGTGGGCTGCTGGGCAAAGGGGAGCAAATATAGTAGAAGACAGCAAATACACTTCAAGGAGTGATGACAATGTTGGTAGTAGGAATCGATTTGGGAGGCACTGAGATAAAAGCCGGATTAGTCGATGAAAAAAAAGGAATAATTAAAAAGATTTCTAGACCTACAGAAGTTGAAATGGGAAATGCCCAAGTAATAGCTAATATAACAAAAACCGTGAAAGATTTAACGGAAAACACTGAATTTTCAGCAATTGGAATAGGTTCACCAGGTTCTATAGATAGAAAAAATGGAATTGTGAGATTTTCTCCAAACTTTCCAAACTGGCGAAATTTTGAATTGGTTCGCTTGATAAAAGAAAATATAAACGTTGACGTCTTTTTAGAAAACGATGCCAATGCCTTTGCACTTGGTGAATGGTATTTTGGTAAAGCAAAGGGTTTGCACGATTTCATCGCTTTAACCATAGGAACAGGCATAGGTTCCGGAGTGGTTTGTAACAACACATTTTTAACCGGTAAAGACGGTCTAGCCCCAGAATTGGGACATGTTGTAGTTGTACCAAATGGTCCACAATGCGGTTGCGGTAATAGGGGATGTGTAGAAGCTACTTCTTCTGCGAAATATATAGCATTAGAAGCCAAAAATTTGATAGATAGGTACCCAGACAGCCTTGTTTTAAAATTAGCCGGAAAAAAAGAAAAGATTGAATCAAAGCACGTTTTTCAAGCTTATGAAAAAAATGATCCTCTTGCCAGAGTAGTTTGTAACTTTGCCATCGATGCACTTGCACGGGCTATTGGAGGATATGTTCATGCCTTTAACCCAGAAAAAATTATAATCGGTGGGGGGTTAAGCAGAGCAGGTGATGCTCTTTTTGTTCCATTAAGAGAAATGACGAAAAAATATGTAATGAGCAGTTTCGCAGATACTTACACTATAGAACAATCATCTTTAGTAGAAGATGCTGGAATTTTAGGGGCAGCTTCTGCAGCCTTTTATGCCGAAGAAAACCCCCTATAAGTCATAATCAAAAATCTCTTATCTAGAACCGAAAGAAAATTTCACCTGCATTCATTCTTGCTGTATAATACAAAGATAAATGCAAAAAAACTTTTTATATATTATCCCCGCCTATAATGGCGGGGATTTTCCAAAATTTAATTCACTTTAAAAAGCAAGTATAACTCCGCCTTCATTAGCATAAACAGTACTTATCCCTGCAGTTTCCACAATAATTATATCTCTAAAATTATATCTTTTAGCTGCTTCTTTTTTGATATACTCAGCTCTCTCGAGAGCATTGCAGTGAGCAATTCCTAAAACTTTATCTTTCAAATTATTCCCTACTTCTCCTATTTTATCAATTAGCTTTTTAATCGCATTTTTGCTTCCTCGTGCTTTATCCAATAAAGTTATAGTACCTTCTCTAGTACCAGCCAGAATAGGTTTTATATTCAATAAAGATGCAAATTCACCTTTCAATCTACCCATACGCCCTGCCTTGATAAGGTTATCTAGCGAATCAAGCACAAATAAGGTCTTCATCTCTTCTATATATTTTTCTGCTTTATTTATTATTTCTTCCCTACCGAGTTTTGCTTCAATTAATTCACCAATTTTGTAAGCAATCATTGTTTCACCGACAGAAGCGCTAAAAGAATTGAACACTTTCACGAATTTGTCTTTAGCTTCTTCCAATAAAATATTCTTAGCGAGAACCGCATTCTGATAACTCGAACTTAACTCCTTAGATAAGGTAACTACAAAGGTATTTTCATATTTCTCGTATAAATTTAGAAATGGCTTAGGCCCTGGACTGGCGGTTTTAGGAACTTCGGTAGAGTTTCTCATTGCCTCCAGTAGTTTTTCACGGTCTAGATTCTCATCATCTATAAAATGTTGATCATCAATATCAATAAATAATGGAACTGTCGATATATCAAATCTTTCTTTAATTTCTTTTGTTAAATCACAACAACTGTCAACTACTATTTTAAACTTCACTATTTTATTACCTCCGTTGAATTTAGATATATATTTAATCAGCTTCATAGTATATTATACCAAGATATAATAAAAAATAGACTTTTTAATTAAATTTTTACTATAAAGATATTTTAAAATCGATTAATCATAGTACATCCCCCCAAAGGATAAAAAACTTAGATTGTGAAGCATAAGGGCTAACTATGGACCGGGCTGCGAGGTAAAAGAACGCTAATAAAGATCCTTTTCCTTATGTGTGAAAAACAGGGTTAAAGGGACCGCAGGTCCCTCTTCCACACGGGTGGGGAGCGGGGGAAGGGCGCTAATAAAGATCTTTTCCACACGGGCGGGCTGCGGGGCGAAGGGGCGCTATAAAACTCGTTGCACAGCATTTGTGTGATAAGGTGGTATATTGTTATAGATCAGAATTATCCATAAAAAGTTTGACCCTAAATCACTATCTCTTCATCATAATTTGAACTTTTATAAGCCACGTCATTATGTGATACTTCAACTAATTCGCTAGCACTCAATCCTCCATACTTTTTAACAATCTTTTCTACAATCTTTCTTTCTTCATCTGTTAAATTCCTTAAAGGAGTTTGATCCACCAAACCAATCTTATACGTCTCTTGCAAAAACTTTTTAGAAAAATCGATATTCATTCTTATTAAATTTGTCTTTATCAAATAATCTAAAAGAACGCCCTCTTCATTTTTTGCTCCTTTAGGAATCGGACCATAATTATAATGAATGAATTTCAAATTAGCAATTTGCCTGCCAAGGCTTTTTTTAGATTCCTTTTCCACTAACCATAGCAATTTAAAAAAGACGGTTTTGTATAAAAAATCCTTGTGATGATATTTATTTGAATAATAAAATAATCCAGCTATTAAGCCTTTCATTTTTTCAATGTCTATTTCAGGATGTTTAATATACAAAATTTTTTCCAATTCCTGAACTTCAAGTTTATTTTCAAACTCTTTAAGAATTCTCTGAATGTTTCCTAAGATCCTCTTATACTCGATATCAGGAATATTATCTTTGTTACTTTTTAAAATCTTATAAAATTCAATCGGTTCGGAAACTCTCTTGATCAAATCGCTATTAACTTTGGTTGGTAATGAACCCATCTCATAACGTTGTATAGTAGCTTCTCCTAAACCTAAAATCAAGGCAAATAGTGTCTGAGAGACATTATACTTACTTCTAATTTCCTTGATCTCTTCAGGTAACACCAAATTATTCAACTCAGCATATTTTCTGTATGCTGCTTTTAAATTCTCATTCTCATAATAGGGTTCAAGTAACTCAGCCCCACATTCTTCACATATAGCAACAGTACGTTCGACTTCAATAGGGTAATTCTTAACGTTATAATTCTCTTTCTTTTTTATTGTTTTATATCCCACCAATTTTCCACATTGCTCACAGAACAACCTTTCTTTTGGTTTTTTCAATTCATACATTTCCTTCGCCCTTTTCACGAGCTGTAATTGATTATTATTGATAAATTGTTTCAATAATTCTAGAAAAGATTCAACCATTTTATAACTCCTACACTCATATTATACCATCAATTGATGGTATAATATATTAAATATTGTTAAAAATATATCTTTATATTACCCTCCTCAATGACACAAACTAATATTTTTTTAACTTGTAGGTTAACGGTATGAGCTTTTTATGAAATGTTTTTACGTAGCACCCTATCAAATTTCATCTTAGGACTTATATTTGAACTACTTAATATATACCTCTATGAATGAACACTTCTTCTCTCCCAAACGTTTTTCAATCAACCCTATTATACCATTACCTTTCTTATTTTAAAACGCGAAACTTTAAAACCCAACTTGCCTACTTTTTCTTCCTAAAACGGGTGGGCCGCGGGGTAAAAAGGAACAGGCCCATTTCCTTATGGTTGAAAAGTGGGGAAAGGGGCCACAGGTCCCTCTTCCACACGGGTGGGGAGCCGGAGAAGGGTGCTAATAAAGATCCTTTTCCTTATGTGTGAAAAACAGGGTTAAAGGGACCGCAGGTCCCTCTTCCACACGGGTGGGGAGCGGGGGAAGGGCGCTATAAAATTCATTATAAGAGAGTTATATGATAAGATAACACACCTTCAAAAACATATGGTATAATTAAAAAGACTCCCTGTTCAAAGAATTATTTGAAGACAGAACCGTATTCTATGACTTCCTAAAAGCCTTTCTACCAAAAGAGATCACAAAACAAATAAAAGAGACAGATTTAAAACGTGAACAAACTGAACTAATAGGCAAAGACTTCTCCATAAAAAGTTCAGACATACTATAAATAGGCATCGCCAATGGATCTAACAAACCGGTTACGAAGAGCTAAAAGAAATGGAGGTGCCAAAAATGTTTAACACATTAGAAGAGATAGCAAAAAGAGACAGAGAAAAAGCTAAAGTGGAAGGAAACTTGACAAGGTTAAAAAATTATGTTATACTAAAATTAAATTGATATTAACGGGGTAATAGCATGTTTGATCAAGAAAAGCTTTTTTTTAAATCACCCAAGTTAAAAAACAATACAATAAATATAATTAATTGGTGGTGGCATCTCGGATAGGGATGCCTGTGTGAATCTGCCTAAAAAGTAATCAAAGGGCATCCCTTCAGGGATGCCCTTTTTTAATTAAGGAGGTCTTTTTCCTATTAAAAAAGGGATAAAAGGACCTCCTTTTATTTTTTTAAAAAGCACAAACTAAGCAAAAATTAATGCCGAGAAGGAGGGGAATATGTATACTAAAAGGTCTGTAATAAATCAAACAATTTTACCAGTTATAGAAAAAATAAGCCTGGAAAATCCTGATCCAACAGTAGTTTATAAAAAAATTGCTTTAAATAATCAATATTCGTTTATATTAGAAAATCTTTCGATCAACGAAAAAAAGTATTCCTTAATAGGAATCACTCCATTAAAAGTCGCGAAATTAAATTATACAACCAAGAAGAAGACAAGACTCCATTTTTTTGAAAAAGGTAAAGCTTTTCTTGATGAAAATACAGATTACATATCTTTTTTAAAGGAACAGTTAGAAAGTATTCAGTATGAAAGTATTCTAAATATCCCAGATTTATTTGCAAGTTTTGTAGGATACTTCGGTTATGAGATTATTTCCATTTGGGAAGATATATACCATAATGAAATGGATAAAGATCTCAAACATGGAGATTTACCACTATCTATCTTAGTATTTCCAAGAATCTCATTGATATTAGATCAAAATGAAAAATTGGGATATTTGGTTAATGTTGTGAATAGCGGGTCAGAAGAAGATATAGAAAGTCGAATTTCTTTGGCTAAACATGAAAATCATCAGATATTAAAAGATTTGGAAAAAACTTCTACTCAAGGGGAAGAAGAAAGAAATAATGATCAAGTCAAATTGAAGATCAAACACCACACAAGTAAAGAAGAATTCGTCGAAAAAGTAGAAAAAACAAAAAATTATATAAACGCTGGTGAGGCTTTTCAAATCGTCATATCTCAAAGGTTTTCTTGCAAAATAACGCAACATCCTTTTGAAATATATGAAAATCTAAGAAAGATAAACCCTTCACCTTACATGTTTTATCTAAATTTTCCAGAAGCAACCATTATTGGCTCTTCTCCAGAAATGCTAGTAAAAGTTGAAGGGCAAAGAGTAATCACCAGGCCCCTTGCTGGTACAAGAAAGAGAGGGGAAACTCCCCAAGCAGATGAAGCCATAGAAAAAGAACTCTTACGTGATGAGAAAGAAAGGGCGGAACACATAATGCTTGTTGATCTTGCAAGGAACGATTTAGGCAGGGTATGTAAAGAAGGAAGTGTTAAGGTTACAAAATTTTTTGGAATTGAAAAATATTCACATGTGATGCACATCTATTCGCAAGTTGAAGGTTTAAAAAAGAATTATTTAAACTCACTTGATGTATTGAAATCTTTGTTCCCAGCCGGGACCGTATCAGGAGCTCCAAAGATTAGGGCTATTGAAATAATCGATGAATTGGAAGACGAACCAAGAGAAATCTATGCCGGCGTAGTTGGATACATTGATACAAAAGGAAATTTAGATACAAGTATTGCAATAAGGACGATGGTGTGCAAAGAAAATGAAGTAAGGATACAAGCTGGTGCTGGTATAGTGTCTTATTCGATTGCTGAAAATGAGTATTATGAAACAGTCAACAAGGCAATGGCAATGTTCAAATCTTTAGAAAAGGGGGATTGTTGAGATGATTCTTTTGATAGACAATTACGACTCATTCACCTACAACATATATCAAACAGCGTGTGAGTTCGATGATGTTTTGGTCTATAGAAACGACAAAATAACTGTAAAAGATATTGAAATGCTCAAGCCTTCTCACATAATAATTTCTCCGGGACCAGGTGTTCCCAAAGATGCTGGGATTTCCATCGAAACCATTAAACACTTTAAAGGAGTAATTCCAATTCTTGGAATCTGTTTAGGTCATCAGTGCATTGCGGAGGCTTTCAATGGAAAGGTTGTCAGAGCAAAAGAGATATTCCACGGAAAGACTTCTAAGATATATATCAAAGAAAAAAAGGATATATTTCAAGGTATAGATAGCCCCTTTGAAGCTACCAGATACCATTCACTTATCGTGTCAAACGAGATGTTCCCGAAAGAATTAAAAATAACGGCCTCTACACAAGACGGAGAGGTCATGGCCTTAAGGCACATTAGTTACCAAATATATGGGGTACAATTCCATCCAGAATCTATATTAACAACAGTAGGACCGAGATTAATAGAGAATTTTATAAATATTAAAGTTGAAAGGGGTGTCAGCTATGTTTAATTACTATCTTCAAAAAGTTGTAAAAGGAGAAAATTTGAGTTTGGACGAGATGGAACAGGCGATGGAGATGATTATGGAAGGTAAAGTAACACACAGTCAACTTTCTGGTTTTTTAGTTGCTCTGCATATGAAAGGAGAAACGGTCGAAGAAATCACAGCAAGTGCAAAAGTTATGAAAGAAAAGGCTACACCAATAAGTATTGAAAGCGGCGAACTTATGGATACATGTGGAACAGGTGGAGATGCTAAGGGAACCTTCAACATTTCTACCGCTGTAGCCTTTATCTTGGCAGCAGCTGGGGTTGTTGTTGCAAAACACGGTAACAGATCCGTATCAAGTAAAAGTGGGAGCGCGGATGTATTGGAGTCTCTTGGAATCAATATATCATTACCCCCTTCTTCAGTTGAAAGATGCTTGAAAGAGATAAATATAGCCTTTCTTTTTGCTCAAGATTTTCATAAAGCTACTAAACATGCTGCTGTACCAAGAAAAGAATTAGGAATAAGGACCATTTTTAACGTCTTAGGACCCTTGACAAATCCTGCAAATATAAAATATCAATTAATGGGCATATACGATCCAAAATTGGTTTACCCTATAGCAGAGGTTTTGAATAACTTGGGAGTTAAAAGGGCGATGGTTGTTCATGGCTCGGAAGGCATAGATGAATTTTCCCTGTCAGGAAAGAATAAAGTGGCGTTTTTGAATGAAGGTAAGATAGAAAAGTTAGAAATATCCCCGGAAGATTTAGGGCTTGAAAAGTACAGCATACAAGAGATCCAAGGCGGAAGCGCAGAAGAAAATAAAAGAATAATATTAAACATATTTAACGGTGAAATGGGTCCCAAAAGGGATGTAGTCGTTTTGAATACAGCAGCCGGGTTATATGTGGCAAATAAAGTCAACAGTTTAGAAGAAGGTATCAATTTTGCACAAGAGATAATTGATAGTGGAAAAGCGATGAAGAAATTGGAAGAGATGGTAGAGTTTACTAACTTTCTATCTTTACAAGCAAAAACTTCTTGAAAAGGAGGAAAAGATGTATTTAGAAAAGATAGTAGAAACAAAAAGGGAAGAAGTAGCAAAGCTAAAAGAAAAGAAAATCTCCTTAAAAGACTCCTTCCAAAAAGGAAAATTAACTTTAATAGCGGAAATCAAAAAAGCCTCGCCAAGTAAAGGGATCATTTCAACGAATTTTGACCCACAAAGGCAGTTAGAGTTATATATAAAAGGTGGTGCAGATGCTATTTCTATTCTAACTGATGAAAAATATTTTCAAGGTAGTACAAATATTTTAAAAGAATTAAGACCCAAAACAAACCTTCCTATTTTAAGAAAAGATTTCATAATCGATCCTATACAGATCTACCAGTCGTTATTTCTGGGGGCCAACGTTATTTTACTCATAGCTTCAATACTAACAAAAAAAGAGATTTCTAATTTTCTTAAGATATCAAAAGATATAGGTTTAGAAGCCATAGTCGAAGTTCATAACCATCAAGAATTAACAAAGGTTTTAGATACCGAAACTGAAATTTTAGGGATAAACAACAGAGATTTGAGTGATTTTTCTCTTAGCCTAAGAAACACGGAAAAATTACTTGAAGAACTTGAAAAATTAGGTAAACGAAGAGATTTTTATGTGATTTCAGAAAGCGGGATTAAAGAAAAAAGTGACATCGATTACCTTAGAAGTTTAGAAGTAGATGGGGTATTAATAGGAGAAGCTCTAATGAAAGAAAACGATCCTGTTTTGAAGATTGGAGAACTATTTCCAGAAAAAAGGAGTAATTTACAGTGATTAGGATAAAAGTTTGTGGGATCACAAACATTGAAGACGCCATTAACATATCCAAAGCTGGGGTAGATGCTTTAGGTTTCATTTTAGCTGAAAGCCCAAGAAAAGTTGAATTATCGAAAGTTCTTGAAATATCTAAAGAGTTACCACCCTTTGTAAGCAGGGTAGCGGTGGTAGTTAATCCTGTCAAAGAAGAAATTGAAAAAATTGAAAGAAGTAAAGTATTTGATTACGTTCAATTTCACGGATCAGAAGATGTAAATATAATTAAAAATTGCAAGTTAAAAACAATAAAAGCTATTAAAATTGAAAATAAGAGCTCTTTGGAAGAAATATCCAAGTACAATGATTTTGTGGATTACTTCTTATTTGATACAAAAATTGGTGAAAAGATAGGTGGTACAGGACATACTTTCAATTGGGAGATTTTAAAAGAAGCTAATATAAAAAAACCGTTCATCTTAGCGGGTGGTTTGAGCCCAGAAAACATAGTTGAAGCTATAAAAACAATCAGACCCAATGCCGTTGATCTAAACAGCAAAGTTGAATTGTATCCAGGTAAAAAAGATATTAGGTTAATAAAAGAAACTATCGATAGGATAAATTCTATCAAAATAAAATAATAAAATTAAAAGGGTGGGAAGCGGGGCGAAGGGTCTTTAACGTACGTTTTAGAAACAAGATTTTGATTTTAAAAGGGTCACAGGGCGGAGCCCTTTTGCAGCTTTGTGCAAAATGTTTTTTATAAAGCTTTAGAAGTAACTTCCAAATTCTCATTTGCGCAGCATTTTGCAGCCTTATGCAAAACGCCTTGTTCATAATTCCTTTGAAATAATTTCCAAATTCTCATTTGCGCAGCAAATGATGCACGGGGATCTTAAGGGGTTTACCCCTTGTTTGCTGCACTATGCAAACTGTGTTTTTAGATGAATTTGACTTTGAACTTGGTTTTGGGGATCTTAAGGGGCGAAGCCCCTTAATGTATGGGTTTATGGGACCGCATGTCCCTTTCTAAAGAAGGGTGGGAAGCGGGGCGATGGGGTGCTATAACAAACTTTTTAATTGCAAAAAAATAAAAAAGGAGGATGAAATTTTATGAAAAAAGCTTATTTTGGTCAGTATGGAGGTAGATACGTTCCAGAGACATTGATTCCAGCGCTCGAAGAGTTGGAGGAAGCTCACGAAAAATATTCAAAAGATCCTGATTTTATAAATGAATACCAAGGTTTGTTGAAAGATTACTGTGGAAGGCCCACCCCTTTATATTTTGCTGAAAGATTTACCGAATATCTTAATGGTCCAAAAATATATCTAAAAAGGGAAGATTTAAACCATACGGGGGCGCACAAAATTAATAACGCGTTGGGGCAAGTATTACTTGCAAAAAGAATGAATAAAAAAAGAATAATAGCAGAGACCGGTGCAGGCCAGCATGGTGTGGCAACAGCAACCGCTGCAGCTAGATTTGGGTTGGAATGTATAGTTTACATGGGGGCAGAAGATATCAGAAGACAAGCGCTCAATGTATACAAAATGAGGATGTTGGGAGCAAAAGTAGTGCCTGTATACAGCGGTAGCCAAACTTTAAAGGAAGCCATAAATGAAGCTATTAGAGACTGGGTTACAAACGTAGAAAACACCCACTACGTTATAGGTTCTGTTGTAGGACCACATCCATACCCTAAAATAGTTAGAGATTTTCAAAGGGTTATTGGTGATGAATCTAAAAATCAGATTTTAGAAAAAGAAGGAAGGTTGCCTGATTATATAGTTGCATGTGTTGGCGGAGGTAGTAACGCTATGGGTATATTCTACCCTTTTATAGAAGATAAAGATGTTGAATTGATAGGAGTGGAAGCTGCAGGAAAAGGATTAGAAACTGGCCAACATGCCGCTTCTTTAACTGCGGGGAAAATAGGGGTCCTTCACGGGAGTAAATCTTACGTCTTACAAGATGATGACGGTCAAATTCAACTGGCATATTCTATTTCTGCAGGTTTAGATTATCCGGGTGTGGGACCTGAACATAGTTATCTACATGATGAAAAAAGAGCTCAGTATGTATCGATAACAGATGAAGAAGCGTTGAAAGGTTTTGAACTTTTAACGAAATTGGAGGGAATCATCCCAGCATTTGAAAGTTCCCATGCAATAGCTTACGCTATGAAAATTGCACCATCACTTGATAAAGATAAAATCATGGTAATAAATCTTTCTGGAAGAGGAGACAAAGATGTCGATTCTTATATAAAACTTGGTAGGGAGGCACTAGAATGAGCAAAATAAGTGAAGTTTTCAAAAATAGCAAGGCTTTAATCACCTATGTAACAGCCGGAGATCCGAACTTAGAGGTTACAAAAGAAATTATATTAGAATTGAACAAAGATGGTGTTGATATTATAGAGGTAGGAATACCTTTTTCCGATCCTTTAGCAGATGGACCAATAATTCAAAAAGCAAGCCAAAAAGCTTTAAAAAATGGGGTTACCCTTAAAAAAATTTTTGAAACCTTGAATGAAATCAAAGAAGAGGTTACTTGCCCACTCGTTTTAATGGGTTATTACAACTCAATTCTCAATTATGGTATCGACAATTTTATAACAGAAGCCGTGAATACAGGCATCTCTGGAGTAATAATTCCTGATTTGCCTTTTGACGAAGAAGAGGAATTTTACGCAAAAATAAAAGAAAACGGTATCGATCCTATTTTACTAGTTGCTCCAAATACCTCTGAAGAGCGACTAAAAGAAATCTCTAAGGTATGTTCTGGATTTTTGTATTGTGTATCTATTATGGGAGTAACAGGGGATAGTCAAGCACCTATGGAGCATTTGAAAGAGTATTCACAAAGAGTGAGAAAGTATGTTAATATACCTTTAGCTATCGGTTTTGGAATAGATAGCCCGACAAAGGCTAAAAATATTATTGAATACTTCGATGGAATAATTGTGGGAAGTGCCCTAATAAAAATAATCGATGAAAACAGTGATGACAAAGGTAAGTTGCTTAAAGAAATAAAAAGATTTACTAAAAGTTTGAAAGTATGGTGAAAAAAATAGAGGCTACTCGCCTCTATTTTGGTTTAATACTCTATATGAAAACTTCCATAATTCCCTATGGGGAAATCTTCTTCTTGAACATCTTCTAATCTACTGAACCCATTTCCTTGTAAGATGATAGTTTTTAGTTTCAAAACTTTTTCTTTTTCTCCTTGTGCAACCACCTCAACCGAACCGTCGGGTAAGTTTCTAACGTACCCTTCAAGTTGAAGCCTTACTCCATGCACTCTTAAAAAATGTCTTAATCCAACACCTTGAACTCGCCCATACAGTATCCATCTTTTGCAAACCATAGAAGATATACCTTAATTTCTTGAACGAGCTAACACCAGCATTCTCAAGAGTTGAGCAATCGACATCAACGCAGCTGCCACGTAGGTCAACGCAGCGGCTGATAACACCTTTTTTGCACCTGATACTTCTTCTTTAGACATGCCCATAACGGGTAAAAGTTTCAAAGCCCTACTACTTGCATTGAACTCAACTGGTAACGTTATAACTGAAAATAAAACCACGAAAAGGAACAAGAAAATTCCTGCATTCAGTAAGAAAGGTGTAGAAAAAATAAGTCCAATAAAGAATATAATCCACGCCATATTAGAACCAAAACCTGCCAACGGCACAGCCAGATTCCTGAGAATTAAAGGTTTATAACCCTTAGCATGTTGTATAGCATGACCTGCTTCGTGAGCCACAACTCCTAATGCCGCTATAGACGAACTGTTATAAGTGGAGTCAGAAAGTCTCAAAACTTTGTTAGTAGGGTCATAATGATCACTCAAAGTACCTCTTACTCTTTCGACTTTAACATCATATAACCCAACGGAATCAAGTAATCTTCTGGCAAACATATAGCCTGGCTCGCCAATTGATGCCTTTACTCGAGAATATTTGTTGAAAGTGCTACTAACTCTTGCTTGAGCCCAGATAGCTAATATCAATGGTGGTATCAACAACAACATAGTAGTATAATACATGACTATTCACCTCCATTTACTTTGTAAATAAGCATTTTAAATCTATACTTCATAAAAAATTTTAGCACCTTTTCATTTAGTCTATTTTACAGAAGTGTATACTTTTAAGCCTATTAATTTTGAATTATAGAGAAAAATTCGCTTTTTTAGTTGACAAAAATATTTTTTCTTGATAAAATAAATTTAAAGAAAAGTTGAGGAGAGAGCACAAATGGTTACAAAGGTCTTAATCGAAAATGAAAATAAATATTATTGGTATTTTAGCAAGACACCCATTTTGGTGGCTTTGTTTTGTCGTATGAAAACATAGTCCACAAAGATTCCAAAATGGGTGTCTACTCTTTTAGTAGGCACCTATTTTTTTTATAACAGTTTTAGCAACAAGATTTTGCTCTTTAAAGGGGTACAGGGCGATAAAAAATTTTTTAAATTCGGAGGTGAATTCTGATGGTAATCGTAATGGAGGAAAATGCAACAGAAGAAGAAGTTAGAAATGTCATTAAAAAGGTGGAAGAAGTAGGTTTTAAAGCTCATCCTGATAAAGGAGAAAATCACACGATTGTTGGGGTGGTAGGGGAAGGTGACAGGGAATACATTTTAAGCAACATTGAAACATTTCCGGGGGTTGAAAGGGTTGTAGAGATAACTCAACCTTTCAAATTAGCAAGTAGAACATTCAAATCTAAAGATTCAATATACGACATAGGAGGGATAAAAATAGGAGGAGAAAATTTTTTAACGATTGCTGGACCTTGTGCAGTAGAAAGTAAAGAACAGGTTTTAGAAACCGCTCTATTCTTAAAAGAGAAAGGGGTTAAATTCCTAAGAGGTGGAGCTTATAAACCAAGAACTTCTCCATATTCTTTTCAAGGCTTAAAAGAAGAAGGATTAAAAATTCTCAAAGAAGTAAGTGAAGAAACTGGTCTAAAGATAGTTACAGAAGTTATGGACACCAGAGAGGTCGAGTTGGTTTCAAGATATGCTGATGTTTTACAGATAGGAACAAGAAACATGCAAAATTTTGTGCTTTTAAAAGAAGTAGGTAAGCTCAACAAGCCAGTTTTACTTAAAAGGGGTCTATCAGCTACATACAAAGAATTTTTAATGTCAGCAGAATATATTATTTCTGAAGGGAACAACCAAGTTATACTGTGTGAAAGAGGAATTAGAACATTTACTGATGAAACCAGAAATACCTTGGACATCAGTGCAATACCTGTAATCAAAAGATACAGCCATTTACCTATTATAATCGACCCAAGTCACGCCAGTGGAGATTGGAGGTACGTCGCTCCTCTATCAAAAGCTGCTGTAGCAGCTGGTGCTGATGGGTTAATAATTGAAGTCCATCCGGATCCTAAAAACGCTCTCTCTGACGGTAAGCAATCTCTAAATTTTGAGCAATTCAGTGAATTAATGGATCAAATAAAAGCCTTATTAGAAATAGACAGTAAAATCTTAGCCTGAGACACAAACAACGTTGTTATTGGGAGGAACGATTAATGTTATTCAATACCGCAATAATTGTTGGCACTGGATTGGTTGGAACTTCATTAGCTCTAGCCTTTAAAGAAACAAAAGAAGTTAAAAATATCATTGGATACGATATCGATAGTAACTCTTTAAAAGAAGCTTTAAAGTTAGGAGCCATCGATGAACCTGCCAAAATATCAGAAATTTCAAAAGCGGATTTAATAATTTTTGCAACGCCAGTAGAAAGTATAAAAAGTATTTTACATGATACAATTAGTCTAGTAAAAGAAAATACAGTTGTAACTGATGTGGGTAGTACTAAATATGAAATTATGCAACTCTTTGATACTTTTAAAAACAAAAGGGTCAATTTCATAGGAGGTCATCCATTGGCAGGATCAGAAAAGTCTGGTCCATTAAACGCCAAGGCGAATTTATTCAAAGGCAAAAAATATGTATTGATAAAAAGTGCTAATTGTGACCAAATATATTTTAATAAGTTTGAAAGGTTGATCACAAAAATCGGAGCCATTCCAATAATAATAGATGCTAAAACTCACGATGAAATTCTTTCAACAACAAGTCATCTGCCGCAGATAATTGCTTATTATCTAGTAAAAACTCTGATGAATTTAAAAGAAGATAATGAAAATTATCTAAAATTAGTCGGAACTGGTTTTAAAGACACAACAAGGTTATCAAAAAGCGATCCCCAAATGTGGATCGATATATTCAAACAAAACAAAGAGAATATACTGCGTGCCATAGAGAATTTTGAAAAAGAGTTAACTGCCTTCAAGAAAGATTTAATCGAAGATAAATACAATGAAATAAAAGATGATTTGATCAAAATCAGCAAATTTGAGTTGTAAAGGCAATGTGTTGAAATGGACAAGGGGGTACTAAAACGAGTTTCAAGAATTAGATTTAGATTTTTAAAGGGGTACGGGGTGCCTTCCTTAGAAGGGTGGGGAGCGGGGTGAAAGGGCGCTATTTATAAAGTTTTCAAAATTTCTAGGGGAGGCAAAAAACGAAGTACAAGGAGGTAAAGATGAAAATTGAAGTAACTCCAACAGAAAATATAAATGCAGAGATCACCCTACCAGGTGATAAATCAATATCACACAGGGCACTAATCATTGGTTCCCTCGCTGAAGGTGAAACAAAAATACACAATTTTTTAAGTTCTGAAGATACCTTAAGTACGTTAAATATATTAAATTCAATAGGCGCCAGTATCAAACAAATTAGCGAAGATGAGGTAATTGTAGAGGGTAAGGGAAAGGATAATTTCATTGAACCATCAAACGTTCTAAACGCAAAAAACTCTGGAACCACAATGCGCTTAATGATGGGTGTATTATCGGCTCAAAATTTTTACAGTGTAATTACAGGGGACGACTCTTTGAGGGAAAGGCCTATGAAAAGAGTCATAGATCCACTAAGTAAAATGGGTGGACGTTTTTTTGCCAGGAAAAATGGCGAATTTGCTCCCATCACAATATTGGGGACGAAAGATATATCCCCCCTTGTTTATAAAACTCCAGTTGCAAGCGCCCAAGTTAAATCTGCAATTTTGTTGGCAGCTTTGTATGCAAAAGGAGAAACTCAAGTAATAGAACCCGCCAAATCTCGTGATCATACTGAAAGGATGTTAAAATATTTTGGTGCTGATATCGCTCAAAAAGATACAACTGTTGTTATCCGAGGTCTCACTAAAAATCTTGAAGGTCGGGAGTTCTTTGTACCGGGTGATCTATCATCCGCATCCTTTTTCATAGTTGCTGCCCTTATAACAAAAAACTCGACGTTATTGATAAAAAATGTGGGAATCAACCCAACTAGAACTGGCATATTATCCGTGTTGAAGATGATGGGAGCGGATATAAAGATAATCAACGAAAAAACATTAAACAATGAGCCAGTTGGGGATTTACTCGTAAAAAGTAGTTCGTTAAAAGGTGTTGAAATAAAAGGTGAGATGATTCCTTTGATTATCGATGAAATCCCTATACTGGCGATAGCTGCTACCCAAGCGAAAGGGAAAACAACTATAAAAGACGCAAAAGAATTACGTTACAAAGAAACAGACAGAATAAGAGCAATCACCAGAGAATTAAAAAAATTAGGCATAGATATTTTAGAAAAAGAAGATGGTTTTGATATAATTGGCAATCAGAAAATACGAGGAAACTGTACTTGTGAAAGTTACAACGATCATAGAATAGCCATGTCACTTGCTATAGCCGGATTGATCGCAGATAATCCAATAGAAATTGATAATTTTGAATGCGTGAATATATCTTTCCCGGAATTTACAGAGATTTTTGAGAAGATAAGGAGTATATGATGAAAAAATTCGGATTATTAGAATACCCTCACAAAGAAAGCTTATCAAAAAGGGTTTTTAATGAATACTTTAAAAAAGCTAACATCGATGCTGTATATGAAGATATTGTTATAGCACCTGATAATTTTGATGATGAAATTAACAAATATATTGATTCTTACCATGGACTCAACGTTACGGTTCCATTCAAAGAAAAAGTGATTAAATACGTCGAACCTGTTGAAGAAGCCAAAGAAATAAATGCGGTTAACTGTATTTTCAACAATAAGGGTTACAACACAGATTGGAAAGGCTTTTATAACTCGTTAAAATCATCGATGCTGCAAGAACCAGTACTTTTAGTTGGAGCGGGTGGTGCGAGTAAATCCATCATCTACGCTTTGTACAAAATGGGTATAAAAAAGTTGTTTCTTGTAAATCGAACGGTAGAAAGAGCAGAAAAATTAAGAAAGATTTTCTTGTCAAAAATAGATATAAAAATAGAATCTTTTGACCACCTACAAAGCATAATCCTTAGTTCTAAAACCTTCATAAACGCCACTTCTATTGGAATGTTTGGAGAATCATTTAATTTAGAAGTTAGCGATCTTTCCAATCTATCTCTAATTTACGATATTGTTTACAATAATACCCCTCTCCAAAAGATTGCAAAAGAAAGCAATATTAAATGTATAGATGGACGTACTTTTTGGTACCATCAAGCAATTGAAAATTTGAAGATTTGGCAGATTTATACACCAGAAATATTCGATGAAACTTTTAAAACTTTTGCTCGAGGTGAATAAAATGCAAGTAAAGATAGCTGGAGATTCACATGGTCCACAGATGATTGGATTAATAGAAGAAATACCAGCAGGGTTAAAGATAGATATAGAAAAAATAAACACAGACCTAAGAAGAAGACAGTTAGGGTACGGCCGTGGGAACAGGATGAAATTAGAAAAAGATGAAGTAATAATCGTTTCCGGATTATGGGAGGGAATAACTACTGGAGCTCCATTGGTTTTAATTATAAACAACAAAGCAAAAAATCCCATTAAAGAAGAAAGACATATTCCAAGGCCTGGACATGGGGATTATTCCTGTTGGTATAAATACAGATTAGATGACTTGAATATATACACGGAAAGAAACAGCGCGCGCTGGACAAGTGTACTCACTGCGATAGGGAGCGTTGCCAAACAATTTCTTGAAAATTTCGGTATTACAACGATGAGTTTTGTAAAATCGATCGGAAAAGTCAGTGTTGAAGAAGAAAGGTTCGAAGAAATCCAAAAAGATTTCACTTACTATATTCAAAAAAGAAATGAATCGGAAGTTCAATGTCCTTTTGAAGATATTTCTGAAAAAATGATGGAAGAAATAAAAGAAAATGCCCTAAAAAAAGCAACCACCTTGGGAGGCAGTGTAAAAACATTCGCCACAAATGTGAAACCTGGATTGGGAAGTTACGCCGATGTTTTGAACAGAGTTGATTCAAAAATAGGAAAATACTTTATGTCGATCCCTTCTGTGAAAGGGGTTTTTATAGGCAAAGAAGATGTAAGTATACCTGGCTCTGAATTCCAAGATCCTTTTACAGTTGAAGATGGGGTTATACGAAGAACAAAGAATTACGCAGGTGGCATAGAAGCGGGGATAACAAATGGAGAAAACATAGTCGTTACTACGTACTTCAAACCTATTTCAACACTTGCAAGTCCTCTGCCTTCTGTGGATCTTAAAACCAAAGAATCAAAAGAAGGCCCTTACATAAGATCTGATTCTGTTATTATTCCCGCTGCGACTGTAATAACAGAATGCACTCTGGCTATTATATTGATGGAAGAAATTATAGACGGATTTGGAAACGACAACATTGAACTTATAAAAGATAGATACTTCAAGAAATAAGGTGATATTCGATGAAAATCTTCTTGGTAGGAATGATGGGGTCTGGAAAAACTACCCTTGCAAAAAAGATTTCAAAAGTACTTTCCATACCCCATATCGACACAGATGATGAAATTGAAAAAAATGAAAATCTTAAAATAAAAGATATCTTTGAAAAATACGGTGAAGAATACTTCAGAAAACTGGAAAGTACTATCCTCGAAAAATTAGCTGAAAACACTAATTCCTTCGTTGTATCAACTGGAGGAGGAATAATCTTAAGTGCTAAAAATAGAGCTATATTAAAAAAAGAAAATGCCATATATCTGAAAGTAACTCCTGAAAAGCTTAAAGATCGCGTAAGTTTAGAAAATAGGCCCCTTCTTGCAAACAACAAAGAAAATATTATAAAGATCTACAAAGATAGAAAAGAATTGTATGAACAATTCAAAACGGTTGATATCACAAATTTGACTGAATGGGAATCGGTGGCTAAAATCCTCTACCAATACGATATTAAAAACCATTTTGAAATTGATTCATCTTTTCAAAAAGTATCAATAAATGCAGGAAGCCTAAAGTCTCCCCCCCCAGATTCCATAGTTTTCACCAGCGAAAAGGTCAATGAACTATACGGAGAGTACCTGCCACAGAAAAAACTTGTCTTACCGAACGGGGAAAAAACAAAAGACATCTCTCTTGTAATAAGGGCTTACGAATATCTACTTGAAAACAATGTCTCTAGAGATAATTTGCTTCTTGGGATTGGTGGAGGAACTATAACCGATTTTACAGGTTTTGTTGGCTCCACTTACAAAAGGGGAATGAACTTTTCATTTTACCCTACCACACTTCTTTCTCAGATCGATGCTGCAATAGGCGGAAAAAATGGAATAGATTTCAAAAAATACAAAAATGTCGTGGGAACGATAAACTTACCCATAGAAGTGGTTATAGACCCACTTTCCATATTATCTTTAGATGACGAAACATTCATAGAAGGTTTAATCGAAGGTTATAAAATGGCATTGATCTCAGGGAATGATTTTTATGAGTATTTTAAAGAGAATTTGCAAGAAATACTTAACAGGAATCTAGATAAATTATCTTTTTTTATTAAAAGATCCGTAGAGGAAAAACTTCGTATAGTGGAACAAGATTTCAAAGATACGGGGTTGAGAAGTTGTTTAAATCTTGGACACACTTTAGGTCACGCCTTTGAAGCCACTACAGGAATCGCACATGGGTTATCGGTTGGATGGGGTTTGATCAAAGAAATAGAGTTTTTTTACAAGAAAAAATATTTGGAAGAAAAAGATTATCTAGAAATTAAAGATACATTAGAAGCACTTGTTCCTGAAAAAGTTAGAAACATTCAAATAGATGAAAAAGACATATATTATTATTTATCAAATGACAAAAAAATAGGGGCAAATCAAAAAATAAAAATGCCAATTTTAAAGTCACCAGGAAATATTATAATAGAAGAAATCACAATAAAAGAAGGTGAAATCTTTTGATTCTGATAATAAACGGTCCTAACTTGAATATGTTAGGGAAACGTCCTAAAGATATCTATGGAACTGAAACCTACGAAGATTTAAAAGACCAGATAAACCATTTTGCACAAAATAATAGTATAGATGTTGAGTTTTTTCAATCCAATTCGGAAGGTCAAATCATTGATAGAATTCAAAAATTGGATTTTGAAGCTTTAATAATCAATCCTGGTGCTTATACACATTATTCTTATGCGATAAGAGATGCCTTAGAAATTGTAAATGTGCCGAAAGTGGAGGTTCATCTAACAAATATCATGGCAAGGGAAAGTTTTAGGCAAACATCTGTTACCTCTTCCTCATGCGATGGGGTCATATCTGGACTAGGATTCTATGGATATATATTAGCTTTAGAATACCTAAAAGAAAAGTTGAAAGGTTGAAGTGGGGAGCGGGGCGATGGCTTACCAAACCTTTCCTTATGGGTGGGGAGCGGGGCGATGGCTTACCAAGCCTTTCCTTATGGGTGGGGAGCGGGGCGAAGGGGCGCTATCTATCAAGTTTTTAGAGCTTATAAAAATACTATAAAAATCTATCAACTTAGGAGGTAAAAAGTGAGAGAAATCATTTTAGGAATCGTACAAGGTCTAACGGAATTTCTACCAGTATCCAGTTCAGGACATCTGGCATTATTTTCATCCTTTATGAACATCGACACCAACGTACCGTATTTCGCCCTTCTTCATTTATCCACCTTTTTTGCCGTATTGTTCTTTGTTTGGAAAGAAGTTGTCAATTTGATCAAGGGACTCTTTAAATGGGAAAAAGAATCACTTACTCTAATCCTTAAATTAATCATTTCCTCAATCCCAGCTGCTGTTGTAGGTTTTACCTTGGAATCTTTGATCGAATCAGCCTTTTCTTCTCTTACATTGATTGGAGTTTTTTTAATGGTAACAGCCGTCTTTTTATTAATTTCTGACACACTAAAAGGTAAAAAGAGTTTAACACAGATAACTTATGTTGATGCCTTGATTATAGGTCTCATGCAAGCCCTTGCAATATTTCCAGGGATATCTAGAAGCGGTGCAACGTTGTTCGGTGCTCTTTTAATGAAAACAAAAAGGGAAGATGCCCTAAAATATTCCTTTTTGATGAGCCTTCCTGTAACCTTTGGGGCGGGTATTTTTGAAATAAATAAGGTTACTTTTTCTCCTTGGGTAATTTTAGGAGGGTTGTTTGCGTTCGTGTTTGGTTTGTTTGGTCTGTATCTACTGAAAAAAACGGTACTGGTTGGAAAACTAAAATATTTTTCATATTATTGTTTTGCTATCGGACTCGTAGCCATTATTATTTAGTAATAAATACATCGTTTTTAAATAATCTTTTTATTTGATATAATATTAAGAGAGAATCGAAAAAGTAAAAATTTTTATTAGACTAATCAGCCTTAAAGTTTCTAAACAAAGTAAAGTTTTAAAAGCGAGGGGATGAAAAATGAAAAAAAGTATTTTAGCAACTCTCATTATCCTACTGTTTTCATTTAGCTTATATGCCACTGCTCAAGATACCGTAGAAGAAGCTCTCTTAGCTGTAGAAGAGTTATTATCAAAACCAGATAGCGGAGCTTTTGTTCAATTAGTAGAATTGTCAGAAGGCTTAGTAATCTTTCCTACATTTTATAAATTGGGTTATGTGGTTGGTGGACAGTATGGTGAAGGCATTGTATTAAGAAAAGACAGTGAAACAGGAAAATGGTACGGGCCGTCATTTGTAAATATATATGGATTAAGCTGGGGAGCACAAATAGGAGTACAATCCGCAGCGTTAATCTTAGTTGTAATGAATGAAAAAGGAATGGAAGGGTTCATGGGAAACAACTTTACCTTAGGAGGTTCAGTTGGTATTTCTGCTGGACCATTGGGTAGACAGCTTTCTGCAGATTTAGATTATAAATTACAAGCCTCCATTTATTCTTATTCAATTGCAAAGGGCTTCTACGCTGGAGTGTCTGTTGAAGGGGCTTACATAAGAGCAGATGATAATGCGAATGAGGATTATTATAATGAACCTCTTTCACCTGAAGAAATTTTAAAAGTCAAGTATGATAGTCCCCTATTTAATTAAAAAAATTTTAAATATTTTCTATTTAAAAAATCCTCATTCAGTCATACTTCTAGGTTGAAAGTAGCAGTTGTTGTTTATTCAGGTTACTATTTCTCTTTTCCTTTTTAATTTTTTTGCTGTATAATTGCCATGAGCTCTCAGTTCTTGATTTTGTAATTTGTAATGATAGTCAGAATCATATTTTTTCCCACTCTTTACCAGTGAATATATTATTCTCAACAATTTTCCCGCTACGGCTAACACAGCAACAGTATGTGATTTACCTCGAGTACGTAGTTTCATGTAATAATTCTTGAAGTATTCATTGTTTTGAATAGCAACGATGGCAGCGATGTAAACAGCTTTTCTTAGGTATCTGTTACCTTTTCTATTGATGAACCAGCCTTTTTTCATTTGACCTGATTCCTCTGTACGAGGATCGATGCCAACGAAAGCCACCAGGGCAGAAGCAGAATAGAATCGGTTAATATCTCCTGTTTCTGCTACAATATTTAAAGCTGTTTCATTGAAACCATCAAGAGATTGTATTAATTCTACCTGGTTTTTAATTACATCGTTTGATGAATTGTTCAAAGTTTCTTTCAATTTTTCTTTGAAGAGCTTTTGATCTGATTCAAGTTTGAACAACAATTCTATTCTTTTTTGAAGAGCTAACTCATGCGCATCGTTGCCACTTGCTATTGAATTTTTAGAAAGTTCAATGATTTGGTCCAACTTATTTTCATCGAAATACAATTGATTATCTATCTTCATCGCATCAATAAGCTGTTTTTTGTTGGTTGTAGCGATCTTCCTTGCAGAAGGGAAGTTATACAATAAATTCATTAAACTCTTGATAAAGATATTAGATTGAAAAGATTCCAATTCAGGGAACAAAAGGTAGACATAACGTTTGATTTCATTCTTAACCCTTGAAATCTCCTCAGAAAGGTTAATGATCTCGCGAGAGTATTGAGTGAAATTATCTATCTCCTTAGAAGAAGGGATGTTGTCTGGATACTTTTCTTTCAGCCAAATGGAGATCAGCTTGGAATCAATGTTGTCGTTTTTAGAATGGCGAAGAGTTTCACTTTTTCTGAATTCTTTCAACAAAAGGGGATTAATGATATGGACATCATAATCGTGTTTAAGTAAATAAGAAAACAAATGTTGATGGTAAATAGAAGTGGATTCCATACCAATTATAATCTCTCTTTTGTTGAACTTTTTAAGAATTTTGTCGAAAGTGGTGAAACCACTCATATTCTGTTTGAATTTACCACTATCGATTTTGGTCCTACCTGAATCGGAGATGTAGTAATGAAAAGAGTTTTTAGAAATATCAATACCTACAAAATACATATTTTTTCACCTCGCTTTAGTATTGTTTGAGGATCCGCCTTTTGCAATCATCCTTCTAATACGGCCTTGAAAGGTCAATCAAGTATCGGATTTATGGGCGGAAAGTGGGTAGCGAACAAACTTTTAAACGAACTTAAAAGTTCAGAAAGAATAAGCGTTCTACTACCCACTCATTTTTTAAAGAAAATAGTTGTTTATGCTTATATTGTATCATCAAATATCATAGAAGACAAGATAAGAAAAGCGGATGAAAAAACGATAAACTACATAGGGGATAACTTGTTAGAAATAACCATAGAAGAACTAAAAAAGTTGTTGAAATAATGGGGTAGGAGGTAGATTAATTAATTTATCTACCTCCTTCCCGATTTTAGCTACATATTTTTCATGGCATTATATACTATGGCACAGAAATCAGAAAATGTCAGCAAATCGTAGGGTTTGAATTCTCCATCTTTTACATCCATTACCTCTAACGCAGTTACTATCGCTATGCTGTTTTTGAATTGGGATTACAAAATGGGGCTCAAGCAGTTATTGGAATTGGTGGAGGAAGTCCAATTGATACAGCAAAAAGTGTTGCTATTTTGCTTGAATATCCTGAAAAAACTGCTGAAGAGCTTTATGAAGGTTTATTTACTCCAGAAAAAGCAAAACCAATAATTGCAATAAATACAACACATGGAACAGGAACTGAAGTAGATAGATTTGCTGTTGCTTCAATTCTTGAAAAAGAGTACAAACCATCAATTGCATACGATTGTATTTATCCACTTTATGCAATTGATGATCCACAATTAATGGTTACACTACCAAAGGGTCAAACTGTATTTACCTCAATAGATGCAGTAAACCATGTTACTGAGGCAGCAACAACTTTGGCAGCAAGCCCATACTCAATTTTACTTGCGAAAGAAACAATAAGATTAATTGCTAGATATCTTCCTCAAGCAGTGGCACATCCAGATGATCTAACAGCAAGATATTATCTTTTATACGCATCAGCAATAGCAGGCATATCATTTGATAATGGAATGTTGCACTTTACACATGCACTTGAGCATCCATTGAGCGCTGTAAAACCTGATTTAGCACATGGACTTGGTCTTGCAATGCTTCTTCCAGCAGTTGTTAAACATATATACATTGCAAAACCAGAAGTTTTAGCAGATATATATGAGCCAATTGTTCCTGGACTAAAGGGTGTTCCAGGAGAAGCGGAAAAAATTGCTGCTGGAATTGAAAAATGGTTGTTTAATTTGGGCGTAACTGAAAAATTGGAGGATATGGGCTTTACAGAGAATGATGTAGAAAAGTTAACAAAACTTGCCCTTGAAACTCCTTCCCTTGGTTTGTTACTAAGCATGGCACCTATAAAAGCAGATGAAAAGACAATTGCTTCCATATACAGAGATTCTTTAAAGCCTATTTCAAGATAATCTTTTAAGCTATTACATTTTAGTGCCGGTATTATCCGGCACTTTTTTATTGACAAAATAAATAGTTTGATATAAAATAGTTTTATGTAAAACTATTGGAGGTGGAAAGTGGTGGATAATTTTGAATTTTCTTCTACTTTTTTACTTTTTTCTGAGATAGAAAGATTAAAGTTTCAAATTTTAAAAAGTGAAATGGATAAATACAAGATTCATCCAGGTCAAATCCCGATATTTTTTATAGTTAGGAAAAATCCTGGAATTTCACAAAAAGATTTGGCAAAAAAAGTTATGCTTTCAACTTCTACAGTTGCAATTATGCTTAGAAGAATGGAAAAGGCCGGTTTTGTAAAAAGAATTCAGGATGAAAGTGACAGAAGATTTTACCACATTTATTTAACTGATAAAGCATTGAAAATAGTTGATAAAATTTTTAAGAGATTGAAGGAATTTGAAAGGCAAAGCTTTGAAAATTTTACAAGGTCATTGATATCTTTTGCCGGTAATATAAAGCATATATCCGAGTCTACAAGTTTACCATAACCCGCAGCTCTCGAAAGCCATAGGGCAATCTGGGCTCTTGTAACGGCATCGGATGGTTTTACATCCTCTTTTATCACACCTTGTTTCATTAAAGCTTTCAAGGCGATTCCTTCAGGCGTAGTTTCTACAGCCCCTTCCTCTGTTCTGGGCTCTGGCGTTGAATAATAATTTGGAATAAATGCCTTAGTAAGTATTAATGCAGCCTGGCCTACCGTCACATTTTCACTAACCTCTGGTACCGGTTGAGGCATAATACCTATATCAATGAAAATCTTTAAGATCTTCTCATTCTTATCTCCGATTACTCCAGTATAAGGGTCGACCTTTCCTCCTGGCATAGGCAAGGTGGATTCACCATATCCTACAAACTCACCCGTCTTGGCGTCTATCCCAAAGCCGTTGATATCGGAGAGTTGATAAACAGGAATCGGTTCCCCCACAGGATCTCCTGTATACTGATCTCTCGGTAAAGCAAAGGAGAGCTGAAGTTTTTGATACTGAGACAGCTTTACCTCGGCTTCTTCAATGGTAATAATTCCAGTAGTATCGATCTTCTCGATGTCACTGTAATTAATATTAAATCGAATTACTTTACCCTCGTTATCAACATTGACATTAACCGTATTAACGGGGTATAAGACTCCCTCCTGATACATGATGAAGTTTACTGTGTAGTTGTAATCTTTGCCAGACATAACTAACATGTTTTCAAAAGGAAGATTTACCTTGGATAAATAATCCTTTGCAATTTCCACTGCCTTTTCTATTCCTATGCCATTATCGGTATCAGGGAAAGTCGGCTGATTTAACCCTTTGCCATAATTAAGGCTTATTATCTTCCCTGTCTCCATCTCAATTACTGAGTTAAAAGTGATGTTGCTATCTTTATCCCCATGATTAGCAAAAATATTATATACGTTTATATTTTGGTCGTTATAGTTTTCATTTATACTGATATTTAGATTGAATTTTTCTGGGTCATTACCCATGCTCTTCAGATATTCCTCCACAAAATCCTTTGCTTTCTTTTCATCCATCTTCCCCAGGGAAGACATTTTATTTACATTGGTTACTTTATACTCTTCCCTTTCGCCCATCTCAAAAGTCTGACCGGTGTAGTTTACGGGCTCCCCCGTTCTAGCATTAATCCCCATTGGCAAAGGATATAAGCCAGCGCTCTTGGCCGGAGCATACAAGAGCTTATTTTCGAGAGGGAAGTTCTCTCTCCATATCTCCTTCTGGACAAGGAAGGTACCCATTATTTGATCCATTTTCTCTAAAGCTTCATCTTCGCTCAGTAACCCATCGATGTCAACCTTAGATATGTCTGTCCAGTTAATGTAATAATTTGATACCTTTCCGGTTGCGGCATCAATGCTTATATCTATCCCTTGGTTGACATCTATCCCGTCGTTGATACCACATAGCTGTTCAATGTTTCTCTTGAAATGATAGGTATAATTTGTCTGCCCGCCTTTATAATAATAAAAACCATATTGAAAATCAGGGGCTTTGTCTATCTGGTCATACTTGTCGGGTGCGTATCTCTTTATGAAGTTTAAAGCATTGTCTTTGAGCTCATCCCTTGTGTAGTTTGGCACATTGCTATCTTCGCTGCCCGGATAATTGTTTTTGTAGTACCAATAGCTCACCAACTCACCGGTGGAGGCATCCACCATAGCATTGACAGTTATTTCTTGATCCCAATAGTGAATATTCCAAGCCTCAGATGGTACATCGTACCTATAACTCAGGTCGGCATTAAACTTTGCTGCATCGATACCTGAGATCTCTGATACTAAGTTTTTAGCCTGCTGGGAAGAATACGTCGGCTCGACAGCAAAGACGCCCAGTGCCAACATGCTTATGAACATAACAGTTGTAAGAACAACTGATAAAATATTTTTCATTGTTTACCATCTCCTCATATTTGCCTTCACTCCGAAGAGGATTCAAAGAAATAAATCTTCTTGTGGATAAATTATACAACATTCAAATAACAAAAAGTAAATCAAGTTCCAAGACAATAATTACTATCTAGCCATTATCCTATTTCGAGGACAATTAATTATGATCCCAAACGGATAGTAAGAATTCATACTCCATCCAAAGAAATAAGCGACTTCTTGCCTTAAGGAGATTAAAAACAATCACAAAATTACCTCAGCATTTCAAAGAATTTTTTCCTTCCATTAGTAGTATCTGCAAAAAAATCAAAAAAATAAATCCTCTAGGGGCAATGGGCCTCATAAAAAAAGAAATCCTTAAGGGGTGGTGGGCGGGAAAAGATAATCAAATAAGCTTCATAAATCGAAAGTAATTTAAAGACAAAGCTTCCAAAAAAACTTATCAAAAGACTTTTTTACCTTAGACTGCAAATTTTTATTTCTCTCTACAAAATGAGAAAAGATATATTATATATTTTTATATATTTATATTAATAACATAAAACCTTATAGGGTGTCTCAAAAATTGACCCACAACTGGGTCAAAATTTGACCCAAAACTGTCCCAATTTTTAACCCACCTTGTCCCAAAAATTTATCCTCTGAGGGTGGAGGGTGGGAATAGATAATCAAATAAGCTTTATAAACAACGGGAATCTTAAAGGCTAAGCCTTTAAATAAGGGATCACAAGGGGCGCAGCCCCTTCCACTAGGGGCGGTGGGCGGGAATAGATAATAAAAATATTTTAAAAAACGCTTACGTCTTTAAGGCTACCAAGCCTTCAGCAAGATCACAAAGGGCGCAGCCTTTTGCTGGTTTCTGCAAAAAGCTTTTTTAGGTTGCTGCACTGTGCAAACTAGTTTTTAAATGATTATGACCTTGAATTTGGGGATTTTAAGGGGGGACCCCCTTAATGCTTAGGGATCACAAGGGGCGCAGCCCCTTAATCCACTAAGGCCTCTCCGGCCTTTATTCAGGGATCAGAAGGGACGGAGTCCCTTCCATAAAGGGCGGCGGGCGGGAATAGATATAACAGTAAACAATTATTTACCACAATTTAAGTATTCTTACGGATACTATTAGTGGAGGTGAGAAAATGAAAGAAATAGTAGGATTAATCCCTGACCTTGTACAAATGGTGGAAGTACCTGGTAACGGCAAAAAGAAAAAAGAAATCGTCCTAAACGCTGTAAGAGAGTTCTTAAAATCCATTGGCAAATACTCTCCGATCATGGATCTAATAATCTCCATACTCATCGACGGAGTAGTAGCATTACTATTTCCAAAACCAGAAAAAGCATAAAATGATTTCTCCCCGGGGAAGTAAAGCAAGGCAAACCAAAGAAAACAAAAACACACAGGAGGTGGTAACACATGGCAATGAACTTAGAATCAAGAAAGGCAAAGATCATCTGGATAAACATAGTAGACGGAAAAGAACAAAAAAAGTATAAAAGCTATGACTTATTCACAAACGTAGAAGCAGACATAAAAACCGCCTTACAAGGATTAGTCTCACTCTGTGAAAACACCAACGCGGTTTATTACTTCGACGAAAGCTACGAAATAATCTAAAAAGGAGGAAATAGCGAATGAGAAGATTAAGAATGAAATTCTATGACCCAGCAGAAGGAAAAAGCAAAACCCTATCAGTTGATGGAGTATTAGAAACAATAACGCAAGTAGAAATAGAACCAGTAATGCAAAGCTTGATAGGCGTATTAGTACCAACAACCGCACAAGTAGACGAAGCAGAAATCGTTGAAACAACGACAAACGGAGTATTCAACCTCATTCAATAAAGAAACACACTCATGCCTCTTGACGGGGCATGAGTTTTTTTTGATATATTAATTTAAAGTGTATATATGTATCTCATATTTCCTCTGAGGAAGGTGGAAGGAAATAGATAATAAGAAAAATAAAATATGAACAAATGATTAAATAATTTGGTATCATTTAGTAAGAACATCAAAGATACCAGATAAGAAAGAATACCTAAATTCTTGAAACAGATAGTGAATATAACAAAGCCAGCCTAGATAGCAAAGATAATATTTTATAAATTCCATGTTCTTAAGGTATTAAGTGGACAATTTTATAAAGCGAGAATCATAAAGGATAAACCAAGTACCATTATTTTCGTAAGAGAACTAAAAAATGATCGGAAGATAAACTTGGGTATGGAACCGGGTAATTAAAAAACACAAGTCCAACAAAATCACCATTTATTTAACCTATTAAAGCTTTTTATTTATACAAGGTAAGATGTAACGATAGAGGAGATATTAAAAGTACAAAAAGAAATAATGCCTGGAAGGGGTGAGATAGTTATGACGATAGCTGAAAAGTTGAGAAACGAAGGAAAATTAGAAGGTGAAAGAGAAGGTATTGAAAAAGGAAAACTTGAAGGCGAAAGAGAGTTCGCAGTTAGAATATTAAGCAAAAGATTTGGTAACCAACTAACTGAAGAAATAAAAGACAAGATAAGAAAAGCAGATGAGAAGACGATAGATTACATAGGAGATAACTTGTTAGAAATAACTATAGAAGAGCTAAAAGAATTACTGAAATAATTTCTGAAAAAGCGCCCTCCATGGGCGTTTTACTTTCTTTGTTTTTTCAAAAGTGGCTCTACATATCCTTATTTCCCTTTATTTATTAAAGTTTGTATAGTAATTTGATTAAATCTTTTCTTTTTACCTTTTTCTTGAATCTTCGATTTTTAAATTTCTTTTTCGATTAGTAAGATCAATATAAAATATTAATCTTCAAAGGAATGGTTCCCCTATCTATTTTTATATTTTGGAAACATAATTCTCTATATTCTGGCAACATAATTTTGTTAAAATTTGCATCAATTATATAAAATTAATTCAAGGTAGGAGGCCCCAGATTTGATAAAAGTGGAGAATATCAAAAAATACTATGGAAAATACCTCGGAGTAGAGGACATTAGCTTTAAAATAAAAAAAGGTGAAATATACGGCCTTATAGGACCTAATGGTGCTGGGAAAACAACGACTATAAGAGCTATGATGGGTATGATTTCAATTGATGAAGGGCGAATTACAATTGGGGATAAAAACATCCCACACGACTTGAAGCATATAAAAAATAAAATAGGATACCTCCCTGGAGAAGTCAATTTTTATGAAAATATGAGAGTAAAAGATTTTTTTGATTTTAACGATAGATTTTATAAAAATATTGATAAGAAATATGAAAACGAGCTAATAGATCTATTAGAACTTGAAACTAACAAAAAGTTCAAAGAACTTTCAATGGGAAACAAGAAAAAAGTTGGAATAATACAAGCCATTGTACACAGACCCGAGTACATAATTTTTGATGAACCTACCAACGGTTTAGACCCTCTTTTGCAGCATAAATTATATAATATTTTAGAAAAAGAAAAAGAAAGAGGCGCTACAATTCTTTTTTCATCACATATTTTATCGGAAGTTGAAAAAATTTGTGATAAAGTAGGGATAGTAAAAAAAGGAAAAATAATAAAAGAAAGTGATATTGAAGAGATATCTAAGGTATCAAAAAAAACAATTACGATCTACAAACTCAAAGAAAGAAATAAATTCAATGATTTTGAAATAAAAGAACAGACGGATTCTTTTATAACTTATCTAGTAAAAAATGATGATTTAAATAGTTTTTTTGAAATTTTATCTAAATGTTCATATGAAGACATTGAAATTAAAAGACCGTCTCTCGAAGAAATATTTATCGATTATTACAGGAGTGATGAAGAATGAACTTCAATTTATTAAAAAAAGAGCTTAAATTCACATATAAAAATACAATATTATGGTCATTGTTGTTTGTTTTATTTACCGGTATGTATATACCTATGAGTAATCAAATCCTTTCCCAGTCTAATAATGTATTAGAACTAATTAATAATATGCCCAAATTTTTACTCGAATCTTTCAACTTTAGCGAACAAATATTTACTAAACCAGAAGGCATATTCGGGTCAGAAGGTATGAGCTTTGTTTATTTATTGGGAGCTGTTTTTTCAGCGATGCTTGTGGGAAAAGTTTTTGCAGATGAATATGAAAAAGGAACCATAGAATATTTGAGCGTAAAACCAATAAGTAGATCAACTTTATACATAACTAAATTCACGAATATAATGATAAATATATTATTTTTAAACATTATTTTTACCCTTTCGGTTGTTTCTATGTACGCTATTTTTATGAAATATGAATATAATCCAGAAATATTGTTGGCTTTTGGAATATATTCCCTTACAGTACAAATATTTTTCTCTTCAATTTCTGTGATAATAAGCATACTCACCCAAAACAATTCTTCAAACCTGGGTATCTCACTTAGTATACTAATTTTCATGTATTTTGGAGATACTATGGCAAAGACTATAGAGGCAACAAGTTGGATAAAATACTTCAGCATATTTAACTATATTCCTTTGATGGAAACCGTTTTAGAGGAAAAAATCTTTTGGGTAAATTCCTTAATAATTTTGCTAATATCTTTTGGAATATATTATTTTTCTTATTACCTATTCAAAAATAAAGATATTAATGTATGAAATTTTCAATGTTTTGTATATTTTCCAACCAAACCGATTTCGTGTTTCAAACGTCTCATCTTTTTATGATTGATAATTATTCCATAATTTTTCCTAAAATACGCACACAGCTTAGTAGAACCTATAGTTTTTTGCTTTGAGACATACATATTGAGATGTTCCTTGATTTTTATCAGTTCAGCGATTACAAATTCATCAGGAACCTTATCGCCATTCACAGTATAGCAAAAACCTCGAGTTTTAGAATTAGAATGCTTTTTCTTTGACAAAGAACTGGTATCCAAGAAGAACCTCGTTTTGTAATGATAAGTGCTGGAGTTTACGTTGAACTCTTCAAAAAGATAAGAAAGAGAAACGCCGTACTCTCGATGTAACCTATTGATATATAGGATATCTAAAATGGGTGTAGATTTAAAATCAGCGTGTCTATTTTCCATCATTTTCTCTGATTCAAATTTTTTTTTACAAACTCAACTTGTTCTCTAAGAACTCTGATCTCCATATCCTTTTCGATCACCAAATTCTTCAAAGCTTGAAGAGTCTGAGCGAGATCGGGGTATTCCATACAAAGTCGAGAAATCTCATCCAAATCGACACCGGAATTCTCGTAAACCACAGGAGGAACCTTAGAACCACGAGAAACGATGGAATTTTTGTTAAAAGAGCCATTGAAAAAGCAAGAATAATTCTCACCAGAATCTCTAAACTTCTTAACCCACTTATAGATATTTCTGGTAGGGATGTTGTAAGTTTTACTAAGTTGAGAACAAGAAACACCTTTTTCGACATGCTCTTTAACAACGTTAGCTTTTAACTCTGGAGGGTAAGACTTCACAAAAATCACCTCTTTTAAGAATATATATTTATTATACTACCACGCCCCTCAAATAAGAAAATGTCATAAGGACCAATCGTAAGCGTTTTTTAATTAAAAATTACCGCTAACTTCAATAAACTTTTTTTCTTTTCAAAAACACAAATAAGAAAGAGAGGATGGTTTTCTGACAAGGTATCTCCCTATATGATATAATATTATTGGATATTAGAAAAAATAAAAGGGGGATATCGAGTGTCAATTTTAGAACATATTGAAAAAAATCAATGGGGATATACAACAGAAGGCATTCCAGTAACTTTGTTCACATTAAGAAACGAGAATGGAATCACGGTACAAGTAACAAACTACGGTGCTACTTTGGTTTCTTTGTACTTACCTGACAAAAAGGGAGAAATGGAAGACATAATTTTAGGATTCGATACTGTTTCAGATTATGAAAAACCCACTCCACAGAATCCCTTTTTCGGTGCTACAATAGGGCGACATGCAAACAGAATAAAAAACGGGCAATTCTCACTTGAAGGTAAAAATTACACCTTGGCTCAAAATAATAATTCAAACCATCTTCATGGGGGATTAAAGGGGTTTCAAAAACAGATATTTCAAGCGACAGCTTTTACAACTGTCGAAGGACCTTCTGTTCGGTTCAAACGTTTAAGCCACGATGGTGAAGAAGGTTATCCAGGAAACTTACGTGTAAGCGTTACTTACACATTAACCAACGATAATGAATTAAAGATTTCTTATACCGCAACTACTGATAAAACTACTATTATAAATTTGACAAATCACAGTTATTTTAATTTAGCAGGTGAAGGTAGAGGAAATATTTTTGATCACCAGTTGGAACTTTTTGCTAATCATTATACACCTGTAGAAGAAACGTTAATCCCCACCGGAGAAATAAAAAGTGTCAAAAACACACCCTTTGATTTTACAGTCCCAAAAATTCTCGGTGAGGTGCTCAAAGATCTGAAAGATTCTCCGTTAGAAGGAATAGATCATAATTTCGTATTAAACAAAGAAAATAGCAAAATATCCTTAGCTGTAAGGTTGGTTGAACCCACAAGTGGAAGAGTGATGAAGATATACACAACCGAGCCTGGGATTCAAGTATATACAGGTAATTTTGTTGACACATACGGAAAAGAAGGAAAACACTACGGAAAATATTCTGGAATAGCTTTGGAAACACAGCATTTTCCAAACTCTCCAAATCAGAAAAACTTTCCTTCCACAATTTTAAGGCCCTCAGAAGTGTACTCTTCTACAACAATTTACAAATTTTCTATCGTGAATTAGAGAAAATTTAGATTTTCTAAAACCAGTAAAATACATTGTTTTATGGAGGTAAAAGTATTGGATATAATCAAAACAATAACAGAGGATTTAAACATAAAACTATTTCAAACTGAAAACACTGTAGAATTACTAAATGAGGGAAACACCGTACCTTTTATCAGCAGGTATCGAAAAGAAAGAACAGGTAATTTAGACGAAGAAAAGATTAGGCGAATAGAAGAGTTATTTAAATATTATCAAAACTTAGAAGGCTACAAAAAAACTGTCTTAAAAAGCATTGAAGATCAAGGTAAATTAACAGATGCGCTAAAAGAAAAGATCATCAACACTAAAAAGATGACTGAATTGGAAGATCTGTATCTTCCTTACAAAAAAAGAAAGAAAACCAATGCCGACAAAGCTATAGAAGCTGGTCTTGAACCTGCAGCAAACAAAGTGTTATTAGGTAATATCAAATCTTTAGATGAATTAGAAGAATTTGTATCTGAAGAATACGATAATATAGATAAAGTGACAGAAGGAATTTCCTACATAATAGGTCAAACCTTTGCCCATGACAAAGAAAATCGGGAAAGTCTAAGAAAGCATTACGAAAAATTTGGTAAGATTCACTCTGAAAAGAAGAAAGAGTTTGTCGAAGAAGCCACTAAGTACGATATGTATCACGAATTCACACAAGAAATTTCAAAAATCCCAAATTACAGAGTTTTAGCTTTAAACAGGGGAGAAAAAGAAAAAGTTTTAAATGTAAAACTAATTATTGATGATGAGTGGCTTGAAAAAGAAAAATCTAGATACAAAACAGGAAATGAGATCTGCGATAAAATTATATCCAAAGGTTTGATCTATGGATTCACAAATATGTTAAACCCATCAATAGAAAGAGAAATAAGACAAAATCTAACAGAAAAAGCAGAAGAAGGGGCGATAGTTCTCTTTGCCAAAAATCTCAGGCAATTATTACTAACGCCCCCTTTAAAAAACAAAAGGGTCTTAGCAATTGATCCTGGTTTCAGAACGGGATGTAAAGTTGTGGCATTGGATGAAATGGGAAATTTTCTCGCTAACGATACGATATTCCCCGTTCCTCCACAAAACGATATAGAAAACTCAGAGAAAATTATGATGGGTTTAATTCAAAAGTATAATGTAAATCTAATAGCGATAGGTAACGGAACCGCCTCACGAGAAACTCAACAATTCGTCGTTGACTTAATAAAGAAAAATAAGTTGAATCTTAAGTACATATTCGTCGATGAATCTGGAGCTTCTGTTTATTCCGCTTCTAAGTTGGCAAAAGAAGAGTTCCCAGAATACGATGTAACTGTCCGAGGAGCTATAAGTTTAGGAAGAAGAATACAGGATCCTCTTGCAGAATTCGTAAAAATTGACCCAAAATCTATAGGTGTTGGACAGTATCAACACGATGTCAACCAAAAAAAGTTGAAAGAAAAACTCGACGCAACTGTGGAAAGCGTGGTTAACCTCGTTGGTGTTAATTTAAACACAGCCTCATATTCTTTATTAGAATACGTTTCAGGAATAACCAGTAGCCTGGCAAAGAAAATTGTCCAATACCGTCAAAAGAACGGTTCATTCAATAAAAGAGCCGATCTCTTAAACGTAAAAGGCTTTGGAGAAAAAGCTTTTGAACAAAGTGCAGGATTTTTGAGAATAATAGATGGGGAAAACCCGCTAGAAATAACGGGAATACATCCAGAAAGTTATGAAGCAGCGGAAAAATTAATAAATATACATGGCTACAGGTTGGATGATTTAAAAATCAAAGAAAAATTGGACCCATTAAAATTAAAGGTTTCTCAACTTTTAAACGAAAAAGAAAATCTAAAATCAATATCCGAAGAATTGGAAATAGGGGAATATACATTGATCGATATACTTAAAGAACTTCAAAAGCCCGGCAGAGATCCAAGGGATGAAATGCCTCAACCTCAACTTATGGATGATATTCTAAAATTTGAAGATCTAAAAGAAAGTATGAGATTATCAGGTAAAATAACTAACATTACTGATTTTGGTGCCTTTGTAGATTTGGGAATAAAAGAAAACGGCTTGATTCATAAGTCAAACCTTGCTGAAAGATTTGTAGCTCATCCTACGGATATTGTGCAAATAAACGATATCGTAGAAGTGGAAATAATAAACATTGATAAAACAAGAAGAAGAATTGGTCTAAGATTAGTTAGTATTCAAAGATAAAAACTTTATCTTCATTTTGGGCGTCCTTTTTTATGGACGCTTTTTTATTTCTTTGTTTTTTAATAGTATCTAACTACTAAGCTTAAAATATATACCTTTATTCTTAACCCAAATCTCAAATAATTTGATAAAATATTAATAAGGATAGCGAATTAATTTTTACATTAAAGGTGATAACGAATGAAAATCAAAGATACAGGAAAAGTTGATGTTTTAAAAACATCCATATGGAAAGCTTTATTTACCTTAGCCTGGCCAATTATTTTGACAAATATGATGCAAGCGATATATAATATAACTGATGCTTATTTTTTGGGAAAGTTAGGTCCTTTGGAATTATCTGTTCCTACTGTAGTTTGGCCGCTGATCTTTGTTTTTATATCTTTTGCCACAGGATTTTCCTACGCTGGAACCTCTTTGATAGCCCAATATACAGGATACGGCGATCAAAGAAGAGCTGAAAAATCGGCAGCTCAAACTATTTTGGTAATGACTTTCGTGGCTTTATCCATTATGGCAATAGTTTTGATCTTTAGCAAGCAATTATTATCTCTTTTACAATTGGATAAAAACATATTCGAACTTAGTAATACGTATCTAAAAATAATGGCATTTAGCTTACCTTTCATTTTTTTAATGCAAACGGTAGCGGGTATATTTAGGGGATGGGGAAATTCATTTATAGCCCTGAAATACAACGGTATATCAATCTTGTTGAATGTGGCCCTTGACCCTCTTTTCATTTTCCAATTCAATTTAGGCGTATTTGGTGCAGCGCTAGCAACTATGTTATCTCAAGTTATAATATCTGTTGTATTTTTATTTGTATTGTTCAAAGGTAGAGAGGGTTTTAAATTACACGCCAAAGATTTTGTCCCTGATCCAAAACTTATAAAAAAAGTGTTATCGGTTGGCTTACCTTCTTCTATTGGCGAATCTTTTACAGCTATAGGATTTGCTATAATTATGGGAGTTATTGCACAATTTGGGCCTATTGTTATTAGCGGATACGGAATCGGAAATAGAATGAACAATTTAATAATTATGTTCGCTATGGGAATATCTTTGGCAACGGCTACTATGACAGGTCAATATGTAGGTGCAAACCAACCTGAAAGGGCTGAGGAAACAGTTAGAAAAGCTTCTTTGGCAACTTTACTGATCGTTGGTAGTGCTTCAATGGTTATGTTTTTATTTGGTCACAATATAACGAAATTTTTCATAAATGACCCCGAAGTAATTAAAGTTGGAGAGGAATTTTTTAGATATGTTTCTTTCTCACTTCCGTTCTTCTCGTTAGTTTCTGTTTTTCTTGGTACTTTAAGGGGTACAGGGCATACGATTCAGTCAACCATTATAGATATGGTAAGATTGTGGGGAATAAGGGTACCCTTGGTTTTTTTCTTAGCCCAAACTCACGGTTACATAGGTGTTTTCATAGCAATGATAATAAGCAATTTTTCTGCGGCTATATTAGCTTTAGGATTTCTAATTTTTGGGAACTGGAAAAAACCTGTAATTGAAGAAGCTTCTCAGAGAAATGCTTAGTATAGTCAACAAAGGAGGACTCTTTCATGAAAAACTTTGAAGAATTGTTGAATAGAGCAAAGTCCAAACCAACAAAGAACGTCGTTCTTGTCTGTGCTGAAGATATTGAAGCTTTGAAGGCTTTATCAAAAGCAAGTGAAGAAGGGTTTGCAAACCCTGTCTTGGTTGGAAATAAAGAAGAAATTAAAAAAAATTTGGAAATTGTTGGAAAGGAATTTGACATTATAGAGGCAGAAACTCCACAGGAAGCAGCAGAAAAAGGTGTTCGTCTCGTTTCAAGTGGGGCTGCTGATCTGCTCATGAAGGGTAAGATAAAAACTTCTGAGTTGCTAAAAGCTGTTTTAAACAACGATTGGGGATTAAAAACAGGAAATTTGCTTTCTCATGTTGCGGTAGTAGAAACACCTTATTTGGATAGATTACTTTTGATAAGCGATGGTGGAATGATAATCCACCCAGATTTAATGCAAAAGGTTCAAATTATATACAACGCCCTTGAAGTAGCCAAAAACCTTGAAATAAAAACTCCCAAGGTAGCTTTATTAGCGGCGGTCGAAGTAGTTAATCCCGATATGCCCGAGACAGTAGATGCCGCGATATTGACCCAAATGAACAAAAGAGGCCAAATAAAAGGGTGCATTGTCGATGGTCCTCTTGCCCTTGATAACGCTATAAACGAACAAGCTGCCAAGATTAAAAATATAAACAGTGAGGTTGCAGGTAAAGCAGATATTTTAATTGTTCCAGATATCCATTCGGGGAACTTGTTAGGAAAATCTGCTGTATATTTTTCAGGAGGAAACGTGGCAGGGATTGTAGTGGGAGCAAAGGCTCCCATAGTATTAGTATCAAGAGCCGACAACGATCAATCGAAATTGGCAGCTCTGGCACTTGGAGTTTTAAACTCCTGAGACTCATATAACATAAAAAAACACTGAGAAAAAGTGGCATATACTTCCTGCAAGTACTATCAAATGCCATAAAGCATGATGATATGGGATTTTTCTCCACACGTAAAATATGGTCCCGAGTGTGTAAAGAATGCCTCCTATAACCAACCAAAAGACTCCCCAGAAATCCAAGTTTGTAACTAAAGGTTCCATAGCAAACACAACCAACCATCCCATGGCTATGTATAAAATTGTTGAAAGGATCCTAAACCTTTTAACGAAAAATATTTTAAAAATAATGCCTATAGCTGCCAAAACCCATACCACAGAAAATATAATCCAACCTAGCCTTCCACTCAACGTAATTAGTGCAAAAGGTGTGTAAGTACCGGCTATTAAAATATAAATTGCAGAATGATCGAATATTTCAAAGAGATCTTTGATTTTTTTACGTTGAAAGCTGTGATATAGTGTTGAAGATAAATAAAGAATAATCAACGATGAACCATATATAACCGAACTGAAAATACTCCAAGGTTGTCCGTTAATCGCTGAAAAAACTACCAATAACACCAGAGCAGCTATACTCAACAATGCTCCTATACCGTGTATAACGGCATTAGCTACTTCTTCACCAGTGGTGAATTTTTCGATATTGTCTAAATCTTTCACCCTATTGCTCCTTTCCCATCTTTTATTTCAAGAAATTCTTCTCTCAAAATGTCCATAAATATTATATCGTATCTATTGTTTTTAAAAAACTTTGCTTGCCTTCGCCTACCTATTTCTTTAAATCCAGCTTTTTGGTAAGATCTTATGGCCCTTTTGTTGTATTCAAAAACTTCCAACATGATATTATTTAAATTTAAAACGTTGAATCCATAATTCAAAAGCAACTTAATGGCTTGGGTACCATATCCTTTAGACAGATATTCTCTATTCCCAATAAAAATTCCAAGGACAGCCGATTGATTAATTCTATTAATGTCATGCAACCCACAATTACCTATCAGCTCTTCTGTTTCTAAATCCACTATGGCAAAAAAAACATCGTTGCCTTTAGCCATTTTTTCTAAAATGTCTTTTTCTTTAAGCAAAGAAATAATATTATCCTCTACCATCATGTTTTCTGATATTTCTGGGTCATTTAACCATTCCGTGTATTTTTCAAAATCGTCAGGATTAACTGGTGACAAAAAGCATTTTTCTCCTACTACTTTTTTAAAATATTTACCCATACTGTTTATCCCCCTCTTATTCTGTTATACGATCTTTAAAATAAACTTTAAACTAAACTCCCTCTTCTCCCTGCACCCCATTCACAAATCTTTTTATCTCAAAAGGAGCCCTTCCCAGTATTTCGTATTGCCCAGTTCGCTGATCAAACCATATTTCTCCCCAGAACATAACTTCTTCCCCAACTAAATCATAGATATCGTAACCATCAAAAAAGGCATCAAATTCCTGTTTTCTTATTCCATAGTAAAAATCTTCGCCTTCAGAGATAATTTTATAGTAATTTCCGCCTTCTTTTATAACATCCTTTACTTTGACCTTCACCCACCTCATTCTACCTAAATCCTTTTGGGTTAAGGCATCAGATTCCACTACTATGCTTTCATCATCGTATTTTTCAAAGATCCCTTTTCTATCTTCATATGCTTGGATATAAGCTTTAACAAATATTTCTTGCTTTTTTGAAGTATCTTCGTAAAACAACGGTCGGGCTAATCCATTTTTTAATAATTCCTCGTTTAATAATATTAAGTTACCTTCTTCATCCTCATAATAAACATACGCCAAAACTCTGCCATAATTGTCAAACTTATCCTCATCAAACTCTAAATATACGTTTCTGTTTGCAACATTTATTAGTCTATCTTTCACAAATTGATACGACTTATAGCCATACTCGCTAATAGGCTTACTACCAGCTTTGATCTCTGGTGCGTCTATCCCTATCAACCTGATACTTTCAGCGTATTGGTAAGTGTTAATTGTGTCTCCATCCAATATAGAAGAAACTTTTACTTTTTCTAGGTTTTCTATATCTGGTATTGTTATTAACTCTTGTGAATTAGCATAAACTGCACTTAATACCAATAAAAGTAACAGAAAAAAAGAAGATATTTTTCTCATATGATTTTTCTCCCTCTGTAATTCAGGGCTTCCGAAACATGACTTATTTCCACATTTTTTGAATCAAAAGTGTCAGCTATAGTTCGTGAAATTCTTACTACCCTGTTTACCGATCTAGCGGTTAATTTTAAATTGATAGCTGCTTGTTTTAGAAAGTCTTCCGCTTTTTCACTAAGAACAGCAAATTTCTTCAGCTCTTTATTGCTAAGTTTTCCATTCAATTTATTTTGCCTTTTTATCTGTATTTGGGAAGCTTTTGAAACTCTTTCTTTAATCTTTTCGGAGCTTTCTCCGTCTTCTTTGGACATGAGTTCATCTATTTTTACCCTTGGTGTATCTATTCTAATATCTATTCTGTCCAATATGGGTCCTGATATTTTTCTGTTGTAATTTAAGATCTGGTTCAAACTACACGTACATTCTATCTCCTTATCTCCATAATATCCACATGGACAAGGATTTTGAGATGCTATAAGCATGAACCTTGCAGGAAAATTAGCAACGGATTTTGCTCTTGTTACCGTCACTTCTCCGTCTTCTAAAGGCTGTCTTAGAGATTCTATTACATCCGTACGGTACTCGGGGAACTCATCCATGAATAACACACCATTGTGAGCCAAGCTTATTTCACCAGGTTTCGGAACGGCTCCTCCCCCTATTATTGAGGCTGTCGAGGCTGTGTGGTGAGGTGATCTGAAGGGCCTTTTATCAATTATCGTGTTCATATATCCAGCAACTGAATAAATCATCGTAGATTCGATGATTTCTTCCCTCGTCATATCTGGTAATATTGTTGGAACCCTTTTAGCTATCATTGTTTTTCCTGAACCGGGAGATCCTCTCATTAAGACATTGTGAAATCCACTGGCTGCTATCTCTATTCCCCTTTTGGCAAATATTTGACCTTTGATTTCACGAAAATCTAAGTTGTAAGATGGTTGTACAATATCCTCATACTTTGGAGAGTAATCATCCAAAATACCTAACGATATATTTTCGATATCTTTCAAGCTATCTATAACGATAACCTCGTTCTTTTCTACAAATTTACTTTCCCCCTGATTTCCCCGTGGAATTATGAATTTTGCTTGTTGATTTCTTTCTTTTATATACATCAAGAAAAGAGATATCCCAGAAACTGGTCTAACTTCTCCATTCAAACCAAGTTCACCAAATATATAGTAATCTTCACTTAATTCTTTTATCTGACCTGACGCCTCCAACAAGGAAACGGCAATTGGTAAATCAAAATGTGAGCCGTCTTTTCTCATAGAGGTGGGTGAAAGATTCGCAACTATCGATCCGTTAGGAATTGTAAACCCAGTATTTCTAATGGCACTTGTAACTCGTTTCTCACTTTCTAAAACTGATGTGGAGGGCATGCCTACTATTTTGAATGTCTGTTGGGTAGAACGGGAGTTTACGTCGATTTCTACTAAGATATTTTCTACTTTAAACCCGTCTATGCAACCAGTTTTTATCTTAGAATATTTCATTTTTCCCCCTTTTTGTACATTACTTAATTTCACTTATCACTTTCTAACTTTTCCTTACCCAATTTTTGTGTGATAAAAATGATGATAGTAAAAGTTAAAAAGGGAATGGTATATGAGATATTAAAATTAATATCACCAATTACTCCCATGGAAGTTGCAATTATCATAGCCCCAATCCCAGTAGAACCAAAAGCCAACCCGTTGTACATCCCTAAGATTCTCTTTGGGAGATTTTGATTGGTGTATTTTTGAATGCTTGGAAAAATGGCAGATAAACTAAAACCAACGAAAAGAAAGAAAATAAAGTGCTGAAATATTAGCAAAAATGCAAGACTTATTATAAGAGAAATAGAGAAGTACAAAATGGTTCCCAATTCCGTTAATTTTCTGTTTAAGAATTCGGTAATAGCTCTACCAAAGGTAAAAACTACCCAAAATAAACTTATAATTACAGATGAAAATTCTTTAGAATAGTTAAAAACATCATGGAAAAGGTTTCCGCTCCATGTTATTATGCCAATTTCACTTCCGGAATAGAATAAAAATATCAACAATGATAAATAAACAAATCTTTTTCTAATTATACCGGTGGCTTCTTTAAATTTAATCGCTTCATACTTTATGTTTTGAATGGGCTTATAAATTAAAACAAAAATGAAAAGTAACGAAATTAAGATTAAGTGTATAAAATACACAAATCTAAAATCTAATTTCATAACTAAAAATAAGCTAACCAAAAGGGGTGCTATTATTCCCCCAATTCCAAAACTCGCATTTAAAAATCCAAAATTTTGGATTTTTCTATCAAGGTGTGAAAAAGCGGAAGTTAAAGTCATAAAAGTTGCCCCAGTCGCTACCCCCAATAAAAAAGCTGATAATACAATCATAGGAAAATTAATTGCGGTTACGAATAAAACCAAACCTAAAATTTCAATTATAAAAGCACCGGTCAAAAAACTTTTATAACCTATCTGGGCGATAAAAAAGCTGCCTATAAAGTTGGATATCATGGTACCAAAGGTACTTATAAACGGTAATGAAGAAGAAATAGTTATCGAAACAGAAAATCTTTCTTGAATGGAAGTCATAAGAGGAGCAAGAGTATTCATGACCATCGAAAATAGAATCATTGAGATGTATATAAAATTTCGCGTGTTCTTTTCGGTCAACAACGTCACCTCTGCTTTAAACTTTGAGTGTATAAGTGTGCCTTTCGAGTTATCTCTGGAATTTTATACTTTGTGGCGAAATGATAAGTGAAATCTAAAGCGTTATTGAAATCAACCAAGTTGCCAGGAGATACAAATACAGGTTTCACATTGTCTCTTGTTCTCAACACTATTCCTATTTTCTCATCTTTATGGTACAGAAATGTGAATTCACCTTTTTTCTTTCCGGGTTCTTCGTATTCACCAATTAACTTAGATTTAGCAATTCCTATAGTAGGCTTTTCAATAAAAAAAGACGCATGTGTAGCTATGCCCATCCTTCTAGGATGGGCATAGCCTTGACCATCAAAAAAAACTATATCAGGTTCAATTTCAAGTTTTTCCCAAGCCTTTAAAAAGATAGGAAGCTCTCTAAAAGCAAGAAGGCCAGGTATATATGGTAAGGTAATCTTATCCACGGCATATGTTACATCGATCACCGATAATTTTTTAAAATCCATTGTTACAATTACAGCTAATCCTTCGTCTTTTGGAAAGGAAAGATCAACACCGCTTACTAAGTTTGGTTCATCCGAAAAATGGATTAATTTTACCTCTTTAGCTAATTGTTTTTGCACTTTTATCATATCTTTAGGAGACATATCGAACCGATGAACAGGTTTATATTTCATCTATCTCACCTAAAATGGTACAATAAACTTCTATACCTTGGTCATTTCCTCCAACCCCCAGACCATTACCACTTTTCCCTTTTAAGTTTATTCGACTTACTTCTAAATTTAAGATACACGAGGTATTATTTTTGATTTGACCTGTTATTGAACTGATATTTACACTCTTAGATATGATCACCACATCTATATTATTTATCTTAACAATATATCTTTTATTAATCAAATCTATAGTCTTTTCTAATAGGATTGAGCTACTAATATTTTCAAACTCTTTACTTTCAGGAAAGTACTCCCCTATTGACCCCAAACCGCACATCCCTAATAAACTATCAATTAATGCATGAAAAAAAACGTCTCCATCCGAATGGCCCAATAATCCATAACCTTTTGGATGATTAATTACAACTCCACCCAATATTAATCTTCTATTTTCAGCAAAAGGATGAACATCGTAACCAAACCCAATTTTTAACATGTTTCAACTTTTCCTTTTTGGCATTATTATGAACATGTAACTGTTGTCTTCCAAAGGTTTTAAAATGGTAGGTTTTTCCTCATCGGATATATCAAATTCAAATTCCACTGTCTCTATTCTTTCTAACGCTTCCCTGAAATATCTTGGGGAATAAGCAATCTCAATATTTTTACCCTCTTGTTCGACATCAATCTCTTCTTTTGCTTCACCAACATCCGGAGAACTCGCATAAAACTGTATTCTTCCATCTTCAATATTTAATAAAGTATATTCCTCACTTCCGGCTGTTATAGACATCCTTTTCATAATAGCCAAAAATTCTGAGGTCTTAGCCTTGATCTTTGTGATAAAACTCTCGGGAATTATACTCAAATAATTAGGAAATTCAGCATCTATAACGTTATAAATCAGCTGGTTATTATCTTCTTCAAAATCAAAGAGAATTTGAGAACCACTTTGGACCACTCTTACCTTCTCCGTTTTTGCGGAAGAAAGTATCGTTTTTAATTCATCCATACTTTTTAGGGATAAAAGGAATGGTGAAAGAATATTATCATCTTCCAACTTACTTTCAGAAAGGGCTAATCTATATGAATCGGTTGCGACTAAGTTCAAAAAGCCACCTTGTCTAAAATCCCAGTAAACGGCATTTAAATTGCGCGAAAGGGAAGAAGAATCTTTTAAAGCACAAAAAACAACCTTATCGATCATATTAGTAATAATTGTTCTATCTAACAAAATTGAATTCCCTGTAACCTCGAAAGCAAGAGAAGGAAATTCATCAGGGTCCATGGTAGGTAATCGAAATACAGAATTGCCACCTGAAATCTTCAAGACTCCATCCAAAGTGATCGTAATTGTGTCAGAAGTGAGATTCGATAGAATTTCCAAGAATATCGTCTGTTCCACCACTGTAGAAAAGTTTTCATCACTATCTTTAACCTTCAGCCATTTGTGAAAACCGGTCTGCAAATCTGTAGCATAAATGTGTAACTCATCGTCTTCTACAGCCAATTTTATTCCTTTCAAAATAGGGTTAGCTGTTTTTCTTGAAACAGCATTACTGGTTAATTGAACAGCATTTTTTAAAACCCTTGTATCTATTTCAAAAGACATCAAGTTTTCCTCCCTTTGGAAGAATTAGGGTTTCACTATCTCAATTTTACACTAAAAAAAAATTTAAAGCAAGAATAAATTAATTAAAAATTATTCGTTTTGCTCTCTTTCTTTTAGTTTCTTAGCCAAAAATGTGGCAACGTGATTCCCTTTGGTACCTCTTCCAAAGCCAGCGTCCATGTAATTATTGATCGCTAAATCATTGGTTATCTGAGTTCCTCCAACGATAAGTAATAATTTATCTCTAACTCCTTTTTCTACAGCAATTTCATGTAATTTTTTCATATTTTCCACATGAACTTCGTTATGAGTAATAATCATAGAAGCTAAAACCGCCTGGGCTCCAACTTCTATCGCACTATCTATGATTTTTTCTGGGGGCACAGAAGTACCAAGGTAAACGTAGCTTATTCCATATTTTTCTATACCTCCATGTTTTATATCCAGAATTTCTCTGATACCAATGTTGTGCTCATCATTACCTATCGTTCCGGCTACTACTTTGACCTTGTGTTTACCAAAAAATTCAAAAAGCTCGTCATCACTCATCACTTCGTTCTTTTGGGGAAGCTCTAATTCATCCTTTTTAACAAAGAAAGGTACCTTTGCCTTCAATTCGAGATACGTTCCTTCTGATGGATGTAAAATGGCAGAATGAATAACATGAATATCTTCGAGTCCCATTTTTTTACATATTTCAACCGCCGCTGCTTTGGCGTATTCTTCAGATTCAGGGATGGTCATGTCCAATTGTATCCAACCATCATAACTCCATTCAACTTCTGGTTTTATAAGATTATTTTCTTTGTATTCTTTTATTTCTTGCAATCTTTTTTCGACATTATCACTCTCATCTAACTCGTCAATAAATTGAATCTTTTCTCTATTATGTAAGGTACAACCACCGATTAAATCACAAGGTTTATCTAATCCTTCAGGTAAGGCGTTGTACCCAAAATGTTCACAAACGGGTGCCATATAATCTTTATCCCTTGGTACAACAGAGCCTGCCGCAATTTCTCCGTTCTTTTTTCTGACTATTCCGTCTCCTGCTCTTTCAGGATAGTACCCGTTATCTACGAACATGCCATTTTCCAATGCTTCAAAATATCCTCCCATTTCTATGATTTCTTCGAGCATCAATATAGCTCTCATCTTCAATTCTCTTACTTCTTTTCTAACTTGTTCTTCATCGATTTTGAGGTATTGTTTAATATTATCCGCTGATATCAATGTATGTTTAGCCGTTTCGACACCTCTAATAGAATTAACGTGCCATGGAACATTTCTACCTTCGTCGGGAGTAATAGTTGATTGAATGTCTGCAGAGGTTAACCGAGAAATGAGGGTATTTAAAACGTGAATCCTTGTGGCATCGAATAAATCAGATTCGATGTACCTTGTGTTCATTTGAGCTCTGAACTTGTAGCCTTTAAACAGTTCTCTCAATGTAACGGCATAGACCAAGTTGATTCTGAACTCAGGAGAAGGGGAAACTACAGGGGGAACGGTTGATAAAGCGATATTTTCTTTTTTCATGCCTACTTTTAATGAAAATAGCGAGTTTATAGCATGTTGGACCAAAAGCTCCGGCATCACGTTTCTAGCTTTTTTAGCAGATGCGTTAGCGTTATGGGCACCATCTATTTGGAGTATATTCGCCCAAGCCATCACTTTTTTTGCAACAGCGGCATCCACAAAAGATCTTATAGGATTGATACCTCTGTACAAAATATTGTACTGTGGATCTTGGTGAGCTCCATTAACCCCCTCTTCGGCAAACATTACAGCTATTTCAGGGCCTGCTACACCTGAAACATAACTGTGAAAGTTTATGGGTCTACCTACTTCGTCTTCAATTAGATCAAGCGCTTTTCTAGTTGCCCTCAACTGTTTTCTCGTTATCGGTATCCCACCAATACCTTCAGGGGTCCCTTCCATAAGACCGTCTATATGGCTTTGCCCAAGTGTTCTTATGACCATAATATGATCTGCTCCGTGCCAGGCAGCCATGCGCATTCTTCTAACATCTTCCTCAAATCTTCCTGAAGCGATTTCCGATGTTATCACCGTGTCTGGTTGTGGGTCTAGGTTATCAAAGTAATGGGCCGCAGGAAGAGGAATCGAGTTTTTCAAATCCTCACTTATCTCATAGTAATTAAAATCGCTTTTTTTGGTTCCTTCAGGTAATTTTTTTCTCCAAGTCCATCCTTTTCTTCTTGGTGTGTAATGTTCCAAATCGTTTAAAATCTCTTCTATGTTGATCTTTTCATTTGGTTGAAGTTTCACTTGTATCACCACCTCTAAAGATATTCTCAACATCATCCCAAAAACGACCGTTTAATAGTGCCTCTCCCGCTTCCATTATTCCTATATTTTTTTGTTTTGCGATTTTGTAGACCACATTCCCTGCTCCTTTTGATAATAAATTTTCTTGTACAATCTTATCAACCAACGCCTTTGCCTGAAGGGAATTAAACCCCATTCTCAGCAAGACAGATCTTTCTATAGAAGGAGAGGTATGTGTTTCTGCCAAATTTACTAAGGGATCTACTACCTTTCCAACTAAATTCCAAAAATAATTGTCTAATTCCTCATCAGTCAAGTTTTGAAGTTTCTTTGACCTTTCCTGAAAGTCATCGGCTCTTTCTTTCACAAAGACTCCTCCTTTGCCTTTTTAATCAAGTTTATTACCGAATCTTCATCTTCCCTTATTTCCTCTGATATGAATTGAATTTCTTTTTGAGTGAAATCAGTTTTTCCAAGTCTTTTTATAAGCTGGTTTACATACGATTCTTTCAATTGAGACATTGGAATTTCAATGTAGCCTATTTGTGAAGGATCTTCAGGTATCACGATTCTTTCCCCTGGTTTATCATCTTTTATTGGATCGCCTGATATTACTTGAATCCCATTTTCTTTGGCAAAAGTGAGTTGGGCACTTGGTAACTTCCCTGCTCCTGTGTATTCTGTTTCGTTTACAACTATTATTTCATCCTCATTCATTTCCCTTGCCAAAGCAAAAGCTGCCACCAGCGAGGTATTACCAGCAGGTCCTCTTTGTAGCCCTTCGAGTTTTGCGAGTAATTCAGTCATATAGAATACTTCTCCTTGAGTTACAAGAACATATCTGTCCATATACCTCAACACCCTTGCCGCATTCCTTGGAACATCGGATCTGTCAGGAAAGACCGCAAACGGGATCCCAAATCCTGTGTGTCCTGTAGTAAAAGATTTTCTATTGAAATCTTTATCAGAAGCCATATGCAAGCCTCTTAAATCAACGCTTGCCCCAACAATCTTGGTTGAATCTGCCCCAGCTTTTTTTAATCCTCTTGCAGTTCCAGTGGTCAAACCTCCTCCTGCATGGGTACTTACAACAAGATCTGGGAATTTCCCTGTCAATTCTTTGGTTTGATTAGCTATCTCCACCCCCAACGTTTCTATTCCGGTAATGCCGTAAGGTGAGTAAAGCGATGCATTAAAAAATCCTGTTTCTTCAAGAAGAAGAAGGGTATAATAAAATAATTCTGGTCCTACACTTACTTGAACAACTTCACTTCCATAAGCTGCACACGACCTTTCTTTTTCTAAGATCTCAGGTTGACCAACACCTCGAGAATCGAAACATTCTTGAATTATAATAGATTTTAAACCTCTTTTAGCTGCTTGAGAAGCTACAGCGGCACCATAATTACCACTTGTAGCTGCTATAACGCCTTCATACCCTAATTTTTTTGCCATATATACACTTATAGAAGCCCTTCTATCTTTGAAAGAACCGGATGGGTTAGTTTGTTCATCCTTAACGAAGATCCTTGCACCTTTCCCTTTATCAGACAATTTTTTAATCAATTTGTTTATATTTTTTAGTTCAACAAGGGGAGTGTTTCCAACACCTGTTTCTTTTTGGATTCTTACAACTTCTTCGATTGAAAAACCCGATTCATTCATCATCTTTTCATAATCAAAGGCGATTCCTTCTATTTCATATTTATTGTAATCAAGTCCTACAGATTTTTTGATGATCTCTACCTGTCTTTCCATCACCGCTTTGTAAGATTTATCCATTTCTTTCACCTGCCAACAAATCATCTTTATTAATTTTTAACAATTCGGGAATAGGTTCCCCAAAGTTATGCTCGTATTTAGGATTAACTTTTTCCAATTTTCCTTTAACTATTCTTCCAATAGGGGTTTTAATGGTGACGATATCGCCTATTTCAGCCTTTTCATCTTCCAAAAAACCTTTTATTCTAACTTCAAAAGGTACTTTTTTGGTGTCTTCCGGCAAATGTGAAGCCCTTTCTTCAGGATTTAAAACAATGTAATGAATTTGAACCCAGTCACCCTTTTTTATCTTCATAAATCTGACCTCCTTCAGTGAACCTCTGCAAGTAAAGCCCTTGGTATTGGCAAATCCACCATGGTTAACAGACCAGGCCGAGCTTCAACTACAGAGGGAATCATATTGGTAGCTATGGCAATGGTACCTTTGCCACCTGGTATTTCAGGATTTATACCCATTGAAATATCAGGATCCCCCTGAATTGTTATATAATCTCCTGTTTGAACGTTTTCTAAATGGGGAAGTACCTGCTGAGGATGCTCAAGTTCTATCAACAGTTCATTTTTGTAAAATGCCTTTGCGGTATGATTACACCCTGCTACCATCCCTGGTTGAACCTTAACATACTTTGTTTCCCTCATGACATTAGAAATAATAGGTTCTCTTTTTTGTTCGATGCGATCAATTTCCCATCCCAAAGCCTTGGCTATCATGTGTATTGACTGTTCAAACCCTATATGACCTACTATCTTTCCGCTTTTTATTCCTTGTTTAAACTCTTCTGGTGTTGTTCCAACACCTTGTGTTTCCATAACCGTTGGTCCAAAAGGCGAAAGATCATTAATTCTGGCAGCCTTAATTCTCTGCACATTCAAACATATTCCTGTCAACGTTATAATTAGTGTATCAAGGACAAACCCTGGATTTACGCCAGTCCCTAAAACCGATACATTATGATCCTTCGCAACGGTGTCAATTTCATTTGCAGCTTTTGGATCTTTTGAAAAAGGAAAGGCCATTTCTTCAGCAATGGTAATTACGTTTTTGTTTTCTTTTAATATAGAAATAATCTGATCCTTCACCACTGAGATAAAAGAGTTAGTAGCGATTACAACAAGATCTGGATCCGTTTGCTTAACCATTGTTATAGGATCAGGGTAAACTTTTATTCCAATTTTTCCTAAACCCAACAACTCTCCAACATCTTTTTCGATATATTCTTCCCTGAAATCGTGAACACCAACTAATTTTAGATTTTTCTTACTTAATATATTTTTTGCTATACCACTCCCCATTGCTCCAAAACCCCAAATACCTACTTTGTACAATTTAAAAACCTCCTTGCAGTGTATTTGCTACAATGTGTGAAATTTTTTTCATTATCAATTATATCTTACAACATTATACCTTCTTTCTCAAACTAGATAATTCCCAATTAAGACGAAAAAAAGGCGTTTAAACGCTTTTAAAAGCGATTAAACGCCTTATACTCCTTTTTTAGACTTCTTCTTCTATTTACCGCCCACGCTTAAATCCCTTATCAACATAGTAGAACCGGCTACTGGACCTAAATACTTGAAATCAGAACCTATATATTCTAAATTATTCAACAACTCTTCCAGCGTTCCAGCTAAGGTCATCCCTCTAAAACTTCTTACAAACTCTCCGTTTTCAATTAATCTTCCACTTATTTGCACAGAGAATCTTCCAGAAACCGGATCGGCGGTATGCATACCCATTATGTTGGTGACATAAAGAGCTTTTGGAACATTCAAAATATCTTTTCTCGTCTTGTTAGCGATAAAATGAAGGTTTATCGTTCCAATGGAAGGATTTGGAGATTCCACCGATGCAAAACTGTTGCCGGTTGGTTTTGCACCCAACTTTTTTGCAGAATATATATTATGTAAGAACCCTTTTAGGACACCATTTTCTATAACGTTGAATCTTGAGGTATTGGTTCCTTCATTGTCAAAGGAGGCTATGATTGGTGCAGAACCATTCATAGGATCATGTATGAGGGTAACCGTTGAATTGGCTACTTTCTCACCTAATTCATCTTTCAAAAAAGATTTACCCTTGTAAACATTTTCTCCCGACAAAGGAGTTATCAATGTCCCTAGGAACATACTAGAAGCGAAAGGACTCATGACAATATCGTATCTACCAGAACTTAAAACCTCTGATTTTAAACCTGATACCGCCATTTCTACAGAATTTTTCACTATGCGGTCTATGTCTATAAGCCTGTAGCTTTGAGATAATTGATAATCAAAACCAAATGAGGAATCTTCTCCTTCAATTGCTGCTAAACTAATCGAACTGGCAGCGTTTGTAAACAAAGCGTTTTTGTAAAGACCATTCGTATTGCCAAAATGAATCCTGGTTAATGCAACTTCATACTCAGCACCACGAACAAATTTTATCCTTTCATCTTCACTCTTAGCCTTTTTTTCTAGTTCTTGAGCTAATTTCATAACCTCGTCTAAATTCATATCCTTTGTGTCTGCATCGAAAGCCCAATCTATGTATGTAAACTGTTCGTCATTTGATATGTCGTTTGCTTCGTCTTTTTCTGTATATTTAGTCATTTCAATTGCTTTTTCAACAGCTTGCATTATTCCTTCTTCTGTTAAAATATTAGATGACGATGTGGCTGTTCTTCCATCGGGAGAAATAACTTTGATACCTGCTGCTCCCTTTTCTCCTTCGGTTAACTGTTCTAACTTTCCATTACTGAAAGAGGCATTCTTACTTTCAGTGGAAATCACATTTATCTGTCCTTTAAGCCCTTTACTTTTTATCTCTTTCATGGATTTTTCTATAATTGATTTTATATTAGTCATTAATTGTTACCCCCTTTTACTATTCCACCAACAATTAACTTCGGTATTCTTATGGTAGGCTGGGCATCGGAAACTGGAGCCCCTTGACCGTCTTTACCACAGGTTCCAACACCATATCCCAAATCATTACCAACCATATCTATGCTTTCTAAGACTTTTAATCCGTTGCCAACTAAGCTCGCTCCACGGATCGATTGCTTTATTTCACCATTTTCTATAATATAACCTTCATCAACTCCAAACTGAAAATCACCACTTATTACATCAACTTGTCCTCCACCCATCTTTCTAACAAATATACCGTATTTTACAGATTTAATTATATCTTGTGGATCATCTTCTCCTGGTAAGATCATCGTGTTTCTCATCCTAACGATGGGTAGCACCATATAAGATTCCCTTCTACCGTTACCTGTGGGTTCAACACCAAATTTTTTGGCAGTTATTTTCGAGTGCATGTATCCTTTTAACACGCCTTTTTCAATTAAAACGGTCCTCTGGGTAGGAGTTCCCTCGTCATCATAATTAAGGGTCCCTCTTTTGTTTTTATCTGTTCCATCGTCTACAACGGTAATTTTTTCCGAAGCGATTTTCTTTCCAACTTTTTCTCTGTACACAGAACCGGAAAGTACCAAGTCTGCTTCCATACCGTGCCCACATGCTTCATGTATCATGGTTCCTCCAGCTTCAGAAGACAAAACAACCGTGAATTCGCCTGCAGGAGCATCCACTCCTTCTATTTGTGAAACTACTTGTCTGACGGCGTCTTTTGCTACTTTTTCTATCATCTCATCTGTAAAAAATTCAAATCCCATGTTTGCTCCATCGGAGGAATAACCTCTGAACAAATTCCCTTCTTCGTCCTGTGCAAATATTATAGCAGCATAACGTGGATAATTTCTAATATCCTCAACTATTTTCCCTTCTGAATTCACTATTTTTACCTTTCTACTACTATCTGCATAGGAAACGGTGATCTGTTTGATGCGTTTATCGGCATTCTTAAGTAATTCTACACCTTTAAGAACCTTTTCTACTTTTTGTTCTACAGGTACATTGTCGAAAGGTATTTCAAATGGTGCAAAATCCCTCTTTTCTGCCTCTTTCAATTCTTCAACCTTTACGATATCATTAGAGCCAAATCTTTCGCTTGCGTTCTTTCTCAAAGTCTCAGCAAGACTCATAAGATTCTCGTATGTGGGATCGTTAGTATGAGCAAAAATCGTTTCTTCAGCTGATACAACCCTTATACTTGCACCTTTTGTACTTGAAAAATTTATTTTTTCAATTTTACCGTTATCGTAAACAATCGAGGTACCATAAAAATCTTCATAGAAGATTTCTGAATACTCTCCCCCCGATGAAAGAGAATGGTTTAAAATCTCTAAGTATTGAGCATTACTTAAATTCACTTCTATCCCTCCTATAAAAAGTTAGCAATCCTTCCTTTCATATTATATCATATTTATTCCTCTTGGAACTTGTATTTGTATCAGTAATTATAATTGTAACCACTAAAAAAAAAAGAAAGGCGCCAAAGATTGGACGCCTTTTATACGTATAAAATTATTTATATAGTTTTTATATCAAAAGTTTTTGCGACCGTCTCCAAAACGTTTGGTGATAGAAAGGCAGGTAGTGTTGGACCTAATCTTATTCCCTTCACTCCCATATACAACAATGATAACAAAACAGTTACAGCTTTCTGCTCGTACCAAGCTATGTTGTATTCAATGGGTAGCTCGTTTATATCCTTTAAATCGAATGCTTCTTTCAATTTTAAGGCCGTTAAAACTAAAGAATAAGAATCATTACATTGCCCTGCATCTATAACCCTTGGTATTCCATCAATATCCCCCAAATCTAGCATATTGTACCTGTACTTGGCACAACCTGCGGTTAAAATAACGGCACTTTTTGGGAGATCTTTGGCAAAATTAGTATAGTATTCACGATCTTTGTTTCTTCCATCACAACCACCCATGACGTAAAATTTGGTTATTTTACCAGATTTTACTGCCTCGACAATTTTATCAGCAACTTGAGCTGTCTGTTCATGAGCAAATCCAATAGTTATAGCTTTTCCCTCTCTTTTTTTGATGGGGCCAATTTCGAGTGCTTTTTGTATTACGGGAGTAAAATCCTTTTGACCGTCCTTTTTTCTATTTGGTATATGTTGAACATCTGGCCATCCCACAAGTCCGGTTGTGAAAATTCTGTCTTTGTAGGAATTTCTTGGCTTTTGAATACAATTCGTTGTCATTACTACAGCTCCACCAAAATCTTCAAACTCTTGTTGTTGTTTCCACCAAGAACCTCCAAAATTTCCTGCTAAATGTTCGTACTTTTTTAATCCTGGATAGGCGTTTGCTGGTAGCATTTCTCCATGTGTATATACTTTGATTCCTTTACCTTTAGTTTGTTCTAAAATTTCATACAGATCTAAAAGATCATGGCCACTGACAAGAATAGCGGGTGTTTCGTATGTTCCTGTGTAAACTTGGGTTATTTCAGGATTTCCAAAGGTAGAAGTATTTGCCTCATCTAGTAAAGCCATGGCGTTTACCCCATATTCGCCTATTTTCAGCACTAAATTCATTAATTCATCAACGGTGATATCTTCACGTAAGGTTTCTGCCAAAGCCTTTTCTATGAATGCAAGTATATCGTCGTTGGAGTGTTTTAAGATATAGGCATGATCGGTGTAGGCAGCCACTCCCTTTAAACCAATTACAAGAAAATTCTTAAGCGATCTTATATCCTCGTCTGATTCCGATAAAACACCTACTTCAACGGCTTTATTTAAGTATTCGTCTTCATTGTTATCTTTCGGATTCCATACTGCGGCATCAGGTACTTTTTCCTGAAATTTTTCGTTGTATTTTTTTTCATAAACTTCTTTGAATTTATTTTCTATGATTCTTCTTTTATCTACTGCTTCATCAATGTATTCAACTATTCTTCCTTCATCAAAGTTAACATTCGTTATTGTTACAAACAAGCCTTCTGCAACAAAAAGGTCAACACTTTCATCTTCTACGTTCAATTCCCTTGCTTTATTAGCCCAATAGGAAATCCCTTTTAGTACGTAAATCAATAGATCCTGCAAGTTTGCAGTTTCCGGACTTTTTCCACATACACCTTGAGCAACACAAGCCTCATTTCTTAAGGTTTCCTGACATTGATAACAAAACATCTCCATCTTTTCTTTCCTCCTATCTGAAATTTTATTTTTTTACCACTGAAACCTTTCTTTATTGAAGAAACTTTGAATTTCCTTTCATTTTAAGTATAATTAAATCGGAGTAATTTTGTCAGTAACAAATGTTACGCACTTTGTTTTTTAAATTTTGAGGTGATTGAATCATGGATAGCTACATTGATAAGATAGGTAAATTAAAGATATTTAAAAATTTTTCAAAAGCTGAATTGATGAAAATTTTTGGTAATGTTCGCTATTCAATTAAAAAATTTTCAAAAGGTTCCCTTATCTATACTTCTGGGGAAAAAGTTGAAAAATTAATGATCTTAATCGAAGGAGAAGTTATCACAGAAATGGTTGATTTTAATGGGAAAATTTTAGAAGTAGAAAGGATGAAATCTCCGGATATTTTAGCTTCTGCCTTGTTATTTTCAAAAGATAATTTCCTACCTGTCGATGTTTTAGCGGTTAAAGATGTTGCTATACTTTATATTGAAAAAGAAGATTTAATAAGATTATTTCAAAGTAACAATGTTCTTTTACTTTCATTTCTTGAAGATATAGGCGAAAAGTTTCAGTTCGTAACTGCAAAATTACGGGTAAACGCTTTTCATACAATAAGAGAAAAAATCACAATGTATCTTTTAAACCTTTACAATCAGCAAAATAAATCCAACGAGTTAACTATACCTCTAACTTTAGAAGAGTTAGCCAACTTATTCGGTGTAACAAGGCCTTCTTTATCGAGGGCATTTTCGCAGATGCAAAAAGAAGGTTTATTCGTTAAAAATGGGGATAAAATAATCTTAAGGAAATTGAAGACTTGATTATGCTATAATTGTTATGACAAAAATCATAGTAGGGAGGGAATTTAGAAATGGAGATCTTTTTAGACACCGCAAATATAGAGGAAATTAGAAAAGGTGTAGCTTGGGGAATAGTTGACGGTGTGACAACGAATCCAACGTTGGTTTCAAAAGAGAATGCAGTATTTGAAGAAAGAATCAAGGAAATTTGTGAAACTGTAGAAGGGCCAGTAAGTGCCGAAGTGGTATCCACAGATTACGAAGGAATGGTAAAAGAAGCCAGAGAAATAGCAAATTTAAGTGAATTTGTGGTTGTTAAAATACCTTTGATTCCCGATGGAATAAAAGCGATAAAAACTTTATCCAAAGAAGGTATAAAGACCAACGCGACTTTAGTTTTTAGCCCTTTACAAGCTCTTCTTGCAGCCAAGGCAGGAGCTACATACGTGAGTCCTTTCATCGGTAGAATGGATGACATAGGAAACACTGGAATGGATATAGTAGAAGAAATTGAAGTTATCTTCAGCAATTACGGATATGAAACTAAAATTATCGTGGCTAGTGTTAGACATCCTCAGCATGTTTTAGAAGCAGGTTTGATTGGAGCAGATGTTGTTACTATGCCCTTTGAAGTGCTTGAGAAAATGTTCAAACATCCCATGACGGATATAGGTCTTGAAAGATTTTTGAATGATTGGAAGAAGTATCAGGATTATCTAAAAAGCAAAAATAATTAATTTAAAAATAATAGACGTAAGATGCCGTATAATACCCCAGGAAAGAACCAGCTACTACGTCTGAGAGCCAATGCACATCTTCATAGATGCGAGAAAGCGATATACTTGTTGGTATAATATAAATCCACCAAGTGTACTCTTTCGCATATGGGGTGTATACAGACCAGGCAATGGCAGAATGTCCTGAAGGAAAAGAAGTATAAGTCGCCCCTTGAGTGAGGGGAGCGAATGGCTTAAATGAAAATGAACCATCTTCAGCATATGGCCTTTCTCTACCAACGACAATTTTTGTTAGCAAGGTTATTCCTCCACTAATAACGGAAGATATAATAGCATCTTCAGATACTTTTTTTAGCCTGTAATCGTTTGTAAGATAACCAACTGTGTATCCCACCACTGGTGTTGCAACAAGAAAGTAATAATCATATGTAGTTAAAAAATTGGAAATTATATCTAAATAAGAATTAGTATTATGCTGAACTAGGTTTCTGCTTAAATCATCTAAATTGAGAGTGAACTTAGACGTGGGGGTACTCTGTTTAGTTACAGTATCTTCAGCGGTAATTATGCTTGAAAAAACAAGAATCACTATTAAGAAAAGTATAAAACGTTTTCTCATGTGAATTCCTCCACCCTTTGATTAGAAGATGAAAAATAGCATTACTACAATATAACCCATTATAGCACAAAAAATGGGAATTATTATTTTTTTTATAACACTAAACATATCGACTTCAAAATATTTTGATGTAAGTAAAAGACAGAGATGTACAGGTGATAGAAGAACCCCCAATACAGAGAAAAAATATGTGGTAATTGCAACCGGTACCAAAGAAATAACTCCCGCTTCAACGAACGACAAAGCTATCGGCATTGTAACCGCAAAACCTGCTTGAGTTATTCCAGTTATCAATCCTATAATAATCGGAGAGATCATTATTATCCACCATGGACTTACTCCCCAAGTAGTTAGATTTTCTACAAAATCGTTGGATAAATTTGACACAGTTACAAAATTTTTGTACCAAAAAACGAACAATAGCAACAACACCGTTTCCCATCTTATATTTAGAAGATCTTTGTAGTTTTTATGATAAAAGGTATATATTAAAGATACCGCTAAAACAACAAGCCAACCAGGTAAAGAAGCAATTACCCCGATGATTATAATTAATATGGGAAGAATCGATTCAAAAAGTTCTTTCCATAATTTTTTGTCTTTTTTTAAACTGATTTTACCGTTTTTGAAGTATATCCAACCTCCGATAATTGCAAATAATCCTATAGGAAGTTGTATTAACAATAATTTTGTTAAACTTATCCCCGTAAGAGCGCTTTCTAAAATTAAAGCAGGATACAGTATCCAAAAGAACTCCATACTATGCCTGAACCAATAGTTCATTGCCGTAGCTTCGACCCTATTAATATTGCTTTCTTCGGCTATATCTTTAACCATTGGTGCAGTGAACATTGCCCCTCCTGGCATGGGGAGTAACCCCAGTAACATAGGCATCAATCCGACAGCCTGCCTTGAATTGAATAATGTTCTTATGTTTTTGGCGAATTTTTGTGAGTTTCCACTTGCCTTCATAGTATCTGATAGTAGATATATTCCAAAGATAACAACTATCACTTCGTAAAAATCGCTTTGTGTAATAGTTTCTAGGAAACTACTACCAATATAATTCAAATTCAAAGAAACTAGCGCAGTTACAATTGTTGCAACAAGAATAGCCCAATGGACTTTTTTTATCAATTTTATAGATATCACCATACTAATCAAACCTGATAATATGGAAACTACAGCCAAATTTTTCACCTCGTTTTTTGTTAGTGAAACATACTATTTTATTATACCATAAAAAAACGTGCCATATTCAATGGCACGCTTGTTTTTATTACTGTCTAAATTTAGTACATATCTGGTGTTGCTGGCATTTCTGGACCTTTTTCTTCTTTTGGTTCTTCCGCTACCAAAACTTCCGTTGTTAGAAGCATGGAAGCAATCGATGCAGCATTTTGAAGTGCACTTCTTGTAACCTTAGTTGGATCAATTATTCCAGATTCAAACATATTTACATATCTTTCTTTCAAAACATCATATCCATATTTTGAATCATCTTTTTCAATTATTTTTTCAATAATTATAGCAGGTTCTAAACCGGCATTTCTGATTATCTGTTTTACAGGAGCGTCTAAAGATTTTGCTACTAATTGTGCGCCTATTTTCTCATCTCCTGATAATGTGTTTGCGAATTCCTCAACAGCTTTCTTTGCTCTGAGTAACGTTACTCCTCCACCTGCAACGATCCCTTCTTCTACAGCTGCTCTTGTTGCAGATAAAGCATCTTCTATTCTATGCTTCTTTTCCTTCAACTCAGTTTCTGTAGCCGCTCCAGCTTTAATTACTGCAACTCCACCAGATAATTTTGCTAATCTCTCTTGTAATGTCTCTTTCTCGTAATCAGAACTTGTATTTTCAATTTGAGCTTTTATCTGTGCTATTCTTTCTTTTATTGCTGTAGGTTCACCTTTTCCTCCAACAATGATAGTATCTTCTTTTGCGACTCTTACCAAATCAGCTTGACCAAGATCATTAATGGAAATATCTTCTAAGGTGAGACCAATTTCTTCGGATATTACAGTACCACCGGTTAAAATTGCAATATCTCTTAGCATTTCTTTCCTTCTGTCTCCAAAACCAGGAGCTTTAACAGCTACTGATTCCAATGTTCCTCTTAGCTTGTTGAGAACCAAGGTAGAAAGGGCTTCCCCTTCCACATCTTCAGCAATTATTACCAACGGTTTCCCAGCTTGAGCAACTTTTTCTAAAATTGGAACTATTGATTTTACAGCTGAAATCTTTCTATCTGTAATTAATATATAAGGTTCTTTCATTTCTGCTTCCATTTTTTCTGTATTTGTTACAAAATATGGAGAGATGTATCCTCTATCGAATTGCATTCCTTCTGTGAATTCTACATAAGTTTCAAGAGTTTTAGAGTCTTCGACGGTTATAACTCCATCCTCTCCGACTTTGTCCATAGCTTCTGCAATAATATTTCCAATTTCTTCGTTATTAGCAGATATAGAAGCAACGTGGGCTATGTCTTCTTTGCTCGATAACTTTCTGCTGGCATTCCTTATCTGTTCTACAGCTTTGTCTGTAGCCTTAGCGATACCGTTTCTCATCAATATTGGATTAGCACCGGCTGCAACATTTTTCAATCCCTCTTGAATCATAGCTTGGGCTAAAACTGTAGCGGTAGTTGTTCCATCTCCCGCAACGTCATTTGTTTTGGAAGCTACTTCTTTAACTAACTCTGCTCCAAGTGCTTCAAATTTATCTTTCAATTCAATTTCTTTAGCAATGGAAACACCATCATTTGTGATAGTTGGAGATCCCCAACTCTTTTCTAAAACTACGTTTCTTCCTTTAGGTCCCAAAGTTATTTTAACAGCATCTGCAACTGTATTAACGCCTCTTTCTAAAGCTCTTCTTGCATCTTCATTAAATTTCAACATTTTTGCCATCTTATCTCAACACCTCCTGTTTTTTAGTCTTCTACTTTTGCTAGTACGTCTTCCACATCAATGATGATATAATCCTCATCATCTATCTTGATTTCAGTTCCTGCATATTTAGAAAAGATTACCTTGTCTCCCACTTTTAAATCATAATCTTCATCTAGTTTCCCAACTTCTTTAACTTCTGCCTTTTGAGGTTTTTCTTTTGCTGAATCTGGTAGTACTATACCACCTTCAGTTTTTCTTTCTTCAGTAATGGGTTTAATGAGTAGCCTGTTTCCTAATGGTTTCACTGTCATGTGATGATACCCCCTTTTTTATTTTAATTATTTTATTTCAATTTTTTATTTTTGTTTTTTAGCAATCAAATATTAAGAGTGCTAATTTTCATATGTATCATAACACATATTGGTAAAAGTATCAAGAGTCAAAAAAGACGATTATGGGTGATTAAAGACGATTATCGGAGATTATTTTCGATTAGAAGGCTAAATCTCTTTTTTTCTCGTTTTTTCTCCAAAATGCTCGTTTTTGCTGCTTCTTTAACGTTTGTGTAATTATTTTAATACATATTTTTAAACTTTTCTGCGATCTTGACAAACACTTTTAATACTTCAGGGTCGAATTGCTCTGGAGAAGTTCGGTTGTCTCCTTCTAATAATATTTTCATGAAAAATATCTGCAGGAGACTCACTAGAAAACGGGCTTCCGCCACACAGCCTTACGGCAGATAAGGAAGCGGTGAGAGGAATGCAGAATTTTCTCTCCTTTCCCATAGTAAAGTTTTAGCTTTGCTTACCAGGATTAAATCTTTGCTTTTTGCACTTCTATGAATTACTGTACCATCAAGTTTCCTTATATCAAAATATCCAGTTGAACGTCTCCCAAATATGAAACATTCGATACCGTTGTATCTTACTTTATCAAACAATCTAAAACCATGTACTAGATAAGGTGCTTGGTTAAGCTTCCTTGTTCCTCCCTTTAGAATGTTAGCTTTGTGTATTTGTCTATTGTGTCGTCTAACTTCTTTAATGTGATAATAGTAATCTAATTGTTTTGCTTGAGGATGACCACTAATACATAAAGCGTCTATTCTATGTGTTTTAGGTAGGTTGTTCTGTATTCTTGTATTTTTAGTGATATATCCGTAAGTTAGATGAACGTTAGAATACAAATCTTTCAATCTATTGTATAATGTCCATCTCATAATACCCATAAATGTAGCATCTTTAAACTTTTGTCCTCTTTTAAAATTCAATTTAATCTTTCCATTATGATAATCTCTATGGCATGTTTCACACAATGTAATTAAATTACTCGGTGCGTTTCCACCTATTTGTCTACTTTCGATGTGGTGAACATTGAGTCTTTTATCTTTACTTTTGCCTTTGCAGTGTTGGCAGGTATAGTTATCTCTCCATAGAACATATTCCCTTACATTCCAAAAATCTAATTGTTCACCTTGTTGGTATTGTTTGCCTTCAATATTAGGATTCTTAATCTTTTGTATATCGAAACTTGCAACTTCTACTACAATTTTTGTAATAGGAAGCAAACGATAAACTAGATCAATCAGTTTAATGTGCGATTTTATTTTATGTTCTACCGATGGTGCAATCCATCCTTTGTTCTTACTGTGAACACGATTTAAAAAGCGTGGTTTCCTGTACCTTGTTTTTCTTAAACGTCTATCTCTACGATACTGTCGTTTTTGAGATATAAGTTTAGTTATATCGTCCCTTATTTCAACTTCTGATGCAAAAAGTTCTTTCTTTTTAGTAGTAGCAGACAATCCTACAGTTTTACTTCCTGCATCTACTCCCAAAGTAATAGGTTGTTTATAACCGCTACTACCATAGAGCAGTTGAATAGTAAAGGGTTCTTTTCTAACAACCTTGGCTTTACCATCTTTAAGTAGCTTTCTTGCCTTTGAAGATTTACAAGGCATAAGAGGTTCCCCATGTTTGTTTAAAACGTACACTAACATAAAGTGTACCTCCTTAATAGGCGGAAGCCCGTTTCTTTTTCCTTAACGGAGTTATTCTCCTTCCCCAATGTTATATAGGCTTTTTACGTTTAGCTCACTATCCCTACCCCTCAGGATTGTTTAAAGCTAAACAACAGAGCGACAGACTAGGAGAAACATCCGAAGGTGTTATGACCTATATAACGTAGCCCGATGATCTTCCTTTAGAGATGGAAGCCCGTTTCTTCATACGGCTGAGGGTAGCCAACTAAGGCTTGTTCATCACAAGCCCCCGTCTTTAGACGGTGGGTAGTTGACGCTTTCTTCGTGAGAAAAAGATTTTTTATATGGTCTTTCACTTCTGAGTTCATCGTATACATCTGGGTAATATTCGCCTAAAATGATATTAAGTTTTTCCGAAAAAGCAAAAATTGTGATAGTAGTAAAAATTATAGTTATAATAACACTTTTAGGTTTCAAAATAGGTGAACTCCCTTTGATTTTTTTATTTTATAATCAATTTTACCATATCTGTGAAACTAATTATCAAACTAACAAATTTTTCTATATGTTATAATAATAACAAGGAATATCTGGAATTTTTTTGATTTAAAAATCAAATTAGAAAAGGAGTGGTTTTCGTGAGGTTCAAAAAGTTTGGAAAGACAGATATGAGCGTATCTGTTGTAGGATACGGAGCCTGGGAATTAGGCGGAAATTGGGGACCTATTGAAAAGGAAAACGGTGTTAAGATATTGAACTTAGCTTACGACAATGGAGTTAACTTTTTTGATACTGCACCTGCATATGGTCGAGGTCAATCGGAAGAAATAGTTGGTGAATTTTTGAAAGGAAAAAAGAGAGAAGATCTTTACATCGCTACTAAATGCGGATTAGAATGGGACCAAAAGGGAAGAATTAGAAATAATTTAAAAAAAGAAAGAGTATTGAAAGAAATAGATGATTCACTGAAAAGACTAAAATGTGATTATGTTGATCTATATCAAATTCATTGGCCCGATCCCAACACTCCATTAGAAGAAACTGCAGAGGCGATACAACAGATTTTAGATAGCAAAAAAGCTAGATACATCGGTGTGTCTAACTTTAGTGCGCAACAAATAGAAACGTTGATAAAGTATGTGGATATTGTTTCCACACAAAATTATTACAACTTATTGGTTAGAGACGTTGAAAAGGAGCTGTTTCCAGTCGTTGATAAGTATGATTTAACGGTGATTCCCTACAGCCCTCTTGCCAAAGGGTTGCTGACAGGAAAGATTTCCAAGGATTATGAACCACCGAAGAAGGATCCTAGAGCTATGGATGAAATATTTAAAAATAGGGAGCTTTTTGTCAAAAGTGTAGAAAAAGTTGAGGAATTAAAGATTTTAGCCAATAAAATTGGAAGGTCCTTGTCTCAAATGGCAATAAATTGGTTATCACATCACAAACAAGTATCGACAGTTATCGCTGGTTCAAAAGATGAGAAGCATGTTTTGGAAAATATTGAAGCGGGAAGTTGGGAGCTTAGCGAAGATATTTATCTAAAGATCGAAAAAATAGTTGGTGAATAGGAGGCAATATATGGCTATTCTCTGTGCTGGTGAAATTCTCTTTGATTTTATATCGAAATCTCCAAACAAAGGTCTTGGAGAAAGTGAGCTTTTTGAAAAACGACCAGGAGGATCTCCTTTTAATGTAGCTGTAGGACTTGCAAAATTGGGTGCAGATGTTTCTTTTTTTACGAAGATAGCCCAGGATCAATTTGGTAAATTTCTTTTTGAATACTTGAAAGAAAATGGAGTGAATACTGACTATTCTTTTACGGCTGAGGGGTTGAAAACTTGTTTGGCTTTTGCAGCGGTTGATGCCCAAGGAAAGGCTGAGTATGAGTTTTATCGAGATAATGCAGCGGATACACAGTTAAAATTAAAAGATGTAGAGAATTTGGATTATGAAAAATTTAATATCTTTCACTTTGGTTCTATAGCCCTTATAGATGAACCTACATCGAGTACTTTGATTAGATTGTTTGACAATTTTATCTCTCGAGGTTTATTGACCTCTTTTGATCCTAACGTTAGAAAGTCTTTGTTGAAAAATAGGGAAAGTTACGACAATCTTGTGAAGAGTATAATTAAAAAGGTTGATATATTGAAGATGAGCGATGATGATTTGTTTTATATAACTGAAAAAAAAGATGTTGAAGAAGCTATTAGCACACTTTCTATCAAAGAAGGTTCTATTTTGTTTGTAACTTTAGGAAGTGAGGGTTCCTTGGTTTATAAAGATGGTGTGAGTAGAAAAGTTCCAGGTTATAAAGTAAAAGTTGTTGAAACGGTAGGTTGTGGAGATTCTTTTATGGCAGGTATTCTGTATAAGTTAAAAGATTTTTCTAAAGATGATCTTCAAAGTATTTCTTTAGAAAAACTTGTTGAATATGCAGATTTTGCCAATAAATGTGCTGGTATTGTTGCTACAAGACAAGGGGCTGCGAGTGCTATGCCAACTTTATCTGAAGTTAGTCAGTTTGAATTTTTATAAAGTTGTTTTTATATTTAATTATGTGATAGTAGTGAAGATAGTGTAATGTTGATAGTTCAAAAGTTCTGTTTTTCTTTGTTAATGAGATTTTATTTAAGTTCAAAAGTGCCAAAAATTTTGAACCTCGTTATCAACTTAAATGTTCAAAAAAAATTTTAAAGTATTTTATCGAATTTTATGTTGATAACTTTGATTGTCAACTCTGTTTTCGACTAAGATATCGACAAACTTAGTGGAAAAAAACTTTTGAACATTGAAAGTTGAAAAGTATGTCGATAAAATTGTTGAAAAACCAAATTATTATTGAATTCATTCCATTAAAAACGTTTTAAACAGTCACTTTTATAACTCAAGAAAATAGTTTATAACTTTTTCAACTATCAACATCCGGGGTTAGGTATTATGAGTGAAAAGGGAGGGAGTTACAATGATTAAAGTCGGACTTCTTGGGTACGGTACGGTTGGAGGAGGGGTGTACAATATTCTCACAACCAAGAAAGAAGATATAGAAAGAAAACTAGGTGAGGAAATTCAGATCAAAAAGATCTTGGTGAAAGAAAAGGACAAAATGAGAAAGTACGGTGTGGATGCTTCATTGCTTACTGTAGATTATAAAGAGATCGTAGAAGATCCTGAAATTCAGATCGTGGTGGAGTTAATTGGTGGAGAAACACCGACATTAGATTACATTAAAGAAGCTATCAACCGAAATAAAAATGTTGTAACAGCCAATAAGTTAATATTAGCCAAGTATGGTAGAGAGATATTTCAACTAGCAAAGAACAATAATGTCAAAGTGTATTATGAAGGAAGCGTAGGTGGAGGAATCCCTATAATTAAAACTCTGAAAGAGTCCATGATTGCAAATAAAATTGAAAGAATTTATGGAATTCTAAACGGGACCACAAATTACATTTTGACTCAAATGACAGAAAAATCTATTAATTTTGAAGAGGCTTTAAAAGAAGCTCAAAGTCTAGGTTATGCAGAAAACGAACCATATTTTGATGTAAGCGGTTTGGATAGTGCATATAAAATAAATATTTTGTCTTCACTAGCGTTTGAGAGTTTTATAGATGTTGATTCAATCCATGTAGAAGGAATTGAGAAGATAGAAAGGGAAGACATAGAAATAGCAGAGGAATTAGGATATATTATCAAATTATTGGCTATTGGAAAAAGGTACGAAGATAAGATGTTGGATATAAGGGTCCATCCAACTTTTATTCCAAAAAGTAGTCCACTTTCAAAAATCAACGGTGTATACAACGTCGTACAGATTCATGGGGACGCCGTTGGAGATATAATGATCTACGGACAAGGTGCCGGGGAAATGCCAACTGCAAGCGCGGTTGTCGCAGATATTATGGAAGCCGCCAAGAGTATTAAATACCATATTGAAAACGAATATAGTACCGGAAGGTTAAACGGTTTGAAGTTAATTGAAACAGATGAGATTGAAAACTCTTTCTATATAAGATTGAGAGTGAATGACAAACCCGGTGTTTTTGCGAAAATAGCAAAGGTTTTTGGAGATAACGAAGTTAGCATCGCTTCTGTAATTCAAAAGCACAGACTTAATCCTGTTGTGCCAATATTTTTACAGACGCATCTAATCAAAGAGAGAAAACTGAAAAAAGCAATTGATTCGTTGAACGAATTAGAGGATGTGATAGAAATAAAAAATATAATAAGGGTGGAGGATTTTGGTGAGAAATTTTAGTTTTTGGCCGGGTATAATAAATGCTTATAAAGAATACATGCCCGTCGATGAGAAAACAGAGATAATTACGTTGCAAGAAGGGAACACTCCTTTGATATTCGCAGAAAAAATGAGTAATATGTGGGATATTGAGCTTTATCTGAAATATGATGGTGCTAATCCCACGGGATCTTTTAAAGACAGGGGAATGTGTTTAGCCGTAACCAAAGCCCTGCAGAACGGTGATAAAGCAATAATCTGTGCTTCTACCGGTAACACTTCTGCCTCTGCTGCGGCTTATGGAAGTAGAGCAGGATTGAAAACAGCGGTCATAATCCCTGAAGGGAAGATCGCCTTGGGGAAATTATCTCAGGCCTTAATGCATGGGGCTATAGTTATACCGATAAAAGGTAATTTTGACGTTGCCTTAGAGATTACAAGAAAGATCGCTGACAACTATCCTATAACTCTGGTTAACTCACTTAATCCATACAGGATAGAAGGTCAAAAAAGTGCTGCTTTTGAGGTATGTGATCAATTAGGTGGTAAATCTCCTGACATATTGGCAATTCCAGTGGGGAATGCGGGAAACATCACAGCTTACTGGAAAGGGTTCAAAGAATACTTCAAAGATCACAAAACGGATAAGTTACCTAAGATGATTGGTTTTGAAGCGGAAGGATCAGCTGCTATCGTAAAAAATCAGGTTATAAAAAACCCAGAAACCGTAGCAACAGCTATAAGAATAGGTAATCCGGTCAATTGGGAAAAGGCCGTAGAAGCTGCAAAAGAATCTGGAGGATTTATAAATTTTGTTACCGACGAGGAAATCTTGGACACGTATAAAGAATTGGCATCCCTCGAAGGTGTGTTTGCAGAACCTGCTTCTGCAGCTTCGGTAGCGGGCGTTAAAAAAATGATCAAATTGGATAAGATAAAAAAAGGAAGTAAAATTGTTGCGGTACTCACGGGACATGGATTAAAGGATCCCGATACCGCGATAAGTGTGATACCAAAGGTCAATCCAGTAGAACCAGAAATGGAAACTATATTGAAATTGATAGGGCTGTAATTTTCAAGAGGTAATGGTTTAAATAGTACTAAGAGTTTTGGAGGTGATATTTATTCCCATATACAAACATTCAATCTTCATTGTTTCCACAGGACCGGTACTAAGTTCATAGGTAAAGTCGTGTTAGATCATAATTAATTGTCGTTGAAATAGTGTAATGGTTAGATAGTATTTATGTCTTAGAAATTGATTTGCTTTTTGTTAGTTGAATGTTGTATAATTTATCCACGAGGACAGGCTTCCTCCTCTTAAGGATGTTTATTTCCTTGAACCCCTCTGGGGTGTTTCTTCTCTCAATTTTACCATGTTTAAACTTTCATATGTTTCCTTTGGTTGAGATTTAGTTTTTTCGTTAACAATATTGCTTTCAAGCAACTATTGGTATGGAGACTTAGGTTTCTCATATTCTTTTTTTAACAGCGTATATAATATTGATATTATTTTAGCGTTTTTTTCATATAAATATGTTAAAAATGGATCAATTTAGTGAAAATATTAACAATCCAGATTCTGTTAATAAATGCCTCAAAGTTTTTGTATTTCAAAACTAGAAGGAGGAGATGGAATGGAAAAGTATTATGAAAAAGAACTCTTGGAAGAACTCCATGATATTCAAGAAACGTATGGATTCATCTCTGAAGAGGATATCTTGAGAATCGCGCAAAAAAGAGACATCCCTAAAGCTCGTTTGTACGGAGTGATCAGTTTTTATTCTATGTTTCATCTTGAACCAACGGGAAAATACATCGTACGTGTCTGTGACAGTGTCTCATGTAGATTAAACGAGTCCGCAGACTTAGTTAGAGCCTTGAAAGATTATCTCAAAGTGGAAGAGAATGAAACCACAAAAGACAAAAAATTCACCTTAGAAGTAGCTGAATGTTTAGGACATTGCGATGAAGGACCTGTTATGATGGTTAACGATACGTATTACACTCATCTAACCGTTACCAAAGCGATTCAAATACTCGATTCACTGGAATAGGAGGGAAATAAATGGAAAAAATCTTTCTAAAAAAGGACTTGGGTAAAAGTTTGGAAGAATACGATTTCCCAGGCTTAAAAAATGCTTTGAATATGGAACCCCAACAAGTTATCAACAAAATAAAAGAAAGTGGTTTAAGAGGAAGAGGGGGAGCCGGTTTTCCTACAGGTATAAAATGGGAAACGGTGCTTTCAATTGAGGATGACACCAAGTTTATCATATGTAATGCGGATGAAGGAGAACCAGGAACTTTCAAAGACAGATTCTTGTTGGAAAATCTACCCTTTAAAGTTTTGGAAGGTATAATAATCAGTGGTTATGCCACTGGATCAAAATATGGTTATATTTACATTAGAGGTGAATATGTAGAGGCAATAAAAATCATTAAGAAAGCGATCGAAAAACTTTATGAAAAAAATATATTGGGAGAAAATATTCTAAACTCAGATTTCTCGTTTGATTTGAAGTTGGTGAGAGGTGCAGGCGCCTACGTATGTGGGGACGAAACATCTTTAATCAATTCCATTGAAGGAGACAGAGGAAAATCTCGTATAAAACCTCCCTTACCAGTTTTTGAGGGATTGTATGGTAAACCGACCGTTGTCAATAACGTTGAAACATTGGCCGCGGCAGCAGAAATAATGAGTTACGATAACAACCCTTATTCAGAAATGGGAACAGAAAAAAGTAGAGGCACAAAATTAGTCTCTATCAGTGGTGACGTCAACAAACCGGGCGTTTACGAAGTAGAATTTGGAAAATTAACAGTTAAAGATATCGTACAAGAATTGGCAGGAGGAGTTAAAGGAGAAAAAATTGGTTTTGTTATCCCAGGAGGAATTTCCACTGAAGCATTAACTGAAGAGGAATTAGATGTACCTTACACCTATGAAAATCTTCAAAAAATGGGGAGTAACATCGGATCTGGTGGAATGATCGTAGTTTCTTCACAAAGAAATTATTTGGAAATCGTGAAAAATGTCTCTGACTTTTTCCGAGACGAAACATGTGGAACGTGTTTCCCATGTAGAGAAGGAAACAAGAATATAAACAAAATCGTATCGGATATATATAAAAGAGGATATCCAACTTCAAGGGAAATAGAAATAATCTCTGATATACAGTACGCCGTAAGCTCTGCAGCACGTTGTGGATTTGGAGAGTCTTCTTTAAACCTTATTCTTTCCATATTTGAGAAATTTTACACAAAGAAGGTGGAAATATGAAAGTAAAGATAAATAACAGAGAATATGAATTTGATCATGAAATTAGTATTTTAGATGCCACAAAGAAAGCTCACATAAAAATACCTACACTTTGTTATTCTGAAAAACTTGAACCTTTTGGAAGTTGCAGACTTTGCTCAGTTGAAATAAAAGGTGAAAGAACCTTGAAACCAGCTTGTGTAACAAAAATTACCGATGGTATGGAAATCTTTACTCATTCTCAAAGAGTAAGAAAAACAAGAAAAACTATCATTGAATTGATAATAGCTTCTCATGGGATAAACTGCAACTTAAATTGCCTTACTTGTTCAAAATCCGGCAGCTGTGAGATAAAAGAGGTTGCTGAAGAAATAGGTGTAACTGAAATAAGGGTCCCTCCAATATCTAATGGTTTACCGGAAGATAGAAGCAGTTATTCAGTTGTGAGAGAACCTCAAAAATGTATCGTTTGTAACCGTTGCGTCAGAAAATGCTCAGAGGTCCAGTCGGTTAACATATTAACGATTGCAAACAGAGGGCCAGATACATACGTTACAACTTTCATGGACAAAGGTATGGGGAACGTAGATTGTACAAATTGTGGACAATGTATCTTAGAATGCCCCACAGGAGCCTTACATGAAGTTTATCAAATGGACCAAGTTTGGACTGCTCTCTCTGACGAAAGTAAATATGTAATCGTGCAAACAGCTCCTGCCGTTAGAGTTGCAATAGCCGAAGAATTCGATGCAGAACCAGGGAAAATTGCCACAAAACAAATGGTGGCAGGATTAAGATTGTTAGGATTTGATAAAGTCTTCGATACTAACTTTGCTGCTGACTTAACAATAATGGAAGAAGCGAATGAATTCATTGAAAGATTCAAAAATAATGGGAAGCTTCCTTTATTCACGTCTTGTAGCCCAGGATGGGTTAAATTCTTAGAACATAATTATCCCGAATTTATTGATAACCTCTCATCATGTAAATCACCTCAACAGATGTTTGGAGCTATTGCCAAGACATATTATGCAAACAAATTAGGAATTTCAAAAGAAGATATGGTTGTCGTTTCTGTCATGCCATGTACCGCCAAGAAATTTGAACGGGTTAGACCAGAAATTAAGGGCGATGTCGATTACGTATTAACTACCCGTGAACTGGCAAAAATGTTTAAACTTGCTGGTATAGATTTGCTGAACGTTCCACCGGAGGAGTACGATGAACCCTTAGGTATCTCTTCTGGTGCCGGCGCAATTTTTGGGGCAACGGGTGGTGTTATGGAAGCCGCTTTGAGAACTGCATACGAAGTAATAACCGGTAAGGAATTAGAAAAATTGGACTTTGAAGCTGTTAGAGGCATTGAAGGAATAAAAGAAGCAACGGTAGAAATTGATGGAATAAATTTAAAAGTTGCTGTCGTGAATGGTTTAGGGAACGCCCGAAAGGTTTTAGAAATGATCAAAAGCGGTGAAAAAGAGTATCACTTTGTGGAATTCATGGCATGTCCAGGTGGATGCATTGGTGGCGGTGGTCAACCTATCCCAACAAACAGCGAAATACTTCTAAAAAGGATGCAAGCGATATACGAAGTAGACAGATCCCTGCCAATAAGAAAATCTCATGAAAACCCTGCTATCAAAATTTTATACGAAGAATTTTTAGGAGAACCATTAAGCGAGAAATCTCATGAATTGTTGCACACAACATATCTTGCAAGGAGTTAATACGGACCTTTGTCCCTTAATTATTTATCAATGGGCAAAAATAAAGAAAACAGAATCCCTTTTCCGACTTCACTATTGTCAATGAAAAGGAAAAGAGTTACAATGATTAAAGTTGGTCTTCCTGGCTGCGAGGTAAAAAGGTCTATATACAAAGTTTAGAGTTTCTAAAGCTATTAAATTAGAGAGATACAGGAGGAAAATAACCATGAAAAAATTAACTTTGTTAATCGTCTCTTTTTTCTTTACACTCTTGATTTTTTCTGTTACAATAACTAATCCTTTAGGTCCAACCGTTGTTCCGGTAACAGGGTTGATGGCGAATACGATAGAAGAAGAGGTAGAAATAAATGTGAGTCTTTGGAAGGATGCCAATGAAGCGGTAGCGTTACTGGTATCCAATCAAGCAGACTTTGCCGTGCTTCCTATAACCGTTGGTGCGAATTTATACGCTCAAGGTTTAGAGTTAATATTGTTAGGCGTTCACGAGTGGAAAGCATTTTATTTGGTAGGAAGTAGCAATGTTGATTTTGAAGATGTAAAAAATTTAAAAGGTCATGAAGTCTATTCTCCTCATGGTCGAGGTCAAACCGTCGACATTTTGATGAGGTATCTTTTGGTGAAAAATGGTTTGGTTCCCGATAAAGATGTAAAATTCAGCTACCTTCCTCCCCAGGAGATAGTTTCTCTGTTTAAAGCAGGTAAGGTAGAATATGCCGCTTTACCAGAACCATTTGCCACATTGGCTGTAACAGGGACCGAAGGAGAAATTGTCTTAGATTTTCAAGATGAATGGAATAAAATCTCAGGTTCAAAGTATGGCCTTCCTATAGCTGGACTTTTTGTTAAAAAGGAGATTTTGGAAAGTGAACCGGATATCGTTTCAAAAGTTGAAAGCGCTTTTTCTGAAAGCGTTGATTGGGCTAATACAAATTTAGATCAATCATTGAAAATAACCAACGAATATTTAACTATCCCTGTTCCAGTACTTAAAGAAGCGATGAATAGATTGGTTTTTGAATACATTCCGATTGTGGAATGTAAAGAAGAAGTAGATAACTTTTTAAACACGATGCACGAACTTTATCCGGAAGGGTTACCAACTTTACCGACAGAAGGATTTTATTATCGATGAAAACTATTTTTGGAATTGTGTTGATCGTTTTACTTTGGTACTTTTTTTCTTTTGTCATAGGTTCTTCTTTTGTGTTGCCTTTCCCTCATGAAGTTTTAGTCAATTTAATAAATCAGCTAAGTACACCGAGGTTTTATGTGGCATTATGGAACACGGTATGGAAAACTTTGATTGTTTTGTTTCTTTCCTCTTTTATCGGAATAATTTTGGGGTTTTTAATGGGGATGAGCGACACGATATACGAAATTTTTAGGCCCATGCTGATGATGATACAAGCTATTCCGGTGGTTTCTTGGCTTGCTTTTGTCGTATTTCTGTGGGGTGTTGGATGGCGTGGTCCTATTTTAATAAGTACCATGGCTATTTTACCTAACACAGTTTTTACGACAGCATCTGGAATTAAGAATATCGATAGAAAATTGTTAGAGATGGTGCACTTGTACAAAGTATCGAGGTCTAAAATATTTAGGCATGTATACTTAGCTTCGATCGTTCCGTTTGTAATTGCAGCGGTTGAAGTTTCGATAGGGAATGTATGGAAAGTAGTGTTAGTAACAGAGTTTCTAGTTGGTGGAAATGGCTTAGGGGTAGAACTTGCTTGGGCGAGACAGTATGTCGAAGTTCCTAGGATCTATGCCATTACTATCATAGCCGTTATATTAGGTATAACCACAGAACGTGTATTTAAAATTATTTCAAGAAGGATGTTAGCAAGATGGGAAATGTACTAAAAGTAGATCGTTTAACTAAAAGGTTTGGAAATCTTCTGGTTATAGATAACTGGAGTCTTGAGTTGCAAGAGGGTGAAAAAATCGTTTTGTTGGGGCCGTCTGGCTGTGGAAAAACTACTTTTTTTAGGATCGTTTCAGGATTAGAAAAGCAAAGTGAAGGGACAGTTGAAACCTTTGTCGATAAGATAGGTTACGTTTTCCAAGAACCTCGATTATTGCCCTGGAGAACGGTTTACGACAACCTGAAAATAATTTTAGACGATGAAAAGAAAATTAAACAAATTATCGGTATGATAGGTTTAGAAGGTTTTGAAAATCTTTTACCCTCTAAATTAAGTGGGGGTATGAAACAAAGGGTGAATATTGCCAGATCTTTATTAGTTGAGCCACAGATCTTGCTAATGGACGAACCTTTCACATCTTTGGATCTCAATATTAAACTATCGATAATAAAAGATATGGAAAAGATGTGGAAGAAAAGTTATTTTTCAATATTGATGGTTACCCATGACATAAAAGAGGCATTGATGTTGGGAAATAAAATAGTTATTTTATCGCAACGACCTTCTAGAATATTAAAGGTCTTTAATATAAATCTTTCGGAAGAAGAGAAAAGTATTTATGATAAAAGCTTTTTAGAGTTAGAAAGCCAGATTACAAAATTTGTTATGAGTCAATCTGAAGAGGTAATGGTTTAGAAAGTATAAAGATTTTTGAAGAATTTATTTTCTTTTTTTAAAATCAGCATGAAACCTTCGGCTTTTTCAAAAAATTAGGAGTTCAAACCGGTTTTATGGAGATATTTCGTTATTAAATCTCGGAAATTTTTGCTTTCTAATGCTTTTTTCGCTAGTTGATCGGCCAAGGTGTTGTAATGGTCTCCTGAGTGTCCCCTTACCCAATTGAACTGTATCGTTAAAAATTTACTAAAATAATCATAGCAATTTTTATAGGCTATGGTTATTTTTTTATTCGTCTTCCATTCTCCGTTACACCATTTCTCTAATCCGATGTAATCATGGTTTATTATTATCTTTTCGTAACCTTTTTCTTTAGCGTATTCCATTGCGTAGATGGATGCACTTATCTCTCCAGCAACATTTCGGCTAGATGAGTATTCTGGGTTATTACCAGAAAAGAAGAAATGTTTTTCTTCACCATCTAGAAATACTATGCCGCTACCGTATATTTTGGTTTCTACGTCATAACTTCCATCGACATAGGCGATGAGAGTTTTATCTTCACTTGCTGTCTTTTTTGTAATTGTCGTATACCCCTTTTTTGAGATTTTCTGTTACTTTTTTCATTTCTATGTCTTCCTGTTTTAACTCTTTGATTAATTCTTCAACTGTCCATTGAGAACTTGTAGGAGTAATGGAAGCAAAAATTATATTTTCGGGTAAGTTTTCCATATTTTTTATCGTTTTCATTATTTTGAGTATCTGTTCTTTAGACATACCGTTAATTATAATTGTGGGAATGTTTTTTATATCTTCATACATGTGAATAGCCTCCTAAGTAGTGTTAGCGCCCCTTCGCCCCGCTCCCCACCCATAAGGATAGAAAATCTTTATTCCTTTACCCTGCTGCCCACCCATAAGGATAAAAAATCTTTATTCTTTTACCCTGCTTTCTACCCATAAGGATAAAGAATCTTTATTCTTTTCCTCAGCTCTCTACCCATAAGGATAAAGAAGTCTTCGCTCTTTTATCCTGTTCAATAAGAAAAGAGTAATCTTATATTATCTATTGTTAGAAAGGATTTTAGAATATTTTCGTCAATTATTGTATCTTCTATTTCCTTTGTACTTCCTTGAACCCCCTTCGGGGCGTTTCCTCTAGCTTGTACTTTATCTAATAATAAAAATATTTTACTTTTATACGCCTTCAATGAGAAATCTTCCAAGTTTATCCCTTGATCAATGTGATTTGTGGAAGTCAACATTTCTATTTTATCAAATATTTCTTTGTTAATTTCTTTCAAATCATTAAGTTTTGCTTCTTCTTCCATACAGAATTTCTTCTGAAGTTCGACGGGGAGAAATGAAAAATCAATTAAATCTTTATCAAATTTATTGTTTAAATCTTGTCTTAAATGATTTTTGTTCTCTTCGGAAATAGGTATCTTGTTAATTTGTTCTTCGTATTTTTCTTTTACTTTGTTTATTTCTTTAGGAGAAAGACTAACCAAAAATCTATCGTAATAACTTATTTCTTTTATGTTTTTGAAATCTTCTATCACATCTAATTTTCTCGTTAAAAAGTTTTTTTCGTTGAATTTTGATTCTAAATATATCATTCCAAATCCTTCTAATACGGAAGAAGAAAAGAACAGATCAGATATATTCAGAATGTATGGAAAAAGTGAAGGATCTTTTGCTGAAATAGCCCAAGCTCCCTTAACTTTTTCAGATTCAAAGGTTTCTTTTACAACTTTTTCATATGGCCTTTCTTTATCAGAGTTAGCTGGTAATGTGACAAGGAGATTACTCTTTCCATATAAGCGATTTATAAGCACCGCTTCTAAGATATTTTTTCTTCTTATCGTTCTTGTTGGATACAAAATGTTTTTATTTGTGGGATCAACGTTATATCCCAATTTCTTTAGTTTATTTATGACCTCATCTTTGTCGATATCATCTATTTTATCTTTATTTTTAGCAAATTCAACAGCATTTGGGAGATAAAAAGCATTTTCTGAAGGTATACCACATTTTATAAGTCTGTTGTAATCGGATAGATTGATAGTAGCATACTGTATATTCTTCCTAATAGGATACAGTGAAGAATTTATGAATTTTCTTATAAAAGAATAGTTTTCCCATCTTGCACATTCAGGAAAGTCGTGAATTTGAATTATTGTGGGGATATTTTTTGTTGTGATAAATTCTTTAAACGCTTCTGTAAATGCGGGATTTTTGCCTAAATTATAGTTATGAGCCCAGTATATAGCCCTCTCATCGTGATAATTGTTCAATTTGTTTTTTATCGATTCTTTGAGTTCGAGAAAAGTTTTATAATCGGTGCTGTCATAATAAATGTATCCGAGCTCTGGGAAATCAATAAAATCAACATTTTCGTAAGATAAGACCTCTTCTATCCCATCTATCCCCATTTTTTTTGAACCAAAGAGAGTAATTTTGTATGCGTCTTTTAGAGATTTTACGATATTTCTAACAACGGTTGAAACTCCGCCTTTTATGTAATGGTAGTGGAAGATGTAAAGATTGTTCATACCTTCTCCTCTTTTGAAAACTTTTCTTTGTACTCTGGGATAGTAATCATAGGAGGTCTTTCAACACTTAGTATCTCCGTTGGAACTAATACCTTCTCATTTTCTTTTTTTTGAATCATTATATGTTTATCGGTCAATTCGGTATTTAAATCTAATTTTCCATATTTTTCCAATCTTTTTAATACTACTTTTGTGAGTTCAAAAGCCATTTTACTCAGTGAGTGTAAGGGTTGATTGTCATGAATTCGAAGTTCAAGATCGACTTGAGCTATTATCTCACTACCAAATTTTTCAGCTATGTCGATGAGATGCGCAATTTCCACACCGTATCCCACGAAAAAAGGCAGCTTTTCTAAAATTTCCCTTCTTCCTGCATATTCACCACTTAGCGGTTGAATTATCGTTGATAACTCCGGGTAAAACAAAGAAAATAAAGGCCTTGCAACCAATTCGGTAACCCTTCCTCCACCTGTTGGTTGCATCGCCGATTTTCCCACAATGGGTCTATCATAAAAGGCCTTGACGTAACCTATTTCTGGATAATTCAACAAAGCACCAACTAAACCGTATACGAATTTTGGATGTATGTTCTCTATATCTGAATCCACCCATACGATTATATCGCCATCAAGTGCGTATAAACTTTTCCATAAATTTTCTCCTTTTCCCTTGTAAAACCCGTACTCTGGTAAAATATCACTTGAGTAAAAAACTTTTGCACCGTACTCTTTTGCTATAGAAACCGTTTCATCTTCTGAGCCAGAATCAATTACAGCAATTTCATCCAATAAGGGATATTTTTCCATAAGTTCTGACTTCATAATGATTATCTCTTTACCAATAGTTTTTTCTTCGTTTAAAGAAGGAAAGGCAAGGGATATTTTTACATCTTGTTTTTCTTTTAATTTAACGAGCTCTTTAATGTTCTCAAACTTTGAATGGTGAAAAGAACGTTTTAAAATATTATCCTTCATTTTAGATCTTCCTTTCTGTTTAATCTTTTTCTTCTCCTATAATGTCCTGATCTATCTCTTCTTCAGCAAAGTTTTCTGTTGTTACATTATCAACCACCATCAAAATTTGATGCAGACCTTTCATCACACCATCTCTTTCGAAGTATTCTGTGCCATCTAATATCTCACCTTTTGCTATCCCTAGGGAAACTGCAGGGACACCGGATTTAATTATCAATGCCTCGTCTTTGTCTAAAGGAGCTAAGTTAGTTTTAATGTTTAAATGGTTATGAACTTCTCTGATCTGTTCGATCAAAGGATGCTCCTTTGGTATGAAAGTGGTCGGAATGTATGAAAGTAGATTCAATTTGATCTTTAAATTGTATCTTTCAGCCAATTCCGTGACGGTGGCTCTTAAATTTTCACTTATAGTTTCTAAATCTTGGTCTCCTTCGCTCTTTATCTCCATTATTACTTCGGTATTGTCTTCGAATCTGTCGAGTTTTAAGATGATTACAGACGTACCTTCCATATCTGCATTCTCTTTCAGATTAGAAGTTATTCTGTACAATATCTCTAAAGTTGATGGAGATTTAGAAGTTTTGTGTATTGAATCTCGGGAATAAAACTTTAATTTATAAACATATTTTCCCAAAGAACGATGACCGAGGTCTCCCAAATTGATGCCATTGATTTTGATAGCATAATCCAAACTTTTGATATTTTCCTGTAAAAACTCTCCTAAACTCAAAAATTTGTTTTTTCTTGCCTGGTTAAGAAAGAGGAAAAATACATTCTTTCTTAAATCTACTTTTTCTAGGTGTAAAAACTTTATCATAGTTAAAAGAGCTGCAACTTTAAGTGAAGACGAAACGATTTTTAAACCTTCTATTTTTCCTTTTAATACCCTGGCAAATCTTTCAACAAGTGGATCTTGTATCTCATCTATAGTTGTGAAAACAAGAGCCGTAGGAGATGTATCATCGTTAACAAACGAGACATATACGTTCCCTTCATCATCTTCCTTAATATTGGGTAGATTCATTTCTCGCAATTTGCTTATTATAAAGTTTTTTTGCTCATTGGGGTTTTTTAAAGGAAGCTGATTGAAAAGTATCGTATTAGATAGCAATTCATCCTCATATTTTTCCAGTTTCCATAAGGCATTTTCTAATCTAAGCATTTTGATTCCTCCTTTTCACATTTTTATCAAGTAACAAAAATTAATCCCTTTTAAAAAAGGTTTTGCGATTAATTTTGTTTAATTCATCTGTATTAGAAATATGGACGAATAAAGTATGAGTAGTAGAGATATGAATAGTAGTTTAAATAAGAAGGAAATATTTATTAATCTTTCTATCAATTATTATAACATATTTTGTAGGAATTTGTCAAAACCTGCCAAAAAAGGTAAGAATATAATTTATCAAAACGACAATTATTAAAGAAGGAAGAAAATTTCCTACTTTTATATCTTTTATCTCTAAAAGTCTTATTCCAATGGCAATTATCATTGCGCCTCCTACGGCTGTAAAATCATTCAAATAGTAAGGATCCGAAAGAAAAGAAAGCATTCCAGCCAAACTAACTATTGACCCTTGAATCAAGAAAACACTCACAGCAGAGAATGTAACCCCCACGCCATAAACCGAGGCTAAGACCATAGAAGAGATTCCATCCAGAACAGATTTTAAGAAAATAACAGAGTTATCTCCCGAAAGACCCGCATTTAGACATCCGATTATCGTCATAGGGCCAATAACAAAAAGAACAGTGGCAGTAATAAATCCCCTTACAAACGGTGTTTCTCCTTGTGACCTTTCAACGATGTTTGCTAATTTTCCCAGACCGTTTTCAATTCTCAATAACTCTCCAATTACCCCTCCAAGCGCCAAAGATACTAAAACCACGATCAAATTGCTTGCATCTAACCCCATCCCTACTCCAATCAAAAAGGTAGTTAGACCAACACTTTGAAATAAAATCAGTCTCAAATTATCCGGCAATTTATTTCCTACAAGCGTTCCCAATGTGCCTCCAATCAAAACGGCTAAAGTGTTAACTATGACAGCTATGTTGAACACTTCTAATTCCCCTCCCTCTTTGCGGAATTAAATCCATTAAAAGTTTTTTAATAATTATACCAAAGAATCAAATGGATGTTTAATTACAAAAAACTTACAAAAATGAAGAAATTTTAAGATTTACCTTTCTAATTGCATTTATTTTTCTCTAAACTCTCATAAACGTCCATAATCGTTCTTATTCGGGTTTGTGGAAATGTTTCCATTAGTGCTATAATTGAATGGAATCATTTCCATTTATGACTTTTATTTTTAAAGTTAAGGAGATTTATTTTTTGAACAAAAGAAAAGTTTTTACCGGCATATTAATTTTTCTACTGACCTTTGTACTTTTTGGATGCAGTGGTGTTTTTTTTAAACTTCCTTTTGATCAAGAGATTCCATCAACTCAAAATGAAACGATTCTTCAAGCCTTTTACTGGGAGATGGCAACAGGTAATTACTTAGTACGTCATCCGGAAGAAGAAGATTTATGGGTCCTATTGGAAGAGAGAGCTTCTGATCTATCAGAAAAGGGTTTTACAGCGGTTTGGTTACCTCCTGCCAACAAAGCTATGAATGGAACATACGATGTAGGATATGCAACATACGATCTGTGGGATTTGGGGGAATTTTATCAAAAAGGTACGATACGCACAAAGTATGGTACAAAAGAACAATTAGAAGATGCGATTTCTTCACTTCATTCGAACAACATAAAGGTTTATTACGATGCGGTATTGAATCATAGAATGGGTGCGGATGATTACGAAGAGGTTAAGCTAAGTGACAGTAGCCCTGACAAACCAGGTGAAACTATACAAGCATGGACGGTTTTTAATTTCCAAGAAGGTAGAGGCGATAAATACAGTGATTTTACGTGGAATTGGCAATCTTTTGATGGGGTTGATTGGGACCGACAAACCCAAACAAGTGGCAAGTATTTGTTTGAAGGCAAAAATTGGGATTATACATTTTATTGGGATGATGATTACTTGATGGGGTCAGATGTCGATTATGAAAATCCTGCTGTGAAAGAAGATGTTACCAACTGGGGGAAGTGGATTGTAAACAATATAAACTTTGATGGATTTCGCTTAGATGCCGTAAAACATGTTGATTATAGGTTTGTAAATGAATGGATAAACGATGTACAAGACAGTTCAACAAAAGATCTGTTTTATGTTGGAGAAGCATGGATAGAAAATACAAACGAATTAGCTAGGTTTCTTGACACTGTAGGTAATGAGAGTTTGAAAGTATTCGACTTTCCTTTGAGAACCTTTTTCGAAGATATGATCGATGGTGCAGATTTAAGAAATCTACAATATGTCGGATTGGTGAACAAAGATGGGTATGAGGATAGGGCGGTTACTTTCGTTGAGAATCACGATACTAATAGGGACAAAGACAATAAGCCTGGAATCTACAGAAGAAAGTATCAAGCTTACGCGTATATTTTAACCAGAGAGTACGGAACACCGGTTGTTTTTTGGAAAGACTACTACATATATGGAATGAAAGAAGGATTAGACAAACTATTAGAAGTTAGAAGAGACTACGCATATGGGCGAGGATATGAAATTGATAACAACGATGAAGATGTGTACGGATATGTAAGAGAAGGGTTACCTGAGGTTGAAAAAGACGGGCTTGTTTTGTTGATTTCAGACGGAGAATCAAATGAAGTGAGAACAAAACGTATTAACTCACGTCAGCCTAACACAACATTCTACGATTATACGGGCCATATACAAGGTACAGTAACAACTGATGAAAATGGGTATGGAGATTTCAAAGTTATAATGAGTGAAAATGAAGGTTGGTCAGTATGGGTACCTCTTTGATTGAAAGGAAAAAATCAAATACCAAAATCTTAAAAAGGGGGTTATGAGTATGAAGAAAAAGTGGTTAGTAGTTATGTTAGTAAGTTTTTTAAGCGTTTTTGTACTTTTTGGATGTTTACCGACTCAGTCGGAAGAAGAACCGGAAGAACAGCCAGAAGAAGCAGTTATGTTAAAAGTGTATCTTCCTGAAACAACACCAGAAGCTAGTCCTGTTTACTTGATGGGAAGTTACAATGGTTGGGATATTACTTCTGCAGCAACATCTGAAGTAAAAGAGGCTGACGGTAAAAAGTATGCAGAATTTGATATTTCAACTTTGTTCGAAGATGAGGATTATCCGGTAAAATACAAGTACACTTGCGATGTCCCTTGGGATTTTGTGGAAGTAAATGAAAATGGAGTTGAATTTGGTGGTACTAATGGTACTAGAAGACTAGACATACCTCCCGAGAGTGATGTTGAAGATGTCGTTCTTAATTGGAAAGGGATGGAGCTCATTCCTTATACCGATTTGCAACAAGAGGTAACAGTTAATTTCATTGTACATGTACCAGAAGGAACAGTAGATGATGATGGAAAAATATATATGGCAGGGACGTTTGCTGATAATTGGGCAACTTTTGTACCTTTAAACAAAGATCAAACTACTGGGTATTATACAACCGAGGCAACAATGACCTCTTATACGGCCCAAGAATATAAGTTCTTACGCGATGATGCAACAGACTGGAGTTATGTTGAAAAAGACGCCGAGGGTGAAGAAATCGGTAATAGAACGATTGTTTTAACTGGTGATGCAACAATTGTGAACGTTGTAGAAAGTTGGGCTCAGTAAAAAAGTACTAAAAAACCAAGAAGAAAGTCCTTAGGGGCTTTCTTCTTTCAATAACGGAGGTGAATTTTTTGAAAAAGAAAATTTTTTATGTACTTCTGGGCGTTCTCGTTGTACTTACCTTATCTGGTTGTATGATGAACTTACTTGATATTACCCTTGATCCAGGGATTTATTTGGGTTACTCCAAAAACAACAATATACCGACTACGGACGATCTTTTAACTTACGATGAAAGTTTGGGGCTTTATACAATCACCATACCCACTTCAGATCTCACCTATGAAGAAATAGATGAAGGAGGGGCGATATTTGAATTAAGCTATTACAAGATTTTCTACGTTAAAAGCGATGGTAATATAGCATCTGCTTCGATACCTATTTGGAAGGACGTAGTAGAAGATAATAATTTGGAACAAATAACCATCTACTTAGATACAACAAAGATGGAAGAAGGAAAAGCAGTAGGTGCTGGAGATGATACCAAGTTATTACAGGATTGGTATTTTGCAGGTAGTTGGGGAGCAAAAACTTGGGATGAGGATGCTATAAAGTTTGAAAGGCAAGGGGATGTTTTAGTTGCAACAATCAGCAAAGAGTTCAAAGCGAATGATACAATAAAATACAAGATAAAACCAACTCCAGGTTGGCAACCTTGGCATATGATATTCAACGGGGAAGTTTATTCAGACGCTTCTGACGATGCAGTTTATACTTTAAAAAGCGATACCAATGAACTTACCGTTAAATTTTATCCTAAGATAAGTTACATAGAGTTTGAAGAAAAGTGAGGTGAAATTGGTGAGAAATAAAAAAACTCCATTAATTTTTTTGATGATTGTGATTGCAACCATATTCTTTGGAAGTATTAATCTCAATGGAAGTGTAGAATTAAATTTAAATTATGATTACTCAGATGAAGAAGACGCCTCGTTCTATGATAATTTCAACAAAGCAGATCTTTATTTTAAATTCTTTGGTGAAGGCTTGCGTGGCGAATTCAATTTAAACAAGGATTCAAGCGATCAGTTGTGGGTTTCTTCTTCCGAATTTACATATGAATTAGAGAACTTAGATCTCACTACTTATTGGAACAGAAAAAGTGTTTCAACGGATGATTGGTTGAAAATAATCAACAATGAAAAGGTTGGATCTGTGAATGGTCTAAAGTTGTATGCTGATTTAGATAACTTTGGTAATATGAATTTCTATGCGGTAGATAAAAGTGGGTATCTTTTTAATTTGTTGTATTATAGGCTTCCTGAGCTTGGAGGAGTAAATTCAAGCGTTTTATATTTGAAAGATTACAAAAACGAATCTTTAGATTATAATGAGATGATGGGATTTGATTTCAATGTTGGAACTTTTGAAGGTGTAAAACCTTACGGAGAAGTCGTTGTTTCTTATCAACAAGATGTAGAAACCCCTTCATATAGTATAGAAGATAATTATCTTTTGTTTGGTGGGGTAAGAGGAGAATTAGGTGAATTTGAGTATAATTTCAATACAACATACATTTCAGATAATTTTTATAAAGGATATTCTCCAAATAGTTTAATGGAAAACATATATTTGGAAAGTTCCTACAACGATATAAGATTGACAAATAAATTGGAGTTGGATTTTGGCACCGAAACCTATATAGATAGACTTAGAACTAATTTATACATCGACAATTTAGAGTTGTATGTATCTGGAGATTTCGATGGTACCTTCTCCGATTTCGTGATGGATGGATCAGAAATGTCAATTACCTATAGCCAAGATCTTTCTATCCCATTTTTAACTTCCTACAAAGCATCAATTTACAAGAGAGGATGGGAGGATGATTGGAGTGAAATTACCTCATACAAACCCTTTAGGTTGTATTTAGAAGGGAATTATGACCTTTTTGATTTTAAAGGTAATATTAAATATGCTTTTGGTAATCCAGTTTCAGAAGAATCTTTTCAATCGTTGGGAGAACTTTATTATGCAGATATTTCAAGGAACTTTGATCAATTTTCCGCTATGGCAAAAGTTCAGTATATACAAGGGATCATCGAGAAATATTTCACTGCATACGGCGAGATAACTTACTATGTGCCAAAAGGTAATATCAAATTTTATATAGGCAATGGCGACTTTGACAATGTTTTATCGTTTAAAAAACAAATAGGTGTTACTACTACTTTCAATTTTTAAAAAATAGGGAGAATATGGAGGTGGAAAGATGAAAAAAATAGTTTTTGTTCTTTTATTTTCTTTGTTGGTAGTGGTTTCTTTCTCTGAGGTATATGTTGAGGATGGCAAAGTAATTTTTGAATATGAAAATGAAACCGCTGATACGGTATTTTTAGCAGGGACTTTCAATAACTGGAGTACGACCGCTTGGGAAATGGAATACATTGATGGGGTTTGGATTTATGTAGCAGATGATTTACAACCTGGTGTTTATGAATACAAATACGTAGTAAATGGAACTGATTGGTACGAGGATCCGGAATCTCCTGATTACGTGCCAGACCCATATGGGGGAAGGAACTCTTCCTTTGAGTTGGTTTTAGTGAATGGAGAGCTGCAAATCGCTGCGCCTGCGGCTGAAGCAGCAGCAGAGAAAACGTCCATTATTTCAGGAGAATATGAATTTAATTTAAAAGCTAAATTAGAGGAAGAGACAGGGTTTTTAAGCGATCCAGTTGTTTCAAATGAGGTTATATTGAGCATAAATCCAGATATTGAAAACACCGATTTAGAATTAAAAATAGGCGCTTCATCTTCTAACTACCAGTTTAAGGTTTACGGTATGAAAGCGTTATGGCTACAAGATATGTATTCTTTTGGTGCATTTTATAAGACAGAAGTAAATTCAAAATATAATTTTGATTACGAAAATCCTGAAGAGAGTCTTGCCGGTTTTGCTATTTTCTTAAATTGGAACAATTTTAATGTAGGATTAGATCTATTTTCTCAAAACGATAAGTTTAAATCTGGAATCTTTGGTTCTTATTCTACGGATAAGTATGCTCTAAGTGCTTTGTTCGATACCGTGGATGCAACTTCTTTGGTTGTTAGGGCTGATGCATATGGTTTATACGGTGAAGTCGATCTCGAAGATTTTGAATTCGATAAAGTGTCAGTAGGTTACGAAAAAGAAGATACGTTTTCAGTTAAATTGAAATATTCAAATTCAAATAAAGACGTAACTGCTGAAGCCATAGCAAATTATCAAAGCTTTGATTTGGATGCAGCTGTTTATTATGAAATGGAAGAGGGCAATTTTTATGCTCTTAAGGTTGGTGGCGGTTACGAGTTCTTAGAATCTTTTAGAATTGGTGGAGATGTTTACTACAACGCAGATGAGAATTTTGGATACGATGTTAACTTCAAAGCAGCGAATGAAGAAATGCCAGTCGAGTTAATGCTATTATTCGGAAATATTATAGATACAGCAGATTTAGCAACTTTTAATGAGGATAAGTACCTTTCGATATCAATGGTTGCAGAATTTTAGCTAGTCTCTCCCTTCTACATATACAAAGAGATCTTTGCTTTTGATAATTATTAAATTAATAGGGACTGTAAAACAGTCCCTATATTTTTATAAAAAAATAAGTATTTTTAACTTTTATTTTTGCAGCAGGATATTTTTCTTCTGCTATCTTTGGGTTGTTTAGGATTTCATCTATTACCTGCTCTTTTCTTTTGTATGAACTTAGAAAAAGAATATTTCTTGCATTGTTCAACAATTTGTAAGTGGCGGTAATTCTTGGTACTTTAGGTGTTCCAGAAGGTGGTGTGACTGTGAATAGCTTTTTGTTTTCTTTTAAAGTGTCACTTGAAGGGAACAAAGATACCGTGTGGCCATCTTCTCCTATGCCTAGTAATATCAGATCAAAAAGGGGATTTTGTTCTCCAAAAAAATTGATTATCTCTTTTTCGCACTCTTGTGATGCTTTTTCTATAGGTAGTTCTGTTTTTATCCTATGTACATTATTTGTTGGAATATTAATTTTGCTTATTAGCAAATCGTGTGCCCATTTGTAATTACTGTCTTCACTTTTTTGATCGACGTATCTTTCGTCTCCCCAAAAAATGTGGACCTTCTCCCAATTTATTTTATCTTTGTACTCAGATGCCAATTTTTCGTAAATTGGAAGTGGTGTTCTTCCGCCTGAGAGCATTAAGGTGAATAGTTTATTTTTTTCTATGCTCTCTTCATATAGCTTATAAATTAAATTTACAGCTTCATTGTGAAACGTTTCGGGATCATCAAAAAATTTTGCTTTCATACAGATTCTCGCTTTCAAAGTCTAAGTTACGCCAACTTCTGTTGTCTTTTGATAATAGTTCAAAAGATTCTTTTGGTCCCCAGGTACCAGCTTTGTATAATCTCAATCCATTGTGTTTTTCTTCTTCCCATTTTTCTAAAACAGGGGTGAAGATTTTCCATGAAATTTCCATAGCGTCACTTCTTACAAAAAGTGTTTGATCTCCCAACATGGCATCCAAAAGTAGCCTTTCATAAGCATCTGGACCTTTGAATTTGAAGAATTCGTCGTAATTGAAATCCATGGTTAGCGTGTTCAAACAAAGCTTGGAGCCAGGTTGTTTGGCTTGGATCTTCAGTGAAAATCCTTCATCTGGTTGTATATTTAAAATGAGAGCATTTTTCTCTAAGGTTATATCGTTTTTAGCAAATATCGAATGAGGGACGTCTTTAAAGATTATGGCGATTTCTGTAACTTTTCTTTTCAACCTTTTTCCTGCCCTTAAATAGAAAGGCACCCCGCTCCATCTCCAATTATCGATTAAAAATTTAGCCGCTACAAATGTTTCTACAAAGGAGTCTGGATTAACATTCTTTTCTTCTTTATAAGCTGGAACTTCTTTTCCATTGATCATTCCCTCAATATATTGGCCCCTTACAAAGTATTCGTTTATTTTTTCTTTTTCAAATGGTCTTATAGCTTTCAACAGTTTTGTTTTTTCGTCCCTGACGCTTGTATCTTCAAGGGATGCAGGAGGTTCCATAGCTACCAAAGTTAAAAGCTGCATCATATGGTTTTGAAACATGTCTCTTAATAAACCAGCTTGTTCAAAGTATCCAGCCCTATGTTCTACGCCTAATGTTTCAGCAACAGTTATCTGAACGTTATCTATGTATTTGTAATTCCATATGGGTTCAAAAACAATGTTTGCAAATCTGAGCATCATTATATTTTGAACGGTCTCTTTACCAAGATAATGATCAATTCTGTATATTTGGGTTTCATTTAGATACTTATGAAGTTCCTCGTCTAATTCTTTGGATGTGTTAAAATTACTGCCAAAAGGTTTTTCTATTATTATTCTTGAATAAGAATTTTCACTTTCTTTGGTCAAGTTAAACTTCCCCAAACGTTTAATTATTTCTAAATAGACGTTTGGAGGTGTTGAAAGATAAAAAAGATGATTTTCGTGGGTGTTAAAAACTTTATCTAAATAATTTAGTTTATTTTTTAGATCCAGGTACAGGGAATCATCGTCGTAGAAACCTGAAATGTAAAAGACTTTTTCAATGAATTTTGAAATTATAAAGTTATCTTCGTTTTCTTCCAATAATCTATTTTTTATTTCTTGGCGGTATTCCTCCTCGGTGAATTTAGACCTAGCTACTCCCAGTAAGAAAAATTCGTTGGGTAAAAGGTTCTTTTTGAACAACGTATATATAGAAGGGATTAATTTTCTAAAAGTTAAATCTCCTGAGGCTCCAAATATTATTAAGGAAGAGGCCCCGGGTTTTATTTCTTCACAAATATTTTTTCTTGAAAGATGTTTTGTTATTTGGTCCATGTACTAATGTCCACCTCTTTCTATAGAATATTTTATTGTCCTTAGAAACACTAAAAGCTACTTTAAACAGATTTTTTAGAATTCAAAAATTTTGAAAACACCTGCATCAATCTAAGTTAAATCTAGTCTGCTTTAGCGCCCCTTCGCCCCGCTCCCCACCCCACAGTGTTTCTAGAATATTTTATAATTCAATCGTTATTTACATTATAACACGACAAAAAAGATAATAATTTACAAAATTTTGAATTGTTTTATTTTGATAATATTGCCTTGAAAAAAAAGGAACTTCAAACAATTTAACGATTTGTAAGGTGAAAGTTAGTTAAAATCAACCATAAAATGAGCTGGATTATGTGATAAAATATATTTTGAAGAAAAGGCTGGAAAAGATTCCTACCTCATTCGATTATATCAAAATCAGAACGACAAAATATTAGAGAAGTTGAGTAAGCTAACTTTAAAACTTAAAATTCAAAGGAGGATGAAAGTATGAATGTTTCCATAAAAATTAGCGATAGTATTTACTATGTTGGGGTAAACGACAGAGACACTCAGCTTTTTGAAGGTTTATGGCCCCTTGAAAGAGGGGTTAGCTATAATTCTTATTTAATCTTAGATGAAAAAACAGCTTTAATCGATACGGTTAAAGAATGGAAGGTGACTGAATTTTTTGATAAAATCAGGCATCTTTTAAACGGTAAACCTCTTGATTATTTAATCATCAACCATATGGAGCCTGATCATTCTGGAGCTATTCCAGAACTTTTGCAAAAATTTCCCAATTTAAAAATTGTAGGTAATAGAACCACTTTTCAATTTATAGAAAACCTTTATAAGGTTAAAGATAATTTTCACGAGATAAAAGATGGTGAATCTCTGAATTTAGGAAAGCATAATCTGAAGTTTTACTTAACTCCAATGGTTCATTGGCCAGAAACGATGGTGACCTATGATGAAACGGATAAAATTTTGTTCTCAGGGGATGCCTTTGGCGGCTTTGGAACCTTAGATGGAGGAATATTTGACGATGAAGTAAAAATAGATTTCTTCGAAGATGAAATCAGAAGATATTTTTCTAATATAGTCGGAAAGTTCTCTCCTATGGTACAAAGGGCGTTAAATAAATTGAATGAAGCTAATATAGATATAAAAATAATCGCTTCTACACATGGACCAATTTGGAGAAAAAATCCAGAGAGAATTTATTCTTTGTATGATAAATGGAGTAAATACGAAACCGAAGAAGGTGTTGTAATAGCTTACGGTTCGATGTATGGTAATACAGAAGAAATGGCAGATTATGTTGCAAGAAAATTGGCTGAAGAAGGCATTAAAAAGATCAAAATAATGAATGTATCAAAAACGCATATTTCTTATATAATTAACGAGATTTGGAGATACAAGGGGCTAATACTTGGAAGCTCAACGTATAACCAAGGTCTTTTTCCTTATATGGAATCGTTAGTTCAATGGTTATCCCATACCAATATAAAAAATCATGTTTTAGGTATCTTTGGTACATATGGTTGGAGCGGAGGCGGAGTATCTACTATAGTTAAGTACAATGAGCAAATGAAATGGCCGCTTGTTGCTGAACCCGTTGAAGCAAGGTTATCCGCAAAAGAGGAAGATTTTAAGAAATTAAGTGAATTGGCAAAAGCGATGGCAAAAGAGATAAAATTGGCTTGACTTTCAAAAAGAAATATGATAGTATAGGTTAAATTAATAAGTTTTGATTCCTTATCGAGAGAGGCGGAGGGACTGGCCCGAAGAAGCCCGGCAACCTGCATAATTTAACAAAATTATGCAATGGTGCTAAATCCTGCAGAGAAATTCTGGGAGATAAGGAGAGGATAAAAATCATAAAATATAAACCTCTTCCATTCTACCGGAAGAGGTTTTTTATATAAAGTTCTAATTAGAGAGTTTTTTCAAGAATAAGATTATGATTTTAAAAGGGTTACGGGGTGACAGGGCACTAAAACATATATTACGAGGGAGGGATTTAGTATGAAAAGAAGTAAGAGTGTAGTAAAGGTTTTGGTTTCATTATTTGTTTTTTTAACATTGTTTTTCGTGGAAGGGTATGCTTTGTTTGGTCTTGGTGGTAATACCTTCAAAGTTGGAGCTACTCCAGTTCCCCATGCCGAGATCTTAGAGTTCGTAAAAGATGATTTCAAAGAAAAAACGGGTGTCGAACTGGAGATAGTGATTTTTACAGATTATGTTCAACCTAATTTGGCTTTGGAAGACGGTTCTATAGATGCGAATTACTTTCAGCATGAACCATATTTAGAAACTTTTAAAAGGGAACGTAAGCTGCCAGATTTGGTATCTGTCGCTAAGATCCATGTTGAACCTATGGGGTTTTATTTAAAGAAAGAGTTAAAGGACCTTAAAAAAGGCGATTTAATCATAGTTCCTAACGATGTTACCAACGAAGGTAGATCTTTGTTGCTTCTTCAAGAATATGGAGTGATTAAGCTTAGGGAGAGAGAGGATCCTTTAGTGGCAACTATCAAGGATATTGTTGAAAATCCATACGGTTTGGTATTCAAAGAGCTTGAAGCACCGTATTTGCCTAGGACTTATAAGGAAGATAAAAATGTTGTCGGGGCTATAATTAACACAAATTATGCTATAGAAGCTGGGTTGAATCCATTGGAAGATGCGGTATTCTTTGAAGGGGCTCAATCTCCATATGCCAACGTAATAGCTGTAAAAGAAAGCCGTGTCGACGATGAACTAGTAAAAGCTTTGGTTGAAGTTTTAACAACCGATAAGGTTAGAAAATTTATTTTAGAAAATTATAATGGTGCGGTAGTACCTGTATTTTGAACTTTCATAAAATAATACAAAAGGAGAAACGTAGTTGTTAACAATAAAAAATCTTAATCTCATATATGATGACAAAAATCATGTCTTAAAAAACGTAAATTTTACAGTTGAAGATGGAGAAATTCTGGGGATTATAGGGTTATCTGGAGCGGGTAAAACGTCTCTTTTGAGAACGATGAACCTGCTCCAACCTCCTACTTCCGGGGAAATTTTCTTGGATAAAGTAGATCTAACAAAATTAAATAATAACCAATTGAGAAACGTGAGAAAAAAGATTAGTATAGTATTCCAACATTTCAACTTGTTGAGTTCTAGAACGGTATATGAAAATGTGTCTCTTCCCCTTGAAATTGAAAAGGTACCTAAAAAAGAAATAGAAGTTCGTGTTAATAAGTTATTGGAAGAGGTCAACCTTCTTCATAAAAAGGATTCTTATCCTTCACAGTTATCGGGAGGAGAGAAGCAAAGAACAGCTATAGCAAGGGCATTGATAAATAATCCTGATATTATTTTGTTTGATGAACCCACATCATCTTTAGATCCAAGCACAACACAGAGAATTTTAGATCTTATATTGGAAATCAATAAGAGTATGAAAAAGTCAATTTTGATTGTTACTCATGAGATGGATGTGATTAAAAAGATTTGTGATAAAGTTGTTTATTTAAAAAATGGAACCGTTGATTTTTTTGGTAAAGTTCACGAGTTTTTTATTGAAAAAGAAAATGAACTGAATAAAGAATTTTATCAAGAAATAAACATAGATTGGAAAAGGGTAAAAGAGGTGGTTAAGGGAGAAAACGATAGGTTGATAAAGATAGTTTTTTGGGGAGAAAAGACACATGAACCTATCTTACATAATATTACCAAAAAATATGACATCACATTGAATATACTTTACGGTAAGATAGAACATTTGAAAGACAATCCCTATGGGACTTTGATAGTTGAGGTTATTTCCACACAAAGGGAAATGGAAAAGTTTTTAGAAGAGCTCTCTGCTAATGTTTACAAAGTTGAGGTGTTGAAATAAATGATCCAAGATCTATTTATAGCTACTTTTGAAACGTTATACATGACTTTTGTGTCTGGCTTTATAGCTATTTTGTTGGGTATTCCTTTGGGTATAGCGCTCTACATGTTGTCTAAAAGTGATAAAAATGCAACAAAAACTTGGTATTCCGTTTTAGATTGGATTGTAAATATATTTAGATCAATACCTTTTATCATCCTTATTATTTTGATAATCCCTTTAACTAGATTATTAACAGGAACAATAATCGGATCAACCGCAGCGATTGTACCATTGTCTATAGCAGCCATTCCGTTTATGGCAAGATTGGCTGAAACTTCTTTTAACAATCTTTCACAAGGTTTACTAGACACGTCTGTGTCTATGGGTATGACCAACAGACAGTTTATATTGAAAGTATTATTACCTGAGACCGCTCCGGAAATGGTTTCAAATATCACTTTGTTGATTATAAATCTAATAACTTATACGGCTATTGCTGGAGCTGTTGGAGCCGGAGGCCTGGGGGCAATGGCAATAAACTACGGATATCAAAGGTTTAGAATGGATGTGCTTCTATACGACGTGGCAATATTAATCTTCTTAACTCAGATAATTCAATTTGTTGGTTCAAGATTGTCGAACTCTTTAAGAAAATAAAAAGCCAGGAGATTCCTGGCTTTTAATGTGATAACTGAGATTATTCTATTAAACCTAAACCTTGTAAATAATCTCTTGCAACAACTTCTGGTTCAACACCATCAACATCTACTCTGTAATTGAGTCTTATTAAAATGTCTTGGTTTAGGTACTGTGTGAGAGGTCTTAAAATTTCTTCAATTTCAGGGTATTCATCAAGTACATCTTTTCTAACCGCGTAAGAAATATGGTAATAAGGCCAGAAGTTTTGGTCGTCTTCTAGTACATGTAGATTGTATCTTAAAATTTTTGGATCGGTAGCAAAAACCATAGCGATATCTATTTTATTGTTTGAAATTGCCTCGTAAGTTAATCCAAGTTGCATGGTTGATACTTGGGAATCTTGAATATCTAAACCATAGTGGTCAGCAAAGGCAAAGAAACCATCAGGTCTTTCATAGAATTCATAGTCAACTCCTACCACAAACTCATTTGGATGTTCGTTCCAGTAAGCAACTAAATCAGAGAGGGTTTCGAAACCATATTTTTCGTAATCTTCTTGACGAATAGCGAGGGCATAAGTATTGTTAGCGTTTATTCTATCAAGCCAAACGACACCATTTTCAGCATCTAATTCTCTGACTTTTTCTAAAAGTTCATCTGGATCATTTATAATTTCTTCTTGATCTAAATAAGTTACCCACGCGGTTCCAGTGTAATCTGGATATAAATCAATCTGTCCTGTTGTCAAACCTTGTCTAGCAACGAAGGAACTAAGGCCGAACCTTTCAACAACGTTAAAGCCATTCTCTTCAAGTAGCAGTGAAGCCAAATTTCCAAGAACATACTGTTCTGTGAAGTTTTTTGCACCTACGGTTAAAGTTGCACCAAATAGCGCAGTTAAAGAAAACGCTACAACTAACATAAGTACTGCCAATTTTTTCAATGTTAACACCTCCATTTAAAAGTTTTTTCATTATTCATTTTGTAATTTAATACCTTCCGAAGTCATTTTGTTTTGTATTAAAGCGAGTATGAAATCAATTAAAACGGCCATTATTGAAACTGGAATAGCTCCAGCTAATATCATCTCGAATTTAAAGGTCCCAAGACCTATAAAAATTAATTCTCCCAATCCTCCAGCACCTATGGCTGACGCGATTGTAGCTGTTCCTAAATTTATTATGGCTGCATTTCTTATTCCTGAAAAAATAGTAGGTATCGCGTTTGGGATTTCTACTTTCCACAGGATTTCCCTTTTAGTCATTCCCATTCCTCTTGCTGCTTCTTTCATACCTTTATCAATGCCGAAAAGTCCAGATGCCGTGTTAAAAGTTATAGGAACTATGCTGTATAAAAACAGGGCAAAGATCGCCGGGGCTGGGCCTATTCCCATGAATAAAAAAACCAGAGCTATGACGGCAATACTTGGGACCGCCTGGGCTATTCCTGTGATTGAAAGTGCTATTCTTCCACTCTTCTCTTTCCCGGGGCGGGTAACATAGATTCCTATCGCCATTCCCACAACTATGGCAATTGCCCAAGAAGATGCAAACAAATAAAGATGTTCCATAGTCTTTATTCCCATATAACCAAGATTTTCAGCAACGTATGTAAAAAATTCCATATTATCCTCCTCTTATCAAACCTCTGCTTTATTTGACATTTGTTCAAATATAGCTTTTAAGTTGATCACTCCTATTACCTTTTGCTTATCTGTAACCACAGGGATATTTGTACTTGAAGAACTTAGTATTTTGTTTAATGCTTCATAAAGGCTTGATTTTTCCGTAACGTGATCTTTTTTCAAAGAACTTTTCAATTTAGATGAATCATTAATTCTATTCACTCTTTTAGTTTCTATAAACCCTTTATAGTTGTTATTTTTATCAACAAAAATGGTGATAGGATAATTACTCTGTACTGTATTTTTAATCTTTGAAAGATCCTCATCAATTTTAAAGACTTGAATGTCTTTATACAATCCTTCGCTAACCTTAACAAATTCCAAAGCTTTGAATTGGCTATCTTCCCCCAATATGTCCTTAACAAAATCGTTTTTCGGGTTTTGAACAATATTTTGTGTATCATCGTACTGTACTAATTCACCGTCTTTGAAGATCGCAATTTTATCACCCAATTTAATAGCTTCCCTTATGTCATGTGTGACAAATATAATAGTCTTTTTGATCTTTTCTTGAATTTCAAGAAATGCATCTTGTAATGTTTCTCTATTTATAGGATCAATCGCACCAAATGGTTCATCCATGAGCAATATGTCAGGATCAGCTGCAAGTCCCCTTGCTACTCCCACTCTCTGTCTTTGACCTCCAGATAGTTGTGCTGGAAACTTATAAGCGTTAACGTCTGGATCAAGATTTACTAAATCTAATAGATCGTATACCCGCTTTTTTATTTTTTCTTCAGTCCATTTCAAAAGCCTTGGAACTACAGCGATGTTATCGAATACAGTCATATGAGGGAATAATCCAATTTCTTGTATAACGTAGCCTATACTTCTTCTTAATTGTATGGGATTTATATCGTCAATCGATTTTCCATCGAAGAGGATATCGCCTGATGTTCTTTCAATCAAACGATTGATCATCTTTAAGGTAGTTGTTTTTCCACATCCAGACGGACCTATTAGAATAGTTAATTTATTGTCTTCAAATTCGATATTTAAATTATTAACGGCGGTAAAATCACCATACTTTTTTGTGAGATCAACTAATTTTATTGCCATTTTAATGTTCCTCCTATGATTTTTATCTTATTCTTTAATTTTAAGACCCTTTGGAGTAATTAAATCCTCAAATTTTAGTAAAAGATAATTAGCTAAAACACCCAAAATTGAGACCAATATTACCCCTGTTATTACCATTGGATACCGTGACCTGCTTAACCCAGCAAAAATAAAGTATCCTAATCCTCCTGAAGCAACAAAATATCCTAAAGTAGCAACGCCGACTCCCATTACTACAGCATTTCTTACCCCAGACATTATAGTAGGGATCGATAAAGGTAAACGGATCTTGAATAATATTTGAGATTCGGTCATTCCCATTCCTTTAGCAGCCTCTATCATTTGTGGGTCTAGGGCTTGAATAGCTGTTAATGTATTTCTTATAATTGGAAGTAAAGAGTATATAATCAGAGCAATCACGGCAGGTGTAACCCCTAAGCCAGCTCCAAAAGGAGACAAAATTACAACCATAATCCCAAAAAGGGCCAAACTTGGGATAGTCATCAGAATACTGGCAATGTAGATAACTATGTTTGCGGCTTTAGGATGCCTTGATATAAAAATTCCTGTAGGTACTCCTATACCTATGGAAAAAGGTAAAGATAAACCTATGATTTTCAAATGATTTAGAAACTCTCTAATTATGATACTTGAACTACTAGAAATATATTCGAAGAATTCCACTGTTTCACTCCCTTCTTCTCATTGTAAATTATTTTGTTCATCATTGCGATAAATATTATAACACATTTTTAATCTTTTTAGAATATAAGTAAGTTACAATTAAGTAAAAATATAAAATTAAAAATCTTTTAAGATATTTTATATTATAATTAGTTTGCTAATAGTATGTTTTCAAAAATATTGTGGGGGGACGTTTAAAAATTTTTGAATTCTAGAAATTCTCTTTAAAATAGGTTTTAGAATTTCTAAAAGCTGTATAATAAAATATAGTGAGATTGGAGGTGAAAACTTTGAATGAAAATGAGAAGAAATGGGAAACTATAGATAAGAAAGCTTTATTAGACTTGGTATATGAAATTAAAAAAAGAAGGTTACAAATGGGAATTACACAAAAAGATCTAGCTGAGAGGATGGGGACAACGCAGGCGATAATTTCTAAATTTGAAAAAGGAAATTACAATCCAACATATTTGTTTTTGCAAAGATTGACAGAAGTGTTGGGAGGGAGTATCAAATTATATTTTGAGCCTAGAGATGATAAAGAGATAAATAGTGATGACGTTTCTAAAAATGATAATTTTGAAACAATATTTCACTTAAAATTATAAAAAGAAATAAAGCTACTAATGACAAAAAATTCATAAACTTTGGGAGGAGTTTTTATGAAAAAAACTGATAAAAAAATAAGTATATTGAAAGATATAATTTTAAAGGATATTTTTTTGGAAAGTGTATTTTTCGAGAGAACAAGTAAAGAAGTAGTTGAAAAAATTTCTGAAATATCTATCGAAAGAGGATATGTGTATGAACAAAAAAATATTGACTTAAATTTAATTGTTACTTACAGGATCTTTTTAGAAGGGGAAAAAAAGAGAATAGCATATTATGTTGTGACCTTCAGAGAGATTTTCGAAACAGGTATAGATTTTGGAAGTTTTTCAAAAAACAAAAGGGCCAAAAAGTATTTCCTTAAAAATTTTGTAGATGGTGTACTTTGGCCCTATATTAGAATATATTTGGACGAAATTTTAATAAAAGCTGCGTTACCAAATATTGTTCTGCCATTAAGTATAGGCAATCATCAAATTGATAGTCAAGATAATAAACTTTAATTATTAAGTTTTTTTTGAATTTCTAGAACTATCGCTTCAGCGGTTGCTAAATTAGTAGCAAGTGGAATATTGTGTACATCGCAAATCCGTAAAACAGCGGATACATCAGGTTCATGGGGTTGGGCAGTCAACGGATCCCTTAAAAAGATCACAAAATCTATTTTCCCACTGACAGCAAGAGCGCCTATTTGTAAGTCTCCTCCCAATGGTCCAGATTCAAAAGTTTGTATCTCTAACCCCACTTTTTCTTTTAAAATCTTTCCAGTGGTTTTTGTAGCATAAAGTTTGCAATTTTTAAATACATCCTTCCATTCTTTGGCAAAGAGCGCAAGGTCTAACTTCTTTTTATCGTGAGCTATTAACGCTACATTGACCATGATTTTCCTCCTCAAACGTAAAAAATAAGCTTCTAAAAATTCGTTTTACTAAGCGTATTCAATAGTTTCACCGTGTTTTCAACATCGCTATAGGATAACATCTCGTGAGGTGAATGTATGTATCTAGTAGGAATAGAAATAGTACCACTAGGAATTCCAGATTTAGTTCTTTGATAGCCCGCGGCATTTGTTCCTCCGAAGGTTAATACCTCGAACTGATAGGGTATGTTGTTTGCCAAAGCAGCATTTTTTATCCATTCTACAACTTCTCTGTCACTTACAGAAAGATTGTCTTTTATTTTAATACAAGGTCCTTTTCCCAAAGCCATGCTCATTCTTTTAAGAGCCTTAGGAGTATCCAAGGAATCCGTGACATCTATAGCTATTGCTCTGTCGACTTCGTAATCATAAGCCGAAACAAAAGATCCGACTAAACCTACTTCTTCTTGGATAGTAAAAGCAAATAAAACTGTGTGTTGATTATCTTTCATATTTTTGATGGTTTCTATTAAAATGGCGCATCCAATTCTGTCATCCATGGCTTTTGACATACAATAATTACCATAATCGACGAAACCTTCCGCAAAGGTTCCAAAAGTGCCAATAGGGGCAATTTTTTCCGCTTCTTCTTTTGAAGATACGCCTATGTCAACAAATATATTGTCTAAAGATAAGTTTTTATAATTATCTTTTAATTCTTTTTCACTTTCTCCCTCAACTCCAACAACCCCTATTCTTCCATTAAAAATCAACCTGGAACCGATCAAATTTACAGGGTTTTGACCGCCGACTTGTTCTACTTTTAAAAAGCCTTTGTCTAAAATGTGTGTAACAACAACCCCTATTTCATCCATGTGAGCGTCAAATAATATGGTTTTTCCAGAGTTGCCTTTTTTTGTGGCGATAAGATTTCCTAACTTGTCTGTTTTAATATCATCCACATGATCTTTGATCTGTTCTTTTATAAAATCTCTCACTTGATCTTCTCTTCCACTTGGTCCATAAAGTTCCGTAATATTTTTTATTAGCTCTTTCAATTTTTTTGCCACCTCTCTTAAAATGGTGTATTAACGACTAATTGTTTTACCAATTGGTAGGTATTTTCATAATCTTGTAAATTCATTATAGATTGTGGAGAATGAATATATCGGCATGGAACGGATATTACCCCTGCTGGAATTCCATAAAGGGTCTTTGCGAGTCTGGCGGCGTTTGTTCCTCCTGCTGTTCGCATTTTGTATTGAAATTTAATACCTAATTTCTTTGCAGTATCTACAATTTTTTCGAAGATTTCTTTGTTGAGTACTAAACCGCTATGCATGAATGTTAAGACGGGCCCATTTCCGATATGGGTTGCCCATTTATCCGGGGTGTTTTCAGGGTTGTCACCAGCAGTTGTACCTTCTAATACGATAGCGAAATTTGGCTGTATTTTTGAAGCTGCAGTTCCTGTACCTCTCAACCCCGTTTCTTCCTGAGTAGCAAAATTGAAGTATGTATCGTAAAGAGGTTTCTCGTTGTTCTCAAAAAAATAGTCAATTATATCCATCATAATAGAACATCCAACCCTATCATCAAAGGCTTTGGCTACAGCATAGCTATTTTCCTCATAATAAGTAGTATCAAATGTAACCATATCGCCCAAATGGACCTTTTTAGATGCTTCCTCTTTGTTGGAAAATCCAGCGTAGACCTTTATACTTTCATACTGTTCAACTTTGTCGGTTTCTTTTTCTAAGTGAATGGGTGTAGAATTGACAACAGCAGATATTTTTTCTTCGATTTTTAATCTCTGACTTTTTACTACCCTTGGGTCAACTCCTCCAACGGGAGATATGCCAAAAGTACCGTCTTCATTTATTCTGGTGATCATAAAGCCAACTTCATCCATGTGTGCGTCAAGCATTAATTTTTTGGAAGAATCTTTACCTTTAATTAAACAAATTAGGTTTCCCATGTTGTCTTCGGTAATTTCATCGACCTTGTTGGCAACATTTGATTTGATGTACTCTCTTATTTTTTCTTCTCTTGAAGATATACCGGCAAGATTAGTTAAGTCTTTTAAATACTTCCTCATAAATTTCTACTTCCTTTCCAAGTTAAGCTGGTGTTTAAAGCAAAGAAAGATAATAATTTTGCGCTTTCTTCCACATCTTTTACATCTACAACCTCGTTGGGAGAATGCATGTTAAGGATTGGAACTGAAACAACACCTGTTTTTACTCCGGTAGAAGATATTTGAACTACATCCGCTTCGGTGCCACTGCCTCTAGTAAAAGTTTCTAATTGGTATTTGATATTGTTACTTTTTGCAGTTTTTGTTAGTTCTTCGAAAATACTTCTGGTAACGGTGGTACCTATACCTATAACTGGTCCTTCACCAAGCTTGATAGGCTCAAAGTTTTCTGGTAGTTTTTCGCCAAAAGTTACATCAACTACTATGGCAAAATCTGGTTTTCGGTGGTGAGCGCTACCTTGTGCTCCAACTAATCCCACTTCCTCACCTTTGTTAAAAGACAAAGTCAATTGTCCTTCAAATTTAAGATTTTGTAGGTACTCCAAAGACTTAATTAGTACCGCAGCACCTACTCTGTTGTCTAAAGATTTATTTGATATCTTTCCATTTTCAAGTTCAACAGCCTGGACTTGTATAACGCCCATATCACCAACGTTGATATTGCTTGTTCCCCCTGAAATTGAAAAATCGACGAAAAGCTCATCAAAGGAGGGAGATTTTTCTCTATCTTCCTTTTTTTGAAGGTGAGGGGCTAAAAACCCTATTACACCTATTTTTTCTGCATCTTTCGTTTTAAAAAGAACCCTTTTTCCTACCAAGGTTCTTGGATCGACTCCACCAACGGGAGAAATACGAGCGAAGTGTTCATCGATTATTTTTGATATAACTATTCCAATTTCGTCTACATGTGCGAAAAAGGCAATTTTGGGACTCTCATTTCCATAAGTTGCCACTAAATTACCTATTCCTACTTTTTCTAATTTTATATCTGGTGAGATGTTTTTTAATTCTTCTTCAATCAAAGGAAAGGTGTAATTTTCAAAAGAAGACACCCCAAAAGTATTGGATAAATTTTTTAGTAAAGTAGAAGTATCCATTCGTGACCTCCTTTTTGGTTTTGACACAGGATAAATAGTATTTTAAAGATTAAAAAAAATTGATTTAATATCTCTTTGCTCCACTATATTTTTACAGTTCAACCGGTTCAACCAATGCTTTATTTTCTTCTATTCTTATTGAAACAGGTGACTTTGGCCATTCATAGTTGAAGAAAGGGATACCCGCGATTTCTACTAATGGTGAATTCAATTCGTAGGCTATAATGAAAGCGTTTTTTTTGTTGGTAATTCCTGCTCTTAAGGTTCCAAATACCTTTCCAAATATTATAATACTTCCACCCGCGTTCACTTCTGCGCCTTGATTTACATTTCCAAAAACTATAATGTCTCCAGGATTTTGTATTACTTGGCCGGATCTTAAATGTTTTCTATAAATTTGGGTACTCGAAAGGGTTAACTCTTTGTTTCCTACTTTCCCTTCGGGAAGCTTTCCAAAATATGCTCCAGCAACGTTCAATTCAAGACTGTTGGCAAATTTTACGATTTTATTTAATAAATTATGCTGAGAGCCGTCTTCAAAATATACGTAAAAACTATCCCCAATGTTAAAAAAACTTTTCATCTTAACAAGTTCTTTTTGAAAATGTTCGAAAAGATCTTTTTGCGTGTTTCCCTTTGAAAAATAAAAGATTATGTCTCCGTCCATAATTTTTGCGTATACGGGTTCATCCATCTAAACCCCCCCTAATACAATTTTAAGTCACCATAAAAAATTTATGACCATATATATAATAACATAAAATATAAGAAATATTACATAAACAAAAATTATTTGACAAGTTGGTTGTAAAGAATTCATTGACCATAAAAGAAAAATATGATACAATCTAACAGTAAGCAATTTTTGCATTAACTTATATTATAACAAAAACGCTTAACGACAAAATTCTTTAAAGAATAATTTTGGAGGTGTATTTATGTTAGAAAGAGTATTAAATTTTATAAACTTTGGCCCAGCAGGCGCTACTGATGCTGCCAACACGGTCGAACAAGCACAAGCGGTCCCGGCAAGTGGTGGTGGATTAAGTGGAATGTTGTTTTTTTTAATAATCATAATCTTGATGTGGGTCTTGTTGTTCCTCCCACAAAGGCGACAAGAAAAAAAGCATAAGGAAATGCTTTCTGCTTTGAAAAAAGGTGATAAAATTGTTACATCATCGGGAATCATAGGAAAGATAATATCTATAACTAACGAGAGAATCAGAATTTCAACGGCAGACAAAACAGAAATCGATATAACAAAGAATGCCATTGCAGGGGTTCTTTCTAAAAGTGATAAACCCGAAGCAACGCCAGAAGAAACTGAAACTGAAACTGAAACTGAAACTGAAGATGATAAATAGTTCTTTAACATTGATTTTGTTCAGGGGGTGAAATAGTTGAGAAATCGAAGAATAAGGATACTATTTACTGTAATAGTTTTTGTTTTTGCACTATTAGGATTAATTCTACCTTTATCGGGTAATGTGAATGATATAAGCATACTACGGTTTTTCCCAAATATTAATTTAGGCCTGGATATTCAAGGTGGGGTGCTTTTAGAATATAGCTTTGATGTACCTGAAGGTGTCAATACTTCTGAGGTTGTAGATAATGTAATCACAGTTCTAAGGAGAAGAATGGACAATGCTGGTTACACAGAGGCGATAGTTTCCGAAGTTGTTTCCGGTGGAGAAAGCAGAGTTCGGGTTGAGATTCCAGGTATATCAGATACTCAAAGGGCTGAAGAACTTATAGGTAGCAAGGGGAAACTTTACTTTGCAGAAGTATTGGAAGTTGTGGAATCTACAACAACTCCAGAAATTACAAGAAATAGAACTATACAAATAAATGGTGAAGAAATAGAAATGTATAGTTACGTTAAGGATAGTAATAACCCTAACCTTTGGTATAGGGTAAAAAATGTTTTCGAATTTGGAGATGCTCCATTTCAGATTACCGGTTTAGATGTCACTGATGCCGTAGCTTCTCTAAACAGTCAAGGAGCAGGATTCGTAGTTAATTTGAATTTTAGTAATGAAGGAAGACAAAAATTTGAATTAGCAACCGCGAATTTAGTGAATGAAAGAATTGCGATTATTTTAGATGACGAGGTTATAATTGCACCTGTTGTTAGAGAAAGGATTTCACAAGGAAGAGCCGAAATCAGCGGAATAGAAAGTATGGAAGAAGCACAAAACATTGCTGTTTTGATAAAATCTGGGAATTTACCTGTAGATTTGGTTAAATATCAAGAAAGGACACTTGGTCCTACTTTGGGAAGAGATATTGTAACTACGATTATAAACGCTGGAATCATTGGGCTTATAATAGTAATGATTTACATGATTATATTTTATAGATGGATGGGAGTAATTGCTGATATTGCGCTAATATATAATACATTTTTGTTAATGGGAATTTTAAGTTGGACAGGAGCGATATTAACTCTACCAGGTATTGCTGGTATAATTTTAACTTTTGGTACCACAGTAGATGGAAATATTATTATATACGAAAGAATAAAAGAGGAACTTAGAATAGGAAGGCCCCCTTTAACCGCAGTAAAGTTTGGATTTAATAAAGTTTTTTCAACTATTTTTGATGCCAATATAACAACTATTTTAGCAGGATTAGTTTTATTCTTTGTAACAAGTGGAAGTATTAGAGGCTTTGCGGTCACACTCATAATAGGTGTTTTAGGTGCTATGTTTACTAACTTGGTGGTTAGTAGGTTGCTATTAGAAAGTACTTCCCACTTTTTGAAGCCTGAAAAGTATGTGAAAGGAATTGTTGTGGAAAAAGGGGGGACTAAATAATGCCAAATATAGATTTTGTTGGTAAGAGGAGTTTTTTCATTTATTTATCAATTGCTTTGATACTTTTTTCTGTAATAGTGATTTTTGTAAAAGGATTCAATTTAGGTGTTGATTTTTCTGGTGGTAGTGAAATCATCGTGTCTTTTGATAAAAGTTATACAATTGATGAATTGAGAAACGGTTTACAAACGATAAATCAAGAGTATGCTACCGCTAAGATCATTCAAACTAACCCAGGTGGAGGAGCTTCTGATCAATTCTTTTACATAATTACCGTAAGAGATTCTTTCCCTACGTTGGAAGAAAAACAAATGTTCATAAATAGTTTAGAAGAATCTTTTTCTGATTCGAGCTTAAATATTGAACAATTCAACGATGTTTCAGGTTATGCTGCTAGGGAAATTCGATCGTATGCTTGGTATGCTGTAATTATTTCTCTGATAGTTTTGCTAGCTTATATAACCATCAGGTTTCAATTTTCCTACGGTGTGGGAGCGATTTTAGCTTTAGCTCATGACGTTATAATCACCTTAGGATTTTATTCCCTCTTTGGTATAGAAATGAACTTAACCGCAATAGCCGCATTTCTTACTTTAGCAGGTTATTCCCTAAACGATACTATCGTTGTTTATGATAGAATAAGGGAAAACAGATCTAAAAATCGTGGGATGGATATAGAAAGTATAACAAATAAAAGCATTAACGAAGTTATTGTAAGGTCATTGAACACTTCCTTGACAACATTCCTAGTTGTTTTTATGATGTTCCTTTTGGGAGGTAGGTCAATAGCTTCATTTGCTTTCGGATTAACTGTGGGAGTTATAATTGGGACTTATTCTTCGTTATATATTGCGAGTCCAATTGTCATAGGTATGGTAAAAAGACGTAAGAAAACACAAAAAGCTTAATTAATAAGATAATAAAATTAAAAAGCCCTCATCTTTGAGGGCTTTTTTAAAACACGACAAATGCTTTTTTAATATATCCCTCTTTGTCAATATATTCTACTTTATAAGTATCTCCTAAGACTCCTTTTAATTTTAGGATGTCTCCACGAGTTGCAATCGCTATTATTTCTCCTTCCTCGTTTGTAATTTCTGCTTGATTAGTGAATACTTGAAGATATATATTCTCAAACTTCAAATGAACGTATTTTGTGGATTTATTTCCATCGTTGTCATAAGCAGATATTTCAAGCATATTTGATGTAAGTTTTTCAGGATTTATTTCTAAAGATAGATAGTAAGATTGGCTGTTAACTAAAAAAGTTTGACCTAATATTTCAACTTTTGTAATTAGATTATTATCAAAAACGCTGAGAAGCAAAGAGTTGTTTTTATCTGATATCAAAAATTCTGACGGTACATTTATAACAGGACCCTCTAAGATAGGAATGCTTATAAATTCTTTCCTTTCGAAGGTTACAGCTTCGAAAAGGCTTATAGGATTATTTTTGTAGAAAAATTTGCTTTCTTCTTGTTCAGGGATATTAGTGGTATACTCCCCATTTTTTCTATAGGAAACAGAATAGCCTTTTTCAAAAATAATACTTTGCAAAGGTATATTGTTTTGCTGAAGATCTATAAGGCTCAATAAATTTCCTTTACTCAAGGCATACAAATACCTTTCATCATTACTCCAAGTTAAATCAACAATTTCACCATTCGAAATATTCATAGTTGATTCTAAGTTTCCATTTTTACTGTTCCATATATAGACATTTCCATCAGTTGTTCCAGTGGCTACGTAATTATCATCAGGGCTCCATTCAATTGCCTTTATTGGAGCTGTAATAATCTCAAATCTCTTATAGAATTGATTAAATCTTCCATCCCACAGTCGTAAAGCCCCTTCAAATCCTCCCATAGAAAGAAAATTTGAATTACTAGCCCAATCCAGTGACCAAATAATGTAGGGGAATTCTTCGATGTAAATTGTATTTTCAAAGTCGGGAAAAACTGATATGCTTACTTTTTTATCTAAGCTTGCCACTGCTATCTTAGTTTCGTTGTAATTAATAGAAATATCTTTTATCCAATTGCTATGAAGATTTTCAACTTCCTTATAAACGCTCAAATCAGGTAGGGTAACTACATAAACATTATTTTCCCATCCCCCTGCAATTAAAAACTTTTCCGAAGGGGAAATCTCCAAAGTGGTTAATTTAAAATCACTTATCTTCTTATTTTCTATTAATATACCCTCAGGGTCGTAAAGCGACAGGTATCCAGAATTTTCTGAAAGTATCAAATATCCATTTTTTGTTATTTCAAAGTCAACTACTTCTTCAGAAAAAGAAAAATGAGTCTCAACTACTCCTGAATCAATATTAAAAATACCTATTTCACTGTTGGAAGTTAAGTAATAAATAAGATTATTATTTCTTGTAATTTTTAGAACATCGGGTTTTTTTAATTCCAATAATTTTTCAATTGATTTTGAATAGACATTTAAAGAGTATAGACTAACTCCATCGTTTAGGTAAAGTGTATCGCTTTTGTCATGACTCCATTCAAGAGATTTTATATTAAAATTATCAAGCTTTAGTTCTTGGAGTATTTTTAAAGTTGAAGAATCAAAAAGGATGATCTGATTATTCGTAGTCAAAACAGTAAAATTTTCATTCGATGGTGAAAATGCGACCTCTTTAATTGTTAAACCTAATGAAAAAGAATTTATTATCTTCAAGTCTTTATCCAATACATAAATATTTCCATTCATTGAAAAAGCAAGTGTATTATCATTTACCATCGCTAATTTAATTATTGAATAATTATCAATTTTGATGGATCTTACTTCTTTATTGTTTAAATAATCAATCAAATAAATATTACCTAAATGGTCTGCTACCAATATTGTACCCTCATCGTAAAATTCTGCAACCGTTGGTATAGTTGAAAACCTCCGTTGAAATTCTACCCTTCTTTTGGTAATATTGTATACGTAGACCGTTTTATCTAAGGAAGTAAATACTATTTTATCTCTAAAACTAGATAAAGAGGAAATAGATTCGTCGGTTACGTTTATTTTGTAATTAAGAAGAGAGGTATCGTTGTTAAACACTTCTATTGTCCCATTACTTTCTGCGATTATAGTATATTTATTGTCGAGGATCCATTCTACATGAGTCGGTATAGAAGAAGCTGAGTAATAACGATTAATGCACTTTTCCTTCAAATCATAAGTTTTAAGGTAGTTATTCTCTACAATTGTGGAAATATCGCCAGTGTTTTTATTTACAAAAAAATCAATAATGTCTGAATGTTCAAAATTATTTACTATTAAATTGGAGAAGATGTTAATACTCAAAATAATCAAGAAAAAAATTACGAAGAATTTTCTCAAAGCACTCAACTCTCTCTCAAAGATTTTTGATTCTCTACTAACTATTATATTATATAATAAAATGATCTTAAAAAGAATCCAAGAATAAAAATTAAAGACTTTAAAAAATGAACAGTGCTGGGTGCGGACGGACTGAGCGGGGCCAGGGGCGCTAAGCAAGATAAGGAGGCTTTAAATTTGAGTGAAAAAGTGAAAATAATTAATGTAATAAAACAAGGGGATAACTATTTTGCTACCATAGAGAATAACCCTTTTTATCCTGATGGAAAAGGTGGGCAACTTGGAGATAGGGGTAAAATTGATATCGCTGAAGTTTTAGGTACCACAGAAACAGGAGTTATCTTAAATAAGCATTTAAACCCAGGTGAATATTTTTATGAAATAGATAAAAAAAGAAGATTTGATATAGCTCAACAGCATACTGGACAACATATATTGTCAGCCGCTTTTGAAAGAATAGGCTCATTAAAAACCGTTAGTTTTAAGATGGGTGAAGAATATTCCACTATAGATTTAGATGGACAGAATATTGAAGAAGAATTGTTGAATAAAGCCCAAGAACTTTCAAACGATATAATTTCTAAGTGCATAGAAGTGGAAGAAATATATACGGATAAAGAACGAGCCCAAAAATACAATTTAAGAAAACCTCTAAGTGATAAAATAAGTGGTGAAGTAAGGCTGATAAAAATCGATGATTTTGATATATCTGCCTGTGGTGGTTTCCATGTGAAAAACACAGGAAATATCAATCTTTTAAAGATAACAAATACAGAAAAAGTAAAAGGGAATTTAACGAGGGTATATTTTTTAGCGGGTCTTAGAGCCATTAATGATTATTCACAAAAAGATTCGATTTTAAAAAACATTTCTTCTATCTTAACATCTGGGTTGTATGATTTGGAAAACAAAGTAGAAAGTCTATTAAATGAAAACAAAGATTATAAGAATCGTATGAAGAAGTTAGCAGAAAAAAATGCTTATTATCTTGCAAAAGATTTAATCGAAAAGGCGCTGGTAGTAAATAAAAATAAAATAGTTTATTATAAAAAAGAGGATGAAACAGCAGATTTCTTACACAAATACGTCGATTTGAAAGATTACACACTCATTGTTGAGGATGAAAAGGACAAAACCTTTTCTATTTTCTCAAAAAATATTAACTGTAAAGAGTTAATAGAAAAATTAAAAACAAATAACAACATCAAAGGTGGGGGAAGCGAAGTAAGAGGTAACATAAGCGGCGACATAAAACTTGAAGATATTCTCAAAATATTAGAAAAATAGCCCAAGGTTGGGCTATTTTTCAGAAATAAACCTTCTAATTCTTAGATTCAAATATTTTCACGTAAAAATTCTCTAAGTTTTGTTCGTTTGTGTTGTTCTGAAGTAAAACTATATTTGTATACGGATCATAATTTTTACCGGGTTCATAGACTTTGGAATTTGGATCCAAGTCCAATAATCTTTCTATTTGATCTTTTGATAAACGAAGAGTTTTTGGAAGAATATGTATGTTTTTACCTAATCCATCCTCTATAAATTTATCGAGGCTAATCTCTTCATTTTTTTCATAAGATACATATTTCAGGATATCTATAAATATATCAGCTGGATATCCCCCTGTGATTGCTCCAAAAGGATTTTGTTGTTCGTCAAAGAATACAAAGGTTGGTGTATATCTTGCACCAAAGGCATAAAACAACTGGCCATAATTATATTCTTCTCCTTGAAATGTGGCTTTTTCAGTGGTAGGAAAGATTTCAACAAAAACAAATTCTGTGCGTAGCCATTTTTGAATCTCTTCATCCAACAGTGTTGTTTCTTTGAATTGAGTACACGCTGGGCATGTAGGTGATGAAAACATGACTACTACTTTTTTGTTTGTTAATTCGGCAACTTCGAAAGCTTCATTGAAATTTTCAAAAACAAATTCCTCTAATGGGACAGAAAATATTGTAATTACTGATAAAATAAATAACGATACAACGAAAAATTTTTTCATAAGGCACACCTCCGTTTTATATTACACTTATATTGTTAAAAATCCCAAAGGAAACCATAGTCCCCACTACCATAAGCGCAATACCGCCAATAATTCTCAAGGATTTTTGCCATTTAGGTTCTCCTAAAGTTACTTTAGATAATATTTTACTGACAATACCGCTAAAGAATAGAAACGGGATGGAAATTCCCAGAGAATAAACAAAAAGCAAAAGGGCTCCTCTCAATGCTTGGCCTGTAGTCGTTGCTAAGGTTAGAATCGAAGCCAATATTGGACTTGCGCACGGGATCCATACTAAAGAAATTAAAATCCCAATTAAAAAGGCGGAGAAAAAGGAATTATTTTTATTGTATTTTCTTAGGTCTATATTCTTTGCAGAAATCAAACTTTTATTCATCAAAAACAGAAATCCAAATAATATTATTAAAACACCAGCAACTATGTTAATAACGCTTTGATACATTGCAAGCATCATACCAATACTACCAGAAATACTGCCTAACAAGGCAAAAAAGAGAGAAAGGCCAAGAAAAAAACCCAAACTCCTTTTGATGACCAAAGGGGTGTTTGAGATATCAGGGATCACCAATGCAAAAAAAACGGGTATTAAAGGGAAAACACATGGGCTAAAAAATGATAATAACCCACCAGAAAACGCAGTTAAAAAACTAACAGAATTTGTTATGGCAAGAGAATTCATCCGATTTACTCCTTTTTCCAAATTATAAAAAGTTAGCCATACCCCGCCACGGTATTTTAATTGTATCACATAAAATAGAGTTTTAGCAACAAAGATTTGTATTTCTATAGCTAACCTAGTAAGAAATATTTGTTTTTTCTTCAATGAATAGAGCCTCATTTTTTGTCCGATGGGTTTACTACTTTGGTAATCAATATTAATTTGAATGTAATAAAAATCGTTTATAATTCTTATACCCTCCCCCAGTGGGATGGATAAAAAGAGACAATTTTATGAAACACGAAAAGATTCTTAGAAAACTTAAAACAGTGCGTGGTTAAATTGATGCAGCTATAAAAAGTTACAATAATTTGGAAAGGAGTGATAAATTATGATGGGATTCGGTTTGGGAATGATGTGGGGAGGATTTTCTTTGATTTTCTTGATAATAATTATCATAGCAGCGATTTATTTTATTAATAATAAGAATGACGATAATTCGAGTTCATATCACAACAATAATAATGACTTTCCTCATCAAGTTGATAGAGCTGAAGAGATCGCTAAAGAGCGTTATGCTAGAGGTGAAATAAGCAAGGAAGAATTTGATCAGATAATAAAAGACTTGAAATAGGATTAAAAAAATAAAGGTTGTAGGGACAAAAGGGCTTGACTATGAGGAGCATGAGTAAATAGATTTCTGGAGAGGAGTGTATATTATGGGATATTGTTATCTGTGGGGTGCTTATGGTCAGAGTATTCTAGGTGGATATTGGTGGATTATACCTTTGCTTTTCTGGGGATTGCTTGCAACGGTAGTTGTGCTATTGTTTAGGGCAAACAAAAAACGCAGCAGCTATAATGCTCTAGACATTCTCAAACAAGAATATGCTCTGGGGCGGATTTCCAGAGAAGAGTATTTGACCAGGAAAAAAGATTTAAAGTAATATTTAAGTAATATTTAAATAATAAAAGTCGGGAGATCGAATCTACCGACTTTTATTAGTGCACCCAGCATGGGGCAATAGCTAAGTGGTGAAAGTCCGCTGTGGGTCAGGTAGCGGGAACCACTAGTCGAAGGCAACGGTACCTACTGTAGTGTGGGAGAAGGTAGATAAATTAATTATCTACCTCCTATCCGATGATCATATCTTTTTTGATGACACTTCCATCACTGTCGTATATTTCGAAATGGATCTTTTTTATTTTCAAAATATTTACTGGGTCGTAGGATTTCACATCTATTTTGAAATCGTTGTCTGCTTTTGTTATATCTATTATTAAATTACCAAACTCTCCTTTTGTGAAATTGTAAGTGGTTCCATCGTCATCATAATAATTGTAAACAGCGTGATCGCTAACCAAACCAATGACTGTTAGTTCTGTAATTTCTTTTTCACCAACATAATTCATAGGCTCGGATAGAAGTATCAAGCTATTCTCTTTTATGAAAAGAGGAATTTCATTTAAATCTGCTTCAATGTAATAATCTCCCGGTTCATAAACTTTCATATTTCTTTCTTCGTATTTAGAAGCTGTCCAATTAAGCCACTTCACTTCTGGCAAGTGTAAATATCTTCCCTTTTTGTTTTGTTCATAAACGGGTGCTACCATCAAAGATTCTCCGTACATGTACTGATCTTCTATATCTTTCACCCTATCGCCTTCAAATACAAAAGATAAAGGTTTTACAAATGGAACAGATTCTTTTACGGAGTTCATATATTCTGAGTAAGTATACGGTAGAAAAGCGTATCTGAGCCTCACTATGTCTCTCATGATGTTCAAAGATTCTTCATCGAACTGCCAAGGCTCCTGAGGCCTTGTATTTAGTGCAGAATGGTTTCGATAAAATGGTGTGAACGCTCCTAACTCCATCCATCTTATGACTAATTCAGCAGATGAATCAGCTCCAAAGCCACCAACATCAGCTCCCGTATAGAAAAATCCCATCATATTTAAAGATTGCAGCATTCTTATATTAACAATCATGTGTTCCCACCAAGATTTATTATCCCCCATCCATATTGAAGCCATCCTGTGGAGGCCTGGATAACTGCTTCTTGAGAGTAGCAGGTATCTTTCATTCGGGCATAACTCTTTCAACTCATCTGCAGTAGCTTTTGTCATGTTGAATCCGTATAAGTTATGAACCATATCGTGATTTATTAAACTACCATCGTCTAATTTATGGTAGAAGCTTTTATAATCTTCTCTGTTATTAGCTATTTTCAAAAGTGTTTCTCTTGCCAAGAAAACTTCTATACCGGCATTTTCCTTATTTTTTTCCAAACTTTTTAACAGTTCGATGAGATTGTCTAAACCTTTAGGGGTATAAAATATTGAAGGTTCGTTCATATCGTTCCAAAAGCCTTTTATTCCCATATCTGTAAAGAGCTTATACTTCTTGCCCCACCATCTTCTGACTTCTGAGTTCAAAAAGTTTGGAAAGTGCGTAGGTCCTGGCCAAACAGCTGCAACAAAATCATTACCGTTTTCATCCACACAGAAAAATCCTTTTTCCTTGCCTTCTTCGTACATTGAATAGTCTTTTTCTATTTTTACCCCGGGGTCTATGATCGGTATAACTTTTATTCCCATTTCTTTTAGGTCTTTCACCATCCCTTCGTAGTTAGGGAATTTATCTTTGTTTATAGTGAAAACCTTGTAACTATCCATGTAGTCTATATCTGTGTAAATGACGTCACAAGGAATTCCCGTTTCTCTAAATTTTTTTGCTACATTTCTAACTTCCTCTTCAGAGAAGTAACTCCATCTTGATTGCTGAAACCCAAAAGCCCATTTTGGAGGGATGTAAGGTTTTCCAGTTAAATTAAAGTATTCCTTTATTATGGATAGCTTTTCATCAGAATCAAAGATATACAAATCAAAATCTTTTGAAGGGACGGTTATCTTTAAAATATCTTTATCTGTAAAACCTATGTCAAAGATAATTTCGGAAGGATAATCAATGAACAATCCGAAAGTATTTTTTCCATCCAAGATCATAAAAGGGTGAGAACCATATAAAGACATTTTTTCAGGGGTATGTTCAGGATCATCAGTGTTGTAGAATCTGTATATTTTACCTCTTTTGTTCAATGCCCCTAAAGTTTCTCCTAATCCATATACAACATCTTCTTTTGACATCTTGTATATGAAATTTATTTTGTTGTTTTCTTCTTCAATTTGGAAATACGGGATAGTATCGTTCTGTTGGAAATCGTTGCTTTCTAAGTCAACTATCACCGCCCCAGTTTTAAAAGGTTTGCCACTTCTGTACAAAGTAGTGTATTGCGTTAACTGCGTCTTTGTGAACATAATAGATAAATCCTCCTCCGGTCTAAAAAATATATGGTTTTTAAAAACTTTAAGACTTTATAGATAGTGTTTTTACAGGCTACTTTCTATTAATTTTTCTTCTTTTAATCTTTGCAGATAATGTTCGACTTCTGCCTTTAAATCTTCCTCAATTCCCAACTCTGCTTTTGCTATTAAAATAGCTTCTTCTTTTGAAAATCCTAGTTCAAATACGTTCAAAAATATATCTAAGAAATCTCTAAAGTTAGGTACTTTTTCTCTAACTTGGTTCATCCATTTTATATCTTCGATATTGTACCACGAATCAGAAATTGGCCCAATATTTTTTCTTATCTTTCTTTTTTGTGAAGGGATCAAATTAAAGTCAATTTTTTCCTTAAAAAATTCAATTAATTCTTCTTCAACGTCTCCATATTTAGAGAGTTGCTGTAGTTTTAGGTACGTCATATAATTTACATAATTGGTGATGAGTTTGCTTTGAACATTGGCTAGCTTGAAATGATTGTTTATAATTTTGCCTTTTACTTGTGCCGAAACTTCTTGACTCATATTGTCTAAGTCGTAGATAGTTTTTAAAACGGCTTTTCCTATCCAGTCAAGGGTATTTTTTGAACAATTATCAACCGTGTCGTCACTTGAATGGTAATACCTATCTGGCCAATTCGTTAATGACACAGCCGGTATTCCCAAGTTTGGATCTGAAAACATGTAATGGTCCGAACCTCCTGAATATCTTTCGAAAGATAATCTAAAAGCAGGATATTCTAAGTTCACGTAAAGAAGTTCTCCTAAAAAAGATGGTATTGCCCAAGGGGAAGGAGTTAATTTAAGAGTTGATCCTGTTTTAAATTGATCTTCCCCAACCATATCTAAGTTTATAACATAAGCGTTTTTTGGAAATTCTGTTGTTAAATAAGCAGCTGTACCGTACATCTCTGCTACCCAAAGACCAATAATTTTTCTGTTTAAGTGATTTTGGAATTTTTCTAATACTCTCATTACTTCTGACAGTAGTGCAGAGCCGCTTGCATTGTCGTTAGCTCCCGGTTTTGGATGACACAGATGAGCAGTTAAAATAATAGCTGGTTGGTCGGTATCTTTACCTATATTTTCTTGTAAGACTTCTAGGGTATTTGTTCCTTGATCTGCATCCAAAAAGGCTTCTATGTAAACTTTTTCTTTTTTAAGCTTTTCCCTTAATTCTTGAAATTGATCGTAAGATAATGCGTAACCATAGGCGTACTTATTTTTAAAACTTGGGAAAGAAGTATAATTAATGGTATCAGGTAAAAGATTCGGAGTTCTTCCTATGGATTTGTCTTGAGCTTTCATATAATAACTGAGGACACATCTTGCGTTGAATTTTTCTATAGCATAGTGGTAGACTAGGGTGGGATTACCATCAGCCAATACCGCATTTCCCGGTTCAAAATTTTTGTAGTCTTCCTCTGTTTCTCCCTTTCCTACATCGAAGACTTCCAGTTTCTCTACACCGTCAGTTTTATCTGATAAGAATATTGCCGAGATAGGTGTTAGAGAAAGATCAGAGACGATGTATTTTCCATTTTGATATTTTAAAAAGCCTCCGTTTAGATTCCAACTTGGAGGACTTTGCCATGTGTTGTAAGTTTTGTCCATAGGGAAGGTAAGCAAAGTTGAATTTTTCAAATAATTTTGAATTATCTCCCTCGCTTTGGAATATTCCAAGCTACCTTTTGCTCTGTGAAAACCAGAGATTTTTCTAATTAATTCCAAGGCATTTCTCGAAGAAAATTCGTAAAATATATCTTTTAAGTCTATCATTTCGTTCCCCCCCGTTTTCAAAGAATGTCTTTTTCTTCTATAAGGTCACTGCAGGCTTGTTCGGGAGAAACATGGTTTATATGAAAGCCTGTACCCCATTCAAAACCAGCAACATTAGTTAATCTAGGTAATATTTCTATATGCCAATGATAATATAGTTCCACTCCGTCTATAAACGGTGAAGTGTGTATGAATAAATTAAATGGGGGATCGTCGAGTTTTTTATCAAACCTTTTGGTTATAATAGAAATGGTTTTTGCTAGATCTTCAACTAATGTCGGTTTGTTTTCTAAGGATCCGAAGTCATGTGAATGTTTTAGTGGAAGTAACCATGTTTCGTATGGAAATCTGGAGGCGTAAGGTTCTATAACAATGAACTCATCTGTTTTGAAAACTACCCTTTGTTTGTCCTTTAACTCTTGGCTTATTATGTCACAATAGACACATCTTTCTCGAAAGTCATAATAAGATTTGGAGCCTTCTATTTCGGATTTAATCGTAATAGGAACGATAGGAGTAGCAATGAGTTGTGAGTGCGGATGTAAAAGGGAAGCACCAGCTTCTTCTCCTTTGTTTTTGAATATTTGAACGTATTTTATTCTTTTATCTTTTCTTATTGTTTGGAACCTTTTTATGTAAGCCCATATTATTTCTTTTATTTGATCTATTGGCATATCTGCAAATTTTGCGTTATGTTGTGGAGTTTCTATAATGACTTCATGATATCCATAGCCAGACATTTGGTCATATATCCCGATACCTTGTTTTTTGAGTTCGTTTTCAGAGTGGAGTGCTGGAAATTTATTTGGAACAACACGAACCCACCATCCTGGGGAGTTTGGAGTAGAGTTAGCATCTCTAAAGGCTATTATTTCTTCCGGGGTACTGTATTCATTTCCATAATCAAAAGGGCAGAATGAGTCTTCTGATTTTGGCTGTTGTTTTTTGAAATCCATGGGTCTTTTCGATCGTTCGGAAGATATTATAACCCATCTTTTTATTATAGGATCTTTTCTCAATTCCATCATTTCAGTAACCTCGTTTTTTGTCAAGGGCAATTTTGTATAATTCGATGTATTTCTTGGCGGTTTTTTCGTAAGAGAAGTCTTCTTTCATACAGTTTTCAAAAATATTTGTCCAATCATCTTTCCTTTTTTGGTGAAAGTATATGGCTTTCATTAAAGTGTATAATAAATCCGCTTCTTTGTATTCATGAAACCCAAACCCTGTTCCTTTTTTATCTTTAGGGTTGTATTCTGAGACGGTATCTTTCAACCCTCCAGTGTATCTTACAACAGGAACGGTACCGTATCTCATTGAGTACATTTGGCCTAATCCACATGGTTCATACTTAGAGGGCATCAAAAATATATCAGATCCTGCGTATATCTTTTGAGCTAAATCAACATCGAAGGTTATGTTTATGGATATCTTTTTAGGATAAAGCTTTGTCAACGTAACAAAGTATTCTTCATATTTTTTATCTCCTGTTCCTAATAGCACAAATTGAATATCATTGAGTAACAATAAGTCCATTATTTTTGAAATTAAATCGATTCCTTTTTGCTCAAAGAGCCTACCAATAAAAGAGATCAGGGTTATATTTTCATCCTTAGTGAGCCCTAAGTATTCCTGTAAACTTGTTTTATTTTTTAACTTGTCTTCGTATGATTCAATGGGATGAAAAATATGAGGATCTTTTAAGGGGTCATAAATGCTATAGTCAATGCCGTTTAATATACCAAACAAATCCTCAGATCGAACCTTTAATATACCTTCTAGCCCATAACCGTATTCTTCGCTTTGTATTTCTTTTGCATACGTGGGACTCACGGTATTTATTATATTACTGAACAAAATTCCGCCTTTCAACACATTTACTTTTCCATAATATTCCAGAGCGTTCATGTTGAAGAGGTAATTTGGTAATCCAGCCTGATTTAATACTTCAGGGTTAAAAAGTCCTTGATAACCTATGTTGTGAATAGTTAATATTGTTGCTATCTTTTTTAAAATGTTGTCTTGTAAATAATGGGTTTTTAGATATACAGGTATAAGAGAAGTGTGCCAGTCGTTTATGTTGATAACGTTTGTGTCGGGTTCGCATTCTTTTATAGTTTTTAAAGCAGAATCACAGAAGTATGAAGTCTTCAAAAAGATATTTTCTTCATCATATATGTTTTTTGAATCATAGAGAGAATCGGTTTTTATGAAATAAATTACTACAGAGGAACCTTCTAAATAACTTTTATAAACACTGAAAGGAGATTTATGTGTATGAGAATCAGGTATTAAGCCTGTTTTTACAACCTCAAATTTAGAAATATCATAATTATTTTCTATGTTTTTATGAAAAGGCATCACAACGTATATATCTTCTCCTGCATTTTTAATATATTTTGGTAAGGCTCCAGCTACGTCTGCCAAGCCTCCAGCTTTAGCAAATGGAGAGACTTCGTAGGATACGTAAGCTATTTTCATAATATGTATCGCCTCCTAGTGAGTAATTCTGTCTTTTCTTTAAAGATTCTAAAAACTTGTTTTAGCGCCCCTTCGCCCCGCTCCCCGCCCATAAGGAAAGGTGGAGTAGGGCTTTGCCCTTTCACCCCGCTCCCCACCCGTAAGGAAAGGTAGAGAGGGCTTCGCCCTTTCACCCCGCTTTTTTACCTGTCTTTGTCTCCATTTTCTTCGTATATACCTTCATACTCTATATTTTCTTCGTCCAATATATCAGAAATGAGGTCGATATTTTTAATGCCTAATTTGAGACTGATCATTCTCTTTTCGTCACTTATTTTGGCGGTCATTAGAGAGAGAAGGTTGATTTTTCGATTCGCAAATATGCTCAAGAGTTTGCCGAGTTCACCAGGAACGTCATTTATCTTTATTAAAGCTCGTGTTCCTGTTTCATCAATAGCTGAGATGGTTTTAAAGGCTTTTAAAACTTCAAAAAGTCCAAAGATTCCTACAGGGCGCATTTCATTGTTAACAACGGGTAAAACTCTAGCTCTGTTTTCTAACATCAAAACTAGAGCATCTTCTAATAAGTCAGTGTCAAATAAAAAAGAGTCGGTAGGATCTAATATTTCTATTAATTTCGTATCTAAGCCATAAGAAGAAAATGTAGTTGTTATATCGTTGAAAGTAATGAGGTTGTACAGAGTCCCATCTCGTCTCACAACGACCAAATTTTCTTCTTCACTGCTTATTTTATCAAAGGCTTTTTGCAAGGTTTCGGTATATTCAATTGCTTGAAAAGTATCATTTTGCCATAATTTTACATACATCATACAACCCCCAATATAATCTGTAAGACTAAAAACAATAATTATAAATTATTCATAAGGTATGCGAAAACTTGGGTATCTTTAATTAAATTGTCAATTTTCACGTATTCGTTAGGTTGATGTGCTGTTCCATCAATTGTTGACCAAACAGCAGCAGGAAACCCTGCCCCACGGACTATCGCTGCACAGGTACCTCCACCTATTCCACCAACTTCAGCTTCTATATTTCTAAGGTCCCTTATACTTTCTTTCAACATTTCTACACAGGGGTGGTCTTTTGGAGTGGGTTTTGTTGATTTTTCAATATGTTCCCCTTCAATTATTATTTTGACATTCCATTTATTCTCGTATTCTTTTGACAGGTTTTTAAGGTTGTTTATTATTTGTTCAACGTCATAATTTGGAAGAATTCTTCCATCGAAATATATGATATCAGTGCCGGGAATGGTATTTATATTTTCAACATTTGATACTTTCTTTGTTGGTTCAAAAGAAGAGTAAGGATAATTAAAGAGGTCGTCTTGTAGGTTATAATTTTCGTGGAAATATTTATCCGCTGCAATTGCAAAATCCATACCAGCTCTATGGGCGTTAATGGAGATATTGGGCATAGATGCATGGCCTTGTTTTCCAATAGTTGTTATTTTTAACCACATAATCGATTTTTCCGCAACTTCGATGAAGCTTCCATCAGATTCCCCGGCATCTGGTACGTAGAACCAATCCCCTTCTTTAAATAATCCTTGTTTTAATAAGTATTTTATTCCAAATTCTGAACCCGTTTCTTCATCTGAAACCAAAGCTAAGGCAATGTTGTTTTTTGGCCTCACTTTTAAATCCATAATACTTTTCACGGCATATAATGTTGATATTAAAGAGGCTCCATTGTCTTCGCTTCCCCTTCCAAAAATCTTTCCGTCTTTTACTACCGGTTGAAAAGGATCTGTTTCCCACAATTTGATATCACCAGCAGGTACCTTGTCCATGTGCGTTACAAACCAAATAGTTCTTTGTGGATTTTGACCTTTATAGGTTGCAACAATGTTTGGCCTGTATCCATATTCAACAGCATCGTCTGGAGCGTCGTATCTTTTAATTTCATCAAAATTCCAGCCTTTAATCAAAGATTCCAGCCATTCTGCAGCTTCCTTTTCTCCAGGTCCTCCCGCACGTGGGTTGACAGAGTCAATTGATATGAACTTTTTTGAACTTTCAATAATTTCTTCTTTTAATTCTTCTACTTTTTTAATTATACTTTCCTTCATGTAATTAGCCCCCTTATAGGTATTTGTAATTCAAAACCATTTTTTCTTTTTGAATATAATTATCATAATCACAGCTATAGTCGCCATGATACCTAAGATTAGGAAATAGCCAAATTTCCAATGCAGTTCTGGCATATTCTCAAAATTCATGCCGTATATTCCCGCTATAAAAGTTAGTGGGATGAAAATAGTTGATATTATGGTGAGTATTCTCATTATTTCATTTAAACGGTTGCTCACTATCGACAAGTAAATCTCTGTTAAGTTATTTAAATTCTCTCTCAATAAATCGATAGATTCGTTTATCCTTATGGTATGATCGTAAAGGTCGATAAAGTATACCTCATTACTTTCATTTACGAATCCCTTTTCTTTTTTTTGTATTTGAAAGAGTATGTCTTTTAAAGGGAATACAAATCTTCGGAACCTTAATATTTCCTGCTTGATTTTCTTTATTTTTATAAAATGCTCTTCTTCAATCTCTTCTGTGATTTTTTCATCAATTTCTTCCGTATGTGAAATATAGTTATTTAATTTTGATAAGTAACTATCAACTACTATATCCATTAAAGAGAAGGTTAAGTAACCTACGTCTTTTTTCCTTATATCTCCTGCGTTTGTCTTGAGCTGTGTTTTTAACAAATTTGTGGCAAAATTCTTTTCTTCTGAGAAACTAATCATTATGTTTCCTTGTATAATTATACTGAGTTGTCTAAATTCTAGCTTTTCGCTTGAATCGGAGATTAATTTTATGACTAAAAATGTGTAAGAATCATAGAACTCGATCTTAGTTCTTTGATTGACATTAATTATATCCTCTAAGGTTAACTTGTGAATATCAAAGATTTCGCCAATGGCTTTTAATTGATTTGAGTCAGAGACGTTTTCAAAATCGATCCAGTGTATTTGGTTTTTATCTAGGGTTTTTATAAGGTCAAGGTCGACATTTTCATTTAGATTATAAGAGTGTTGATCATACGAAAAAACGTTGATGATTGCGTTTGATGGTTCTAATTTTCCTGTGTAAATAAGCTCTCCAGGAGGGTTCCCAACTTTACTTAAATTTTTTCGTTTAGCTGAATTCATAATAATTTCCCTCTTTCAAAAGTTGTGAGATCAATCTCTCTTCAAACTTGGGATCGTATTCAAAAGTTATGGGATCTTGTAATGTTTTGATACTTATTATGTGACCACTTTTTGGATTCCCAAAGTCGGATAATAGATAAAGATAGAATAAAATTTGAAATTGATAATCGTTGATTTTTTTTGGATCTCTCAATTCTGAGTATTTGTAATCCAAAATCTCGATATCACCGTTTTCTATGATGACTTTATCAGGAATCCCAAATAACATGTATTCTTTTTTTCCTAAATTCAATTTTTTCATGAGTCTCCATTCATTTTTTATTATTTTATTCTCATTGGGTGTGAAAGCTTTTTTCACTATATCTAATTCATCAAAACGCTGTGGTAACTCGCCATTTTTTATCATGTTTTTTATGTGACTTATGTTTTGAGCACTTCTTAGTTTAGAGTGTAAAAAAGACCCTCTGAAGATAAGCTCTTGGTCTGAAAAAATGTTTTTTGGATCAAAATAAGTTGAAGGAGATGTAATGGTTCCACTGAGGTCTTCGATTAAATCTAATTCTTCAGTTTTTATTTCCTTGATTATGTAAGTTGGGGCTATATACTTTTTATACGAGAGATTGGTTAAGTCTTTAAGATTTTGTTGTGGTATATCTTTAAACAAAGAATTTTCTCCCTCTTGGTTCAGAGGTTCAGGGGTGTTTTCTTGTACTTGCTGAATATGATCAGATTGAATTATATCTATCATATCTGAATTTTTTACAGTTAAGAAGAAATTATTTAAAGTATCAGCTTTCTCGTTGGACACTAAAATGGGTAGCAACAAGTCTTTCGCTCTTGTTATTCCCACATATACTAATCTATTGGCTTCGGTTTTATCCAAAAATTCGTTGTTTTTAAACCATTTGAGAAGCCAGTGATCACTGTTTTCTACGCTCTCTTTATATATATTGTTTAAGATGTAATATCTATTTCCCTCCGCATTAGGGATTGAAAATTCTGCATTAGAACCATTTTTTGTGTTTGAGATAGAGTTGTGTAAACCAATCATTAATACAATAGGAAATTCCAAACCTTTAGATTTATGGATGGTCATTACTTTTACACTGTTAGATGTTTCATCTTCAATAGAAGCTTCTTCTTCAGAAATATTAGAGGCATTTTTCAAAAATCTCACCAATTCAGAAAAGGAATTTGCCATATTGTTGTATTCTTCAGCTTGATTTATAAGTTTTTTTATATTGGATATTGAAACTTCAGGATCGTTTGTTAAAGCGAGTTTAGAGAAGTAATTGTTATCGTTTATTATACCTTTCAGTATAGAAGAAGGAGTTAAATAATATTTGAGATCCTTGTACTTTTTAAGCACTTTATAACTTTCTACTACATCTTCAGGGAATTCATTTTTTATGTTTTCAAACGTTTCAAAAAAACTTCCCTGACTTTTTTCTACTAATTTGGAAAGATCTTGAAAACTCATACCTACTAGAAGTGACATCATATATCTGACAAACTGGTAGTCGTTGAATGGATTTTGAATTGAGTTGAGGGCAGCGAAAATAGCTTGAATTTCTGGTCTATTGTAAAAAGATTTGCTGCCGAATATATAAAAGGGTATATTATATTTAAAAAAAGTGTTTCTAAGTATTTTCTCTGTATTTTTTAATTCTTTTGAAAGGACAGCGATATCTTTTGGTTCTATTTTTCTTCTTTCGTAATATACTTTATTATTTTTTCTTACCTTGAAATCCATTTCTTGTCCTAACAACTTTTTTATCACTTTTGCCAACGTGTCAATTTCAATAGCAAGGCGATTTTCTTGGTTGTTTAAACCATTTTCCTCTGTAGGTTCAATTAATATGTATTTAACTCTTTTAGTATCGTCTTCACTCAATGTAGGAATTGTTTCGGTCTCTTGGGGAGGAATTTCGGGTTCTGATATATCTTCTTCTTGGAAGGAAAGATTTTCTAAAAGTTTGGGATCGATATCTGGCATCTGTAAATTATCTCTTTTAAATAAAGAAGTTTCAGAAAGATGATTTGCAAAATTTATTATTTGTTGGTGGGACCTTCTGTTTTTAGTTAATTTTCCCAAAAGAACTTCTTCATCAGAGTTTTCAGCTTCTGTTAAAGAACGAGAAAACACAGACACATCCGCTCCTCTGAAACGATAGATGGATTGTTTCCTATCTCCAACGTAAAAAAAGTAATTATCTGTGGTATGGAGTTTGTCAAAGATTTCTTTTTGAAGATAATTGGTATCTTGAAATTCATCAACTATGATGTATTTAAATTTGTTTTGGTACTTTTTAAGAAGGTCAGGGTTATTTTCGAATTCTTCTACAACCTTTTCTAAAACCGCTTTGAAATCGTATAAAAAATTATCGATGGTTAATCCCAAATAGAATTCACTAGCGATGAGAGAAATAATTTTGACAAGCCATAAAAAGTTCTTGTAAAGTTCGGAAAGTTCTTTATCTGCTAATTCTAAATCATTAGTTAATAAAGCTCTTGACATTTCGATGCGCCAGTTGGAAACAATATCTTGAATTATTTTTTCAAACTTGTCCAGTCCTATTTCAGAAAGTATAGTTTTAAAGGTTTCTTTAAATTTTGTTTTTTCTTCATTTAAAGCTTCGACATACTTTTCTATTTTTTCTTTCCTTTTTGTGGATAAGAAGTTGAGCCAATCTATTTCCTTGTCTTGATATATTTCTAAGGCGACTCTTAGAGCAGAATAAACCGATCTTTCAACTTCTCGATCTCTTTGAAAATCGCTTATTATACTAAAATTTGGGTCTACTCCCACTGAAATGTTGTTTTCCCTTATTATTCTTGAACAAAAGCTGTCTATAGTTTTGATCCAGGAGCGTGATAAATTAATTTTTACTTCGTTCCAATATTGATACCATTCTAATTTGCTGGCGCCATATGGGGGTTTTTTATCCAATTTATTGGAAACCTCTTCCATAATTCTATTCTTCATTTCGGAGGCAGCTTTATTTGTAAAGGTCACCGTAAGAATGTTATCAACTATGTCAGCATTGGGAAAATTCTTTTCTAACACTTTTATAAAATATTGTGTAAGAATATAAGTTTTGCCCGTTCCAGCTGATGCCGAAATGAAGAAATTCCTGTTTGGATCATCTATCTCTTTGTAAACATCAACTTTTTTTACAGTCATTTAGTATCTTGTCCTTTCAAATTTTGAACCAATCTGTTTTAAATATTATACCATATTCTATTATTGATTAAAAAAGTAAAAACGCTCTATGGTATAGAGCGTCTAGAAGATAAGTTATAATTATTTGATTTGTCAATTAGCTGTTACTTTTTTTAGTTCTTCTGTGTTATGCGTTTTTTCGTAGACGAAATCTTTTGTAACTTTGCCATCTTTGATCTCCACTATTCTGCTTGAATATTTTTCCACTATTTTCATGTTGTGTGTGACCATTATTATGGTTAATCCTAACTCTTTATTTATCTTCATAGTTAGTTCCATTACCTTTTCAACATTTTTTGGGTCAAGAGCCGCTGTATGTTCATCTAACAGCAGAAGGTCAGGCTTTGTTATAGAAGCAAGAACCATGGCGAGAGCCTGTTTTTGCCCTCCAGAAAATTCTTTGACTTTTGTTTTAAGTCTGTTTTCTAATCCCATGTTTAAAGATTTCAACAATTCTAATCCTTCGTATTTTCCAAATGAAAAGAATCTATTTCCTTTTTTGGATCCCAAGATCAAATTTTCTTCGAGGGTTAGATCAGGAAATACACCTCTATCAGGTTCTTGATACACTATGCCAACATTTCGAAAGAGCTTGTAGGGTTTAATTCTTTTTATGCTTTTGTTATTTAATGTAAAGCTTCCTTGATCTAACGCTACTTCTCCAGTTAAGACTTTAAGAAGCGTTGTTTTACCAGCACCATTGGGACCTATGATAGTGACGAATTCTCCCTTTTTAATACTTAACTCAAATTTGTCCAATGCTTTTTTTTCATTAACTTGATTTTTATTGTATACTACTCTGATGTTTTTAAGCTCAACCATTTTTTAAATTCCACCCTCCTCAATCCTATTACTATTATTATGAACAACGCAGTTATTAGTTTCATATCGCTTGATTGGAAGCCTATCGTGTAACCATATCTCATGGCTAACGCCAGTAAAAATTGATAGACAACAGCTCCAATAATGGGGCATAACATGTTATAGAACAGATTTAGCCTCCCAAATATTATTTCCCCCAAAATAACCGCCGCCAAAGAAGTTACAACTATGCCTTGCCCCATATTTACATCTGAAAATCCACCGTACATAGAGAACAAGGACCCCGACAACCCCGCAAAGAAATTTCCTAAAAATAATCCTATTATACTCATAATTTCAGGGTTCATACCAAGGTTTTTGATTCCTGCCTTGTTACCTCCGTATCCCCTAAGGGCAATTCCTAATTCCGTTCTCAAAAAGATTATTGTTAAAAGAGCAGATACAAATACCACCGATCCTATTAAGATGGTAGAATTATATCCAGAGTTTTCTCTGAATGGAGATAAGGTTTTTTTGGTTTCGTTTATTTGTAAATTGCTTTGATTCTCCTTTAAGGTACTCATACCTAAAATGTCATCTAATTTTGTTCTCTCTGTGTATTGTGCTTCTTGCTGTGCGCTTATTTCTTTTGGAACAGAAACGTTCGGTCCATCCATGACCCTTATGTTTATCGAATAGAGCATGGTCATCACCAATATGCTGGCTAACAAGGAATTTACTTTTAATTTGTTATGTATCAGTGCGGTTACTATCCCAAAAAAACCAGCCATTATACCACCAAGGATCATACACAGTATCCAAGGCAGACCTGCGTACATAAACGCAACGGTTACCGCCCCTCCTAATACATATGATCCATCAGGTGTTAAATCTGGAAGGTCGATGACTCTGAAACTTATAAACACACCCATTGCAACTAGGGAGGCTATTAATCCTTGTTCTAATATACCTACTAAATCCATAATTTTCCTCCTAAAATTCTTTCCAGATCATAGTGTATCTACTATTTCATCTGCAATATCTATAAATTGTTGAGGTATGTTTACATTTAGGGCTCGGGCTCTGTCCAAATTTATATAAAACGTTAGTGAGTCTGCACTTAATATCCTTGACTCAATTTCGTAAGGTTTTTTACCGTTTATGAGATCAAAAACAATTTTTCCTGTCTCTATTCCTACTTGATAATAGTCAAAGCCAAAACCTAAAACAGATGTTTTTTTTGCTATATCAATATCTCCAGCAACTACAGGAATTTTATTTTTTTCAAATACTTGGCCTAAGATTTCGGCAGATGAAGCAACCAAATTATCTGTGTATAAATAGGCAACATCTATCCTGTTCGCTTGAGCGTTTAAGGAAGTAACAAGTTCGTTGGCGTTCGTTCCTGTAATTTCTATTACATTGAATCCAAGTTGAGGTGCAAATTTCTTGGTTTGATCTGCTAAAAAAACCGAGTTAGCTTCTCCGGTATTGTAAAGTATCGCTAAATTTTTGGCATCAGGAAATATTGTTCTCATGAGGTTTACATGTGTTTCAACAGGAACCATATCACTTATTCCAACAACATTTCCTGGATTTTTACCGAATTTAGGTATCAAACCCGCACTGAGTGGATCTGTAACGGCGCTGAATACTACAGGTTTGTCTTTTATTTCCGTCGCAGCTGCTTGAGCGGAAGGTGTAGCTATTGCAACTATTATATCTACATCTGTTTTGAATTTGTTAGCTATAGTTATCGCATTTTGAAAGCTATTTTGAGCGCTTTGATGTTCATACTCGAAATCTACACCCGAATCTTCAAGATAATCAATTATCCCCTGATAAATCTTATCTAAAGCTGGATGTTCCACAATTTGTGTGATGCCAATCTTTACGCCGAAAGTAAATGTGAACAAAGAAACAATAACCAAAGTTGTTAATACTTTTTTCATACCCTCACACCTCCTGGAGATTTTGTTTTTTTGTGTTTTATTAAAAAAAAGGTGTCTACTTTTTCGTAGACACCCAATTTGTTCTTCTTATACCTACTTGCTAGCTAATAGGTAATGGAAGGCACCAAGTTGGGTGTCTTTCCAATACCAAAAGTAGAAATATTGATTATTTTTTGATTTTAAAGTATCGAGAGTATTTGTTAAAAAGTGCAATGAAATTTTTTTCATAGTAACCCTCGCTTAATTGAAAGTTAATTTTTATGATTATACACCAACAAATAAAGGTTGTCAAGTAAAAATTGCACTTTTTACAAAAGATTAGAGAAAATCTTACAGAATGCTTCTGTAAATTTGATAAGGAAAGGCTGAGCATTAAAGTAATCTTGAGATATGCGGGAACTAATTTTTAAATCCTCATGAAAAATATCTTCTATTTGTTTAGTTTTTTCTCTATCGTATATTAAAAGGTTTGCCTCATAATTTAGTTCGAAGCTTCTGATATCTATATTTGCGGTTCCAACGGTTGATATTAAGCCATCTATCGATACAAATTTGGAGTGTATGAACCGGTCTTTTCTGTAAAAGTACACTTCAACACCATATTTTATAATTTCTTCTAAATAAGTCCTTGAAGCAAAATATACTAAAAAATGATCCATCTTTCCAGGAAATAAAATTTTTACTTTAACACCGGAAAGGGCCGCTATTTTCAAGGCAGAAAGAATGCTATCATCTGGAATGAAGTACGGGGTAGCTATGTATATATGGTCTTTAGCAATAGTAATCATCTTATGGATGGTTTGCATTATCGATGAATTTTCTGATTCTGGGCCACTCACCGCTATTTGTATTAATGAGTCTCCTTTTCTCTCTTGTTTTTTAAAGTATTTACTAGGATCTATTTTTTCTTTTTTTCTCTCTGCCTTTACAATTGTTTGATAGTCTTCAAAGAAAATTTTTTGAAGTCCGTTTACAGCCTCTCCCCTGACTTTTAAGTGAAGGTCTCTCCAATATCCCAAACTACTTTTACCAATGTATTCATTTCCAATGTTTATTCCACCAATAAAGCCGATTTCAGAGTCAATTATCGCTATTTTTCTGTGATTTCTGTAATTAACCTGAGTATTTAGGAATTTAAGCACCGGCGATAGAAAATAGCTGTAAAAAGCAATTTCAACTCCTGCACTTTTTAATTGCTTTATATAACTTTTCTTTAGACGCCCTGAACCTATTTTATCCATAATAAATTTAATTTCCACGCCCTCTTTAGCCTTTTTTATCAGAAGATCTTTGAGTTTATTACCGGTTTCATCGTCTTTTACAATATAGTATTCTAAAAGGATAGATTCTTTTGCATTTTCAATTTCTTTAAAAAAAGAAGAAAATTTTTCTTTCCCATTATTAAAAATTTCTATGTCATTTCCTAAAAATAAAGGCGACTTAGAGTTCCTTTTTAAAAGATTAATTAGTTGTAAATATTGAGTATCATTTTCCCCAAGTACCTTAATTAGCCATTTTTCTTCTTCTTCTGATAAACTGGGTTTTGAATCCAGGTAAATATCACTGGTAAGTTTTCTTCTTTTCCAGTTTCTTCCAAAAAAAAGATAGATTACAAATCCTATAAGTGGGATTACGGCAAATATTAAAAGCCAACTTATGGTTTTTTCTGGTCTTTTTCTTTCCAAGATGATAACAGTCGTAGCAACAAATGCATATATTAATACAAAAAAAGTCCAAAATCCAAATTTGAAAATTATAGCAAAGGCCATTTTATATTTCTCCTAAATCTCTTATTTGTTTCCATATAGAGTAGATCTCTTCGTGAATTTCTTCGATTGATTTTAATTCTTCGTTTTCTTTTAAACAGTTTATTATTGTCCAATTGTACTTCTGGGCGATATATTTTGCATTTTCGTATGTCTTGTTTATGTACTCAATATTTTTTTCATGGATATCTTTTCCTGTTAGGTCTATTATTTTTTCCTTTCTTTTTCTCAGCAATTCTATACTTATTTTGGGAGGAATATCTAAAAATATTACGTAATTAGGTTTTGGCAAATTAAATTTGTTGAATTCCAAATCCCAAAGCCATTCCAAAAATTCATCTTTTTCACTTTGATTTTCGAATTTTGAAGATTGATATATCATGTTGGAGGTTGTGTACCTATCGGATATTAAAATTCCACCAGATTCATATAAGGGTTTCAATTCTTTTTGATAAGTTGCGAATCGGTCCACGGCAAAAAATGTGGAAGCAGCGTATGGATTTATTGCTTCAGGGTTTTCCCCAAATTCACCTTTTAAATACATTTTTATCAAAGCGGAAGAGTCACTTTTGTAATTTGGAAATTCAACTTTGTATGCCTTAATTTTTTCATCTTTTAATCTTTGTGATAATATTTCTGCTTGTGTTGCTTTGCCACTTGCGTCTGTCCCAGATTCTATTACAATAAGCATTCCTTTTTTCATAAAATATCCTCCTACCGTTTAGGTGCTTGTACCAAAGTTATTTAACCAATTTACCAAGTTAAAACTTAAAAATTATTCCCACAGCCGCTCCTAAAGCCAAATAAACTACAGGATGCTTTCTAAACCGTTCCATTAGATAAATGATGATCATAAACAATATTATAGCCTTGAAATTGAAAATAGAAACCAAAGTTTGAGTTTCTGTAAAACTCTCAAGATGAAATAAGGAAACTTTTGCTACTTCATACGCTGCTGCACCTATTAGACCAACTACCGCCGGTCTTAAAGCATAAAATCCATTTTGTATAAATGGTTTTTCATTGAACCTTTGAAAGTAATGGGCAATTATAGTAATAATTATTATTGAAGGTGTCACTATCCCCAGTACAGCTATTATACCACCAAAAATACCTCCGAAGTTATAACCAACAAATGTAGCTGTGTTTATTCCAATAGGTCCCGGCGTAGATTCGGATATAGCTATATAATCAGCTAAGTCATTAAGGGTTAACCAATCATACTTACGAGCTAGATCTTGAAGAAAAGGTATAGTTGCCAAACCTCCACCTATAGAAAAAAGTCCTATTTTAAAGAATTCAAAAAAGAGTGTAATGTAATTCACTTTCTATCATCCTTGGACCCCTTTTGGGGCGGTTCTATCCTATTTTGCTGTATAATCAATCCGACTATGAAAGATGTTATCACAACTACAACTGGGGATAATTTTAAGAAAGCAACAACAATAAAAGCAACTGAAAATATAATTATACCTATGTAATCTTTGACAGACTTTTTCCACATATTTATTATAGCGTTCAACATTAGTGCAACTACAACTACCCTAATACCACCGAAAGCATGTTGTACTATTTGCAAATCTTGAAATTGTTCGAAAAATATGGCAATAATGGTTATTATTACGATAGAAGGGAAGACCATCCCTAATGTAGCAAATATTCCTCCCACTACCCCTTTTAATTTGTAACCTACGAAAGTAGCTGTATTTATAGCAATTATTCCAGGCGTACTTTGACCGATGGCATAATAATCAATTACTTCCTCATCGGTTGCCCAATTGTGTTTTTTAACGACTTCCTCTTGAATCATTGGTAACATTGCGTAGCCACCACCAAAAGTTAGGCTCCCGATTCGAGCAAAAGTTATAAATAAATTCCATAAATCTTTCATAGATACTATTAGCTCCTTCTATATAATTTTTAGAATTGTTTATACTAACATTAAAAAAGACTTATGTACAGCATTGGATAAACCATACATAGGTCTTATTTAGAGGGTTTATGAACGTACTAAATGGCCCTAAGGCTTTCTAATACTAATTTTGTAGCTCTACAATCATCTTCATTGTATTTAAAAATATTTTTCAAAGCATTTCTATTGCCGTTCAGATAACTTTTGTACTCGAGTATAACCGCAAAACCATTTAACTCTGTTTTCCAATTAAAACCAAAGTATTTACTTATATCTTTTAATGAATAAGAGACAACGGGTAAACTGTAATTTTTTCTTATTATTTCGTATAGATCACACGTTTTTGAGGAAATTTTACTTAATTTATCTCTCAATAGAGGATATTTAGATGAAAGTTTTTTTAAGGCTGTGAGATCATTTTTATCGTAATGCAATAGCACTTTGTCTTTTTCATACAGGAAATCTACCATTTTTGCAGCGATTTTGTATGTGTTTTTTTCTAAAAAGAAAGGAACGTAAGTTTCGTTTTCCAAAAATCCGAATAAAAAGTCTTTGTTTAAGTAAGTTTCTACGTCAAAGACTATATAATCTTGTGGAAAAGAATGCTCATCAATAACGTAAACTTGGTTTTCAATTAGAGATTTTAGATTGTATAAAGGTTTTTTGAATCTTTTGTCCAATTTTTCTATTTGATTGGTTTTTATAACTGTCAATGGTTCCAAATTCATATTTTTTAAATCCTCAACCATAGATTTACTTAAGTTAGGGACTATGGAATAATCTCCTTCCCTTAAAAATTCCAAATGGCATTGGTTTTTAATTTTGCAGAATTTACAATGTGGCCCATGGACTTTTTTAGTTGATTTAAGATCGTTAAGTTCTTTCGTTATCCATTTTTCTCTTAAAAGAATATCTGAAACATTTATTTCATAACTTCCATTGGATGTTTCTAAAACAATTCTTTTTATAGGTTCACCCTTATCTTTGAAATATTTATATACGGTATATATATGTAACCAATAAGATTTTTTAAAATTGTTCCCCATTCTAATGATTTTTACTACACCGTTGTTGATGCTTTCATAATTAGCTTCAACCTTCAAACCATTTATATTAATATCAAAGTATGAACCTTGTCTTTTATAGGTAGGAACGAAATAACTGCAACTTTTAAAATTTTCATAGTAAAGTAAATCCATTGTTTAAACACGCCTTATCTTAAAATTTAGCCTTTGTATAGTTTTTCCACGTCTCCAATTTCATAAAACAGCGCTGATAAAGATTTTAAAAAACCTAGTCTATTGCTTCTTATAGATTCATCTTCAGACATAACAAAAATGTTATCAAAATACCTGTCAATATTTTCTTTTAAAGAGATTAAGCTTTCAATCGCTCCATCGTAATCTAATTTTTTCAAACAGTTTTCAAATTGAGACTTCACTTCCAAATATTTTTGAAATAACGTTTTTTCCTCTTCTTCTACGAATAGTCTGCCATGATATTCTTGGGAATAATGGTTTTTTGAAATGTTGTTTACCCTTTGAAACGCTGTAATAAAATCTTGAAATTCTTCTTTTTTTATAAACTTATCCAATGATTTGGCAGCCAAGTAAGCTCTTAAAGGTTTATATACATTTATTAAAACCGAATTTATTGCCTCTGCGGATATGTTTTCTCTTTCTAAGATGGTTCCTAAACGGTTGGATAAGAAACTTTTTAACTCAACTTCTACAGGTTTTATAGATATGTTAGATTTCCCACTTTCGGCGAACACTTTTTCTGATAAGTCGATAAGTTCTTTAAGGTTCAGGTCCCATTCCATCGATATCAAAATTCTTAAGATTCCAAAAGCTTTTCTTCTCAATGCAAAAGGATCTTTTGATCCTGAAGGGATCTTTCCTATACCAAAATATCCGATTAGGTCATCTATTTTGTCCGCTATGGAGACGATATTAGCAACTAAATTTTGAGATATTTCATCATTTTCCGAAAGAGGTTTGTAGTGTTCTTCGGCTGTTAAGAAAACATCTTCATTTTCTCCTTTGTGTTTCAAATAGATTCTTGCCATAATTCCTTGCAATTCAGGAAACTCATATACAACTTTTGAAGGGATGTCAATTTTACATAACAAGCCGGCTCTTTTAACTACATCTAAATTTTCAAAACCAAGTTTTTCGGCAATTTTTGAACTGAGTGTTGATATTCGCTCACATTTTTCTCTGTAATTTCCTAATTCTACTTGATAAGTAATACTCTTTAAATCTTCAAGCCTCTTCTGTATATCCGTTTTTAAGTCGTCTTCATAGTAAAAAGCTGCATCGTCTAATCTTGCGTTTATTACTCTAGTATAGCCATTAGTAACGTTGCTTTTTCTGCCAAATCCGTCCTGGAAAGCTATGTATTTGTTGATTACCTTTCCATCTTTCATCGCCACAAAACTTCTTTGATGGTGTCTTACAGTGACAATGATGATTTCTGGTGGTAGAAAAAGATATTTTTCATCAAAACTTCCAACTACCCCTTTAGGAAATTCTGTCATTTTGGCAATTTCTCGAATTAAATCCTCGTGCTCTTCCAAAGAAATCTTGATATTATATTCATCTTCTAGCTCTTGAATTTCTCTCTCTATTACTTCTATTCTTTCTTCATATAGGGGGATTACATAGTTCTTTTTTAATTCACTAAAGAAAGTTTGAGGATTTGTAATTATCATCTCTTCGCCAAAAAAACGATGACCATAACTTTTGTTGGAGGATTTTTCATTGAACATTTCGAATTCTAAAATCTCTCTATTGTACAAACCTAAGACCCAATGTACCGGTCTTACAAAGGTGTAATTACCTTTTCCCCACCTCATACTTTTGGCAAAATTCATGTTTGTTATCAATTCTGGAATGATATTTTGTAAAATAATTTTGGTAGGCTCTCCCGCTTTAACAAACTCTATATATGCGTATTCTGCGCCGTCATTATTTTCAAATTTTACATCTTTTACCTGAACACCTTGGCCTTTTGCAAAACCTTCGAGTGCTTTTGTAGGTTGGTTATTTTCATCGAAGCAAATCTTTTTTGGAGGACCTTTTCTTTTTTCTTTTTTATCGGGCTGTTTATCTGGAAGGCCCACGATGTAAGCTCCAAACCTACGAGGGGAAATGAAGATATTCATAGACAAAAAATTCAAATCATTTTTTTCCAAGGATTTTTTTAATCCTTCTTCCAATTGAGTTAGTATATTATCAAATTCTGATGGGGGTAAATCTTCAACACCTATTTCAAAAATTGCCCTATTCAACATCAATTACCTCCGCATTTGAACTGTCTATATATAGTTTTGCACAGCTTTTCGCCATATTCCTTATATCCAATATGTATTGATGCCTTTCGTTAACTCCAATGGCATTTCTTGCGTCCATTAAGTTGAATACATGTGCTGATTTTGCTAAATAGTCGTATGCAGGTAAATATAATTGTTTTGCAATTAGCCTTTGAAATTCTTTTTTATACATATTGTAAAGTGTTTTAAGCATATCTATATCAGCTTCTTCAAAATTATAGTAAGAAAACTGCCTTTCGTTTTCTTTGTATATGTCTTTGTATTTTACATTTTTATTCCATTTAGTTTCATAAACGTTGTCGATGTTCTGTAAATACATAGCTATTCTCTCAATTCCATACGTAAGTTCAACGGGAATATAAGTTAATGGGATGCCTCCCATCTGTTGAAAGTACGTGAACTGAGTGATCTCCATACCATCTAACCATACTTCCCATCCAACCCCCCACGCTCCTAAAGTAGGAGATTCCCAATTATCTTCTACGAACCTTATGTCATGTTCCTTAGGGGATATCCCTAAAGATTCCAAAGACCTAATATATAGATCTTGGACGTCTTTGGGTGAAGGTTTGAGAACTACCTGGTATTGATAAAATCGTTGCATTCTATTTGGGTTTTCACCGTATCTACCGTCTGTTGGCCTTCTACAAGGTTGAGTATAGGCAACTCTCCATTCATTTGCCCCAAAAGATCTAAAAAAAGTGGCAGGACTGTATGTCCCTGCCCCCATCTCTATATCGTAAGGTTGGTCTATAACACATCCAAAATCGGACCAAAATTTTTCTAAGTTCATAATCACATCTTGAATGTACAAATCAAATCCTCCATTCTTCCAGCAGAATTAATTGTTTATTATTTGTCAGATTTTACTCAACGGAAATAAGCAGTGGATAATGTCTCTGCCCACCGTTGTGAATTTCTATCTCTATATTGGCGTATTTTTGGGTCAGATTTTTTACTAGTTGATCGATCTTTTCTTTTTTGGCACCTTCACCGTAAATTATGGTAATGATTTCATAACCTTTTTTTATTAGTTCCTCTAAAACTTTTTCCGTTTCTTTATAAACGTTCTTTCCATGAGCTTTTAACTCTTTTCCAAGAAATATCAAGTACTCGCCTTTTTTTATCTTTTCACCCTTAATGGTGGAATCCCTGACCGCATAAGTAACTTCAATCGGGACGATAGATTTAACGTATCCCATCATGGATTCTTTTAATTCTTCTTTGTCCATATTGTCATCGAAACCAAGCAAGGCACTTATGCCTTCTTGAATGTGTTTTGTAGGTAATATCAATATTTCTTTATCTGTTAACTCTGCAGCTTTTTCAGCAGCCAGAATAATATTTGGGTTATTGGGGAGTATGATCACTTTTTTTTGTGGAACTTTATTAATCGCATCTGAGAAGTCTTTTACACTAGGGTTAGTGGTTTGACCTCCAAAAATAACTTGATCCACTCCCAAACTTATAAAGATATCTGAAATACCTTTTCCTGGAGAGACTGCAATCACACCCCAATTTTTATTATTCAGATTATTGTTAACAGCCACTTTAGCTTGCTCTATATCGGCTATTTTGCCCTCTTTTTGTTTTTCTATAATATGTTCGTGTTGTGATTTCATATTGTCTATCTTTGTTTTGATCAATTCGCCATGTTCTAAAAACTTTTCAAAGACTAATCCTGGATGATTTGTGTGTATGTGTGTTTTTAATATGTCATCCTGATTAACTAAAACAATGGAATCTCCTAGACCTTCCAAAAAACTCCTTATTTCTTCTAAGGTCTTTTTTTGTATAGGCTGTTTCTGGAATTTTACTATCGCTTCTGTGCAATACTGGTATGTTAGTTCTTCATAGGCTATTTCTGTTATTTGTTCAGGTGTGGCAGATTCTAATTCCTCAAGTTCTACTTCAATATCGCCGTGAAGTGCATCATTCATCCCTTTTAAAATGTAAGCAAGTCCTTTTGCTCCAGCATCCACAACATTCGAATCGCGTAATTTTTTCAAATATTTTGGGGTTTCCTCTACTATTTCAAATGAATACTTTACTATCGCATCGAAAAAAACCAAAAAATCCTTTTCTTCGGACATACTTTCTTCCATCTTTTCTGACAATCTTCGAATTAAAGTCAGCATTGTTCCTTCAACTGGTTTCATAACGGCGTTGTAAGCTCTATCTTTAGCGTTTTGAAGGGCTTTTATAAAATCTTGGGTGTTGATTCTTTTCTTTTTTTCGAGAATTTCAGTTATTCCACGAAATATTTGTGACAAAATAACACCTGAGTTACCCCTTGCTCCTAGTAAAAGACCTCTTCTCAAACTTTCCATCATAGATTTCATATCGTCTTTATCTTCAACTTCATCCATACTTTTACAAGCTTCGAGCATACCTGCTAACATATTATTACCCGTGTCTCCATCTGGGACAGGAAAAACATTAAGGGCGTTAATTTCATCTTTGTTTTTAGCTAATTCTGCTGCACCTTTTTTTAGAGCTAAATATAGGTCTTTTGCATACAAAAACTTGAGCATTCAATAGACACCTTCTCTTAATATTTCAAGCCAGATATGCTCACATTTACTTTGATATTATCAAAATTTAGCATAGATGTGACTCTATGGTGAACATTCTCTTGTATATTTTGAGCTACCTTTTTAATGGGAAGGCCATATTCAAAAACGAGGAAGAGATCAATTACTATACTTTCTTCATTTTCTGATACGTTTATTCCTCTATCTTCACTTTTTGACCAAAAACTTGATATCCTATCAAAAAAACCTTGCTTTCCAGAGATTTCAACCGTGCCGTAGGATTCGATAACAGCCTTATAAACCAATTCTTTTATAACATCGTTTTTGATATCTACAGTACCAAATTCTGTTTCTATTAACATGAGGTTCACCTCCGTAGTTTGTTATTTTTGCAAATTACTAACTATTGCGGAAAGGTATCCAACTACCGCTTCATAATCACCGCTTATTAGGCCACTCGTAGTGTGGTCAATTATTTCAATATCAGTAAATCCTATACTTAAAAGAGCAGCCACGGGACCGTATCCACACATACTTATATTATATCTTCTTATTGTATCATACATTTCTTGCAGATTCATATTTTTTAATGTTTCTATAACTTTTTCATCTTTTAGCAATGTTTTTTCGTGACTTTCGTAATGATTCATATCAGAAGAAGCTATGATCAAATCTCCTTCTTCTATGATATCTGCTAAAATTTCTCCAAGGTTTTTGGAGGTTTCTAAACTTTGATCCATCATACAGATGGGTACAATTTCAAAATCATTTCCTATAGCATACTGAAGAAAAGGCAGTTGTACCTCTAATGAATGTTCTCTCGAATGTGCAGATTCATCGTTATAAATGTCTAACTCTTTCAAAATTTTCCCTGCGGTTTTTCCGTCAACATTTATCGTTCCCAAGGGAGTTTTCCAACTACCGCTTGTGAAAACTGATATTTTAGAACCTAATCCTGTATGATTAGGCCCTAATAAAAATACTCTTTTTGCTATACCTTTCTCAAATACCTTTTTGTAAGCTTTTGCTGCGGTTTCTCCAGAATATATGTAACCAGCATGAGGTACTATTGCTCCCATAGGGGGAATTAATTTTTCGGTATTTACTTTAAAACTATCACCAAAAAAACTTTTTAGAAGGTTTTTTAATTTTTCTGGATTCGAAGGGTAAAAAGTACCTGCAACCACAGGATTTCTAACCTTCTCCATATTTCGAATCGCCTCCTGAGAGACTGATGTTTCAGAAATAATTCTCAATTTCGGGTTTATTTGATACTTCAACATGTATGAGTATAACTAAATCGTATACATTTTCTGTTTTTTCATAAGAAGTGAACAATTGTCCTATTACGGGTATTTCTTTAAAAATAGGGATGCCGGTTTCATTTTCAACTATGCTGGTAAAATTAAGCCCACCTAATTTTATAAAACCACCGTTGGGGATGATAAATTTACTGTTCATATTTCTTTCATCAACTATGTTTTTATCTTCGTTTTTCAATTCGCTTATGCTTATATCTAATTCAGTGTTGACCATTTTTGTAATATTGTCATATTCACCACTTACTTCCATTATAAAACCTGATTCTATTTTTGATACTATCTTACCTTCCTCATCGAATACGGGAACCGACAAGACGGATTTTATTGATGCTCGCCCACCTTCATTAACGTATATTACTGGTTTTGATATTAACGAAGCCTTATCTTTGCTACCATTTATTATACCATCAAATTGTAAAGTTAATAAGTAGAGCTCTTCCACAGAGAATCTATCCACATTTTGTCCAGAGAAAACGAAAATCTCGTATTTTAATAGTTTTTTCTGTTCATAAAATCTAAGGGTATTATGCCCGATATTCTCATACCAAATGTCTTGGGATACCAAATAAGGCTGTAACGATGACATATCTAAATTAAAGTCATTGATGGTTACCTTTTTATCGTTTTCAAAATCTGATATAACGTTTATAGATTGTGCTTTTGCTACCAAGGAAATTAACTCTTTTAACGAAATTTCAACACTGCCCTCTTCATAAGGAAATGAATCCAGAATATTTTTCAAAAAGCTTGTTTTGGATTCTTCGTATTCCAACATATATAGAACATAATCTTCCTGCTCTGTAATATTTGAAAATTCGATATTCTCCTGGATTAAAAGTTTCTCAAAAATTGTACTCTTTTCAAAAGGAATGGTAACGAGTTCTTTGTTAATTATAGGTTTAAACATTTCAGGTATAATTTGGGGTTGAACAAGTTCATTTATTTTTTGGGCTATTTTTATAGATTCACTACTTCCCATTAAAAAGAAATGTTGTTCGTCTAACTTGTAAGTCTTTACAGGTAGAATCTCTTCTAAAAATGTCATGTCGTAGACGGAGGTTAAAACAACATAACTTTCATCTTCGTAATTTTCTTTCTTTTCAATAGGAGTGGATGGTTCGCTAATTTCTTGTGGTGTTATAGGTAAAACATCTTTTGTTTCTGGAATTTCGTTCAAATAATTTATCAGTTCGTTAATTTGGTCTTTTTCGCCTTCTCTGGCAAGGATTGCGTAGTAATTATCCTCAAAAAAGGCTACTTTACAATCAAAGATTTTTTCTAAACGGGTTAGGTCATACTTTGATTCAAAGAAAAGCAAATATTCTTGGTTTCTATCTAAAGAATCTTCTTTTGAAGAGGCTAGCATAAAATTGGTTGAGGAACTTTCTTCAGAGATATTTTCATTTTCAATGAATAAAGGCAGATTATTTTCAAAGGCAGAGGCTTGTTTACCTACCAATACGGTATCTTCATCGTAAAAGATTGTGTTTAAAGAGTAAACTTCATTCAGCATTCTTAAAAAATGTTCTATGTGTATTTCATTTGAATTTATAGCGAAAAAAGTGTCGGGCAATTCTTCCGTTTTTATCCAATTCCAGCCAATGTAAGTAAACAACAAGTCTATAGCATCATCTAACTTTATTTTTTCAAAGTTTATCTTTTGAAAAGTGTATGGTTCATATCCATAAAAAATTATCCTATCGTCCTTTATTTCTAAATTGTTCATTGGATAAAGAAATTTGATCGTAATTACATTTTTTAACGAAGAGACTTCTTTTACAGGTCCTTTACTAATTTTGTAATTAGCTTGCTCAAAGATTTCCCCTTCGTAAAAAAGTTTGTAAATGGTCTTTGAATCGTTTGAATAAATTTCAAACTTACTTTGCGTTTCAAAAAATACAATATTGGCGTTAATGGATGAATCATAATCTATGAAAAAACCAAAGAAAAATGAAGGTAATAGTAAAAAAATAAAGAAAAGAGCTTCCTTCGGTTTCGGCATGAGACCCCCTCAAAATATTCCCTTATTACTTCAATTATACCATAAAAACTCAGAAACTCTGTTTAATAGTCTTTCACCCTGTAACCCTTTTGAAAATGAAAAACGCCCATTTGGGGCGTCTTTAATTTTTTATTTTATCATTAGCTTTGTTATGAGTTTTGCAAATGTAGCTTTATCTTCGATTTCTAATCCTTCAAGTAACAAAGATTGGTTGTAAAGTAATTCAGCGTAATCTTTAATTTCTTCTGAGTTAGGATCTTTGTGGTATATATCTGTTAATATTTTAAATACTTGATGATCAGGATTTAGCTCTAAGATCTTTTCAGCTTCAAAGGGTAGTTGCTCTAGATTTTTTAAGGTCTTTTCCATGTTTAAGGATATTGCTTCATTGGCGCTTACTATACATGCGGGGGATTCCTTCAATTTATCTGTTAATCTAACATCTTTCACTTTGTCTTTAAGGTATTCTTTTATTTTTTGGAGCAAGTCTTTGTTTTCTTCTTCTTTTTCTTTAAATTTCTCATCTATTTTTACATTTGAACTGCTGATCGATTTGAATTCTTTTCCTTCGTAGTCGTGCATCAATTTGATGAGGAATTCGTCTATTTCATCTGTTAAATACAACACCTCATAACCTTTTTCTTTGAAGGATTCCATTTGAGGTAGGTTTTCAATAATATCTTTGCTTTCCCCCACTGCGTAATATATGTAATTACCTTGATCTTCTTTCATTTTTGAAATATATTCTTTAAGGGTTACCATATTTTTATCAGACGTGGAACTTTCGAATAAAAGCAGATCTTGAACTTTTTCTTTTTCTTGTATATTCTGATATAATCCTGCCTTTATAACCTTTCCAAATTCTTTCCAAAATTCCACGTACTTTTCTCTTTCGTTTTCAAGTTTTGATTTTAAAGCGTCTAATATCTTTCTTTCAATATTTTTTCTTATTACTTTAAGTTGCTTGTTTTTCTGGAGTATTTCTCTTGAGATATTCAAAGAGAAGTCGGGAGAGTCCACCAATCCTTTAACAAAACCCAAATAATCGGGGAGAACTTCTTCACAGTTTTCCATTATAAAAACGTTCTTTGAATAGAGGTTCAACCCTCTTTTGTAATCTTTGCTGAAAAAGGTAAACGGCAACTTAGAAGGAATATAAAGCAATGCGGTGAATTCAACCGTAGTTCCTTCAGCTTTGAAATGAATAACATCGAAAGGATCGTTCCAATCGTAAAAATGTTCTTTGTAGAACTCGTTGTATTCGTTTTGAGTTATTTCTTCTTTGTTTTTGTTCCATAAGGGAACCATCGAATTAAGTATTTTAACGGTTATCTTCTGTTTACCTGCTTCCACTTCTTCTTCCCATTTCATTTTTATGGGATATTTTATATAGTTGGAGTGTTTTTTGACTAATTCTTGAATTTTATATTGGTCCAAATAATTTTCATCCTCATCTAAATCGTCTTTCAATATTAAGGTAATCTTAGTTCCTCTATTGGCTTTTTCACATTCTTCAACTGAATAAGTTCCTGTTCCATCGGATTCCCATCTTACACCTTTATCTTGATCCCACTTTTTTGTTTCTACAATAACTTTTTTAGCCACCATGAATGCGGAATAAAATCCAACACCGAATTGACCTATTAGGCTTATTACAGTGTTTTCAGATTGAGCCTGTTTTAGTTGGTTCAGAAAGTTTTTGGTGCCTGATTTTGCAATAGTTCCTAAGTTTTCGATTACCTCTTCATAAGACATTCCGATACCGTTATCTTCAACTATCAAAGTGTTGTTGTCTTTGTCTATATCGATTCTAATTTGCAGTTCGGTATCATTTTGTAAAATGCTAGGGTCTTTCAAAGATAAGAATCTGATTTTATCAAGCGCGTCTGAGGCGTTAGAAATCAGCTCTCTTAAAAATATATCTTTGTGTGTGTAAATGGAGTTTATTATCAAGTTGAGCAATTGTTTTGTTTCTGCTTGAAATTCTTTTACTTCCGGCATTTATTTTTCCCTCCTGCTTTTTAGAATTACTTGCCTTAAGAAGCTCTAACTAATATATAATTATATCGAATCTTTTTGAAGGTTAATTTTCTCTATTTTTATTATTTTTATTAAGTTATTGTTTGTTTTCCTGTAATCTCTGAAATAATTCTTGTGCTATGTAAGATGCAACGTCTTCGGGATATGTGTTTGGTCCAAATCCTGCATCAAAACCTATTTCTTTGGCTAATTGATGAGTTATTCGGGGACCTCCTACGATAAGAATTACTTTGTGTCTGATTCCTTCGGCTTCCAATAATTCTACTAATTCTGTGAGGTTTTTTACATGTATATTTTTTTGAGTGACAGTTTGAGAGACGAGTAAGGCGTCGGCTTCAAATTCTAATGCTTTGGCAACGAAAACCTCATTCAAAACTTGACTTCCCATGTTCAGGGTTTCAAACATTTCGTATCTTTCCAAACCATAATGTCCAGCGTATCCTTTACGGTTCATTATTGCATCGATACCCACAGTATGCGCATCTGTTCCAGTTGAAGCCCCTATTACCTTTATTTTCCTACCTATATACTTTCTAATGTATTCGTCTATTTCTTCCATTGACATTGTTTTAGTTTTTATGTGAGGAACTTGAATTGCAGTATAATCAAGAGTATGTGTGCAACTTCCATAGCAGATGAAAAAAGTGAAACCCTTGGTCAACTCCTTGTGATAAACAACCATAGGTTCTTCTAAACCCATTTTCATCAGTAATTGTTTCGCAGATTCTATCGCCTCTTCTCCATCAGGAACAGGTAATGTGAAGCTTAATTGCATTTTTCCATCGTTCATTGCGTCTCCATACGGTTTTATGGCTTTTAGGTTTAGAGTTTCATCGAAACCTTTTTTTTCTGTTGAGTATGATCCTCCGCTCATCTTTGTTTTCCCTCCAACATTTTTGTTATAAAAGGGTTAAAGTAATGTTTCCCTTTTTCAAATACACCTTCCAAACCTTTCCCGCCATCGATGGGTCTTTTAATGTTTGCAAAGGTGCCCTTAGAAAGAGAAACGAACAGTCCATCTTCATTCATTTTTTCCAATAGTGCAATCGATTCGTCTAGTACTTGCTGGGCTCTTTTGTGAATGATGCCATCTTTTTTGAATTCGATTTCATCAGCAATATTTCTTAGATTGTTGAATATGTATTTTGCGTTTTCTATTGAGAGATATCTATCAGACATAAAAGGTGTATGAATAGCCTCTGTGAGCATGCCTAACAATTGTATCCCTTGTTCAGTTATGATTGAAACTACGTTGAACATAGCGTTTTGTATATGCCCTTTGAAGATGTTACCTGTCATATGTTTTGTTGGCGGCATATACTTTAAGGGAGATTTTGGAAATATTTCCCTTGCCATTTGAGCTTGGGCCAACTCGTATAAAAAGCCGTTCGTAATATCCGGATCCATTTCGAAAGCATGGCCTAATCCCATCTGCTCTTCAGGTATGCCGGCAATTAATGCTAACTGTTCGTTTATGAATTGAGAGGTTAAGACTGTGTGAGCTTCTTCATATGCATCGGCAGTTGTTAAGTAGTTATCTTCTCCGGTATTTATTATAATATCAGCAAAACCGTTAATAACTCTTGAAAAGTATTGGTCTATTATCGTTCTTTTCATGTTGATGTCTCTGAATAGGATACCGTATAAAGCGTCATTTAACATAACATCTAATCGTTCCATCGCCCCCATAGCTGCTATCTCAGGCATGCATAATCCTGATGCATAATTCACAAGTCTTATGTATCTACCTATCTCTTCCCCAACTTCATCTAAAGCTTTCCGCATTATTTTAAAGTTTTCTTGTGTAGCAAAAGTGCCTCCAAATCCTTCCGTAGTTGGACCGTATGGGACGAAATCCAAAAGGCTTTGACCTGTGGACCTGATTACTGCAATTATATCTGCTCCTTGTCTTGCAGCAGCTTGAGCTTGAACAACGTCTTCATATATATTACCTGTTGCTACGATGACGTATAAGTATGGTTGAGGACCTTCGCCTAATTTTTCTAAATAAGTTTTTCTTTTTCTTTTGTTGTTTTCTATCAAATTAATCATTGAATCAACATAGGGGTCCAATGCTTTTTGAATTTTGATGTCGGTGTTTATTTTAATCTTTGATAAATCTAATTCTTCAACCGATATTTTTTCTGCTATCTCTTGAGGGGTTAACCCCGTTTCTTTTAAAGCGTTACCAATTAAGTATGCAGCTCCTTCGTTCAGTAGACCTATCTCTTTTATATGTTCTACAACTCTGTTGGGGAGGGGTACATCATTTTTATCTACACCATCTATACCTAATAATCTGCATATCGCTCTTTCGGTTGAAACAGTGGATCTTTCCTCAACATATTTTTGAACATCCAAGGCGATATTTTTAGCTAAGTTTCTGGCATGTTCAATTTTATTTTGATCCAAATTTAATTTGTTCACAATTGGTCCTCCTTTTTCAACTCTTCGATGGTATTTATAAATTCTTTATCAATATTGAGCATTTTTGCAATTGTTAATGCTTCTTCTGGGACTTTTCCCTTCTTGTCTTCTATTAAAGAGTAATCCATTAATTCTGTGATGTCTGTTGGAGAAATATACATTTTAAGTAGAGATTTTTTAATTCCTTTAATTCTAAATTTTTTTATATTTTTTTCCGCAACGTTGTTGAAATGGGTTGTAACTACCGATATAGAATGGTAATTGTTGAGAATTTTAATGACAGCTTTCACAATTAATCTACCCTCATGAGGATTTGTGTTTCTTGCTATTTCATCAAGTAATATCAATGCTGAATCATCTTGCTTAATGTACGTTAATATTTCATTTAATTTTAAAATCTCGGCGGCGTATGAAGATAAACCACTTAAGATCGATTGATAATCACCTGAAACCAAAAATATTTTATCAACCGGTTTGATTTTTGCATGCCTTGCGGGAACGTAGAACCCATATTGAAAAAGATATTGGGATAATGCCAAAGATCTTAGTATTACTGTTTTTCCTGTCATGTTTGCCCCGGTTATTAACGTTGTTCCTTTACCTAATTTTATGTTTATCGGTTGATATATTTGGTTCGTTTTTTCTAATTGTTCTTTGATGAGTGGATTGAATAATCCCTCATATTCTATATTGCTTGAAAGTTCGGGTTTTGAAAGCTTTAGGTTCATTGCTAGTTCTGCTTTAGCTAGTATGAAATCTAATTCCTCTAGGTCTTTTAAGGCCTGTTCCAATTCTGACGAATATTCTGTCAATTTTACAGAAAGGTTATATCTTATTTTTTCTTCTATTTCCATTTCTTTTTGGTATAATAAGTCTTTTTCTTCTTGAGGAGCGTTTTTTCTCTTTCTTCTGATCGATGCAAGTTCACGAGAGTATGAATTGTAAATGTAAAATGTTGGAAGTTTGTTCCCTTCTGGATCCAGAATGGCTATCACTTTTTCCAAAGAAGGTAGTTTTAAAAAAGAGAAATTGACTAGTTTCCTTATTTCTTCATAATATATAGAAAAAAATTTTATTTCAAATAGTTCTATATCATCCAAAACCTCGCAGTTTTTTAGTCTTCCTATAATGTAGTTAATGTCTTTTATGTATTTGAGGTTGGATTTGATTTTGCTTAGTGATTTCTTTTCCCTTTTGATTGCTAATATAGCTTCCTCAATTTTATCCAGTTCTTGTTTTATTTGGATAGTATTGGTATAAAATTCTAAATTTTTTATTTTTTTTACTCCTAAGGGAGTAACAACATCTAACTTTTGAAGTATATATTCTAAATCATCCATGATTGACTTTCCCTCACGTTTATTATCGGTATGTTTATTGCTTCTTTTAATCTCTTTATGATTTCATCTGAGTCCATAGTATATCCGTATGGAGAGATAGGATTAATAGTTATAGCCAATAATTTTGTACTGTGGAGTACCTTTATTTTTCCGCCTTTTTGTATAAATGTGTAATAAGTTTCTGGTTTTACAAATATTTTAGTGAAATCTTTTACTATTAATTCTACTTCGTTTAAATTTTTTTCCTTAGATAGATACTTCAAAAAGCTTTCCCCCAAAGCACCACATATATAAAACTTTTTCCCGTAATCAAGAATTGGCTTGTCACATTCTTCAAAAGAGAGTAGTGATCTTATGGATAATTTAATAGCTCTTTCATCTATTGCATATATTCCATCTGTCAGATTTTCCAATTCGCTGTTATTCTCTTTTTCTAATTGGATCAAATCTGTAACAAATTTGGTTTTTTTAACAAGTTCATTTATGTTTAGACTTACAGCTGCTCCTGTTGCAAGTATCATAGCATCAGTAATAACTGGTGAAGCGGGAGTGAGTCTCGATAACGCGCCATCTATTAAGACTATCTGTGCTCCTAATTTTAACATTTTTTCTATGAGAGTTTTTATGTCTTTGATCTTTTGAGGGCCGGCCAATATTACCTCGCCATTTTCAAGTGCCTTGGATACAACTATTCTTCCTAAAGGTGTTCTTAAATCGTCATCAACGGACAAGATTTCAGAATGAAATCTTTTTAGTTTGTAATATTTTTCAGCGGTAGCAAAGATTGTTCCTTTTACAATTCCTATGTGAGGTTTTGGCAAAGAAGTTAATTGATCTATTGGTTCGCCATCTAAGCCGATAGAAGTAATTCCAACTCTTTTATTGAGGGTTTTTAATAAAAAATTTATCGTTTCTGTTTTTCCGGTATTTTTTTCAAGACCAACAATAGAGACACTTTTCAAATTTATAACTCCCTTTACAATATTCAGCTTTTGAATAATACCAAAGCTTCACCATCTATCCCCAAAGATCCATCCTCTTTTATTATTTGTGTTGCAAGTACTAATCTGAATTTTTCCTCTATTTTGTCCTTCACAGTTATTTTAACCGTTATTTTTTCATCGATGTATATGGGTTTTAAGAATTTTACCTCTTGCTTCATATATATAGTTCCTGGACCTGGGAACTCCATGCCAAGAATGGACGATATTATACTCACGCTCAACATTCCATGAACTATTCTTTTTTTGAATAAGGTGTGAGATGCAAATTCTTCGTCTAAATGAATAGGGTTTTTATCGCCTGTTATCTCTGCAAAAGATTCTACCATGTTGGCGGTTATTTTTTTATCCGTTTCATAAGCTTGATTAATTTTTATCTCTTCGTATTTCATTTTTACCCCCTAGTTCTTCATATTTCTTGCGTTTTTTTACTCTTTCATGTCTTTCTAAAAGATCAGGTTCCAAGCTTAATTTTTCTTTATCATCGAATAGTCTTGCCACCCCAAACCACTCATATTTTTCTCTGTAAAGTGAATCATCAACGTCAGTGGTTGTATCTTTGGGCTCGTGGTAGGTTGATATCACACCTTCGTAATTTCTTAAGATTACAGTATCCTTGTTTTGTGATATCAAATAGTTTGGCATTATTCTAATCTTTCCCCCACCCCCTGGTGCATCTACGACGAACTCAGGTATGGCAAATCCGGATGTATGGCCAATAAGGGATTCCATAATCTCTATACCTTTTGATACCGATGTTCTGAAATGTTCTATACCTTGCGATAAATCACATTGGTATAAGTAGTATGGCCTCACCCGTATTTTCACCAATTCATGCACTAATTCCATAATAATATATTTGCTGTCGTTCACCCCCCTTAGCAGTACTGATTGGTTTCCAAGTGGGATCCCAGCATCGGCTAGTTTTCGGCAAGCTTCAGCAGATTCCGGGGTTATTTCTTTTGGATGATTGAACTGAGTGTTGAGCCATAAAGGATGGTATTTTTTGAGTACGTTAACTAAATTATCTGTAATTAGTTGAGGGAATACCACGGGAACTCTCGTCCCTATTCTTACTACCTCCACATGGGGTATTTTCTTCAACTCACTTAATATATATTCTAGAATAGGTATTCCAGCCATTAAGGCATCCCCACCGGATAAAAGTACGTCTCTAACTTGAGGGGTATCTCGTATGTATTGAAGTGAGGCATCGATCTCGTTCCTTTTTCTGTTGGAATCTGTCTGACCGGCGAACCTTCTTCTAGTGCAATGCCTGCAGTACATCGAGCACATATCAGTTATTAAAAATAGCACTCTGTCGGGATATCTATGAGTAAGCCCGGGTGCGGGCGAATCTGCATCTTCATGGAGTGGATCTATTTGGTCCCATGGGCCCTTTATCAATTCTTTTGAGCTGGGTACGGCTTGCCTTCTAATCGGACATTTGGGGTTATCAGGATCCATTAGAGTAGCAAAATAGGGTGTAATAGCCATTCTCAAAGTTTTTAAAGTGTTTTTAATCCCTTGTTCCTCTTCAGGGGTTAAATTGATTATCTGCCTTAATTTTTCGACATCTGTAATTCTGTTTCTGAGTTGCCAATGCCAATCTTTCCATTCTTCTTCGGTCACATCTTTCCATAAGGGTATCTCCTTGTAATTTCTAGGGATATTCATAAATGAGTCCTCCTCATGCATATAATTTTTCAAACAAAGATCTTATTTCACTTGACTCTCTCAATATTTGAAGGGTTAAATCCGCATGACCCTTTGTGTAACCATTTCCTATGATCATGGTTAAATCCTTTCCAACTCCTTCTGCTCCCAAGGCTGCCTTGGTAAAAGATGTTGCCATAGAAAAAAAATAGACCACGCCTTCATCTTTCGTTATTAAAATCGATGACATTTCGGTATTAGGGACGTTCACGTTGTTAATCGTTACATCGCAAAGTTTCCCATTGTTTTTTTCCAATACTTTTTGATATACTTCAATTGGTTTGGTTGCATCTGCAATTATCAATTCATCTGCTAAATTCAACTCTTTTATCCTTTTTGCATTTTCTCCAGAATATTCGACAACTATAACTTTCCCTTTTTCTCTAGTAATTTTCATTGCTTGGTAAGAGCATAGTATTCCTGATTTTCCTCCACCGCCAATGATGCAAACTGTGTCCCCTTTTTTAACTAATTTAGATGTTTGAGCAGGAGCTCCAGCAACATCCAAAGCCGATAAGGCTAATTTTTCTGGGATATCTGTTGGTAAAATAGCATAAATTGCGCTTTCAAATAATATGGCTTTACCTTGTATATCTACCTGTTCATTTTCCAATTTTATTTTTTTTATTTTGTTAATTTTTAGAGGTGTGGCTGATAGGGAAACAAGGGTGGCAATTTTGTCTCCAACTTTTAAATCTTTGTGTGGAAAATCTGAACCAATTTTTTCTACTATCCCTATAAGCATTCCCCCGGAACCGGTAACGGGATTTTGCATCTTTCCTTTTTCGTTTACTATTTCTATAATTCGCTCTTTTATTTTCTCAACATCATTTTTACATGATTCTTTTATCTGGGTAAAACTTGCGGAATCTATATTTAAGGTTAGTACATCTATTAATATCTCATTTGAATATATTTCTGGTGAGTTATCTATTTTGTTTGCGGCTTGAGGCAACAACCCTTTTGGTTCGATAACTCTATGAGAGCCGAATGGACAACCTTTTTTCATCCTTCACCTCCAATGTTTAATATTTTTCGGGCTTCTTCAGGTCCAGCAACTTCTCTACCTAATTCTATAGATATTTTGGCTATTCTTTCGACTAATTGGGCATTAGATTTGGCAAGTTCTCCTTTTTTAAAGTATATGTTATCTTCGAATCCTACCCTTACATGCCCACCCATCAATATGGCATGAACCGCAAGTGATAGTTCATACTTCCCTATTCCCGCCACCGTCCAGGTACTATTTGGTGGGATATGACTTACAAGATATATAAGGTCATCAATTTCACCAGGTATCGCCCCTGGAACACCCATTACAAAATCAAAGTGAATTGGTCTGTCTATTAAGCCTTTTTTTTCTATCCTTAGAGCGTTATTTATATGTCCCCTTTCAAATACCTCTATCTCTGGCTTGATTTTTCTCTGTTTCATCTCGTGAGCAAATTTTTCGATGTATTCCTCCGTGTTTAGAAAAATATCTTTTCCAAAGTTTGTTGTTCCGGCCGATAGAGTAGCCATCTCTGGGTTTAGTTCTAATGGCTGTCTTCTTTCTTCAAAAGTGTGATAAACAGCCCCGCCTGTAGAGGGTTGAAAGATGATGTTACATCTACTTTCTATCTCTTCTTTAATCTCTTTATATACATATATAGATTGAGTTGGATTTCCTTTTTGATCTCTTGCATGGACATGAACGATAGAAGCACCAGCTAAATAACAATCGTAAGCTGCTTGGGCTATTTCTTGAGGAGACATCGGCAAGGCAGGTTGTTGTTCCCTAGTTACTTCGGCTCCTGTTAAGGCTGCAGTGATAATTAACTTTTCCATTTTTTCACTTCCTTTTTTTATCTTTTGGAACTACACATGTACCGCTCGCCTTACAAACTATTATGGGTTTTTCAAGGTAATCCGCAGCCGAATCTGATATATCGGTTCTCTTTGTTATAACCTTTCTAGCTTCAAAACTCATAGTTCTAGAGGTATTTCCAACCTTTGTTATCTCTCCTTCTGCTTCGATATAATCCCCTGCATAAACGGGAGAGATAAATTCTACATTATCGTATGCTTTAAATAAACCTTCATCACCATCATGTTTTATGAGCAACTCTGTTGCAACATCTCCAAATAATTGTAGGATTTTTGCTCCATCTACTAGGTTACCTCCATAATGAGCGTCTTGCAAACCCATTCTTACGCGTATAATCGCTTTTTCCATTTATTGTTCCCCCCTTTGAAATATTGAATATAAAGGTTTCAAGCTTGGTTTTCCCTATAGTTAGAATTCCATAAGTTTTAAGTCGTCTGGAACTATTAGTTCTGCTTCAGTTATTTCCTTTAATTCTTCTAAAGTAATGTCAGGGGAAATCTCTTTTAATAATAACCCATTATCAGTTGGTTCAATGACAGAAAACTCGGTTACTATCAAATCAACCCTTCTGATTGAGGTTAAAGGTAAAGAACACTTTTTAATTATTTTAGGTGTACCTTTTGAGGTGTGTGTCATAGCTATTATTACCTTTTTTGCACCGGTAACTAAGTCCATTGCTCCACCCATGCCAGCGATAACTTTTCCGGGGACCATCCAGTTTGCTAGGTGTCCTTCCTGATCAACTTGAAAAGCTCCAAGAACCGTTACATCTATATGACCTCCTCTAATTAACGCAAAAGAAAAAGCAGAATCAAATATCATTGCACCGGGTATTATATCCACATATTTTCCGCCTGCATTGATTAAGTTGGGGTTAGATATTTCTTCAGGAATCTCTGAAGCTATTCCGAGAATCCCGTTTTCTCCTTGGAAAAATATTTCAGCATCTTTAGACACAAAGTTAGATACCAAAGTCGGCAAACCGATTCCTAAGTTGACAATATTTCCTGGTTTCAATTCTTTTGCTACCCTTTTAGCGATCCTTTCTTTTTCATTCATCTTTTTTCACTCCTTATAACAACGTAATCAACAATAGCTCCAGGAATATGAATTTCATCAGGACATATACTACCTGTTGGAACAAGTTCATCTACTTCGGCAATAACGATGTCACAAGCTAGGGCCATAACCGGGTTAAAGTTTCTTGCGGTGAATGAACATTGTAAATTTCCAAGATGATCGGCTTTACTGGATTTAACAAGCGCTACTCTTCCTCTAAGAGCTTTTTCAAGAATATATTTTTTCCCCTCTATCTCAATGAGTTGTTTATTTTTTTCTCTTATAGTTCCTATCCCGGTTGGAGTTAATATGCCTCCAAGCCCAGCCCCCCCAGCTCTAATTTGTTCTATTAATGTGCCTTGAGGGACAAACTCAACTTCCAACTCGTTTTCTATACATTGTCTTTGAGTTTCTTTGTTCGTTCCAATATGGGAGGTTATCACTTTTTTTACGAGTTTGCTAGCAATTAATCTACCGATACCCTTGTCTTCAAAAGAAGTATCGTTGCATATAACTGTTAAGTTACTTTTCCTTTTATTTATTAGTTCGTCTATCAAAGTTTCTGGTGTTCCAACGCCCAAAAACCCCCCTATCATTAAGGTAGTTCCTTCAGAAATGAAGGAAATTGCTTCTTGTGGGCTGACGATTTTCAATTCACTCACCCCTTCTGTAATGTTTTTGTTATACTTTTATCAAAAAATTTCTTAACTTTTTTATACATGTAATATTTTACCTCTTTTTTTACATTTTTGTATGTAAAGATGTGACATAAAAGAATTCGAAGAGATTGAGATTAATAGAGAACTTTATTGAGCTCACAAACTCATTTTATTATGTAATCGATTTTGATATATTTTTTGTAAAACTATAGTATTTTTGAAAGTAATTTGATAAAATAACACTATGCACTGAATAAAGCATTTTGGGAGATGGTTTAGTGTTTTTTTGGAAATTTGCCTTTCGCAATTTTTTAAAGAGATGGCAAGTGAGCATTTTGTTAGTTTTGGGGGCTATCATTCCTTCTTTGTTAACTGTTTCTTCTCTTTCACTTAATGATTCGATAGTTTCTTATAGAAAAACTCAGCTTGAGGTTAATTTTGGTCAAGCAGATGCCTTTGTTGTTAATAACAGGACATCACTATTTCTCTCTTTTCCCTTGTCACAAATGATATTAGATGATCTAAAAAGCAATCCCCAAGTAAAAAACATTTTACCGGCTTCAGAAAGTTTCGGAAGAATAGAAAATAATGGACGTTTTTTGGAAGTTTTGGTTGTTGCGGTTGAAGGAGAAGATCTTTCGAACTTTATAGGTCAAAATATTGATTTAAGTCCAGGTAAAGTAGTTGTCTCTCAAGAGATAGCTAACGAAATTGGAGTTAATGAAGGAGAAACCATTGTAATTCATATGCCAGGGGGTTCAAAGAATTTAGAGGTTTCCCATGTTGGTGAGAAAGGTTTTTTGAATTACCGAGGAGAGATGGCGCAATATCCGGGATCGGTTTTTGTTAATGTGTTGGATTTCAAAGGTAATACAGTTTATCCTTCAAAGGCGTATGTGGATTTTGTTGAATCCGAAAATGTTGATATTTCCAATATTTCCCTTCCTTCAAATTTAGAGATTAATAATATAAAAGAAGATTTTTTGAATTCCCCAGTAAATGAAATTCTGGGATATATTGTTTTTGCCTTTAGTTCTTTTTCAATATTGGCGGGTTTAATATTAGTTATTGTTTTCGGGAACAATTTTGCAAACGAGCAAGAAAAAACGGTAGGTATTTTAAGAATTTTAGGTTTTAAAAGATTTAAGATCTTACTTCTTTTCTTTATGGAAGCTTTGTTATATTTTGGGATATCTTCAGCAATAGGAGTTATTTTGGGGGCGAAAATAGGAGCTGTTCTATTAAATCAACTTGGTGAAATTGCATCAGGTCTAACTTTCGAAACTTTGGGAAGTTTTACAGTCGTTCCTTATGAATTAAGTGTTAGAACAATAATATTTGGTTTTTTAATAGGTATTGTAATACCATTGATCATTTTTATGATTAAAGGGTTACAAATTTCCAACAACTCTCCTGTAGAATCCTTGAAAAAAGATGTGGAGGCATATGTGCCTCATGGTATTAACGGATGGTTTTCTCTTCTTTTTATTATATCTGGTGTTCTTTTAATGTCCTTTGCAAATGAGTTTGAAATTCTGGCATTAATTTTGATTTCAGTGGGATTAGTATTTGTATTCAAAAACCCCTTGTTTAATGTTGGGTTATCCGTTTTTCTTATGATCCTTAGTAAAACATTTTTTTCTCTCTCTTCGGGAGCATTATCTTTTAATTTTATTTTTCAAAGATCTTTTTTATTCGGTTTCATCGTTGTTCTTTTTTTTACTTCTATAATTCCAATTTTAAAAAGGTTTTCTAAAGTGTTTTCCTCAAAGAAGAGTGTTCCTTTTCTTTTGGGATTTTCGTATGTTGAAAGATTCCCAGTTAGAGTTTTAATGCTTTCTTTAATGTTTGGTATAATTATTTTTGGTTTGATTGTTATTTCTTCCATACCAGCGAATTTGGTTAGGTTTGTTGATACTTCTATGCAAGAAGGATTATTTGGATATAATTTTTTGGTTGTATCAAATCCTATAAAAAACCTATTTTTTTCTGATGATATAGCTGTTTATGAAGGGATAGAAAAGCCAACAAAGGTTCAAATTGCCATTCTCGATTCACAGATCATAGCTTTTGTAGACGATACTTTTCTTGAATCGGCGATAATTCCATCGGAATCAGTAACAGATTGGAGAGAGGAACTGAAAAGTAAAAATACCGTTCTTTATGGAAAATTTAGTGATGAAGAACAAATTCCAGAGTACGTGAAGGGTAATCTTTCCTCCATTACACCCTTAGGTGGAGTATCTAATGTTTCTTACGATGTCGTTGGTTTTTTTAACTTAAAAGATATTACAATTCCTGTAAAATATGTAGCAAGTATAGTATCCAAACCTAATAGCGTAAAAAGTGTCGATATACTTTTAGGGAATGTGCCTAAAGAAAATATTGACGAAGTCAAGCAGAAATATATGTCAACTTTTGATTATCCTATTTTTATAGAAGAGGAATTACAGACTATTTATAATGGGATAGATGGTATAATTTCTCTAGCAACTGGAATGCTTTATCTTGGATTGATTAGTGGATTTTCAGGACTGGCACTGTACTCTGTAAGATCATGCATAATTCGCCAAAGAATAATCGGAACTCTAAGAGCAATCGGTTCAAGCTCAAAAGATATAACCAAGGGGCTTCTCATTGAAAATTTCAGCATTGTTTCCGTAGGAGCTTTCATTGGTCTTGTTGGAGGTTACCTAGTCGCGAAGGATATTATTTTCGCCATCTTTCAATTTTTAGGAAATGTTGATTTTTATTTTCCTTTGTTGAATGTAGTGGGAATAATTGGAATGGTGTATTTAATCACTTTTCTAACCTTGATGATACCTTCGTTTTTAATAACTAAAATCACACCAGCAGACAGTTTGAGGGAGATTGGATAATGGAAGTTGAGAGCAAAAATAGCGCTTTGATAAAAGCAATTGAATTGTACAAAGTGTACAACGACAAAAGAATAAAAGTAGAAGCTTTAAAGAACGTTACCTTAACTATAAAAAAGGGTGAATTTATTGGTATATTAGGGCCTTCAGGTTCAGGTAAAACGACATTGCTTAATTGCCTTTCTGCAATTGATAATCCTACCAGCGGAGAGATTTACTTTAAAGGGGTTCCATTCCAAAATTTGAAAGAAGAAGAACGGACTTCCTTCAGAGCCAAAAACATGGGTTTTGTGTTTCAATTTTTTAATCTTATTCCAGTTTTGACGGTTTTAGAAAATGTCCAATTGCCTTTGTTGATCTTAGGAGAAAAGAACAAGACCTCAAAAGAAAAAGCATATGAAGTTTTAAAGAAAGTTAAGCTTGATAATAAAGTAGAAAGATTCCCATATGAACTATCCGGTGGTGAACAACAAAGAGTTGCTATTGCAAGGGCTATAATACATTCTCCAGAGGTTATATGGGCTGACGAACCAACTGGAAATCTTGACAGTGAAAATGGTGAAATAATAATAGAACTTTTGGAAGGGATAAGAAAAGAAAATGGAACTACACTTGTAGTAGTTACCCATGATTTGAATATTGCAAAAAGAGCCGATAGAATTATCCAAATTAGAGATGGAATTATACAAGAAATTTAATTCTTTCATGAATTTTGATATAATATAAAAAGAAGGGGTTGTAGCGCAGCGGGAGCGCGTTGCCTTCGCAAGGCAAAGGTCGTGGGTTCGAATCCCATCAACTCCACCATATTGAATTAGCCGCCTCACCCTCGGCGCCTAAATTTCCCAAATTTTTCTCCCTTCTGTCGAAAAAACTTCTCATAAGCCGAAATGTTAGTGAAATTCCTTATATTGCCGAGATATGAGGAGGAAAAGTTGCATTTTCACTATTACTCTTTCTATCAGATTCGGTTTTCTCCTTTCAAAGCTGGTAAAGTCTAAACTTGAGGCTGTTAAAGAAACGGATAAAAGGCTACGGTGCTATGAACCTTTGTCAGAATTGCCTTTGTTAACTTCTTTTATCCCTAAAACGTTATATAATATGCCCAAACCCATCTTAGAAGGGTTTAAGATATAGAATGCATAATATATGAAGGATGATACTATGAATAATGGAAAGATAACCATTAGACAGCTTGAAACGCATCTTTTTAAAGCTGCAGATATTCTTAGGGGGAACATGGATGCCTCTGAGTATAAGGAATATATTTTTGGTATGCTCTTTTTAAAACGTGCTTCGGATGTTTTTGAAGTAAGTAAGGAAAAATTAAGAAACAAATTCAAAGCTCAGAGTTTTACCGATGAACAGATTAATGAACTTTTGGAAGATCCTGATTTATATTGGGATACCTTCTTTGTTCCCGAAAAAGCAAGATGGCGAAATATTCTTACCTTGAAGGAAGATGTAGGGAACCACTTAAATAAAGCATTAGCTGCATTAGAAGAGGCAAACCGTGAATTGGATGGTGTTTTAAAGTATATTGATTTCAATGCCATAAAAGGGAAAACTCGTCTTAAAAGCCAACAACTCATTGACCTGATTCACCATTTTAATAAATATAGACTTACAAACGAGGATTTTGAGTTTCCGGATTTGCTTGGTGCTGCATACGAGTATCTTCTTAAAGAATTTGCCGACTCTGCAGGTAAAAAGGGCGGTGAATTTTACACCCCTACATACGTAAAGAAACTAATGGTCAGACTTGTTAAACCACAAGAAGGCATGACAATCTATGATCCTACAGTTGGCTCGGGGGGATTCCTTATAGAATCAAGACATTATATTGAAGAGCAGGGGCAGGATCCCATAAACATAGCTCTTTATGGGCAGGAGCTGAACGGATTGACATGGTCTATATGTAAGATGAATATGATTCTCCACGGGATTTCAGATGCGCATATAGAAAATGAAGATACTTTAACAACCCCTATGTTTGTAGAAAATGGATACATAAGGCATTTTGATAGGGTTCTAGCCAATCCTCCATTTTCTCAGAATTATACTCGTACAAACATGCAGTTCCAGGAAAGATTTAAGTATGGTTTTACTCCGGAGACAGGCAAGAAAGCAGATTTAATGTTTTTGCAACATATGATTGCCAGCTTAAATGATAATGGCGTTATGGCAACTGTCATGCCTCATGGTGTATTGTTCAGAGGTGGACAGGAAAAGGTCATTAGAGAAGGTATAGTGAGAGATAATTTAATTGAGGCTATTATTGGTTTACCCTCCAAACTCTTTTACAATGTAGGTATTCCAGCATGCGTGATAGTTATCAATAAAAACAAACCAGAACATATGAAAGATAAAATTTTATTCATCAATGCAGACAGGGAATACGGAGAGGGGCGGAATCAGAATTATCTAAGACCAGAAGACATCGAGAAGATTGTAACGGTGTTCGACGAGAAAAAGGATATACCAAAATACTCGAGAATCGTAGATATTATGGAGATTGAAGATAATGATTTTAATCTGAACATCAGAAGGTATTTGGACAATTCTCCAGACCCTGAGATTGAGGATGTTCATGCTCATCTTGTTTGTGGTGTTCCAAAGAGGGAGGTTGAACTTTATAAGGAACTATTCCAAAGTTTTGACCTTTCCCTTAACCGTCTTCTGAAAGAAAAAGATAAAAATTATTTGGAGTTTAATGACAATATTGAGGAAAAAAGCAAGCTTAGAGAAATCATTGAGAGCGATGATAATGTAAGGGTCACCATCTCAAAGCACAGAGAAAAACTACAAGAATGGTGGGATAAAGTAACACCTGAGATTGAGCGGTTTCATGGAAATAACAATCTCTGGGACTTCAGGAATAGAACTATGAAACTGCTAAAGGAGAGATTTCGACAGCTTGGTTTACTTGATGAGTTTAAGATTTCTGGCATATTTGTGAACTGGTGGGAAGATCTCATGTATGATTTTAAAACCATAGTTTCTACTGGTTGGAGCAAAAATCTGATTGAAGATGAAATGATAAAAGAGAAATTTTTCAGGGCAGAAATGGAAGAGATCGAAAAGTTGGAAAGCAAAGTAGCAGAGATTGACGACGAACTAAACGAGCTTTTAGAAGAGGTTGAGGACTGGGATGAAGAGGAACAGGGTAATAAAACGGCTAATAAGGTTAAAAAGTACTTAGAAGAAATTGTTAAGGATTTAAGAGCAAACAAAAGCGCGTCAGTATTTAAAGAAGCTGCAAAATGGCAGAAATTGCTCTCTGGGATTAAGCAGAAAGAGAAGAAGTTAAAGGAAGTTAATAAACAACTAAAAGATAAAGAAAAAGAGATTGAGAATAAGACAATACAAAAAAGAGAATCATTGTGCGAGCAAGAAGTAAAGGAGTTACTTCTGAAGAAATTTTATGAACTTATTGATACGCAACTTGAAAAATATCTGAATGCAGAGAAAAAAGAAATAATAAAGATTTTTGAAAACTTGTGGGATAAGTATAAGGTTTCTTTGATAGAGCTGACAGAAGAAAGAGAAACAGAAGTTAAAAAACTGGACGAGTTTTTAGAAAGGTTGGGGTATTACAATGGCAGAAGTTAAAGAAATGGAAAAACTGCCAGAAGGGTGGAAAATTTCGTCAGTTAAGGATTTGTTTATAGATGGAAGAGGGAGGGTTATTAGTGAAGAAGAAATAAAAAATAAAGAAGGGATATATCCAGTATTTTCTTCTCAAACAAAGAATAAAGGCGAACTGGGAAAAATAAATACATATGATTTTGAAGGTGAATATATAACTTGGACAACAGATGGAGCTAATGCGGGAACTGTTTTTTATCGCAATGGAAGATTCAACTGTACAAATGTTTGTGGTACTCTGGAGGCAAGAAATAAAGAAGTCTGTTCAAAATACTTTGCTTATTTACTTTCTAACGTTTTAAAGAAATATGTCTCTTATATTGGGAATCCTAAGTTAATGAATAACGTAGTAAGAGGGATAAAATTAGTTCATCCTGCCAATTATTTTGCACAGTGCAAAATCGCAGAAATTATAAAAACCGTTGATAATGCCATAGAAAAGACCGACAAAATTATAGAGAAATATAAACGCATAAAGCAAGGGTTGATGCAGGATTTGCTAACAAAAGGAATAGACGAAAACGGGCAAATCAGAAGCGAGGGGACGCACAGATTCAAAGACTCGCCACTTGGAAGGATACCAGAGGAGTGGGAAGTAGTGGAACTTATCAAAGGTCTAGGTAATAATCCAAGTTTAATTGTTGCTGGACCATTTGGATCTAGTCTAAAGGTTGAAGACTATAAAGAAATAGGAATACCAATCCTGAGATTACAAAATGTAGATGAAAATAAATTTATAGATAAAGATATTAAGTTCATCACTGAAAAGAAAGCAAAAGCATTATCATACCATTCATTCGAGGAAGGGGATATAGTTTTAGCAAAATTAGGAATGCCTGTAGGAAAAGCGTGCATAGTTCCTGAGAAATACAAGTATGGGATTGTAGTTGCCGATGTTGTAAGAATCAGGGTAAGTCCAAAATTTGCAAATAAAGAATTTATCTCTTATATACTAAATTACAGCATTTGCAGGAAACAATTAAATGCCTATATAATTGGAACAACAAGACCAAGAGTTAATTTAACTCAAATAAGAAATATATTAATCCCTTTGCCGTCCCTCCCCGAACAACATCGCATTGCTTCCATCCTCTCCCAGATAGACGAGACCATAGAGAAGGAGCAAAGATACAAAGAAAAACTTGAACGAATAAAGCAGGGGTTGATGGAGGATTTGCTTACAGGTAAAGTCAGAGTTAATCATTTAATTGAAGGTGTTGAAAATGTATCGCAGACTTGATGAAGAACATTATGTAGAAAATCCTTTCCTCGCTCAGCTTCTGAGGTTGGGCTGGAAAGTTTATAGACAGAATAAGGATAACCCTGAAGATGTAAAAGAAATCAAATCTTTTAACTCATCCTCTGAACCTGACTATAGTGAAAGCATAAAATTCAGGGAAACATTTGGAGAGGTAATTCTCGAAGAGGAACTCATAAGTTCAATCAAAAGAATAAATCCATGGATGGAAGAAGACCAGATAAATGAAGTTGTAAGAAGGATAAAAACGCCTTCAGCAAACTTTCTTCTGGAGGCGAACAAGGAAATTCACGATTTGTTACTTGAAAATACTTCTGTATCAGAGAACAGGAAAACAGGAGAAAAAAGTCCAACTGTCAGATTTATAGATTTTAGAAACCCAGAAAATAACTCATTTATTGCAATTTCCCAGTTTAAGGTAAATATACCAGGGACTGAGAAGCATATAATACCCGATATTGTTCTTTTTGTAAATGGTTTGCCTTTGGTGGTCGTGGAATGTAAATCTCCAGCCATTGCAGACCCAATTACAGAGGCGATAACCCAGCTTAGGAGATACTCCAACAGAAGGGGAGAAAAAGAGGGGAATGAAAAACTCTTCTGGTATAATCTCTTTACGATTGCTACATCTAATCAAACTGCAAAGTATGGTACTATAACTGCAGAATATGAACATTTTGTCGAATGGAAAGATCCGTACCCTTACACTCTATCAGACATAAATCCTGAGAGAAGTGTAACTAGTCAACAGGTTTTAGTTCAGGGAATGCTAGCAAAGGGCAACATCTTAGATCTTCTCCATACGTTTACCATTTTCAAAGAGGATTCTAAGGGCGGTGTTATAAAGGTTGTGGCAAGATACCAGCAGTTCAGAGCAGTTAAGAAGATCGTAAAAAAGATAAAAGAAGGGAAAACCCCTGAAGAAAGAGGGGGAATTATCTGGCATACCCAGGGCTCTGGAAAATCATTAACCATGATGTTTACTGTTAGAGAAATGTATCATAACCCTGAATTTGGCAACTTCAAGGTTATTTTTATAACAGACAGAAAAGATCTAGAAAGACAATTAAAAGAAACATCAAAAAGTGTTGGCTTTACGGTCCATCCTGCTGGGAGTATAAAAGAGTTACAGAACCTTTTAAAGACTGACACTCCAGACCTTGTTATGGGCATGATTCACAAATTTCAAGAAAGAGAACTTAAAATAGAATTTCCTCTGTTAAATACATCCCCGAACATTCTTATCATGATAGACGAAGCACACAGAACACAATACAAATTCCTGGGGGCCAATCTGAGAAAAGCCCTCCCAAATGCTCTAAAAATAGCCTTCACAGGCACACCAATTGAAAAAACTGAAAAAACTTTTGGTGAGTACATAGATAAATACAGTATAAGACAAGCGGTTGATGATGGTGTAACCGTGGAAATCGTTTATGAAGGTAGATCACACACCGCAGAACTTTCTGATGAAGAAGCTGCAAATGCAAAGTTTGAGGATGTTTTCTCCATGATTGATGCAGATCAGAAAGCCAAGATTATGGGGAGATACACATGGCAGGCTTATCTTGAAGATGAGAATGTGATAATGGACAAGGCGAAGGATATGATAAATCACTACGTTGCCCATGTCTTTCCAAATGGATTTAAGGCTCAGGTTGTAACTGTTTCAAGGCTTGCTGCAATAAGATATAAAAAAGCCCTTGAGAATGCATTGAAGGAAAAAATAGAGGAATTAAAAAAGAATACTCTGAGTAAAATAGATATAAATCAGCTTGAGAAATTAAAAGTTGGCGTGGTTATTTCTGGATTGGCTAATGATCCTCCAGAGTACCAGCCTTACACCGACACAAACGAGCATGAAAAGATAATAAAGAGCTTCAAGTTTCCCTTTGATAAAACTGATGATGGAGGCATTTCTGGTGATGTTGGTATTTTAGTTGTTCAGAGTATGCTTATTACTGGATTTGATGCCCCTATTGAACAGGTTATGTATTTAGATAATGTAATTAAAGAACACAACTTATTACAAGCAATTGCCAGAGTGAACAGAGTTTACAAAAACAAGAGTTGTGGTTTTATTGTGGATTATGTTGGAGTTTTAAAGCATTTAAGAGAATCTCTTGCCATTTATGCCGATGAAGATATTGAAGAGATCACGCAAGTTGTTAAGGATAAAGCCAAAAGCATTGATGATTTAAAATTTATCCATAGCCTTATCGAAGATTTTTTTAAAAAGTATGAGATTGAAAACTGGAGAGATAACATAGATGAATGCATAGATCTTCTTGTTGATGAAGAGGTGAGAAATGAATTTATAATGCTTATAAGAAGCTTTAATAGCGCAATGGATGCTGTGCTTCCTGACCCAGATGCTCTAAAATACGTCACGGATCTAAAGATTCTCAATTTCATAAAAGAGTCCGCAAGGAACAGGTATAGGGACGACAAGTTAAGCATCAAGGATGCAAGTAGAAAGATAAGGGAGATTGTTGAAGAGTATCTAATATCAAAAGGTGTTGATCCAAAAATACCACCAACTCCTCTTCTTGAAGATAAATTCATCAATAAATTAGAAAAGAAAAAATCGAGCAAAGCGAGAGCTGAAGAACTTAGGTATGCCATTGTAGAACACATTGAAAAGCACTATGAAGAAGACCCTGAGTTTTACGAGAGGTTTTCTGATAGGTTAAGGAGAATCCTTGAAGAATACAAAGATAACTGGGACAATCTTGCCATCGAGCTTAAAAAGTTTAGAGAAGCTATAAAAAAAGGAAGAGAAGCAGAAGAGACCTTTGGTTTTGAACCAAAAAAAGAGATGCCATTTTTCGGACTGATAAAACAAGAAATATACGGTGTAAAACCTATCGAAACACTGAGCGATAAAGATATTGACTTTTTAGTTAGTTTAACCAAGGATGTGATTGAAATCGTAAGAAGAGAGAGTCAAGTGGTTGACTTCTGGGAGAACTACACCAGGCAAAAGATATTAAAATCTTTTTTGATATCCAGGTTACTCTCTTCTTATTCCCAATCCCGAAACGAAGAGTATGTGTTAAGGGAAAATCCTGCTCCGTATTTAGCAGAGGAGAACAAAGTGATATTTGGAAAAAGAAATGAAATAGCCCAGAAGTTGATGGAACTTGCTTATCACATTTATGGGAAGTGATTTTATGGATATTGAGATCGAAAAAATAATACGGACAAAAAGAAGAACAATCGCTTTGCAGATAACAGATGATGCTACGTTAATTGTACGGGCTCCTTTTAATGCAAATAATAAAACAATTATGGGGGTCGTTCATAAACATAAAAGATGGATCGAAGAAAAGAAAAGAGAAATAGAGGCGAGAGATCCGAAATTTTCTCCGAAAGAGTTTGTTAATGGAGAAGGCTTTCTCTATCTGGGGAGATATCACAAATTAAAAATAGTGGATAACGAAGAAGTACCGCTGAAATTTGAAAACGAATTCTATCTTTCGAGAAATTCATTATCACAAGCTAAAGAAGTATTTATTGAATGGTACAAGAAGATGGCTTACGAAAAAATTTCTGAGAGAGTTAGATGGTACGCGCAGCAAAGAGGTTTTAAATATAGCAAAGTTAACATTACCAATGCACAAAAAAGGTGGGGTTCCTCTTCTTCCAATGGAAATTTAAATTTCTCATGGCGGCTTATCATGGCCCCTTTGCCCGTGATAGATTACGTTGTTATTCATGAACTTGTTCATTTGGAAGAAAAAAACCACTCAAAATCCTTCTGGAATAAGGTTAAAATGTTGATGCCAGACTATGAAAAATATGAGGACTGGCTAAAAAAGAACTCCTATTTGTTGAGGTTATAACAGGAAATCAAATTAGGCGGGCTTGGGCACTCTATGGCACTTAGTTCTGACCTTGTCTGACTCATCGCTCTTTTTGTCGCTACGGTGCTATTGCCTTGAACTTTGAAGAGCAGATAGAAATTTAAGAATTTCAATCGTTCAGTAAATACCACCCAAAATAAAACCCCAGGTTTTGGTTTTACCTGGGGTTTTGATAATTATTACTTATTATTCAGCGTATTCGCCTGTCTCCTTTAATCCTGTTTCTAAAGTATTCACGATGGCATCGTATGTCTCATCTACAGTTGCCATATCGTTTAGGAAGTTAGCAAATAATGTACTGATATCATTTCTTATATCGTTCCATGCAGCTGGTTTTGGATCTGGGATAGCGGTTTCTAATTCGTTAAGTGCAATACTTGGCTTATCATCTGTTGCTGTATAGGCTTGCCACTGTGGAACCTCTTCAACATCTCTTCTTATTGGAACATATCCAGTATTTATAGACCAGTATGCAACGTTAACGGGATCCATCAAAAATTTCAAGAATCTCCAAGCTGCGTCTTTTTGCTCTTGGCTTACCCAGTTAAACATTATCACATCAGTTCCAGCTATAGGAGAGTGAGGGACACCATCTACAGAAGGTAATGGAGCCCAAGCAACACCGTGTTTTCCTCTGGACGATTGTTCAGCATAAGTTAAACCTGCAACCGTTCCCATGTATGCGGCTATTTCTCCAGAGCCAAACTGGGGATCCAAATATGCGTTTTGGAACAAAGCGTATCCAGAATCTTTCAGGTTCTTTATGAATGTTAAAACTTCTTTTGTTTCTTCTTCAGGTAAAACAACTCTGTATTTGCCATCGCCGACGTATTCTAAAAATGTTGCGTTATATGCATATAAGAATATTTGAAAATCGTCGATAAAGTTTCTCGCACCTAATCCATATTGATCCGTTTCTCCATCCATGTCTAAATCCATTGTTAAAAGTTCACTTACTTCCCATAATTCATCCATAGTTTTTGGGGGATCGATTCCAAATAAGTCAAATAGATCAGGGTTATAATAATAAACATAAACAGATTTGTTAAATGGGATTCCATATACTGTGTCTCCCCATGTAACTAAATCCTTTAGAACAGGGAATATCTGATTATCCCAAGCTTCTTTAAACTCAGGATCCTTTTCAATATATCCGTTGAGTGGTTGCACTACATCAGAAAACAGGTACATTGCGGTCCAGTTTCCATAAGCTTGAGATAAAGTTGGAAGGTCTGTGGTACTTCCTTGGGAATAAGCGGTGATCGTAGAAAGTAACTTTTGGTTTAATGCACTGTAGTTTCCCACATATATGGCTGACACATGAACATCTGGGTTTTCCCTATTAAAAGTATCGACTAAGGAATTCAGAGTTTCTCCCAGCTGTCCTCCCATGCCATGCCAAAACTCTATCTCGACTTGAGAAAAAGCAAAAGAAACAAGTAAAACCGTGAAAAGAATAGAAACAACTTTCTTCATTCCGAACACCTCCTCATAAGTTTTGGATAATTTTTTCTGTTTCTTTGTACAATTGGTCAAAATTACCAATATTCAATATTTTGAAATCACAACGCTTAGAGTTTATGTGTTCTTGGGATTTGACGATGTTTTTTGCCTTCTCCAAGGGGATACCACGTTTTTCTGACAGCCTTTCAATACGTAATTCTTCTGGGGCATCTACGTAGATAATTTTATCGCATAATTTGTCCAATCCTATTTTGAAAAGCAAAGCTGCATCTATGATTATTATATCATTTTTATTTGAAATTTCTTTCAGTATTTGTTCAGTTTTATTAAGAATTTCTGGATGGACTATCTGATTCAATAATTCTAACTTTTCTTGATTTGAAAAAACTATTTCGCCAAGTTTTGATCTAGAAATATTGTTATCATCATCGAATATTTCTTCTCCAAAATTTTCTTTCAATTTCTCTTTGATAAAAAAATAGGTTAAGACCTCGTGTCCTAACCTATCCACATCGATTATGGATGCCTTATCTTTGTATATTGTTTTTATTATCTTTGATATAGTGCTTTTTCCAGATCCAGCCGGGCCTGTAATTCCTATTACCATTTTTTACATCGTCACCTGTTTTTTGTTTTTAAGTTTGTTTTCTACTTCGATGTTAAAATCTTCGTACCCTTTCCTGCCCATCAAAGCATAAGTAACCTTTTTACCTAATTCGACGCCTGGTTGGTCATAAGGGTTTATATCTAAAAGATTTCCCATTACTGCTGTTTGAAATTCATATGCGAATATGAATTGTCCCACATTGAAGGGATTGATCTGAGGGAAAATAACTTTTAGATTTGGTCTATTGTTTTCTGTTAAAGCGTATTCCGTACCAGCTAATTCTGTATTCAAAAGGGCTGAAAGATTTTTACCTCCCAGATATGATAGCTCGGGAAGGTCACAGTGTATATTAGGGATTTTTATGTTTCGTTCAAAATTTTCTAGTTGTATGAAAGTGATTACCTTATCGTATGGACCTTCGTTGTATAGTTGAACTTGGGAATGTTGGTCTGTTGTGCCTAATGCTTTTATTGGAGTTTGCCCAACGTTGACTACTTCACCTTTTAAATTGTATTTTTTTCCAAGGCTTTCTGCCCATAATTGTCTGTACCAATCAGCTAGTAGAAACAATTTGTTTGAGTAGGACATCATTACGGAAATATTGTAACCTTTCTGGTAATATAGATAATGCACTAAGGCGTTAAAAGCCGCAGGATTTTCCCAAATATTTGGATTGGTAACCCTTTTGTGCATTTCTTTTGCACCGTTGTATAGATCAATTATATCTATTCCACTTGCCAAAGCTGATAATAAGCCAACAGGGGTTAAAACGCTGAATCTACCGCCAATTGAAGGAGGTATATCCAAGGTTTTGATTCCTTCTTCTTCGGCTATTTTCTTTAATATACCTTTTTCAGGATCGGTGGTGAATAGGAAGTGTTTTTTTGGATCTAATCCGTATCCTTCGATTATTCCTCTTGCAACCAGATAATTTGCCATGGCTTCTGCTGTTGTTCCAGATTTTGAAATAACATTGAACAAGGTAGTCTTTGGATCGATTTGGTCCAAAACTGATGCTATAAAATCGGGGTCAACATTATCAAGGATGAAAATCTTAGGGGTTTTTCTTATTTCTTTAGATAAAGCGTTATAATGCAATGGATTAAGGGCTGTTTGCAGCGCCTGATTTCCTAATGCAGAACCACCTATGCCTAAAACTACTACACTTTCAAAACTTTGTATCCACGTTTTTAAATCCAAAACTCTATCTATGTAAACCCTTGTGAAGGGCAGATTTAAAAAGCCAGGATTGTTTTGTATTATCGTTTCCACAATATCTTGAACTCTATTGCCTTGGTCGTTTATTTCTTCTTCCGTTAAGCCATTTTCAATATTGGGATGGAAAACATTTGAAAAATCAAATTTTATACCATTCATCTTTTTTCCCCCTTCTTACGTTTAAATTAAACTTTCAATATCGTATCAAGCTGGCAATTTCCAAATCTTTTAAATTTTCTCTTGGATTTAGATAGGTTAATTCAGCAAGGCAGACAACTCCAACGGTTTTGCCTCCGGCTCTGTCTACTAATTCTTTTATCGCTTTTGTAGTACCTCCGGTGGCTAACACATCATCAACGACTATCACCTTTTCTCCTTTATCTATCGCGTCAACATGCATTTCCAGGGATGTTTGACCATATTCCAGTTCATAAGAGATCGAATAGGTTTTGTAAGGCAGTTTTCCTGGTTTTCTTATGGGAACGAATTCTTTATTCATGAGGTAAGCTAAAGGTGTAGCAAATATAAACCCCCTTGACTCGGGGGATACGATACAATCGAAATCCCACTCTTTTATCAATTCAGCGATTTTTTCGACCGAATACTTAAAAACTTCAGGGTTTTTCAAAAGTGGTGTGATATCTCTAAATATAACTCCTTTTTCTGGAAAATCTGGTATATCTCTTATCCATTTTTTTAGGTCTACTATCTCCATGAGTTATCCTCCTAAAACATTTTTGTCTTTATTTTTATGCCATTTCCATGCATCAGATATTATCTTTTCTAATTCTTTATTTTGAGGGTGCCAGTTTAAAACTTCCTCTGCTTTCTTTGAGGAAGCTATTAAAACAGCAGGATCACCAGGCCTTCTTTCTACTACTTCGTAATTTATTTTTTTTGAAGTTACTTTTTCAGCTGTTTTAATAACCTCTAAAACGGTAAATCCTTGACCATTACCTAAATTAAAAACGTCAGATTTTTCATTTTCCTTCATCCATTTCATAGCTAAAATATGGGCATCTATCAAATCCATTACATGGATATAGTCTCTAACGGCTGTTCCGTCCTTGGTTGGGTAATCATTGCCATAAACGTACAGTTGGTCTCTTTTCCCTAAAGCTGTTTCAAGAACTAATGGGATCAAGTGAGTTTCAGGTTCGTGGGCTTCGCCTATACTACCATCATAATACGCCCCAGCGGCGTTGAAATATCTTAAAGCTACATACCTTATAATATCAAGTTTAGAATACCAATTGAGAATATCTTCAATCATTAATTTTGATTGACCATAGATGTTCGTAGGATTCTTAGGTTGATTTTCAGTGATGGGGACTTTTTCTGGTTCTCCATAAACAGCTGCGGTAGAAGAAAAAACTATGTATCTACATTTATGTTTTTGCATGTTTTTTAAAAGGTTCAATGTTCCACAAATATTGTTATTAAAATATTTATTAGGTTCTGTCATGGATTCACCAACTAATGAAAAAGCCGCGAAATGATATACCTCGTCTATTTTGTAATTTTCAAAAGCGTAATCAATGTCTTTTTCGTTTCTAAGATCTCCTTCAACGACTTGTACATCTTTAACAGCCCACCTATGGCCTTTTTCGAAGTTATCAAAAACTACTACTTCTTTATTTTGATCTTGCAGCCTTTTCACCAAATGAGAACCTATGTACCCAGCTCCTCCTGTAACAAGTATCATTAGGTCACCCCTCAAATCAAGTGCTAGCTCTAATGTTTAATATTTCACCATCTTCCAATATTTCATCTTTTCCCGCCAGCCTCCAAAGTCCCTGTTCTTTCACTTTTTCTTCGCTTCCGTATTTAATTAGGTCCTCATATTTCATAACCTCTGCACGAATGAAGTTCTTCTCGAAATCAGAATGTATTTTTCCAGCGGCTTCCTTCATTGTACTACCTTTTTTTACCGTCCAAGCTCTTACCTCGTCTTTTCCGACGGTGAAGAAAGAAATTAGTCCAACATGATTATACACAATTTTTGCTAATCTTTCAACACCAGGTTCTTTAATTGATAAATCTTCTAAGAATAGTCTTTTTTCTTCTTCGTCCTCAAGCTCGTTTATTTCTACTTCTATTTTTCCGTCTATTTCAATGTAGGCAAAATTTTGCTTTTTACATTCTTCAATTACCTGTTCCTTATATTCGTAGCTATTTTTTGAAAATTGGTCATCATCGACGTTGACACATACGATAATAGGTTTTAAAGTGAATAAAGCTAAAGAACCAACTAATTTTTTATCCTCTTCACTCAATTCCATCTTCGAAACGAAAACCTCATCCTCCAAAACTTCTTTTATTTTCAACAAAATTTTTTCTTCGTTTTCTTCCGTCACTGAGAATTTTGTCTTTTTCTTTTGCGTTTCAAGCCTCTCTAATCGATTTTCTACAATTTCTAAATCTCTGAGAATTAGTTCTGTTTTCAAAATTTCTAGTTGTTTTATTGGATTATCAGCATTTTCAGGCCAAGGTACCGAGGGGTTTTTAAACGATCTTATAACCAAAAGCAAGGCATCAACATTCTGTATCATCTGAAAAATTCTCGTTTTTTCTTTAGGGTCCCCTTTGTGGTCATAGCTTGGAATATCGATAAAATCTAAACTAGCAAAGATAATCTTTTTAGGATTGTATAAACGTGCAAGAGAATTAACTCTTTCATCTTTTATAATTGCCGTTCTTTTTATAGCCTCTCTTTTATAACTATCCTCTATTTTATAATCAGTTAAAAGGGAAAAAATAGTAGTTTTACCCGTTAACGGAAGGCCGAATATGCCTATTTCCACCTAATTTTCACCTCTTTTCCTCTTTTTTAATTAATTCCCAATATTTATCTAACTCTTCTAAATTTAAAGCTTCAAATTCCTTTCCATCTTTTTCAATCGCTTTTTCCATCTGAGTGAACCGTTCTATAAACTTCTCACTTGCCTTTCTTAAAGATACTTCCGGATCTATCTTTAAAAAACGAGCCAAGTTAACCAGCGCAAACAACAAATCCCCAAACTCTTCTTCTACTTCTGCTTGGGTTTTTGCTTCATTAAGTTCTTCCACTTCTTCTTTTACTTTATCGAGCACATCTTTAACTTCTACCCAGTCAAACCCTACCGCAGCAGCATTTTCTTGAATTCTTCTTGCTAAAGAGAGTGCAGGATCGCAACCTTTTGGTCCCCTCAATCTTTTCATGAAAAATATCTGCAGGAGACTCACCAGAGAACAGCCTTACGGCAGATAAGGAAGTGGTGAGAGGAATGCAGAATTTTCCCTCCTTTCCCATAATAGAGTTTTAGCTTTACTTACCAAGATTAAATCTTTGCTTTTTGCACTTCTATGAATTACTGTACCATCAAGTTTTCTTATATCAAAATATCCAGTTGAACGTCTTCCAAATATGAAACATTCAATACCCTTGTATTTTACTTTATCAAACAATCTAAAACCATGTACTAGATAAGGTGCTTGGTTTAGTTTTCTTATTCCTCCCTTTAGAATTTTAGCTTTGTGTATTTGTCTATTGTGTCGTCGAACTTCTTTAATGTGATAATAGTAATCTAATTGTTTTGCTTGAGGATGACCACTAATACATAAGGCGTCTATTCTATGTGTTTTAGTTAAACTATTTTGTATCCTTGTATTTTTAGTGATATATCCATAAGTTAGATGAACGTTAGAATACAAATCTTTCAATCTATTGTATAATGTCCATCTCATAATATTCATAGAGGTAGCATCTTTAAATTTTTGTCCTCTTTTAAAATCCAATTTAATTTTTCCATCGTGGTAATCCTTATGACATGTTTCACACAATGTAATTAAATTACTAGGTGCGTTCCCACCTATTTGTCTACTTTCGATGTGGTGAACATTGAGCCTCTTATCTTTGGACTTATCTTTGCAGCGTTGACAGGTATAATTATCTCTCCAAAGAACATATTCTCTTACATTCCAAAAATCTAATTGTTCACCTTGTTGGTATTGTTTGCCTTCAATGTTAGGATTCTTAATCTTTTGTATATCGAAACTTGCAACTTCTACTACAATCGTTGTAATAGGAAGTATGCTATGAACTAGATCGATCAGTTTAATGTGCGACTTTATTTTATGTTCTACTGACGGTGCAAGCCAGTTCCCTTGTCTGCCGTAAGGCTGTGTGGCGTCAGCCTGTTTCTGTTTTTTTCTACTGTGGACACGGTTTAAAAAGCGTGGTTTCCTATACCTTGTTTTTCTGAAACGTCTACCTTTACGATACTGTCGTTTCTGAGATATAAGTTTAGGTATATCATCTCTTATTTCAACTTCTGCTGCAAAAAGTTCCTTATTTTCAGTAGTAGCAGACAACCCTATACTTTTACTTCCTGCGTCTACTCCTAAAGTAATAGGTTGTTTATAACCACTACTACCATAGAGTAATTGAATAGTAAAAGGTTCTTTTCTAACAACCTTGGCTTTTCCCTCTTTAAGTAGTTTTCTTGCCTTTGAAGGTTTACAAGGCATAAGAGGTTTCCCGTATTTGTTTAAAACGTACACTAACATAAAGTGCATCTCCTTAATGGAGTTATTCTCCTTCCCCAATGTTATATAGGCTTTTTACGTTTAGCTCACTATCCCTACCCCTCAGGATTGTTTAAAGCTAAACAACAGAGCGACAGACTAGGAGAAACATCCGAAGGTGTTATGACCTATATAACGTAGCCCGATGATCTTCCTTTAGAGGCGTGAGCCCGTTTCTTCTTCCTTAAGAGGCGGAAGCCCGTTTCTTCAATCGGCTGAGGGTAGTCAACTAAGGCTTTTGCAAGCCCCCGTCTTTAGACGGTGGGTAGTTGACCACTTTCATAAGCTCTTCAAATTTTTCGCCTAATTCCAAAATAATTCCTCCTGTATTGTACTTATTAGCTTCCCTATTTATTATTCTGCTCTTTAAATATCCGATTGTGCTCCTTGATCTTCCTTTTTTTATCCAAATAATATAGCAACCATAATGCAAAAGCTACTCCTAACAGCAAGGGTAATAAATATTTAAGGAAAATTTCGAATACAACTCTCGATCTCAATTCTTTTAGAGCTTTTTCCATTTCTTCGGTGACATAGTTACGACTTTGAGCACCATTGAGAAAGTATCTAGCTAATTGGCCATATTCTTTTTTATCCCAATGATAGTAGGTTAATCCCAATTTAGACATTATTCTTCCATTTTCCTTGTCGTGGGTTAAAGCTTTTTGATAATATTCTATCTGTTTTCCGTAATTGTTTTCTATGTCACCTAAAAATTCGTATGTTTCAGATAGAATTGATGAGTCCTTTGAAACTGGAATTAAAGAAAGGGCTATTTCCTTAGATTTTTCCGTTTCTCCCATGTTGTAAAAAATTTTTGAAAAGTACAGTAAAGTTTGAGCATTTTGCCCTTTTAAATCCATATAACTATTATAAAGGTCTTTTATAATTTCGTAGTTATTTGTTTGAAAACTTATTTCTACCAATGATTCAATTATTTTTTTATCATAATTGTAAGTGAGATAGATTTCTTTTAAGTCATTATAAGCTTTTTGAGGATCATTATATATTTTAGATTTTGATAAGATTTGTCCTTGGTAATAAACAGTATAGGGAGTTTTCCCTCCCACAAGCCTTTCGATTTTTTCAGAATATTCAAAGATTTCTTTCGCTACAGATGGGTCCAAAGAATTTTGCCAATATTGGAAGTTGAAAAAAAGATACATAGAATTTATTATTATTGAATCAGGGTATTCTCTTAGGGCTTCTTCAAACAATTCGGTAGGTTCAAGGTAAAAATAAGGGTCTGACTCTTTTAATATCTTTAGGGTTGTCTCATCATCAGGAAACAGCACTAGATTTGAAAGTTGCAAATTATCTACATACATCGATAATCCCGTTTCCCATCGTTTCAACAAGCCTCCAAGGATCTTTAAATATGGATCATCTGATTCATACATTGTTTGAAGATCTACGTAGTAAACAAAATCATCAAAAACTGTGGCAAAGGTCGATAACGTAAAAATAATAAAAAAAAGCAACACAAATAATTTTTGTCTCAAAACGTTCCTCCTACAATGTCAAATAGTTTTAAAAGCTTTTTGAAAAATTTTCATCAATACATTTTTGTAGTAATAATTATATCATAAAGCCACTTCTTAAGAAAGCGAACGCATTAGATAATATTACATGTCCGTAAAAAAGATTGGATAGATCATACATGCGCAATAGGGAGCGGAGGCTTCATCTATTATCTCAAGGGCTTCATCGTATTTAACATCCCATTTTAATTTTAAAACGTTTATGTAATTGATGATGTTTTTATTTTTATCTGATCTATCACTTTCTAAATAATGGACAACATAATTCAAAATAGGTCTTATGAACTGTCCTTTACTCACAATTTTATCCAGTAGTTTAATGTTCATTTCTCAACCCTCTTTCCTTTCCCCAATAGCAACAAAAATATAAAATAAAATTTACTTCAAAAACCCTTCCTTTGGAATGTTAATAACACTTGAAGCTTCTATATTTTATTCTAAAGTTCATTATATCATAACTCTCTTATAATAACTAAAAGAAAGACAAATGCATTATATCCGATAAAAATCATCGTAAATAATTTTAACGTTAGTTTTTTGACCGATCTCTGCAATGCTTTATAAATACATATTTGAACCCACTTAAAAAACACTTGAAAATCATATGGAAAAGCGTATGATTAAAATGAGGGATGGGATTATTTGAGATATTAGTTTTAAATTAAAAGAATAGTCTAAGGGGGTGAGGAAGGATGAAGAAATTTTTTGTTGTTTTGTTAATCACTGTTCTGGTGTTAGGGGGTATATTTGTTTTTGGAGGAGATGATGATGGAATAGATAAGACAAGTGGTTTAGAACCCACAGAGATTGTAAATGTTGTGGAAGAAGTAGAGTAAATGCTTGTTTGGGTCATTTACTCTCTACAAAAAACAACGCTTTTAAAAAGCTTAAAAGATTTAAGAAATTATCTAGATAAGTTTTTGAAGGAAAGAGAAAAAATTTAAGATTTTTTGCTACTAAGTAGTGTAGTAGAGATATTATCAACAATAACAAAATGGAAGGAGTGAAGAATTAAATGATAAGAGAAAGTAATTATAATTTCAAAATTCCTATAAAAGATGGAAAACTTCTTTTGTACAACACCAAAACAGGGGCAGTTGCAGCGGTGAAGGAAAATATTTTACAAAGTTTGAATAACCCAAAAGAAAACTTACCAAGCGATGTCATAATGATGTTGAAAACAGAGGGCTTTTTAATTCCTGAAGAAAAGGATGAAATAGTTGAAATACAAGAATGGCACAACAAACATATTAATGATTCGTCTTTAATTAGTTTAACCTTACTTCCGGCTGAAGCGTGTAATTTTGCTTGTCCTTATTGTTTTCAGTATCGAAAGCGGAATAAACTGATGAAGACGGAGGTATATGATGCTGTATTGCGATTAGTGGAACGGATGGCTTTAGAAAATTATAAACAAGGGAATAAAACATTTCTAAAGATTTTGTGGTTCGGTGGTGAACCTCTCCTGGCAACCAATGCAATTTTGAATTTCCATAAAAGGGTAAAAGAACTTTGTGAAAAATTCCCAATTAATATTAGTGGATCAATTGTAACAAATGGTTATTTTCTAGATTCAAATATATTTAAACAATTGGTCCATGCTGGAATTAATGATTTTCAAGTAACTCTCGATGGAGAAAAATCAACTCATGATAAACTTCGTGTACTCAAAAACGGAGGCCCTACTTTCCAAAGAATTTATAATAATCTGAAAAGCATTCACAATATCTCTCAAGAATTAAAATTCAATCTTGCAATAAGAGTTAATTTCCTAAGAAGTACGCTTCAATCCGTTCAAAATTTGGCTCGAAGATTTGTGAAAGACTTTGGAAACGACCATCGATTTATCATGTATTTTCGTCCAGTGTATAATTTTGAAACCACTAGAAATGATATTCATAGCTTATCAGAAGATATTTTAAGTTACAAAGATGGTATACGACAACAGTTATCTTTAGCTCTAGAGATGTTCAAAGAATTAAAGTCTCTCAGACCTGAGGCAGATCTTCTCTCTCCTTATGGAAAAATGCTTGAACTATTACCAATGCCCACTCCCTGTTGGTGCGAATCAGAACGAAGATATAGTTACATAATAGGAGCCGATGGTTTACTTTTCCCGTGTGATACGTATGTCGGTAGCAAAGAACACAGCATAGGGTATCTGGCTTCTAGTGGTGAGACTATTTACAATCAAAATTTTTCACAATGGAAAAAGTCCCTATTTTACAGTAGAGATAATCCGTGTTTAAGTTGCAGACTCCTTCCTATCTGCATGGGAGGGTGTCGTCGAACAAGAATGGCCTCTCCAAACAAAACAGCCTGTTTTCTTACAGAAGATGATATTATTTTTTCTATGCATGAGTACGCTAAGCTTTTAAATTGAAAAAAAGTTCTCTTCCAAAAAGTGTGGGTAGAAAAAAAGTAATATGAACAAATGATTAAACAATCAGGTACTATATAGGAGAACACAAAATACATAAGATGATACCAGATGAGAAAAGAGCTACCCAAATTCTTTGAACAGATACTGAATATAACAGAGCCATGGTTCATAAAAAAGATAGAGCAACAAGGAAATACAATCAACATATATGTGGATTTCAAAAAAGATGCAAAGTTTGAATACAACGGTAAATATTACAGTGCGTACGATACGGTTCAAAGAAGCCAGAAACACTTAAACCTATTCCAATATGAAACATACATACATGCGAGGGTAGCTAGGATAAAAACAGATGATGGGACAAAGACTGTAGAGGTTCCTTGGGCTCGAAAAAACTCTGGATTCACCTGATTGTTTGAAGCGTTTATCCTCGAGTTGTACAATCACATGACGGTTGCTGAGATAGCTAAAAAGTATAATATAACCCAAAATAGGTTGTGGAGAATATTAGACTTTTACTTTTCAAAGGATATGTCGGTACCTTTCAAAGTTGGAGCAAGGAAACATTTCCCCAAAGCAAAGATAATATTTGACAAATTCCATGTGCTTAATGTATTAAGTGTCCAACTTGATAAAGTAAGAGCCAGAGAGAATAAAGGGTACCATGAGATACTCAAAAGGACGAAATACTTGCTATTAAAAAATCCTAACAACCTTACCAAGAAAGATAAAGTTAAACTCGATGAATTGATGGAATATCAACATCTTGACACAGTTCAAGCCTACGGATTGGTACTTGAGTTTAAAAAGATGTTCGATTACAAAAAACCTTCTTATGCAGCTAAGTATTTTAATCGATGGTATGAAAAGGTAATGAAATCAAATATACCCGAAATGATTAAAGCTGCTAAGACTCTTTTAAATCACATAGAAGGTATCTTGTTGCACATGAAAACGAATATCTCAAACGGTAAAATAGAAGGTATGAACTCTAAACTTAGAGGATTTACTAAAAGGGCTTTTGGGTTTAAAACATTAAAGAATTTAAAAATCACTATCTTTATTGCCCTTGGTAAACTTAATTTAACTCCAGCTTAATTACCCACTATTTTCGTGATAGAACCATCTTTTTTATATATGTTTAAAGACTTGAGAAGTAATTAATTTCTAATAATAAGTTTTGAAGGGGTATATAGGAGAGAACTATCTCTACCATTGAAGTAGGCTGCTAGCCGAAGGAGAACTAGGGAAAATCAGGTGTATTACGTTGGTGGGTGTATTTTAAGAACTTTCGAATGCTCGAGATTTGATTTAAAACAAGCTTTAGAAATTCTAAAGACAGTAACTAAGCATATTATGGAAAGGAGGTGATTAGCATGGAAGTTCTCCGAAAGGGAGTGCATATTGAAGAGGATCTAAGTATTTTCGAGTGGGAATGCTTTCACTTCGCCGGTCTATGCTGCTTAGCAGGATTTTGTTGTAAAGGCGGAGGCGGTGGTAATTCCGCATTTTTTCCATGATCATAAAGTTTCAGGAGGGGAAGACTCCCCTCTTTTCCTTGTGCGCCCAGCATGTGCAATAGCTAAGCGGTGAAAGTCCGTTGTGGGCCAGGTAGCGGGAACCACTAGTCGAAGGCAAGGGTGTCCATCGTGAGGTGGAATCTGAAGGAAGCCCAAGGCAAAGTCCCGGTCCGATGAACAAGAACCAGATATAAGGCTAAGTGAAGTGGACGAGTTTGCCACTCAAAACGAAGTCCAACAGCTACCCTGAACTTCACGGAGTAGATCTGGCGGATAGATGGGATGAAAGTTATTGCACTTACCTGGGGAGATCTCAAGAATATGCTATTGAGGCAACCCATACAGCAATGTATGGCTGAATCTTGAGAAGTCAGCAGAAGTCATAGTACTCATTGAGAGATGAGGAAGGACTGAACAACAGAAGGTTTCGAATCTTGAAAGATGCGAAGGGATACGGAAAAGGCATACAACTTCGACTAGAAGGTTTCCTACATGAAGATAAGGGAGAGCCCGAAAATAATGTACCAAGCGCCTAGTATAACTTCTACATCTGAAAGAGGGAGAAACGATGTGAAGGGTCTTATACATCAAACCTGTTGAACCGCCGTATACAGAATGGTACGTACGGTGGTGCGGAAGGACGGCAGATAAATTAATTATCTACCTCCTACTCGATTTAAACATGATTTCCATTTATAAAGGAGATGATATGATAAAAATCAAGAGGTGACAATAACTCCGGATAAATAAGGTAAAATATAATAAAATATAATATCCGGAGTGGATAGGTAGTAGGTTGGATTCTTGACCGGGATAAAGATCCCGTAAAAGAGATTAATCAGACCTATTACCGAATGGTCACCATAGGGCAAAGACCCTGAATAGGAGGATGGTGAGTCACCAGTAAAGAATCTACTCCGAAAAAAATAGGAGGTAAAAGGGATGAAGTATGTAGGGGTAGATTTACACAAGAATCAGTTTAGTGTGTACTGGAAGACATAAGAAGGTAAAGGAATATTCAAAAAATATCCGATGACGAAAAAAGGAATAGAAGAGTTCAAAAAGAATTTAGACAAAGAGACAGAAGTGGCAGTAGAAGCAACGGGTAACAGCAGATTTTTCTACAACAGTATAGTTAGCCAGGTAAAGAAAGTTCGAGTAATAAATTCGTCGCAGTTCAAGGTAATAAGTGAGAGTGTGAAAAAGACTGACCGACATGATGCGGAAATAATAGCGGAGTATTTAAGCAAAGGGTTATTGCCAGAGGTAAGAGTAATGAGTAAAGAGAATAGGGAGTTAAAGAGTTTAATTCAGACAAGAAACAAACTAGTAAAGCTACGCAGTACCTTAAAAAATAAGATACATGGGATATTAATGGAATATGGAATAACGACTCGCCGGGAAATGTTTTCTAGTGAGAAGGCGTTAGAAGAAGTTAGAAATGCGGCAGTGAGTGAAACAAGCCGGTTTGAGATAGGGGTAATTGTTGACCAGATAAAGTCGTTAAATGAGGGTATAAAGAAGATAGAAGAGAAAATAAAAGGAAACGGAGAAGGATTGAAAGGCCAGAAAAATCTGCGGAGTATAACACGGATAGGTAAACTAAGTTCAACAATAATTCTGAGCAATATTGGTGACATTAATGATTTTGATAATTCTAAGAAATTATGTGCTTATGCTGAACTGGTACCCCGTGTATATGATTCAAATGAAAGTATAAGACATGGACGAATAACCAAACGAGGCGATAAGATATTACGTACTACCCTGGTACAAGTAGCGCTGATAGCGATAAGATATAGTCCATATATAAGAGGTTTTTACGAGCGGTTGAAACATAAGAAAGGTAGCGGTAAAGCAATAATCGCTACCGCACGTAAGATGTTAAGCATAATTTATGAGACCTTAAAAAACGATTGGGTCTTTGAGGATTTTAATAATTTCATATTAGCATAAAAAATAGGATAGATTCTTTACTAAAATCTTGATTTTCATCATAGGAGGAGAAATGAATTTAACAAACTTGCGTAAGATAATATCTTTTTATTCTTTGATTGGGAAACGAAGGCTTATACCCATATTGATTGGTGGCTTTCTTGCAACATCATCAGTTGTATTCGGTTTTTTCATTCCATTGCTGGTAAGAAACATCATAGACGGGTTAACTATAAATATGCAAATGGAATGGAACTCCATTTATCTTTTAGCTATCTTATACACTACCTCGTTTATCTTAACCTACATTGGCGATCAAATTTATTTACGTGAAAAATTCAAAGCTGCCGCGGATCTATCAAATCGTATTTTCAAACTCTCTTTCTTTTTCCCTTGGAAAAAACTTAAGCAACAAGGTTCGGCATACTATGCCTCTTTGATTAATAATCAACTTAACGAAGCTTTTGTCGTTCTTGATTATGGTTTTATTCGCAACATTTTTGTGCTTATACGAATGGTACTAATTTTGGTAATGGTTTTCGCTTGGAGTAAATTCTTTTTCTTCTTGTATGTGGTGAATGTGGCAATTGTAGGTCTATACACAAATATTATTGATCGAGTAAGCCATCGCCCTTACTCCCGAGGGTATGAATTAATGAGACAAGCAACGAATTTCATAGTTGAAACTTTCGAAAATCTCCATGAAATTTTTGCTGGAGAAGCAAAATCAAAACGTGAAAATGAATATGAAAGAATATACCAAAAGATTACAGACTCAGTGGTGGAAGCAGAAATACCAAGATCAAGGTTTGATAAATTGATGGTTGATCTGCCAGATTATTTTTCTCGTCTAATAATCTTGGTATATGGAAGTTTTTTAGTAATTAATGGACGTATGACCGTTGGAACAATATGGGCATTGTGGACATATTTTTCCTTTGTGACGGAACCTTTATACCTATTTAGGGAATTGGCCCGAATTGCAGTACGTGTTTCTGCAAATCTTGATACCATCCTTAATTATTTCGACGAAGCAGAACATGCACAAAAGAATTACACGAAGCATGAAATATTTCCGGTTCCAAAGGCTCCCGTATATAGTCTGAAAGATGTCAGTTTTGGTTTTGAACCTGATAAACCGTTTCTAAAAAAAATTTCCTTAAACGTTCAGCATGGGGAAACAATTGCTATTGTAGGTTTATCAGGAGAAGGAAAATCCACTTTACTCAATATACTACTTGGATTAGAGCAAAACTATGAAGGAGAAGTAAAACTCCTAGGTAATGAATTAAAAGGGACCTACCCCCTGGCAGTGTTCAAATATGTTGGATATTACTCTCAAACTGTTGGAATTTTCAATGAAACGCTTGAAAGCAATATCGTTATGGGAAGAAAGTTAGACGAGGAACGATTGGAAAAAGTAATCGATGATCTTAAATTGGATCATTTAAAAGGAAGACTTTTAGGAGAAGGAGGTAGTTTTGTTTCGGGCGGTGAAAAACAACGGATACAACTTGCAAGGTTATTTTACGCTGAAAAAGATGTAGTGGTGGTTGACGAACCACTTACTAATCTAGATACCATAAACGAAAGTATTTTACTTGAAAAACTTGAAGATTATTTATCCACACGTTCTGGGATTATTATTTCCCATAAACCAAATGTTATTAGTCTTGCAAATAGGGTATTTGTGTTAAAAAATGGAACGGTTGCAGCAACAGGTAGTTTTAGTGAGCTTATGTCTGGAGATGATACTTTCAAAGGAATAATTGAAAGCTATCTATCAAGTGCTAACGAGATCGGACGAAAGAAGATGGGATAAATCATTTGGATCTCTTTCAAAAAGTGAAGGTAGAAAAATTAGGAACTTGCGTACTAGACTATAATTAATTGTCATTCAAATAAGGAATTGGTTGGAATGTATTTATGTCTCTGGTCTAACCAATCTTTTTCACGGACATTTAATATTATCTAATGTGGACGGGGCTGTATAATAAAAATGGTTGATTAGGTACTTGACAAAAGGGGTAAAAAAAGATATCACTCCTCATAGAACAAAAAACAAAAAAATAAAAAGAGAGAGAGGAGTGATATCATGAGCAACAAAATTATAGCACAAATACTGGGTATTGACAAAGGTTTTAAGTTAAAAGATATTTAAATTCAGAATGTTCTTTCATATAATCAGAGTAGGCGAAATCGAAGTACAATTGAGAAGAGTTAGCGTTTGGCACAGTTCAAGCCGAGGGATTAGTACTTGAGTTTAAAAAGACATTCGATTACAAGAACATTCTTAAGTAAATATTTTCTATTTTCCTTTATTGCCGTTGATAAACTTAATTTAACTTTAGCTTAATTACCCACTATTTTCGTGATAGAACTTTGAATCTTTAATATTAAAGGTATTAAAAGTTAGTGAAAATCCATGTTTTAGACTTTCTGAAGACACTATTAATAACTTATAAAAAGGAGGAGATTTATCCAGTGAAATCAAAAATAATTTCTTCTAACGTTAAAAGATTTTTCGAATATTCAAAAAAGTACAAAAAGGTTCATCTTAATCTTTATCTTTTTTCAATTCCACTTACGTTTTTTTTCATAGCCAATCCCTATATCTTGAGATACATGATCGATGAAGTTATATTTCAAAACAAGTTTTCTCTTCTCTTACCTTCCATGTTGGCGTATTTAACTGTGGTAGTAGGCCAAGTGGTTTTGGGCTTTTTTGAAAATTATTATGCAAGTGCAAGTGAAGCAGATGTGATAAAGAATGAACAATTGACTTTATATGAAAAAGTTCAAAAGATTCCTTCTGCTTACTCCTCAGACAGCCAAATTGGAGATTTCCTTGCCAGAATCACATCTGATATAGCTGAAATAGCCAACTTTCTCGTACTAACAAAACCCGTGATAATATTAAACATCATAGATGTTTTCATTATTTTAATTGTTTTATCAACTTTTAGTTGGCAGCTTACTTTGTTAGTTATTGCAACGATACCGTTATATTACTGGATATTAAACCATTTCAATAAAAGATTATTAGATGCTTCAAAGAAGGAAAGAAAAGAATACAGCAAGGTCATGGAAAGTCTGAGAGAAAAGATTGAAGGGATCAATATTATAGAAACGAGATAGTTTTGAAAAACATAAATCTCTCCATTGACAAAAACGAAAAGGTAGCGTTGGTAGGAACGAGTGGATCCGGCAAAAGTACGATGGTGAGTCTTCTTGTGAGATTATATGATCCCACAAACGGTAAAATACTATTAGGGAATAAAAACATAATAGATTACAAATTACAAGAAATCAGAGAAAAGATAAAGTTAGTCAGAGGTAACGAACCCTTATTCAACATGACGGTCAAAGAAAACATAATGTTGGATGATGAATTCACTGAAGAAGAATTCATGAAGGCGGTAAAAAAAGCGAAGGTAGATAAATTCATAGGGCTTTTAGATGAAGGATACGATACTGTAGTAGGAGAAAGGGGAAGTAAGTTATCAGATGGGCAAAGGCAGAGAGTAGCGATAGCAAGAGCATTGATAAGGGAACCAAAGGTATTGATACTGGATGAAGCAACGTCTGGTGTAGATTCACAGACAGAAGAAGAAATATTCGATGAATTGAAAGAGTACGAGATGACTTTGATTATAATATCCCACAGACTATCGACGATAAGAAAAGCTGACAAAGTGATACTATTAAAAGATGGAGAGATAATGGGAGAAGGAGTACATGAAGAGTTACTAAAAAATTCTCCCCTTTACAAAGAAATAATAGAAAGTCAGTTGGTTGTATGAAAGACTAATTAGCTATTATTTTCGGGAGAACCTAATTTCTGAAAAGACGCCCAACATGGGCGTTTTTCAATTAAAATTTGCCAATAATTTCCACAAACTTTTCTCTTTCATCCCCTTCAAAAACATAAAAAGAAATGGTAGAAGGTTTTCTTTTCAACGTGTATTTTTTCACTAATGGATCAATCTCTTTTGGTACTTTCGGTGTGAATTCTTTGGGGATATCCTTTACCTTTAAATCATAGTACCTACCGTAATTCATTATGAACTTTTCTACTGTCTTTTTTTGTCTTGTATCAAGATCAATGTAATTTTCTATGAACTCTTTTAAATTCTTTTTATTTAAGTCTTTCATAAACCTTTTTACAACTTCTTTCCTTCCCAAATAAAAAGGATGTTCGTTGAAGGTTATATTTTTGTTTGTGTAGATTTTTGGTTTTTGAACGTTTGTTAGTAAAGAATTAAAATCTATCTTTGGATTTCTTTCAAAGATAGAGTTTATTAACTCTTTCGTGTAGTAATCACATCTTTCTTCAGTTAAACTGTCATCTTCTATCTCTTTAATTATCTTTTTTAGATCGATCTCTTCTTTGTAGTAATGAGCGAGGTAAGATGTAAAGAGTTCTGATATTTGTCTTTCTTTTGGAAGGTTTTTAAACTTTTCAAGGTTTATCTCAAATTTTTTATCTATATCCTTCTTTTTCAATTCTTTGATTATACATATAGGTGTGGATGTGGTGATTTCAAACTCAAGAGCATCTATTATGTTTCTCAAGGTACTTGGTTGAATGTACTGTGTCTCTTCAAATAAAAACTCTTTCAACGCACTTTCAGAAATGTTTATTGAATCTATGGGTATCTTTTCTTTCCCTATCTCTTTCCTTATGAAATCTCTCAGTTTTGGTGTACTTCTGTGTTGGTTGTTATCCAAATTGAATACAAAGCACTTTAATTGGTTAATGATATCTTTAAAAGTATTTTTTATCGGTTCACTTTCCACTTTATTTAGTTGAGACAAACACCTCGAAAAAATAAAGGCGGTTTCATAAACCAAAGGATCGTTATTATTCTTCTGTACTTGAAACATAGTATCAAGGGAATTGAAAACTTTTAAATTATCATCATCGAAATAGTAACCAAGATAGAAACCCAATGGAAAAATAAAAACTAAAGCCTTTTCTTTTTTTGTATTTTTCAACCACCAAGATATATTATTTAAAGCTTGCACCATACCAGAAGGATGTGGAACGGTTTTTAAAATCTTAAATGCTTCGATGTTTAAAGAAACCGCTTCTTCGTATCTTTCTTCGTTCTTTTTTTCTCTTGCTTTTGATAGCAATATGAAGCCTTTATCAACAGGGTTCTGTTCGTAATTCTCACTCCAATATCTTATCTTTTCCATACTTTCATCTGGTTCATAATACAATTCATGTATGTTTCTTAAAGTTTCTACAACAAGTCCTCTGACATAAACAGGTATATTATCAAAATTATCCTTTAGTTCATCAAATACTTTTTTAACTCCCTCTTTCTGTTTAATTCTATTCAATATATGAACTTTTTGATCCAAGAAAAGGTAGTACAAGCCACCTTTCTTCAACCTCTGTAACTCTTCATCTATTATCTCAAGGGCTTCATCGTATTTAACATCCCATTTTAATTTCAAAACGTTTATGTAATTAACGATGTTTTTATTTTTATCTGGTCTATCACTTTCTAAGTAATGAGCAACATAATTCAAAATTGGCCTTATGAACTGTCCTTTATTCACAATTTCAATCAATACTTTAATGTTCATTTCTCCACCCTTTTCCTTTACCTGATAGCAACAAAAATATAAAATAAAATTTACTTCAAAAACCTTTTCTTTGGTATGTTAACAACTCTTGAAGCTTCTATATATTATTCTAAAGTTTATTATATCATAATTCGCTTATAATAACCAAAAGAAAGACAAAGGTATTATATCAGATAAAAACCATCGTAATTAATTTTAACATAAGTTTTTTTTACCAATCTCTGTAATACTTTATCAATACATATTTGAAGCCAATTAAAAAAACACTTGAAAATCATATGGAAAAGCGTATGATTAAAATAAGAGGTTGGATTATTTGAGATATTAGTTTTAAATTAAAAGAATAATTCAAGGGGGTGAAAGAGGATGAAGAAATTTATTGTTGCTTTGTTGATCACTGTTCTGGTGTTAGGGAGTATATTTGTTTTTGGAGGGGATGATGGGGGAGAAAATGGCACATCTGGTTTAAAACCAACAGAGATTGTAAGTGTTGTGGAAGAAGTAGAGTAAATGCTTGGTTGGGACTTTTACTTTACAAAAAACAACGCTTGAAAAAGCTTAGAAGACTTAAGAAAGTAACTAGATAATTTTTCAAAGGAAAAGAATGTGAGGTTATGAATTATTTGCCGGCAAGAAGCAACCCTGCAGGGAAAGTAGAAAAAAATAAAATAGGAGGAGGCGAGGAATCTTCCCTCGCTAATCATCCTGGTACTATTTTAGCATTAGGGCATCTCTTTGCAAAAGAAATAATGAAAAAGAGCAAAAAATAGATTTTTAGTACCATTTTTTAAGTTTCATATCCATACATATTATACGAGGGGGAAATAAAAATGAAAAAAGAGGTTATTTTGATCATCTTTTTTAGCGTTTTATCGTTGATTGTATTTTCTAATGATTTTGGATTGGGAATAAAAATTGGAAAAGTAACTGAAAAACCAGCGGGAGTTTATATGAGAAGCTATATTGGAGAATCCAGTTTTATAGGATTTACTCTTACTTGGACAAATTCTGATTATTTACGAATTGACGGAGATTTAGAATTCACTACTCCAGTTTATGCTTCTGATAGCAATAAGGGTCGTTTTTTTAGTTATGGAGCTTCCCTTAAATTTGAAGCCGAAGAAAATTCAATTAATTGGGGCATGTATCTCCCTTTAACTTACAACCAGGACTCACCTGAAGAAACGATATTTTTCTTTATAGAAGTAGCGCCGGGTTTCATTTTTTATCCTGAATGGAATGTCGATTATAGAGGGGGATTTGGATTTGGTTCTAAATTTTAATTCAGATTGTTAATTTCTACTGTTCGGATAATTGTTTATAAGGTTTTTAGGTTTTTTCTATTAAGAAAAGGGAGAAAGCGAAAGAGAAGGAGGTGAAAAAATGGAAACCACATTAAATCCAGATTATACTTCTCCAGAGTCGGAAGTTTGTTATTCTTGTCTTGGGTGCATTGCATGTTTTTTTCCAAGTCTTTCGGGTTTTGGAGCTTTTGGCATAATCGGAATTGCAGACGTTGAATGAATGATTTCACGTAAAAGCAAATTCATTACGATTATCAGAAAAGGAGGTGAATGAAAATATGAATAATCTAAATCCTGAATACACCATTGAGGGGGTTGAATGTGCTGGATGTTTTATTTGTGGTGGTTGTTTAGGGACAGATGCAGATTGGTCTGCACTTATGCTCATTGGTTTAGCTACTATGGTATACGTTGGTTAAAAGTCAAGTATGATAGTCCCCTATTTAATTAAAAAAATTTTAAATATTTTCTATTTAAAAAATCCTCATTCAGTCATACTTCTAGGTTGAAAGTAGCAGTTGTTGTTTATTCAGGTTACTATTTCTCTTTTCCTTTTTAATTTTTTTGCTGTATAATTGCCATGAGCTCTCAGTTCTTGATTTTGTAATTTGTAATGATAGTCAGAATCATATTTTTTCCCACTCTTTACCAGTGAATATATTATTCTCAACAATTTTCCCGCTACGGCTAACACAGCAACAGTATGTGATTTACCTCGAGTACGTAGTTTCATGTAATAATTCTTGAAGTATTCATTGTTTTGAATAGCAACGATGGCAGCGATGTAAACAGCTTTTCTTAGGTATCTGTTACCTTTTCTATTGATGAACCAGCCTTTTTTCATTTGACCTGATTCCTCTGTACGAGGATCGATGCCAACGAAAGCCACCAGGGCAGAAGCAGAATAGAATCGGTTAATATCTCCTGTTTCTGCTACAATATTTAAAGCTGTTTCATTGAAACCATCAAGAGATTGTATTAATTCTACCTGGTTTTTAATTACATCGTTTGATGAATTGTTCAAAGTTTCTTTCAATTTTTCTTTGAAGAGCTTTTGATCTGATTCAAGTTTGAACAACAATTCTATTCTTTTTTGAAGAGCTAACTCATGCGCATCGTTGCCACTTGCTATTGAATTTTTAGAAAGTTCAATGATTTGGTCCAACTTATTTTCATCGAAATACAATTGATTATCTATCTTCATCGCATCAATAAGCTGTTTTTTGTTGGTTGTAGCGATCTTCCTTGCAGAAGGGAAGTTATACAATAAATTCATTAAACTCTTGATAAAGATATTAGATTGAAAAGATTCCAATTCAGGGAACAAAAGGTAGACATAACGTTTGATTTCATTCTTAACCCTTGAAATCTCCTCAGAAAGGTTAATGATCTCGCGAGAGTATTGAGTGAAATTATCTATCTCCTTAGAAGAAGGGATGTTGTCTGGATACTTTTCTTTCAGCCAAATGGAGATCAGCTTGGAATCAATGTTGTCGTTTTTAGAATGGCGAAGAGTTTCACTTTTTCTGAATTCTTTCAACAAAAGGGGATTAATGATATGGACATCATAATCGTGTTTAAGTAAATAAGAAAACAAATGTTGATGGTAAATAGAAGTGGATTCCATACCAATTATAATCTCTCTTTTGTTGAACTTTTTAAGAATTTTGTCGAAAGTGGTGAAACCACTCATATTCTGTTTGAATTTACCACTATCGATTTTGGTCCTACCTGAATCGGAGATGTAGTAATGAAAAGAGTTTTTAGAAATATCAATACCTACAAAATACATATTTTTTCACCTCGCTTTAGTATTGTTTGAGGATCCGCCTTTTGCAATCATCCTTCTAATACGGCCTTGAAAGGTCAATCAAGTATCGGATTTATGGGCGGAAAGTGGGTAGCGAACAAACTTTTAAACGAACTTAAAAGTTCAGAAAGAATAAGCGTTCTACTACCCACTCATTTTTTAAAGAAAATAGTTGTTTATGCTTATATTGTATCATCAAATATCATAGAAGGAAGATAAGTAATTTATTATTACAGGGAAGAGGAATTTTCCCTCTTCCTTGTAAGAGATTCATTTTTGTATGAAATATAAAGAAAGGGGTGAATAAAGGTGTATGATATCAATAAATACGCAATTTTAAATAATCATTACAAACTTTTAGAATTCCCAACATATGGTGTTTTACAGGTGAAATCAGATAATATGAAGAATAGAGATAGAATAATTCAAATAGATGGAAAAGAAAATATTGAAAAAGGTTTGTTTCTGAAACAAGCCTCTTCTTTTATAAATCACGATGCTGTGGAATTGTTTAAACTTTGCAACGGCAGTAAAACGCTCAAGGAAATATTTGAAATGTTTTCAAATGACGATAAAATTAGGCAATTTTTATTTAGAGCCATTGAAAGAAATCATGTGAGTTTGGTCGATAAACCTTCTGTTGATGGTTTAGATGTAAGAGGAACAAAAGACTTTTTCCTACCTTTACATATGTCAATAGAACTAACCGATGGATGCAACTTAAATTGTAAATACTGTTATAGAAGAGAAGATATAAGAAAAAGTACTTTTATCGATTCAGAAAAATTAAAAGTAATGGTTGAAAAATTGAATAAAGAAACTCTATCTATGGTTGAAATAACTGGTGGAGAGCCTACTTTACATCCGCATTTTACAGAGATTTTAAAGTATATCTTGGAAAGAGGTATAACGGTTGGAGTACTAACAAATGGAGTTAAATTACCAGAAAATTCAACGGAAGAGTTGGAACCATATGCAGATAAAATAATATGGGGGGTTAGCTTAGATAGTTACGATCCAGAATATCATGATAAATTTAGGGGCAAAAAAGGGGCTTGGGAATCTACTGTTAAAAACATCAAAAAATTGGTAAACCACAATTTCTTTGTTAGAGTAGCGATGGTGGTAACACCTGAAAATATCGATCATTTGGATAAAACTGCAGAATTGTCTGTGAATTTAGGCGCAAGATTTTTCACCTTTTCTGCATCACTTCCTTTCGGAAAAGGGAAAAATATCGAATGGAAAGAGGAATATGCACTAAAACTTTTTGAAGAAGGGAACAAAGTAATAAAAAAATACGAAGGAATTATACCCATAGTACAAGAAGAATCTGGGGATCTATTGAAGCATTCAAAAAATTGTGGAGCCGGTTGGAAGAACTTCACCGTTGGTCCTGATTTTGCTGTGAGACCATGTGTTATGTCAGAACCAAAAAGAGACGTTATCGGAATAATCGATCCTGATAACCCAACGAAATTTTTTGAGGATCACAAAGAAGAAACTTTTTTCTATTCTAAAATTGTTCCTCCCAATAGGGAAATTTGCGGTGATTGTGTGTTACTCCATTTCTGTTGGCCTTGTATTTTAAGAGCTAGAAAAGCGGGTGAAGATGGATTGATGGATATTGATAAATGCAAGTGGATGAATGATTCGTATGTAGAATTTTTAAAGGTAAAAGTACCAAATAGAGGAGATAAAGATGGCCTTAAATAAATTCGGTACTTTAAGTTTTGTTTTTAAATACGTAAAAAGGAGAATATGGCTTTTTATCTTAGGCATGATTCTGTTGATTGCACTCACGTTGGTTGCTCTTTTACCACCCTATCTCACAAAACTCGTTTTTGATGAAGGGATTATGGCAAGAAACATGAATGTTCTTATTAAATATGTGTTGATCCTTGTTGGTACCTATCTTTTACAAAGTATACTTAACTACAGTTCTTCCGTGTTGTTCACTTTTTTAAATCAACATACGCTTCTTGATATGAAGAAAGATCTCAACAAAAATATTTTGAATCTTCCATTAGAATTTTTTACGACCAACGAAAGTGGATATATCCTTGCCCGAATGAAAGAAGTTGACTCTTTGAGTTCCTTTTTCTCCATGAATACTCTAAGAACGATCATAAGCATCTTTGAATTTGTAGGTGCTCTTTTTATTATGTTTTCAATGAACTTCAAGCTTACTATTCTACTACTTTTAATGGTTCCTGTATTCGGTATAGTAACAAAAATCTTTGGAAGATCTCTTAAAAAATTCACTCATTCCTCTCTTGAAAAAGGTGCAATGTACAGCGGGAAATTGCAACAAGCGATTTTAGGTGGAGAAGAAATAAAGAGACTTGGCATAGAAGAAAAACAGGTAAAGGAGATAAACCAAGCGAGTGAACAATTTGCAAAGACGATGATAAAAAGGGGAATCTCGATGTCAGGGGGAACGGAGTTATTGACACTTTTTTCTTCTCTTGCAAGTGTATTTTTGCTATACGTTGGAGGAAGTGCAGTTCTAAATGAAAATATCTCTATCGGTACCTATATGGCATTCGCAGGTTATTTTTCGAAATTATATGCCCCTGTTTTAAATTGGAACACAACGATGTTGACTATTCAACCAGCCTTCGTTGCTTTGGAAAGAATTAGAAATTTTTTCTTCAAATACCAAAAAGAGGAAGAAACTGGTGATGAATTAGAATTAAACCAAATAAATGAGATAGAGATGAAAAATGTAAGCTTTAAATATCCTGATGGTAATGATTATGTGATAGAAAACTTTGATTTAAATGCCAAAAAAGGTACTAAAATACTTTTAAAGGGTCCAAATGGAAGCGGTAAATCGACGATAATAAGATTGCTTTTAGGGTTTTATAACAACTATGATGGGAAGATATTGGTCAATGGAACAGACTCGAAAAAGATCTCAAAAAAATCGTTAAGAAAACTTTTTTCAATCGTATCGCAGAGAATTTTTCTCTTAAACTCTTCGATAGCAGAAAATATAAAAATCGTTGATGAACTAGATGAGGAACAATATCAAAAGGTTTTACTTAAATCGGGCTTAAAGGAATTTGTGAATTCTCTACCCTTGAAAGACAAAACACCTGTGGGGGAAAATGGGATAAAATTATCAGGTGGACAGATCCAAAAGATAGCAATAGCTCGAGCTATCGCAAAAGCTAATTCGGACGTTTATGTTTTTGATGAAGCTACCGCACATCTAGATAGTGAAACAAGAGAGTTGATAAAGAGATTCATCAAAGAAGAATTGAACGATAAAATATGTTTAATAATAGATCATTCAAATAACTTTGATGATATTTGCAACAAAATTATAGATCTAACGAAAGAAGAACAATTAAAAAATTGATTTTTATTTCTAATTTTAAAAAAAATAGAGTAAAATCTTCCAAAAAACTATATCATAATAGGAATAAAAGAAGGAAAAGAGAATATAAAATAATTTAAAGATAACAAAAATTATCGAGCTTGATTTTAACATAAATTTTTTGTCCGATCCCTGTAATAGTTTATTGATGTATATTTGAAGCCAATTAAAAAACCTTGTACGAGGAGGTGAATGAAAATATGAATGATTTGAACCCCGAATACATCATTGAGGGAGTCGATTGTGCTGGATGTTTTATTTGTAGTTTTTGTTTATTAGGAGGTTGGTCCGCACTTATGCTAATCGGTACAATTAGTATGGTATACGTTGGTTAAAAGTCAAGTATGATAGTCCCCTATTTAATTAAAAAAATTTTAAATATTTTCTATTTAAAAAATCCTCATTCAGTCATACTTCTAGGTTGAAAGTAGCAGTTGTTGTTTATTCAGGTTACTATTTCTCTTTTCCTTTTTAATTTTTTTGCTGTATAATTGCCATGAGCTCTCAGTTCTTGATTTTGTAATTTGTAATGATAGTCAGAATCATATTTTTTCCCACTCTTTACCAGTGAATATATTATTCTCAACAATTTTCCCGCTACGGCTAACACAGCAACAGTATGTGATTTACCTCGAGTACGTAGTTTCATGTAATAATTCTTGAAGTATTCATTGTTTTGAATAGCAACGATGGCAGCGATGTAAACAGCTTTTCTTAGGTATCTGTTACCTTTTCTATTGATGAACCAGCCTTTTTTCATTTGACCTGATTCCTCTGTACGAGGATCGATGCCAACGAAAGCCACCAGGGCAGAAGCAGAATAGAATCGGTTAATATCTCCTGTTTCTGCTACAATATTTAAAGCTGTTTCATTGAAACCATCAAGAGATTGTATTAATTCTACCTGGTTTTTAATTACATCGTTTGATGAATTGTTCAAAGTTTCTTTCAATTTTTCTTTGAAGAGCTTTTGATCTGATTCAAGTTTGAACAACAATTCTATTCTTTTTTGAAGAGCTAACTCATGCGCATCGTTGCCACTTGCTATTGAATTTTTAGAAAGTTCAATGATTTGGTCCAACTTATTTTCATCGAAATACAATTGATTATCTATCTTCATCGCATCAATAAGCTGTTTTTTGTTGGTTGTAGCGATCTTCCTTGCAGAAGGGAAGTTATACAATAAATTCATTAAACTCTTGATAAAGATATTAGATTGAAAAGATTCCAATTCAGGGAACAAAAGGTAGACATAACGTTTGATTTCATTCTTAACCCTTGAAATCTCCTCAGAAAGGTTAATGATCTCGCGAGAGTATTGAGTGAAATTATCTATCTCCTTAGAAGAAGGGATGTTGTCTGGATACTTTTCTTTCAGCCAAATGGAGATCAGCTTGGAATCAATGTTGTCGTTTTTAGAATGGCGAAGAGTTTCACTTTTTCTGAATTCTTTCAACAAAAGGGGATTAATGATATGGACATCATAATCGTGTTTAAGTAAATAAGAAAACAAATGTTGATGGTAAATAGAAGTGGATTCCATACCAATTATAATCTCTCTTTTGTTGAACTTTTTAAGAATTTTGTCGAAAGTGGTGAAACCACTCATATTCTGTTTGAATTTACCACTATCGATTTTGGTCCTACCTGAATCGGAGATGTAGTAATGAAAAGAGTTTTTAGAAATATCAATACCTACAAAATACATATTTTTTCACCTCGCTTTAGTATTGTTTGAGGATCCGCCTTTTGCAATCATCCTTCTAATACGGCCTTGAAAGGTCAATCAAGTATCGGATTTATGGGCGGAAAGTGGGTAGCGAACAAACTTTTAAACGAACTTAAAAGTTCAGAAAGAATAAGCGTTCTACTACCCACTCATTTTTTAAAGAAAATAGTTGTTTATGCTTATATTGTATCATCAAATATCATAGAAGAAAGATAAGTGATTTATTATTGCAGGGGAAGAGGAATTTTCCCTCTTCCCTATAAGAGATTCATTTTTGTAGGGAATATAAAGAAAGGAAGAAAAAAATGAAAATGTTGAGAGGGCAATTTTTGATAATGTTTATTTTGATTTCTATCACCTTCACTTTTTCAGTGAGTTTAGAATTCGATAAAAGCTTTATTGTTAATCTGCTTGACAATGAAAGCGAAATATTGGATATAGCTAGTCAAAATGGTAATGTCTATCTTTTGTCAGAGAACGGCTTAGTGTATTTCATAGATTCAAAAGGAAAGATCAACAATATAATTGATTTAGAATTGGAAAGTTACGGGAAAGTTCCTGTGAAAATCATTTACAATGGTGAAGAAATAGAAAAATATCTTTTGACCGCGGGTGGAATGGATATTTACGATGATTCTTTATATGTAGCTTTCTACAACATAGTAAAAGTTTTCAATTCAGAAGGAGAAATTCTGAACACGATTACATTAAACAACGATCTTAGTATAAGCAATGTAAAAATAATTGATTCAAAAATATTCGTTTTAGATCAAATCAAGGGCCTTTTTAAAGTGAAAGGTGATACAATAGAAAGGGTATTCCCTGAACTAGGCCAAGAATCACCTGGTATGAATTATACCAATATAGAAGTAATAGGGGATACGATATACTTAGGTTACATGTATGGTAAAACTGAACAAGTTGGTCCGAAAGCTTACGCCACTTCAGAACCTTTTGTACAAGGGGTATATAAATTATCAAATAAAGATGGAAAATACATGGAAGAAGAAAATAAAGAATTAGGAGAAAATGCTGTTATCAATGAATCATTTGTGACTTTTGAAAACCATTTAATCTTGTCAAAAGGTGAAGCGGAAATATTCGTATTAGATGAAGACCTGAATATAAGATTGTATATAAATAGTCCAAATTTGCTTTACTATCCGAAGTTTGCCTTTGATGAAAATGTAAATGCCGATGGGAAAAATATCCTCTATATTTACAATCACAGAGACCTTAAGAGATATTTCTTTGAGTTTTCTCTACCACAAAAAATATGTAAATGGGAAACTTTTTAAATAATTAAAAAGTTGAAAGAGGAAAGGAAGCATGATGGAATAAAATAGGAGGAGGTTTAATGAAAATGATTATTGAAAAGAGGATGTTGTTATTTGTTCTTTTATTCATGTTTACCGCTTTTGGTGTTAGCAGTTTATTTGCTAACGAAACAAAGGAAGATATGTTTATGAATATTTCTCCATCTAAAACTATGTCTCTTACTTTAGCTGTTGATAATCCTTCTCCAATTACTGATGCATTTTCTTTTTATGATAATAAGTTTTATGTTTACTCAGATCCAGATAACCTCCTTGTGGAAAATTTTATCGAAATCTACTCAGTTATCAAACCTGATAATTATGCACCACACAGTGTTGCTCACACATTTCCGAAAGAAGAATATCAAGATTACGAATTAAGTAACTTAATCTTTGTAAAATTAGGATGGATACCAGGTGAAGGTTCAGAGTACTTTGTTGGTTATTCGGAAAAAATAAAGGAAGTAGTTGTTTTCTCTTTAGAAGGTGATTTAGTCAATACAATAGACGTAGGAATTGATTCAAAAAATGACTTATTACTTTCGTCGCCTACTAATTTTGGATTTATTCAAAATGGATCTTTAAAGAAAGAAGATTTTTGGCTTATCGATAAAAAGAAAAATGAAATTATCAGGATGACGATCTCAGGTGAGATTCTTTCTTCATTTCCTGCAACGTCAGGAATAAAATACGAGGGTATAGATGCCCAACAATTTGAAGCAGCCTTAACTTTTGAAAGAAGTTTATTTGTTAGAGATTCTTCAAACCATATTTTTCAATACGTTTACCCCCAAGGATTTTTTAAGGCAATATTTGTAGAAGAATTGAAAGATGATGAGATTATCAGTTTTGCTATCGATTCATTAGGAAATATCTTCATACTTTACCATTCTACATCAGACAACAAGCTCAAAATGGCTGTACTTGTTGAAGAAGATGATGGGAAATATTCAGCTAAAATATTTCACGAGGAACCATTTACAGAGAAACCGATAAAATTGTTGGCGCACAGAGGATTTTTAATATTAGTTACTAAAGAAAACTATCAGATATATCAAACTTTACCGATAATAGAAAAACTAAAAGATGAATAACAAAAATACAAGAAATAAAAAATAGCTTGTAGTTAAGGTCAAGCAAAAAAGAAATAAAATATTTAATTTGTATTCATATACAACATTTCTTCAAAAGAGGAGATGGGATATGATTAGAAGAAAAGTTATGTTTTTGATGTATATTTTGCTAAGCTTATCTCTTTTAGCTAATTCTTCTAACATCTATTGTGTAATTGAAGAACATGTTAAAGCACTAGACACTTATGACAAAAGAATTTTCAGTAACCAAGTGAATCAACTAACCATGGAAGAACAATTAATTAATTTTAATGCCATTCCATCAACAACTTTCACTTTTAATCAAAACGACTATAGTATAAATATTTCTAAGGACTTAAGAGATATCTTGTATATGGGGAAGATAAAAGAAGAAAAAGAGAAAGAAATAATCAAAGCAAAATTTCAAGAAATAAATGTGGAACAAGAACTTATAATTTCTGTATTCTCGTCATTTTTGAATTACTTCATTCAAGGAGAAATATTAAAAAATTATCAAAATTACTATTCTTAATTATTATATCACATTGGCCCCAAAATATTATACCAATGCTCCCAGTATATCCTCCAATTTAACTTACAGAAATTCATATACATTCGATGATCCAAATATTTCATATTCGTTAAATCTTGAAAATACTTTTAATGTGGGGGATTTCTTCTCTTTATCTCCAAATATATCTTATAACGTCTCAAATGGTTTTTCTGTTGGAATATCTTTCAAAACTATATCTACTTTCCCTCCGCAGAATAATATCGATGATTTAAGACTATTAGTGGAAGAGCAAAATAACAATCAAATAATGAATATTTATAATATTCAAAATAATATCGATAAATGGGAATCATCCGTTGAAATCTATTCTATGAATTTAGAACAATTAGAATATTTATTAACTCGTTATCCTAATGATTTAAAACTAATATCAGATTATTTAATAATATACTCTTCTCTTCTAAATGCAAAGGGTAATTTAGCTTATTATTGTTTCCTTATGGAATGTGAAGTTAATACGTTAGAAAAGAAATATAATTTAATTACCAACGAAAAAGAGGAATAAAATTAGTATCCTCTAATATATGTTTCAGATTGGAATAGGTTTAAATGTCTCCAACTCCTTTGAATCGTATCGTATCGTATGCTGGGTTGGTCTTTTCCCATCGAATATCAATCGTGATATATTTTGTGTTTTTCAGAATGAAACCATATTATTTAATCCTTTGTTCATATTCAATTTTATCTACCAGCACTTTTTGAAAGAGAATCCTGCGAAAACTTGAAATAGATTTTTTGTTGTGGTATAATCTTATGAAAGTGATGACCTTTGGTCATTTTTATTTTATTAGAGGGTAAAAATATGAGGCGAAATAGTTTGGAGAAGAAAAATAAAGAGGGAAAATTGAATTTAATAATGAATGTAGCAGAAAAAATTTTTGTTGAAAAAGGTTATGAGAAAGCTACAATGACCGAAATTGCAAAGAAAGCTAATCTTGCAAAAGGGACGTTGTATTTGTACTTTTCAAGCAAAAAAGATCTATATTTTACCTCTGTTGAAAGAGCGTTATCTGCTTTGCTCAGGTCTATTATTGAAAAATTTTCCTCTTGTAAAAACGGTTTTGAAAAGGTTGTATCAATGGGAGAAACATACGTATCATTCAGCCTTGAATATGTTGATTATTATAAGTTGATATTGAATTATGAAACCTTGGAAGTTCGTTTCGATGACAAAGATCCCCATGTGAAGAAGGCATATGAAAAGAGTGAAGAGATTTTTAAGTTGTTAGTTAGTTCCGTTGAAGAAGGGATAAAAGATGGTTCAATAGACGAAAGATTAGAGCCTATAAAGATCGCAATGGTTTTGTGGAGTGAGATAACAGGAATGGTTCAGCAAGCAAGTCTTCGAGAGACATTGTACAAAAAATGGGCGGGGTTGAAACCTCAACAAATATATGAGTATTACATAGAAGTAACAAAAAAGATGTTGGCTTCTTCATCATAATCACACATCTATCAAGAGAGCTTTTACAAATTCATAAAATAACAGTCAGGAGGTATGTGGATGCACAAAGTCGTAATAACTGGTATGGGAACAATAAACCCGATAGCAAAGAACACACAGGGATTTTTAGAAGGTTTAAAAGAAATGAGAAGCGGCATAGATAAAATAACTCAGTTTGATACCTCTGATCATAAAGTTAAGATAGCTGCTGAAATAAAAGATTTTGACCCCGAGGAGTACATGGATAGGAAAACTGCCAAACGTTATGATAGGTTTTTGCAATTAGCTGTTGCTGCCTCAGATGAAGCTATTGAAGATGCCGGATTGTCTCAAGATCAAGATTGGAGAGAAAATGCTGCAGTAATAATAGGTTCAGGAATAGGCGGTTTTAAAACTCTGTATCATGAGTTTGGAGTAATGAACGAAAAAGGTCCGAAGTATGTTAGCCCTTTTTTAATACCTATGATGATTGCCGATATGGCAAGTGGAGTTGTTTCTATAAGGCATAAATTAAAGGGACCAAATTTTACTACTGTTAGCGCCTGTGCTTCAGCTGTCCATTCAATAATAAGTTCTGTTATGTTGATAAGAAGTGGAGAAGTTGATGTGGCAATAACGGGAGGTTCCGAAGCGGTTATTGATCCTATGCCAATAGCAGCTTTTGCCAACATGATGGCTCTTTCTCAAAGAAATGATGAACCACAAAAAGCATCAAGACCTTTTGACAAAGATAGAGACGGGTTTGTGATGGGAGAAGGAGCTGGGATATTAGTTTTAGAATCAGAAGAACATGCAAAGGCAAGAGGAGCAAAGATTTATGGATATATAGCAGGATATGGAATGACAGGGGATGCTTACCATATTAGTCAATCTGATCCGGAAGGTGAGGGGGCTGCAAGAGCAATAAAGAACGCCTTAAAAATGGCTGAATTAGATCCTTCTAAGGTGGATCTTATAAATTGTCATGCTACCAGTACCCCTGTTGGAGATAATTCAGAAGTAAAAGCTATTAAAAAAATATTCGGTGAATTTGCGGATAAACCGTATTTACAGTCAACTAAAACTTTAATAGGACATACTTTAGGAGCTGCAGGGGCAATTGAATTAATAGCTTCAATAATAGAAAGCCATAATCATTTTGTTCATGGAATGCCAAATTTAGAAGAGCCTGATGAAGAGATGAAAACGCTCAATATCCCAAGAGAGACTCAAGACGCTGAAGTAAACGTAATTTTAAAGAACTCCTTTGGTTTTGGGGGACACAATGCGTCTCTAATTTTTGTTAAATCATAAAAGGGGGCACAATTATGCCTAAAATAGGAATAGTAACCGATAATACCTGCGACATTGATCCAAAACAATTAGAAGAAATGGGGATAGGCTGTGTTTCATTGTATGTAAAGATGAAAGACAAGTTTGAAAAGGCTGTGGATATTGATGTAGACGACTTCTATGAGTTTTTAAAAACGTCTGACTATATACCAGCCACTTCACAACCCACGCCTCAAGATTTTGAAGAGGTATACAAAAAAATGCTTAAAGATTACGATGAATTGATATCTGTCCATCTTTCAGGAAAACTTAGTGGCACCTATAATTCTGCTAGGATAGCCGCTAAGGAAGTAGATGAAAAAAGGATCCATATAGTGGAAAGTTATGAAGCTACATGGGGATTAGGTTATGTAGTACTAGAATTAAAAAAGCTTATAGATTCAGGAGATTATAGTATAGAAGAGTTGAAGAGTTTTGTGGAACATTTTCAAGAAAAAGTGAATGTATACTTTACCGTAGGAAGTTTAAATTATCTTGCAAAAGGTGGAAGAATAGGAAAAGCAACTGCTTTTGTGGGAAGCATGTTAAACATTAAACCATTGTTAAAACTGGAGAATGGTGAAATATTGCCCGTTAAAAGGATTAGAGGATACAATAAAATAATTAAAGAGCTTACTACATTGGCAATGGAAGAAAAAGGCAGAGGAGAGTTAAAGAATATAACCGTTGAACATACAGGGAGCTTAAAAATAGGTGGCGATTTGTTGGATGAAGTAGTTAAATTGGGAGTACCGAGGGAAAAGATAATCTTTGAACCGATGGATATAATAATAGGTATGCATTTAGGGCCTGATTCTGGTGGAATAGTAACTACATGGGAGTGAAAATTATGAATATAGAGGAAATAATGAAAATATTGCCCCACCGTTACCCTTTTTTGCTTGTTGATGGGGTTTTAGAATTAAATGAAGAAAAGATCAAGGCGTTTAAAAACGTTAGCATTAACGAATCTTTTTTTCAAGGTCACTTCCCAAATTATCCCATAATGCCGGGAGTACTTATTGTTGAGGGTATGGCTCAAACTGCTGGATTATTGCTTCTAAAAGATACCGATGAGAATGTAATTCCTTTGTTTACGGGTATAGATAAGGCTCGATTTAAAAAGGAAGTAAGACCTGGAGATAAATTGATATACGATCTAGAAATTCTACAGAAGAAAGCAAACATGTTCAAATTAAAGGGAATAGCTACAGTGGAAGAACAGGTATGTGCACAAGCAGAGATAATGGTAGGTATCAAAAAGAGTTGAAGATGGAGGTGCCGAATTGGAACCAGTAAAAAATAGGGTTACTGACTTATTGAAAATTAAATATCCCATATTAGAAGGCGGAATGGCATGGGTGGGTACTGCAAAATTGGCTGCAGCTGTTTCTAATGCTGGTGGATTAGGAACTATAGGTTCTGGAAACATGGATGCAAAACTTTTGAAGAAACAGATTGATTTAATAAGAGAGATGACCGATAAACCTTATGCCGTAAACGTTATTATGCTTAATCCTCATATAGATGAAGTCATAGATTTGATAATTCAAGAAAAAGTGCCTGTTGCCATTTTAGGAGCTGGAAATTCTAGCAAATACATTCCCTTGCTTAGAGAAAATGGGATAACAACATTAGCCGTAGTCTCATCGGAAAATCTAGCTTTGAGGTTAGAAAATGCTGGCGCTGAAGCTATAATAGGTGAAGGAATGGAATGTGGTGGACACATTGGAGATGTAACCACTATGGTTTTAGTTCCAAAGCTTTCCAGTATCTTGTCGGTTCCTGTAATCGCAGCAGGTGGAATTGCTAACGGGCCTGGTGCGGTTGCAGCCTTATCCTTAGGAGCAGAAGGCATTCAGATGGGGACTCGCTTTATAGCCACATATGAATGTGAAGCCCATGAAAATTACAAAGAAAAAATAATAAATGCGGGTATTAGAGACACCATAATTACTGGTCAGAAAATGGGTCATCCAGCTCGCATAATAAAAACAAAGTTCGGTAAAAAAATAGCGAAGCTAGAAGCATCTTCACCTGAAGAAGCAGAAGAAGCTTTGGTAGGCAGCCTTATGAGGGCTTTCTTGTACGGTGATGAAGAAAGCGGGTCTTTCATGGCGGGACAATCCTCTGGTTTGATCGATGAAATAAAAAGTGTTAACGAAGTTATAGAAGATATAATGTCGTATATCTTGAAAAATTACGACTTAGAGAAAAATGTCGATGAAAGGAGGAGATAAGTTTTGCGATGTTTTGTGTTTACGGGGCAAGGATCCCAATACCTGGGAATGGGAAAGGATATATTAGAAAAAAAGCCTGAATATGAGTTATATTTTGATAAAGTAAAAAATAAGATTAGAGTAGACATAAAAAGTATAATATTTGGAACTGATGAAAAAGAGCTTACCTTAACCCAAAATGCACAAGTTGCCATACTAACAATTAGCTATATGAAATATTTGAATGCTTTAGAAGAAGGTCTCAAACCTGATGTGGTAGCTGGTCATTCTTTAGGGGAATGGACAGCACTTTTAGCAGCAAACGTGATCAATTTTGAAGAGGCAGTTGAAGCAGTTTATTATAGGGGATTGTACATGAGTGAAGCTTTTGAACCAGGAAAAGGCGGTATGGCAGCTGTAATAGGCATGGATTTAAATGAGATTGAAAAAGTTTTAGCCAATTATCCAAACGTTCAAATAGCTAATTACAATTCTCCCTCACAAATTGTAATTAGTGGAGAAATGGAAGAGCTTTTGATCTCTATGGAAAAGCTCAAGGAAGGAGGAGCCAGAAAGGTCGTACCGTTGAATGTAAGCGGTCCGTTTCATTCGAAATTTCTAAAAGATGCAGAAGAAAGGTTAAGAAGAAAAATTGAACATTTAGAATTCAAAAAACCAAGGGTTCCCATTGTTCAGAATGTGACGGCGAAGTTTGAAACAGATCCTGTTTTCATCAAGGAAAATGTAATTAAGCAAATAACTTCTCCCGTTAGATGGATAGAGTGTATTGAGGAATGTGTGAATAATGGTGTGGATGAATTTGTTGAAATTGGACCTACAAATGTGCTCACAAAATTTATTAAACAAATAAATAAAACCGTTAAACTACTTAATATATAAAAATTGGGGGTGTTCCCTTTGAAATTAAATCAAAAGATTGCGATCGTAACAGGTGGCTCTAGAGGAATAGGGAAAGAAATATCTCGGAATTTCATAAAAGAAGGTGCCACCGTAATAGCGATCGCTATAGATGAAAGACCTCAAATAGAAGAAAATGAAAAAAGTGATTTTCCAGAAGATAGGTTCATTTATTACCAAGCAGACATAACCGATTTCAATGCGATTAGCGAAATTGTGACTGAGATATATAACAAATACCAAAAAATAGACATATTAGTAAACAATGCCGGAATGGCAAAAGATAACTTCTTGGTTATTATGAAAGAAGAAGATTTTGATAAGGTAATTCAAGTGAATTTAAAAGGAACTTTTGTTATGACAAAAGCGGTTGCAAAGATAATGAGAAAACAAAAGTTTGGGAATATAATAAGCATGGCGAGCGTGGTAGGAATTGAAGGTAACATCGGTCAAACTAATTATTCGGCAGCAAAAGCAGGTATAATAGGAATGACAAAATCTTGGGCGAAAGAACTTACAATGAAAGGAGAAAATATCAGAGTAAACGCTATTGCGCCAGGATTTGTTAGAACAGGGATGACCGAAAGTTTAAAGGAAGAATTAATAGAGTATGTTGTAGAGAATACGTGTTTAAAACGATTGGGAGAACCTCAGGATATAGCAAAATTAGCCGTATTTTTAGCCAGTGATGATTCTTCCTTCATAACGGGACAAGTTATAAGGATAGACGGTGGATTAAGAATTTAATTATACTGAATTAAAATCCCGAGGCAATTAAATGTACAACCTCGGGATTTTGTTTTCAAAATAGATGATACACTTTAAAGATTGAAACGGTTATAAGGGAAGTTACCGCCATAATCTTGATTAGTATATCTAGAGAAGGGCCAACAGTATCTTTCAGTGGATCTCCAACTGTATCACCCACAACTGCTGCTTTATGGGCATCGGTACCTTTCCCTTCTCCTTCAACGCCTCCAGCTTCTATTCTCTTTTTTGCGTTGTCCCAAGCACCTCCAGAATTAGCTGTAAATATTGCTAACATAACACCACTGAGAGTAGTTCCAATCAAAAGTCCTCCTACAAAGTTTGGTCCTAGTAAAAATCCAGAAATTATAGGGGTTAGAGTGGCGATAAGGGCAGGGAATTTTATTTGACTTAGCGAACCTTCACTACTAATCCTGATACATCTTTCGTAATCTGGATCTGTTGTGCCCTCCATCAATCCAGGGATTTCTCTAAACTGTCTTCTTACCTCATCCACCATCTTGTTAGCTGCATTTACCACGGCATTTATTAGAAAAGAACTAAAAAAGAAAGGTAATGCCGCGCCGAAAATAGCACCGGCTATTGTTCTAGAATCTATCATGTTCAAGATCAGAATATTTTCTAAATGCCCTACTCCTCCATCTCCAGGACCAGCTTGAGAATAAATAAAAGATGCGAAGAGAGCTAATGCCGCTAAAGCAGCCGAACCGATAGCAAAACCTTTTCCTATAGCAGCCGTTGTGTTCCCTACAGAGTCTAGTTTATCGGTTATCTCTCTAACTTCAGGCGGCAATTTTGCCATTTCGCTTATCCCACCAGCATTATCTGCTATTGGACCGTACGAATCAACTGAAACCGTTGTGGCAACGAAAGAAAGCATACCCAAAGCTGCCATTGCTACACCATACAATCCTGCTATTTCGAAGGACACAAGAATTCCCAACATCAAAAGGAAAACAGGCAAAAGAACGCTTTCCATTCCCAACGCTAATCCTTTTGTAATGACAATAGCTGAACCACCCTTAGCGAATTCACTCAATTCTTTTGTAGGATGGTATGCATCATTAGTGTAATATTCTGCTATAAGTCCCATAAAAATACCGTCTACTATACCGATGAAAGCTGCCAACCAAGGGGAGAAGTATCCCAATCTGAAACCGATATTTTGAAATTCGGTAATACTGATGCCCCTCAAGTAGAAAAAGCTAAGGAAAAAAGTTAAAATTACAGTTAAAAATGCTGATGTCATCAAAGATATATTCAAATCTCTATGGGGATCATTTGAAGGTTTTTTTAAGATTATATACAATATTCCAATCATCGAAGAAATTAATCCTAAAGATATAAAAAGTATAGGATAGTAAGTTAATCTCATTGTGGAATCATAAGAAAAGTTTTGAGGTCCCAAAAGGAAATGAGTATATAATATTAGAACTATAGATGAAATTACCGCACCTACATAACTTTCCAACAAATCTGCCCCAAGTCCTGCAACATCTCCAACATCATCTCCCACGTTATCGGCGATAGTTGCGGGATTTCGTGCATCATCTTCCGGTAAAGCCAATTCTGTTTTTCCAACCAAGTCTGCTCCCATGTCCGCAGCTTTTGTGTAAATTCCTCCACCAACCCTATCAAACATAGCGATTATTGAGCATCCAAGGGCATATCCTGAAACAGTCATGGTGAAAGGAATATAATTTATTCCCAACCAATTGACTTTGATTACCAAATTTTCTGCAGAAAGCTGTCCTAACCAATTTCCAAAGATAATATATACTAAAAATAAACCTAATAGAGCCAATCCAGAAACGCTAAGACCCATAACGCTTCCACCTTGAAATGCAACTTTCAGAGTTTTTCCAATACTTTTCTCTGTACGAGCTTTATTGCTAACTCTGACGTTAGCGTAAGTAGCTATTTTCATACCTATGTATCCAGCAAGGGCACTCATAAAAGCCCCCATTACAAAAGCGGCTCCAACATACCACTCTACCACGATACCTAAAGCTAAAGCGATAAATATTCCATAAATCGTCAATACTTTAAGCTCGTGGTTAACAAAGGCGGAAGCACCAATTCTAATAGCCTTTGCAATGTGTTGCATCTTCTCTGTACCTTCGTCTAAAACAACGACCTGTCTAAAGTTAACACTTGCAAATATTAAAGCTATTACTGGAACTATTGCCAGAATCCATAGACTACCCACTGTTTCACCTCCAAAGTGTTGTGAAATTTGAAGTATAACATTATACCCCATTTTATTATACCATCCTCTACTCAAAAAAATAAGTTTTAAAAATGGCAGTTAAATGTGATTAGGAACAATTAAACGACTTTAGAAACAATTAGAAGGATATTTCTTCCAAAGGGTATTTATTGTTTTTCAATTCACTTTTGATAGAATATATAGTAGTAATAGAATTTTTCAGGAAAACTAATATGCCTATTGCGTTAAATATCACAAAAAAGGAGGAGTTAATTTGTTGTCGGAAATGAGTTTAAAAGATTTTTTAGAAAAGCTTTCGTCAAACGAACCAGCTCCCGGCGGCGGAAGTGCTGCGGCATTGGCGGGCTCTATAGGAGCCAGTTTGGGATGCATGGTGGCAAATTTAACTATCGGCAAAAAAAAGTACGAAGATGTGGAAGAAGAAATGAAAGATTTGAAAGTAAAGTTTGAAGAGTACAGAGACAAATTCCTTCAACTCATGGAGGAAGATGCGCAAGCTTTCAACGAGGTGATAGAGGCATTAAAACTTCCAAAAAGTACCGAAGAAGAGAAAAGAGCAAGAAATGAAAAAATCCAAGAAAAAACAAAAAAGGCAACACTTTTACCCCTGCAGATAGCCAAAGACGCGTTGGAAGTTATGGAACTTTCGGGGATTACAATAGAAAAAGGGTACAAAATGGCTAAAAGTGACGCAGCAATTTCTCTTGTAATGGCAAAAGCAGCGGTTGATGGTGGATTATACAATGTAAAAATAAACCTTCCATCTATTAAAGACGAAGATTTTCTAAGAGACATTAACAGTCAAATTGAAAAAATTGAAGGAGAAGCGAACACTCTTGAATTAAGGCTGCTTTCCAAAGTTTATATATAATAATTTAATTAAGGGGGTGGAACATAATGGCCGAAGAAGAATATTTAAGAGAAGAATTAATAAAAAAGAAGAAAACTTTAGAGGCACAGAAGAAATCTATAGAAAAGTACATGGGCCCTCATGAGCATGATGAATCTCTTGAAAAAGAATGGGAAAGGATTAACCAAGAGTTAGAGCAAATAGAAAAACAGCTTAAAGAAATAGAAAATTAATAAAACATTGGCCGGGTTTTTCTTCCCGGCCCTTATGTTTATAAAACTCATTTGATTGGGATTTTAAGGGTGAAAATAAGTTTGATTTTCTAATAATTCTTCGATTGGGACGTTTCGAATTTCCCTCGCGGGAACGCCAACGTATATTTTTTTTGGTTCTAAATTTTTAGTGACTACGCTCCCTGCACCAACCAAAGCATCCTCTCCAATTATTATTCCTGGTAATATTGTTGCATTAGCTCCTATTCTAGCCCCTTTTTTGATAGTAGGACCTTTGAAAAGTGTTTTTCTTTTCTCCGTTCTCCCCAAAAATTGATCGTTGGTAAAGGTAACTCCCGGAGCTATGAAGCAATAATCTTCTATTGTAGAAATGGCGGTAACGTAAGCCTCTGTTTCTATTTTTACGTAACTACCTATTTTGCTTTTATTTTCTATTGTTGCGCCTTTTCCGATGATAGTATGTTCTCCGATTTCCACATCTTCTCGGATGGTCGCCAAATCTCCAATAAAAACGTCATTTGATATTTTAGTACCTTTATATAAGATACAACATGCTCCCACGATTACATTATTGTTCAAAATTAAGGGAGAAAGATCTTTTGTTTCGGTTGTGGCAGAATTTTTAGCTTTAAGGGGTGATTTACCTATTATACAATTATCCGATATTGTACAGTTTTCTCCAATAATACTACCTTCTTTAATTATTACATTGTTTCCAATGATAGTACCTTTTTGAATAACAACATCTTCTTCAATTATTACATTGTAACCTATTTTAACGCTAGTATCAATTTTGGCACTTTTGGCTATATAAGACGACATTTTTATCCCCCTTAGTCTTATAAAAATTGATTTTAACTGTACTCTTTTAAAACTTCCTCAAATATCTTATCGTCTATCAAACCTTTAACAGTTTTTCCCTTTTTGATCCTTTGTCTGATATAAGTGGAAGATATTTCAACGATAGGACTTTCCAATTTTACATAATCAAAGTCTACACTGTATGAATTTTTTTCTTCGAAATATCTGGGATAAACTACTAATTTTACTTTCTTTAATATTTCTTCCCATTTATACCATTTGTGAAAGTTTTTAAGGGAGTCTTCACCTATCAAAAGATTAATGTTTTTATCAAAATTTGATAAATATTCTATGGTCCTTATTGTGTATGATGGTGAGGGTAGTTTATTTTCTATATCGCTTACTTCGAAATAATGTTCAAAAAAAACCCTCTCACACCAAGAATACCTCTTGTCGAAATTTGCTATGAAATCTATGCTTTTGTGTGGGGGATTTTTAGACGGTACTATTAAAAACCTATCAGGGTTAAATTCATCATAAGCTATTTCGGCAATTATTCTATGACCTATATGAGGAGGATTAAAACTACCTCCAAAAAGCATTAGCATAATAAACACCTTTTCTTATGGTATGTATTCAAAAGAAAAATTTCCAATGTACACCGTGTCTCCTTCTTTAACTCCTGCATTTCTTAGAATTTTATTCAATCCGTTTTTTTCTAATGTATTTAAAATTAACAGACGAGAATCTTTTTGATGGATATCGTATCTACTTAGCAACTTTTCAATGCCGTCTCCCACAACTTCAAATGTTTCATTATCCAACTTTACAACGTTGATTTTTATAAAAGGATCGGGTTCATAGTTGACAGGTTGTATTTTTATTTTTTCTGTGACATTGGATTTTAACCTTTTTTGGAAGAACTTTTGCTGCTCAATTTTTTCTTTGCTTATATGACTCCATACCATAGTTATGAGCTCTTGAATGTTTTCACCAGTATAAGCGGAAATTGGGAAAATATCTTTTCCCGTTCTATTTTTGAAATCCGTCAATCTCTTTTCGAGGGTGTCTTTGTCTACCGCATCTATCTTATTTGCAACAATAATCTCTTTCTTTTTCAAAAGAATATGAGAAAAAGACTCTAATTCTTTTCTAATATTTATATAATCCTCTACCGGGTCATCTCTTTCAAAACAAGATATATCGATAAGATGTACTAAAACAGAACATCTTTCAATATGCCTTAGAAATTGATCTCCTAGACCTTTTCCCAAATGTGCTCCCTCTATAAGGCCGGGGATATCAGCTACTACGAAAGAATAATCTGTGTCGACTTTTACCACACCTAAATTTGGAACTATAGTTGTAAAAGGGTAATCAGCGATTTCCACTTTGGCGTTTGAAATCCTTGAAATTAATGTTGATTTACCAACGTTAGGATAACCAATCAAGCCAACATCTGCGACAATTTTTAAAATGAGCTTTAGATTTTTGACTTCACCTTCCACACCTTTTTCAGCGATCCTTGGAACTTGTAGAGTTGAAGTTGCAAATCTTGCATTTCCTCTGCCACCCTTACCACCACGAGCAACAACCAAATATTGCTGTGGAGCTTTTAAATCTGAAAGCAGTTCGTTGGTTTCAAGATCATAGATACAAGTGCCAACAGGTACCTCAATCAAAACATCTTCTCCGGCTTTTCCAGCTTTATTTTTATTTTTACCGTTTTCCCCGTTTTCTGCTCTAAAAATCTTCTTGTATTTAAAATCTACCAATGTATTTTTATTGAGGGTTGATTTGATGATGATCGAACCACCATCTCCTCCGTCTCCACCATCTGGTCCGCCTTTTTCTACAAATTTTTCTCTTCTAAAGCTTACAGCTCCATCGCCTCCTTTTCCAGCAATCACTTTGATGTTCACCTCATCTACAAAATCACCGATCAAAACGTTACACCTCCACTTATTTATCAAAAATTCTTTTAATAGAATTTTTATCGAATCCAAATTCTTCTTCCTCGTTGTTCCCTAAAGGTTCTACGTGGATCATCACATCTTTTATGTAAGGATTTATTTTCTTTAATTCCTTTTCAACTTGCGACGCTGTTTCATTAGCTTCTTTTACGCTCATTTCTTCTTCGACTTCGATATGAAGTTCGACAAAATAAACATATCCTGCTTTTCTCACCCTGATTTTATGAGGATTATTGGCTTTGCTAACTTTTTCAACGGCTTCTAAAGTATTGTAATAAATTTCTCCTAATTCTTTTGAACTACCCATAAACTCATCTGAGGTTTCTAGAAACATCTTTATTCCAACTCTGAATATGAACGCGGATACAATAATCGCCACCAGCGAATCCACCCACATTATGTTTAACGTAAGGTAAAATATAATGCCAATTAATACAGACAAAGAAGTTAAAATGTCATTTCTCATATTTAAAGCATCCGCCACTATAGAAGAGTTTCTTATTTTATTTCCGACGGAGAATTTATATTTGTATAAAAAATATTTGGTAAATATCGAAATCAAAGAAATCCATAGCACTAAATAAGGCCTATAAATTGAAAAACTATGGGTTATTATACTTTGAATGGCACCTATGAGAACTTGAAAACCGGCGTAAATAATCACTAAAGATAAAACCTTAGTAACTATCGTTTCAGCTCGTTCATGGCCAAAAGGATGGCTATCATCTGCGGGTTTACTTGAAATTTTCGATGCAATTAAAGTTAGTATGGAAGTTATTATATCCGTTGTAGTATCTATTCCATCAGCTAAAATCGCCATGCTCCCCGTAATGAAAGAGATAACTAATTTAAAAAAAGCAAGAGCACCGTTTATTATTATTCCCATCCAGGAGGCATTTGCGGCTAATTTTTCTCTTGTTGAATTAATCTGAAAATTTTCTTCATTTAGTGTTTTCTTCAAATAGTATTCTCCTTTGTTGACTTCAGTGAATGTCAGCTAAAATTGAAATTCAATACACCTATGTGCATTGCTTATTATACCACAAGTAATATTCTTTGAATGCAATTTTTTTTCACATAAAGTTCTTTTATGATATAATTTAAATGAGTAATTAAATGGGTGAGCAGTGGGGCGAAAAGTGCCAAAGCAACTAAAAGCTGTATAGAAGACAAAAAAGGAGAGTGAATCTAATAAATATTTTAAACATCAATGGTTTAGTTCCAAAGTTGCCAATAATCCAAGGGGGCATGTCCGTTGGTATTTCCCTTGATAATTTAGCATCTGCGGTAGCAAACGCCGGAGGGATTGGAGTAATAGGTACTGCAGGAATCGGCTTAATAGAAAATCCTGAAACGAGAAAAGTGAAAGAAGCTAATATAGAAGGCCTCAAAAAGGTTATTAGAAAGGCAAGAGAAAAGACAAAGGGAATAATTGGCGTTAATATAATGACCGTTTTGACTGATTATAAAGAGCTTGTGAAAACAGCGATAAAAGAAGAAATAGATTTAATAATATCTGGAGCAGGATTGCCTTTAAGTTTACCTGAATTTCTAGATAAAGAATCTAAAACAAGGTTAGTTCCTATAGTTTCTTCTTTAAAAGCTGCCCAAATAATATTCAAAAAATGGTGGATGAAATATAAGTACATTCCTGATGCATTTATTGTGGAAGGTCCAAAAGCCGGAGGACATTTGGGATTTAAAAAGATGGATATAGAGAATCCTCAATTTCAACTCGAAGTTACCGTTCCTCAGATAGTAGGTTTTTGTGAGGAAATTAAAAAAGAATACAATAAAGAAGTACCTGTAATAGCTGCTGGTGGTATCAATAAACCTGAAAAAGTAAATGAAATATTTGCATTAGGTGCGAAGGGGATACAAGTAGGAACTCCTTTTATAGCCACGCAAGAGTGTGATGCCGATATAAAATTTAAAGAGGCTTTGATAAATGCTAAAGAAGAAGATATAGTAATAATTGAAAGTCCCGTAGGCCTTCCGGGAAGAGCTATCAAAAACAAATTTATAGAAGATGTTTCAAAAGGGATTAAAAAGCCATTCAAATGTCCTTATCACTGTATTAAAACGTGTAATTTTGTTGATGCTCCTTATTGTATAGCCCAAGGGCTGCTTAACGCGGCAAAGGGGAATTTAGATGACGGATTTGTTTTTAGCGGACAATACGGTTACAAAATCGATAAAATTACAACGGTACAAGAAGTAATAAACTATCTTTTTGGAATCAACGTAGATAAAGTGAAAGAGCCGTCTCCTCAACGCTCATAGAGACGGGAATTTGTGACGAGTTCAGCTAGTCACAAAAGTTGAGAAGATTCATTCCATGCGAAGAGGTTCTAAGTATAAATTTAAAAATTTTAAAGGCAACAAAAAATAAAAAAGAGGAGGTCGCGTTATGTTAAATTTTGAATTTGTAAGTCCTACACGAATAATCTTCGGAAAAAATGCCGAGGAAAAGGTTGGGGAAGAGGTAAAAAAGTACTCCGGTAAAATTTTATTCCACTATGGGCAAGGAAGTATTAAAAAAACAGGTTTATATGATAAAGTTGCAAGATCTTTGAAAAATGGAGGGGTTGAGTTTGTTGAATTGGGGGGTGTTCAGCCCAATCCTAGGTTAAGTTTGGTGAGAAAAGGGATTGAAATATGTAAAAAAGAAAATATTAATTTTATACTGGCTGTGGGTGGAGGAAGTGTAATAGATTCTGCAAAGGCTATAGCAGCAGGAATGAAGTATGAAGGAGACGTTTGGGAATTGTATGAAGGGAAGGGAACTTTGAAAGAAGCACTTCCTGTTGGTGTCATTTTAACCATACCTGCTGCAGGTAGTGAAGCTAGTATGGGTTCGGTTATTACAAATGAAGATGGATGGTATAAAAGATCGATAAATTACGATATTTTAAGACCGGTTTTTGCAATAATGAATCCTGAATTAACTTATACTCTACCACCTTTTCAAACAGCTGTTGGAGCGGTGGATATGTTAACTCACGTAATGGAAAGATACTTCACCAACACCCATCATGTGGAGTTAACGGATAGATTGAGCGAAGCTACAATGAGAACTATAATTCACAATGCACCTTTGGCCCTTAAAGATCCTTACAATTATGACGTCAGAGCTGAAATTATGTGGGCTGGTACCGTTGCTCATAACGGTTTATTAGGAACTGGAAGGGAAGAAGACTGGGCAACTCATGATATAGAACATGAAGTAAGTGGCATTTACGACGTTGCCCACGGAGCAGGTTTAGCTGTCTTATTTCCTGCTTGGATGAAATATGTTTATAGGCACGATTTAAACAGATTTGCTAGGTATGCTGTAAATGTTTGGAACGTTGAAGCTGATTTCTTCAATTTAGAAAAAACAGCTTTGGAGGGTATTAATAGGCTTGAAAAATATTACAAAGAAGATTTAAAATTACCAATCACCTTGAAAGAATTGAAAGTTCCCGATGACAGATTCGAGGAAATGGCGCAAAAGGCAACGGAAAGAGGACCTGTCGGTAATTTTGTAAAACTTTACAAGGAAGATGTTCTAAATATCTTAAAATTGGCAAGGTAAAAAAGGGCTTTACGCCCTTTTTCCATTTTTAAGGATATTCTTCTTATCGTTATTGCTTTTTAACGTTCGTAAGTCTTGATCTGTTATCATAATTACTAGTTAATTCTTTAAAAAGAGCTAAAAACTTTTGATTTTCTTCTTTGGTTCCAACGGTTACTCGAATTTTATTTTCTAAAGTCCCAGAGTATCTTCTCAAAAGCATTTTATTTTCTAAAAAGTAGTTGTAAACAGCTTTAGCTGTTATACCTTCTATTTTATCGAAATCCAAGAGTATAAAATTAGCATCACTTTTTAAGGCAACTCGTCCAAGCTCTTTTGAAAGCTTATTTCTTTCTTCGATGATGTAATCAATTTTTTCTAAAATGAGATTATAATTTTCTATTATGGTTTCTACCATCTTTTCAGTTAATACGTTGAAACTGTAAGGGGATTTTATTTTCATTATTTGTTTAACTATTTCTTCATTGGCTATTAAGATACCTGCTCTGATACCTGCCAATCCGAACGCTTTGGAAAATGTTTTTAATATTATAAGATTTGGGTAGTCTTTTAAATGTTGTATCATGCTTATTTTTGAGAAATCTGCATATGCTTCGTCAACAATTACAGGGACTCCTGTTTTTAAGGCTTTTAAGATCTCTTTTTGGGGTTGCAAGTTTCCGGTAGGATTGTTTGGCGAACAGATGAATATCATACTCGTTTGATCATCTACGGCTTTATCTATGTCTTTTATTTCGTAATTGGTATTCAAAGGGATTTTTTTTACTGAAAAGCCATTGAGGACGGAATAAAATTCGTACATTTCAAATGTAGGCGGACAAATTATTACATCCTTTCCAGAAAAGATTTTAACCAAGTAAGATATCGTCTCGTCACTGCCATTACCCACCACTATGTTGTTCATGTCAAGATCTATATTATATCTTGAAAAATATGAGTTTAAGAAAGTCGCTATTTTTTGTCTGATGTTGTCAGCGGTTAATTCGGGGTATCGATTTATGTTTGTTTCTGTTATCTTTTGGAAAAAGATCTTTTTAAGGTCTAAAGAAAGGTCGAATGGATTTTCATTTTTGCTGAGATCTATGAATCCATCGTTGATATAAGTATTAGAAGGTTTGTATTCCTCAAAACTTTCTAAAATTGGGTTGAATTTCAACTTTGCTTACCTCCCTCTGGCGAGTGTCTCTTTTTTAATTCTTGAACAACTTCTCCTATATCTATTCCTTCGTAGGTTAATAACACCAACAAATGATAAATCATATCAGCGGTTTCGTATATTGTTCTTTCCCTATTTGGAGCAACTAAAACTTCAACTGCTTCTTCTCCAAACTTTTTATAGATTTTTTCCTTTCCTTCATTAAACAGATAAGTTGTGTAAGATCCTTCTTTTGGGTTCTTTTTTCTTTCTTTTATAATTTCCTTTAATTGGTTCAGAAAATCTAGTGAGTAATCTATATTAGATTCAGGTAGTTTGTCAATTTGTTCGATTTTTCTAAAACAACTTTTCGTTCCTAAGTGGCAAGCTGGTCCTGTTTGATCAACTTTTAAGAGCAATGTGTCGTTATCACAATCTACAAACGCTTCTTTCAATTTTTGATAGTTCCCGCTTGTTTCTCCTTTCATTCTGATTCTTTCTTTGCTTCTTGAGTAATAATGAACATATCCTGTTTGTAGAGTTTTACTAAGAGCCTCTTTGTCTGTATAACCTAAAGTTAATACGTCACCATCGAGACCTTGAACTATTACAGGTATGAGGCCATTGTTTTTTTCCCAATCTAATTTGTCTATTATTTGTTTATAATCTAACATTTATTCCCACCTTCTTCAATTGGATTTTGAGGTCTTTTGCAGTGTAGATACCATAATGGAATATGGATGCAGCAAGAGCAGCATCTGCACCTATTTGAAAAACATCGATGAAATCTTTAACTTCTCCCGCTCCACCTGAGGCGATAACTGGGATTTCTACAGCATCAACTATTTGTTTGGTTAAATTCAAGTCATACCCTTTTTTTACTCCATCGGTGTTCATAGAAGTAACCAGTAGTTCCCCTGCTCCCAACTCTTGACATTTTCTAGCCCACTCAACAGCGTCTAAATCCGTTTTTTTACTTCCTCCGTGTGTGTATACGTAATACTTTTCACTTTCGACGTCTTTTTTTGCATCTATCGCTACTACTACGTTGGAGCTCCCTATTATTTTTGAACTTTCTTTAATTAAATTTGGATTTTCAACGGCAGCTGAATTTATGAACACTTTATCTGCTCCACATTTTATTATTTCTACCATTTGTTCGACTGTTTTTAATCCACCACCCACGGTGAAAGGAATGAATAGTTCTTTGGCAATTTCCTCAACAAGATTTTTGAGTATATTGCGTTTTTCTTTAGAGGCCGTTATATCTAAGAATACGATCTCATCAACCCCATCTTTTTCATATTTTTTGGCAAGTTCCACAGGATCTCCCGCGTCCCGTATGTTCTCAAATTGTACTCCCTTTACGACTCTTCCTTCTTTTATATCCAAGGCGGCTACGATTCTTTTTGTCAACATTATTGTTCACCCCTTAACTCCTGCAAATTGATTTTACCTTCGTAAAGAGCTTTTCCTATTATAGCCCCATCGAAACCTATATTTTCCAATTTTTTTAAATCTTCTTTTTTACTTACACCCCCGGCGTATATTATTTCTTCATCTTGCCAGAATCTTTTTATGTTTAAAGAAACACCTTCTAAAGTTCCGTCTTTATTTGTGTCTGTATATATGAATCTGTTGGTGTATTTTTTAAAAATAGAAAAAGCATCTTCTAAGGTAATTTGTGAGTTTTCTAACCAACCTTTTGTTTTTAAAGTTCCGTTCTCAACATCCATACTTATGGTTATATTGTTGAAAGCACTGGTAACTTTTTCTAAGAATTCTAAGTTAAAGGCTGCTGTACCTATGATCACATAAGTAACACCTATTTCGTATGCATCTTTTATGCTCTCAAAAGTTCTTAATCCTCCACCCAGTTCAACTTTCAACCCGGTTTTTTGGATTATTTGTTTTACGACATCTAAGTTTTTTACAGATCCTTCAAAAGCACCGTCTAAGTCAACAATATGAATTAGGTCGACATATTTTGAAAATTCTTTGGCTATTTCTATGGGATCTCCGTATTCTTTTATTTCGTTTTTACTCCCTTTATAGAGTCTTACCGCTTTTTTATTCATTAAGTCTATTGCAGGTATTATTCTTATGTTGTTGATAGATTTCACCTCGTTATAAATTTTTGAAATTTTCTAATAATTTAATTCCTTTTTCGCCTGATTTTTCAGGATGGAACTGTACTCCGAATACGTTTTCTTTTTGCACGCTTGATGTGAATTTACAGGTTTTTCCTCTGCTTTCATATTCTGTGTATGAAATTGTGTATTGATCTTCAGTTGTTATGTAATAAGAGTGTACAAAATAGAAGAAACTTCCATTTTCTATTCCTCGAAAAATCAGAGAATCTTTTGAAAATTCAACACTGTTCCAACCTATGTGAGGTACTTTCATGTTTTTAAACTTAACCACTTTTCCAGGTAAATAAGAAAGTCCTGTGCCTTCACCTTCTTCGCTACTTTCAAATAACAGTTGCATCCCTAAACATATACCTAAGAAAGGCTTGTTTTTGTCGATATGTTCCAATATATAATCTTTTAGAGGAATTATATTATTTGAAACTATTCCAAAAGAGCCTACCCCTGGAAGTATGATTTTATCTGCTTTTTTTATGTCATTTATTTCATTGCTAATAATACCTCCGACAGCTTTTTGGACATTTGAAAAGTTACCAACTCCACCATTTAATATGACTATTTTCTGCATATCTACCACCTCTATACTTCGTAAACCCTATTTGTACTTTCGAGTTTGTCACTTGGTTCAAGGGCCGTTTTTAAAGCGCTACCCAATGCCTTGAAAGAAGCTTCAATTATATGATGAGCGTTTTCACCATTTATTTGCTTAATATGGATAGTTGATTGCAAATACCTTGACAACCCTAGAACTAATTCTTTGAAGTTACCTAATTCAAAACCTTTTTCAGCATCTTTGATGTTGATATCTATGTTTGTATAGGATCTTGAAATATCAATCGAAACGAGAATAAGGGCATCGTCCATCGGTAAGATGGAGGTCCCAAACCTTTTTATTTTCTTACCTTCCACTTCGTTCTTTAAAAATTGGCCGATTGTTATTCCCATATCTTCCCATAAATGGTGATTAAGGTCGAACTTTGCCTTGATGATTACGTCCTTTTCCATGTAGTAGAATAGAGTTTTCAATAAATGATTTAACACAGGATCCCCGGTATCAACAAATAATTCTTTAGAATAATTTATTTCTATGTCTGTTTCGTCAGTTTTTCTTCTCATTTCCTCACCTCCATAGATTTTTTGTGTTGGTACATACCTTCGATTTCCGCCATTCTTATACCTAAGTATCTCTCTTTTAACAATTCTTCTTTACTCACTTTTGCGATGGATATTTTTTTTGTAAAATCTGATAGGTTCAAAACGGAGGAGAAACGTGCTGCACCACCTGTTGGCAGTACGTGGTTAACACCTAAGAAATAATCCGCCGCCGGTACCGGCGTGTAATCTCCCAAATAAACAGCTCCAGCATTTTGTATGAGAGGTAGTACTGATTCAGGATCTTTTGTCATTATCTCTAAATGCTCAGGCGCTATTTCGTTGGTTTTAGCTGCACAATCTTCTATACTTTTGAAAAGGTGTCTATCTATCCCTTCTCTTTCACAATATTCGTATAATTCTTTTGATGTAGTGACCAAGAAAGCTTTAGATTCATAACCATGTTCAAGTTGGGAGAGCAAGTCGTTTAGAATGTATTCTGGTTTTGCTGTCTCATCAGCTATCACACAGATTTCTGATGGTCCTGCCAAACTGTCTATCCCGACTTCTCCAAACACCTGTCGTTTTGCTTCATTCACATATTGGTTCCCAGGACCAAATATTTTATCTACTTTCTTCATGCCGATGCCGTATGTCATAGCGGCTATTGCTTGAATTCCACCAATTTTGTAAATTTCTTTTATCCCTAACTTTTTTGCTATATAGATAATGTAAGGGTTTATTAACCCATCTTTTGGAGAGGAAGTGATCAACATTTCTTTTACCCCTGCAATCTTGGCGGGAATAGCTACCATCAACAAACTCGAAGGTAAGGGTTTACCTCCTGGAACATAGATCCCTATCCTGTTTATTGGTCTATTAATCAGTCCATAAGTTGAGTTGTATTCATTTGAATACATAATATCTTCTGTTTTTTGTTTTATATGGTAATTCTCTAACCTTTGAATCGTTCTTTCTATAATTTCTTTATCTTGCGCGGGGATTACTTCGTCAATATCCCATTCTTCAACTTTTAATTCTAAATCACCATCATAATTATCGAACTGTTTTGAATACTTTTTTACTGCAAGCATTCCGTTGTTTTTAATGTCGTTTAATATCTGTGAAACGTAGCTCTGTAATTCCATTATTTTTCCCTCCTTCGATTTTTGGCACTGACCTTAGCAACTGTAGGATTTGCTTTAGTGCCCTTTCACCCCATTTTTATAATTCTTTGCTTTATTTATTAAATCGTTTATAAAATCGAACTTCGTCTTTTGGGTTATCCTGTTTACCAAGAGTACTGCAGAGATATCCATTATCTTGTAAGCTTCTTTTAAATTGTTTGCTTTTATAGTGTTCCCGGTGTCAACAATATCTACTATGGCATCCGCTATACCGGTTTTTGCTGCCAATTCTACCGCTCCATTTAACTTGAGTATCTTCACCTTTAAACCCTTTTCAGAAAAGAAATTTTTTGTAATTTCAGGGTATTTGGTCGCTATTTTGTATCCTTCCATATTTTGAAAAGATATTTCTCTGTTTTCTGGTAAGATGATACTCATTCTACATTTACCAAAAGGTAGTTCTAATGGAATATACACTTCATTGTTTCTTTCAAGGACAACATCACTTCCGCATATCCCAATGTCTACTCCATTTTCTACGTATACAGGAACATCAAAAGCTCTTGGAAAATAAAAGGCATAACCATTTTCATATGATATAAGCTCTCTCTTCGCAGGTTCTTTAACATTTATACCTATCTTTTTTAGAAAAGCCTTACTGTCTTCCAGCAATCTTCCTGATGGCAATGCGGCTGATATTGTTGTCATCTCATCATCTCCCCTATAATATCCAAATTTAAAGCCATTCCACACGAATATTTGCCGTTTATCTTGTATTGGCCACCGTTGCCTAAAAGGTAACCATTATCCGGTGAATAAATTTCAAATACAACATCTTCATAGTAATTCATGTATTTCATTGTTCCAAGGTCTATGTATATTCTGGGGTCGTTAATGTTTTTAATTATTGTGTTTAATTTTGGAATATTTGTTTCTTTTCCTCTGTAATTGAAAAGAGTAGCTATAGATGCTTTTACCCCCTCATCCAGCGGAAGGTTTTCAATGATCTCAAAATTTCTCAACTCAACAGCCCTTAAAATTTTGTCTCTGTATTGTGGGACTGCTTTTAAAATTCTCTCCCAACTCCTTATTGAGCTTACGTCTATAAAGAAATTTTTTATATCCAACAGTGATAAAATTTCGATGGTTAAACGCAAAATTTCTTCTTCGATTTTGACTTCTTCTCCATTTAATATTTCAAATCCAAACTGCCAGACACCGGATAAATTTTCATCTAAAACTTCCGAAATGTAAAATACTTTTTCTTTTTCTTCTACTTTATCCATGTCTATCAACCAAGAAGTCACATCGGGTTTTAAAAGGTAAAAATTTCTTCCATCAGCAAATTTCAGCCCCTTTATTAAATTTTCAGAATACTTTGTTATAGAAGGGGGAAACAGTTCATAAAAATCGTGTTTAAATAGGACACTCCTAATTTTGCTAACGATATTTGATAATTTTTGAGATTCAGTAAAGATGTCTTTTTTCATTTTAAACCCCTTTCTTTTGTATTTTAAAAATAAAAAACCGGTCACGATTTCTCGTGACCGGTTATTACATTTAGCCTTGTATGCAGTGATTTACAAATGACAACATACATGGCATGTGTTAACTCGGCCACGCCATGTATGATGATGAATATTTAAATTAAACAATGTTTTTGGATTGATGTTCGTTTTAAAATTAGACATTATATTTACCCCGTTTATAACAAATAATCAAACCAACTAACAAAATTTTATCATATATTTGCAACAATGTCAATCAAATAAATTGTTTGAACAAAAGTCAGATAGCTTTTTTAAATAATGGGATATTTAATGGCAATCTTATTTATGTTATAAACTACTTTATTTGCGTAATAATCATTTCCGCCGCCATTGTACCACCCTAGGGCTTTGTAAGGATCGCCGTGAGTTTCCATCAAATACTTCAAATAAGCTGTCCCGACAAGTATGTTGTACCTAGGATCTAATAAAAGTCTTTCTTCAATCCAATCCAAACTCGTTTCAGTATAATTCAAGCTTGCAAAAAGGTCATAATATTTGTTTACAACAAACTGCGCGGTTGATGGTCTAAGCTGCATGTAACCTACTTCTCCGTAACTGCCAATAATATTTTTGAAATTTGTTTCAGTGTCTATTATTGCCGCTATCATCAAAGGGGATATTTCAAAGATTTTTGAAGCTTCCATAATGGAGGAAACAAGTAATTGCAACCTATCTTGTGGCATATCTTTCCCGACTGCTAGTTTGTATTGTGATGAAATAAAATCGAATAAAACGGTTTTAATAGTTATATCTTCTTTGACATCCTCTTGATTGTTAACATTTACATAGGGGGATAAAGAGAACGCTGCCAACGAAAGCGTTAAGAGCATTATAATAGTAGTGTATCGTTTTTTGTGCATTTTTGTATCACCTCTCTAATTGACCCCCACAATCCCTTCAACTTTTTTTGATTAAATAAACACCGTAAGGTGAAAGTTCAACATAACCTTGTGCTGCTTTATTGTTTCCAATAGACAATAATTCTTCTCCATTTTCAAGCAAAACGGAGCATTTGGAAGATTTTAGGTTATAATAAGCTATAAATTCATTTAATTGACTATAACACCTTAATTTTACCATATTTTGGTCAAAATTCAAAATCTCGATCCGTGCATCGTCAATCCATGGGTTAGACTTTCTAAATCTAATCAAATTTTTTATGATATTTAAAATCGAATTTTTCTTGTTTATCTGCTCTTCAAAAGATTCCCCCGAATATGGAGGGTTGAATTTATACCCTTTCCATTCTGTTTGACCAGGTCCAAAACCATTTTCGTACCAATGAAATGGTTCTTGACTGTCTTCGGTAAAATTAACGTCAAGGGGTATGCCTTTCATTCCTGTTTCCTCGCCATAGTAGATAAAAGGAATCCCTGGAAGGGTATAAAGAATTGAAAAACCTAACTTTACTTTCTCCTCGTCTTTTAAGTCAGACAGAATCCTTGTCATATCGTGATTAGTTAAAAAATTACCTGACATAGATAGAACCTTACCATTTGGTAGATACTCTGTCATACATTTTTTCAATGTTTCTACTAGTTCCTGAGGTGATTCGTTCTTTAGCGTCATCTTTAAATCCTCTGCAAGAGGAAAATTAAAACTTATATCGAATATTCCTTCGTACTTTCTTACTATTTCCGGTGCATCCCAGACCTCACTTATAACTAAAGCATCGTTTTTTATGGATTTTATATAGCTAACCATCTCTTTCCAGAATTCAATATTTTTTTCATGTTGGTAATGGAATCTCATCTTTTCAATGTCAAAATCAAAAATGTGTTTTGCAGCGTCCAATCTAAAACCATCAAAACCATTGTCTAACCAGAATTTAAAGATCCTTTTTATCTCTTCCCACAATTCTTTGCTTTCAAAATTAAGGTCAGGAGAGGCAGGACCGAAGATGCCGTAAAAATATCTGTCTCCTATCTTTTGCCAGATTTTACTTTCATCCCAATGCCTTTTTTCTTCTAAATCAGCTTTCTCGTTAGCCCAAATGAACCAATTTTTGTAGGGCTCTTCTCCCCTAAGTGCGCGTTGAAACCATTCTGATGTTACTGCAACATGGTTAATAGGAAGATCAAGGATAAATTTAATACCTTTTTTTGTGGCCCTCGTTTAATGTCTCTCTTAAATCTTTTAAATCCCCATAAACAGGGTTAACCTCAAAAAAATTGGAGACTGTATAACCATGAAAGGCTGGAGATTTCATAATTGGTAAGAACCAGACATGATCAACTCCCAAATCACAAAGGTAATCCAGTTTTTGTTTTAATCCCTGTAAATCTCCCAGGCCGTCACCATTTGAATCATAAAAAGAACGTAAATATAATTCATAAAAAGTCATTTATTTTCCCCCTTTTCATTTATTTGTTTTTTTCAATCGCTTCAATAAATGCTTTGAAGATAGGATGCGGATCTCCAACTTTTGTTTTAAATTCCGGATGGTATTGAATGCCAATATAAAAAGGATGAGAATTCAATTCAATGGCTTCAACGAAATCTGTCATAGCTGAAATAGAAAGTTTATTAGGAACATTTTTTCCTTTTTCAAACATATTCTCGAACTCTTTGTAATTGACTTCATAACGGTGTCTGTGCCTTTCAAGGACAGAATTTTTTTCTCCATAAATCTTGTGAAGTTTCGTGTTTGGAAATATTTCAATTTTTTGGGCGCCTAGTCTCATAGTACCACCCAAATTCAACATCTTTTTTTGTTCTTCCATCAAATCTATAACAGGATAAGGAGTATTTTCATCGAATTCTGTAGAATTTGCTTCTTTGTAGTCGAAAACATTTCTGGCATATTCAATGACCATTAGTTGCATACCTAGGCAGATCCCTAGAAGAGGAACATTATTTTCACGAGCATATTTTATAGCCTTTATTTTTCCTTCTATTCCTCTTGATCCAAATCCACCTGGGATAATTATACCTTCGTATTTACTTAAAAGTATTCTAATTTCCTCTTCATTCATTTCTTCCAGTTCTTCGGAGTTGATTAGATCGGGCCTTTTAGTGCCACTTAAAAAAACACTTTCCATTATGCTCTTGTAGGCATCATCGGTACCTAAATACTTGCAAATCATAGCAATTTTTAGGTTTTTAAATGTTTTGGGACATTTCCAACTTAATTCTCCTACTTCTTTTGATATTTCCAGATTCAATTTACTTGAGATAAGCACATGAATATTCTTTTCATATAGCATTTGAGGAACTTCATAAACATTAGCTAAATCAGGAAGGTTGACAACGTACTCTAAAGGGACGCCGCCAAACAGAGCTACTTTTTCAAGACTGGAAAGATCTATCTCTTTTTCCGTTCTTACCAAAAGCATATCTGGTTGGATTCCTATTCTTCTTAAAAGTTGAATAGATTGTTGAGTTGGCTTGGTTTTAAACTCGTTGGTTACATGTAAATAGGGAACAAAGGTTACATGTATAAACATAAAATTTTCTCGGCCTTTCTCAAAGGATAGCTCTCTTACTGCCTCTAAAAATATTTCACCTTCAATATCGCCAACGGTACCCCCTATTTCAATGAGCAAGACTTCTGTGTCTATCTCTTCGATTCTTTCTTTTATTCTTTCGGTGACGTGAGGCACCATCTGAACGGTGGCTCCTAAATACTTTCCTTCCCTTTCTTTTTCGATAACGTATTTATACACTTGGCCAGCTGTCATATTGTTAAAACTTTTCATCTCTATTCCTAAAAATCTCTCGTAATGTCCCAAATCAAGGTCTGCTTCGTAACCATCTTCGGTCACAAAAACTTCTCCATGTTGATTGGGATTCATAGTTCCTGCATCTACGTTTAGATAGGGATCTATTTTCAAAGAATTGACTTTTAATCCCAATTCTTTTAATAGCCTTCCTATTGAAGCGGAAACGACTCCTTTTCCTATGCCACTGAGCACGCCGCCAGTTACTATAATATATTTTTCAGCCATTATTTTTTCACCTCTTTTTTAAGAAAAAATTACCATATTTTAAAAAACAAGGGGGAGCGAAAGCTCCCCTCTTTTTGTGATTAATTCAATCCTCATCGTCGATGTTCAATTTTTCAGATAATAAATTAACCGCATTTTCAACGGTTTTGATTTTTTCTAACTCTTCATCCTCTATCGTTACTCCGAATTCAGACTCAAAAGCCATGGTCAAATCTACTAGCTCTAAAGAATCCGCGTCTAAATCATCGGTAAATGAGGCATCCAATGTAACTTCATCCTCGTCGACACTCAATGTATCTACGATTATTTCTTTTACTTTTTCGAACAACTCATCCTTTGTCATATTCGTTTACCTCCTTAGCCATAATTTATCATCTTCCGAACGTTGGTCATTGATAAAATTCGTGTCAATTATAATGAGTTATTTTGGTTTTGTCAAGTTTCTTATTTTCATAAAAGTAAAATATTTATGAAATTTCTCTTTTTTATGACCTAAAAATTCTTTTTCAAGGATATTTACCAAGATTTTGAGCGTTTTTCAAAGAAAATGGCGTTGATATGGTATAATTATATATATACAAGTTAAGTAAAGAGGAGATTGCATTGAAATATGAAAATGAGAGAAAGTATAGAATACTCGATAAATATATATTTAAAAAATTAGTCTCACAGGCCTTTGATGAATGGCTTATACTTCAATGGTACGATAAAAATGGATTGAGAACGCGGTTAGAGATTAAAAAGGGCAAAAAAGTGTGGACTACAAATCTTAAAAAGGAAATTACAAAGGGATTAAGAGAAGAGGAAGAAGGGTTTATAAACGAAAAAGAAATCGACTTTGATAATTTAAAAAGTCAAAGGATGGTAATGAAAAAAAGATATCTTTTAAATAAAGACCCGGAAATAGTGGTAGATGAGTTGTTAAACCCTGATAGTTGTATAAGGTATAAAAAAGAATTTTCGGAGATAATGTATCTTCTAGAAATAGAAGAAAAGGGAAAAAAGGTTGATTTAACTAAGTTCTTGATGGATTTTTTAGGCGACATTTTCTGGAAATTGGAAGACTTAACTTATTTAGACGGATACAACAATTCTGACTTTGCAGGGGAACATGAATGCGATTTAAATAAACTTATCAGGATGTGAGAAATCAAAATGGGGAAATTAATTCTAGTTGGCACACCCATAGGTAATTTAGAAGATATTTCTTTAAGAGCTTTAAAAACCTTGAAAGAAGCTGACTTGATACTCACGGAGGATAAAAGGGTTACCTTGAAATTGATAAATCATTTTGAACTGGGCAAAAAGGAGTTATTCACTTTCAACGAGGCAAACTCAGAAAAGATTATGGACACAGTTCTATCTTTGATTGAAAGTCATAATATAACAGCCTTAGTATCAGATGCGGGTATGCCTGTTTTAGCAGATCCTGGCTTTAACTTAGTACAAAGATGTTGGGAAAAAGGTATTCCAATAGATGTGGTGCCAGGCCCTTCAGCCTTAACTTCTGCTTTAGCTGTGAGTGGATTCCCTGCTTCGAAGTTTTTGTTCTTAGGTTTTTTACCTCGGGATAAAAAATTGAGAAGACTTTTGAGAGAGATAAAAGAGTTCGAATATCCAATAGTTTTTTTTGAATCTCCAAATAGAATAAAAAAAACCTTGCAAGAGATTTTGGAAATTTTTGGAGAGATGGATGTACTTGTTGCCCGAGAAATGACGAAGCTGTATCAAGAATTTTTTAAAGGGAAGATTTCTGAAGGGATAAAATTTTTTGAATCCAAAGATCAAGTGAAAGGAGAGCTGACCGTTGTTATTTCCCCAGCAAGAAGAATTTAAATTTGAAAGTATACAAGAGTTAATAGAATATTTGAACAGTATATTCACCAGTTCTCCTCTTTACAGGCAAGAAATCGAGGTTATCGGAGATGTCACTCATGCAAAATACAGTAAAAGAGGGGACCTCTACATTGAACTTTCTCAAAGAGTGAGAAGTTCAAATTATTCAATAACAGTTGTTTTCAGCCAAACTGTTGTTCCATATGTTTTTGAACATTGCGGTATTGACAACGAAAGGGAACTCTTCAACAAAAGATGGAAGTTTCAAGGGGTTGTTAATTTTTGGAAAAGAGAAGCTAAGTATGTAGTATCTGGTTCATCAATAATACCTTTAGGCGCTTCTGAAATAGAAAAGAAGAAAAAAGAAATATTGGAAAAGTTGGAAAAGAGCAATCTTCTAAGAAAAGTGGAACATGAACTAATAGAACTTGATCCAATAAAAAAGATAGCCGTTATTACTTCACCAACCGCCGCAGGTTTTGGCGATTTTCAAAAAAACATTAATCATTCTAGGTTCATTCCTATTGTACACTTATATCCCGCTCCTATGCAAGGTGCAGAAACGGTACCTGGGATCAAAAAAGCCCTGTTTGCTATTTTAAAGTCGGGAATCGATTATGATGTGGTCGTTATAATCAGGGGAGGCGGTTCAAAAAGCGACCTGATGTATTTTGATGATTTTGAGCTTGGTTCTCTTATAGCAAAGTTTAACCGAAAGATTCCTGTTCTTACAGGGATAGGGCATGAACAAGATTCTACAATACCTGATTTTGTTAGTTGGAAAAACTATTCAACACCTACGGAAGTATCAAGAGATATAGTCAATCAAATTAACTATTTTACAGATAATCTAGAAACCCTAGAAAAAAATATAACCTATTCTTTTACCAATGTTTATTACCAAATGGAGAACTTACTCTCTTTCAATACGATTAACAACATTAAATATTACCTTAGTAGGGAATTAATTAATTTGTTCAGAACTTTGGACGAGGATCATCTTAATATTACTAGAAAAGTTAACCAAATGATTGAAAGTAGTGAAAAATCAATATCTCTCAACAAGTTGGACTATATTCAAAGGTTCATAGAATATAGCATCAAAACTTACAACCAGAACATAATAAGTACAACGAATGAAATTGTTTCTGAGTTGAAAAGTAAGTTCGAAGTATCAGAAAGGCTTTTATTTAGTACTTTTCAAGAGCTCACTAAGTCGAGTCCTTTTGCTGCTTTTTTAAATAACGGAGTTTTGGTAAAAAAAGGTGAAGAGATCATTGATAGTGTTGAAAAATTACAAACAAAAGACGAGGTTAAATTAATATTTAAAGATGGAGAAGCTGAATCTAGCATAGAAAAGATTCAAAAATGGTGATAACTTTAGATGGGCGGGCTGCGGGGCGAAGGGGCGCTAAACATGGTTAAAGTTTCTTAAAGCAAGAAGAAATTCAATGAAAGGGGTGAATAAAGAAGGATGGAAGAAATAATTAAACTCAGTGAGGAAGAAATTAAAAGTTTGAGCTTCAAAGAACAATTAAAACTCTTGGAACGTATCAACGATTACTTTCAAAATGAAAAGCAAGACGAATTGGATGTTGAAAATGCCCTTGAAATTTATAAAAAAGCATTGGATATACTTACCTACGCAAGAGAAAAATTAGTTGGCTTAAAGGAAGAAAAAGCACAAATTGATGAAAAATACGAAAAGATAAAAAATCAATTGAGCGAGTCGGCTGATATCGATTAAGGATAATTTAATCAAAAAATAATATTTGTTGTGTATAATTAATTTAGCGAAAAGCATATGGAAGAGGAAGATTGATAGAAATGTTTATATCGGTTGGGAAAGGTGTTTTTGTGCCTACTGAGAGGATTCATTCTATAGTTCCAGATTCCTTTGTTCAGTTTGGCAAAATAAAAAAGATTTATCATGGAATAGATGTAGTTACTCAGTTTGGAGATGCAAACGAGTTAGAAAATTTGCCTCCACCTTTAACTGCTTCTGTTAGTTTAATTGATGCTTCATATGGCAAAGCAGTTAAATCGATTATTTACATGGATAGCGGTCAAATAGTGTTATCTACACTTGAAGCCAAAAAAATTATAGAAAAGATCAAGAAAGGAAGGCGATAAATTATGTCAATACCTATGCCGGTAGTTATAGAAACTGAAGGAAGATACGAAAGGGCTTATGATATCTATTCTAGATTGTTGAAAGATAGAATAGTTTTTTTAGGGACACCCATAAACGATGATGTGGCTAATGTAATAATTGCCCAATTACTCTTCCTAGAATCTCAGGATCCAGACAAAGATATATTTTTATACATAAACTCTCCAGGAGGTTCTGTAACCTCAGGATTAGGAATATACGATACGATGCAGTACGTAAAGCCAGATATTTCAACTATATGTATAGGTCAGGCTGCCTCAATGGGAGCGGTATTATTGGCTGCTGGTGCAAAAGGTAAAAGGTATTCTTTACCTTATTCAAGAATAATGATACATCAACCTTGGGGTGGCGCCGAAGGAACAGCGATCGATATACAAATACACGCTAGAGAAATTTTAAGATTAAAAGATGATCTAAACAACATACTTAGCAAACATACTGGACAATCTTTAGAAAAAATAGAAAAAGATACCGAGAGAGACTTTTTTATGAATGCACAAGAAGCTTTAAACTATGGTCTCATAGATAAAGTAATAACAACCAAGAGTGAAGCAACCGCTAAAGAAAACAACGAAAAATAATGAAACACCGGTTTAATTAACACCAACCAAATTTTATTAACTTTTCAAATCAAAAGAGGGCGCCTGAAATAATGCGTCCTTCTTTTGGTTAAAGAGATGATATATTAGTAATAAACCAATTGTTAAAAGGTAACATGGCGTCAAAGAATGTGAGGAGGATCAATTATGAGTGACTTAACTCCGATGATAAAGCAATATCTAAAGATAAAGGAAGAATATAAAGACTCTATTTTACTTTTTAGACTCGGAGATTTTTATGAAACCTTTTTTGAAGATGCCAAAAAAGTCAGTGAAATATTGCAAATTGTCTTAACGAAAAGAAATGGTAATCCTATGGCAGGAATTCCATACCATGCCTTAAACAACTATTTAAAAAGACTTTTAGATGCTGGGTATAAAGTAGCTATATGTGAACAGATGGAGGATCCTCAAAGTTCAAAAGGTATAGTCGATAGAAAAGTAACTAGAATACTGACGCCTGGTACCATCATAGACGAAGGAATGTTGGAAGAAAGTAACAGATTTGCCGCCTTGATTACCAAAAATGGGAATTTGTACAAAATAGCTATTTTTGATTTTTCAACCGGTGACTTCTATTTAGATTCATTTGACTTCAAAGAGGATGAACTATTGGACTTTATTTCCTCTTTTGGTTTGGTACAGATTTTGTTATCTAAAGAACTTGAACAACTATCAAAAAAGATAAAAAATTTAACCAACGAGATTTATGTAGAAATATTGGACGAATGGTACTTTTCAAACAATTTCAAAGATCATTTGAAAGAAACCTACGAAGTTTTAAGTCTTGATCATTTGGATTACGACGATGATGAATTAAAAGTAGCCGACGCTGTTTTAAAGTACTTAGAAGTCACACAATTTTCAAAGATTAAACATATGAGACTTCCAAAACGGTTTAAGACAAAAAACTACATGTTTTTAGATTCCAATACTATAGAAAATCTTGGTATTCTTCCCACCAATTCAAACAAGGGGAAAACTCTTTACGACATTCTAAAATTAACAAAAACCAGTATGGGGAATAGGAAATTGAGAGAATTCATCCTTACTCCTTTGACCGATAAAGAAAATATAGAAGAAAGGTTGAACAAAGTCGAACATTTAGTTGAAGATCCTCTTTTATTGGAAGAACTAAAAGAATATTTGGCATCTGTAAAAGATCTCGAAAGGATCTCTTCCAGGATTTCTTTGATGAAGGCAACCCCAAAAGACCTTATAGCCTTAAAGGATTCTTTGGAAGTGGTTCCCTATATAATTGAATCTTTAACTTCAAATCCAGGATTGTCTGATTTTTTTGATGGTGTAGATGTTCTTAAAGAAGCTAAAGAGTTTATCGAAAATACCATTATTGAAGAACCTGCTATTGCTCCTGGTAACGGGAAAGTAATTAAAGAAGGTGTTTCAGGAGAGTTAGATGAGTATAGGAACCTATTTAATAACTTAGATGGCGTTTTGAAAGATATTGAAAAGAGGGAGAAAGAAAAAACTAAGATTAGCAGTTTGAAAGTTGGAAGAAATAAGATCTATGGTTTCTATATAGAAGTTTCAAAAGCGCAGTCCTCCAAAGTTCCGGATAATTACGTTAGGAAACAAACGCTGGTTAATACGGAAAGGTACACTATAAAAGAATTAGAGGAAGTTGAACAACGCTTAGCATTATCAGAAGAGAAAATAAAGGTTATTGAAAAAGATATTTACGATAAGGTATTGACACATCTAAGCCAATACGTAGATAAAATAGAAAAACTATCCAATAAGATCGCTGAATTGGATGTGTTTAGGTCTTTTGCAGAGGTTAGTAGAGTTTACAATTACAAAAGGCCAACTTTTGTGCAAAACTCCAAAGAAATCAAAATAATCAACTCAAGACATCCAGTGGTGGAAAGATTTGTAGATGAATTTACTCCTAACGACTTATTTTTAAGCGAAGACAAATTTTATATAATTTTGACAGGTCCAAATATGAGTGGAAAATCAACTTTTATAAGACAAATAGGGCTTATAAGTGTGATGGCACAAATTGGTTGCTTTGTTCCCGCTGAGAAGGCTGAAATTCCCATTTATGATGGTATATTTACAAGAATCGGAGCAAGGGACGATATAGTTAGCGGAAAATCAACCTTTTTAGTCGAGATGCTAGAGGTTTCAACTATATTGAATAAAGCGACGGATAACAGTCTTGTCCTCCTTGATGAAGTGGGAAGAGGTACGAGTACGTTAGATGGTATTTCTGTTGCATGGGCAATCTCAGAATATTTATTTCAAGTTAAAAGATGCAATACAATCTTCGCTACCCATTATACTGAGTTGACTTATATGTCACATATATACGAAGAAGTTGCTGCAAAAAGGATAAAAGTTTTAGAAACTATGGATGGGGTTATATTTTTACACAAAATTGAAGATGGCACCAGTGACAACAGTTACGGTATAGAAATAGCAAGATTGGCAGGATTTCCCATAGAAATAATTGAAAGATCAAAAGAAATATTGTCTCAACTGTCAAATAGAGTTGACTTGGAAAGTAGGTTGAAGAGAATTAAAAATATTAACAAGAAAAAATATGAATCACAGGAAAATCAGTTAAAAATGTTTTAATTTATGATATAATTACAAAATAGGTAAAATATTAATCTTAAGGAGGGAAAAACAATGCCTTTGAACGAGGAAAATGATTTTGGAGAAATAAGCATTTCAGAAAATGTGTTAAAAGATTTAGTTTTCAAAAGTGTAGAAGGTTATCTGAAGGAACAAAAGGTGTATAACGAGAAAATTCAAAAAGATTTGCAAAAAAGTATAAAGATTACAATTAATGACGACGCCAGTGTTAGTATTTCGTTAAAAGTACCTGCTAAATACGGGCAAAACATCGTTGAATTTTCTAAAAATATTCAAAAAGTGATTAAAGACGATCTTGAAAAAATTGCGGAGGTTTATGTATCGAATATTGACGTATCCATCGAAAATCTTGTAAAACCAGAAGAGTTGGAAGAAGAATACGAAGAAATAGAAGAAACGGAAGAAACGGAAGAAGAAACCTTGGAAAATGAAGAATCCCCTGAAAGTGAAAAGGAGGATGACGAACAAAAGGACAAGAATGAATGAAAACATACCGAAAAAAAGGATGATGAGAAAGTTAATTTTTGAAAGTCTTTTCCAACTATCTATAAAGGATGTTAAATTAGACAACATATTATTCACTTTTGAAAAATTAAACGAACAGGCGCATCTAGAAGAAAGTTATTATTTGGAAGCTAAACAATACATTGAAGATATTTATAAAAATAAAAATGAGTATGATGCGTTGATCAACAAATACTCAGAGGGTTGGCGCGTAGAAAGAATAGGAAACATTGAAAAAACCGTAATGAGAATCTTTATCTACGAGCTAATTAACAAAAAAGATATACCCGTCAAAGTAATATTAAATGAATCAACGGAGTTAACCAAAACTTATGCGACTCAAAAAGCCGCAGCTTTTGTTAATGGAATTATGGATAAGATCGCACGTTCACAAGCATCGATTATGTAGAGCCATAAAATTGAAAGGGGGGAAGTATAGATTTTAAGTAACTAAAATCTATACGACATGTATGACCTCGCAAAATACTCCTCTGTATAATGCACTTAAGAACATGAGTTACAAAGAATTAGAAGAAATAGCTCAAGAAATTCGAAAGTATATTTTTAACGTTGTATACAACAACAATGGTCATCTTGCTTCGAATTTGGGCGTTGTGGAATTAACAATTGCATTGTACAGGATATTTGACCCCATAGAAGACGTTATTATTTGGGATACCAGTCATCAATCTTACGTGCACAAACTTTTGACGGGGCGTTGGAAAGATTTCAAAACCATACGTGAAAAAGGTGGCATAAGTGGGTACACAAATATCTACGAATCACCAGCGGATAGATTCGGTGCTGGGCATGCAGGGACTTCCATAGCAGCCTCTTTGGGTTATGCACTATCTGATAAGATAAAAAACAGGAAAAGGAATATAGTTGCTGTTATTGGAGATGGAGCCTTAGGTTGTGGGATGGCTCTTGAATCGTTAAATCAGTTGAACTATCAAGATGTAAAAGTTAAAATAGTTCTAAACGATAACAACATGGCTATTTCAAAAAATGTAGGAACGATTTCCCAATTGTTGAATAATTTTAGAATAAAAAAAGAGTATACCCAAGCAAAAGAAATTTTAAAGAGTTCTTTAGAAGATTCTTCTTTGGGTAAGGATGTAGAATCAGTTTTAAAAAAAGTCAGAAACGCTTTAAAATTCTCTATTTACGATACTCCAGCATCACTGTTTGAAGAGTTAGGAATCAAGTATTATGGACCCGTCGATGGACATGATATCAAAAAAATGGAAGAGTTTTTAGAATTCATTAAAGCTTATGATGAGAAGTCTGTAATACTGCATGTTGTTACCACCAAAGGCAAAGGTTTCGAAGAAACCGAGAAATCTCCCACCAAATATCATGGCGTATCCAAAAAAGAACTGAACAAAGTCTCTTACAGTAAAATTGTTGGGCATACGTTATCTCATTTAAAAGATTATGAGTTTTTAGCTTTTACGGGAGCCATGTCCGATGGGACTGGGCTAAATGTCCTTCAAGAAATATGCCCTGACAAGGTCATCGATATGGGTATCACCGAACCAAGTATAGTCACTACGGCGTCTGCTCTGTCTTTAGGTGGGGTCTTGCCGGTTGTTGATATTTACTCTACTTTCATGCAAAGAGCGTTTGATTCACTTATTCATGATGTAGCCTTACAAAAGATCCCAGTTCTATTTTTGTTGGATAGGGCCGGTTTGGTTGGAGAAGATGGTCCAACTCATCATGGGGTTTTTGATATAGCATATACGAGGTTAATTCCAAATGTTGAAATCTGGACGCCGTTGAACGCCCAAGATTTAGCTAATATGATTTACACTTCCGTAATAAAGGGTTTGAAAAAGCCTCGGTTTATTAGATTTCCAAGAGATGGAGAAACGATAGAAATACAAAATATACTCGACAATCTTCAAATAGTAGATGGTGAGTGGAAGTATCTAAAAATGGCCGATTCTAGGATATACGCCCTTGCCGTTGGAACTATCTCGCAAAATGTTTATGAAGCTCTTAAAGATTATGACGTTAATATAATCGGGGTACGAAGTGTCAAACCTTTAAATGAATACTTTTTGGAAATATTAGAACAAAGGGCTGAATATATTTTTGTTTATGAAGAGGGAAGTTTGAAAGGTGGTTTCAACGAAGAGATATTCAAACTGAGAAATAAAAAAATTTACCCATTTGGTGTGAAAGATGAGTTTGTTTCTCATGCAACAAGAGAAGAACAATTAGACGAATGCGATCTTTCTATAAAAGCGATAAAGGAAAACTTTGAAAAAATTATCTCCAAGGTTAAAACTCAATCATCTTATGAATAAAAGGGAGAGTAAAAAAATGATAAAAAATAAACTTTTTTTAGTACTTTCCATATTCTTTATCATAACTACTGTCACGTATGCTTTTGAGTTATTACTAACCCCGTCATACTCCTACACACTTGATTCAACAGGTACCACAGACATTCAAAAGAGTTTAGATTACACAGGGGGAAGGATTTCTTTTTTAATTCCAACCGAAGATAGTGAAGAAATTTCTTATGGTCCTTATTTGGGATTTTTCTACAATTACAATTTATTAGAGAGCTTGGAAAGTGTAGAAGATGTTGGAATTTCTCTCGGTTTGAATATGAAATATACTACCAATATAATCGGCAATTTAGATTTTTTGGTAACCGCTTTCGGAGGCGTACACACGGAAGACTATTTTAAAACCTTTAAAACGGAAATACTTATTAATGGAGGTATCAGCTACAACAATTTATCTCTGTCTGTTGGTTACGAGACACGGTACTACGAAGAAGAAAGTCTAACCGTTAATTATCTACCAATCTCGTTGGGAGTGAGTTTTAAATTTTAGAAAAAACCTACAAGGATTTGGAAATCGAAAAAATATTAAATTTAATTTCAACCTATAGTCACACCGATTATGGGAAAGGTTATTTTTCAAAAAATGTAAAAATGTACAAAGATCTAACAGAATTAGACCGAGAAGTGAACATTTCTCGAGTTTTTTTTGATATGGCGATTAAAGGTACATTAAAAGATTTGTATGGTTTAAGTTATATCCCTTCGATAATTGAAAAGATCGGCAACAAAGAAAGTGTTGAAGGTAGAGAATTCAGAAAGATTGGAGAGTTTTTGCAAGACGGTTATGCCATCCACAAACATTACAACGGTATAAACGATCTACTCACTGATAAGATATCAGATTACAAACCTTTACTTGAGTTAAAAGATCAGATCTTTAAAGTTTTTACTCCTGAAGGAGAAATTAAAGATAACGCCTCAATCGAATTAAAAAGAATAAGAAACGGCATAGACACGGTAAAACGTCAATTAAATATAGAATTCAACAAGATAAAAAGTAAGTATATTAAATACCTTTCTTTAGATCAGCCTGTGGAAAGAAACGGAAGATTATGCATAGCGTTAAAGAGTGAAAGTAGAAATGTTATAAAAGGTATTACCGTTGGAAGATCCGATTCCGGTGCTACTTTGTTTGTAGAACCAGATACGATTATAGAACTGAACGAAAAGCTTACAGATTTATTCTCACAAGAGAAGAACGAAATCAATAGGATACTCTCAAATTTGACCTTTGAACTTCAAAAAAACAAATTTAAAATAGAAAAAAATATAGAAATAATAGAATATATAGATGCCAATATAGCGAAAGCCAGATACGCCAAAGATATGAATGCAGTATTCACTCTACCCCATACTACTAAAAAGATTCTTCTCAAAGAACTAAAACATCCATTAATACCAAAAGAAAAAATAGTCCCCATAGATGTAGAACTCGATAAAAACGGGATGATAATAACGGGCCCCAACACAGGGGGTAAAACGGTTTCTTTGAAATCAATTGGATTAGCTTTTTTTATGGCTCATTCTGCTTTACCAGTCTTAGCTTTAAAGGCTGAAATTCCTTTTATAGAAGAAATTTACACGGATATAGGAGACCAACAAGATATATCTCAAAACCTAAGCACTTTTTCTGCCCATTTGTTGAATTTAAAAAATATACTTGAAAGTGTTAGTGAAAAATCTCTTGTATTGATAGATGAATTAGGAACAGGAACCGATCCCATTGAAGGAGCTGCCTTAAGCAAAGCTATTTTGAAGTATCTGCTAATGAAAGGGCCCATAATATTTGCTACTTCACATCTGTCTGAGATCAAAACATTCTCTTTGGAAGAAGAAAAACTACTCGCCGCTTCTATGTCTTTTGACATTGAAACACTTAAACCTACATACAAACTAATTGTAGGCGTACCCGGAGCATCCCATGCCATTGAAATAGCCGAAAGATTGGGCATTGACCCTAAAATTATAGAAGAAAGTAAAATAAATCTCAACGAAGAATTTTCACAAAGTGAAAAAATACTAAGTAGATTAACTTCTATCCACAATGAATACGAAGAAAGTTTAGAAAGGATCAAGAAAAAAGAAGAAGAAATCGATAAAACGAAAAAGGAGTACGAAGAAAAACTACAAAAACTAAAGAAAAAAGAGATAGAAAGTCTTGAACCCGAGTTGTATCAACTTAAAGAACAGATAAAAAATATGAGAAACCAAATTCAAACCGTATTAAAAGAAATTAAGCAAAAAAAAGATCAAATCGATTCACAAGAAATCAGCAAAAAACTAAAAGAATCTGAAAATATGGCTTCACAACTTGAAGAGATGAGAAAAGCGTTATCTCAAAATCAAAAAGGGCGAAAAATCGAAAAGTCTAAGATAAAAGTTGGAATGAAAGTAAAAGCATCCAATAATATTCAGGGGACGGTAAAAAGGATTACAAACTCCAAGATAACCGTTCAGATTGATGGTTCTCCGATAGAGATAACTTATAGTCCAACGGAGATTGAGCCTATAATTAACTCAGATAAAGAAAAAAGTGAAGAAAAAAGGATTTACGTTAAAATAGATCAAAAGAAAAGTGTAAAATCCGAATTAGATATTAGAGGTTATACGGTAAATGAGGCTATACCCGAAATAGAAAAATTTATTTCGGATTTAATAAGTTCTGGAATAAAAGAGGGAAGGATAATACACGGAAAAGGAACTGGGAAACTAGCTATGGGGATTTGGGATTATTTAAGAAAATCATCTCTAATTAAAGATTTCAAAATCGCTCGAAGTGAAGAAGGGGGAACAGGGGCGACAGTAATAGAAGTTTAAATAATGGGGGAATGGAAATGCTCTTTGGACTTGATATAGGTACAAGGACTCTTGTAGGGATATTAGCAGAATATGATGAAGAAACGGAAAGTATAATAATCAAGCATTTTGCAGAAGTTGAACACGAAAATAGAGCGATGCTTGACGGACAGATTCATGACGTCAACAAGGTTGCAAAAGGTGTTTTCAAAATAAAGAAAACACTGGAAGAGGAAAGTTCCATCAATCTTTCCGAAGTTGCCATCGCTATAGCTGGTAGGTTTCTAATCTCTTCAATTGGCTCATACAGCCTCGATATTTCAACTCATGGTTATTTAGATAGTGAAACAATCAAAAAGATGGAACTCGAAGCAGTCAAAGCATCTACAGAAAAATTAAACTACTCACAAGAAATGTACTGCGTAGGATACTCAATACTTTACTACAGTCTTGATAATCAATGGATTAAACATCTAGAAGGGCAAAGAGGTAATCAAGCAAAGGTAAAAGTTTTGGCAGCTTATCTACCAAAAAATGTTGTAGAAGCTATGATGTCTGTATTGGATAAAGTAGGATTAAAACCTATCCATGTCACATTGGAACCGATAGCCGCCACAAGTTTAGTTGTACCTGAGGACTTGAGAAACCTGAATGTTGCAATGGTGGATGTGGGAGCAGGAACAAGCGACATATCTATATCGAATAAAGGGGTAATAACCGGCTATGGAATGGTACCTCTAGCTGGAGATGAGATAACAGACATTATATCTCAACAACTATTGGTGGATTTCAAAACCGCTGAAATGATTAAAAAACAATTATCTCAAAGCGATGAAATTACCTACAACGATATCCTGGATAGTCCACAAATTGTAAGAAAAGAAGAAGTAATTAAGATAATAACCCCTATTATAGACAACATAACGGATAAAATAGCTAAAGAAATATTAAATCTAAACGGGAAACCTCCCGTTGCTGTGATGGTAGTAGGTGGAGGAGGGAAAGTACCAACTTTTACCGAAAAATTAGCCAGTAAACTTGGGCTTCCCAAAGAAAGGGTATCTCTGAAAACTACCAAAAACTTGGAGAATATAATTTTTGAATCAAAAAGGATGGAAGGTAGTGAATACATAACTCCTTTAGGTATAGTAAATGTCGCACTGAAAAAACAGGGTAGTGTATTCAATACCATCAAAATAAACGGAAGAAATGTAAATATGTTAATCATAGGTAAAGACATGAACGTCTTACAAGCGTTACTACAATCAGGTTATTCGCTAGACAAATTGGTTGGACTGCCCTCCCCTGCGATAGCTTTCGAACTGAACGAAAAATTACAGATAAAAAAGGGGAATATGGGCGAAAAGGCAAAAATAACAGTAAACGGCGTATCTGCGGATATACATTCTCCCATTAAACCAGGAGACCACATTGAAATAGAAGAACCCAAAAACGGCAAACCTGTCAATTTGAAATTGAAAGACGTAATTCAACCCATTGAATTTTACTTAAATGGAGAACCCAAAACTGCTTATCCCACTGTAATAAAAAACGGTGAAAAAGTAGAAAGTTTAGAAGAAGAGATCAAAGATGGAGATAAAATATTTACTTCACCTCCAAAAATAGAAGATGTATTTAAAGAGTACAACGAGAAAATTTTCTTCACAATAAATAACCTTCCATATGAAGTCCCAGTGGGGACTATTATCATGAAAGACGAAGAAATCTTAGATAAAGATTATCAAATAAAAAATAGAGATCTTCTAAAAACAAAAGCGGTAAAGCTCCCCAAGATAAAAGAATTCTTGGATATCGAAACCGAAAAGATGAAAGTATTTTTAAATGGGAAAGAGGTTCATTTAAACAAAGAAGAAATAATCGCATCCTATGATGGAAAAATAGTTGACATAGAAGAAGAAGTGAGCAATGGAGCTAATTATTCAATTAAAAAGGTAAAAAAGGATGTTCAATTAATAGATGTATTTTCTCATCTTTCCATAAACACTGAAGAAATTCAGTCTTATGAAATTTACTTAAATGACCAAAAAGTTGAAAGTTTTCTACAAAAGATCGAGCCAGGTGCGAATGTGAGGTTGCTAATCAATGATCAGAGGAATAGGAGTTGACATCGTAAAAGTCGACAGGATCAACGAAAAAAACGTCCAAAAAATTCTCTCTCAGAAAGAAAAAGAAATATACGATACGTTTAAAGGGCAAAAAAGAAAAAAAGAATATGCAGCGGGTCGTTTTGCAGTAAAAGAATCTTTAATAAAATGTTTCAAAAGGTTTATCCCTTACTCACAAATTACCGTATTAAACAAACAAAGTGGAGAACCGTATTTAGATGAAGAATCGGTGAAATATCTATTTGAAAAGTTTGGAGGTAACGGAACGATACACATATCTATAGCCCATGAAAGAGAGTTTGCCGTAGCAACAGCGGTTGTGATAGATGAGGACTAAAGGGGGATTGTAATTTGGACATACCAAAAAACATAAAAGAACGATACGAAAAGTTAAAAGCAGAAATAGAAGAACATAACTACCGATACTACGTATTGGCTGATCCTATTATCTCGGATCAGGAATACGATAAACTTTTTAAAGAACTAGTGGAGCTCGAAAAAAAATATCCCGAATTGAAAACCCCTGATTCTCCAACTCAAAGAATCGGTGGTATAGTTGTTGAGGGATTCAATAAAGTAAATCATTTGATACCGATGTTATCTTTAGATAACACCTACAACGAAGAAGAAATTTTAGATTTTCACAAAAGAGTTTTAAAGAACTTGAGTTTAAACCATGTTGAGTACTTTTGTGAACTAAAGATAGATGGAGTATCGGTAGCTTTAAGGTACACCGATGGAGTATTAACTCAAGCTATAACCAGAGGCGATGGAACAACCGGAGAAGATATCACGCAAAACGTAAAAACGATCCCCTCTATTCCTTTAAGATTGAGGGAAAATCTAACTATTGAAGTACGTGGAGAAATATACATGCCAAAAAAAGAATTTGTGAGAATAAATTCAGAAAGGGAAGAAAAAGGGTTACCTGTTTTCGCTAATCCTAGAAACGCAACAGCGGGCACTTTAAAACTTTTGGATAGTACAGAAGTGGCAAAAAGAAAGTTAAGCTCTTTCATGTATTACGTTATCTTCCCTCAAAATTACAACTTAGAAACTCAAGAAGAAGCGATAAATTTTCTGAAAGAAGTTGGTTTCAGAATCAATCCTAATTACAAAAATGCCCAAGATATCGGACAAGTTATAGAATTTTGGAAAGAATGGAATCGAAGGAGAAAGGAATTAGAATACGAAGTAGATGGGATAGTAGTTAAGGTGAACAGTTTTGAACTGCAAAGACTCCTTGGTGAAACCGCCCGATCCCCACGATGGGCAATTGCTTTCAAATTTGAAGCCGAACAGAAAGAAACGAAACTAAAAGCTATAAAACTGCAAGTTGGGAGTACAGGGATAATAACTCCTGTTGCAGAATTTGACCCCATACAACTTGAAGGAACAATAGTAAAAAGGGCAAGTTTGCACAACTTTGATTATCTAAAAGAAAGAGATATAAGGGAAGGCGATTATGTATTAATTGAAAAAGCAGGTGGCATAATTCCCCAAGTTATAGGGCCCGTTAAAGAAAAAAGAACTGGGGAAGAAAAAATAATCCGACCCCCTGAAAAATGCCCTGTCTGTGGTGGAAAAGTTGGAAAAATAAAGTCATCAGAAGTGGCAATAAGATGTTTGAATCCCTCTTGCCCAGAAAAGCTTTTAAGAACGTTGGAAAATTTCGTTTCAAGAAACGCAATGAATATTCAAGGGCTTGGGCCAAAGATATTAAAAAGAATGGTAGATGCAGGTTTACTTAAAGATATAGCCGATCTTTATTATTTAAACGAACAAAAAATTAGAAGCTTGGGAGAAGGTATAGGAGACAAAACAGTAGAAAATATATTGACACAAATAGAGCAATCCAAAAATAGAGAACTGGATAGATTAATTAACGCTCTTGGTATACCAAATGTTGGTTCAAAAACTGCGAAAGACCTTGCAAATCATTTTAAAAATTTAGACAGTTTAATAGATGCAAAATTCGATGAACTTGTAGAAATAGAGGGAATTGGTGAAGATATAGCAAATGCAATTATAAAGTTTTTTTCACAGGAAGAAGTTAAAAAGATCGTTAAGAAATTAAAAGATGCAGGAGTCAACATGGGGAAAAAAGAAGAAGAAAAATTAGAAGGACCTCTAAAAGGTTTAGTTATATGTCAAACCGGTGCTCTTTCTAAAATGACAAGACAAGAATTCGCCGAATACGTTGAATCTAAAGGTGGAACCTTCTCTGAAAACGTGACGAAGAAAACGAATATCCTAGTCGTTGGAGAAAACCCTGGTTCTAAACTAGATAAAGCTCAAAGTTATGGAATTACTATAATGAGTGAAGAAGAGTTCTTTGATAAATATGGAGAAAGTTAGAAAAATAGTAACGCTTCAAACATTAGTACTTATCTTCATTTTTTTTAATACGAAGGGCTTCTCTGAGATAACTGCAAACGAAGTTTATCTACTATCTTCAATATACACAGGAAAAGATTTTACAAACATAACACCTTATCCAATAAATTCAAACGATGATTTTGAAGTTTACCCTGGCTTCTTCTACAAATCTTTTGATCCTCTGTGGCTGATTGGTGGAATATTTGAAACGAATTGGTCAGATTTGGAAAGAGGGGTATATCTATCTGACTCATTACCCTATGTTACTGGGTTCATGGGTGGATACGATGCCGGAAGTATGAGAATTGTCTCAGCCATGTACTTCTTCGACCCTTACTTAACTGAAGATGAGTTAAAAAGGCAAAAAGATACCTCTTTTGATGGTAATTCTGATAGATCTGGATTGGAAGATTTTGGGTATTCTGATCCTTTAAAAACTTTGTTTATACACAGATTAGAATTTAATCTTTTCGATAGAGTTAGACTTTCTTTGAACGAATTAAATTTGATCGGCGGTAAATATCCTGACCTTTCTGATGCTAACCCTTTTGGTATAGCTCATAACAACCTTGGTGAAGGATTCTCAAATAATATGTTGGGAGTAGATGCTTCTATCATTCCTACCAAGGGTTGGCAAATATACGGGCAATTTGCGATGGACGATTTTGTTGTACCCGATACTGAAGGGGGAGCAACAGATTACAAACCGACCGCATTCGCTTGGGGAGTAGGAACAAGATTAGTAGGTAAAACTTCGCAATACTACATATCTCCAAAAATTGAGTATTATAAGATTTACACTTGGATGTACAATCAATGGGCACCTTACTTGAAATATACCGCCAAATACGATGAAGAAGATATTCCCATAGGCTTTGACTACGGGAACGACATGGAAGGTTACTTAATAGGATTGGATATTGCCAACGAAACAACCAGATACAAAATTACCTTCGAACACTACCTCAAAGGTGAAATAGATTTAGAAACACCCTACGATGATGAGAGAAAAGAAGATGTGGAAGGTTGGCCTGGACCGTACGGAGAAACAACGCCGTTTATCAAAATATCCTTTTCAATTGAAGTAGGGTTTTAAAATTCTCAATACTTTAAATTTATCTATCTACTAATAAAGTTAGCAAGTTCTATTTAATTATAAAAGGCATGCTAAAGGCATTAGAGGTGATAAAAATATCGAATTATAAATATAAAATTGGGTTGCACATATTCAGACGAGATCTTAGGTTAGAGGATAATACTTCTCTCATAGAAGCACTTCAAAGTTGTGAAAGAGTCATACCTGCTTTTATATTTGATGATCGACAGATTAAAGATAACGATTACAAATCAGACAATGCGGTTCAATTTATGATCGCCTGTCTGAAAGAACTCAATGATCAGCTACACCAATTGAACGCTAGACTATATTTTTTTGAAGGACTTACTGCTAAAGTAGTTGAAAGTTTAATTAAAACATTAGGAATAGAAGCAGTTTTCGTGAATAAAGATTACACTCCATTTAGTAAGAAAAGAGATAACGAAATAAAAGCCATTTGTGAAAGGGAAAGAGTAGATTTCAAGGAACATTTTGATGTTTTATTACATGAACCCACAGAAGTTTTGAAAGATAATGGTATGCCATATATAAAGTTCACCGATTTTTTAAAAAAATCCAAAAAAATAGATGTGCGAGAACCGCAGAAGAATAAATTTAAAAATTATTTTACAGAAGAAATTAGCTCAAGTATTGCTCTTCAGGTTGATAAATTTCCTCAAAATGAAAATTTAATATTAAAAGGTGGGCGAAAAGAAGGGTTAAGTTATATAGAGAGAATAGTCAAACTAAAAAATTACAGTGAAACTAGAAACACGCCTTCAATCGATGGAACAACAAAGTTATCTCCCCATCTTAAATTTGGAACAGTTTCTGTGAGAGAGGTATATGGAAAAGTAAATGAAAACTTCGGTAATGAACATGAAATTATTACACAACTTCACTGGCGTGATTTTTTTACTCATATCCTTTATCATTTCCCTCATGTTTTAGGCAATTCCTTTAAGGAGAAATATAACCAAATACAGTGGGAAAATGATGTGGATAAATTTAAGGCTTGGTGTACAGGGAGAACAGGTTATCCTATAGTTGATGCTGGAATGAGGCAATTGAATCTAACGGGATGGATGCATAACCGAGTAAGAATGATAACAGGGAGTTTTCTTGTTAAGGATTTACATATTGACTGGCGATGGGGAGAGAAATACTTTGCACAAAGACTAGTTGATTACGATCCTGCAATTAATAATGGTAATTGGCAATGGGTTGCTTCAACAGGTTGTGATGCGCAGCCTTTTTTCCGAATATTTAACCCAATTTTGCAACAGCAAAAATTTGATCCTGAATGTAATTACATAAAGACTTGGTTACCAGAATTAACCAATCTTAACTTAGAGCAAATACATACTTTGAACATTCCAAAAGACATCGATTATCCAACACCTATTGTCGATCATAAAGTAGCTTCAGAAAAGGCTAAAAAACTTTATAAAATATGATCAAAAAGTCAAGCAAGTTTATTATTTGTGGATTTTAATAATGCGTTTAAAAATAGCGGTGCAAAAAGCACCGCTAAATATTTTTAGAAGAAAAGTCTACCCATTTCGTATAATTCTCTACTTATCTCTTTGTTCTTCAAAATTTCGTGGGTAAATGGTTTTTCCACAACATCAAAACCATCCAAACCTAAAGCCACATTAGATTTTCCTTTTTTAACAGCGTCTATAGCCGAAACACCGAATTTGAAAGCCAGGTATCTATCAAAAGACGAAGGTGTTCCTCCTCTTTGTAAATAATCTAAATCAACGGTTCTACATTCAACATTTTGCAGATTAGCTTTTATGTACTCTGTGATTAATTCTGCTGGTTTCATGTATTGACGAACCTTTGGATCGCCTATTATATTTTGAACTTCTTCGGGGAGTTTGACTTTTTCTTCTACTACAACTATGGAAAATCTTCTACCTGCAGAATATCTCCTTTTAATATTTTCAATCATATCTTTAGGGTCTAACTTGAACTCTGGTACTATTATATAATCAGCACCACCTGCCATACCACCAATTGTTGCTAACCATCCTGCTTCGTCTCCTCCGGTTTCTACAACTATTACCCTATGACCTGCACTCGCAGTTGAATGAAGTTTATCTAATGCATCGGTGACGATCTGTAATGCCGTTAGAAAACCAACGCTAAGATCCGTCCAGTATAAGTCATTATCAACGGTAGCAGGTATTATTATCGAAGGTATACCTTCATTTGCCAATTTTAAGGCGATATTTGCTCCGGTATGGCCTGTTAACAATATAAGACTAGTTATCTGATATCTCTCAAAGTTATTTTTCAACTTTTTCAAATCGTTTGGATTAACAGTAGGATCGTATTTTGACGAACCCAAAATTATGCCACCTTCAGGTAATTTACCTGAGACATGTTCTTTAGCTAAGATTGTTAATTTATCTTCCACGAGACCTAGAAAACCGTCGTAAACGCCGACAACTTCGATATCCTCTTCGGCGCCTTTAACGATGAGTGCCCGGATTACGGCATTTAATCCTGGACAATCTCCACCTACATTTAAAACAGCGACTCTTTTCATTATATACACCTCCACATTTTAATTTGATTATACTAACTTTAGGAACTCTAAAACCTTGTGTTAGCGCCCCTTCGCCCCGCTCCCCACCCATAAGGAAAAATGGTATTCATTCTCTTGCCCTGCTGCCCACCCTTCTAAGGAAGGGACCTGCGGTCCCTAACCCAGCAGGTGGGAGGGCTCCGCCCTGTAACCCTTTTAAAATCAAAGTCTTATTTTTGAAAATAGTTATATTTCAAAAACTTTGTGTTAGCGCCCTTTCCCCGCTCCCCACCCGTACGTTAAGGGGTAAACCCCTTAAAAACCTCATAATCAAGTTCAAAATCAAAATCATTTAAAAACATGGTTTGCACAGTGACGCAAACAAGGCTCCGTCCTGTAACCCGTTTCCTACCCAGAAGGAAAAATGGTATTCACACCAACCATTTTAACTAAGAGTTTCACTCAAAAATTCTGATTAAGACAGGAATAATCACTATAGAAACTATGGACATAAGTTTTATTAAAATATTTATGGAAGGTCCTGCTGTATCTTTTAAAGGATCCCCCACAGTATCTCCTACAACAGAAGCCTTGTGAGCCAAAGACCCTTTTCCACCATATTTTCCTGTTTCTATTAACTTCTTAGCGTTATCCCAGGCACCTCCAGAGTTAGCCATGAATATCGCTAACATAACGCCTGAGCCTGTTGTTCCAGCTAACATTCCAGCAACAGCTTGCTTGCCTAACAAGAGATAAATAATTATTGGAGCTATTACAGCGATTAAAGAAGGAAGTATCATATATTTCAAAGCACCATCGGTAGCGATCTTTACACACTTACCGTAGTCTGGATCAGCTTTTCCTTCCATTAATCCAACAATTTCTTTAAATTGCCTTCTTACTTCTTCAACCATAAGATTTGCAGCGTTACCAACTGCTTTCATTACCAAAGAGGAAAACAGAAATGGAAGCATGGCACCGATTAACATTGCTGTGAACACATTTGCATCATTCAAATCAACTACTGAAATATTTGTTACTTGCAAATAAGAAGCGAACAAAGCCAATGCCGTTAATGCAGCAGATCCTATTGCAAAACCTTTTCCCATAGCCGCTGTGGTATTTCCAACAGCATCCAACTTGTCCGTTCTTTCTCGAACGTATGGTTCTAAATGAGCCATTTCTGCAATTCCACCTGCATTATCAGCGATAGGACCGTATGCATCGATTGATAAACTCATACCCAGTGTTGAAAGCATTCCAACAGCAGCAATAGCTATTCCAAAAAGACCGTAAACGTAGAATGAAATTACAATAGCTGCTCCTATTAAAAGAATAGGGATAAGCGTTGATTCCATCCCTAGGGCAAGACCATTGATAATCAACGGAGCCGAACCTGATGGAGCGCTTTTAGCTAGCTCTATTACAGGTTTTTTTGCAGTGTAGTATTCAGTGGAAACCCCTATAAGAATTCCAACTACCATACCTAAAATAACAATTAAACCGCCAGAAAAATCTCCGAATACAATTTTAGATAAGAAAAAGACAACTATCGATTGAAGAAATGTCGTCATATATGTACCAAAGTGTAGGACCTTTTCAGGCTCAACTTCCTTTGCTTTTTTGATGTAGTAATTAACAAAAATAATACCAAAAATTGATAATATCAAACCTGATGAAGCAACAAAAAACGGGAAAAGTGCTCCCTTAGCAGAAAAAACGATACTTCCTAAGACTGAGGCAGAAAAAATAGAACCAACGTAGGATTCATACAGATCAGCTCCCATACCTGCAACATCTCCCACATTATCTCCGACGTTGTCAGCGATAACTGCCGGATTTCTTGGATCATCTTCTGGAATATTTGCTTCAACCTTACCAACTAGATCAGCTCCTACATCGGCGGCTTTTGTGAAAATGCCCCCTCCCACTCTTGCAAAAAGTGCCACAAAAGATGCTCCCATAGCATAACCACTCATTAGTTCAGTATTTCCTTTGCCAAGAAAAAATATACCTCCCAATCCCATTAATCCTAAAGAAGTAACAATCATACCCATAACCGCTCCGCCATTAAAAGACACAGCCAATGCGTCTTTTAAATTGTTTATCGCTGCATTGGTTGTTCTGGCATTGGCTCTGGTGGCTATTGACATCCCTAGAAAACCTGATAAAACAGAAAATACTGATCCTAAAATAAAAGACAAAGCCATTTGATAAGAACTTACAAGCCACAGAAAAGCTGCGAATAAAAATATAACAACAAAAAGGATCCTATATTCAGAGAATAAAAAAGAGCGAGCTCCCACTTGAATAATTTTTGAAAGTTTCTGCATTTTTTCATTCCCAGGGGATTTTTCTAAAATATTGAACACCAAAAAAACGGTAAAAATTAATCCGATAAACCCAGATATAACCGATATGATTTGAGAAATAGCACCCATACTTTTCCTCCTTTGATAATTTAATTAATTATACCATATGTTTTTGAGTGATAGATAAAAAAATACTGATGAGGTAGATTAAGATACCTTATGCCTAATAAATATCTTTACTATTTCATTAACTACCAAAGGAACTATAGATAGTAATACAACAATTGACCAGTCATAAAGTCTTAAATCGAAGACCCCAAACACATTTCTGAGAAATGGAACTGTTATGACAATTTCCTGGAGGAATATCCCAAATAGGATAGAGGCGATAAGGTACTTGTTTGTAAACCAACCAACTTGGAATATGGATTTGGTTGGATGTCTCATATTCAAAGAGTGTATTAGTTGAGATACACTTAACACTACAAACGCCATGGTTTGTGCGTGAGTTAACGCATCATCTGAAATATTCGCAGGAAATATTGGGAATAAATTAGTAGTACCTGTATAAACTCTTGCCCCAATCACAAAGGCGGTTAATGTTACTAAACCAATTAATGCCCCGTTTAGTATTAAACTTACTCCTGTACCGCCTGCAAACAAACTGTGATTTGGATTACGTGGTTTTTCTTTCATAACATCTTTGTCCCCTGGCTCTACTCCAAGAGATAGCGCCGGGAAAGTGTCAGTTATTAAGTTAACCCATAGTATGTGTATAGGCTTTAACGGTGTAGCCCAACCAAATAATATGGCAAAGAACAACGTAATTATTTCACCAATATTACATGACAGCAGGAAGACGATGGACTTTTTAATATTGTTGTATATATTTCTTCCTTCCTCAACAGCAGAAACTATAGTGCTAAAGTTATCATCTGTTAAGACCATGTCAGAAGCACCCTTTGCAACATCTGTACCTGTAATCCCCATTGCAATCCCAATATCTGCAGCCTTTAATGAGGGAGCATCGTTTACCCCATCTCCAGTCATGGCAACGATGTTATCTTTGGCTTTAAGAGCTCGAACTATTTTTACCTTATGTTCAGGTGAGACTCTTGCAAATACTCTCAAGTTATCGATCTTACTAATTAACTCCTCCTCGGTAAGCTTATCTAGTTCAACTCCGGATATTACCTGTGAAGGATCATCAGTTATACCAAGTTCTTTTGCTATAGCAAAGGCAGTATTTTTATGATCACCTGTTATCATAATAGTCTTTATACCAGCCTGTTTGCATAAAAATATAGAATCCTTCACCTCGAGTCTTGGCGGGTCAATCATACCTATTAAGCCTATAAAGGTTAAGTCGGTTTCTAATTTATCAATATCTCCGTGAGGAGTATCTATTTTTTTGAAGGCTGCTCCTAAAACTCTAAGGGCATCCTGAGACATTGAATTTACTTTATCCATTATGTTATCTATAATTTCCTGTGTTAGTGGAACAATCTCACCATTGACAAATGCATTGTTACATATCTTAAGAAGATTATCCGGGGCTCCCTTAGTAAACACTAAATACTCATTATCATATTTATTTACAGTGGACATAAGCTTTCTATCCGAATCAAAGGGTACTTCATTTACTCTTGGGTGTTGCTCTTCAAAAGCAGTTTTAAATATATTGAATTTAGCTCCCATCTCAAGTAAGGCTGTTTCAGTTGGATCACCAGTCTTTGATTCCTGCGAATAAGTAGCATCGTTACATAGTACCAAACTCTCCAAAAGGAGTTTATGAGCTGGATTATTAATATTAAGTGAGTCAACATCGCCAAAAGCATTGTCTGCGTAGAATTTTACCACAGTCATCTTATTTTGAGTTAAGGTACCCGTTTTATCAGAGCATATTATGTTTACAGAACCTAAAGTTTCAACCGCTGGAAGCTTTCTAATTATGGCGTGCTTTTTAACCATCCTTTGAACACCCATAGCAAGTACTATTGTAACTATTGCAGGAAGTCCTTCCGGAATTGCTGCTACTGCAAGACTTATTGCCGTAAAGAACATTTCAAATAAAGGTCTTCCTTGGATGATACCGACAAGGAACATAGCAATAGAAATTCCAAGAGCTGCAAAGCCAAGTATTTTACTAAGCTCAGTAAGTTTCTTTTGAAGTGGAGTTTGTTCTGTGTCAGTTTCTTCGAGCATCTTAGCAATTTTACCTATTTCTGTTTTCATACCAGTAGCTACTGCAACCCCAACACCTCTGCCATAAGTAGCAAAAGTTGACATGAAAGCCATATTCTTTTGGTCTCCAAGGGGAGTATCAAGCGTCTCTAAGATTAAATCAGCATTTTTATCAACAGGTACTGATTCACCTGTAAGGGCAGATTCGTCAATTTGAAGGTTGACAGTTTCGATAAGTCTTAAATCACACGGAATATATCTTCCTGCATCAATAATAACTATGTCTCCAGGGACTACCTCTTCTGAAGGAATTTCAAGAATTTTTCCATCTCTTTTAACGATAGACTTAGGTGTAGAAAGCTTTTTTAAAGCCTCCAAAGCTTGTTCAGCTCTATACTCTTGTATAAGTCCGACTACTGCATTTATTAAGATAACAACAGCAATTATTATTGCGTCACTGAGTTCCCCCAATATTGCAGAGATCAAAGCTGCACCCAACAAAACATAGATCATTGCATCATTGAGTTGAGCAAAAAATAATTGTAGCAAGCTCCTGTTTTTTTGGGTAGCAAGTTTGTTTTCCCCATATCTGCTCAAACGTTCCTTTGCTTCTTGGGTTGAAAGTCCTTGAATAGTATTAACCTGAAGATCTTTGATAACTTCGTCTTTGCTTTTTGTAAACCACACAAACTTCACCTCTCTCAGATTATAAATAGAAAAAAATTATTTGATAAACAAAAAAAGACCTTTGCTCACTAATAAGAACAAAGGTCTTGCAATCTCTTTATGAGCTAACCGTCCGGGCTTGCGCCGTACTGACGAACAGTTAGAAGCGAAAAGCTTATGCTACTCCCCTTTTTTTGAATTATATCATAAGGTAATTAAAAAGACAATATAACAAAACTTGACATTTTAAAATTTTTGTTGTATAATGCTTATGCAAATCAGTTGCAAAAACAAATCGTTTGCATTTTATGCTATAAACAGTTTAACATCATTCATGTTTATCCCGAAGAGGTGAACTTTTCATGAGAAACACTAAAGCTCGCAGAGACATTTTAGGCGTGTTAGATGAGTACGATTATCCACTCAACGCCGAACAGATTTATGAAAAACTCAACGAAGATTACGATAAATCTACAATTTACAGAAACTTGAAAAATTACGAAGAAAACGGAGAGATTAAATCCATAGTTTTTTCCGACAAAATCAAATATTTTTTCAAGGGACAAGGGCATTTCCATTTCATATACTGTATAAAATGCAAGAAATTTGAAAGGTTCGATCTATGCTACTCTGAACAAATGAGTAAATATATAAAAGAAAGATTGGGCTTCAGAGTTTTGACTCATACGCTTTATTTTGAAGGAATATGTAAAGAATGTCAGAAGATTACAAAAGACAACCAATATGATAATTTCGATGAGTAGAAGGATTTTTGAAATAATCAAAAATATGAAAAGTAGGTGAGAGAAGGTATGAAAAAAACGATTTTAACAACCATCGTTTTATTAGCTTCATTCTTAGTATTCGCTTTAAACGTTTCAACGTCGATATTACCCTATTACTATGTAAGTAAAGAAATAGTACAAGAAAAAGGTCAAGTGAACCTTGTTGTTCCTCCAGGCAAGAGTCCACATACATACTCGCCAACACCAAAGGAACTAGTGCCCTTGTACGAATCTGATATTTTAATTACAAACGGTTTAGCTTTAGAAATTTTTATCTCTAATCTAACCAAGAATCTGGAAAATCAGGGTGTGAAAATAATTGAAGTTTCCGATTTTATTCCACGTGAAGAACTTATAAGTATGAGCGGAATTGACGAAGATCATGAGCATGAAGATTTTGCATACAACCCGCACATTTGGTTAGATCCATATATTATGTATACTTACATCATTCCAGGTTTGGCAGAGGTTTTTGGAGAATTAGACCCTTTAAATAAAGATTACTACACTCAAAACGCTGAAAGATATATAAACAGATTGATTTTGCTTGATAAATACCTTGCTGAAAAAGCGAAGGTCATCGATGGGTCAATATTTACGCTTCATAACTCCTACGATTATCTCGCAAGAAGATACGATATAAAAATTGCTGGTGTAATTCAACTTTCTCCCGGGGTAGAACCAACTCCAAAGCAGTTAGTTGAATTAACGAACGTTGCTAAAGAGGAAAATGTTAAGGCTATTTTCAATGAACCTCAACTCAGTGATAAGGCTGTGAATGCTGTAGCTGAAAATTTGAATTTAAGTATAGGGGTTTTGGATCCTTTAGGAAGTGTTGAAAGAGTATTCGATTTAGAGTCTTTATACATATACAATTTGTTTGAAATTATACGGGTGGTGAATTATGGCTACTGATCCTTTAATATCCGTTAGAGATTTGAATTATTCAGCTGAAAACAACAATATACTGATCAATATATCTTTCGATATTTATAGAGGGGACTTTGTAGGGATAATTGGACCTAACGGAGCTGGAAAATCAACCTTAATAAAAACTCTAATCGGGGAAATACAAGATTATACGGGAGAAATAAAGATAAATGGAAAAATAGGATATGTTCCACAATCCGAGGAAAGGGAAAGAGATTTTCCGATCAAAGTATATGAAGTCGCTTTAATGGGTTTGTACAATGAAGTTGGACCATTTAAAAGGTTTAAAGAAGAACATTATGAAAAAGTAAGACAAACCCTCAGACTTTTACAAATTGATCATCTATACGACAGGCTGGTGGGGAAATTATCTGGAGGAGAGTACAGAAGATTGATGGTCGCTAGGGCTTTGGTTTCCGATCCCGATATATTAATATTGGACGAACCTGAAGCAAATATCGATAAAGAGGGACAAAATATACTTTATGGAACTCTTAGAGATCTCAAACATAATAGCAATATGAGTATAATTTTAATTAGTCACGATTTGAACATGATTTTCAAAGAAACAAACAAAATTATGTGCATGAACAAAACACTGCATTGCCATAAAAACACCGCTGATCTCGATATCAATGATTTACGAACTTTGTACTCCAAAGACTTTGAACTATTTATTCACATCAATGAAAAGATGAAGGTGGTTAGCAATAAAGATGATTGATATTCTAAGTTACCCTTTTATGAGATACGCCTTAATTGGTGCCATTCTTTCAGGTTTTGGCAGCGCGTTGTTATCAAATTTCATAGTCCTAAAAAAGATGGAGTTTATTGGAAACGGAGCGGCCCATGTGGCGTTTGGTGCTATCGCCTTTGCTCTTTTCTTTGGATTAAATATGAATCTTTTGTCTATAATAGTTGCCATTATATTTGCAATAACTATACATCAACTGGGGAAGAAAGAAAGAGTGCAAGAAAATAGCGTGATAGGTATGCTCTTATCGCTTTCTATGGCTATAGGTATAATTTTACTTTCATTCAAAAAAGGATACGTTCCCGAAATCGATAGTTTCTTATTTGGCGACGTATTAATGATAACTCAAGAAGATTTGATTTTATTGGGAATTTTTGACTTACTTATTCTTTTTATGGTTATTTTTTTAAACAAGGAGCTTAAATATTACTCGTTCAATCAAAGATTAAGTAAAATATTTGGGGTACCCGCAAACATAATAAACTTAGTGTTTTTAACGATCACATCTGTTACAATAGTTGTTTCCGTTAAAATAATAGGTATCATACTAATAACGGCTCTACTTATAACCCCTGGTGTTATAGCGAAGCTTTATGCAAAAAGTATAAACCAAATGCTGATAATATCCGTAATAGTTGGTGTTTTCTCATCTGTTTTGGGTATTTTTTTATCTTACTACTTAAACGTTCCATCAGGTCCAATGATAGTCCTGACAATGTTTCTAATATTTCTAATTGCATATCTTTTAAGAAAAACTGTTCTAAAGTCTTTTGCTCAATAGATACTTTTTGCTTTAAGTCACAAATTGCACTATAAATAAAATATTCTGCTCTTTTTAAGATACTACTGAGAGAGCAGAATATTTTTTCTTTTAACTAGTTAATATCTTATTTTAGACGTTTATCGATTGTTCCATCCGGTAGCATATTGTCTGGATGGTACCTCCCCGTTTCTTCCATTTGGTAGCGTACGCAACTTTTATAGTCACCATGACAATAATTTTCTATCCACTTTTTATCTAATTTACCCTCATCATAATATCTCTTCATTGGACAAACTAAATACCATTTGCAAGTCATAATAATATTCTCCTCGTTTTTTTGAGTTTCTTTTTTATCCCTTCTTTTGGAAAAGAACTAAATACTCATTTTGATTTGTTTTCTTCAAATGATTTTTGTATTAGACTCTTGGCATTTTGAAATCTCTCGAGACTATCGATTGTTAACTCAACATCTCCAACTCCCAAGTGTCCGATATTTGAAACATCGCGAACATATTCAGCTGGACTCTCTAAATCTGAATAATTCAATTTCAACCAAACACGAAGTCCACTTTTGTGAATATGAACACAACAAAAAATGTTATTACCATGTGTATATTTTATGTAGTGTTTAAGAGCTTCTCTTTGGACGTCCCTTGGATCAAGTTCTCTACAAAATTTATCAAATGTCTTAAATAATTCTACGACTTCTTGCGGTTTTCCATTTAGGTGATGCTCTTCATTATACTCTTTTACTTTAGATTCTGATGAAGGAACTGGCTTTTTAGTATGTTTATAAGTTGAAGGTATTTCTTTTTCCGATGGTTGGATCCAAAGCACCTTGAGGGCTTTCTTGATTTGAACTGGTTTAATGGAATCGTCCTCTAATGTTGAGCGTATAAGCTTAATTAATGTGTTTGGGGGGTCCATAAAAAGTTTATCTAAAGCTTTTCTTATCTTTCCTGTCGTAAAGATTTGTTCACCAATTTCATCAAGCAGACCTTTAGCCATTGAATCACGTGAAAAACGTGCAAATTGTTCTGCAACTTGCTGAATCGACATGCCTTCTGTTTCTTTTGGATCAAGAGAAATTTCAAAAAGTAGTTTGTTCGGGGCCTCTGCCTTTTCGGTACTATGATAAACCTTATAGTTAATACCGTTGGTAAGGATACACCATTCCACACCGGCATTGGCAGCGTAACCAACTACCTGTGTAATGGCTTTGACATCTGTAAGTGGATCATTTAACGCTTTCGCTTCGATGAATAAGACAGGCTTACGGTTTATTTTTGCAGCATAGTCAACAGACTTTCCATCAATACTGGGATACTCAAGTTCCACTTCATCCGGATCTTTAATATCCCACCCGAGAGCTTGAAGTAATGGGTCTACAAATATCGTGCGTGTTGGATATTCTTTAAGACCACCCTTTCGGTACTTATTCAGTTTCATACGAAGGTCTTCGATACATCTAATTAAGGTATTTATTTTTATAGAATCCATTTTTTCCATCTCCTCAAGTTTCTGGATAATTCTAATTTACTTTATTCCACGGTTTCTTTCAGCTTCTCTTAGCACTTCGCCGTTTTCATTTATGGCCTCGTAAGCTCCATTAATTACAGCGGATTTTATTTGTCCTTTGGCAACAGAGTTGCCTTGTAAACCTACTGCATCTAAAATCCCTTTTTTTACCGCTAAATAAAGAGTTTCAGGATCGGTTAAAGGATCCTCTTTTTGAGGAGAGAGACTTTTAATTTTTTCTATTATGACCATGGCTTCTTCTTTCAATAAATTTACCCTTGCTTTGATCTCGGGATCACTGGCAAAATCAGGTAATCCACGAGATGCTAAAGAGTTTGCCCTTTTTACCATCTTCACACTTTCTATTATTTCTTTTGAAGTCGCCCTTTTCATTGCTTCACAGTACGCCACCACATGGATTATATGTGGTTGTAAGTAAGATGAATAAAACATGGAAGAAACAAGTTGACCCATTGCGCTGTTTGGGTCGGCTGGAAAAGAAAGGAGTCCAGTTCTAACCATTCTGTAAGGTGTAAAGGTTTCATCCTTTAGGGTCTCTACCAATTCTAATTTGGCTAAAGACTTAGCTATATCCATCTTTGGAGATAACTTTGGAGGAGTGTTCATCATATATTGTTGAACATACCATCTTACCCCAAGTTTTTTGGCTACATAAGCAGCTAAATAAGTAGTTGCAACAGCTAAACTGTCGTGCGCGTACCTTAGTTCCCATTGGTGGGCGTCGTTAATTTCTACCGGTATGTTGTTCCTGGCGTTCCACTTTATTCCTTCCATATTTTCTTTTATCGCATCTAATAAGTTCCTTTCGGATCTTCTATCAAGTTCAGAATACCAAAAAATGGGTATCGCTGCCCATGCGTTGTTGACAGTTCTTTTTAACACTTGGGAAAATTCGACCATGTGGTTGGTTCCTGAGTAACATCTTACCAAAGGATAATTCCCTCTTCTACTTGCTTCATACATGGTAACAAAATCTTTTTCATTTCTAATAGGATCTCCTCCTGCCCCGTCTTGGTTGGGGTCCATCTTTTCTTGATCAAAAAAGTATTGTTGGCAGTTTTGATCCGGTGCCAAAGAGATGATATCCAAGAGTTCGGATTCTGCAAGTTTTTTGATTTCCTCTATGGTTTCCTCCATTGTTTGAAGTCCAATATGGTGTCTAATTAGCGGATATGGGGATTTAAATTCAATCCTTTCAGCTAAGGTTGATGGGAAATTTTCCTCTTCTTTATATTTGATTTGACCTCTTAAAAATAAAACCACATCTTCTTCTTCCTCTGAACCATCAAAGATCTTTTTGAAGAAGTTGTATTTTCTTGCAACCTGTGAGGTTTCAATCGTTCCTCCGAAGATAAAATCAATTTTTTCATAGTTTTTTAATTTTTTAGCCTTTTCTATAAATTCTTTTATAAGATTTTCGAAGGCATCGGCTCCCAACCGGTAACTTATTGAAACTACATCAGGGGTTTCTTCATCTATCTTTTTAATAATTTTCTCGATCGGAACCGCTCCACCTAAGTAAATAACCTCATATCCTTCATTTCGTGCCAATTCCAAAAAGTTTAAAATACCTGCTGTATGTACATCACTTCCCATAGAAGCTCCAAGAATTTTTTTCATGATTCTCCCTCCTCAACAAGTCTTATTATATCTTCTATGCTCATTCCTTCTAAGCCCAAATCTTTTACCGTTCTACCTTCTTTCCAAAAATTTTTCCCCATCATTATATTGGCAAGATTTATAATAGAATCGATTACAGGGGTCTTCACACCATATTCTTCTCCAAAAGATGAGATAGGTACAAGACTCATTGGAAGATCTTCAAGAATATACCTGTTATCCAACGTTGGCGGTGCATATATGCCCCTATAACCAACATTGTTCCTAATAGCTTCGTATAGAGAGTTTCCTCTTACATCGTATGCATAGTTTAGCCAATCCTTTGCAGTCATAGGTTCCGCGTTAAAAAGCTCCATAACCTTACATCTTTCCTCATCTATCTTTTCCAAAACTTTTGCTACGGAAGGGGAGATCCCTTCGAAGTAGAATTCAAACTTTCCTGCCGTTGTTTCAACCCTTGCTGCGTTCAGTATTAACGTTGCCGGGTGAAAAACAACGCCAATATTGTTAAAACTAGTGTAAATTACATTCTTAACTATTTCAAACTCAGGTATTGCATTACACAATACTTCTTCTAATTCGGCATTTCTGGTGGCGGGTAGTGCAGAAACAGGAACGGCATTTTTTATTCTAAACACTTTAGCCACCCCTGGATTGGACATTCTTGAGGCAAAAATGAAAGTTTGGGCTTCAGCTACTATAACGTCTTTTTTCACGTTCTCTTCTTTCAATACATTGTTGAATTCTAAAGCACCACCTGTCCTGCCAGGGTTCAACACTATTATTTGACCATCTTCTAAATAAGGAGCCATCCTCTTTGCTATCTCTTTATGTGCGAAGGCAGGAACAACTACCATAATCAACTTTCTGCCCTTTATCGCTTCTTCCATATTTGTTGTGGCAAAAGATATATGATATTCACCTACTACTTGACCTTCTATTTTTATTGAATGTGAGTCTATGATGGGAGATATTCTTCTTTTTGATCTATTAAAGAGAGATACATCGAAGCCTTTCATGGCTAAATATCCAGCTAATGCCTGGCCTCCATTCCCCGCTCCAACTACCGCTATCTTAACCATGTAACCACCTCCATATTGTAATTCACTGTGTAGATATATATTATAGCAAGATAAATTGATTGTTGCAAAAATTACCTTTTCATTATATATTTTACATCATTTTTAGAAAATTATTTATGTTGTCTTTTAAAGCTCTAAAACTTGCTTAGCGCACTTCCTCTAGCACCCGCCCATGAGGAATTATAAGGGCTTAGCATGAATTTTAAGGGATTAATTGAAAATTAAAAGTTTACTTGACTTTACACTCTGATTGGAGTATGATACTCAATAAGGAGTATTAATTATGGGACGGAGGGATACAGATTGCAAACTTTATGGTTTTTTATAATCGTTGGATTCCTTGCCCAAGTCGTAGATGGGGCTTTGGGAATGGCTTATGGTACTATTTCAAATGCTTTATTGTTATCCGCTGGTGTACCTCCCGCTATCTCAAGTGCTTCAGTTCATTTTGCTGAGATTTTCACAACATCTATATCTGGATTTTCTCATCTAAAACTTGGTAACGTTGATAAGAGCCTTTTCAAAAAACTTTTAATACCTGGTATAGTAGGAGGAGTTTTGGGGGCTTATATCTTGACAAATATAGACGGAGACAAAATCAAACCGTTCATTGGTATCTATTTATTGATTATGGGGGTAAGAATATTGTACAAAGTTACCACCATGCATAAATATTCCGAAGAGAAAATTACGAGAAGGAGACATTATTCAATCTTAGGTCTTTTAGGAGGTTTTTTTGATGCCATTGGAGGTGGAGGATGGGGACCAATCGTCACATCAACGTTAGTTTCTGATGGAAAGAATCCGAGAAAGACTATAGGTTCAGTGAATGCTGCCGAGTTTTTTGTCACTATTTCTGAAGTTGTGACATTCTTTGCCTTGCTATCACAATTCAATTGGAGTGTTATTATTGGATTAATTATTGGAGGAAGTTTAGCTGCTCCAATCGCCGCTTTGATAACCAAGAAAATTCCTGCTAAAGTGTTGATGATTTCTCTCGGTTGTATTATTACTTTTCTAAGCGTTAGAATGATCGTATTTTAATTTTCATTCAGACAAATAATTATAGACTATTGAATTAAAGAAGTCCGTAATTTTGTTGATTTTTAACATTTTATTGCTACTTATAAAAATCCCATGGCTGGCGTGATTCGCATCATCAGGACCAATGTCGTTATCGTGTGTGTAAATGCTTTTATTGCCGATGCTACCTTGACACCTCCAAGATAGATCATCAAAGTAAACAATCAAATCGGGGGGAATATTATTTACCTTATTATAAATTTTTTGGGGTTCATAGACCTTTGTATCCATCGCATTGCCATCTTCATTCTTAATGTCTTTCAGCTCTTTTATAAGTTTAGTTTTGAAATTATCTAATTCATTTTTTTCAATTACTCCCAAAGGTTCCCTGCCTTTTATGTTAAAAAATAGCTTGCCATGGTAGCCACCATTTCCCCACACCTTGGTTTTACTCCAATCTATCTTTTTTTCTCTTATCACTTTGTTTATAGAAACAGGTTTTTTTGGATACTCTTTTAAAACCAAATAACCTTTCTTGAAGAGCCAATCGTTAATGGCTATGCCACCGTACATAGGTTTTATGCCGTGATCGGATACTATTATAACGTCGAAATCGCCTTTTATACCATTCAAAAATTCTCCTATCTTTTTATCTAAGTGAATATAATAATCTCTAATAGCTGAATTAAATTTGCTTTTTATATATTTAGGATGTTTTTTATCGTGCAAAGCCCAAAATCCGTGGTGAATTCTGTCTGTCCCCATTTCAACCATGACAAACAAATCCCAGGGTTTGTTTCTTGCTAAATAATTCGCAATTTTAAAATGATTATCCGTCATTTCGTAGATATCTTTTAACAATCTTTCTTTATCTTCGGTTCTGAAATCATTTACATCAAAAATGAAATGCCCTGTATTGGCTAGTAATTCATTTTTTAAATGTTTTGGATAGGTATAATTAGATTCAAAAGAGGGCGTTAAAAATCCGGTAATCATATGTCCTTTCAAAGGAGAAGGGGGGTAAGTCAACGGTACGCCTATCACGATGTTTTGCTTGCCTTTTTGTGTAAAAATATCCCACAATTTTTTATATTTCACGCTTTTGGAAGAAACCAACGAGAAAGAGTGATAATCATAATTTTGCCTATTTGTAAAGCCGTATATTCCAAGCTCACCAGGATCTTTACCTGTAAACATGCTCATCCAGGCTGGTACAGTTATTGGAGGAATAGTCGACTCTAATGCATTGTAAACTCCATTTTCCATAATTTTTTTTAAATTGGGTAAATCATCAAAAAACTCATCAAAGATTAAATTTGGTGAAGCACAATCTAATCCGATGATTACGATTTTTTTGTTCATTAAGACACTTCCTTTAAAGAAGCTATAGACAAATAATAACATAAAGATCTTTCAAAAAGAAAAACCTTTGATTAATCAAAAACGACGTGATATAATACAGTTAAAAGAATCATTTGGAGAGTGACTTTCATGTCTGATAAGGTGACCTTAAAAATACCAAAACCATTGTATGATAAACTTAAATCTATAATAGAAAATACTGGTTATTCAAGTGTTACAGAGTTTGTTGTGTTTGTGCTTAGAGATTTGGTATCTTCTGAGGAGATCCAGCAAACCAAAAAGAATAACAAATCAACTAACCAAATTGAAACATTGACTGAAGAGGAAATAAAGGCGATTAAAAAACGATTGAAGAATTTGGGATATTTAGATGAGTGATATCAACTATTCACTGCATCTATAATCAGAGCCTAGATGCATAGTTTCTAACATAATTTTCTAGTATCCCTATTTTCTCTATTTTAACTGCCACCTTATCTCCAACATTCATTGGTCCCACCCCTGAAGGTGTACCTGTGGCAATTACATCACCAGGATTCAAGGTCATTATTTTTGATATGAAACTTACGAGTTTTTCCATAGAAAAGATTAATTGGTTAGTATTTGAGTTTTGCTTGATTTGATCGTTGAGTAAAAGTTGAATATTTAGGTTACTTGGATCAATATCTGTTACAATTGTGGGACCAAAGGGCGCAAAAGTATCAAAGGATTTTGCTCGTGTCCATTGTCCATCTTTCTTCTGTAAATCCCTGGCGGTAACATCGTTAAAGCAAGTATATCCTAAGATATGTTCTTTTACTTGGTCTTCTTCTATGTCTTTGATTTTGTCTTTAATTACAACTGCCAGTTCTGCCTCATAATCTACTTGATTGCTCATTTTTGGGTATATAATACTTTCTTTTGGCCCAATCACAGCCGTTGACGGCTTTATGAAGAGAACCGGTTCTTCTGGAATTCTATCCTTCATTTCTGCCGCATGATCTCGATAGTTTAAGCCAACGCAAACGATCTTGCTAGGATTACAAGGAGCCTTTAACGTAACCTCAGTGAACGGATAGATATTATCGGTAACTGTGAATTCGTCAAAGATATCGCCGTTAATAACTTTTATAATGTTTTCTTCCAAAACGCCGTAACTTATTTTTCCATCTTTTTGAAATCTGACGAGTTTCATAATTTTACCTCCGTTTTTGTTTTTGATAACCGCCTTGAGAAATTCTAAAACCTTGTATATAGCGCCCCTTCACCAGATACTTCGTTGTGTTCTTTTATATATTTTTCAAGGGTTTTAATGTCTCTGTATTCATTATACATCCAATCTGAGTATTTTAAATCATCCGGAATAATTGATTTCATTTCTTCTAAATCGTCTTTTGTTGTCATGGGTGGGTATAGTGTGGTTCTTAAAATCAGATCACCTTTGAAATCTTTTAGTAGATTTAAGCTTTCTTTTAGTATAACACAATTTCCACCGATAGTTTTATACTTTTGGCAGCTGGTTTTTATGTCTATCGCTATCATATCTACAATATCTATAACCGTATTTAAAACTTTTGGATTGTGACCATTGGTATCAAGCTTTACTAAAAATCCCATATCTTTTATTTTAATGATAAAATCTCTTAAATCTTTTTGTAAAGTTGGTTCCCCTCCAGTGATGACAACCCCTTCTACAACTCCGACTCTTGATTTCAAATAAGAAAATATATTTTCTTCGTCAACCAATTTGCCTGTGAAAAAAACTAATTCAGGATTATGGCAATAGGGGCATCTTAGATTACAATAGGGACAAAATAGCACGGCAGCTATTTTGTCCGGGTAATCAATAAAGCTTACTTTTTGCATAGATGCGATTTTCATACTCTGTACTCAAGCCTTTCTTTGAATTCTTGTTGCTTTCCTTTATTCCAACTTTTCACAGGCCTGTAATATCCAACAACCCTTGAATAAACTTCGGTAGGTTTGCCACAAATGGGACATTCAAAATGTTCTCCTGCAATGTAACCATGGGTTTCGCAAATGGAAAAAGTTGGCGTTATAGTCATATATGGAACTGGGTATTGACTAAAAGCTTTTTTAATAAAAGTTTTTAAAGTACTTGCTTGGGGTTTTTCCTGCAAAAAGATATGTACTACTGTACCGGATGTGTATAAAGTTTGTAATGGTGCTTGATGCTCAAGTACTTCAAACGGGTCTTCAGTGATTCCAACTGGTAAAAATGTCGAATTTGTGTAGTACGGTTCATCGTCACCTGAAGTTATTATGTCAGGATAAAGTTGTTTGTCTTTTTTAGCTAACCGATAAGATGCTCCTTCTGCAGGTGTTGCTTCTAGGTTGTATAAATTTCCAGTTTCTTCTTGATAATCTTTCAAAACTGATCTCATATAATTCAAAACTTCTATTGCAAATTCTCTTCCTTCGTTGGTTTCAATACCTCTCCCCATGAAATTTAAAAGTGACTCATGCATTCCTATTATTCCTATGGTTGAAAAATGGTTGTTGAAATGGCCCAAATAAACTTTTGTATAGGGCATAAGATTTTTGGAAAGATTTTCTTCTATCACGTATCTTTTTATTTCTAAAGAAGTTTTAGCCAAATCCATCATTGATTTTAAGTTTTCAAAATATTCTTCTTTAGTTTTAGATATATATCCTATTCGAGGAAGATTGATTGTTACTACACCTATGGAACCTGTTTTGTCTGCTGAGCCAAAAAGGCCCCCACCTCTATTTTTTAATTCCCTTAGATCGAGTTGTAACCTGCAGCACATACTTCTTACATCGCCCGGGTTCAATGAACTTGAGATGAAGTTTTGGAAGTAGGGTAACCCATATTTGGCTGTAGCTTCCATCAATAAATCGACATTTTCACCTTCCCAATCGAACTCTTTGGTAATATTGTAAGTTGGGATGGGGAAAGAAAAAATTCTGCCATTTGCATCTCCTTCAAGCATAGTTTCTAAGAAGGCTTTGTTCACCATATTCATCTCTTTTTGATAATCTCCATATACTCCAATTTCCTTTCCGCCAACAATTGCAGGTTCGTTTTTTAGATCATCAGGAACTGTCCAATCAAGTGTAAAGTTTATAAAAGGTGGTTGCGATCCCCATCTAGAAGGTACGTTCATTGCGAAGACCATTTGTTGAATGAACTGTTTCACCTCATCATAACTTAATTTATCCGCTCTTACAAAGGGTGCGAGCAAAGTGTCTACAGAGTTAAAAGCCTGGGCACCTGCAAATTCCATTTGCATAACACCCAAAAAATTCACCATTTGTCCAGTTAAGGCGGAAAGGTGTTTGGCAGGCTTGGCATTGATTTTCCCTTCTACACCCCCAAAACCTTTCTTTATTAGATCCATAAGTGACCATCCGGCACAGTAAGCGACTATACCATGGGATAAGTCATGAATATGTAAAGCACCTGATGAATGAGCCTGTGATATTTCTGAAGGGTATATTTCGTTTAACACATAATTTGCTAAAGCGCTCCCAGCTAAGTGTAAGTACAAACCCGGATAAGAATAAGTAGTGTTTGAATTTTCGTTGGTTCGCCAGTCTTTCATTTCGATATATTCATTTATCGTTTTCCTTACATCAAAACTCATTTTTTCTGCATTTGAATAATTCTCTACACTGCGTTTTTTTTGTTCTTTAATTAAATTTTCTTTCCTTAATTCTCCTTCTTGGCGTTTATTTATAGTTACTGGTTTCAACAACAAACTGTCTTTGATAGAATCTAAATCCATATTTTTCAACCCCCTTATAGTTAAATGTCAAAATGTTTTACAAAAGACTCAATTTATTGTGTTATATTTTATATCATACCACTGTATATTGTATTTGTCAATGTTGTTTATCTTACAAAAAAATGGTATAATACAAAAAGTAATTTTACTTAGACTCATAAGAAATTTGGGGGGGCCACAGGGCGAAGGGGTACTAAAAGAGGCTTTAGAATTTTAGAGAGAGTAGAAGAGAAATTACTTGGGAGGGATTCTTATGAAAAATGATTTTTTAGGGAGAAGTTTAACGGTTATGAATGATTTAACGGTTGAAGAGCAGTTATTTCTTTACAACCAAACAAAAAGGCTAAAAGCAAAATGGGCAAATAAAGAAGATCTTACTGAGTTTCAAATAAAAAATCAAACAGGTATTTATATAGTATTCCTCGAATCAAGTACCAGAACCAAAGAATCCTTCATTAATGCTTCTAAATTCCACAAAAACGCTAAAATCAACATCTTCGAATCAGAACACTCCTCGTTTAATAAAAATGAAAGTTATATAGATACCTTCAATATGTTAACGGGCTATTCGGATTATTCTATATTCATTATCAGATCAAAACTGGAAGGTACTTGCAAGTTATTAGACGAAAAGGTATCAGAATTTGCTTCAAGGCATAACCTACCACATCCTTCTTTTATAAATGCCGGAGATGGTAAGCACGAGCATCCTACTCAAGAGATTTTAGATGAATTCACATTTTTAGAACAGATGGATTTCAACAACGAGTACATTCATATAGCCCTTATTGGGGATCTCCTTCATGGAAGAACGGTCCATTCCAAAGTGGAAGGTTTAAAAATATTTAAAAATGTTGAGGTTGATTTGATAGCGCCAGAAGAATTACAGATGCCAAAACACTATATAAGCAAAATGAAGCTAAAAGGGTACAACGTTAGAATCTTCTCTTCAATAGAAGAGTACCTAAAACAGAGTAAAAAAGCGAACATTTGGTATTTCACAAGGCTTCAATTAGAACGAATGGGTGAAGATATTCTAGAAAAAGAACATATTTTGAGAAAAAGTGTGACTTTTACAAAAGAATTTCTCCCCCTTATTTCCGAAAACGTAAAATTTTATCACCCCCTCCCTCGTCATAAAACTTACCCCACTATTCCAACCTTTTTAGACCCCTTACCGCTTAACGGCTGGGAAAAACAGGCAATAAACGGATATTGGACAAGGATAATCTTACTTTCTATGTTAGGTGGAGCTTTAACCGCCCCCTTTGATACCTCAAGAAAAAATCTTGAAATTAATGAAGAGGATTTCATCATACCCGCTCCGATAAAGGATGGTAAAAAAGGGTTGTTGAGTGAAGGAAAAAGAGGGATCAAGCCAATTGAAAATGGGACGGTAATAGATCACATAGCCAAAGGGCAAAAGTCGGAAAAGATATATGAGACTATCATGAAGATAAGGAAGATTTTGAAGTTTTATAATATTGATAGTGCAGACGGAATATTTAGATCAGCCGATGGTAGATTAAAGGGTTATATTAGTTTGCCCGACGTTCATCTATCAAAGAAAGAAATAAAAAAGCTTTCAGCTATATCTCCAAACACAACTGTGAATATTATTGAAGGTGGAAGAGTAAAAGAAAAATACAGAATTTCTTTACCGCCTATTATATACGGTTTCGAAGAGTTAAGGTGTAAAAATGAAAACTGTATAACCAACCCTCAAAACAACGAAAACGTACAGGTCTCTTTCATTAGAAATGAGGAGAATGAGTTAATATGTGAATATTGTGAAACCCCTCATACCTTTGAAGAAATATGGCGCTTTTAATAGTAAAAAATCTTTTTTTATCTTTGTTTTTAATCTTTTAATATTTTTGTGATAAAATTTAGTCGAAGGGTAAAGACTAAAGAAGGGGGATTTTTTTTGAGAAATATCGTTTTTGATTTGGGAAATGTCCTTTTTAAATTCGATCCTGATGAGATTTTAGATGGTCTTTTCAAAGATCCGCTTATAAAAAGGAAGTTAAAAGAGGCTGTTTTTAAAACAAGCATATGGAAAGAATTGGATAGGGGAACCTTGTCTTTTGAGGAAGCCAAAAAGATTTTCATCGAGAAAAATCCTGATTTAAAAGAAGAAATAGATATATTGCTCAAAGACTGGAAGAATTATCTTCATCCCATAACTGAAAACATAGAAATTCTACCTGAATTGAAAGAAAACAACAAACTTTTCATCTTATCTAATTTTCATAAAGAGGCCTTCAATTATATAAGAGGGAAATACTCTTTTTTCGATATCTTTGATGGAATGATTATTTCCTACAAAGAGAAGCTATTGAAACCTGAAAAGGAAATTTATCAACTTTTGCTTAATAGGTATAATTTGAAACCAGAAGAAACTTTTTTTGTGGATGATATTGTTGAGAACATAATGGCTGCCGAAGAAGTTGGAATTAAAGGTATATTATATACGGATCCTGAATCCTTGAGAGAATTGTTAAAAAGAATAGGTGCCTTATAATTGTGAAAGGAGGCAATGAAGTGGATAATGTTTTTGATAAACATTGTGTATTTATCACTTCAACCGGAAGGACAGGTACGAGATTTCTCGCAAAAAGTCTTTCAAAAATGGTTGAAGATTGTTATGCGGTCCATGAACCTGCAAATGTGTTTATTAAAGATCTAAAAAAATGGAGTGATGATATAAAAAGGTTCGGTTTTTATCAAATGACCGTGGGGCAGTTTTTACCTTCCAAATCCATGTGCAAGTTGAGTACTTACAGGAGAAGGGGAAAAATAACAGATGAAAAAACTAAAGAGTATATAAAAGGTTTGAGAAAACAAATTTTGGAGGAAACAAAAGAAAGCTTATACGTCGAATCAAGTAACCATCTTCACGGAGTTATAGATCTATTGGGAGATGTCTTTCCCAATAGTAAAGTCGTGTTTATTATAAGGGATCCAAGAACATGGATCCGTTCAGCCATAAGTTCTCCTGTTTATTTATTGTATAGTAAAGTTGATTTTTCATTTTTGGGAATGAGCATGAGAGCTTTCCATTTCAAAGATGATCCTTACTCGACGAAATGGAATAGTATGAGTAAATTTGAAAAGTTTGCCTGGTATTATAATAAACTGAATACCTTGGTATTGGAATCTATGAAAAATAAAAATAATTTCAAGTTATATCGCTACGAAGATTTGTTCCTTGGTGAGAAAAAAGAAGAAAATTTTATAGATTTATTAGAATTTTCTACAAAGTTTGATGATGGGTTCAGTAGAAAGTATACTTTTGAGCCTTCTTTCCTAAAGAAGAAAATAAACTCTGCGTCGGATGAGTATAAGATACCACATTGGAAAAATTGGGATAAAAAGAGGGCTCAGATACTTCAAAAACATTGTGGAAATTTGATGGATATGTTTGGTTATGGAAAGGAACCCGAGTGGTTAGAAAAGTTGAATTCAAATTATAAAGAAGAGTACGCATAATTTATAGGAGCGTTCAATGATTTCAGAAGATCTTAAACTCAGCTTGTACGCAGAAGGATGCGATATTAAGCAAAATGAATTTCTCAAATATTATACGAGTTTTAGAATAGGTGGACCTGTTCCATATATATTATTTCCAAAAACTCTAAATGCTTTTGTGAATGCTTTATCGCAATTAGTTAAAAGGGACATTCCTTTCAGAATTATAGGTCAAGGAACCAACCTCATCATAAGTGATGAGCCCTTAAAATTTGTGGTACTTTCCACGAAATACTTAAATAAAATGAATTTTGAAGAAAAAAATAATATGGATTTGATTGTAGAAGCGCAGAGCGGAGTTTCTTTATCTGCTCTTTCTTTTTTGCTTTCGGAAGATGGATACTCTGGACTTGAATTTGCGTGCGGCATTCCAGGAAGTGTAGGCGGAGGTGTTTACATGAACGCCGGGGCTTACGGGGGTGAAATGAAGGATGTTGTTTTGGAAACAACGGTATACGATTTAAGGGATGGAAAAGTAAAGACTTTAAATAAAGGTGATTTAGAGTTTGGTTATAGAACCAGCATTCTCCAGGAAGGTTCTTTCATTCTGTTATCCACTAAATTCTTACTAAAAAAAGATGAGCTTAAAAGGATCAAAAGTAAATTGATAGATTTTTCAACCCGCAGATGGGAGAAACAGCCTATCGATTTACCATCTGCGGGAAGCATATTCAAACGACCGAAACCAGATTTTTTTGTGGGAACTACGATAGAAAATTTAGGATTGAAAGGCTTTTCGATAGGCGAAGCTCAAATATCAACAAAACATGCAGGTTTTATAATCAACAAAGGTAACGCTACTTTCAAGGATGTGATTTCATTAATTGAGTATGTGAAACGTATTGTAAAAGACAAATACAATGTTGATCTACAGGTTGAACCAGAGATTTGGAAGTGAATTACGATTTTTTCCTTTTTTTCTTATTTTTTTTGTTAACTTTTATTTTGGCATGGGGATGTTCCCTTTTCAATTTTTCAAAATCATCTTCCGTATATGGGATAAAATCTACTTCAGTTCCGATTTTATCCGCTCTTACCACTTTGGCTTGTAACTTGTCTCCGATCCTATAAACGTTGCCGGTTCTTTCACCTTTCAACGTATTGTCACGTTCATCGTAGATATAATAATCATCGCTCAACTCTGATATATGTATCAATCCACTTATCATCTTTTGGGGGATTTCTACGAATAAGCCAAACCTTGTGACGCCTGTTATGTACACCCAAAAGACTTCTCCTATATGTCTTGAAATGTATTCAACTTTTTTCATATCTATTAGATCCCACTCGGCTTGGTCTGCGACTCTTTCCATTTCAGAAGAATTTTTAGCTATTTCAGGAAGCATTTCGGAATACTTCTTTATTTCTTTTTTTGAAAGGGTTCCTTTATATTTGATGAACTCTTTCAACAATCTATGAACCACTAAGTCAGGATATCTTCTTATTGGTGATGTGAAATGTGTATAGGATGATGAAGCAAGACCAAAATGCCCTACGTTTTCCTCGGAGTACAACGCCCTTTTCATAGATCTAACAAGCATCATCTGAATATTTTTACTTAAAGGATGGTTCTTTGTTTTTTCCAATATTTCCTGTAGGACCTTCGGATGAATATTTTGAGGAAATTTTACATTTATTCCCAACATGTCCAGATAATTTCGTAACTGAAGCAATACATCAGGATCCGGATTTTCGTGGATTCTATAGATAAAAGGCAAACCTTGAACATCAAAGTATGAAGCAACTGTTTCGTTGGCCAGGACCATGAACTCTTCAATCATTTTTTCTGATAGGCCTCTTTCCACAGGGATGATATCTTTTACATATCCCTTTTCATCGAATTCAAAGTGTACTTCATTGCTTTCTATGTCGATTATTGAACCTCTTTCTTTTCTCTTTTCAGAAAGTAATTCCATTAATTCTCTCATCATCTCAAGCTCTGGTTTTAAAAACTCTATCTCTTTTTTTACTTCTTCACTACAATTGTCAGATAGGAGTTCATTAACTTTTCTATAGGTCAACCTCTTGGCACTTCTTATTACTCCGTTGTATATTTTTGAGTTTACCAAGTTCCCATAAGGGTCAATTTCCATCAGGAGAGACATTGTCAATCTATCTTCACCTTCAACCAAAGAACATATCCAGTTGGATAACTCAAATGGAAGCATTGGAATAACCGTGTCGATTAAATAAACGCTTGTACCTCGTTTGTATGCTTCTCTATCAAGAGCACTGTTGCTTTTCACATAATGAGATACATCTGCTATATGCACCCCAAGTAAATAATTGCCGTTATCTAACTTTTTTATACCAACGGCATCATCAAAATCTTTTGCTGTATCACCATCGATAGTAAATATGGTTTCTTTTCTAAAATCTTTTCTGCCATTAATTTCATTTTCAGAAAGTTTTTTTGGAAGTTCTTTAGCCTCTTGTAACACCTTTGGAGGAAAATAACCAGGTTCAGGTAAACCATGTTTGAAGATCACTATTGGCAAATCAATGGAAGGGTCATCTTTGTCCCCAAGGACATCGACTATCTCGACCTCTGGCTTTTTCGTGGGAGATTGATATTTTGTTATTTTTGCTTTCACTATTTGACCATTTTTAGCCTTTCCTATACCTTCTGGGGCTACGTAAAAATCTGTATTTATTTTTGCATCAATGGGTATAACGAATCCAAAAATTCCTTTTCTTACGAACTCACCCACTACATATTTTAACTCTCTTTTTAATATTCTAACTACCCTACCTTCTTTTAAATCACGCCATTTCCCTATTATTTCAACCAAAACTAAATCTTTATGTAAACTGATTCCAGAATTTTCAACCTTTACAGCAATTTCGCTTCCATCAGAGCATTGAACAAAAGCCATATTTCCACTTTTGGTGAATTCGATAGTTCCGACAGCCATGTTTTCATCTAATTTTCTGTATTGGTTTTGTGAATCTTTAATTATTTTCCCTTCACTTAGGAGTTTATTTAGTATTTTTCTAATTTGAGCCTTTTCCGATTTTTCAAGTGCATTTAGGCTTTCATATAGTTCTTTTTGTATCGTAGGATTTTTGTCTATTATTTCTAATATTTGTTTTTCTAAGTTGTCTTCATTCATATTTTACCCCCTTTCAATGTAATTATACTTTTTAAAAAAGCTAAAACTTATTTCAGCACCCCTGTAACCCTTTTAAATCAAAATCTTGTTTCTAAACTTACTGATATCCTCTATCAGAGGTGTAAAAAGTTGCAAGTTTAGGATTGAAAGTTAGTTTTATGGTTCCAACGGGCCCGTTTCTTTGCTTACCTACAATAAGTTCTGCTTCATGTTCATCATTTAAAGTATCTTTTCCTGGCTCATCTTTTTTCCTTTTGTAATATGAATCTCTGTACAAAAACATAACGAGGTCGGCATCCTGCTCAATTGCTCCTGATTCTCTGAGATCACTTAATCGAGGCCTTTTATCTTCTCTTTGCTCAACTGCACGAGAAAGTTGAGATAAAGCAACGACAGTGATATTTAACTCTCTAGCGAGCAATTTCAAGGATCTTGATATCTCTGTTATTTCTTGTTGTCTGCTCTCATAACCTTTAGATCTAGAAGTCATCAATTGTAAGTAATCGATAAAGATTACTTCAATGCCGTATTCTCTTTTCATTCTCCGTGCTTTAGCCCTCAGGAGTCTAGGGGATAAATCTGGTTCGTCGTCAAAAATAAGCCTTGACTTTGATAATTCTCCTGCTTTTTGAACTAATTTTTCCCACTCTTCGTCAGAGATTTGTCCAGTTCTAACCTTGTGTAAGTCTACTTTTGCTTCAGAACATAAAATCCTGTTAGCTAACTGTTCTTTCGACATTTCCAAACTAAAGATTGCCACGGCAATATTTGCCTGTAAAGCCATGTTGGTTGCAATATTTGCGGCAAAAGAGGTTTTACCCATTGATGGTCTAGCGGCGATGATAATTAACTCAGATCTATGAAATCCTGAAGTCATCCTGTCCAAAGGTTTGAATCCAGTAGAAACCCCAGTAACAAGATTTCCCTCACCTTTTTGAGCCCTATTTTTCAATTCTTCTATCTGTTCAAAAACATCATGCATTACGTTGGATAAAAGATCATACGTTCTGGTGGCACGGGCTTCGGCTATAGAAAATATTCTCTTTTCGGCATACTCTAAAACTTCTTGGGCATCTCCAATATTTCTTACGGCATCAACTATCTCGGAAGATGCGTTTATTAAAGCTCTTAAAAGGGCTTTCTCTTTGACAATTTGGGTATAATACATCACATTAGCCGTTGTTGGAACAACCTGAGCTAAATAAATTATTGTATCTTCTCCACCGATTTTCTGTAAAAGGTTAGATTCTCTTAATTTTTCAATAACGGATACGGTATCAACAGGTTCCCCTTTGTCGAAAAGTTCTTCCATAACTTTAAATATTGTTTTATTATTTTCGTAGTAGAAGTCTTCCCATCTTACCTCTTCGATTACGTCAGGAAGTATGGAAGGGTCTAAAAAGATGCTACCTATGACCGACTCTTCAGCTTCTTTACTATTAGGAGGGGTAAAAGAAGTAAGTTCCATTTGCATACACCTCGATCAAACTAATAAGCTCAAAAAATAAGATAAGGCAAAAATTCCAATACTTATTAAAAGGCCTAACAGTCCATTTTTGTCCATTTTTTTTACGTCTTCATCAGAACTTTTACTACCGTTTCTTATCATTTTAGCAGATCTCCATAAAAATACCGTTGAAATTATAAAAAGGATCATTGATATTACAAAAAGAGTGTTTACAAAAGCAAACATTACAGGATCACCTTTTCAACATAAGGACTTGTAAAAGCCCTCAAAACAGAGGAGTAACCTAGCCTAAATCTTATCTTATCCCCTACTTTATACCTCACTTTAGATTCAGTTAAGTCTACGATCGTATGATCACTACTTGCATGGAGTATTTCAATATCGTCGTCCAAGGGATGCATGCTAGTAGGATCAACATCTTGTTCCCCCACCGCTAAAATGCCTTTTATTCTATTACCTTTGTCTTCAAATGTTGGTTTACGACCAAACGAATCATAACCGATGTTGCCATATGGGACGGAAGGTTTTACTTTTAATTCCACAATTTCTGCTTCAAAGATTATCGTATCCTGCCTTGCACCTGGAACGTTGCGGTTGTTGGTTGCGTCCGTTCCGCAGATGATTGATTCCCCCAATCTAAATTGGTTTATACCCTTTGGCAAACTTCCTGCTTCAATTAGGGGTAAGGCAGCGGTATTTCCACCGGAAATTATATCTAGAGTTCTTCCAGTTTCTCTTTGGATTTCTTCTTTTATTTTAACAAGTCTTCCCATATTACTTTCATCAGGGATTACTCCACCAAAACACCCTAAGTTTGTTCCTATTCCAACAATCTCTATTCCTTCTATATCAAGGGCTTTTGAAATCTCAGAAACAGCTTTTTCAAACCAAACTCCTTCTCTTAGATCTCCAACGTCAACCATGTAGATGATTTTAGATCTCTTATTGAATTTAGAAGAAACAGTCCCTAATTTCTTAGTTATCTCTAAGTCACTTATTAACGTATAATCAACATAATTTGCTACATCATCAAGTTCAGAAAACATGGGTATGCGAAGTAACATAAAAGGTCCTTTTATACCAGAATTCCTCATTTTCTTTATGTTTTGAATCCTTGAATCACCCAGTATATTAATTCCACATTCTTTAAGTGCACGAGCAATTGTAGGTTCACCACAAACTACTTTAGTGACACCTACCATTTCAACACCCGAATCAGCACACAATGATTTTAAATATTTTGCATTTTCTTGGATCCTTTCCAAGTAAGCGTAAACCTTTGGATACAAGGAAAATCCTCCTTTATTTAAAATTGCGGGCAATCTTGGCCCGCAATTATGAAAATTTTACTTACGTTAAAACGTCTAAATTTTGACCCTGATACAACTCACCAACGGTTCTAACTAATTTCATCGAAATTCCAGTTTGTTTGTAAATTACAAGAGATAAAAGTTTTTCCATCTCTTCCTTGGACATTGTAGGACTCTGGTTAATGTTTTGACTACTCGTGTGAGGAAGTTGATCACTTCCATAATCAAAACTACTTAGATAAAGTGGCTTGTATTGTTGAGAGGATATAGGATCGATCAATTTGATCCCCCCTTTTTAATTCTGTTTTAGTACTTTTAAAATTTTAGAATCGTCTTCCCCGCTTTCTTCATATATTTTGTTCAATTCGTCAACAGACATCTTAGATATTTTCTCCAAAAGTTCTGGGACACCTTGAGATTTGCCAGGAACACAACCGTCTTTTCCAACCTCACCTTTGACAAACGCCTTTGCGAAGGCTGCACATCCAGGATAACCACAAGATCCACAGTCATTACCTGGCAATACGGCTTTAACAATAGCTTCTCTTGGATCTTCCTTTACTTCAAATTTTTTTGCAGCAAATGCTAAAAAAGTACCGGAAGCAAACCCTAAAATCCCTAATAATAACACCGAATAAACTATTGTGAGCACTGCAAAAAACACCTCCAAAGAAATTCTTTCTAATATTATTATATCACATATTAGTTATATGTTAATTTAAAAGTGTCGACAGTATTTCACTTATTTTCTTTCCATCGGCCCTTCCTTGAACCTTTTGAATTACTAATTTCATAACTTTGCCAAAATCTTTTTTTGATGTTGCATTGACTTCGGTTATAGTTTCTTCTATTATTTTTCTTAACTCTTCGTCAGAGAGCTGTTCAGGAAGATAACCTTGTAAGATCTCAGCTTCTTTTCTTTCTTTTTCAGCGAGATCGTTTCTATCTGCTCTTTCAAACTGTTCAATGGAATCTTCTCTCATTTTTATCTGTTTTCTTATCAATTGGACTATTTCTTCCTCTGTTAACTCAGCTGCTTTTTCAACCTCTTTATTTTTAATCTCTGATATTATTGATCTAACCGCATTTAAAGCAAGGGTATTTTTCTCTTTCATATATTTTTTCAAATCTTTATTTAATACATCTTTTAACATTTATAATCACTCCTTATTCAAGGCTTCATTTCTCTTTCTTCTAAGGTATCTCAATTCTAAAAAGAATATCAATATACTTAATACACCAAAGATTATAACATAAATATTTAAATTTATTTCTGAAAATTCACCTACTAACATATTGGACAAAATATCCAAGATTTCATAAGCTAAAAGAAATAGACCGATAAAAGAAGAAACTATTATATGGGCAGATTTATGATACCATATTCTATTGTCATTAAAAAAACCGTAGATCGAAACTAAGAATATAACAAAAAAAGAAAAGACATAGAAAAAGCTTTTTTGTATATTTAGCAACATAAAAATGATTGATAATATTGCTATCAAAGAAAGTGTGAAGTTTTTATGCTTCATAGGAAAATACCTCCTACAAAAAACACCACATTAGCTATAATATAAGCAACAACGGTGGTGTAAATAAAACTAAAGATAACCCATTTCCAGCCATTTGTCTCCGCCTTAATCGTGGCCAACGTTGCAAAACAAGGAATATAAGCCAAAACGAAGAATATTAGCGCTAAAGCAGATGCCGGGGTTAATGCATTTTGTAAGGCATAGGTTAAAGAGCCTTCTCCAACATTAAAAATTGTGGCATAAGAAGACACGACTATTTCTTTGGCAGCGACACCAAAAATCAAGCCGGTGTTTATTCTCCAATCCCACCCCAAGTGATTAGTTAAAGGTTCAAACACTCTCCCAATAGAAGCGGCAAAACTACTGTTTATATCTGTTCCAAAATTAGGGAAGAAAGACAAAAACCAAATTACTATGGTGGCTATTAAAATTATGCCTCCGGCTTTTTGCAAAAAGTGCTTTCCTCTGTTCCATGTATAAATTGATAAATTTTTGAAAGTAGGCATCCTAAACCTTGGTAGTTCTATGATAAATGGGATATCTTCTGATTGGGTAATGAATCTTTGTAAAAATTTTGAGGATAGTAAAACTAAAGATATACTCGATAAATAGACTAGCAACATTATAGTTGCTGCGTGCGTTGAAAAGAACGCGCTTATTAAAAGTATGTAAACCGGTAACCTTGCACTACACGATGCAAAGGGAAGGCTAATAATTAAAGCTAATCTTTCTTTTTTATTAGCAATTGATTTAGTAGAGATAATGGCTGGAACATTACAGCCGAAACCTAAAATAATAGACATAAAAGATCTACCACTTAATCCAAAATTTCTCGCAATTCTGTCAACTAAAAAGGCTGCTCTTGGCAAATATCCTGATTCTTCCAAGAATCCTAAGAAGAAAAATAAGATAAAAATCTGTGGAATAAAAATCAAAACCCCACCAACCCCAGCTATAACACCATCAACTAGTAGTGACTCCAACCAAGGAACAGTTACAAGTCCGCTGATAGAGTTACCTAAAAAAGTAAAAGCCGAATCCAGCAAATCCGATAATGGTTGAGCGAGGCTGAATGTTAGAGAAAACACTGCAAACAAAGCAAAGACATATATCAATATTCCCAAAACCTTATGAGTAAAAACGTGGTCTAAAATATCTCTCAGAGACCAGTCTATGCCTTCTTTTATTATGGAAGAACTAACCAGATAAGAAATGAAATTAAACTTCCAATTTAAATATTTGTTTTTAAGTTCTTCTATATCAAAATTTTCTTTTAATTCAGCCAAAAAATCTTTGGAAAGCTCCAAATCTTCATTTCCAAACTCTAAAAAGTAGATTGGTAACCAACTACTATCTATATAATTTTGATATTTTGAACTTATCTTAGGATACTTTGAAACTTTGTCTTGAAAAAACTCGATAAAATTCTCTATTTCTTCCGGATACATTATTTTCTTTTCTGTAAGATTTTTTTCTTTAGAAAGATTGTATGCTTCTTCTAAAAGTTCTTCCTTACCTTCCCCTGTCTTGGCGGAAGTCAATATGACAGGGATGTTTAAAGTTTTGGAAATTGGGGATGGATCGATGATTCTCCCTTTTTCCCGAGCTTCATCTACAGCGTTTATAACCAAAATAGTCTTCACGCCAATTTCTATAAGTTGAAACAATAAAAACATCGAACTTTCCAAGTTCAAGGCATCTGCTACAACAATTACTATCTCCGAACTATTACTTATTAAATAATCCTTAGCAACTCTCTCGTCTTCACTTTTAGCTGAAAGAGTGTAAACACCTGGAAGATCGACTAATTTAAAGGTTTTTCCTTTATACTTAAAATTTCCAACTTTCTTCTCTACTGTAACCCCTGGCCAATTAGCAACATATTGTTTAGTGCCCGTCAAAAGGTTGAATAGAGAAGTCTTACCAACGTTAGGATTTCCAATGATTGAAATCTCTGCTTCCTTGTTAACTGTTTCAACGTTATCTTTGAGGATATCCTTGCTCATTTAAGCTCCTCCCATTATTAAATTTGTTTTGAAAAGTTATTTAGTATAATAACAGTTGTTTAATAGGCCTTTTCCACATTTATCTGTCAATGGGCAACTTTTACATACGGGTTCTATTTTATCTATTTTTTCCATTCCAACATTCATGGACCTTAAGAAAGGAATCAAAATGTTTAATTCACTTTGATTTAAGTGAAATTTCTCTTTTAATTCCAAAATGTCAACTTCTTTATTCTTTTTCATGTATTTTTCTAAAGCCGATATATCCATTTTCTAATCCACCTTTTTACAGAATATCTTGGCAGCTCTTCCTCTACCCAATTCGTATTTGCTTCCATCAACCTCAACAATTATCCTATTTCCAAGCTTATTAACTAAATTAATATTAACCCCCTTATACAACCCCATGCTTTTCATTTCCTCTATGAAGTTGTTTCCCCCTTTAAGATCGATAATTTCATATTTTCCAGTTTCACTTTCCAAAAGGTTGAATACTTTGTAAGGAACATCGACAAGGATCTTAGAAGCTTCGCTTTTTCTTAAAACTACTTTTTTTTCTCCAATTTTAAATACCAAAGGATCTCCAAAAGGAGAAACATGAGCTAATTCTATAGATTTACCTGGCGTGATTCCCATTGCAAGAAGACGATTTTTCGTACTTTCTTCTTCATTGTTTAAACTCACTATCTTACCCTTTTGCCCAATAAACAAATCGTGTAAAGGAATTAGCAAATTATAATCACCTCTTTCGAATATTTCAATTCAATTATAACACTTTTTAAAAGAGTTAGCTGTGCCTAAAATTAACAATAAAATGAACTATTATAACGCAACAGTTAAGTTATATACGGATATGCGGTTTGTAGTAACTTCACCGATGCTATTAAACAAATTGATTATTCCTCAATTTTTTGGTTACTATTCACTTCGATTAAAAAATATGATAAAATCAATTATAGAATAATAAGAATTCGGGGCGTAGCGCAGTTGGTAGCGCGTTGGTTTCGGGAACCAAAGGTCGCTGGTTCAAGTCCAGTCGTCCCGACCATTATCAAATTCTTTTTCTATGAAAGCTCAAAATCTTTTTCGGATTTTTGAGCTTTTTGTTTTTTATTTAAAAATTATTGGTAGAATGAGTTAACTTGACTTTTTAATATTCTCTGTGGCATGATTTAAATAAAACTTATAATCATAAAAAAGGAGAAGAGCATTTTGCTTACCCTCATAAAGAATGCAACAGTTTACTCGCCTAAAGCTTTAGGGGAAAAAGATATATTAATTGGTGGAGAAAAAATCTTAGAACTAGTCGATTCGATAGAATTAAATTCTAATCTTAAAGTTGAGATTATCGATGCTGAGGATTATATAGTAGTTCCAGGTTTTATAGATTCACACGTTCATATAACAGGGGGAGGTGGAGAAGGGGGATACAGCACAAGAACTCCCGAAATATCCCTTTCCAAGATAATAAGTTCTGGAATTACTACATTAGTAGGTGTTTTGGGAACCGACAACGCAACTCGAAGTATGCAAAACTTAATTGCAAAAGCAAAAGCATTAAAACAAGAAGGGATAAGCTGCTATACGTATACGGGTTCTTATCATCTACCAGTAAAAACTTTTACCGGCAGAATTATAGACGATTTGGTTTTCATTGAAGAAATAATAGGTGTTGGAGAGGTTGCTATTTCAGACCATAGAGGTTCCCAGCCAACCTTAGAAGAGCTGATAAGATTGACTTCAGAAGCTCGAGTGGGTGGAATTTTATCAAAAAAGGCGGGCATTGTAAATATTCACGTTGGCAGAGGAGAAAAATTCATTCAGATATTACTAGATGTTGTTGAAAATTCAGAATTACCTATTACACAGTTCCTTCCAACTCACATGAACAAGGGAGAAAAAGCTCTTCAAACATGTAAAAATTTCATAGAACAGGGTGGAAGGGTAGATTTCACAACTAGTTCGTCAAAAAAGAAAGACAAAGAGGATCCATCAAAACCATCTAAAGCCTTGAATCTTTTACTTGAAGATGGGGTAAATATTGACAATATATCTTTCTCATCTGATGGACAGGGGAGCTTACCACAATTCGATGAAAAAGGAAATTATATAGGTCTAACAGTAGCAGATGTAGGCACACTCTTTGAAGAAGTAAAGGATTGTGTAATACAAGAAGATATCCCTTTGGAAGAAGCTTTGAAGGTAATCACTATCAATCCTGCAAATTTTCTTAAATTGGAAAACAAAGGCCAAATAAAAGAAAACTTTGATGCAGATATAGTGTTCTTAGATAAAAGTACTCTGGAAATAAAAAAAGTTATGGCAAAGGGTCGCACTATTTAAAAAATCTTGTGGAGGGCAGAGAATGAAAATAACAGATTTAAAATTTGAAAAAATCAAAATTAAACTCAAAAAACCTTTTGTTATCTCCCGAGGATCAACGGAGTATTGTGAATCGGTGCTTGTAAAAATAACTACTGATGAGGGATACTTCGGCTTTGGAGAAGCTACTCCCTCTCGTTCAGTAACGGGGGAAAGCATCGATAGTGTAACAGCAATTCTTCCGACTTTCAAAGAAATATTAATAGGGCAGGATCCACTCGCAATAGAAAGAATTCATTATATATTAAACAAAGCAATCGCAGGAAATACAGCAGCAAAAGCAGCGGTTGATATCTCTCTCTACGATATAAAAGGGAAAGTAATGCAAGAACCCCTTTATAAGCTTCTTGGTGGATTTGAAAGCAAAGTACAGACAGATATCACGATAGGGATTGGTGCGCCACAAGAAATGGCAAATGAAGCCAAAGAGAGCGTAGATAAAGGATTTAATATATTAAAAATCAAAACTGGCGTTGATCTTAAAAACGACGTTGAAGCTATCAGGCTAATAAGAAATAGGGTGGGAGATAAAGTAAGATTGAAAATAGATGCCAACCAAGGATGGAATATACACGATACATTAACTGCAATTAAGATGATGGAAAGTTACAACATTGAAGCCTTTGAACAACCATTAGCCGACTGGGATTTTGATGGATCTGCACTTTTGAGAAAAAAGGCTGATATGAAGATAATTTTAGATGAATCAGTTCATAACGCTCACGATGCGATGCAGGCAATAAAAAAAGATAGTGCCGATATGATCAACATAAAACTGATGAAAAGTGGAGGGCTTTACGAAGCAGAAAAGATTAACACAATTGCAGAATCTGCTGGAATTAATTGTATGGTTGGATGTATGGTAGAAACAAAGGTGGCCCTTACTGCTGGAGCAAGCTTAGTTGCAGCCAAGAGAAATATAAGAGACGCTGATTTAGATTCTTTCATGTATTATGAAGAATACGAAGGAGTAAAAGGAGGATTTGAAGTAGAAGGAGATACAATAATTCTTTCGGACAAACCTGGTTTAGGGATAGAAATCAATATGTGAAAAAAAGAGGGGAGTAGATCTTGATTATAACAAGATCTAGACTGACTATATATCCCTCTTCAATTCCATAGTTGAAAAATCGATTGGAAATTTCACAGGTCTGTCCAAAAGGGCAGACTTGTAAATTCCCAAAACAGCTTCTACAGCCTTTTTCCCTTCTTCGCCATTAATAAAAGGTTCTCGATCCTCTTCTATCGAGTGATAAAAATCTCTGTACAGTGGAATGTGCCCACTACCATAAACGGTATCAGGATCGGGGAGATTTTGAAATGGATGCCCATCTTCTCCTTCAAATCTCCAATATTTTATCTTATTCACCGCTAAGCCGCCGATAACCACTGTGCCTTTTTCTCCAAATATCGATAGAGTTTCTTCCAAGTTTTTTGGATATATATTTGCTGACCCTTCTATAATTCCTACGGAACCGTTTTTAAATTTTATTATTGCCCCTCCAAAATCCTCGGCTTCTATATAAGGATGGGTGAAGTTCTGAATAACACCGTATATTTCATTTATTTCAGAGCCCATATTCCACAATAACAAGTCTATATTGTGAGTACATTGGTTCATCAACGTACCACCGTCGTATTCCCAAGTGCCTCTCCATTTTGCTTGTTTATAATATTCTTCGTTTCTATTCCACCTAATGGAAGCTTGACCGTGAAGAATTCTTCCAAAGGAATTTGTTGTAATTTTTTTTCTTAATTCTTGTATAGGTGGATTGAACCGATTTTGAAAGCAAACCCCTAACTTTAAATTTTTTCTTTTTGCAAGCTCTATCATCTCATTCATATGTTTTGTCGATAGGGCCATTGGTTTTTCCACTAACACATGTTTGTTGTTTTGCAGAGCTGCCATGGTGAGTTCATAATGTTTCCCACTTTCGGTAGCGATTGCCACGGCGTCTATATCCGATCTTTTCAACAATTTTCTATAGTCCGTGTATATCTCTGGTTTCTTTAACCCAGAATTTTCAACCTTACTGGCAAATTGTTCTGCTCTCTCTTCTTTTAGATCGCAAACAGCCACATTTTCAATGATATCAGAATTTTTTATAATTGCTTCTGAGTGTTTTGTTTGAGCAATTCTTCCACAACCTATTACAGCCAATTTAAGCAAAGAATATCACCTACTTTTAAACTTTTCATAATAAAGAAACTTTTTCTGGATACTTCTCTCTAAGTCCTTTTGTGACATTTTTTGTATCAAAAACTATATTGGCATTTTCCAAAACGAAATTGTAATCCACCTTTTTGTGCCCCGTAGTAATTAAGACAGCATCTGATCCCTCTAACAATTCTTTTGTTAAGTCTACCGTTTTATACGCTATTCCTTTGTGAGAAAAACTTTTTATATAAGGGTCATGAATCCTAACTTCTGCACCCTTTCTTTCCAAAAGCTCCAAAACTTTCAAAGCAGGAGACTCTCTTAAATCGTCTATATCGTTTTTATAAGTCACCCCTAACATCAATATTTTGGAACCGTTCAAACACTTTTTATTTTCGTTTAAAATGTCCATTAGTCTTTCAATTACATACTCAGGCATATAATCGTTTATTTCCCCAGCCAATTCTATTATCCTTGTGTGATAGTCAAACTCTCTAGCTTTATACGTTAAATAAAAAGGATCTATTGGAATACAATGCCCGCCCACACCTGGTCCTGGATAAAAGGGCATGAATCCAAAAGGCTTTGTAGCAGCTGCATCTATGACCTGCCAGATATTTATTCCCATTTTCTTTGCTAAGATAGCCATTTCATTTATGAGACCAATATTGACTATTCTAAAGGTATTTTCCAAAATTTTTGACATTTCTGCTTCCTTAGGGGATGAAACGGTGAAAACTTCTGCGTTTAATACGTTTTCATAGAGGGTTTTTGCATGTAAAGTGCATTTTTCGGTAACTCCACCGACTACTTTTGGAGTATTTTTCGTCTTGTAAATCAAATTTCCCGGATCCACCCTTTCTGGGCTAAAAGCTAAATAAAAATCTTTTCCAACCTTGAACCCATACTCTTGTAATAACGGCAGAATTACTTCTTCGGTAGTTCCCGGATAAGTAGTGCTTTCTAAAACAATCAACATTTCTGGATGAAGCCTTTTGGCTACCTCTTTGGTTGAATCAACAACAAAACTTAAATCAGGTTGTTTGTATTTATCCAAAGGAGTTGGAACACATATTGTTACACAATCGCACTCCTTTATTCTATCATAATCGCCTGTAGCGCTTAGATAACCATCGTCAACCAGCTTTTCTAACTCTGAATTTACAACATCTCCGATATAATTTATCCCTTTGTTGACCTTTTCTACTTTTTCTTTTTGAATATCGAACCCTAAAACGTTGTACCCTGCCTTCGCCTTTTCCACCGCAAGAGGTAAACCAACATAACCCAAACCTATTACCCCTATCTTTGCAGTTTTATCTTTTATTTTATCCAATAATGCCATTTTTTAGTCCTCCTCTTTCTAAAATATCGCTATCTTTAGAAACTCTAAAACTATTTTGAAAAAAACTCTTTAATACTTTTAACTACGTATTCCAGCTCCTTTTTGGTGAGCTCTGGAAACATTGGCAAGGCTAACGTCGATTTAGATGCATTTTCAGCTACAGGGAAGTCCCCTTCTTTATAACCCAGGTTCTCAAAGCACTTTTGAAGGTGCAAACCAAGAGGATAGTATATCGATGTTCCAACCCCTTTATTTTCTAAGAATTTTTTCAATTTATCCCTATCTTTGGGGTTATTCAAAGTGACTACGTATTGGTGATAGACATGGGTTCTGTCGTTAAAATAAGCAGGATAACTTAAATCTTCGTTGAGGTTATGTAATTCAAATAATTCTTCATAATTTTTTGCCTTTTTTATTCTTTTATCAATGTATTCATCTAAATTGTTTAGTTTTATTCTCAATATTGCAGCTTGAACTTCGTCTAATCTTGAATTGTAACCAACTTCATCGTGATAATATTTTTTTGCAGCACCATGAACTCTTAATTTTCTGATCCTATCTGCCAAATCCGCATTGTTTGTAACAACCATTCCACCATCACCATAACCACCTAGATTTTTTGTTGGGAAGAAGGAAAATATGCCCAAATCTCCGATGCTGCCACTAAATTTTCTTTCACCATTCTTAAAGTGCCATACAGATCCAATAGACTGAGCGGCGTCTTCTATAATTTTTATGTTGTAATTCTCTCTTATTCTTTCCAATCTCTCTAAATCAACGGTTTTTCCAAAAAGGTGTACGGGAATGATTGCTTTAATTTTTTCTTTTTTTGGATGATTCTCAAGCAAATCTTCGACTTTATCCAAATCAAGGTTGTAATATTTATCTTCTACATCCACAAATATAGGCGTGGCACCATTCAGTAAAATTGCACTTGCGGTTGCAAAAAAAGTATATGGTGTGGTGATAACGTAATCTCCTTCTTTTATACCTATAGCTTGAACGGATATCCTTAAGGCATCAGAGCCATTGGCAACACCAATAGCGTACTTTACGTTTATATACTTTGCAATTTCCTCTTCTAAGGCTTTTACATTACTTCCCATAACCACATTTCCAGAAGTGAAAACAGCATCCAACTTTTTTAGAACATTTTTTCTCAATTTTTCGTATTGTCGTGTTAAATCAAAAAGAGGAACCTTCATCTTGTCTTCCATCTCATCTCCCCTCCAAAGAAATATTGCCTTCCTCATCTATCTTAAAAACATATAATTTTTCCAAATTTTTTTCAGTTGCCTTTTCCAAAATTTTTTCTGACTTCCTAAAAGAAGCTATTATGAGTGCATCGTAGGTTAGCTCTTTGGCTTTTTCCGGAGGGTAAATATCTATTCCTTGAAGTTTATCACCTTGTTTTAAAGGGGAATCATCCAAAAATCCAATTATATTAATATTTTCATCCTTCAAAACCTTCAATACAATTCCTCCAACAACCCCCGCACCATACAAAAGAATATCCTTTAAATTATCTTTTTTAAGAGTTTGAAAAACTTTTTTGAATGAGTCTTTGGTTTCTGTATATAACTCAGAAACCTCGTCAACGAAACTGAGGGTTAAAAATTGCAACCTCTTTTTTCCTGCCTCTGTGAGCTCATAACTCATATTGCGTTTGTTTTCACCGCTTTTTATGATATTTCCATTCTCTTCAAAATCTTTTAAGTACTTGTTTATCATAGATGGAACGACCCCTACTTTTTTTGCCATTGTATCTTGAGAAATATCATTTTCTTGAGAAATTAACTTTAAGATCACCATTTCTCTAAAATTCGGAGAAGGATTAAAAAATGTGTAATTTTGTATATTGAGCATTAAGAAAATCACCTCTAATCATTTCATTCATACACTAAGTGAATAATCATAATTAATTATATCAGGTATTTTTTTAAAAGTCAATTGAAGTTTTAAATTCAAAAAAAATAAAGACGCACAGATCGTGCGCCTTCAAAAGTTTTTAAAAGTCGATATTTTAATTTTACAGTTTATACTCTGAAGTATCACCCAAAAAGCTTTTTTGCTATTTCAGCTACTCTTCTTCCTTGACTTTTTGCAATGTTGAGGTCTATTTCATTAGGTCTATTTTCCTCGCCTTGGATAATAATTGCCGAGGCACCATATGGTGTACCTCCATGAATATTCGACACATCGCTCAGACCTGGCTCATTGAAAGGAATTCCCACAATAATCATCCCATGATGCAATAACGTTGTATGAAAATTTAAAATGGTAGATTCTTGACCTCCATGTTGAGTACTGGTAGAAGTGAAAACACTACCTATTTTTCCAACTAAGCTTCCCCTTGCCCAAAGTGGACCTGTTGTATCAAGAAATTGCCTCATTTGTGCCGCCATCATGCCAAATCTAGTGGGAGTTCCAAAAATTATTGCATCAGCTTCAACAAGTGAATCCAAATTTGCTATTGGAATATGGGAAAATTGTTCTTGTGCCTTTTTAGCACCGGATTGGATTAGAATATCTTCAGGAACGGTTTCAGGGACTCGGTAGATCTTAACATCTGTTCCTTCTACTTCTTTTGCGCCTTCTGCTTCGGCTTTAGCCATTTGATAAATATGACCATACATACTATAGAATATAACGTTGACTTTTGCCATCTAATGGCCTCCTTTATAAAATGTCTTCTATGATATCTGTTGTTACAATACAAGCATAAACGAACTTTGCTTATTCGTCCTGTCCACTTATCTTTTTTAATGGGAGGATCCAATTTTTCATATAACCAGTGGATCTTAGATTTCAATTGTTAATAATTTTTTTTATAGCTTTTTTTATTTTTATATTCCTTTACGAAGGTTTTTTCAATGGAAGCCAGTCAAGCACTTTTTCGATGTAAGTATCCCAAAATTCCCACGTATGTGCACCTGGCCCTTCTTCATAAGTTAAATCCACATTGTTTTCAATAAGAAAATCCCTGAAATCACGGTTAGAGTTTATTAAATTATCTTCGGTGCCACAAGCCATATACATTTTAGGGAACTGGCCCAATGGATTTTCTTTGATATTCTTCACAAGAACCTTTGGATTCTTATCTGACAAAATAGCTTCCTTAGGATCTCCGAAGGCGCTCTTCTTACAAGCAATCACTTGATATGATTCATCAAGCATTTGCTCAAAATTCAAAGCACTGGAAAGTCCAGCAACACAGCCAAAAGTTTCATGGTATTTTAGGCCATTTCTAATGGCACCGTAACCTCCCATAGAAAGTCCTGCAATAAAAGTATCCTCTTTTTTTCTTGACAAAGGAAACATTTTTCTGGTGATATTAACAAGTTCTCTTCCTATAAATTCACCATAAAAATTTCCAGATTCTGGTTGGTCCAGATAAAACGAATTCTCACCAGAAGGCATTACAACAGCCAGATTCCTTCCCTCAGCCAATCTTTGAATTCTTGTTTCTGATACCCAGTCAGAATAATTACCGAATATTCCATGAAGAAGATATAGTGTTTTGAAAGTATTATTGTCATTGTCTGTGATTTCAGACTTACCTGAAAGATTCGCTTTATCCATTGGTAGGACCACCATAATTGGTACTTTCCTCATTAATGACCTCGACATAAAGTTTACCTCTAGTAAAGCCATAATATCTCTCCTTAAAATCAAATTCTGCTTCTTTTATTGGAATATTTGTTCAATATTTTAGGTTTCTTTCTTCTCCTATGAACTTATTCTACAATTCGTTAAAAATAATTTTAGTTATTTCAAAAATGTTATTTGGATAAATTTAGTCCCTTTTATTATACAGGTAATTTATTAACAAGATTTGAATAATATTATAAATCTGGTCATTTCACTTTAGCCTTTCATACCGGTAAATGTAATTCCTTTTATGAAATATCGCTGAGTGAATAAAAATACGATGATAAGAGGTAAAATTACAATAACTGAACCGGCCATTTGCATTGCTATGTTTTCACCATACTGTCCTTGTAATACAGATACAGCAACTGGAAGTGTGTACATGCTTTCATCAGTCGCTAGAATTAATGGCCATAAAAAACTGTTCCAAGCACCCGTAAAAGTGAAAATAGTTATTGCTGCCATGGCTGGCCTAGCTAAAGGTAAAATTACTCTAAAAAAGATCCATCCTTCATGTGCCCCATCCATTTTAGCCGCTTCTATTAGTTCATCAGGTATGCCCATAATGTATTGTCTCATGAAAAATATGTTGAAGGCGTTTGCTATAGCTGGTAATATTAACCCCAAATAGGTGTTCAACAGATTCAACTGTGACAACAATAAAAATACTGGAATCATAGTTATATGACCCGGTACCATTATCGTTCCCAAGATGAACAAAAACAGTAAATTTTTATTTTTAAAATGGAATTTAGCAAAGCCATAACCTGCCATAGTAGCTACTAAAACCGATAAAAATGTTGTAGAAAGAGACACAATAACGGAGTTCAAAAATGGCCTTCCAAAATTCATTTCTTGAAATAAATCTATATAATTATCAAAAGTAGGATTTCTGGGGATCCATCTTGGAGGAAATATATAAATTTCTCCAGGGCCTTTAAAAGAAGTCGAAACCATCCATACAAAAGGTATAACTGAAATTAATAGCCAAATAATCAATATTCCATGCACGGCGACTTGCTCTATGGGAGAAACTTTTCTCGATCTCATTATTATCACTCCTCACCAATACTCTTTTATACTTCTGATCTTCTTGCCCTCATTTGTATATAGGTTAAGGCAAATATTATTAAAAATAGCACGAAGGCAATCGAAGAGGAATACCCTAATTTGAAGAACTCAAAGCCCTGCCTATATAGATAGAGAACTATAGATAAAGTAGCATTCAAAGGTCCGCCTGAAGTTAGCATATATGGTTCCTCAAATAATTGCAAATAACCTATTACAGTCATAACTGTAACGAAAAATATTGTTGGCCTCAACGATGGTATTGTCACATGCAAAAATTGTTGGAATCTTGAAGCACCATCCAATTCGGCGGCTTCGTATAGATAGTCTGGTATATTTTGTAAACCCGCCGTGAAGAGAATAATGTTGTAACCAACTGCTTTCCAAACTACAAGCATTATTACCGACGGCATTGCCCAAAGGGGATCACCCAACCAATTAGGACCTTGTATTCCAAACAAACCTAGAAACCAATTTAATAATCCGTAATCAGGATTGAGCATCCAAGCCCATACGATAGCAATTGCGACAGTATTTGTTATGGAAGGTAGATAAAAACTCACTTTAAAAAAATTCTTAAAATACGTAGCTTCCCTGTTTATAAGGGCAGCAAAACTTAAAGACAAAACTATCGTTATTGGCATTGCAACAACTAATGCATACAGCGTATTTAGTAATGCCCTCCAAAAAAGAGGGTCATGCATTAAGTTTACATAATTTTCAAAGCCTATAAAACTAGCATTTCCCCAATTATATATAGCATAAACGTCGAAATCAGTGAAGCTTATCACCAAAGAAACTACTATAGGTATTAACATGAAGATCAACAATAATATTATTGAAGGTCCTATGAAACCGATAATTGCTCTTATTGGGGTCTTCAATTTTATCTCTCCTCGATAATCAAAAAGTTTTGATCAAAGCCCCTCTTTTTGCATAAAAAGAGGGGCATGAAACAAATTATTTCAGTATCTTTTCAATTTCTTTTTTCAAATCCTGAGCTGCTTGTTCCGGTGTTTTTCTGCCATAAATCACTTCTTGAACCATCCTATCAATTGCAGCTGCAATCTCATGAAATTCGGGAACGTTTACAGGAGCTTTAGCATCATTCAACTGTTCACCGAACGTTGCTATCATGGGATCTGCTTGTAATAAAGGATCTTCCCATGCTTGTCTGGCTGCAGGTAGTTCATTTGTAATTTGATAGGCCAACAGTTGGTTTTCAGGTCTCGATGCAAACTCTATGAACTTCCAAGCACCTTCTTTGTTTTTGGAATCCCTGAAAATTACTAAATCACTACCTCCCATAAAGGATGTTCTACTTTTTTTCTCAGGCATTAACGCAACATCCCACTTACCATCTATTTGGGGTGTTTGATCTCTAGTCATATTAATCATCCATGGACCTGAAAAATAAATTGGGGTATCTCCTGAAGCAAAATCTTGGAATATGTTACCGCTTCCCGAAATAGGGGTCAACCCTTCTGTGAAAAATCTCGTATAATACTCAAGAGCCTCAACGAATTCATGTTGATCCACTGTCACATTTCCTTGGCTGTCTAATATATCTCCTCCATTTTGCCAAACAAAGGGGAAAAAAGTTTGGTAATTATCCTGAGGTTGGTAAAGCGCTATGCCATATCTACTGCCGTTTTCATGTAGTTTTTTTACCGCATCGTACAACTCATCCCAGGTTTGAGGAGCATGATCGTAACCTACTTGTGCTAATAAATCTGTTCTATAGAACATAGCTCTAACATCCACATGCCAAGGAATACCAAACTGCTTTCCATCAACTATTCCTGTTTCCCATGCTCCCTCGAAAAAATTCTCTGGTTTTACAACTTCTGAACTTTCAATATATGGAGCTAAATCTTCAAATGCCCCCATGCTTCCAAACGGAGCCATCCAAGTTGTTCCCATCTGTGCAACATCCGGGACTTGTCTGCCAGCGATTGATGTTAAAATTTTTTCGTAGGCATTTGACCAAGGTATGGCTTGGAAATCTACCTCATATTCGGGGTATTCTTCCATAAAAAGTTTTGACAATTGCTCCAAACTTTTTCCCTGACCCATACCCCACACTGTTATCTTTGTTGCACCAAAATTCAAGGAAACCAACATCATCACAACACTCAAAACAACCAAAGTCTTTCTCATCTTTCCACACCTCCTACTAGTAATTTTACTGTTTTTTTAAAACTCTAAAACTTGTTTATCTTTATTCCTTCCCAACCCATAATCCCTTTATTTCTTAAATTTCTAAATTTTGATATTTTTCTAAAAAAGTACCTCAACTTCCAAAAAACTTTCTTCAAATAATTCTGGCTTAATAATGTTTCCATCGATTTTCACACCGTTAACTATGATTTTTTTCTCATCACTTTTTTTGTAAGTTATGTTCAATTGTTTTCCCCTGTACATTCTCTTTACTTTTACTTCTTTCCAATCTTCTGGGAACAAGGGTTCTATTTTTAATCCTTCCCATTCGGCTTTTAGTCCAAAAATTCCCTCAACTGCTACTATGAAATACCAAGCTGCCGATCCTGTATACCAAGTCCACCCTCCTCTTCCAAAATAGGGAGAATCTGGTCCATCAACGTTACCTGGAGTAACATATGGTTCAGCTAAGTATTTATCAGGTTCCAAACCCCTATAAATGGGCATGAAACTTTTGTAGATTTTATATGTATCAGGATCTTTCATCTTTGCAGCTGCTAATATCGCCCAAGTACCTGCGTGAGTGTATAACCCACCATTTTCTCTAACTCCCGCGGCGTATCTGCTTAGATATCCAATTTCTGGATCAGGTTTTGCAAATGCCGGTTGAAAAAGAAGTGGACCATAATCTTTAAACAGGTACTTTTTTGCTGATTGATAAGCTGATTCACTTCGTGTTTGTGTTGCAGTACCGTTGATTATTGCCCAAGTTTGTGCATTTAAAAATATCTTACCTTCACTATTTTGTTTGCTTCCAATTGGTTCCCCGTTGTCTTTGAATGCCCTTACGTACCATTCTCCATCCCAGGCGTATTTGTTGATGTTTTCTTTAAGCTTTTCAGCTTCGTCCATAAACCTTTGCGTATTTGCTAAATCTCCCATTTTCTTACAGACAACAGAGAAATCTTTTAAAATACCGTACAAGAAATGTCCAAGCCAAACACTTTCCCCTTTACCCTGGGTGCCAACAGCGTTCATACCATCATTCCAGTCTCCATCACCTATTAAAGGAAGTCCTCTTTGGCTCATATGATTTAAATTGTAGTGAATTGCTCTAATACAATGGTCGTATAAAGAAGATTCCCCACCATCCAGGAACTTTATATTTTCTCTCAAAAATTCTAAATCATTAGTTTCTTTTAAAAACCTTAAGACAACAAAAGGCAACCATAATCTGTTATCCGATATATTATTCTTGTAACCGAGTTCAGAAATCGGATGCCACCAATGGTAAACACTTCCATCTTTGAATTGGTGAGCTGCGTGAAGTTTTATTTGATTTTTGGTTTGTTCAGGATCCACATACAAAAATATCTGACTATCTTGAAGTTGATCTCTAAAGCCGTACGCTCCACCAGTTTGATAATAAGCAGACCTTCCCCATAACCTCCCTGAAATAGCTTGGTACTTTAACCAGTTATTCAGCATAAAATTCAAGGCTTTATCGGGGGTTTCAACAATAAACTTTGAAAGCATTTCTCTCCACATATCTTTTACTTTTTCGAATTCTTCGTCTACCTTTTCTACCGTCTGATATTTTTTAACAAGTGAACTCACGCTTTCGTTTGTATTTTTTTTGGAAACAGCCCCAAGTAGATAAATCAACGTTTTTTCTTCTCCTGGTTTTAAAATTATTTCATTTTTTAAGCTGGCAATGGAATCTTCCCACTTTCCATAAGTGTTTGAAATTTCTCCTGTAATAAGAGCATTTGGATTAGAAATACTTCCATACTGTCCTAAAAATTTTTCCTTTGACCCTTCAAATTCGTTCACTTTCTCGTTAACTGAATGAAAAGCGGTATATTCCCAGTTCCTGTTCCAATGTTGACCTTTTTCATTTGGAATCTCCCACATTCTTTTTTCAGCTGTTATACAGTTTAAATCATTTAAAAAATCTGTTTCTATAAAAGTTTTGTGAAACTCTCTGTGCCAGTCGGGAGCAGCCCCTAAATTCCATTCTAAGTAGGTGTAAACAGACAATTTTCGTTCTTTTTCAGAAGTATTTTTTATAGTTAACTTCCATATTTCAACTGGATCATCCTTAGATACAAACATAGTTAAATTTGTTTTTATATCGAAGTATTTTGTTTCAAATATTGAATAACCTTGGCCATGTCTTGCTTCATACTCTTGTGGTTCTTTACAAGTGGGCTTCCAACTTGGAGACCAAAAATCTCCTCTTGTCTCATCTTTTATGTATATATATTTGCCCCATTCATCCTTTATGAGATCTTGTTCCCACCGTGTAATTCTATTTAAACTTGCATGTGTTCTCCAACTATAACCAGAACCACTTTGAGATATAATCATTCCATAATCTCCATTAGAAATAACGTTTATCCAAGGTTTAGGAGTTTTAGGTGTAGTTATAACGAATTCTTTTCCATCATCTGTGAAATACCCGTATTTTGTCTCGAACATATATTCCCTCCTGATTTTTAAAATTACTGTTATAAAGTCTATTAAAACTGATTTCAGCGCCCCTTTGCCCCGCTCCCCACCCATAAGGAAAATAAAACTTCACGTATTTCTTCTGTTTCTACTAACAAAGAAAAGGAATTGGGAATTTACCTATTAGTAACCTCTCATATTATTTCTCAAGTGTCTCTTGAAAGCTCTATCTATAATTACTTAATCGGTTAAGTTATCTCTAAAAAATTTATATTTTTGTACAAGAATGTCTTTCAATTAATTTTGTTTTTAACATATATCTTTTTTCTTCTATTGTTTCTCCATTTATCAAAGCTGTTATTATATCTACAGCCTTTTTACCCATTTCATATATAGGCTGTGAAACAGTTGTTAGAGGGGGTTCTATTATAGAACTTGCCTCGATGTTATCAAAACCCACAATAGAGACATCTGTTGGAATTTTGTACCCACTTTCTTTTAAAGCCCTTATTGCCCCTATAGCCATTTGATCGTTCGAAGAAAAGACAGCTGTGAATTTTTCTCCTTTTTCTAACAACCTTTTTGTAGCGGTATATCCCTCCTCTTTTGTAAAATTACCATTTTCAACCAATTCTGGGTTGAATTTGATCCCATGAGTTTCTAATGCCTTTAAATAACCTTTGAATCGTGCCTTTGAATCCCACGCAACTTCTGGACCTTCTAAAAACGCTATTTTTTTATGCCCAAGTTTTATCAAATATTCTGTCGCCTCAAAAGCACCATTTTCGTTGTCAACCATTACGGAATAAATATCTTCATCTTTTGGTGGGTAATCGATGAAGACAAAAGGGATCTCTCTTTCTTTCAAAGATTGTATGAAATTATCAGTAATAAAATAAGCCATTATAATTAATCCGTCAACCATACTTTTATTCAACAGTCGAACTACTTGTTGCTCTCTTTCTGGTCTTGCGTGTGTGGTAAATAGATTGAGAAGATATTCTTTTTTATTTAAAGTTTTTTCTACTCCTCTAATAATATTTGCATAAAACATATCAGAAATATCAGGGATAACTAAACCAACAAAATTTGTTTTTTCACCTGCTAAACCTCTTGCTGCAGAATTAGGGAAATAATTAGTTTCCTCAATTATATTTTTTATTTTATTTCTAACTGGTTCACTTACACCAGGTTTATCGTTGATCACATAAGAAACAGTAGCTTTAGAGACTTGTGCGATCTGTGCTATATCTTCAATAGTTATTCGAGAATTTTTGTTTCTCTTTGGTGGCATTGTTTTTCCTCCAATATTTGATTATAAGAGTACTTAACCGCTTAACTATTCATATTATAACTCTTATATTCTTAAAATAAAAATCCGATTAAATGAGATTATAGACGATTAAAGTCGATTGTAGACGATTAGGACTTAAAAACTTAAAAATTCTTAATTTTTCATTTTTTATGCTAAAATTTCAACAAGATGGAAAAATAGTCGATAAAATAGAAGCTTTAGAAATTAAACAATTAGAATTGCTTAAGACAGTAATCCATTGTAAAAAGGAGATTGGCATGATATATAAGCGTGAAATATTCGAAAAGTTGTCAAACCATATAGTACAGGCTAATGAAACGATAAATCCTGAGGTAAAAGCTTACATAGACGGATACAGTGGTCCATTTTCGCAAGCGCTAAAAGAAAATTACAAAATTGCAGAAGCTGAAAAATTACCTCTCTGTCAGGATACAGGTATTGTTGAATTCTTTGTTTTTTTAGGGAACGAAGTTGTACTTGAAGAACCAATATTTACCACTTTGAATGAGGTAGTTGAAAAGGTATATGCAGAAAATCCATTTCGATTTTCAGTTGTGAATGATCCCCTTTTTGAAAGAAAAAACACTAAGAACAACACTCCCCCTGTGGTACACATATTCCAAATTTCTGGGAAGAGTTTAGAGATCAAATTTTTGGTGAAAGGTGGGGGAAGTGAAAATCTCTCAGCCTTGTTCATGTTAAAGCCGTCAATCAGAGCTCAGGAGTTAAAAGATGTAATAATTGGGCATGTGAAAGAAAACGGTGCAAAAGGCTGTCCACCTTTACATGTTGGAATAGGAATAGGTGGAACTTCCGATAAGGCGATGATTTTATCCAAATTGGCATTGACAAAAAGTTTCAAAGAAAGAAATCAAAATCCTACTTATGCAGACTTTGAAGAAGAGCTTTTAAAAGATTTAAATACTTTAAATATAGGTTTTCAAGGACTAAAGGAAGGAGTTTCAGTTTTTTCTGTACATATAGAGTATGCTCCCACTCATATTGCTACACTTCCAGTTGGGGTTTCCTTAGATTGTTACCTTTGTAGAAAAGGTGTGGTAAAATTTGAAAGTAAATGAAATTGAAAAATTAAAAATCGGGGAACTCTTACAATATACAGGTGAATTGATAGTTATGAGGGATGCTGCCCATCAAAGACTTTTAGAATTACTTTCAAAAAATTCGCAGCTTCCTGTAGATTTAAATGAAAAAATTGTATTTTATGCAGGTCCTGCAAATCCTCCAAAAAACTCTAAGATAGGTGCTATAGGTCCGACAACGAGTGAAAGAATGGATAAATATCTTGAAATGATCTTTAAATTAGGCGTGTTAGCAACTGTTGGAAAGGGGAAAAGAAATGATTTAGCAGTAAAGCTATGTATAAAATACAAGCGAGTTTATTTTATAACTCCAAGTGGTGCAGCTGCTTATCTTTCTAAGTGTGTGAAGGATATAAGGGTTCTAGCCTTCGCGGAATTAGGGCCAGAAGCAATTTACAACATAAACGTAAAAGATTTTCCTTTAATGGTGGCAATAGATACAAGCGGCAATCAGATATTCTAACTTTTAAGGGGTGTTAACCTTGGACGCAAAAGAATTACACAAAATACTCAGAGGAAAAATCAAGACAATTTCAAATGTTGACAATTTGAACGAAGAATCGTTATCCCTACTATACACTCCAGGTGTAGCAGATGTTGCAGAAGAATGCTCTAAAGATCCAGAAAACACATTTTTATACACAAGACGTTGGAACACCGTTGGTATCATTTCAGACGGGAGTGCCGTATTAGGGCTTGGTAATATAGGCCCATATGGTGCGCTTCCTGTTATGGAAGGTAAAGCCTTGCTTTTTAATCTTTTTGGTCAACTTGATGCCTTCCCAATTTGCCTTAATACACAGGATCCAGAAGAAATTGTTTCAATTGTGAAAAACTTGGAACCTTCTTTTGGAGGTATAAACTTAGAAGACATCTCTGCTCCCAGATGTTTTCAAATATTAGAAGAATTGAATAAAACAATGAATATTCCGGTTTTTCATGATGATCAGCAGGGGACTGCTGTCGTAGTGACTGCCGGATTGTTGAATGCATTGAAATTAACGGGGAAAGAAGCAAAAAATATTAAAGTTGTTATTAATGGTATAGGGGCAGCGGGATACAATATAGCCAAGTTTTTAATGGATTTTGGGGTCATAAATCTTGTTTTAGTTGACAAAAATGGGGTCTTGAATAAAAATGTTCCAGAAAGTTGTTTACATGAATATCATCAAGAATTAGCAAAGATAACGAATCCAGAGAATATAAGTGGGGATCTCTCAGATGCTCTTTTTGGTGCAGATGTGTTCATAGGAGTATCCAGGGGGAATATTTTGAACGAAGAGATGGTAAAAAAGATGAATAAAAATCCTATAATATTTGCACTTGCCAACCCTTTACCGGAAATAGATCCAATATTAGCAAAAAGCTTCGGGGCAAGTATAGTGGCAACTGGCAGATCAGATTATCCTAACCAACTCAACAATCTCATAGCCTTTCCAGGAATAATGAAAGGAGCGATAGAGGAAAAATCAAAAATAACTAAAAAAATGCTCCATTCTGCAATACTTGCAATTTCAAATTCATGTATTCCTACACCTAACAGAATTTTACCCGAAGCTTATGATAAAAGATTACATTTAAACGTATACGAAGCGGTTAAAAATGCTTCTAGTTCGAACTAAATGTTTCTATAATCCGTTTATGACTTCACTTTCTAATTTCTTTTGGACTTAGCTTGTACTACAAGTGGTCTTTTTCTATTTGATTTTTGCTTAAATATCTCTATTATTGCTTCAGCTTGTTCAGAAGGAACCGTTACAAAAGAAAATTTTTCCATTACTTGTATATCTTTTATTTTTTTAATGGTTACACCAGTTTCCCTTTCGATAAATTCAGCAAGCTTTTTCGGTGTCATTTTGCTTGAACTACCTAATGCAACAAACAATCGTTGGTCCTTGCTTTTTGAAGAATTTTTAACTTCCTTTATTTTGTTATAATTTTCTTCTTTCAAGATTCCGCCATAAAAATACTTTAAAATAGAAGCAATTATTTGGCTAGGCTCTTGATCAGTTTCTTCTAAGATTGTTTCCGCCAAGATTTCATAAATGGGATCTATATCTTTGGCAAGATTAGATTTGATCTCATCTTTTATTTTTTCAACTTTTGCGTTAACAATATCTTTAGCTTGTGGTATTTTAGCTTCTTCTATTATGGCTTTTGAAGAATGCTTGATGAACATAAATCTTCTGTACTCTGTTGGTGTGACAAAAGTAATAGCTGTACCCTCATTCCCAGCCCTCGCAGTTCTTCCTATACGGTGTATGTAATTTTCTGGATTTTGTGGAAGAGAATAATTGATCACGTATTTAAGATTGTCTATATCTATACCTCTGGCTGCAACATCTGTGGATATTAAAATTTTTATTCGTTTGCTCTTAAATCTATCCATTATTCTTTCTCTTTGATTTTGAGAGACATCTCCATTTAAAGCTTCTGCTTCGTAACCTTTTTTGATTAATTCATTTGCAATTTCTTCTGATTGGACTTTTGTTTTAGTAAATACAAGACCGTAAAAATTAGTGTCTATATCTATAAGCCTACTCAAAAGTTCTATTTTATTAGACTCAGAAATCATGTAATAAATTTGTTTTGCCTTCTTTACAGTTATGTCCTCTTTGTTTTCTTGAACGGTTGTTACCGTTTCAAAATTCCCCATATGCTTTCTAGCGAGGGTAACAATCCTTTGAGGCATCGTAGCCGAAAACATCAAAATCTGCTTTTCTTTATTAGTTTTTGAGAGAATCATCTCCACATCTTCTATAAAACCCATATCTAACATTTCATCGGCTTCATCAATGACTAAATACTTGATTTTAGTAATATCTAAAGTACCTCTGTTCAAATGGTCTATTATTCTTCCAGGTGTACCTACTACTAAATCAACTCTTCTCTTAAGGGCTCTAATTTGATTTCCAATTGAGACCCCTCCATACACGGGAAGAAGATTCAATCTTTTGTTTCCTTTCAATGAGTCGATTTCGTTACAAACCTGCAAAGCTAACTCTCTCGTGGGTGTTAATACTAAAGCTTGAACGTCGTTTGCTTTTTCGTCTAATCTTTCAATTAGAGGTATACCAAATGCTGCAGTTTTTCCTGTACCAGTTTGAGCCTGACCGATTACATTATTCTTACCAGATAAAAGAAGGGGGATAACCTTTTCTTGGATAGGAGTTGGTGCTTCGTACCCTTTTCTATCAATCGCGCTGAGTATGTTATCAGAAAGGCCCATTTGTTGAAATTTTGTCATGTTTTTACTCCTTTTTTATTTTTTTGGGCCAAAATAACCTTTTAGATTATACCATAAGTTTCGTGAACAAATGATATTTGTTTAAGAATTTAAATAACAATTACCTTAAAAATCTTTATGTGAATTAAGATAATAAATATGATATAATAAACTGAAAACAGAGTTACACCATTAAAGAGGTGAAAAAGAGTTGAAAGGATTTTTAGAAATCTTACTTCCCTTTGCAATAATTCTTTTGCTTTTTGGTTTTTCTTCACAAAAAGCCTCGACAACAGCTCAGCCATCTCCTACAACAGCCCCAGAAATACCTTCGTTTTCAGAAGAAGATGAAAATTTGTTCGAAGTCACTTTTATAATCACTTCCGTTCCAGAAGATACACCAGAAGATGCTTCAATTTATATGATGGGAAACTTCAACAATTGGTTGGTGGGAGATGAAAATTATAGGTTTGATAAAGTGGATGACGGAACGTACCAATTAACTATAAAAATGCCTCCAAATACTGAAATAGAATACAAATATAACCTTGGCAACTATGACTATATAGAGAAGGATTTCTTTGGGAACGAAAGGGAAAATAGGACTTACAGATTTGAATACAACTTCGATGAAGTGAGAAACGAAATAGAAAGCTGGTAGAAAAAATGAAAAAGGTCTATTTATTTGACTTAAATCCTGAACATTTTAAAAACGTTGGAGATCTTATACTTCCTTTTTACAACGAAGACCCTCTGAACTTTTTGTTTCTAGGGCCTTCTGGTTTTTATGTGAAGCAAGTGGCAGAATATATTGCATCACAAACAAAAAAAACTATAAATCGTGATGCCTTCAGGGTTATAAACCAATATGTAACTGAGACGCTAAAAACATACCAACCACAATCTGTAATACTGAACAGGGATTTTTTGAAGGTATACATCGAAAATGAGATAATGGATTTAATAGAAGCAGAGAAAAAAGACGAAGAATTTTCTGAATATCTAAACGTTATATCCAAATCTCAAAAATCAGTAGAGTACATATTAGATATTTTCGAGAAAAAATGGGAAATTTCAAGGGTTGAAGATGAAAAAATCGTTGAATCCTCTGAAGAATACAAGTTGCTTGATGATTCTATAGATAACAATTCTAATTTGTACATGCTTTACACAAAATTAGAAAAAAAACTCGAAGATATTTTAGAAACGAAGTTCGATATGTCTATTAAATATCAAAGAAATTACGATCCCGTCAGTGTGTACAAATGGTTTTATGAGATTTTACCAACTAGATTGAAAGAAGAGGGGAAAAAATATATAGGAAAAAGGGTCGTTATTTCGGGTTTTTTTGATATTTCTCCAGCCGTTAACAAAACACTTAAAGCTTTATTTGATCTATTTGAAGAGGTTCATTTTATTACTTGGGTCAACATAGAAGACAGAAGTTTTGATTCAATAACTAACATACACAACTTTTTAAAAAATGAAGGGTTTGAGTTCCAATCGAAAAGGAAAGGCTTAAAACGGATTTTTGAAAATACTAATATTGAAATCTTTCCCATGAACAACGATGTTTCTGAAATAGAAACACTTACAAAAGAAATAAAAAGAAGATTGATAAGTGAAAATCTTTCACCCGATGATTTGGGGGTCGTTGTTCCCAATAATTCTACTGCAAAATTATTGGCGGATTATTTGGAAGATGCCAAGGTACCTTACAGGTTCAAAAACGATGTTCCGCTAAACGAAAGCCAAATAGTTTTGATTCTTCTTCAACCGATTAAAACACTGGTCAGAGGTTGCGAAGTTGAAGATATTTTGGCGATGATTGAAAGTGGTTACGGAGGAGTAACTGAGCTGACAATGGAGCAGATAGAAAATTATCTAAAGCATTTAAACTTATTCTACGACATACAAAAATCCTCACTCAAAAACCGAAAAGAAAAATGGATGAATACCGTTGAGAAAGAAATAGATAAAAGAAGTTCTCAACTTAAAGGTACAGAAGAAATAGAAAGAATAAGTGAAGAACTCAAAGACTTAAGGGAATTAAAAAAATGTCTTGGAAACATATTTTCTCTTTTAGAAGATATCCAAAAAAGCAAAGATCGAAAAAGGTACTTCAGTGTTTCTGATTACAGAGAGTTGGTGAAAGAATGGATAAATACTTACCTATCTCATTTCAACATACTGAAAACATACGAGGATGTACTCCCCGTTGAGAGTCAATTAAATGCATTAAAAGCCTTCGAAACTTTAGTATTCAACGTCGAAGAAAATTTGGAAAAAATTCTAAAGTCAGATAAAAATTTAGGAATTGAAAAATTCTACAAAATACTTTCTTCTCTAATTCAGATTGAAACATATAGAGAATCTGAAAGGTACGATAATACGGTAGAAATAATGAGCCTTGAAGACTCAAGATTTGTAAAGAAAAAATACAAATATTTTGTTGGTTTCACCGAAGAAAACTATCCTTCAATAAAGGTCAATCCTTTCATCACTTCTATGAGTAACGAAGGGACCTCAATCGCCAGACATTCAGAAAAGATTAGTAGAAGAAACTTGTTTATCTCCATGATTTTCGCTGATAATATTATATTTACATATCCAAACGCTAAACTAAGTGGAGAACCAATACTACCCTCTCCATACGAAAAAGAGTTTAGGAACAACTTTAAAAACGTTAAATATTCCAGTGAGTTTCTCTCTAAAAAAGAGATCCTACCAAAAGATCCGGAAAATATATTCTCTGAATCAGAAGCTACTATTTATTACATATTGAACGGGAAGAAAGAATATTTACAAAGTAAACACTGCACTGATATTGAGAGATTAAAAAAAGAGATAACTAATCCAAGTTGGCAATTGTATAAAAATACCGATCTTGGACGGTTAAGCCATACAAAAATTACTACTTATGTGGATTGCCCGTTTAAGTATTACCTAGGTATAGAAGGTCGATTAAATGGAGATAAAGATTTTGGGAAGTTTTTCGATGGACTTATAAAGCACAGGGTGATGAAAGAGATATTTTCCAAATACAAAAATTATGAAGTTATGTCCCAAAAAATTCTCAACAAAGAAGAATTGAAAGAAGAAATAAAAAAAATCATTGAAGATATTTGGGAGGAGTATACAGACGATTTTTTACAAACCTATCAAGCTATAAAAGATGTGGAAAGTGAAATAATAACAGAAGATATTTTAGAAACCATAGAAGACATACATCGAAATTATATCCATTTCAAAAAAGGTATAGATCTGACATATTCTCAAGTTATAGCTACAGAGTTGGAGGTAAATTCAAAGATAAATATCGGAAATTTTCATGATGTAGACTTAACATCGAGAATAGACAGGGTAGATCTTTTAAACGGTAACTACGCATACCTTCTTGATGAATTCGACGAACAACTATTGCCAGGAACGTACTCAATTATGGATTACAAAAGATCAAAAAATTTCCAAAGTGAACAATTGCTAATTTATTACCTAACCTTATTAAATAGCGAAGAATGGAAAAACAAATTAACAAATTCTGATGTATATCTAAAATTTCAAGTAGTATCAAAGAAAAAAGAGCATAAAAATGATAATTTTATAAAAATACAGAAAGGCCAGATTATATATAAAGAGCACAAGTCTAAAGCAAAATACGTATCTTTTGATATTAAAGAATTCTACACATGGTTAGAGAAAGTTTTTCAAAACATCAACAAATCTGATTTCACTCCTATAGCAGTAAAAGAAAGAGAAATAAGAAGGTTTTTAGAAGAAATGTATGATAAATACAACAACGCAAAAACAGGGGAAAAATATTACGACTGCTCTTCTTGCCAATTCAGAAGTTTATGCGAGTTGATACAGTACAAAAAAGATTTTAATATTAACATAAAAAAATACCTTTGAAATAACTCAGCCATATGGTAGAATATTTTGCATAGAATAAAATACGGGGGCGCTAATAGCAACTTTTAGAATTTCTAGACACAGTAAAAAATAACTAAAAATTGGAGGATAGAAATGGAAGAAGAAAAGGAACTAACCTTTTCAGACATACTCAGAATTTTTAAAAGAAGGAAATGGACCTTTTTAATTATTTTCTTTTTAACCATCTTTTTAACAGGGATTTATCTATTTTTCATCGCAACTCCCAAGTATGAAGCGAAACAAGTTATAGAGTACAAATCAAGTTCTTCCCAACCAACGGTCTCTTTAGGGTCTATGTCTTCTGCCGCAAACTTGTTAGGAATCAGCCAACCTTCTGACTCTGGTTTAACCACTGAAATTGAAAGGATGAAAGCCGATTGGGTGTTGGCAAACGTTGTAAAAGAGCTCAATCTTGTAGAAAAAGCAAATGAGAACAAAGGGTTAATTGCCCGATTAAGAGGCACAGAAATAACAGAAAGATATCTCATTGATTCACTAAAAGAAGATATAAATATACAAAATGTGGAAGAAACTAATATGATAGAAATAAGCTACCAAAGTTCTGATCCAACTATTGCTGCTTCGGTTGTCTCACTTGTGTATTCTTACTACACCGATTATGCGAAAAACCTTTATTTTGAGGATTCTCAATCTTATTTGAATCAAGTCGAAACTTTATTTGAAGATGTTTCTCATCAATATGATCAGATTAATAAAGAGGTTTTGGATTTCCAAACCAAAAATAAACTACAGGGGACTACTTTAGATCCTTCATCAGAGAGCACTCAAGGTGTGGATCCCTTAATTAATTACTACTCAGAAACCTATATGAATATACTCAAATTAGAAGCAGACAAAAACCAATTAGAAATCAGAAAGCAGGCTATTGAAGATAATATTTTCAAAATGAGTCCAGAAACTAAAGAGTTTATACTAACAAACACAGAAAAAGACACACCTGTTAAGGATATAAAATCCAAATTAGTAAGCGATAGAATAGAATTAGAAACTTTAAAATTAAATTCTCCTAGTTCTCCAAGAATCGGTGCTTTGGAAGCCGAAATATCCGTTTTAGAAAATGAATTGGAAAATAACCTTGAAGCGATTTTTTCCAACGATCTAAACTTTCTTGCATCGATCGATATGGCAACTTTTAATGAGTATACGGGGATAATTACACAACTACAACTTTTCGATGTAACAAAACAAGTGTACGAAAATATGCTCCAACTTATAGATGATGAAATTGCGAAAAGATCCCCTATTATGTACGAATACTTCCTTTTGAGAAAAGATCAAGCTATACTTCAAACAAGGTACAACACTTTACTAACGGTTCTAGAGCAAGAAAGGATGAAAGCATCACTGTACGATAACAAATTTACAGTAATAACCTCCGCTTACATACCAGAAAATCCTGTAGCACCAAATACTACCCTCATTTTAGTTATTGGAGTAGGGGTAGCTATAGCCTTGGGGATTTTGAGTGTTTTCGTAAGAGAAGTAAACGACAAAACGGTGAAAGATCTATACGAATTTGAAAGTTTATTTGGAGTTCCTGACATCATTTTAGATGACTCAAACGATGCAGAAAAAATAGTCAATTATGTTTATAAAAAAGATTTTAAAAAGTTTGGGTTGTTGTTTTTGGGAAATTTCTCAGTTGCCCAGAACCTTTCCCAAAGAATTTACAACATCTTAAATACCATAAAACCTTATAAAACGGAGTATTTCACTTCGATAGAAAACGAAGATTACAAAGAAAAGTTTGAAAAATTTGAAAAGTTTAAAAACACTAATGAGGCTTTTATTATGTTTGACAATTTCAACAACAGTGATTATATACTATACAGAGATGATTTAGAAAAAATTATTATATTTATAGAAGAAAAAACAACCAATTTGGAAGATATAATGGAGATTTTAGAAAAAGAAAAGGATCCCACCGTTGTTTATGTGAAAAAATATTAAGAGATTAAATAAAATTCATCAAATTTGGTATAATGATTTTATACAAGGATTTATTACTCAATTATGAAAAAACCTAAAGGCCCGCAGGGAGGTTTGAAGATGGAAAATGAGTTGACATTCGAGGACATTTTAAAGATATTCAGAAAAAGATTCTGGTGGTTTTTTTTAACCGTAGTTGTAACGGTAGTAATTACTTTAATCTACCTTTTCAATGCTACTCCAATTTATGAAGCAAATACAACCTTGAAAATTGACCCCTCTCAACAGAGTTCCGTTGCAGATATTTTTGGTACGCAGATAGGGTCAACCTCATCTAAGATATCGACAGAAATTGAATTGATAAAAAGTAGAAGAAACCTTGAAAAAGTAATTGACAATTTAAACTTAATGGAATATTTTCAAGCAAAATCTGAAAACCCAGAAGAGGTCACAAGAAACAGCGTTGTTCGTACCCTTGAAGAAATGATCACAGTATCACCTGTTAGCGATACAAATGTCGTAAGGATATCGGTTCAAAGTGAAGACAAGGAGCTAGCAAGAAGCATCGCCGATAATTTAGCGATTGTGTATAACGATTTGTTAAAAAGTTTGTCTCAAAACGAGTACACTGCAAGAAGAATGTTTATAGAAGAGCAAATTCCATTAGCTGAAAGCGATTTGAACGCTGCTCAAGACGATCTCAGAAATTTTAAAGAGGAAAATAATATTTTTTTGTTGGACGAAGAGGCAAAATCTATATTACAATTTCTGGTTTCCTACGATCAACAGATAAACACTTATCAGATCCAAATGGAAGAAACAAAGATAAGGCTGAAAACGTTAAATGACACCTTAAAAAGTATGGATCAAGAGATCATTTCATCTGAAACAATATCGATAAACCCAGTCGTAAGTAATTTAAGAAATCAGATAGTTAATATCCAGGTTCAGCTAGCAGGCTTGGAAGGTACTAAATCTCCCAGCGATCCTGAAGTTCTGAGATTAAGGGAAGAACTGAGCCAAGCCCAAGAGATGCTAAAAAATGAGATAAGTACTATTGTAACTTCCCAAGTAAAAACTGCTAATCCGCAGTATAGTAGCTTGTACTCACAATTAATTGAAGAACAAGCTAGGCAACAAGTTCTTCAAGGCACAATACAATCTTTAACAACGTTAAGAAACACATATCAATCCCAATTGAACCAATTACCTGCATTGGAGCAAAGACTCATGAATTACGAAAGAGAGGTAAGAGTAAAAGAAAACCTTTATGTTCTTCTTTTAGAAAAATTAGAGGAGGCTAAGATTGCTGAAGCCGGTGTAATTGGTACAGCAAATATAATAGACCCTGCCTTTGTTTCTCCAAATCCTGTTAAACCAAATAAAACTCTGACTGCAGCAATAGGAGGGGTTTTAGGAATTTTTTTAGGTATACTTGTAGTTTTTCTCATCGAGTATCTGGATAAAAAGGTTAAAGATGAAAATGAATTGAAGATGATTGTTAAGGGTTATCCCGTTCTTGGCAGAATACCTCATTTACATGTAGACAACGAAACAAATGATGAATTAATAATTTTAAGAGATCCGGTCTCCCCAATCTCTGAAGCTTACAAGATGTTGGCTACCAATATTAACTTTTCTAACGCCAAAGAACCTAATGTTATTACCTTTTCAAGTGGTGGACCCGCTGAGGGTAAAACAATAACCGCAGCAAATGTTGCTATTTCATACGCCCAAAGTGCTAAAAAGACCTTGTTGATAGATGCCGATATGAGAAGACCAAGAGTTGAAAAGATTTTGAATTTAAAAAGTAAGAACGAGGGGCTTGTTAACTATTTATTGAGAGGTGCTTCTATAGAACAATCTGTAAAGAAACCTTTTGAGACTCTTGATAACTTTTTTGTTTTGCCTGTTGGAACTTTACCTCCAAATCCCACAACTGTATTAACTTCAAATGAATTTAAAGAATTACTCGATAAACTCAAGGAGTATTACGATAAGATAATTATTGATCTTCCACCAATAATGGTTGCTCCTGATGCCATGATTGCATCCAGGTATTCAGATGGGTTGGTATTAGTGACTCGTTATGGGCAAACTTTGAAACCGACTTTAAAAGCTGCAATTGAAAACATAACAACATCGGGGGTAAAACTCATTGGAACGGTTATAAATGATGTAAACGAAAAATCTTCTAATTATTATTACTACTATTACTATTATTACTCTGATGATGGGGATAAAAGTAAGACAAAGAGGAGAAGAAGAAAAACCAGAACATAGGGGCCATAAAGGGGGTAAAATAAAATGTATATCGATATTCATTGTCATCTATTACCTGGAGTTGATGACGGGGTAAAAACTATTGAAGAAACATTAAATGAACTGAAAAGGTACAGAGAAAACGACATTACCGATGTTATTTTTACACCTCACGTTAATCATCCCTCGGTTAAAACAGATATAACCAACATCAAAGAAGTTTATAAAAAGATAAAAGATAAAATAGAAAATGAAATTGGTTTAAGGACTTATCTTGCCTCAGAATTATATCTAACTCCAGACCACAAAGATTTTATTCCTTTTAATTCATTTGTCTGGATAGAATTTCCAACAAAACCTATGCCTATTTACGCCCTAGATTCGATATTTAATTTACAATTGGATGGTTATGAAGTTATTCTCGTACATGTGGAACGATACAAATGGTTATATGAAAACAAAGACATCATTCAAAGAATGAGAGAAATGGGTGTGCTTTTCCAAGTCAATTTTGAAGGATTAAAAACTCAAGAAGGTAAATATTATTTTGATAATTATTTGGTGGATTTCTTAGCCACTGATAATCATGGAAGTTCGAATAGAGAAGAAGTGGATTTAAGTTTATTCAAAAAATTTTCCGAAATAACCAAAAATGCCTTTGAAATTTTAGGGATAAATTCTTAATTAAAACCTTCTAGAATGATTCTTAATCAATTTTTTTGATAATTCCTGAAGTAGCTAATTTTAAGTAATTCCTAATGGGGCGGTGGGCGGGAAAAGATAAAATCCTTTGGAGGTGTCGGTAACGAAGCTCGAATTGATGAGCAAAGAAGAGTTTGAAATATACAAAAAGAAAATGTATGAAGAATATGCAAAAGTTTTGGCTGAGAATTTGTTGATTCCTTACGAGGAAGCCTTGGCAAGAGCTGAGGATCAAATCGATACCATCTGGAACGAAGATATTAAAAAAGGGAAAAACTGTGGCTATAATGTTATAACTGGTAATAACGAACACGTCGGAAGAATATGGGTTTTTGTTAATTATAGTTCTAAAAAAGCTTTTATATACGATATTAGGATTTTTCCACAGTATCAAAAAAAGGGACTTGCAAAGAGTGCTATAAAAGAATTAGAAGAAACATTAAAGAAAGAAAACGTAAAATCTCTTGAATTGAATGTCTTTGGAAACAACAAAGTTGCGTATAATTTGTATAAAAATCTTGGATTCACCGAGACATACATTAATCTGATGAAAGGCTTTCAAAAACAAAGAGTTGTTACTTTACCAAAATTTTTGAAGTTTTTAGAGACTCTCTTTTTAAAATCAGGATATAGAATAGTCGCAATTGAAATGAGAAAAAAAATAAAATAACAACAGCGTGGGCAGCGGGGCGAAGGGCGCTAATTTCACCTACTAACTACCCTCTCCTTCACTTCCTTCATCAAACCAACTCCCAAATCGAACACATATTTGACCTGATCTCTATACACGAACATCACAACGATCAAACCCAAAACAGCAGATACAACCTGATAAACCATATTAGGAACAAAAGTGTTTATAAAAGCAACGATTACAAAAACAAAGGTACTAATAAAAAATTTACCCAAATGGTAATTAACAGGGAACAATCTCTTAGATATAAACGTCCTCATACAAAAGAAAACTATATACGACACCCCAGTAGAAAATGCTGCACCTTTTGCACCATATACAGGAACAAGCATCAAATTTCCAAAAACGTTAACTCCTGCTGCCACACTTGCTATCAACATATGCCAATATGTTTTTTTCTTAAAATTGATACCAACAACCGTCGTTTCAGAAACAGTGTACATAATAGGCATCAATATCAAAAAAGAGCTAATCCCAGCAGCCTGCCTATAAGAACTTTCTAAAAGCAAAAATATCACATCTTTAAACACAACGATCAGCAATCCAAACACAAACATCGCTGCGGCGATAATCACAGAAGTTTTCTCAAAAATCCCCTTACTCTCTGGCTCTTTTTCATAACTCTCGTAAGAAACGGGAGTCCAAAACATAGTAAACCCCGTTTGAATTAAATTCATAACTGAAACCACTTTGAAAGCAGCAGAATACAAACCTATCTCCGTGAAATCAGAATAATTTCTTAACGCCAACCTATCTATCGATTGAAAAAGCCAAGTAATTAAAAAAGTAGGAACAAAAGGAAGTCCATATCTAACAATCGCTTTTATAGATTTAAAATCAACTTTGAACTTACCAAACCACAATTCTCTTTCAAAAAAGATCGCTAATAAAGCGGTAACTATATGAGAAAAAAACAAACCAATGATAACAGCATAAAAACTTCTTGAAACAAAAAGGGCGTATAAAATTGTAAAAACCGCATTTGTTACTCCGTTCACTACCCTCAACGTAGAAAAAGCGATACCTCTTTTTTTCATCCGAACAGCCAAAGTGGAAAATCTTTCTAAAATACCAATTAATATAGTAACCCCCAACAAAAAAATCGGAAGAAAATGATTATAATCTCCAAAAAGAATGAAAGACAACTCTTTCCAAAAGATGCCAATTACAACAAAAACAACAACGCCTATACTCAAACTCGGCAGCAAAGAATCCCAAAGTAAATCCCTTCTCTTATCCTCAGACCTTTCATAAAACATACGAACAAAGCTCTGATCCGCTCCAAGAAGTGCAACATTGAGAAGTAAATTGAAAGCCAAAGTAAACATCGACGCCTTACCAAACTCTTCTGGGATTATAAGCCAAGTGGTAATAGGGGTAGTAATGAAAGAAATCAAAGCAGCTATCCACTGACCCATTGAAAATTGAAAAAAAGATTTGATAAATTCTCTCTCTTTAGGCATTACTTCCTCCAAATTTATTTAAGACTTCGTTATAAACCTCTATGTCCTTTTCTACAATATTCTTCCACGAAAAACCCAAAGCCCTTTTTCTTAAATAACTTTCATCAATGAGACTGTTGTTATAGCTAACAAAATACTGGTACTTTCCACTAATTGTTAAACTCAAACTATATCTGTTAAGAGAGAGTTTTCTATAAAGAGGTAAGAAAGAAACTATTCACAAAACTTACAGCTAAAGCTATAAAATTTGCAGTAAAAACTTTTAGTAAATTCTTTTTTAGATCCATTATCGCAATCTAACTACCATAATTCCTCCTATAAAACTCCAAATACTCCCCTGTTATAACCTTCTCCATCCATTCTTTGTTTTCAAGGTACCAATCTATCGTTCTTTTTATCCCTTCTTCAAACTTTGTCTCTGGTTCCCAACCTAACTCTTCTTTTATCTTCGTTGGGTCTATCGCGTATCTTCTGTCATGTCCTAACCTGTCTTTCACATGTTTAATCAAACCTTCGTTTATCTTTTCGCCTTTTGTTTTTTCTTGTAAGTATTCTATTATTATTTTTACTATTTCTATGTTTTCTTTCTCGTTGTGTCCACCTATGTTGTATACTTCTCCACTTCTTCCTTTTTCAAATACAAGCTCTATCGCTTTGCAATGATCTTCCACGTACAACCAGTCCCTTATCTGTTTGCCATCTCCATACACAGGTAACTCTTTGTGGTTTAACGCGTTGTTTATCATCAGCGGTATGAGCTTTTCTGGGAATTGGTATGGTCCATAGTTGTTTGAGCATCTTGTTATGTTCGTATTTAGTCCATATGTATCGTGGTAAGCCTTTACTATCAAATCTGCACTCGCTTTACTTGCAGAGTATGGACTGTGTGGATCAAGGGGTGTTTTTTCTGTGAAGTATCCCGTTGGTCCCAACGCTCCATACACTTCATCGGTTGATATTTGTAAGAATTTCTGTCTTTTTCTTTCATCGTAGTATTTTTTGAATACATGCAACAACGTTTGTGTTCCCAGTATGTTTGTTTTTAAAAATATCTGAGGATCGTGTATTGATCTGTCAACATGACTTTCGGCAGCGAAGTTTATTATCCCTTCTATTTCGTTTTCTTTGTATATCTTTTCCAACAGTTCTATATCGTTTATGTCACCTTTTATGAAGGTGAACCTATTTTTTTCTTCTTCATTTAATTTGGATAGGTTATCCAAATTCCCTGCATAGGTTAGTTTGTCTAAACCTATTATCTTTTTGTCTTTGTGTTTTCTTAAGTAGTAGTATACGAAGTTACTTCCTATGAATCCAGCTACCCCTGTTACTAAGATACTCAATTTATATCACTCGCAAATCTAAGAATGTATTGACCATATTCAGTCTTTTCATATTCTTTACCCAATTTAATCAATTCTTCTTTTGTTATCCATTTGTTCCTGTAGGCTATTTCTTCCAAACAAGCGATGTATAAACCAGTTCTTTTTTGAATGGTTCTAACAAAGTCAGCGGCATTTGCAAGTCCATCGTAAGTACCTGTGTCTAACCATGCTATACCTCTTCCTAAGACTTCAACATTCAATTCATTTTCTTCTAAATATATTCTATTCAAATCGGTTATTTCTAGCTCTCCTCTATCTGAAGGTTGGAGATTTTTTGCTTTTTCTACTACAGTGTTATCATAAAAATATAATCCAGGTACTGCGTACTTTGACTTTGGATTCGAAGGTTTTTCTTCTAAACTAACCGCTTTGTTATTTTCATCAAATTCTACAACTCCAAATTCTGTTGGATTATTTACATAATATCCAAAAATGATAGCACCTTTTTCTAACTTTGCGGCTTTTTTTAATTTTGGAACAAAGTCTTGCCCATAAAAAACATTATCTCCAAGGATTAAACAAGCACTATCTTCACCAACAAAATCTTCGCCAACAATGAAAGCGTCGGCTAGCCCTCTTGGTTTTTCTTGAATTTTGTATTCTATCTTTAGCCCTAAATGACTTCCATCGTTTAATAGTCTTTTGTACATATCAATATATGCTGGATTAGAAATTATTAAAATTTCTCTTATCCCTGCCAACATTATCGTTGATAGTGGATAGTAGATCATTGGTTTATCGTATATCGGAAGAAGTTGTTTACTTAGCCCTTTAGTGATAGGGTAAAGTCTTGTGCCATTTCCCCCTGCAAGGATTATGCCTTTCACAATATCACCTCATTCAAATATTTCTTATAATATCACATATTCGATCTACATCTGATAATTCTAAATCAGCATATAAAGGCAAGGTTAAAATTCTTTCCGAGACATATTTTGCAGTAGGTGTTTCTTCTACGTTGAATTTATTTTTATAGCACTGTGCATCGTTAGTTAGTGGATAAAAGTATTTTCTAGCAAAAATATTATTTTTCTTTAGCTCTTCAAATATTTCATCTCTAGTTGCCTTATAACCATCAAATAAAACAGGAAAGTATGCATAATTACTTTTGACATTTTCTTTTTCTTCATAAAGTTTTATACCCTTAATATCTGAAAGTCTTTCTCTATACCTTTCAACTACTTTTTTTCTCTTTTCTATTTCATCATCTACATGCCTTAAATTGCATATACCCATGGCAGCTTGAAATTCATTCATTTTGGCATTTCCGCCCACAGATTCAATGCTTTCTGGCCCCGTAATTCCAAAATTTTTTATTTGATCTAGCTTTTCTTTTAATTCGTTCTTTTTATATGTAACGGCTCCACCTTCAATAGTATTGAATACTTTTGTAGCATGAAAACTAAATATTGAGGCGTCTCCAAGATTTGATACATTTCTTCCATCAATTCTTTCACCAAAAGCATGAGCAGCATCGTAAATAACTATTAAATTGTACTTTTTTGCTATTCTATCTATTTCCTGATAATCACAAATGTTACCATATACATGAACTGGTATTATAGCTGATGTTCTTTCTGTTATTAAATCTTCTATTTTAGATACATCTATTGTATAGTCATCATAACTAATATCACAGAATACTGGAGTCAAACCACTTCTAACTATTGCATGGGTAGTAGAAATAAAAGTAAATGGAGTAGTTATAACTTCTCCTTTTAAATCCATTGCTTGGATTATGCTTTCCAGGGCTAAGTGCCCATTAACAAAAAGTGTAATGTTTTCCGTATCTAAATATTCCTTCAGTTTTTCTTCTAATAATTGATGTTTAACTCCCATGTTAGTTAACCAACGAGTTTCCCATAGGTCTTTGAGTTCTTCAACATATTCATCTAAATCAGGAATAGATGATTTAGTAACCAAAATTTTTTTATTCATTCATTTAATCACTCTTTTTCATTTAAAAATTGTTCTTCTAATTCTATTAAATTCTTACTTCTGCCTTTTATTTTTTTTATCGGATTACCTGCATATATTGACCATTCTTCTAAGTTTTTTTTCACTAAACTTAGGGCACCCACGGCTGTTCCTTCTCCAATAATTATATTTGGTAATATTACTGTTCCCGACCCAATTATTACATGTTTTCTCAAAATCACAGGCCCTTTATCAAGCTTCTTATATTTATCGGGAATCGTTGGATTAGTTAAAGAGTTACCGCTATAATCATCAGAAATGGCATATACAGAAACTTTAGAAGATAAAGTTGTAAAATCTTCCATAATTATACCTTTTTCACTGCCATACAACAATGAACTGGCAGCAATATGAATGTAATTGCCTAACATGATATTTCCACTCAATATACAAAAGTCATCTATTCTTACATTGTTTCCTATTTCTATTTTTTCCGGACTATATATGCTTGCTTTTTTACTTATAAGAACATTGTTTCCTACTTTCTTAAACCCTATTTCTTTTAATTCTTCTTGAGAATAAAATGAATTTGACATTTGAAATATTCTCCTTTAATTTTCAAATATATTTCTCCATAATTCAGCACATTTTTCTTCTGAAAATTCTTTCGCTATGATTTCCCTGTTTCTTTCCTTCAAATTTTTATCCATATAAATGAGCTCATCAAAAGTTAAATTATCTAATCCATATGTGTCGAACACAATTAAGCCTTTTCCCTTGAAAAAGTCCCATGGCGTTATGTCGCTTTTTATAAAAACTTTCTTCCCTAAATACAGGAGAGCTAATATATTCCCAAGGGCTTGTTGTCTATCATGATTAAAAATAGCTATATCTACAGAATTGAGTATTTTTGAATATTCTTCTGAAGGTAAAAATTCCAGCAAAGGCTGATATTTTTCTCCATATAATTTCTTGCCAGCTTCAGAAACCGTTTTCGCCCATTTCTGATCTCCATAAGAGAGTGGCGTTATTATTTCAATGTTTTTTTCTTTAAATCTTGATAATTTGTTGAGTATTTCAATGTGTTTATTCATTGGGTCCGCGGAATTACCAACCTGAATAACTATTCTATCTGTTTCCTTTTTGCTATTTTTTATTTTATCCAAATATTCATAATCAATAGGATTAGGATAAAAAGCATAGTGATACTGTGCTTTTGTTTTGTACCAATTCTTAGCTAAATAATAGTCTCCAGGAACTAAAGCAACTATATGCGCAAAATTTTTTATCACTCGTTTTCTTATAAATTCATAAAAATTAGATTTTAGATTTTTATTCCTAAATTTGTAATAGTATAAATCTCCGCCCCATAGAACCCAATACGATTTTTTTAGTAACCATGGTTGTAAAAATAATAATAACACTAAATGAGGAGAAAACAATGAATGAACAAAAATCTTTTCTGCTTTACGCATTTCTTTAATTAGTTTAAAAACCTCTTTTTTTTTAGAAATAAACAATATTTTTGAATCATAGAATCCGTTATTTTTACCCAATATAATTAATCTTTGTTTGTCAATATTAAAATAGCTATAAACAAATTTTATGAAGTTGATGTTGTAATTTGAAGTTCCACTTATTATATGCAAAATTTCTGTCTCTTTCATCCTATGTTTGATTTCCTTTCTTCAACAAATTAATATTTCCTTAGAAGCAATAAAATTACACTTATACCTTTTCCCCCATCAAAAACTCACACTTTAACCCTTCAAGTTTTTCCCAATCTTCAACATTCCAGTATAGTACAACGTTTGTACTTTCTATTTTTTCAAGCTCGTTTTCTGTTATGTATTTAACTCTCAACTCTTTCAATATCCCTTCTATTATTTCCTTCATTTCTTTATCTTTCCCAAATAGAACGTAAGTTCTATTTCTTCCATATGTTTGTATTATTCTTTCTATGTTTTGTTTTATCAGTAATGTTCTTCTATAGTATATTTTCATATACTCTATTGTCTTTTTACTCTTTTCTTTGAAGCCTTCTGGCGTTAATATGTACCTGAAACTCTTGTTGTTCAATCTTTCTAATTTGACAAACCCTTTTTTGATGAACTTTTTTAAAAGTCTATTTACCATTCCCAAGGATAACCCTGTTTTTTCTGAAAGACCTCTTTGAGTTATGTTAGAATTCTTTTCTAATTCTTCTAGAATGAGTATCTCATTATCTTGCATAATATTCAACACCTTCGTTCAATTTTTGAACAATATATAAAGATAATAGTAACTATTTTGGTATTTGTCAAATGCTTAATAATTTTACTATCTTTTCCCCTGGTTTCCCGTCTCCATATATGTTTTCTACATTTGAAGATATTTCGTTGTTCATTATATAATCCATCTTATTTTTGATTTCATCAGGTTCACTTAGTATATTCCAATCTGCTTGTGTTAACTCTCTCCAGCCTGTGTCTGGCATAACAACTATCGCTCTTTTCCTTGCAAAGTATGCTTCTTTTTGCAACCCTCCACTGTCTGTTATTACAAGAAGGCTTTTTTGTACCAATCCCATCATACTTAAGTAATCAAGAGGTTCTATCAGTAGAATATCTTTTGTGTATTTGTTAAGATTGAATTCATCTATTTTCTTTTTGGTTCTTGGATGTATGGGAAAGACAACCTTTATTTCTTTTGATATTTTATCTAACTCTTTTAATATATTCTCTAGTTTTTCTTTACTATCTGTATTGAAATCTCTATGAATTGTAGTCACTATGTATTTATTTTCTTCCAAACTCAATTCGTCTATAATATCTTCTTTGAAATATGGTCTCATCTTTAAAAAAAGATCGTACATTATATCTCCTGTGAAATGCACTCCTTCAGTGATACTTTCCTTTTTTAAGTTGTTTACAGCTACTTCAGAAGGACAAAATAGGTATTTTGATATTCTATCTGTTAATACTCTATTTATTTCTTCAGGCATGTCCTTTGGTTCTTGCCTTATTCCAGCTTCCACGTGTGCAACAGGGATCTTTAATTTTGCTCCTACTATTGCTCCAGCTAATGTAGTATTTGTGTCTCCATATACTAATATAATATCAGGATGTTCTTTTAATACAACCTTTTCAAACTCTATCATGGTTTTAGCCGTCATTTGAGCATGCGTTGCTGAACCTACTCCTAAATTGTAATCGGCTTTTCTTATGTTTAAAACTTGAAAGAACACATCTGACATATTGAAGTCGTAATGTTGGCCAGAATGAACCAAGATTTCTTTTATTCCTTTTTTCTCAAATTCTTTATTTATAATCGCTTCTTTGATTATCTGCGGACGAGCTCCTATCAAACTGATTAGTTTCATGATATTTCCCTCGTTTTTGTGAAATTATTTGTCCCACTTTGCAATAATTTCATCTATTTTATTTATTTCTATTTTCATTCTTTCTTCCCAAGTCAATATATCTTTATTTATTTTTTCTTTTACTCTGTCTTTATTTTTATATATTTCTAAAGCATCTTTTAAAGCTTCTTCTAAGAAATTGTGTGGATTGACATAGTGTATATTATCAAATTTCAAAACTTTTGAATTACTTCCATCATCAGTAGCTATAGTTTGCTTACCTAAATAAGCAGCTTCCAGTAATTGATTCCCCGTATTCGCATAATCATTTAATATTAAAATCACATCACAAATATTATAATAAGTAAGCATGTCGTCATATTTAACTTGGCCTAAGAATGTAACGTAATTTTCGAGTTTATTATCTTTTACAAATTTTTTTATAGGTATTTCCATAGGGCCACTCATGCCTCCAATAAGAAGATGGGGATTGTTTATCTCCTTTTTTAATTCCTTTATGAGTTGAACTGCTCTGTCTACTCTTTTGAATGGGTAAAATCTGTTAAATATCCCGAGAACTAAGTCTTTATCTTCTAATTTTAATTTGCCTTTTAATTCTTGAATTTTAATCTTTTCAGCTGGTTTGGTGATCCTTTCATCTAAACCGCTTAATAAGAATAGTATCTTATCATCTTTAAAACCTAATTTTTTTAACACCACATCTCCTTTTGTTCCATCATTTGTTATAATGTTCAAAGTACAATCTTTTTCGTATGCCTTTTTATGGAATAGAGTAGTTTTTGATTCTATATTATCTTTATCAATAAAAGTGCCCTGAAATCTTTTAACAAAAGGTTTATTTAAGATTTTAGATATCAAGCATCCTGGCATTACAGCGTATATTTCATAAGCATAAATAATATCAGGTTTTAAAAAGGGGGTAATTATAAGTTGTCTTAAACTTTCAAAAATATCATAAAGTAATTTAAAAATAAATTGACTTTTAGTTAGTTCTGAATGGGGTTTTATTATTTCATTTGGATTTGGAAGTTGCCAAAAATTATGATTCTTTTTATGATTCTTTTTTCTCTTTCGGCCATTCACAAAATATGACAGAAAATTTGGTATACCGAAAAATTTGTAATTTTCATATTTTAACAATGCAGATAATTCATATTTTTGATTTTTTTTACTGTAAAATGCAAAATGATATACTTTAAAGCCATTGTCTAAGTATCCTTTCACAGTATTTATAAATGATTGATTGCTTGACTTCATTGGGCCCACTATGCCAGAAATTAAGACAAGTCTTTTTTGATCCACATTTTTCTTCCTTTCTTTATCTAATTTATATTTTACCAATAACATTTATTGCATTTATAGCAAAAGCATAACTTAAATTTATAATTAGAGCACCTCTTCTATAGCCTTTTACATAAGATAAAGATAATATAAACATTTCCAAAGTAAAGTAAAAACTCAAAATTCTAGAAGCCATTTCATTCCAAGTATTAAAAAAAATGAACATAAACATAAAAATTATAAAGAATGCTCTAACAATCCTTAATTGAGAAAAAATGTAGTCTTCTTTTTTTATCTTTCCGAAATAGTACTCACTTAGTAAAAATATCAATAATATAGGTAAATACTTTATTGTGAAGTCTATCCTACCCTCGGTAATATTAAAGTTAAGATAAGTAGCATAATAGGTATAACTAATTATAATCGGAAGTAATATTATAAGAACTATACTAATAGATAAAAATAACAACCTTACTAAATTAATATTAAGGCTGAATCCTAAAAGAGAGAGAGGGTGCTTTTCTTTAAAAAAATATCTTTTTTTTGCAAAGTAAATTATAAAGATAACAAGAAAATAAAACATTGAAGAACTCAAATGAATAAAAGGGGCAAAAGCGAAAATAATTAAAGAATAAATTATCTTATTATTCAAAAAGAACCAAATAGCAATAAAAACGATTAAACTCGCCATGTATTGCCTTAGCCCATTATTAACCCCTAAAGTAAAGGCGGTAGAAAAAAAAGCAAAAATCAATGATATGCATTTATTTACCTTATTTTTCGAACTTTTAATATATAGTCTTATGCTTAGGTAAGTTAATATTCCTATCAAAAACTGAATAACAAGAATTACGTTTCGATTGTTAAAAAATGACCTTAATAGTATTATTAAAAAAGAAAATAAAGGTTCGAAGTAAGGATAATCTACTGCAGCAACGTAGGATGGTATGTCGTATGTATCGGGTTTTAGGAAATATATTATCATAAAGACCATAATAGAAGAAACTATGAAAAAAAATTTGTATTTTTTATTATAATAAATGAGAATAGATATAAGATGTTGTAAAGAAAATAAAAGACCTAAAATCATTTTTTCTCCCCTATCTATATTTAATGTCTTTCTGTATTCCATCCAGAGTGATCTCTGTTCTTTAATTTCGCTATATCTATAATTAAAAAAAATGGAATTATCATATCGATTAGGAAATACCTTGTTTTTTTGATTATCAGAAGCAAAAAAATAAATAGTACTGAAAGCAAAAAATATTTCAGACCAAAAAAAATGAATATATTAAGGAATAAGAGAAGCAAAAAAAACCATCTTAAAATTTTATGAGATAACAAAAAAATCGTCGACAAAAAATCATTTATTAAGAGTTTTCTAAACAACAAAAAAGATGTTTGTAAACCTCCTTTTATTACACGGGCTCTTTTGTTAAAATATTTTGGAAAAGTGAGCGTTTCGTCTTCTGTAGAACAATATATTTGCTCAGAAAGAACAGATTTTCCTTTTTTTATAAGTACTGTTAAAGGAATAAAAAGGTCATCAGCTATAATGTATTTGGGAAGTGGTTCAAAAAATTCTTTTTTTAAAAACATGAATGCACCATTTGAAGTTAAAAGTCTATTAAACTTGCTTTCAAAAGACCTAATGGCATAATCTAGATTCCAATAAGTATTTTTTGGGTAAGATAGTTTAGCGCTAACAAAATCTTTATTTAAAGACTGGGCAATTTTTAATGCATCTTTATTCATTATTAATGTGTCTGCATCTGTAATAAGGACATATTCTCCTTTAGCTCTAGTTACTAATTTATTGATTATATTCGCCTTTCCACCTCTTTTTTCTTCAATATAGATTACGTTATCAAATTTACTTGCGAATCTCTGGCAGATTGCAACAGTATTATCAGTTGAACCATCTGATCCTATAATTATTTCTAATTTATTTTTTGGATAATCTAAAGATAATATATTATTTATTTTGTTAGCAATATTACTTTCCTCATTAAAAGCAGGTACTAAAACACTCACAAATTTTAATTCATTTTCTTTTGTATGTACAATAATTTGTTCATTTTTCCTAAATAAGATATGTAAAATGCTAACCCCTGATAAAGCTATAGGCATGATTAGAAGAGTAAATATAAATACTTTAATGATCAATCACCTTGTCCCCCTCATTCCTACTATTGTTTCAAGAGTTTTAAACATTATTTTAATGTCCAGAAGAATATTTTGATTTTTTATGTAATACAGATCATATTCTGTTTTTTTTATGTATTCTTCAAGGGTTGATGTATGCTTGTAGTGTATCTGAGCCCAACCGGTTATTCCTGGGTTTAGTTTGAGTCTGTAATTGTAGAAAGGAATTCGGTTTGACATCATGTTATGAAACTCCAGCATTTCTGGCCTGGGACCTACAATAGACATATTCCCTTTTATTATATTCAAAAATTGAGGCAGTTCGTCAAGTCTTAACTTTCTTATTATTTTTCCACTTTTTAAAACACGTTTTTCTATATCTTTGTTTGGGTCATTTGGGTCTATTTCCGCCTCTTTCAAGGATCTAAATTTGTTGATAATGAATATTTGTTCGTCTTTTCCCATTCTTTTTTGTTTGTAAATAATGGGTTTGCCATCTTCAATCAGTATAGCCAAGCTTATTATTAACATAAATGGAGAGAATAGTATTAAAAGTAATGTTCCAAAGAACTTGTCAATTATCTTTTGTGATGGAGATGGTTGAACGTTTTGAAACACTATCTCGTAATATTCTTTGAAACTTTGAGCAACTTCTATTGGTATGCGTTTTAGGTATTTTTCTACCATGTTCGGTAAGTATTGAATCTCTAAACCTTCTGCTTTGTAGTTTTGTATCTGTGGTTTTACCCTTTCTTCTAATTCTGGGTCTGTTATTACTATGCCATGTAGCGTTTGGGTTAATGTTTTTTGTGTGTTTTGTTTTATTATTTCATCGAGTGTTACTGGATTTGGGTTTATGTATTGTGTGAACTTTATTTTGTTGAGCGATTTTTCTGAGATTTCTTCCATTATGTTGCCTATTTCTTCTTTTCTGCCTATTACGAGGTAGTTTTTTACAGGCATATATTTTTTGTAGATATTGTATTCTATTTTGTGTATTATTGGCAAGAGGGTTATTGTGTACAATAAGTTAGAAAGGAAAAAGTATCTGTTGAAGTACTTACCGAGAAAGAAGTAGATAATTAGTATAACGATGAAACTCACAAGAGTTCCAACGGTGGTTTTTATTAGAGATTCTGTGTAACTTTTCATCGTTTCGGTGTCGTATGTTCTGAAGGAGTATATCCCGAGGTATATTATTAGAGATGTGATTGATGAGATTGTTATTGGTAGGTTCAATAGGAAGGTGTTCATAATGAATATGAGCGATATATCTAATAAGTGGATCGCTGCTTTTTGCATTTTCGAGTCAAACCCCCAGTTGTGTTTTTCAAGGTCCATTATAGCATTATCTTAACGATTAAATATTAAACAAATATTAAAAATTGTTTTATTCTGATACATTGCTTACGTTCAATATATCAAATGTCTTTTCAGTAAAGATTTTATTATTATTATAATATATTATCATAGAGAAAGGAATACTTTATTGTATTTTTTGCATTTTATTTCACGGCGTTTTTATTAAAATTTATAAATACACATACTAGGATTGTAAAAGTGCACTAGTGTGAAATAATCTTACTATTCCATATACTGGGCACACATAAAAAACCTCCGTTGCGGAGGTTTTTAAGTTATTTTGTTTACTTTTAAATTAGAATTGTACGCCTGCGTAAATTTTGAATTTTGGTCTCAACTGGAACTCACTCTTATAAACTTCGTCATAATCCTCAGCTACTGTTGGTTTTTCAAATAAGACATCTGCACCTACATTCATATTGAGGTTTTGAACTACGAAGTTTGCTCCAGCTCCACCACCGAAACCTAAACTGCTTGCTACAACCTTAGCATCTCCTAATCCCAATGAATAGTTAAACAAGCCTTGTACATACATTCCAAATGGTAAGTCTGGGAAGAAAGTGTTTAAACTTTGTCTGTAACCAGCGTTGACACCTAAACTCATTTGAGACAACTCGGTAGCATCAGGAGTCTCATCAAGAAACTCTGCTGGAAAATAATAATCAAAAGAACCGCCGACTAACAACGCTCCACCTTCTACACCTAATTCATCGTACAGATAGTTTGCGCCAACACTAACACCATGCATCATTACAGATGTTGCAACATCTGTGTCACTAGCCGCTAACGATGCATTCACATAACCACCTGTGACTTCAAATGCAGCGAAGCTAAAAACAGCCAACATACCTACCAACAACGTTGCAAAAACCTTTTTCATCTTTTTTCCCTCCTCTCTGAGATTTTATAGAAACTATGATAAAAAAACCCCACTAATCTTTAGTGCTTATTGTATCACATTTATTTTATATCTCTAAGAAAAAATAAATACATTTTGTTGAATTTCGATGAAATCCGGTGTACTTTGTTTTAAAAGATTAAGAGAAACTATGTAATCTAACCTACTGTTTTTTTGAACAAACTTGTTTGTTAAATCGTTTTTATAAGAGTAATCGTTTTTATAATTTTTGTTTTTGACGTTTGGATCTGATTTGATAAATTTGTCAGAATGACTTTTAGATCGGTTGTGTGATGTACTTGCCATTGCATTAAAAGCTGAATTATAGTCTTGGTGATAGTTGAGATCAGTTAACTCTTTAATTTTCATTGTGTAATCATCAGTAGAAGCTAAATGATAGACCCCTACAGTAATCGTTGATTTCTCATTTTGATCCATTTCTGACTCGCCAATCAATTCCATTAAATTGAGATTACCGTGAATAGAAGAAACTAAAGATAAATTATCCAAATCTGTGAATCGATTGTAAGACGTATTACTTGCGAAAGACGAAAATATAAACAATAGAAAAATTAATAGAATGCTAGTGAATTTCGTAGCTTTTATCATAATTACTTCACCTCCTGAAATTAACCCGTTATATCGTCATAAAAAATCTGTATCTACGCCCCTTTAATTTGTTTGCTTTCAATGGTATAATAGACTACGTTCCTTAAAATTAGATTAAAAGAAAGGGGTAGTTCAGATGTTTGATCCATTAAAATTTGCTTATCCATCAAGAAGGATCCCCATTTATGCGAAAAACGGAATGGTAACAACAACAAACCCATTAGCTTCTGAGATAGGTATAGATATTTTAAAAAAAGGTGGTAATGCCTTCGATGCGGCTGTTGCAGTGGCAGCAGGCTTGACCGTCTTGGAACCTACTTCCAACGGTATAGGTAGCGATGCCTTCGCTATACTTTACAAAGACGGTAAACTATATGGATTGAATTCCAGCGGATACGCTCCAAAAAATCTCACCTTGGAACTAATGAAAGAAAAAGGGTTTGAAAAAATACCTCAGTTTGGTTGGGAATCAGTAACTGTTCCAGGTGCTCCGGCTGCTTGGGCAACTTTGTCTGATAGATTTGGTGTCCTTCCTTTTGAAGATTTATTAGAACCATCCATAAAATATGCAAGTGAAGGTTTCCCCGTTTCGCCTGTGACAGCAAAATCATGGCAGAGTGCTTTTAAAAGGTATAAAAAAGAGTTGAAGGGAGAAATTTTTAAAACATGGTTTGAAGTATTTGCCCCGAATGGGAAGGCACCTGATGTTGGAGAAATTTGGGAATCAACTTATCACGCAAAGACTCTAAAATTAATTGCTGAGACAAAGGCAAAAAGTTTTTATTCTGGAGAGTTGGCACAAAGGATGGTTACATTTTCAAAAAAGACGGGAGGCTACTTTTGCCAAGAAGATTTAGAAAGTTTTGAACCTATATGGGTAGAACCACTTAGTGTAAATTACAGAGGATTTGACGTATGGGAATTACCACCAAATGGACAAGGTATAATTGTTTTGATGGCTTTGAACATACTAAAAGGCTTTGAAATGAGATGTAAAGAAGATCCAGAAAGTTACCACAAGCAAATAGAAGCCTTAAAGTTAGCTTTTAGCGATGGATTGAAATATATTACTGATATAGAAGAGATGAAAGTATCAGTAGAATCGCTTTTATCAGAAGAATATGCAAAAAAGCGAAGAAATCTTATAGGTGAATATGCACTATTACCAGAGGCTGGAGATCCATATTCCGGAGGAACGGTTTACTTTGCAACCGCGGATAAAGACGGAAATATGGTTTCTTTCATTCAAAGTAACTATATGGGATTTGGTTCTGGAATAGTAGTTCCAAATACTGGTATAAGCCTTCAAAACCGAGGAACAAGTTTTTCTTTGAATGAAGAAGATCACAACTGTTTAAAACCACTAAAAAGGCCATACCATACCATTATACCTGGATTTATAACCAAAGAGAACAAAGCGATAGGGCCTTTTGGAGTTATGGGAGGGTACATGCAACCACAAGGTCATCTACAATTTCTTAATAATTTTATTGATTTTCATTTGAATCCTCAGGCAGCTTTAGATGCTCCAAGATGGCAATGGGTAAAGGGAAAGGAAATTATGGTAGAAAAAGAATTTCCGACGTATATTCTAGAGTCTTTAGTAGATAAAGGTCATCAAATAGAGGTTTCATTAAATTCCTCTAATTTTGGAAGGGGACAATTCATATATAGAACGGACGATGGTGTACTGATAGGGGGCACCGAACCAAGAGCGGATAGTAACATATCTTGCTTTTAAAAGAAATTTAATGTAAATTCCAAAAAGATTCTAAAAAATGGTGGTACAATATAGTTAGATAAGCTAACTATATTGAGGTGAGTAAACTGACGCAAAAGGTTATTAATCTGCTTATTTTTTCGTCCATAAGTAGCTCTTTTTGGGCAATTTATAGGGTTGTTTTTAATTTATTTTTAAGAGATTTAGGTTATACAAATCAGTTCATTGGTCGAATGACCTCTTTTGAGATGTTGGGTGCTGCCATCCTAGGGATCTTAATAGGGATCCTGGGGGATAGAATCGGAAAGAAAAAAATGATAATTATATCTTCAATAAGTTTTGGCATTCTATTATTGATCAGAAGTACGTTTCCCTATAAAAATATTTTATTAATCCTTGGATTTTTAAATGGTGGATTCATGACCTCTAGGAGATTACTTTTGGATTCTTATCTGATGGATGTTACCGATAGTTCAACTCGAGGAGCTGCTTTTGGATACAATTTTGCTATTTTTATGGCTAGCGGTGTTTTAGGGAATTTCGTAGGTGGTTTTATGGGAGAATATCTGGGTTTAGGGTTGACTCTTTACATAACAGGGATATGTTATGCCATATCACCCATATTATTAAGAAAATTACCCGAAAGCGTTAGAGATAAAAGAGTCACCCTTCAAAAAGTTTTAGACTTTTCCCAATACAACAAAGAAGAAAAATACATTTTAAAGTACTATCTTTTAAGAACGGCAGCAATATCTTTTGGAGCGGGATTGTTTGTCAATTTTGGGAATATTATATACAAAGACCTCTTCAACATGTCTCCTTCCTTGATAGGTATATCTCTGTCAATTGCACAATTTGGGGCGGCTGCTGGCTCTGCCCTTTCACCAGTACTTGGTAAAAGATTTGGTCCTTTTAAATATACATTCATTTTAAATGGTATAGTTATTCCGTTGATTATATGTTTAGGTTTCATCCGAAATCCTTTTGTTTTTGTTGTTATTTATGCACTAAGATTTACTTTCACAAATATGACCAACCCTGTGGAAACATCCTCTGTTTTGAGTGCTCTACCAAAGAATAGAGTCACATCGATATATAGCCTTAGAAACGCCGCCAATTTTTTGACAAGGTCTTTGGCTGCATTTATATTTGGAATCGTAAGTGTATTACCAAGTGGTTATACTTACTTGTTCTTAATTAGTTCAGTGTTTTATACGCTCGCACTAATTTTCATGTTTAAATTATTCGTTCCTTTGAGGAAAAACGGTGTTTTGCATCAATTGTACAGTAATAATTCATAAAAAGCGTTTTAATACTTCTTCCTTTTTAGGGATTGAAGACTGAGCTCCTTTTCTTTCAACAGAAATTGCGGCGGCGGTATTGGCAAAGTTAAGGCTTTTCTTTAAATCTTTTGTTTCTGAAAAAGCTACGGCAAATGCTCCATTAAAGATGTCTCCTGCACCGGTACTATCAACAGCTTTTATTTTTAGAGGTTCAATTTTCGCTAAGTTTTCATCTTCATCAATGTATATAACGCCTTTATCTCCCATCTTTACAATCAAATTTTTTACCTTGCTAATTCTTTTAAATTCAAGCATTGATTTGTCGAGGTTGTTTTCGTCGAAATCTATCTTTTCTTTTTCACAAAGGAACATAAACTCTTTAATATTGGGAGTTAAAAAATCTATACCGTTTAAACTTTCTATCTTTGTATTTCCAACAGGGGCAGGATCGTAAATAATAGTTATCCTTTTTTCTTTTAACTTAGAAATAGCGTACTCAACGCTTTGCATGGGAATTTCATTCTGCAATAAACAAATATCTATTTCATCACCATATTGATCAAAAAACTTATCTATTTTCTCTTTGTCCACATTATCGTTGGCACCCGAGAAGATAATTATTCTATTTTCGCCATTTTTATCAACCTCTATATAAGCCCTACCTGTTTTTTCATTCTTTTGCACGTAATAACCTTCTATTTTATACTTTTTAAAGTTTTGAGAAATTTGATTCCCATATTCGTCATCACCTAGGCAGCTACAAAAGTAAACAGGCTTTTCAGATAACTTAGCGGCTGCAACTGCTTGATTTGCCCCTTTGCCCCCAAAATAAAAGTCCAAGGAAAGGGCTTTTTGGGTTTCTCCAGGAAGTGTAAAATGTTCAACGTTGAATACAATATCCATGTTACTGCTACCAATTACAGCGATCATGAGGTTATCTCTCCTTTGGATAGTTTCAGTAAAAGGGGCATAAAGCCCCTTTTTAAGTTATTTTGTTACCAATTGAAGTGGAACGGGGAAGTAAATTGTCTCTGTGGTCAAATATTCATAAGCTTTTTCAACTGCCAGTTCCCCCATTGTGTAAGGTTGTTGAGCTATTGTTGCACTAAGTTCACCACTTTCAACAGAAGCTAATGCATCGGGAGTGGCATCAAACCCAACAACGATTATATCTTGTAATTTCCCAGCAGCCTTTATTGCTTCCAATGCACCTAAAGCCATTTCATCGTTATGAGCAAAAACGGCGTCTACATCAGGATAGGCCTGAAGTAGGTTTTCCATAACGGTTAGCCCTTCAGCCCTGTTGTAGTTTGCTGTTTGTCTGGCTACTACTTCAATACCAGGATATTTCGATATTTCTTCGTTGAAACCTTGACCTCTTTCTCTTGCAGAAGAAGTTCCAGGAACTCCGACCAATTCTATAACCTTTCCTTCTCCTCCTAATTGTTCAGCAATAAAACTACCTGCCATCATTCCTCCAGCAACGTTGTCTGAAGCTATATGGAGCAAAACTTTTCCACCATTGGCACTTCTATCAACAGTTATTACTGGGATTTTAGCATCGTTTGCTTCTTCAATAGCTGATACAATAGCGTCGCTGTCCGTGGGATTTACTAAAATCATGTCGACTCTCTGTAATATCAGATCTTCTATGTCGTTTAGTTGTTTTGCTGGATCGTCTCGGGCATCAACTACCAACAGTTCTACCCCTAATTCATTTGCTTTATCTTCAGCACCGTTTGCTAAGTCAACAAAAAATGGGTTGTTCAATGTTGAAACCGATAAACCTATCTTTACTCCAAAACTAAACGTTGAAACAAACAACACTAACAATACAAATACTAATACCTTTCTCATCTTTCTCTACCTCCTTTGATATGTTTTTCTCAGCGCCCTTCCCCCGCTCCCCACCCAAAAGGAAAGGGAAAGCATTATCCCTTCGCCTATCGAAAAATGTTTTTATTCCTCTTTTTCTGAAAGAACAGCTAACAGTATTATGACTCCTTTAACTAAATCTTGATAAAATGGGGAAATATTCATCAAGTTCATTCCGTTGTTAATTGTTCCCAGAAGAAGGGCACCAAACAACGTTCCTAACACTCCACCTTTTCCTCCAGCTAAACTTGCTCCACCCAAAACGACTGTTGCTATTGCGTCAAGTTCATACCCTTGCCCAAAAGTGGCTTGAGCGCTGTTCAATCTTGCTGTCAAGATTATTGCGCTGATCGCACTAAAAAGTCCACTCAACATATAAACAACGGTTTTATATCTATCTACGTTTACTCCACTGAGTTTCGTGGCTTCCTCATTTCCTCCAATTGCGTATATATACAATCCCAATTTTGTTTTTTTCAGTATGTAAAGGGAAAGAAAAAATATACCTAACATAATCAAAATGGGGACTGGTATACCAAATATATCCCCTCTACCCAAAAATCTAAAACTATCTGGGAAAAGTGAGATGGGGATTCCTTCAGTGTATGCTAAGGTTAAGCTCCTTCCTATAGCCATTGTAGCTAATGTTACAATGAAAGGTTGGATTTTGCCTTTCGATATGACAATTCCATTAAATGCCCCTATCGCTGCGCCAATTAATAAGCCTACAATTATTCCTAATAGGACTCTTCCATCTTTGACTATGGAAGCCATAACAACAGCACTAAAAGCAAAGGTTGAACCAACAGATAGATCTATTCCTCCAGAAATTATTACAAGTGTCATTCCGAAACCGAGGATAGCCATTATTGAAACTTGCCTAATAACATTAACAATATTATAGAGATTAAAAAAGCTGTCTGTAAAAATTGAAAGTACCACAAACAAAATGATAAAACCAACAAGGGCAGGATTTTTTCTCATAAAAACTAAGAGAGTTTTAAACAATTTCAACCAACCCCATTCCAGCTTTTAGTATATTTTCTGGTGTCATTTCTTCCTTTTCCAATAAAGCTGTTTTCTTTCCTCTGTGCATTATCAGAGTTCTGTCACATAACCCCAAAATTTCCGGAATCTCTGAAGTCACTAATATCACTCCCATTCCTCTATTAGCTAAATCGTTTATGAGCTTATAAACTTCAATTTTAGCTCCAACATCTATTCCCCGAGTAGGTTCTACAAGGATGGCAATTTTTGGTTGTTTTAATAAGAATTTTGCTAATACAACCTTCTGTTGGTTTCCGCCAGATAAGTTTTTCACCTTTTGTTTGTTAGACGATACTTTTATATTATATTTTTGGACCTGATTTTTAGTTTCTTCGATAGCTTTTTTCCAATCAATATTGAAAATAGGAGCGAATTCTTCAGCATTGGGAATGGTTATGTTCTCAACAACAGTCAATAGCTGAACTAGCCCTTGGGTTTTTCTATCCTCAGGAACCAAAACTATACCCCTTTTCAAAGCTTGAGAGGGAGACTTGAGCTCTTCTACCTTTTGGTTTTCTACAATAAGGTTTTTGAAAGTTGATTTGTATGCCCCAAAAAGTCCCAATGCCAGTTCTGATTTTCCACAACCAACCAATCCTGTTATTCCAAATATTTCCCCTTCCCTAACTTCAAAAGAAAGTGGGTAGACCTTTCCAGGAATTTCAAATTCCTCAACTTTTAGGGCAATTTTGTCTCTTACCTTATTAAACTTGGGGAACATGTCTTTTATTTCTCTTCCTACCATCATCTTTATCAGGTCATCTTGGTTTAGTTCTTCTAAATTTCCAGAACCAACCAATTTACCATCTCTAAGAACGGTTACTCTATCGGCAATTTGATAAACTTCTTCGAGTTTGTGGGTTATAAAAATAATAGAAATCCCCTTTTCTTTAAGATCCCGCATAACCTTAAATAAAGTACGTGTCTCGTGCTCGGTAATTGTAGCAGTAGGTTCGTCCATAACGATAATTTTGGCTTGTGATGCTATAGCTTTAGCAATTTCTACCAACTGTTTTTCTGATACGTTTAGATTAGAAACCTTTATTTTTGGGTCAATATCAAAATCAAGCATATTTAGATATTTTTTTGCTTCGATAGCCATAGATTTAAAATCGATATTCAAGAAATTACCTTTCTCTTTTCCTAAAAATATATTTTCTGCAATCGATAAATTTTCAGCCAGCATTAATTCTTGATGTATTATAGATATTCCTCTTTTTTTGGCTTCTATTGGGGAACGAAAGATTACTCTTTCCTCACTTAAAATTATCTCACCGCTATCTGGCTGATAAATTCCCCCAAGTATTTTGATTAACGTACTTTTGCCAGCCCCATTTTCTCCAAGTAAGGCGTGTATTTCTTTTTCTTTTAAATTGAAACTGACTTTGTCAAGGGCTAAAACCCCTGGAAAGGTTTTGGTAATATCTACCATCTCTAATAACATTAAAAAATCACCCCTGAAACCAATATAATGTTTGAAAAGGGGGTACATTCTCCAGTTCTTATAAAAAATTTGGAATTTTTTGCTATATCTTTAAACTCTTCATGTGATTTTTTCTCTATCTCAATATTTGAAAATATATCGATCACTTTTTGATAATTTTTAAGATTATTTACTTCCATCTCACCAGCGATAATAACTTTCTCAACTTCTAATTCGTATAAAACCATTTTTATGGTATCGATAAAATTTGGTATACCTTTATCAAAAACCAAGTCAACAAATGTGGCATCTTTTGGTATTGGATAACCCATGTCAACTATACTTAACATATCTTTATGCCCCATCGATGCAACAAAATATGATATCTGAGAATTAAATATGCCTTGCTTTTTCAAATTAGTTTCTCCCCCTCGTACTTTCTCGAATTATTATCTCGTTCTCAAACTGTTTCACAGGAATGTGATCGATTTTTTTTGAAAGTATTGTAAAGATCATTTCTCCGGCCGTTTTTCCCATTTCATACATAGGTTGTTTCACAGTGGTTAAAGGTGGTGAGAACATTTTACTAAACGCGATGTCGTCGTAGCCAGTGACGCTTACATCTTTTGGCACTTTCAAACCATTTGTTTTAAAATGTTCTATAACTCCATAAGCCAACAAGTCATTTGCACATACCACAACGTCGGGAAGACTTTTAATCTTTTTAGCCACCGAAATCCCCGATTCATGAGTGTACTCTCCCTCAAATATTTTGTAATCTATCTTGTATTCATTTGCAAAATCTTGGAAGGCTCTTAATCTTTCAGCTGCACTGAATATTTCTCTCTTGCCGCTTATAAATATGAATTTTCTGTGATTTGAATTGTATAGATATTCAAGTAATTTATGCATTCCATTGTAGTTGTTTGAACAAACGTAAGAAAATTCATTGTTTTTAATGATCCTGTCTATGAAAACGGTTTTTACATTTCTATTGATGAGACTTTCAACATGGTCACCTATACCTGAGTACAAAATCCCATCGACTTTCTTTTCGATTAATGTTTTAAATAATTTTTTTTCTTCAGAAATGTTGTTATCCGAATTGCATATAATCAAAGAAAAGCCTTTTGATCTTAGAAAATCTTCTGCTCCTCTTACTATAGTTGCAAAAAAGGGGTTGGCAATATTTGGAATGATAATACCTATTGTCTTGGTGTATCCAACTCTTAAACTCCTGGCGAGAGAATCGGGATAATAATTCAACTTTTCAATTGCCTTTAAAACTTTTTCTTTAGTTTCTTTTTTTACCGGTAAGGAACTGTTTATTACCCTTGAAACAGTTGATATGGAAACCCCCGCTTCTTTTGCTATATCTTTAATGGTTATTTGTTTATTCATAAAAAACCACCTTGTTACAATTATTATGCAAACGTTTTCGGAACTGCTTATTCATAGTATATCCCTAAATAATTTAAATTGCAAACTTGATTATGGGGGATTAGAGGAGATTAGACGGAATTATAGTCAATTAACTCAATTTTTCTTTTGTTTTCTTAATTTTACTCATTTTTTTCTTCCCTTTTGTTGGAACTGTATAAGAATAAGACCACCAGAGTAATTACATAAGGTAACATGGAAGTGATTTGTGGTGGGATATTGAAGTTTTGAAGAGTGAAAGTCACACTTTCAAAAAATCCGAACAGTAAAGACATTAAAAGTATTCCTAAAGGACGACCTTTTACCAAGATTATTATAGCCAAAGATATCCATCCTCTACCGTTTGACATATTTTCGCTGAAAAGGGTAACGTAGCCTAAGGATAAGTATGTTCCAGCCATGGAAGAAAGTATACCTGAAAGTAGTATAGAGGTAAACTTCATTTTATTAGGGCTAATGCCTAAAGATCTTGTGGTTTCTGGATCTTCCCCTGTTGCCCTAAGTCTGAGACCGAATTTTGTGTGAAATATTATAACTTCTAACAACAAGGCTAAAAGTATTGTTATGTAAACAATAAAAGGATGATTGTTCAATATTTGTGAAAGAATAGGAATTTGATTTAAAATGGGTATGTCCCATGTTGGAAGAGATTCTATCTTTGGAGATATGAAAGCACCTTTTACGTCGAAAATATTCCTTAAAAGATACGTAGTTCCACCCAAAGCGAGCATATTTATACCGATTCCTGTCAAGAATTCGTCTGTTTTAAGGGACAATGCAAATGCCGAAAAAATCAGGGCAACAACAGCTCCGGAAATCACTGCAAACAACATGCCCATTGCCCAACTTTGAAAAAGATAGCTTCCCAAAACTCCGAAGAAAGCCCCGATAAGCATCATACCTTCCATAGCAATGTTGAATACGTTAGCGTAATAGGTAAAAGTGCCCCCCAACGCTGCAAGAAGTATAGGAGTTGCGCTACTGAAACTGTCTCTAATTAATAAAGAAATTATATCAGTCAGAGGATTTCACCACTCTTTTTGCTTTCAGAGAAGCCTTGATTTTATCACTGTAGTAAGATATCGTACTCCTTGTTGCAACAACCAATAAAACGATTATAGCTTGAAGAACCATTGTGAATTCAGAAGGTATTGATACCTCGAATTCCATACCTATTCCACCTGCTTTAAGAAACCCGAAGAATATGGCAAAAACTGATGTTTCAACTACTCCGTTACCTCCCACTATGGCAAGCATTACTCCATCCCAGCCATAGTTTGCTCCTATCCCTTTAATAAACCTATGTTGAGTCCCACCTAATATCAACAAAGCACCTGCTAAGCCGGAAAGGAACCCTGTGTAAAACATAACCCAGATTAAATTTTCTTCATTTTTACATCCACCTATCTTTGAAAAATCATAATTATGTCCCATCATACGCCATTCGTAACCTTTTTTTAGATAAGTCACAACAAAAAATGAAACAAAGACCATAAAAATCGCTATGAAAAAACTGATATTTATTCCGTTTATAGTGGGAAGAAAAAATTCTCTTTTTATCATATGAGTGGCGGGGACGTAGGATTTTTCATCCAAAAATGGGTAGGTCGCCAGGTACAAAGTCAAGTAATCAGCTATAAAATTCAGCATTAAAGTGGTTATAAATTCATCCATTTTATAATACTTTTTTAGTACACCAGCCAAGCCGCCATATAAGCCCCCAACGATACCAGAAATTACCAAAATAACAAATATCCCCAAGATTCCTGGTATGGGTAGATAGTATCCTAAAAGCGCAGCGGTCAAAGCTCCAACAATTAGTTGTCCTGGTTCTCCAAGGTTCACCACGTTTGAACTGAATGCTATTGCTGCAGCCATACCCGTTAATATCAATGGGGTAGCGTTGTTTAAAGTTGAAGAAAGAGAAAACCATGAAGCTAATCCGTAATTAAATAATGCTCGATAAGCTTCGATAGGGGAATTTCCCTGGAGTTTTATCAAAACCGCAGCTGCAAGAAAAGACAAGGCTATACCAATGATTCCTGTTAATATTTTATTTAAACTTTTCATAGTTTAGCCCCCAACATGTATTCGCCCACTTCTTCTTTTGAGTGAATTTTGGGGTCTAATTCAGCCACTATTTCTCCTTTTCGTACCACGTACAACCTATCGCACATAGATAAAAGTTCATCCAGATCTGCAGAGATCATCAGAATCCCTTTCCCTTTTTCTCTCATTTCAAGGATAACGTTATGAACATATTCGATTGAACCAACATCTAATCCTCTGCTTGGTTGGTCCAAAAGCAAAAACGGTGCATCGAGGCTGAATTCACGGGCAACTATTAATTTCTGCTGATTACCTCCTGAGAGGCTTTTAGGAACATCGTTTATACTTCTTGAAAGGATGTTGTATTGATTGATCAAATCTTTCGCAAATTTTTTAGCCTTTTTCCAATCCATGATATATTTGAATTTTGATAATTTTTCACCTAAGTGGTGAGTCATGGCAAGATTTTCTGTTAAAACAGCGTTCAAAGCTAATCCATATCTTTTTCTATCGGCAGGGATATAACTAATTAGTCTTCTTCTTTTTCTGATGGGGAGCTCTGTGATATTTTGATCTTCTATAAAAATTTTTCCGTGATTCGGATAAATTTCACCGATTATTGTTTGTACGATCTCGTATTGGCCGTTGCCTTCAACACCTGCTAAACCAACTATCTCACCTGATCTAATAACAATATTGATGTTTGACAATAGGTTTATCTTTGTTTTATTCGAAGCAACGGTCAAATTTTCACATTTAAAAACCTCTTTACCTGGTTCTTTTGGTACCTTCTTTACAGTGAGCATAACCTCTTTGCCTACCATCATTTTAGCCAATTCGCCTTTTGAAAGGTTTTCGTTCTTTAAAGTTGAGATAATTTTTCCCCTTCTCATAACTGTTATGATATCTGAGATTTCCAATACTTCTTCCAATTTATGACTGATAAAAACAATGGTTTTACCGGTATCTCTAATATTTCTGATCTCTTTGAATAGTTGTTGAGTTTCTTGAGGTGTTAATACCGCTGTTGGTTCATCAAAAATCAACGTGTCAACCTTTCTGTACAGCAATTTTAGAATTTCCACTTTTTGTTGGGCTGCGACAGAGAGGTTGGAAGTAGTTGCTTGTAAATCAACAGCCAAACTAAACTTTTTGGTAATCTCTTCTAACTCATTTAATATTTTTTCTTTATCTAGGAAGCCGAAATTTTTTGTCTTTTCCATACCCAAAACAACGTTCTCGTATACCTTAAAAGAAGGAACGAGCATAAATTCTTGGTGAACCATACCTATACCAAGTTTAATAGCTACGTTTGGGTTAGTTATTTTTTGTTCTTGACTATTGATAAAGATCTCCCCACTGGATGGAGGCACCATACCGTATAAGATCTTCATCAACGTGCTTTTTCCGGCTCCGTTTTCGCCTATAATAGAGTGAATTTCTCCTTTTTCTAAGGAGAAATTCACTCCTTCCAAGGCTAAAACATCAGGTGGGTATACTTTATATATATTTCTTATTTGTATATAAGACATTTAGAACCACCTATGGATGATTATTCTCTATACTCTTTGACCACAATCTTACCATCCGCAACATCTTTCTGGATCTGTAATATTTTTTCTACAGTTTCTTGAGGAAGAATCTGATATGTGTATTCATCGATAGCCAATCCTACTGCTCCGGCTTTTAATCCGAGTTTGTACAACGTACCGGGTTCATATCTCCCCTCTACTATGTCTTTAAAAACTAGTTCAATGGATTTTCCAACTTCTTTAAGATCGCTGGTGATCACGTGACCCGGGGCAAGACCGTTTTGATTCGAATCTACGCCAATGGCATATTTCCCTACTTCCTGGGCGGCTTGTAATACACCAGTACCGGTTAAACTTGCGATTTGAAATATTACATCCACACCCTGAGAATAAAGTTGTAAAGCGGCTTGTTTCCCTTTTGCAGGGTCATCCCAACTTCCCACGTATATCGTTCTTACTTCAATTTCCGGATCTATGTAATGTGCCCCTTGTTCATAACCATACACAAAGGATCTGATGACTATATCGTCATCTCCGCCTACTGCTCCTATTAGTTTTTGGGGATTTATCCCTTCCAATTCCGTCATTGTTGTAACGATACCTGCTACAACTCCAGCCATGAAAGCCCCTTCTTCTTCAACGTAATCAACGTTTGATATTATACCCTGTTCATCTTCAACTACGGTGTCAATATTAACGAATATCTTATTGGGAAATTGTGTTGCTATGGTTTTTAATTCTTCTTCAAAACCATAAGAGATTACGAATATAACATCTGCCCAATTTGCAGCTGTAAGTAAACTTGGATAATAGAGCGAAGGATCAAAGTTGCATTCAATTACCCTTGTTTGAACCCCATAATCAGTTTCCAGCTGTTTTATGCCAGCGTAACCGGAGTCATAAAAGGATTGATCTCCAAGGGAACCGTTTATTACGTATGCTACCTTTTGTGGTACGGCAAAAGCTGTGAAAGAAAAGAGAATAACAATAAACACAAAAAATGTGAATCTTTTCATATTTTACACCTCCCCATACGATTTATTATACTATTTTTATGAACTTTGCAATCTGCTTTAGCGCCCTTCGCCCCGCTCCCCACCCCATAATGTTTACGATCTATTAATTCCATTTTGGGTACTTAATTTAAATGTCCATTCTGCTAAAGTGGATATTTTTATCTTTGAAAAATCTGGTAAATAGGTTTCCAACGTGTCTTTCAAAGGGTCTGACCAATAAGAAGGGAAATCGTTTGCACCATACATGATCCCCAATATCGTACCTACCTCACCAGCATTACAATCAACGTCATAACCGAAAGAAGATACGATCTTCATCGTTTTATCAAAATCCCCTTCCCCAAACCACAGAGAAGTTAAAACCGAGGCGGTATTGGGATACAGATGAACCCAATTATACCTTTGGAAATTGTCCTCTGTTTTTCTAAGGACGTTGATCCAATCATTATTTGCTTGACAATATTTTACTACATTATCTACGACTTTTTTAAATTCGGTATTTTTGGGGATATAATCCAATGACTTTTCTATTATTTTTCTTGGATCTTTTTCAGAAAAAGCCAAAGATGTCATAACCGCACTATGTATGCCGCCGTATATACCGTTACCACTATGGGATACTTGTGAATCGATAAACGATAACTTTGCGGCATTATATGGATCGCCAGGTTGCAATAAACCATGAACCATGCATCTCATCTGTGCTCCTATCCATTCTTGAAATGGGTTATTAAAAAATCCTGATTCGGGTGGGAATATTCCTCTTTTAATATTTTCAAGGGCTATCAACTCAGCACTCCATCCAAATGGTATGTACGATATCCAATTTTTTGCTAAATCCTTTGAAGTGATCCTTCCCCACTTCTCTTCGTAAGTTTTGAGAAAAATTAATTCATAGGTGACATCGTCGTTGATCGTTGAAACCTCACCTATGTAAGTACCCAATTGGTCAGAATATGTTTCTTCCAACGCATCGTGGGTATACCCTTCAAGTTTGGTTCCCATAGATCCACCTGCAAGTTGGCCTAACCAACCACCATGAATCTTGTCTTTTAGATTATCAATATTGTTAAATTTTTGCTTAGGAAAAGAGTTAGAGATATCTTCCCAGTCCAAAGGTCTATCATACTTTTCGTATGCGTTATTGTCCAATGAATCGGCTTTAGAAAGAGAAAAGAAAATTTCTGAAGTTATAGCCTTTAATTTAGAGTAATCTTTATTTTTTAATGCTTCGAATCCTTTATCCAGCAATAACTCCGCTTGGTTTACGTTTTTACCCATATTTTCTACAGATTGGACTGCACCAACGATGAGAGATTCCGGGGCGTTAGAACCTGGAACTTTACTATCCCAAAGGGTTACCAATATCTCTTTTGGAAAAACATTCATTTTTTCTACATCTTCCCATTTTTCGATGTGATCTTTTTTTGGTTTGGCGTTTCTTCTTCTATTAAATTCGTTTACCCATGCCTTCATAATTTTTCTCCTTTCTTGAAACAAGAGGAGCTCTAATGATATAATTATTTTATCACATCTGTCGGTTAGGAGGATGATTAAAAAATTATGAATGAATTTGTAATTTTAGGGCATAGGGGTTACAGGGCAAAATTTGTCGAAAATACGATCGAAGCCTTTAAAAAAGCCAGAGAATATGGTGCCGATGGTATTGAGTATGACTCGAGATTAACTAAAGATGGGACGTTAGTTGTTCTTCACGACGATAGTATTGAAAACAGAAAGTTGAAGGAACTAACTTACTATGAGTTAAAACAAATACATTTTAAAAATGGAGAGACCGTTCCAACAGTCGAAGAAGTTATCTTTAATTTAGATGAGCGAGCTATTCTTAATTTAGAAATCAAAGAGGTTGAGGCGGCTGTTCCTTCCTACGAAATAACTAAAAGAATAAATGCAGTTGATAGAACCCTATTTTCTTCTTTCAAAATTGACGCTTTGAGAAAGGTCAGAAGTTTAGATAAAAGTGCAAAAGTTGGATTACTCAGTGAATATAATACTTTAAAATACGTAGATGAATTGAATAACGAGATCGGTCTTTATTCTTTGAATCTTTGGATAGACGCTTTAAAAGATGATATAGAACTTTCTAAAGAACTCTTGCATAAATGGAAAGAAAAGGGTTTGAAGATATTTTTATGGACGGTCAACGATCCTAAATATTTGCACACATTCAAGGGTTTGTACGATGGTATAATTACCGATGAGGTTGAAAAAATAGTAGAAGTAAGGAGACAAATCGCAAAAGAGAAACTTTAGAGATTGATGTGTCGAGGTATGGGGATGTTATATGGTTCTTTTGTTGGTTTTTCATTGTAAAAAGGACGGGTGCACCATGGACATCCCGAGGTTTTTTTAGCTTCTTCCATATCTATCTCCGCTTCTGGCAATTTTTCAAGGTTACCATTTGAATCAAAGAGAAAATCGGTTTTTTCTACATCGTGTTGTAAGATGATTTCTCTAGCGATCTGGATTTTTCTGTACCTAGATAAAGAAGGTGGTAAAAGGTTTTCAAACCTTGTCCCCTTTATGGGGGTTAAAGAAAATAAACTTACCAATATCTTAAACTTTTTCATTTTTAATAAAAACTCTATAATATTTTCGTCTGTTTCTCCCAATCCAACGATTATATGTGTTGTAATTCTGTTGGGGAAATCATTTGAAGCGTTTATGAGCATATTTTCATAGACTTCGTATCTACCGCCTCTGATTTTTGAGAAAAGTTCTTTGTTTGCTACATCTATAGCCATTCCAACCCTATCAACGTTGTACTTTTTAAACAAGGTTCTAACTTCTTCAATATTTCTTGGCCTTATAGAAACAGAGATAGGTATTTCTGTTTCTTCCAAGAAAGATAATAATTCGTTTAATTCGTTCCAATAATCTAAAGAAGAAACAACTTGGATACATATACGTTTGAATTTTGTTGGGATGAAGATATTTTTAAAAGTTTCTACAGATATTTCAGGCCATTTAATTCTTGATAATAGATCTGTGTTACTTTGAGCATTCCTGGCTTGTGCACAATAAGAACAGTTGAAAAGGCACTTTTCCCCGATCATGAGATAAGCTGTGTAGTTTGGAAAGTCAATTTTTCCTTTTTTTAAACCGAGTTCTACAGCTGTAGCATAGGATAAACGCAATTTAAATATTCCTCCATTCACCTATTGTTTCGATATATTTGTTACTTAGCGTGTATTTTCGATGTATACGAAGTCATATCCCTTATATTCAAAAACATGAATAGTCGCTTCTTTCGTTGTTGTCGATATTGTTTGTTTAATTTCATAACTATTCAAAAACTCTTGAGGCGTTAACGCAAAGATTTCTTCCACTTCATTTATTAATTCAAAGGCTTCTGTGATTTCCTTTTCTTTCAAATTTCTGTATTCAAGGATCCGATAGGCATATTCATATGAAAGCACAGAAAAGATCAACGTTGGGATCATAATAACAAAAGTCAACACTACTTTCAAATTAGAACGACCCCAGAAGTATAATAATTAAAATTATCAAAAGTATACCTATTATTGAGAAACCAGCTATTATCAGTACATCTAATGAACCTATTTTTTTATCAATAGGTATACTTTTATCATTTTTCATTTGGACGTATAAATCTCCGATAGTTTTTGTTTCGTTTTCGTGTTCAGTTTTTTCTTGAGACTTTCTTAAAATTTGAAGTCGATTTTGGTCTACTGAAACCTTTAACTCTCTATGAACTACCGCTTTACCCAAAACCCCATTCCCTAGATCTACTTTTAAAAATATATAGTCGCTTGAAGGAATCAACTCTTTAGATATAATTTTTCCCTCGACTACTTCTCCCATTTTTTTTTCGCCTTCATTTTTATTTTCAATTGGTAAAACTATTATAGGTTCACCTATATCCAATTTAGAAACGGAATAACCTTCTATGGGGTCTATTATTGGATAGATTTCGGTTGCATTTTTAACGTCTTCTCTAGTTAAGTATTCTTTTAAACCTTCTTCTCCTTTCTCTTTTACAGCGGTTATCCAGGTTAGATCTTTATAATCAAATTTTTGGGCTACCAATCTGATCTTTGTATCTCCAGCCCATTCACTTAAAATATCGTTCAAGATTGATTTTAAAACATAAACATCTTCATCTTCTATAGCCATAAAGATTTTTGTCCCTGTGACCTCGAATTTCATTTTTTTTAGCATGCTGTAGAAGTAGGCTTTGAACTGAGTTAAAAGGTTATTATTTTTTTCCTTAGACAATTGATAATACAGCATATCGATGTCTGATTTAAAATCGAGATAATCTTTTGTTATATCAGGAAGATCTATTTCTCTAAGTTGAGCCCTACTCAACAAAAGAACATTAAAATAGGGGGTTTGAGCCTTTTTACCAAACATATATCCCACATACGTTTCACCAGTTAAATTTGAGGTTGCTAAAAATTTTAATGCATAAAAGTCCATATTTTTTCCCCTTTTCTTGAATATACGTTTTTTCTAAAAATTTTTTGTTCACTTTGATATTCCTTCCCCACTTTTTATTTCTTCCACATCATAATCATTTAAATCTATCTCGTTGTCTATTACACAATTTTTCCCTATTATCATCTTGTCTTTTATCTTCGAGTTGAAGCCTATTACAGTTATATCTGAATTATAGATCTTTTTATCGACTTTTGATTCTGAAAATTTGCCTTTTCCTATCTCAACCGAATCACCGATAATAGTGTTTTCAGCAATAATTGTTTTTTCTATATACGAATTTTTGCCGATAAATACGTTATTCATTATTATGGAATCTTTTACATAAGTTCCCTCTGAAACGGTTACCCCCTGGAAAATTACTGAATTTTCAACTGTACCATATATTTCTGATCCTTCACTAACAAAGCTTTTTATTACACTAGATCCCTTTGCAATGAAAGCAGGTGGTAACTCTTCCGATTGAGTGTATATTTTCCAATTTTCATCATGAAGGTCTAACGGAGGCAAGGGAGAAATTATCTCAAGATTACAGTCAAGATAAGATTCTAAAGTTCCAACGTCTCTCCAATACCCTTCAAAGTTGAAAGCATACAGTTGAGAATTTTCTACTAGCGATTTGGGAATAATATTTTTTCCAAAATCATGTTCAGAAGTATTATCTTTGGCATCTCTTATTAGAGCATCTTTTAGAAAATTCCATTTGAATACATATATACCCAAAGAAGCCAAGGTTCCTCTTGGTTCTTTGGGCTTTTCTTGAAATTCGATTATTCTATCGAAAGGGTCAGTGACCATTATACCAAATCTATGTGCTTCGCTCACTGGTACTTCCATACAGGCTATAGTACCATCGGCATCTTTTTCTATATGATAATCTATTATATCGTTGTAATCCATTTTATATACATGATCCCCTGACAACAGTAACACAAAATCAGGTTTATACCTTTCTATGAATTCTATGTTTTGATAAACCGCATCGGCTGTTCCTTGGTACCAAGAAGTTCCTGATCTGCTTAGATAAGGGGGCAAAATATGTAAACCTCCGCCTTTTATGTCCAAGTCCCAGGGTTTTCCTATCCCCAAATGTTCTACTAGCCTATGTGGCATATATTGAGTGACAACACCTACTGTATTTATATTTGAATTAACGCAATTACTTAAAGTGAAATCGATCATACGATATTTTCCACCGAAGGGTACGGCGGGCTTTGCTAAATTGTTTGTAATTACCCCAAGTCTTGTTCCTTGACCTCCAGCTAAAATGATAGCTAAAACACGCATTTCAATGCCTCCTTTATAGAACAGCCCCTTTTTCTATAACGTTGATCTCGTTACCTATGCCTTCCAACTTTCTCCCTGATCTTATCCTTACGTTTTTATCAATTATTGTCTTTCTAATTACACTTCCTTCCTCTAAATAACTTCCTTGAAGTACTATACAATTTTCTATTACTGAACCCGCTCCAACGTACACATCCCTAGAAAGGACAGAATTTCTAACAACTCCATTTATTATACAACCATCAGATATAAATGAATTGGAGACTTCGGCGTTAACGTTAATCTTCGGTGGGACCGAATCTTTGAGCTTAGTATATATTTTTCTTTCTGGTGAATAAAACAATTCATTTCTGACCTCTTCTTTTAGAATATCCATATTAATATTATAATAATCTTCCACAGATTTTTTTATATTTTTCCAATAACCATCAAAATCGTAAGAAAAAACTCTCATCCTGGATAAATTGGGAATGATTATATCTTTTAATAGATCGAATTTACCGTTTGATACGTTGGCATATAGAATTTCCATCAAAAATGCTTTGTTTATAAAATAAACACCCAAAAAAATCTTATCAGAGCGATATTGGGAGTCCTTTTCATAGATTTGTGTGATTCTGTTATTTTCGTCTGTAATGACTTGTCCATATTGGCTAAAATTTACTCCCTCTTCTACAGTTTTTGTTAGCAACGTAATATCTGCGCCGTTTTTTACATGGTATTTAAAAAGCGGTCTAAAATCAATATTATATATATGATCTCCAGAACCAATTAAAACAAAATCTTCGTATGATCTTCTCAAAAAGGTCAAATTTTGAAATATTGCATCCGCTGTTCCTTCATAGTACATTTTATGACTTTGAGGGCTTATAAATGGCTGAAGTATGAATAATCCCCCTCTTTTTCTATCCAAGTTCCATTCTTTACCGCTTCCCAAATGATCCATGAGAGACCTAGGATTGTATTGAGTAAATACTCCTACGTTTGTGATGCCAGAATTTACCATATTACTTAACGTAAAATCTATTGCTCTGTACTTACCAAAAACAGGAACGGCTGCGCTAGTTCTTTTTAAAGTTAATTTATCTAAATTATCTTTGGTGGATCCAGAAAGAATAAGACCTACAACCCTCATAAACCTCACCTCTTTGATGTTTACAACTCGTTTTCAAACCCGCATAGATATTCAAAAATCTCATTTTCTTCAAAGAAAATTTTCCACTCTTGTTCAGCACTTTGAATCGAATCTGAGGCATGTACAATGTTCTTTCTGACACTTATCCCAAATTCTCCACGAATGCTTCCTGCTTGAGCTTTTAGGGGATCCGTTTCACCGTTTATACTTCTAACAGCTTCAATAACCCTTGGGCCTTCTATAATCATAACAACCACAGGTCCAGATAGTATGAATTCTATCAATGGTTGATAAAAATCCTTACCTTGGTGTACTTTGTAGAGCTCTTCAGCTTGTGCTTTTTTCATCTTTATCATCTTCATAGCAACTACTTTTAGGCCTTTTTGTTCATATCTTTTGATTATTTCACCAATTAGTCCTCTTTTAACAGCGTTAGGTTTTATCATCACAAATGCTTTTTCCGCCAAATTAAGCTCCCCCTTCTATTCATCTTTTAAAGATTCGACAATATTGAAGCTCGCTGCTCGCCTTGATGCGACATAACTAAAAAAAATGGATACAAAACTGTTTATTAAAAAGGCTATCAAAAAAGAGCTGGCTGTTATCTTAATGGGTAAATATTCCACATAAAAGAGGCCTTCGGGTAATGGGATCTTTAAAATAATTAGAAACCAGCAGGTTAAAACACCGGCAATAACTCCAAGTACAAATCCTACTAGAGATATTAAAAAAGTTTCTAAGATAAAAATAGTAGTTACTTGTCTTCTTTGAAAACCAAGAGCCCTTAAAATAGCTATCTCTTTCTTTCTAGTAAAGACAGAGAAAGAAACCGAGTTTGATATACTGAATCCAGAAATCAAAAGAATGAAAAAAGTTATCATAAAAGCTATCAAGCTATCAAATTGGACTGCCTTAGCCAAAGTTTCATTGGACTCTTCCCAAGTGAGGGCGGAGTAACTAGAAAGATATTTTTCTTTAAATTGTTGAGCCTTGTTTGGATTTTTTAAAAAAATGCCGGTATATTCTTTTGAGTTTGAATTTTGAGACAATATGAAAGTTGAATCGTACGAATATACCCCAGAATCGAATATTCCTGTAATGGTACTTTCTTGGAAAATCGGTAATAGGCCCTTTGTTCTAACAGTTATTATGGTATCACCAATTTCAACATTGAGATTATCTGCTAATTTATTTCCTAATATAAGGCCTTCGGTACCCTTTTCCTCATTTATAAATCCTTCATAGATTGATAGATCATCCAATTCCATAAGCTGAGAGAAGGCAATTTTAGATTGGTTTATAACTGCTACAGAGGAGATGTTGAAATTTACAATTTTGTCTATTTCTGATGAGTTTTGAGTGTAATTTCCTCTAACAACTAGATGAGGATAAAAATTAGTTATTGAATCTATTAACAAGCTATCGAAACCATTTATTATTGAAGTAACTACTATAATACCCCATACCCCTATTATCATAGCGATGAGTGAGAATTTAAAGTTTTTTTTCGACCTTGTGAAAAAAGAAATAGCCAAAAGTAAAACCGGATTATTTCTTTTACCACCTTTCATTGAGAACCACCAGAGCATCGTAATCCGTTGGATCGATCAAATTTTCTGAAATAAAATCTATCAACTGGAAATATTTGTACTTATCTTCTATTTCGATGAAATTTGTTCCGAACGTCTCTTTCAAATCTGCCTTTATCTTTTCCTTAGTTTCTTCTTCGACGTTCCTAAAAAAAACATATGAATATTGGTCACTTAAACCATCAAAGGTTTCATCCAAAACCTTAATCTGATACCCCGGTTTTTTCCATACGTCAAAAACATATGTATAAAAATTATATAATTTACTAGAAAAATTTTTGGTTATCAGAATTTTTGGTTTATCATTGCTTTGGTCAGAATATGTTTCAAAGGTTTTCAACTTGTATTGAATTTGGGGTATTTTACTTTCATCAGCAACTACATAGCTATCTTTGATTAGATAGGGGAATGAGATAAATTCCATCTGGGCATCCTTCGCTTGGTTATACAAAAAAAGTAGATCTTGGATTTCAAAAGAATTAATCGTGTCAGATAAACCTATATTAATAGCTTCAAGGAGTTTATTTATTCCAGCAGATTGAACTTCATCCAATAAAGCCAATACAGCATTTTTTTGACGTTCCATCCTTCCTAAATCTCCCGATGTATCTCTATACCTTACATAATATAACAATTCTTCACCGTTTAACTTATTATACCCTTTTTTAAAATCTATGTGTAAATTTTGATGGTAATCTGAGTAACTCATATCTGATTCTATGTATATATCTATTGGAGCAAATAAATCACCAATACTTTTAAATATAGAATAATCAAAAATTATATAATCTGAAATCTGAACACCGCTTAATTTTTCGACCTCTTCTTTTAGCCTGTCTATGCCATAAATCTCATAAACAGAGTTAATTCTTCTTTCACTTTGATCGATACTGATCAAAAGATCCCTTGGTATGGGTAGAAAAATGATCTTCCCTTTATCGATTCCCCCTAAGATTATCACATCTGTTCTGGTTGAACTTTCAATATTTTCATCTCTTCCTAGAACCAAAAAATAGTAAGGAAATTCTATGGGGGATAAATCTAATTGAATATTCTTACGTAAAGGTATTATAAAACTGAGTGTCAAAAAAATCAGAAAAATGAAAGATAATATTCTTAAGATATGTATTTTCAAATAATAATCACTCCACGATCTCTTTGACCCTTTCAAAAGCCTCTACATCCGCGTATTTTCTTTCGATTGTTTGATTTGCTATATTGATTTGAATAGGTTCATTTAAAAGGAGTGGAACGGTTAATTTATCGTAATTGGTAATAGAGTACTTTGAAAAGCCATCAATGAGGGCATAAAGACCTTCTTCGTCTAAATTGGTCGACCTATAGTAATTTTTTACTATATCTACGTATCCTTCCAAACTGAAAACTTGCCAAAATCTTATCTCACTATTCTTCAAAGCGTCAAAAAATCCATCTATACCTTTTAAGGTGCTGCCTCCTAATTTACTTATAAACTCGTTGGCAACTTCATCATTTAGGTAGAAATAGTAATTAAAATTTGAGTTAAGATCAAACAACTCCAAAAAATCGTTTGTCACTTTATCTAAATTTTCAGAAGATAGAGTAATGTAAGACTCTGGAAATGTAGTTCCATCTTCTACTTTGACTATCATTATCTTTCTGTTATCGTTCAGAACCCTTATAAAATAGAGTCCATTGTCATAAGATACTGTATAAGTTACACTGCTCGATGCTGCTACAGGATTGTTGATGAATTGGTTGTATCTATATAACATGAAGCCTAAAAAAGCCGCGATTATAGCGATAATTATTATCAAGATAAGCCATATTCTTCTGCCTCTTTTTCTTTTTCCTCCAACATACACATTTGCCACAAAATACACCTCCAACATGCGAATTCCTTAGATAATTTAGAAATTAAAAAACATCAACGAGAGATGCTCTCAATGAGCATCTCTCAATCATTTTATTTATTTTCTAAAAAATTACTTAAAACTTCTTCTAAATCAGGTTTACCGATTTCTTGCAACTCGTAAGTTACCCTAACTGTAGGTTTTTTTATGTCCATAATTCTTGTTAGATCAATTGGTGTACCTATAACCACAACTTCGGCATCGGATTTATTGATGCTTTCTTCCAGTTCTTTGATCTGTTTTTTTCCATAACCCATTGCGGGAAGTATTTTATCAAGATGAGTATATTTCTTATAAGTATTTACTATTGAACCAACTGCATAAGGTCTTGGGTCAATTATTTCAGAAGCTCCAAACTTTTTGGCAGCTATGAAACCGGCTCCATAGGTCATTTCGCCGTGAGTTAAGGTTGGACCATCTTCAATAACAAGGCATCTCTTTCCTCTTATAATAGAAGGATTTTTGACGAACAAAGGAGATGCGGCATCAATCACTGTTGCGTTTGGATTCCATTTTTCTATATTTGCTCTTACTTTTTCAATGCCTTCCAATGTTGCTGTTTCTTCTTTATTGATAACTAGAACATCTGCCATAATAAGATTCGTCATTCCAGGGAAATAGGATACTTCATGACCGGCTCTGTGTGGATCGACTACAACGATAGATAAATCGGGTTTATAGAATGAAAAATCGTTGTTTCCACCATCCCATAATATAACATCGGGATTTTCTTCTTCCGCCTGTCTCAATATCTCTTCATAATCAACACCTGCATAGATGACAGAGTTCCTATCAATATGAGGTTCATACTCTTCTCTTTCTTCAATTGTACATTCGTGTCTATCTAGATCTTCGTAAGTGGCAAACCTTTGTACCTTTTGCTTTACTAGGTTCCCATATGGCATTGGGTGTCTGATTGAAACAACTTTCAAACCTTTATTTTTTAGAATATCCAAAACTCTCCTCGTTGTTTGACTTTTCCCTGAACCGGTTCTAACGGCACAAATCGAGATAATAGGTTTTTTGGATTTCAACATAGAATTATTGGGGCCCAGAAGTTTAAAATCCGCGCCACTAGCAAGCACCAAAGAAGCCTTTTCCATTACATACGAAAACGGCAAATCGCTGTAGGATAACACAACTTCGTCGATGTTGTTTTCTTTGATAAGATTGACTAGGTTTGCTTCTGATTCTATGGGTATCCCATTGGGATACAACTCTCCAGCGAGTTCTTTGGGATAAAGCCTTCCTTCGATATCAGGAATCTGTGTGGCTGTGAAGCAAACAACTTCGTAGTCAGGATTATCGCGATAATAAACGTTGAAATTGTGAAAATCTCTACCTGCAGCTCCCATTATCAAAACTTTTTTTCTCAAGAGTATCTCCTCCTTATAAGTGGCATACTAGCGCACCTAGGGCCTCCCCTTCCTCTAGATAATTCACTGGACGGTATGGTTAAAACTTCTATCCCCGATTTTTCTAATTCTCTGTTGGTGATGTAATTTCGATCGTAGGTGATAACCTTTCCAGGTTCTATTGCCAAACTGTTGGAGCCATCATTCCACTGTTCCCTGTGTGATGCTATTATATCAGCGTTTCCACATTTAATAATTTCGACATGATCTAAATTAAGATGTTTTTTTAATATGTTTTCCAAACTTTCTTCTTCTTCATAAAAATCAAATCCCTCTTTAGACTTAGTAATAATGAAAGTATCTATATCTTCTTTTAAATTTGCATGTACTAGAAATTTATCGTAATCAACCATTGTGAATATGGTGTCTAAATGCATATAAGCCCTATTATCAGGTATTATAAAAGCAATTATCTTCTCAAAGGTATCTTTATTTTCTTTTAGAAACTTCTTAGCTAGGATTTCAACAGCTTCTGGTGAGGTTCTTTGAGAAATCCCTACCGCTAAAACTTTTTCGCTTAACACTAAGATATCCCCACCCTCTATTGGATAAGGGTAATCTTTCTCGTAATACAATGGGGTGCCTTCAAATTTTGTGTTGTATTTTATGACATATTCCATAAGCATAACTTCTCTTCTTCTTGCTGAGGTTTTCATTCTGTTCACGCAGGCACCTTTTCCCAAAATCGCCACAGGATCCCTTTGAAAATATAGATTCGGCATAGGTGGAAGGAAAAAAGGTAACTCTATATCCGCTCTTCTAACCCTCAAGGAGAAGATGTTTCTGTTAATTTCTAGTTCATCAGAACGTATACCCGATATTATAGTATCCACCATTTCTTTGGTATCTAGGGAAAACAAATAATCTTTTAAAAGAGCATAAATGAAGCTATTGTATATTTCTGAGAATTGTAAAAACTCTTTGACAAATTTTTCTTTTAAATCCAAATCATTAAGCGTTTCCGTCAACAATTCAGTAAGATACAAAACTTCTACACCATTCTCTCTTAAAACATTTGCAAAGTAATCATGTTCTTCTTGCGCTTTATACAAAAAAGGAATATCGTCAAATAACAGATCAGAAAGATAATGAGGAGATAAATTTTCTAACTCTTTTCCCGGTCTATGTAGAAGGATTTTTTCTAATTTTCCGATTTCTGAATACACAGATAAATTCATGACTTTTAAGCACCAACCTTTTCCTTTCTAATATTATACAACAAAAACTCTTCTAAAAAATCTCATAGCTTTGTAAAAGTGTTGGGGCGTTCAAAGTATCAAGCACTTTTTCTAAAAGTATGCCTTCCCTTTGGGGATATTTATAACCATAACTAGCTTTTAAACACGTAGAAACGAATTGAGTAGCCCTGTCTATTGCCATCGGTACACTGTCTCCGTTTAAAAGACTACCAACGATAACGCTTGCAAAGGAGTCCCCTGTACCAGGGTATAAGGCTTTTATATAGTTATTGGTGATTTTCCAAAACCTATTATTTGTCCTTTCATAAGCTAAAACCCCTATTTTTGATTTAGATTCATCAGGAACACTTGTTATAATAACGATTTCTGGGCCCATGTCTGACAAACGTTTTAACCAGCTTTTCAACATCTCTTCACTAATATCTTGGTCGTACTTTTCATCCAAAAGAAAACAAGCTTCCGTTAAATTTGGTGTTATTACATGAGACTTGGAAACTAGTTTTTTCATATCTTTGACCATGCCTTCAGTAATGGTAGCGTAAAGTCTCCCGTCATCGCCCAGTACTGGATCAACGACTACTAGAGTTTCATTTTTCTGTGAAAAATATTGTATAAATTCCATTACAATATCGATCTGTTTTTCTGAACCTAAAAAACCACTATAAATGGCATCAAAACTCAGGTCTAATTTTTTCCAATGCGATATTATATCTTTCATATTGTCTGTTAGATCCAAAAAAGAGTAATCCTCAAACCCCCCTGTATGGGTTGATAGTATGGCAGTGGGAAGTGGGCAGACTTGAATCTCCATAGAAGATAATATAGGAATTACAACGGTTAAAGAAGCTTTTCCAAAACCTGAAAGATCGTGAATTGCCGCAACTCTTTTGATAGGTTTCTCTTTCAAATACATCATTCCTTTCCCCTAAGATAGGATGTTAAACTCTTTTGCTATTTCTGCACCAAGTTGGGCATTGTTGTAGACTAATTCAATATTTGCTTTTAAACTTTCCCCTTTTGTTAATTCGTTTATTTTTGAAAGTAGAAAGGGGGTTAATTCCTTACCTTTTATTTTTCGCTTTTTAGCCTCTTCTATTGCGTTTTCTATTGTTTTATCTATTTCCTCAAAATCCAGTGAATACTCTTTAGGAATAGGATTTGCAATAAAAATGCCCCCTTGTAGGCCCAAGTCCCACTTTGTCTTCATTATTGATGCGATTTCTTTAGGAGTTTCAACTCTATAAGGTACATTTATCCCACTTTCCCTCGAAAAAAAGCATGGAAGTTCGTCTGTTTGATAGCCAATCACTGGGACACCGAAAGTTTCTAGATATTCTTTGGTTAATTGAAGATCTAATATAGCTTTAGGTCCAGCAGATATCACCGCCACGTTGGTTTTGGCAAGCTCTTGCAGGTCTGCGGAGATATCAAAAGTTTCTTGAGCGTTTCTATGTACACCTCCTATTCCTCCTGTTACAAAAACCTTTATTCCAGCAAGTTCAGCTATTATCATAGTTGCTGCAACCGTGGTAGCGGCGTTAAAACCTTTTGCAAGGATAACGGGGAGATCCATCCTGCTTGCTTTCAATATATTTTTGGAGGTGGCCATGAATTCTAATTCTTCTTTTGATAATCCTACTTTCATTTTGCCATCTATTATTGCGATAGTTGCTGGAACTGCTCCCCTTTCTCTTATTGTTTCTTCTACATTTTTTGCAACTTCTACATTTTGTGGATAAGGCATTCCATGAGAAATTATAGTTGATTCCAAGGCAACGATAGGTCTATTTTCTTTTAAAGCTTGGTACACTTCTTCTTTTATTTCTAAATATGGGGTTGTATTCATATTAGTTTTCCTCCAAAAGCTGTATTTTTATTGTTTTACAAACTTTCTATAGCGCCACTTTGCCCGGACGTTAAGGAGTAAACCCCTTAAGATCCCCAATTTCAATACATCATTAGCGTAGCAAACGAGATTTTGAAAAACATTTCTAAAGCATTGCAAACAAACTATTTTGCACAAAGCTGCAAAAGGCTTTTTACACAAAGCTGCAAAAAAACATGGTTTGCACAGTAGCGCAAACAGGGCTTTGCCCTGTTTTTGACTTTTAGTCAACCAAAAATTTCAGAAGATAACTCATCTGCCACTGTTTTTGGACTTTTTAGGGTAATTTGAGAGGCTTTTATTCCGTATTCAATGCTTTTTTCTATATCAGCATCTTTGTAAATGCCGTAGATAAATCCAGCAGTGAAAGCATCTCCGGCACCATTGGCATCGACTATTTCAGAGTCTTCGACTTCAGCTACAGAAAAGAAATCTGCTCTTTTAAAGCGATTGTTTAAAAGGAGAACCCCCTCTTCCCCGTTTGTTACAATTAAATTAAAAATATTGGGGAATTTTTCTGGAAAAGTCTTTTGTATACTTTTATAATCAAAAAAATTCAAGTTTTCTTGTTCTCTTAAGGATTTCAATTCTGAGAAGTTTAGGGTCAGATAATCTATTTTTCCAGTTATATTTTTTAATTTTTTTACTTTTAGATTTGATACGGCGTTAAAAACTGTGTAAACATTCGTGTTTTCAAGGATTTTAAGTATATATTCTATCGTCTGAGGTTCTAAATTTGCTTCAAGAAAGACAATTTTTGATTGGAGTAACGTATCTTTGTGTTTTTTTATATAATTTATATTTATCTCATTAATAATATCCATGTCTGATATAGAGACAAACATATCTTTTTTTTCGTCTAAAATAGCCAGGTAAACACCCGTACGACGGTTATCACAAATCTTGATAAAATTAGTATTTATCTTTAGATTATCTAATTCGGCTAAAATTATTTCACCAAATACATCGTTCCCAACTGCTCCAAATAAATTAACAGGGACTTCTAATTTGCATAAATTGTGGGCAACATTCCGAGCTACACCTCCTGAAGAATAAAAGATACGTCCAGGGTTTGAAGTCTTGAGAGATAATTTTTCGTAAGAAGATCCTTTGAAATCTGTATTTATTCCTCCTATTACTGATACATACATAAAATTTCTCCTCAAATGTTTTTAGGGTTAAAAACTTTTCCTAGATCTTCACAACTTTTTCGCAAATTTTCTTCTTCTTGAATATCAAGTGGTGTGAATTCGTCTGCTGCTTTTATTAACCATTCTAAAAGGTTTATGTGGCTAGAGCATAATATAGAGGTTATTGGCTTAGTAAGAGAAAATCTTATCGTTGTCTTCACTTCTTCATAACTTTCAGAAGGAATATAAAGAAGGTCCGATATCCCTTTTTCTGCATTTATCTTCGTTATCTTTTTTATAAGATTTTGTTTACTTATTACGCCAGTTCCTTTTTCCTTGGCTTTAGAAATTACTTTTCTTCCATAACCAGTGTACCAATTCATCCAATCTATGGGAAAGGTAATCGAATCAAAATCATAACTTTCTAAAAGTTGTAAAGCTATGCTTTCTTTGTTTGTTGAAAAACCTATGTATTTTACTAAGCCCAAATTTTTGGCGGCAAAGAATCCCTCTAACGCGCCTTCAGGACCTAGAATTCTATGAATATCCTCTTGGGTATTTGCAACAATTTGGATCAAGTCTAGATATTGAAGATTGAATTTAGCTAAGAGTTCTTTTATGTCCAGTTGTATCTCATCACTGCTTTTGGAGAAAGACTTACCCGCAATAAAAAGTTTATCCCTATGCAAATTTATTGGAAAAATAGTCGCTTCGTCTTTAGGTTCCAATGTAGGCGAAATTTCAAAGAAATTTACACCACCTAGAATAAACTTTTCTAAAAACCTTTTAATTTCATAATTATATTCGCTTACCAGCAGCTTTTCCAAATCCAAACCTATGATAGAGAGTTCTTCTTGTGTCTTACCCAAAATCCTTCTCTGCATATCTAGTTCCTCCTTTCAATGGTACCCCCTGGAAGGTGATCAACACTTAAAAAAGATATGAAAAATTGCATATTCAATTATACCATAAAAAATAAATACTATAGAAAATTAGCGATTAGGAATAATTAGAGGTAATTAAGGACGATTAAAAACGATTAGAAAGTTGTTTTTTGATTTTGAAATTATACCAATTACTGGTATAATGTATGGGTATATTATTTATATTGTGTCAAGTATGAGTTTTTTTTCACAAACTATATAAAGTGGAGGGATTGTTGTGAAGAAGTTTGTTTCAACTTTTGTTGTTCTTCTAGTAATTTGGCTGTTTTTGACTTCTTTTAACCTTTCTGAATTGATCGTAGGGTTCTTAGTTTCAATTGTTTTAGCAGGAGTCATTGCAGGTCTTGTGGATTATGAGTTTGATCTTTCCATTGTTTACAAACTACCTTTGTTTGTGGTTGTATACGTACCTGTTTTCGTCTACAAAATGTTTTTATCAAATATCGATGTTGCAAGGAGGGTTTTAACACCAAAAATACCTTTAAACCCAGGTTTTGTGAAAATTCCTATTGATTTGAAGGGAGATGTTGGTAAGTTAACTTTAGCCAATTCCGTTACTTTAACCCCTGGGACACTAGCAATTGATGCTGATGATGAAAACCTATACATCCATTGGATAGATATAAAAGGTGAAAACGAAAAAGATTACAAAAAGCATGTTACAGGGACTTTCGAAAAAATTTTGGGGAGGATATACAAATGATAGAGATTGTCGTATTTAGCCTCATTGGAATAGGTGTGTTTTTTTCGATCTTGAGAATGATAATTGGTCCTGAAGTAACAGATAGAATCGTCTCTTTGGATACTATGAACGTAATGATCACAGGAATTATTGTTTTGCTGTCGCATATTTTTAAAAATGAAATTTATTTGGATATTGCAATAGTTTACGGAGTTCTGTCCTTTTTGGAAACGGTTGTTCTTTCCAGATATTTGGAGGCGAAAAAATGAAGGTGATCGGAGACGTTTTAATAATAATTGGAGGGATTTTCTATCTATTGGGAGGTTTAGGTATATTCAGAATGCCGGATGTTTTCAATAGAATACAGGCAGGTACGAAAGCCACGACTTTAGGTGCGTTTTCTTTAATTTTAGGAGTTGGATTTTTAAACCCAACGTGGTTTTTGAAGTCACTAATCTTAGTCGTTTTTATGACTATCACCAATCCCGTTGGAAGTTCCGTTTTAGCTCGCGCCTCCTACTTACATGGTGCAAAAATAGCAAAATTGCAAAAAGATGATTTAAAAAGTTTGTATGAGAAAGAGGAGATGAGCCAAGATGATTGAAATAATAGCTGTAATCATTGGTTTTACAATGATTCTCTTCGCTTTGATGGCAATTGAATCGAAAAAGTTGTTGAATTCCATCGTTTTTTTATCTATAACGTCTTTGCTCTCAGTTGTGGAATTCATAATCATGAAAGCTCCGGATGTTGCTATAACTCAAGCTGTTATAGGTTCGGGTTTGATGACCTCGCTCTTCGTTTTTACTTTGATGACTATGAAAAAGAGTGGTGAAAAATAATGAAGAAGTTTATTTCAGCTTTAATGACGCTTGCCCTTGCTTTTTTTATTTTTTCATTATTGTACGATTCAGAAAGTTTCTTTCCAAAGTACGGTGAAAGAGATTTAAATAACACCGTTTCACAAGGATACATAGAGAAAAACGTCGATGAAACCAGACCTTATCCGGAAACAGGATCGGCTAATATTGTTACCTCTGTAGTTGTTAATTACAGAGGATTTGATACCTTAGGAGAATTAACAGTCCTTTTTATTTCAGCAATGGGGGTAGCCTTGCTTTTAAATGTAGGGAAAGAAAGGATTATCTTTCGAGTAAAACCAAATTTCATTCTCAAAGCTGGTGTTCGAATTATAACAGGCATTATATTGATCGTTGGGATTTATATCTTCGTTCACGGTCATCTAACCCCAGGTGGAGGATTCCCGGGTGGTGCAATGATAGCCTCATCGGTTTTATTGATGTACATAAGCGATGATAAATTTAAAGAGAAGATGAAAGCCTTCAATGTACTTGAAGGCACCTCGGGAGTTTTGGTTATAGTCTTAGGGTTAATAGGACTTTTTGCTTTTAATTCATTTTTATACAACTTTTTGCCTTCGGGAGAGATTGGTCAACTTTTCAGCGCAGGATTAACACCTATACTATACGTGTTAATAGGTTTAAAAGTTGGTTCTGAATTGTCAAATATCATAGGCAACTTTTTAACACGGGGGGGAGAAGAATGATTCAGTATTTATTTTTAGCACTGTTTTTTGTTGGAATCTACGGCTTACTCTCATCGAAGAATTTGATTAAGATGCTTATTTCACTGAACCTTTTAGAATTAGGTTTGAATCTTTTCATTATATCTGTTGGATACATTAAAGGTGGTAACGCACCGATTATAACTCCTGAATCTGTTTCAAATTATGTTGATCCACTCCCTCAAGCGTTGGTATTAACAGCCATTGTTATCGGTTTTGGGACTACCGCTTTAGGCTTGGCTTTTATTAGAAAGGTATACTTTGAAAAGGGTTCTATCGAAATAGATGAAATTAGAGGTGGTTCAGATGATTAATCCAGTACTTTTAATAGTTATCCCTCTACTTCTAGCGTTCGTTGGGGTAATGTTTAAAAACCTTTCAAAATCTCTTTTGTTTTTTGGGTTGATTTTAAACACCATCTTTGCTTTTTTTGTACAAAAAGGAAGTTACGAACTTGGAGGCTGGCAACCGCCATTTGGTATTAACTTGTTGGTGGATAATTATTCTTTATTTGGGATAGTATTAATTAATGTTTTGTTTCTCGTTTCCTCTCTGATTGGAATAAGGAAGATTGAAAAATATTCATTGCCTCTGTTAATATCTTTAGCCGGTTTAAATGGAATGGTGTTAACTAATGATTTATTCAACTTCTACGTTTTCTTTGAAATAGCCACTATTTCAGCTTATATAATATCAACGTTACATGGAAAGTACCATCATACGTTTAATTATTTGGTTTTAGGTTCCGTGGGATCTAGTTTGTATTTACTTGGAATAATTATTGTATACGCCGTTGTTGGAAGTCTTAACATGTCTGATTTGTCCATGCATTTTTCGGAACTTTCAGCAAATATTCAACTGATAGTTTCCATTTTAATTTTTTCAGGTTTAGCGGTTGAGGCAAAACTTATACCTTTTAATAGTTGGGTTAGAGGTATTTATTCTAATGTGAACACCTTGACTGCCCCATTATTTTCTGCTGTTTATGCGTCAACAGTTTTTTTGGTATTTGGAAGGTTCTTTTCCAATTTAATTACCATTAGTGGGCCTTTGTTTAATATTTTTATCGCGATTACTTTCATCACCTTTATATTTGCCGAAGCTTCTGCGACCGCCACAAAGAATATGAGAGAGATACTTACTTTCTCAAGTATTGGACAGGCAGGATTGATCACTGGACTATTTTTAATAGGTGGGGGGTACGCAGCAATTTTACAAATTATAAACAATGCTTTTGCTAAGATAGTTATGTTTTCTACTGCCGCGAACGTTTATGAGAATAATTCAAGTGATTCTATTGATCAGGCTGCGGGGATATTTAGAAAGTATCCTCTAATAGGTTTTGGATTTACTGTTTCTGCTTTGTCTTTGATAGGTCTTCCTTTGTTCTTCGGTTTTTATGCGAAATTCAATATTATAAACACTGCTTTCAATACCAACTGGATTATTCCATTAGTAATATTGTTGGGAAGTTTGTTGGAAGGTGTTTATTATATAAGGATGCTAGTTAAACTATGGGTACCAGGTGAAGAGCATGAGGAAACTACTGAAAAGTTGACAACCAAATTTTCTATGAACAAGTTATTTGTTATAAGTGTCGTATCGGTAGTTGTTGGGTTCTTATTCATTGTGGGAGGAATTTACCCAGAACTATTCGGAGATTTTGTACAGAACGTATCAACACCTTTGAAGGATTCCTTATCTTATTTGTCAATGGGAGTGATGTAGATGGCGTTAAACTCTCTGTTAATTACAGGTTTGCTGTTATCGGTTTTGACTTTTTTCTTAACAAAGATAAACAAAAAGTTAGGTAGTTACTTTACCATTTTTTCAACGTTGTTTGTGCTGATATTTTTGTTTGGATATATGAACGATGTTGGAACAGTATTTAACCTGTGGTCTTTTGGAGGATTTTCATTGCAGTTGGTGAGCTCTAATTATGGTTGGTTTTTTTCCATAATAATGGTTTTAACTTATTTTCTTGTGTCCTTTTTTAATCCATATTGGGTAGAAAAAATGGTTAATCCTGCTTCATACAACATGCTTTACGTGTTTTCTGTAATTTCTACATTGGGGGTTTTCTTTGCCAAGGATTTTCTAACGTTATTCATATTTTGGGAGATGGTAGTTTGGTCTTCTTTGTTTATAATTCCCCTTGGTAAATCAAGGAAGGCCTCTGTAGTTTATTACACTATAAGTACGATTGGTTCTTTCTCTATGTTTTTTGCAATAATGTATTTATACTCATTGTTTCAAACCTTTGATATAGAAAGTATTTCACAGAATTTAATTAGCAGCCCCAATACAGCCGTGATGGCTTATTTTGTAATTATTATTGCGGGACTTGCAAAACTAGGAATTTTTCCGTTTCACACATGGCTCCCCATTGCCCACGGGAACGCTCCTCACACTTTTTCTCCGGTTCTTTCGGGAGGATTAGTTAAAATGGGGGCATTTATAGCCTTGTTGGTTAGCGCAATTATCCCTACTTCACAGATCTTTTCTAACCATATTCATATAATCGGGGTCCCTTATGAAAATTATATAATTATGGTTTTAGGTGCAATAAGCATTATTGTTGGAACCCTTATGGCAATAAAACAAGAAGATGCTAAAAGATTGATAGCTTATTCCACCGTTGCAAATGGAGGATACATATTGATCGGTATCTCACTTTTGGATCAAGTGGGATTCGCGGGTGGAATGATGCATATTTTCAATCACGCAATGGCATCAGCCGCTATGTTTTTAACTATTGGAGCGGTTGCTTATAGAACGGGTACCACAAATATGAGCGAACTGGGTGGGATGATTAAAAAGATGCCTGTAACCTTTGCTGCTTATTTAGTTGCCATAATTTCTATTGCCGGGATACCACCCACCAGTGGATTCGCATCAAAGTGGTTGATCTTCCAAGGTTTAGCCAGTAAAGGGCTTATGTTCATAGCTTTTGCCACCTTTTTTGGAAGTATAGGATCTTTCATGTACGTTTTTAGACCTCTTGCTACAGTGTTTTTAGGTCAATTATCACCTAAGCACAACGATGTGAAAGAAGTCCCGTTTATGATGCAGATTCCAATGCTTGTCATGTCTTTACTGACAATATATTTTGGTGTATTCCCTTCTCAAATGTTAGGATTTATTTCAAAAATTCAAGCTTCTTTGAATATTGTTCCAATCAGTGTGGAAGGTTCTAAGATATATTCCTTCAGTGGCATGTGGGATTCTTTAGTAATTACGGCGGTCTTCGTAATAGGTTTCATTATAGCCGCGTTAATTTTTTACACACATAAAAAGGCTCAGCCCGTTGATCAAATGAACACTTACACTGCTGGCGAATTTATATACGATCCTGAATCGTATCATTACGCCAAAAACTATTACGCTCCTTTTGAAAGATTGTATAAGAATCATCCATCAGTAGAAAAATTTTACGATGCCATAGCTTTAAGAGTAAACGAGTTTGGCCGTCTTGTCAGAAGTTGGTTCTTTTCTTCAAACGCTTCTGTAGGGGTGTTTTGGATCTCTGTGATAATAACAATAGCCTTTTTCTGGGGTGATAAAATATGAGTTATTTGATAGCCTTGATGATAGTTTTCATTGGATTTTTATGGCAAGTATCTCTTGATGGTATTCAAAGAAAAGTTACGGCTAAGGTTCACAGAAGAGTGGGACCTCCATGGTATCAAACTTTTATGGATATTTTCAAAGCTCTAACAAAATCATCTATAACACATGGTTTTATTTACGATTTTGGTGTGATGATGGCCTTGGGAGGAACGATAGCCACTTTTATGTTCCTACCTTTTGGCAATATTGTTGCTTTCAATGGCCTTGATAATTTCTTTGTTGTTGTCTATTTGTTAGCAATTGGTTCTCTTGGGATGGCCATGAGTGCTTCTGGATCTGGAAACGCTTGGGCAGGAATAGGTATTATGAGGGCATTAACTCAGATGTTAGCTTATGAAGTCCCATTTATGATAGTTGTATTCGGTATGATACACGTATATGGTACTTCTTCACTTACTGAACTAGCTCATGTACAACAAATGAATGGGATTTTCGGATGGCACATTTTTACTATGCCACTAGGAGCTATAGTAGCTTTCATATCCTTACTTGGTATGCTTAACAAAGTTCCATTTGATACCCCCATAGCACCGACAGAAATAGCTTCGGGACCTATGGTTGAGTATGGAGGAAAACATTTCGGTATGTTGATCTTACAACACGAGTTCGCAACTTTAGTGGAAGTTGGTTTGTTCGTGAGCCTATTTTTAGGAGGAGGAAATTTAATTGAATACTTAATAAAATACTTTTTTGTTTATACCTTAGTTACACTGATATATGCCGTTTCGGCTCGTTTTAGAATAGAGAATGTTGTAACATACTTCTATGGAGTTCCAATAGTATTATCACTTGTTCAAACAGCGATAGTAATTTTTACAGGACTGGGGGTGAACGTATGACAAATGAAGAAAAAATAGAACAGATGAATATCTTTGAAGAAGATCTAAACGATACGATAACTTTTTGGGAAAAGATAAAGAATATCTTCAGAGGAAAATCTTTATGGATGCTTCATTATTGCACAGGCTGTGGTGCCGTAGAACTTCCGCCAACAATGACAGCAAGATTCGACATGGAAAGATTGGGTATGGGACCAATGGCTACACCTCGTCAAGCGGATGTTCTGCTGATAACAGGTTATCTGAGCGTTAAAACTTTAAGGAGAGTTATATACACTTATGAACAAATGATGACTCCAAAATATCTTGTAGGTTTTGGATCTTGTACTATAAACGGTGGAATATACTATGATTCTTATGCGGTGATCAACCGATTGGATTATTATCTTCCTGTTGATCTATACGTTGCCGGATGTATGCCAAGACCTGAAGCTATAATGAATACTTTTAAAACGCTTGAAAACATGATTACAAAAGGGGAAGCCAATGGATGGAAGAAATATGTAGAGAATTACGATTGGTATCGAAATAATCAAATTCGTTCCTTAGGGGAGGTGTATGTAAAGGATGAATTCCACGAATGATGCCAAAGAATTGATAAACATTCTTGAAAAAAGTTTCGATATAAAAGATTTCACCACACCAAAGAAAAATGAAATAAGTATAGTTGTTGAACAAAACAATTTGCCAACAATATTAACTTATTTAAAGGACAAAGGTTGGAAACAGTTAAGCTTGATAACCTGCGTCGATTGGATTAAAGAAAACAAATTTGAATTAGTTTATGTTCTGTTCAATTGGGCAAATGGAATTACTTTTGTAGTAAAAACAAAAATAGAGAGAGAAAACCCGGAATATATCAGCATCATAGATATTTTCCCTGGAGCCAGATACTACGAAAGGGATATCCATGAGTTCTTCGGAGTAAAATTTGAAGGTAATTCGGATTCTGAAAAACCGCTTTTCTTAGAATTATGGGATGATAAACCTCCTATGAGAAAAGATTTTGATCCGTTAGAGTATTCTAAACGTAAATTTCCTGATAGAAAGTATGATGTGGAATTTTCCAAAAACGCAGTAAAAGAAGCCATAAAAGAAGGTGGAATAAATGAAAGAACTTAAATTATACTTGGGGCCAAATCATCCCGGAATGCACGGGAATTTCAGTGTACATATGTACGTTGATGGAGATACCATCGTCAGGGCAAGACCTATGCCTGGCATGTTGCATAGAGGATTTGAAAAACTTATGGAAAGAAGACTTTGGATGAATAACCTCGCCCTTATACCAAGGATTTGCGTTCCAGAACCTGATATCAATGAGATGGTGTACGCCATGGCGATAGAGGAGTTGACAGGAATCGAAGTCCCTGAAAAGGCTCATTGGATAAGGATGATAATCTTAGAGCTAGCAAGAATCGCAAACCATCTAATGTCCCTTGGAGGAATAGGAGGACCAGTTGGACTATACACTGGCCCCAATTGGGGACTCGCAGATAGAGATCTTATACTGGATATCTTTGAAGAGATAACCGGAGCAAGAATCTATCATATGTATATAGTACCAGGTGGCGTAAGAAAGGATTTGAGAGAGGAAACTATTGAAAAGATAAAGAGTTTTCTCGATTACTTAGAAAATAGACTTCCAGAATACGAAGATTTGATTCTCAAGAACTCCCTCTTTCAAAGAAGAACCAAAGATAAGTTGCTGTTACCTGCCGAGGTTGTTTGGGAGTTGGGAGTTACTGGAATAGGTATGAGATCAGCTGTGGGAGAAGCATACGATATTAGAAAAGTAGACCCATACGCAAGGTATGACCAAGTAGAATTTTACGTCCCCACGGCCAATTACTCAGATGGATATACAAGGGTTTATTTCAAATACCTCGAAACCTATCAGAGTATAAAAATAATAAGGCAGGTACTTGAAAAAATGCCCCAAAAAGGGAAGGTATGGAACAAAATATCTAACGGAAGTGCCTTACGATGGCGTGTTCCAAAGGGGCAAGTTTACACACATGTCGAATGCGCAAGGGGAGAGTACGGATATTATATGGTTTCAGAAGGAGAAGATAAACCCTATAGAGTTGCTGTTAGAGGAGCGTCCTATCCACAAGGTTTGTTGGGTGTAGAGAAATATTTGCCCGGTACAAGGATAGAAGATGCAGCGCTTTGGATGGATACAATGGGGGTATGCCCTCCTGAAATAGATAGATAAAAAATAAAGGAAGAGGTGAATACGGTGAATACTCCTGAAAAAAGTTTTTTTGCTCCAGCAAGAGCTTGGAAATACCTTACTAAAAAGCCTGTTACCGTTCCTATGGAAAATATTCTAATAACACCTCGAGAGGCTTCAGATAGATATAGAGGTTTTCATATAAACGACTGGGAAAAATGTATCGGTTGCGGTACTTGTTCAAAAATATGCCCAACAGATGCTATAACTATGATAGAGATCGAAGAACTTTCGGATGTGGAAGGCTCTAAACCCCAAAGGCCTTCTATAGATTATGGAAGATGCAGCTTTTGTGGTTTGTGTGTGGATATATGTACCACTGGTTCATTGCAGATGACCAAAGAATATTTACATATATCTAAAGATCCGAACACCTTCTTTTTTATACCCACAGAGGAAGGAATCCATGGAATTAGAAAACCATTAGGTTATGTTAGAGATGAAAATTCAGACCTACTTGACTTAGAAAGAGAAGAGATGGAAATTGATCCACCAGAAATCAGAAAAACATCATTCATAGAGATGGTTAAAGGATTTTCAAAAGAACAGGCTGTTAAAGAGGCTTCAAGATGTGTAGGGTGTAGTATTTGTGAAAAGACATGTCCAGCCCATATGAACATTGCAGACTACATAACGGATATATACACGGATGATCTTCAAACAGGATTGAAAGATCTTTATAAAACGAATCCTTTGCCTGCTGTATGTGGGAGAATGTGTACTCACAAATGTGAGACAGTTTGTACCATAGGTCACAGAGGAGAACCTATAGCCATAAGATGGTTGAAAAGATATATAGTGGATAACGTCCCACAGGATAAATACCCAGAAATTTTAGATCAGGAAGTTATAAAAAAGGCTAACGCTAAGGTTGCCATCGTTGGAGCCGGACCTGCCGGACTTTCTGCAGCTTATTTCTTATCTTTAATGGGATATGAAATCACTGTTTATGAAGAAAAGAATAGGCCTGGTGGTGTTCTTAATTACGGAGGCCCTTCTTATAGGCTTCCAGACACAGCTTTTGAGCAAGATGTAAATTACATAAAGTCACTGGGAGTAAAGATAATAACGAATACAAAAGTTGGAAAGGATATCACTTTAGAAGAATTAAAAGCAAAAAACGATGTAATATTTGTTTCAACTGGATTCAACAAGGGTAGAAAGCTTCCCATTGAAGGATCTGACCATGAAAATGTCTTTGACTCTTTAACAATTTTAGAAGAAATGAAAAATTATGTCAGAGGAGAAGGCCCAAAACCATATATACCTAAATCCCTTGTGGTAATAGGAGGAGGAAATGTTGCCATGGACGTTGCAAGGTCCATGCTTAGACTCCAAAACCTAGAATATAAAAAATCCGAAGTGCATGTTCTGAGTTTAGAGAGAAGCTTTGATGAAATGCCTGCTGATGAAGACGAGATAGTTGAAGGTAAAGAAGAAGGGGTAAATTTCCATCCAGGATGGGGTCCCGTGAAGGTGATAGTTGAAAATGGAGAAGTGAAAGGTGTGTTATTTAGGAAATGTGTGGAAGTATTCGATGAGGACGGAAGATTCAATCCAAAATACGATGAAAGTAACACTATTACGGTAAATGCAGATATGGTCGTAATGACTGTTGGGCAGGCTCCAGATTACAGCTATCTGCCGGAAGAGATCCAAAAGAACATGAAGATAGAAAGAGGAAAGATAAAAACAAACGAGTACGGTCAAGTGGAAGGTGTACCATGGCTATTTGCAGGTGGAGATATAGTACATGGACCAGATGTAATTCACGGAGTTGCAGACGGACACAAAGCTGCTCAAGGAATAGACCAATACATTATGGAGAAAAAATTTTCAAAATAAAAAAATAGAGGGGAGCTTGGTAACTCCCCTCTTCTTAATATAATAATTGAATTAGTAATAATACTATAAGAGAAATAAGTCCAGAAATCATAGGTGTTCCTATCCAACCAAATATTACTTTCATTATCGTATTAGTATCAAAAGTTCTAGTACCTGTTGCTAATCCAACACCTATAATGGCACCTATTGTAGCCTGTGCGGCACTGACAGGGATACCAATTAAAGAGTAGACCCACAAGGTAACCCCTGCCCCCAAAATTGATACGGATGAGGAAAAATGATCCAATTCCATAATTCCTTTCCCTACCGTATACAAAACCTTTTTGTTTGTGGATAAAATTCCAACCGCTATTGCTAAACCACCTATAATGAGTAAAAGGAAAGGGGTAAATAAAACGTTTGCAAATACTCCAGTAACGTTTGCAACGTTGTTAGCCCCTAATGAGTAGGCACTATAACAAATAGCGAGCCATGTTAGTACTTTTAAGAATCTATCTTGGGCTGTGATCCCCAAAAATTTTCTAAATATTAGGGCTAAAAGTCTATATAATATAAAAGCGAAAACCAAGGCACCAATAGGAGTAAGTATCCACGAAATAAAAATTCTTGTTAAAATGGCTGAATTGAACGTTCCTTTTAGAATACTTAAACCAATCAGGGAGCCCACAACAGCCTGGGTAGCAGATGCAGGAAGCCCAATCAAACTCATAAAAATCATCGTTAAAAAAGCACAAAATAAGGCTAATGATAGTAGTTCAACACTTAAATTAGTCAAAGCCCCCAAGGTGTTTAACCCATTTCTCCCCCCAACTACAGAGCCGACAAAAACAAAAAATGCAGATACTATAATAGCTTTTTTGTATGGAACTAATCCAGAAGCCACAGCTGGTCCAAATACATTGGAAGAATTGTTGGAACCTAAAGACCATCCTAACAATATAGCTGGGATTAAATAAAATAGATTCATATTAAAAATATTCCCCCATTTTAGGAAGATATTTAAAAAATTAAAGCCCATTTTTACCATAGTGGCAATCATAGGCTTTTCTCAGAAGAGATTTTTCTATTCTAACACCAATTTTAATAGATGTCAATGATTAGAAAAATCAAAATAAGAGAAAGTAAATTTAGGAATTGTTAATTATTTTTTTACTCGATAAAGATTATCATATGGTATAATAAATTCGTATTCTTTATTAACCTGTTGAATCAGTAAGGGGGAAGACAACTTTTGGGCAGTCTTAAAAGAGCGGCTGTATTTTTTACTTTCTCAATTTTGGCTGTAGTAGCCTTTTCGTCTTATTCTATCGTTGAACATCAAATTAAAAGTAATGAAACATTGTATAGTATATCAATTGAATACAACCTATCCATTTCAACTATTTTAGATTGGAATCCTAATTTATCTCCAAACAATTTAAAAATTGGGCAAGTAATATCGATTCCTCAACCGGAAGGGTATATCTATGAAGTCAAAAAGGGAGATAATCTAACTTATATCGCTAAATTGTTTTTCACAAGCGTTTCTGATATAGTTAAAGCGAACAATCTTGCTACAACAACTATTTTTGTTAATCAAAAACTTTTTATCCCTAAAAGTGTTGTAGGAAAAGCTTTTAATAACGAAAGAAGTATAATATGGCCGGTTTATGGTACGATTTCTTCTCTTTATGGATATAGGATTCACCCTATTACTAAAGAGCCTTCTTTTCATGAAGGGATCGACCTTGCGGCACCCATCGACACACCCGTTTTTTGTGTTGAAGCTGGGAAAGTAAAATTCGTTGGCGAAAATGGCGGATATGGTTTGATGGTTGAAATAGAATCTTCCAATGGTTCTTATGTTTACGGTCATCTTTCTCAAATAAATGTGTATGAGGGTCAATATGTCGAAAAAGGCGAAATGATAGCAAGAGTGGGAAATACAGGTTTAAGTACAGGTCCTCACCTTCACTTCGAAGTTAAAAAGTCCGATACAAATTACGACCCGTTAGTATTTTTGCCTTCCAGTAATAGAATTTATGTGTTGAATAATACAGAAAACGAATATGGCTTAGGTGGAAATTGATACAAATCCTCAAATTTGACACAGTGCGTTCCATGTCTTATATGTATCTTCCAATATGTATCTCTCTTTAGCTAATGCATAGCTTATTTTGTTTTTAATCGCTAATTTGTACCCTTCATTCAAAGATATGATTGATACCTTTCTTAGTTCTTCAACGCCTTCAAAATTCCTGTCATCTCCTGCTGAATCGGAAATAAAAAGCGCTTTTCCTATATCTCCCATTTTTTCATAACCGCTCGTGTGATAATATATCGCTTGGTATATATCATCGTCAATAAGGAATTTCCTTGCCAAAAATTCCGCACTTACTTTTCCATGCAAGAGAATGGGGCGATTTTTATCGAATTTATCAAGTGGAATTTTATAAAACTCCGCCAATTTGATTAACCTGCCTGGATCTACATCTCGAAACAAATCGTGTCCTAACGAGGCGACTTCCACTTTTCTTTCTGGAAGTTTGTGGATTTGGGCTAATTTTATGGAGAAATTGACAACGTTGTAGATATGTTCTAATCTTTTTTTAGATTTAATAGTTGCTTTTAAATACATTTTTAATTCTTCTATAATTCTGGTTAAATCCAAATTATAACCTCCTAACTATGCGGTCATATAACAATTAAAAAATTGTGTAATCTTCCCTTTCAACTTCTAAACCATAATTAAGTTCGATGTCATCCTCAATCTGTTCAATAAGGTTTAGTAAATAATCTCTGCTTTGACTTAACGACGATACGAATATTCCCAAGTAATTTTTCGAGTCGTTATAATTCCCTTCTAGAGCACACACATTGTACTTTTTTCTAAGTGAGTTTATAAGTGTTTTCACTACCGATCTTTTGTCTTTCAAAGAACCAATTCCAAACAACCTAATTTTCAATTCTAATTTGATGCAGAACATTTTAATTCCCTCACCATTTTTTGAATTCAATTTTATCTTCTATGTACTCTTCAAAACGAGCTAATACAAATAACAGATCAGATAATCTATTTGCATATTTTTTTAATGGCTCTGATACAGGTTCTTTTTTGTCTAAAGCGATAATTCGTCTTTCTGCTCTTCGAGCTATAGTTCTACAAATATCTAACTTTGCAGATTGCAAAGTTCTTCCGGGTATTACAAATCCCTTTAAATCTAACCTGTTTTCAAATTCATAAACATAATTCGTAATTTTAAGGGCATCTTCTTCTTGAATGGGATATTTATATGTTTGACTTTTGGAAGCTAATTCTCCTGCTACTTTAAATAAATTATTCTGTACTTCGTTAATTATTTTTTTTACTTCATGAGATTTTAAATAGTGGCTTGCTTCGGAAAGGAATGAGTTTAATTCATCTACGGTACCGTAGGCTTCAACCCTTAGGTCGTCTTTTGATACTCTTTCTCCACTCCAAAGAGAAGTTTCACCCTTATCACCTGTTTTTGTTGTAATAGACACCATACATCTCTCCTTTTTATTTATTTGTCCTGTGACCCTTTTAAAATGAAAATCTTAGTTTTGAAGTGCCACAGTTTGCACAATGCGGCAAACTTAAAAAACCATTTTGCACAAAGCTGCAAAAGATATATAAAAATGGGGCATAGCCCCATTTTATTTTTGTAATTCTTCTTCCCTTCTTCTTTCTTCTATTATTTTGTTTTGTATATCAGGGCTGACTTCTGAATAATGGGAAAATTTCATGGTAAAATAACCCTTTCCTGAGGAGATAGAACTGAGACGAGGTGAAAAATCCAGCATTTCAGCCAATGGAATTTCAGCCACTATCTTATCGTATCCTTTCCCGGCTGATTCCATTCCTAAAGGCCTTCCCCTTTTAGCTGTAACTTCACCGATAACATCTCCTGTGTTTTCAGTGGGTAAGAATATTTCAACATGCATAATTGGTTCTAAAATAACCGGGGTGTCGCTTTCCATAGCTATTTTAAATGCGTGCCTTGCAGCTATTTGAAATGAAATATCTGAAGAGTCAACTTCATGGTAAGAGCCATCAAAAAGAGTGACCCTAATATCAACAACAGGAAAACCAGCCAAAACACCTTTTTTGATAGCTTCTCTGATACCTTTGTCTACGGATGGTATGAAATTTTTTGGGATGACTCCTCCAACGATTTTATCAACAAATTCATAGCCTTTTCCTCTTTCTAGCGGTTCAATTTCTATTTTAACGTGACCGTATTGACCATGACCTCCAGTTTGTTTCTTGTGTTTGTACTCCGCCTGTGTTTTGCTTCTTATGGTTTCTTTGTAAGCAATTTTTGGTTTTCCTACCTCAAAATCAATGCCGAAATTCTTCTTCAATTTCTCTATCATTATTTCTAAGTGAATGGTTCCCATTCCACTTATGACCGTTTCTCCAGTTTCCGCATCGAATTCCCATTTAAATGTTGGGTCTGACTCTGCAATTTTTGCCAACGATTCAGTAATTTTGTCTATTTCATTTTTAGAATTAGGGGCGATAGACTTAGATATCATCGGTTCTGGAAATTCTGGTAATTTCAGCCTATTTGACGTTTCTTCACTGGATACGGTTTGATTTATTTTACTCGATTTTAGCTTAGGTATAACTAAGATATCGCCAACACCAGCGACTTCGACTTCTTCGTTCTTATCAAATCTAGGTATGTTGATATGGGAAATCTTTTCTCTTGTGGATTCTTCAACAATATAGATACTAGAACCGGCTTTTAAAGAACCGCTAATAACCCTTAGATAGGTGAGTTTTCCAACGAACGGGTCTACTTCATTTTTAACGATGATACCTAAAAACTGACCATCTTCTTGGGAAAAAATCTCAGTGCCTTCTTCAGTGTGAAACTTTCTTTCAAGGGGGGTCATTCCGAAACTCATTAAAGCCTTTATCAATTGATCAAAACCAATGTTTTTTAAAGCAGATCCAATGAATACAGGAATTATTTTATCTTCATCATACGCTTTATGAAGTGAGGAAATCAATTCTTCTTGACTTAATCCTTCTTCGCCGGATTCAAAATATTTTTCCATTAGTTCTTCGTTGGTTTCAACAATATCTTCTATTATTTCAGAATGAAATCTTTCCAAATAATCTTTAGCATTATCAGGGATTTCACTCTGTTTGGAGGATTTGCCTGTCCCTTCTTCATATATAAATACGTCATTTGATAAAAGATTTATAACTCCTTTAAAATCTGAGCCTTCACCTATGGGAACCTGGAAAGGAACTATTCTTATTTCTTCCTCAAAACTTTCTTTGAGTTCTTGCATTAAGTTTCCGAAGTTAACTTCTTCTTTATCCATTTGGTTTACATAAAATACGATAGGCTTGTTTAATTCTCTCGCCATATTCCAAATTCTTTCTGTTGTCACTTCTACACCAGCAGAAGCGTTTATTACAATAACTACGTTGTCCACAGCGTTTAAAGCTATTTGTATATCTCCTATAAAGTCTAAAGATCCCGGTGTATCAAAAAAGTACATTCTTGAATCATCTAAATCGAACGAGAAAATGTGGTTAGAAAAGGTTGCTCCTTTTTCTTTTTCAACAGGATCCTTGTCTAAATGTCTTTGACCTATTCTATCAGTTAATCCAAGATTTACAAGGACATCGTCCATAAGGGTAGTTTTGCCACATCCATGATGTCCAAAGAATCCTATGATCCTCTTTTTTTCAGCGTTATATTCACTCACTATTACCCCTCCATTCTAAATCTATTTCTTAACTACGGGATTTTTTTATAAACACTTAGAAGCACGGGAATATAATTACGAGTTTTTTCGTTTTTGAAATTTTGTATTTCACCCTCGTAATAAACTATAGAAGAACTACCACCATCTAGCATCATCGCAACTTCAAACTCACCAATTTTAAATAGCAGGTTTCTTGTTTCGTCGTATGTAAGACCTGTTTCCGGATTATCAAGTCCTTCAATTACCATTAAATTGATATTTTGTTCTTTATCTATAGCTACTACAGTTCTAGGGGCTTTACCATAAATTATTCCATTGGAGTAACTTTTCTTTTCTGCATCTAGTTGTTCTTGCGTATATTTGGAATGTATCAATATGGGCCCACCCTCTAAAAGTAAAGTAGGATCGTTTGTCAAATTTTCGCTTTTATTAAGTGTGAAATCGACTTTTGTTCCCAAAGATATATTTTCTAGATATTTTTCGTATTTTTTATCTACAAGTATTAATTTTTCACCTTCAGAAGGAGTTGTTTTATTTTTTGATATAATTCGGTTATTTTCATCAATTAAGAAAAAAACATAATTCTCTTCTGTTTCCGTTATGTTTCCCTTATAATGATGAGTATATAATTTAACGTCTCCTTTCCAGGTAGAATTAATGGATTTTATCCAAAAAAGCAGATTATCAATATTTAATTGGTATTCTAATTTAATATAGTCGATGTCTAGAAAATTTGTTCCTATAATTAATGCAGGCCGAGAATAAGAGCTCAAATGTAATAATGCGCCGTCGGATATGATATTTCCCACTGGTTCCAAAGTTTGAGGATCGAAAAAAGAAGCGTTAACAGAAAAGATCGGATTTTTCTCTTTTAAAAAAGAATATACATCGGAGCGTGTTCCTAAATTATTCAAATCGACTTTTATTTGATATATTTTTGGATCGACGATTAATTGGTAAATTTTTAACCTTTGTCCGTTTAATTCTTCGGTTTTTTCAATGTATTGAAGCCCTTCATTTTCAGATGTGGATTTATCTGTATCAGTAATGTTTGAAATAGCTTTTTTATCGATGATAATAGATAAATTTTTCCCATTTAAATTAACTTCATAGTTGAAATCACTTTTGAACTTTAAGTAAGCGGTATTGTTTGAGTATGAATAGTCGAGATTATTTGGAATACTTTCCATAGGTGCAACAGGTTTTATGCTTAATAAGTAATCTCCATCTTTTGTTATTCTAGTCAAAGTTATCGAATCTTCTGAGAGATATGAATTAAATTCAATTTTGATTTCACTTGTACTAACATTACAGGTAGTTATTTTAGGAATTTCTGAGTAGAAGAAAATATTGTCAATATCTTTAAAATTATTCAATTGTAAGAATGTAGATAAGACATCTTCCCTTATGTATACATTTTCATCGATAATAAGTACGGAATTATTGTATTTGTTTATAAAGTTAATTTTAGAGTAATAATCGTTCAAACTAATTTCTAAAACATTTTTATTGTATATTATATACATTATTCTGGAAGTGCGATTCATTACCATGCTATCATATTTGGAAAGATAATCAACATTAATATAAAAATAATCTTGATTTTTGATAGCTTCCATATTCACAGGAGGATTTTTTTGAGATATAAAAATAGCTTCTTCAGAAAATAAATTTATTGCTAGAATTATTAGCAAGAAGAGAAAGATAAGCTTTTTCATCAATGAATGATCCTCCATCCAATCAACTTTTCTCATTGGAAAATAAGACATCAAGAATTACATTTTTATTTATGTTTTTAGGCTTTTCTTTACTAATGTTGTAAGCAGCATTTAAAAGGTTTAGAGAGGCATCAACGTCGCTGTTGTCACTGACAAACAACTTAGCTATTGTCTCCCCTTCTTCAACTTTATCACCAAGTTTTTTGTTAATTGTTAAACCAACACTTTTATCGATAATATCTTCTTTTTTTTGTCTGCCGGCTCCTAATACCATTGATGCTAAACCTATTTTTTCGGTATCAATAAAGGTTATATACCCTTGTTCTTTTGCCTTGAATTCTAAAGTTTTTGAGGATATATTAAGATACTTACTGGGATCATCAACTACTTCTTCTTTTCCGCCCTGAGCTTTTATCCATTCTTTCATTTTTTCTTTTACTATACCGCGTTCTATGTTTTCTATTAATTTTTTCTTCGCTTCTTCATAGGTTATTATACCAGATAAGGAAGCCATATAAGAAGAGATTTCTAAACATAACTCAGAAAAATCTTTTGGGCCTTTTCCTTTGACTGTATCTATTGCTTCCATTACCTCCAAAGCGTTTCCAACGTTATCTCCCAAAGGTTGATCCATATTGGTAATTAAAGCAACAGTATTTTTATCGTATCTTTTTGCGATTTTTAGCATGATTCTACCTAACTCTTTGGCATCTTCAATGTTTTTCATGAACGCCCCTGAACCCACTTTGATGTCCAAAAGGATTCCGTCACTATTTATGGCGAGTTTTTTACTCATTATACTTGAAGCTATTAAGGATAATTCCTCAACAGTTGCGGTAGAATCCCTTAAGGAATACAATTTTTTATCTGCTGGGGCAATATTTCCAGTCTGTCCAGCCACAACAATCCCTACGTTGTTCGCTATTTCAAAGAATTCTTCAGTGGTTAGAGAGGTTTTAAAACCAGGAATAGATTCAAGCTTGTCTATAGTTCCTCCAGTGTGCCCTAAAGATCTGCCCGATAATTTGGCTATTTTAACCCCTAATGAAGCAACCATAGGTGCTATGGCTATTGTAGTTTTGTCACCAACGCCTCCAGTAGAGTGTTTGTCGATTTTTTTACCTGTGATCCTTGATAAGTCTATAATATCTCCACTTTTAAGCATTACATCCGTTAGATTATAACTTTCTTCCTCTGTTAAATGGTTGAAGAAAATAGCCATTAACCAGGAAGAAACTTGATAGTCTGGAATACGGTTTTCTAAATAGCCATTGATCATAAATTCTATTTCTTCTCTTGTATTTTCTTTAGCATCTCTTTTATTTTTTATAATATCGTATGCTCTCAACTTTAAACCTCCGTTTCATTATTTGTTTTGATAGGAAGGATGACTTGAAACAATGTACCGTTGTTTTCTTCACTGTCTAAATATATTCTTGCATTGTGGTTATCCAAAACAGTTTTGACTATGTACAAACCAATCCCCAAGCCTGGTACTTGCCTGCTTCTCGATTTGTCTACTCTGTAAAATAGATCGAAAATCCTTTTTAATTCTTTTGAAGGTATGCCTATTCCTGTATCTTCAATTTCCAAAATTATAGTATTGTCATTTTCGTACAATCTTAACCATACTTTCTTTTCGCCTTTTTCCTTTAAAGCTGTGAATTTAAAAGAATTGTCTAAAATATTATACACTACCTGAAGGAGTCTATCTTCATTACCGAAAACGTATAGATCATCTTCTATTTGTTCTTCAAACTCAATGGACATCTTATCAGCAACAATTTTAAAGAAATCAAAGGCTCTCTTTACCGTATTAGAAAAATTGAAATATACAAATCTTTTTTCTTCGCCTATATTTTTTTCCAATCTCTCTATATCTAAAAGATCGTTAAACATTCTGGTTAATCTCGATATTTCTTCTTCTATTTTTTTTAGTGGTTGATAAATTTCTAGGTCTAAATTAGGTTCGTGCAATATCGTTTCTAAGTATCCACTTATAACAGATAAAGGTGTCCGCATTTCATGCGACATGATGGTTAAGAATTCCCTTCTTAGATCTTCTAAATTTTTTTCTTTCGTGATATCTAACAAAATAATAACTCTATAATTTTCAACATTTATTGATTTAACTTGACATCTGAAGTATTTTTTTTCTGGATAATAGAATGAAGTTTCTTCTTCCAAATCTTTATTAGTTTTAAAACTTTTTAAAGTCAATTCAATGAGATTGTGATTGTCAACTACCTCTGTTAATGACCTACCGACAAAATTTTCTGTTGTGAAAATATTTTTGGCAAAAGAATTAGCGAAATCCACCCTGATAATTTCATTTTGATTATAAGAAACCAATATTATTCCTTCGGAAAGGGTATCTAGAATCGAAAATATGTTCCTTCTTTTGTATTTTTCGGATTTGTATTTTTCTTCTAAATTTTTAATATACAAAGTTAGTTGATGCAAAAGAAAATCATCAACAGGATTTTTTATATTTATATTTATGCTTTTTGCAATCTCATTTTTAAACCGTTGATGAGCCTTTTCTTCTTTTCTCTTTTTTGAATAAGCATATATAAATAAAATATTTGTGATAATAAGCAATAAAATAACGATAATATATATATTGACCAATATTTTCACCTAGTTTATTAATAAAATCCAATTGGAAAAAAGGCAGAGGTATTACCCTCTGCCATTGAATATTTAGTAGTTTCTTTCCTTTCCAGGATCTCTGAATTTGTATCCTTTCCCTCTTACTGTAATTATGTATTTTGGATTAGAAGGATCTTCTTCGATCTTTGTTCTCAACCTTCTGATATGAACGTCTACTGTTCTTGTATCTCCGTAGTAGTCATAACCCCACAATTTATCCAACAATACATCTCGACTAAAGACTTTTCCTTCATTTTTAGCAAGAAAAACTAACAAATCGAACTCCAACGGGGTAAGGCTGACTGGATTTCCCCCTACCCAAACTTCTAATCTTTCAGTGTCGATAATTAAATCTTTAGCTGTAATTTTTTTGGGTCCTTCTTCTTTCATTTGAGCTGATGCAGCTTGTCTCCTAAATATGCTTTTAATTCTTGCAATTAGTTCTCTTACATTAAAAGGTTTAGTGACATAATCATCGCTACCAAGTTCTAACCCAGCTACTTTATCAGCAGCATCATCTTTGGCACTCAATATGAGTACGGGCGTATTGCGATAATCTTCGCTGGATTTCAAGATTCTAATTAAATCAAATCCATCCATTGAACCTGGTAACATAATATCCACTATGAAAAAGTCGGTATCTTTTTCCTCTAATTTCTTTAAAGCCTCATCAGCAGACACAGCCGTTATTACTTCGTAACCTTCTTTGGTCAAGTTCAAAGATAACATTTCAGAGATCGCCGGATCGTCTTCTACTATCATAATACTTTTTTTTGCCACTTTTCTTTCCCCCCTTTGGGATATTTTTTTGGTTAACTTATTTAACTAAGACTCATCTTCATGTGTAACGCTCAGAAATTTGTCCTGACAAATTTATACTCTCCATTTTTTGATTTAAGTTTTTTCTCAGGATCTTTTTAGAAACAATATTTCGAGTTAATTCAAAAGTTGCGATTTTGTTAATTTCATCAAAGGCTTCTCCCTGAAAATGCACTTTGTTGTAGGAAACATCTGTTATTTTTAACTTTATGAATACCTTAAAAGAATAAGGTGTAGAGGACAGATGGTCTATGCAACTATGTGAAACTACAGAAACTTGATCTTTTTCCAAAAGATCTTTTAAAATATTATACGTACATTTATGTATTTCTTCTAAAAGAGAAGAGGTGCTTAAAGCATGAAAACTTATAACTTCGTTATCTTCTGACCATAAATAACTTTCATCTTTTACTTTAAAGGAGTAATTAAATTCCTTTCCTTTCAATGAGATTATTTTCTCTAGAAAGGTACTCATAGTTTACCACCTTTGCTTCTTCTTGAGTTGAGGATACTCCAAGATTTTCAACATATTCCTTTAGGTCATCTGTATCTTTCTGTAATAAGTCTCTTAGTTCCTGTCCTGAGATAGTTTCCTTTTTTAAAAGATATTGAGCAATGAATTGTAGCTTCTCCTTGTTCTCTAACAACACTGATTTAGCCTTTTCATAGCTTTTATTTATTATTTGCTTTACCTCAGAATCCAGTTCTTTTGCAGTTTCATCCGAATAGTTTTTTTCTCTAAATAGTTCACGTGCTAAAAACGTTTCTTCACTTTCGCTAGCCCAAGCTACAGGACCTATTTTTTCGCTCATACCAAAACTTTCTACCATCCTTCTTGCCATTTCTGTAGCTCGCTTTAAATCATTTTCGGCTCCGCTGGTAATTTCATCGAATATTATTTCTTCTGCGGCTCTACCAGCTAACATTACCGCAATATCATCGAGTATTTCAGATTTATTCATCAGATACCTGTCTTCAGAAGGTAACTGTAAGGTGTACCCTAAGGCCGCGTAACCTCTAGGAATAATTGTTACTTTGTGTACAGGGTCAGCATTTGGTAAGATAGTTCCTAAAATAGCATGACCTAGTTCATGATATGCAACGACTTCTTTTTCTTGTTCGGAAAGCACTCTCGTTTTCCTCTCGGGACCAACTATAACCCTTTCGATAGCTTCTTCGCAATCCTTCATTGTTATGAACTTTTCCCCGTTTCTTGCTGCCAAAAGCGCCGCTTCGTTGACTAAATTTTCTAAATCTGCTCCAACAAATCCAGGAGTAGCTCTGGCTAACACCTCTAAATCAACATCGGGGGCTATTTTCTTGCCTCTAAAGTGAATCTTTAATATATCCTTCCTTCCTTCGGCATCAGGTCTATCAATTACCACTTTTTTATCAAATCTTCCAGGTCTTAGCAAAGCTTTGTCTAGAACATCAGGCCTATTTGTAGCTGCCATAACTATTATTCCAATACTTGGATCGAATCCATCCATTTCTACTAATATGGAGTTAAGGGTTTGCTCCCTTTCATCATGACCTCCTCCAAGACCCGATCCTCTTTGCCTACCAACTGCATCTATTTCATCAATAAAAATGATAGCAGGTGCGTTTGCCTTAGCTTGATTGAAAAGATCTCGAACTCTTGCGGCTCCTACCCCAACAAAAAGTTCCACAAAATCAGAACCACTAATATAAAAAAATGGTACGCCTGCCTCTCCAGCCACTGCTCTAGCAAGTAAAGTTTTACCTGTGCCTGGTTCCCCTACTAAAAGCACACCCTTTGGCATTCTAGCGCCTAGCCTATTAAAAACCTTTGGATCTTTCAAAAATTTTACTACGTCTGTTAATTCTTCTTTCGCTTCCTTAACCCCTGCAACGTCATTAAAAGTGGTGCGGGTTTTTTTGGGGTCATATTTTTTAGCAGGACTTTTTATAAAATTCATACCTTGATTTGCTCCACCCCCGCTTGATCGAAACAAAAAGGTGAAAAGAAAAATAAGTAAGAAAACAGGCAAAAGAAACGTTAAAATAGAGATCCACCAACTGTTTTCTAAGCTTCTGACATATTTAATCTCTATTCCTTGATTTGCAAGTCCATAAACATATTGTTGGTCTGATAAAAGAGTTGGGGCATATGTTTCATAATAAAGTCCTCTATTATCTCTTGCTCTGGCATAGCCAGAATCTTCTATTTCTAGAGAGACAATCTTTTTATCTTCCAACATTTGAACTAACTCACTATATTCTATTTTCGAAACATCTGGAGTACCGATAAGGCTGTTAACTCCAACATATATAAAAATACCTATTGTTATATATATTAATAATAGCCAAAGAACTCTAGATTGGTTTCTTTTATTTTGCAAGACTAGACCTCCTCTTTTCTCAATTCTATAAGTTTATTAAATTTTAACTAGCAGAGAATCACTTTTTTTTGTTATACTTAACCCATTTATCTTTCTTACTCCACCCTTGCGCATTTTTATGATTTTCTCTGTTTCCTCCATATTTGGAGGATATTTACCAAACTTCAAAAAGGCAATTCTTATTATTTCGCCATCGAAAAAGTCATTTTCTAATCTTAATTTTAATGAGTCTTTACTGATCTCACTTCTTTCTTCAAATTTCCTTTTAACTTCTTCCCTGTAACTCCAAATGATTTTTGCAAGTCGGAAGAAACTTTCCTTGTACCTTGGGTTGATCTTCTTAAATAAAGGAGTGATTTCATATCTTATTTTATTTCTAGCATAATCTAAAGAATAATTGTACTTATCTTCCACATACTCTATATTATTAATTGTAACATAATTTTTGATTTCTTCCAAGTCAACACATAACATTGGTTTTGTTATTTCTTCTTCTATAGGAATTAGACCGCCTAATCCATATATTCCGGTCCCTCTCAAAATTCTGTAAATCATTGTTTCAAATAAATCATCCATATGATGGGCGGTTGCTATTTTATTATAACTTAATCTTCTTAATGTTTCATAAAAAAATTCATATCTTAATTTTCTTCCCGCTACTTCAACGCCTACCTTGTTTTTTTTTGAGTATGTAAAAACATCCACTTTTTTCGAAAAAAAGGGTATCTTTAGTTTCCAACAAGCTTGTCTCACAAAAGCTTCGTCATTATCAGCTTCTTCTCTCATACAATGATTTAAATGGGCTACAGATATTTCAAATCCCATAGTTTTCGATAATTTTGACATCACATGAAGCAAAGACATTGAATCTTTTCCACCGGAAACTCCTAATAGAATTTTATCATATTTGTTAAAAATTTTATAGTCTCTTATAAATTTAAATATTTTTTTCTCAAAATCTTGGAGTATCACTTCCTCTTCTCCTTTCAGTTAACACTCTGACAGTGCCTAGAAAAACAAAACAGCGTCTCAAGACGCTTTGACTACTAAAAATATGGTGGAGCCGGTGAAGGGATTTGAACCCCCAACCTACTCATTACGAATGAGCCGCTCTACCGTTGAGCTACACCGGCAATTGATTTCGTTATGAGAATACATACAAAAAACCCCAATTTTGGGGTCAAAAATGGAGGGCCTGGTTATCAAAAAAATATAATATCCGACTTAATGCGGAATTTCGCACTATTAAAGTGCCAAGCACCATTACGTGCACGAGATTCTTTAGGCCCTCCATTGCTTATTTTACTATATAATTTCAAAAATGTCAACTGTGCGCAGAGGTCCCATTTCCTTTTTTGGGTGGGCTGCGGGGCAAAGGAGCGCTAAAACTCATTATACAGGAGTTGTGTGATAAGATAACACATCTTCCAAAAGATATGGTATAATCAAATTATCAATGAAAGCACTTCCTCCATGAGGTTGGAAGGAAGCGCTTTTTTTGAATATTTGCCAAAGTATTGAATAAATAATGAATATGAGCTTCAAAAATAAATTTGAAAATAGGGGGTAGTAGATATATGCAAGAGATTCCAGCAAATATATCATTGGGTTTAACCATGGGAACGATTGCAGCGGCACTTTTTTTCATCGCTAATCTTTATGTATTTTTTCATCTTATTAATCAATTGGTTTCACCAAAAAAGCACTGGAAATGGCTAGACAAAATGAGAAATAGATGGCACTATGTGCATTATTTAGGAAATGCCGCCGCATTTATTGCAGCTTTAGTACATGGTGTTTTAATGCTGCAGTATGCTTCGGTATTTCACGGGGTACTTATAGCTGTGATGGCGTGGATGGTGTTTGCAGGTTTTACCATGAGGTTTACAAAGGCAAGTCTAAAGTTTAAAAAGACCCTTAGGATCTTTCATGCAAAATGGTATATGTTTGTTATTGTACTGGTACTGCTGATAATAGCACATATTGCTTCGCTTGGATCCTTCCCATATCCTTTAGGTTAGCATAAATGGAACTTGCCCCGCTCACAGCTTTTTATGTATGAGTTCTTTAGTATTTTAAAAAGATACAAAAAGGCAAATAATATATGCAGAGGTGTTGGTATGAGGAAACTTTTCACTCCATTTAAACTAAAGGACCTTGAAGTTAACAATCGTATCATGATGTCGCCCATGTGCATGTATTCTGCTGGTGATGACGGCAAGCCAACCGACTGGCACTTTGTCCATTATGGTACGAGGGCAGTGGGAGGTGTAGGCCTTATCATGCAAGAGGCTACAGCCGTGGAAAGGCGAGGTAGAATTACTGGCAATGATTTAGGGTTGTGGGATGATAGTCAAATCGAGCCTCTGAAAAAAATGGTAGATTTTGTGCATTCTGTAGGAGGCAAAATCGGTGTTCAGTTAGCCCATGCAGGGAGAAAGTGTAAGGTGAAAAACGAAAAGGTTGTTGCTCCTTCGAGTATTAAGTGGAGTGACGAATATCCCATTCCATCAGAGCTTACTAAAAATGAGATTAAAGATATAATTAGAGCTTTTGGTACTGCGGCGGCAAGAGCCGTTAAAGTTGGATATGACACTGTAGAAGTCCACGCAGCTCATGGTTATCTCATTCATGAATTTTTATCACCACTTTCTAACAAAAGAAGTGATGAATATGGAGGCAAAATAGAGAACAGAGTAAGATTTTTGCGGGACGTATTAATTGAGGTAAAGAAAAATATACCCGATGATATGCCGGTTTTTATGCGTATATCCGCCACTGACTTTGTGGACGGAGGCATCGACATAAAAGAAACGATAGAGATAGTAAAACTTGTGAAAGACCTTGTAGATATTGTGGATTGCAGTTCGGGTGGTCTCTTATCACCGAGAATAGATTTTTATCCAGGCTATCAGATAATTTATGCAGAAGCTGTAAAAAGAGAAACAGGGGTACCATCTGTGGCTGTGGGTTTAATAACCAGTCCAGAAATGGCGGAAGAGATAATAGGGAACGAAAGGGCGGATATGGTTGCACTGGGGAGAGTGCTTTTGAGGCAGCCTTACTGGCCAGTATATGCAGCCCATGAGCTTAAGGATAGAGATATTATAGCAAGGCAGTATTTCAGAGGAAGATATACATAAAAAAGTGTTTTTTGTGGGGGCTTTACAAAGTAAAAATTTTGTGATAAAATAATTGAGCAGAAGATGGGGACGTGGTGAAGCTGGTTATCATGCCGGTCTGTCACACCGGTGGCCGCGGGTTCGAGTCCCGTCGTCCCCGCCAATTTTAAAAAGGCGAACGTTAAACGTTCGCCTTTTTTTAAGTTATTTTTAAAGTTTAGGGCATATTGTTATTTTTGAACAATTAATACTCTATTTGTTTAATTTGTGATACAATAGAAGTGACAGAAGATTTACAAAATTAATGGGGGGGGATTATACTAAAATGCAAAAAGAAATAGATAAAGAATCTTTTATGGAAACTTTTCAAGAAATGGTAGATCTTTTGCAGGAAATAAATTGGGACGAAAGTGAGAATGATTTTCTAACAAAGCTTTTAAAAATTGCTATAAAGATCATACCCGAAGCAGAATACGGTTCTATTTGGTTAATTAGGGGAGCATTATATGAAGCCATAGTTGGAATTGGTTACGATGAAGATTTAATTAAAGAAATGGTTGTTCCCTTCAACGAATCATATGTGAGTAACCATATGGATAAAGATTTAATAGAGGTTCAAAATATTTTGGATTACAATTCCCCTGAAACCGATTTGTACAAAATCAGTAAAAAATTACACAAAGAAACTAATCAAATGGTGACTTTGATTTCAGCTTTAAAAAATAAAGACAATGTAATTGGGCATATATATATTGACAGCTACCATGTTGACTCTTTCGATGATAATTCAAAAAAAATGCTTAGAATGTTCAGTAATTTAGCATCTATATTTTTGACTTTGAAAATCCTACGGGATTCAGAAAAAGAAACAGTAGAAACAAATTCTAATTATTTGAGTTTTATTAGTCATGAATTGAGAACACCTTTGACTTCAATTATAGGATTTGCCGAAACAATATTGAACAATGAGGATTTAAAAAAAGATGAGATAAAAAGTATCATAAGAAAGATACTATTTTCTGCTAAACACATGAACTCACTCTTAGACGATATTTCAACTTTCAACAAATTAAATAGAGAGAAGAGATTGAATTTAGAAAAATTAAATTTAAAAAAGTTATTATATGAGGTTTTATCGATGTTAGAGCCGACAGCATCCCCTGATGTTGAAATAAATCTTGATTTTCCCGTTGATATACCAGTAGATATTGAAACAGATGAGACTAAATTAAATCAAGTCCTTGTAAACGTAATAGGGAACGCAATGAAATACACCACAGAAGGTTCAATAGATATCCGTGTAGGTTACGAAAGTCATACAAAACATTTTCTAATCGAGGTAAAAGATACGGGATCTGGGATTCCAGAAGATAAATTAAAAGACATATTTAGGCCATTTTTTAGAGTTTCTAAAGATAAACCTGGAAGTGGATTAGGTCTAGCAATAGTAAAAAAGAATCTTGAAATGCTCAAAGGAAGTGTAGAGGTAAAATCAAAAATAGGCAAAGGGACTACATTCCTGATAAAAATACCCCAATCAATAAGTGGTATTGTAGATAAGTGTTAATAATAGTTACGCTGAACATATTTCTTCAAATAATTTTGGGAAGAGTACTTTTGGTTCACCACCTGTTTTTAAGGATCTATCCAATTCTTCTATATCTATTATTATTTTTTCTATAGAAGTAGGGGAGTAGAGTTTCTCAACGTTGATTTTTTTTACTTTGTCGTTTTTAAAATTGAATCCTAAGAAGGAAGCTACTCGTTGTTGTGAAACCATGCTATCTTTGCTGATTTTCATGACTTCAGACCAATTGTAATTGGCCTTTCTTTCTCCATTTAATATTACCGAATATAGATCCAAAAAGTACTTATATAAATAATTTGCTAGAGCAATTGGGGAGAATGAAGAAGATTTTACAATAGAATGCAGTTTTATTAGTGAATTTGATAATTTCTTTGTTACTAAATCATAGCAAAGTTCTTCATAATTAGCAGTAGAAAAATAAGTAGAAACATCTTCAACGTCTTTTAGGGATATAATCTCCGCATCGGAGTATATAGAAAGCTTCTTAACTTCCTCATACAACAAATCCTCATTTTTCCCCACAAATTGTATTATTTTCTCAGCGGTTTCATCACCTAAATGTTTGTTTAACTTGCTTGCAAAATCCTTAAGCATTTCTATCCACAGTTCATCTTTCCATGGGGGAGGAATCATTGCCTCTATTTTTTTATCGAAATTTATTTCTTTTAGATATTTATTTTCTTTTTGAATATCCAAAATGAGTGTGCCTTCAAAGGCTTTTTCATAATGTTTCAGTAATGTAGATATCTTTTCTTGATAGGGAATTTTGAAAGAATCAAAATCTGAAATTATTATGATTCTGTTTGTGAAAAAGATATTTCCCATGGTGAAAATATTGTTGATCTCTTCATCTACATAATTTCCTGGCGATAACGTAACTATTTCAGCATTTGGGAATTTTTCGATAATTTCTTCGATTCTGATTCTTTTTTGAATAGTTGAATTTCCCAAAATTAATATTTTTTGCAAAGTCAACTCTCCTTCAATCGATTGTGTGAAGTTGAATGATTTCGTGATCTTTTAGGAATTTATCTGGTGGAATAGATTGTGAAACAACAGTGTCGCCATTACCAGTGATTATTACGTTTTTTTCTTTTATTCCTAAGTTCAACAGGACGTTGTAAGCTTCAGTTATAGGATAACCAGTCAAATCAGGCATAATATCTTGATAAAAAACTTTTTGATCTTGGAGTATGTTACTTTCTTTGGCATATCTATAAAAAATGTTGGTTAATACAGGTGCAGCTACTTCTCCACCGTAAAATTCTTCTTTAGGATTATCTATTATAACTACAGCAGTATATATGGGATCAACAACTGGATAAAAGCCAACAAACAATGAATAATAGCTACCTTCAACGTATCCTATGCCACTCTCCGCCTTTTGGGCAGTACCGGTTTTCCCTCCTATTCTTAAACCTTCCTTATAGGCTTTTTGGGCGGTTCCTTCTATGACTGTATAACTCAACCACTCTTTCACCATATTAGCGATAGGTTCAGATATAACTTGTCTTTCTGAGATTTCCTTTTCTTCTAAAAAAGTTGGTTGTAAATACGTACCACCATTGGGAATTATGTTAAAAGCTGATACTAACTGTATTGGTGTGATCCCTATCCCTTGCCCCAGAGCAATCTGAAAAGGAGTTATTTCATACCAATCATCTGGATAAGGCACTACCCCATTGATTTCTCCTTTGAATTCTACCCCCGTTTTTTTCCCAAAACCATAGGTTAAAAGTTTTTGATAGAGCCATTGATTAGAAAATTCTTCGAGGATTTTTTCCATCATCTGCGCTATCGCAATATTTGAGGAATATGTTAGAGTTTCTTTGAGCCCGATTTCTCCCATTCCATAACCTTGAGATTCGGTCACCTTGAAGTTTTTTTTGCCTGTAGGGTAGTATTCGTATCCTGAATAAAATTTATCATTAGGATTAATTATATGTTCATCTAGTGCTGTAGAAATTAATAATGGTTTAAGTGTGGAACCCGGTTCTATATACCCCATATAAGCAATATTCCAGGGATAAAGTGAAACACTCGATTTAATTTTACCTGTTTTACTCTCCATAACGACAATAATTCCGCCTTCTGCGGATTCTTTTTTTACAGTATTTAGAAGTTCTTCATATGCAATTTGTTGCATCTTCAAATCTATACTTAAACTTATCGTTTTTTGACTGTTTAAAATCGCATTATCTAATAAAAAAGGTTCGATTCCATAGGAGGTTTCATTTGCTTTTCCAACTAGTAAATCAAGAGAAAATAATTCATTGTAAACACGTTGGGTAACAGGATATATTCTTGAGTATTTGTTTAAAATTCCGAGATCTATATACGCTTCTTCATAAGTATCATAAGTGCCCCATTTTAAAAATTTTACGTTTTCTATTTGTTCATCACTAAACCTTTGATTCAGTATATATTTATTTTTTTTAAAGTCGTTTTGTAATCTCATAAAGCCTAAATCGATCCAAGCTTCATATTTTTGTTGGTTATATACAATCATATTGCCATTGGAATCAACAAGTTCTGAATATTTGTTATTTTCTAATGAAGTTGAAAATTCTTTAAAGTCCTTTGCCAAAGGGTTATTATACACAAAAGTGAGGATAATCAGAAAAACATATCCTGAAAGAAAAAGGAAGGTGAAAATTAACCATTTGTGTTTCATGGCTCCATTATTTCTCCATGATATTTAAGATCTCTATGTATCTGTCGATTTGGTTATCTAAGGCAGATATCTGTGATTCCATATTATTAAGTTCCATCTGAGATTGGTCTATTATGGATTTATAATTTTCAATATTTTTGCCAAAGTTAAGAAAGATGGTAAGCCAAATGCTAACGGTTAAAAATGCTAAAAAAACTAAAATGATTATAACAATATCGAGAGATTTGACTTTAGATTTAGTCTTTTCTATCGCTTTGCTTTTTGCGTACACATTTCTTTCCATAAAAACTCCCCCTAACTCTTATCATTCTTTAAGCCCCTAAATACTCAACCACTCTCAATTTTGCACTTCTACTTCTTGGATTGTGTTTTATTTCTTCTTGCGTAGGTAAAATAGGTTTGGGAGTAAGAAAATTATATCTTTCATTATTTTTGAAAAAATTTTTAACGATCCTGTCTTCCAGAGAATGAAAAGTTATTACAGCTACCCTTGCCTTTACCTTTAAAAAGCTTTCAAATTTAGAAAGGGTTTCTTCGATGTTTTTTAATTCTTCATTAACTTCTATTCTGAGGGCTTGGAAAGTTTTGGTGGCAAAATGTCTGTGCCTTTCGTGAACTTGCGAAGCAGGTAACCCTTTTCTAATGGCGTCTACTAACTCTTGTGTAGTATTTATAGGTCTGTTTTTTACAATGCTTTTTGAAATGCTGTGAGCAAACCTTTTTTCTTCTCCATATTCAAAAATGATACGCCTAAGGTCTTCTTGTGAATAATTGTTGACTATGTATGCTGCATCTTTTTCCGATTGAACATCCATTCTCATATCTAAAGGTTCGTCTTTAGTAAAAGAAAATCCCCTATTTTCACCTTTTAACTGAAAGGTAGAAACTCCTAAATCCATTAAAAAACCGTCAACTTTGTCAATACCTAAGCCTCTCAAAACCATATCTATATTTTTATAAGATGATTTAATCAATACCACGTTATCCGATAAATCCTTTAACCTTTCTTCTGCGATTTCCAATACTTCGTAGTCAACATCTACACCGATTACCTTAGCTTTATTGTTGGTGTATCCTAAAATAGCTTTTATATGTCCACCTTCGCCTGCGGTACAATCCACATAAATGCCGTCTTTGTTGGTTATCATATAGGATAAGACTTCCTCAACCATTACACTTTTATGAAAATCGTCGTATTTTCTTACTATTATTATACACCTCTTTTGCAGAAAAACAAATTAATTTTTTTACTTATATTTCGCAAAGAATAACAGTTCTTCTTCTATGAATTCGTCTATTTCTCCATCCAAGACTGCTTGAGCATTAGAGGTTTCATACTCTGTTCTTAGATCTTTAACTAAGGTATATGGATACAAAACATATGATCTAATCTGATTTCCCCATGAAATATCTTTTACCTCACCACGTAATCTTAACTTTTCTTCTAACTTTTTTTGATGTTCTAACTCATATAATTTAGCCTTTAATATTTTTAAAGCAGTGGCTTTGTTTTGATGTTGTGAACGCTCGTTTTGTACAGCTACAACTATACCTGTTGGTAAATGAGTAATCCTAACCGCAGAATCGGTTTTATTGACATGCTGTCCACCTGCTCCACCTGATCTGTACGTGTCTATTTTCAGATCGTCTGGATTTATTTCTATCTCAACATTTTCATCAAATTCAGGCATCACAGATATTGAGGCGAAAGAAGTGTGCCTTCTTCCATTGGCGTCAAATGGAGAAATTCTTACTAGTCGATGTACACCGCTTTCATATTTTAATTTACCGTAAGCATAGGGGCCTGAAATTTTTATGGTTGCACTTTTTATTCCCGCTTCGTCTCCTTCTTGAAAGTCTATCGTTTCAATGTCATAATTATTTTTATCTGCCCAACGAGTGTACATTCTCAATAGCATAGATGCCCAATCCTGTGATTCTGTTCCTCCCGCACCCGGATGTAGACTCAGAAATGCATTTGCATCATCGTATTCTTCTGATAAAAGCATTCTTAATCGAAAAGAACCGATCTTTTTTTCAATAACTTTTAAAATTGCTTCAACTTGGGCGGTCATTGATGGATCATCCTCTGATAATTCAACAGCTATTTCTAATTCCTCAAAGTCGTTCTCCAATTTTTTAAATTCATCTATTTCATCTTTTAAATTTTGTGCCATTTTGGAGATCTTTTTAGCTCTATTTTGATCGTTCCAAAAGTTTGGTTCCATCATTTCTTTGTCGAGTTTTTTGACTTCTTCTTCTACTTTATCTATATTAAAAACGTCTTTTAAATCTTCAAAATTTTCTTTTAATTCGTCTATTTTTACTTTCGTTTCGTATTCTATCATCTGATCACCTCTTAAAAATGGTTTCAATTATTATCTCTTAACTTTATACCTTTTTTTAATCTTGTTGGCTTGTTTAGCGGTATTTTTACTTTTAGCTTCTCCACCATCATTCGATTCATCGACCGCTGATACGTTGTTATGTACAAAGTTCAAACTGGCATATATTTTTTTTGCTTCCCTTTCTTCTTTTTCTGGAACTACTTTTGCTATTCTCATTAAATAACTGACTATATCATCGTATATACTGTCAACCATCTGATCGAAAAGAAGGTAAGATTCTTTTTTAAATTCCATAACTGGGTCTTTTTGACCATAGGATCTTAATCCGACAGCTTCTTTTAACGCTTCAATAGCATCTAAATGGTGTCTCCATTTCTCGTCTATTATTCTTAACATAACGAATTTTGCGACTTTATTAAAATCTTCTCCAAACTCTTCTTTTTTGTATTGATATCTCTTCCAAAGTAGCTCAAAAATTTCATTTTCTATTTCCTCACGAGTGTTTCCCTTTATTTCAGAAATTATCAAATATTGTTTCAACTTTTCTGAAATACTACTTTTATCGTATTTTTCTTCCACTTCATCCCACGAGGATTCCACAATTCTTTCCACAACATCCATAAAGATCTCTTTTATATGATCATCATAGTTACCTTGTTCAAGGATCCAATCCCTATGATTGTATATTACAGATCTTTGTTTGTCCATTACAGAGTCAAATTCGTACAATCTTTTTCTTATCGAGAAGTGTATCCCTTCGATTTTCTTTTGAGCATCCCGAATGACTCTGCTGAGCATTTTATGTTCTATGGGCTGACCTTCTTCTATTTTTAATGCAGTCATCATGTTTTTCATTCTTTCCCCACCAAACAATCGTAAAACGTCGTCCTCAAAAGAGATAATAAATCTTGATTCGCCGGGATCGCCTTGCCTACCAGATCTTCCGATCAATTGGTTGTCTATTCTTCTGCTTTCATGCCTTTCGGTACCTAAAACAAAAAGCCCTCCAAGCTCTTTGACCCCTTCTCCCAATTTAATATCGGTACCTCTACCAGCCATATTCGTGGCTATGGTAACGGCATTTTTTTCCCCTGCCTGAGCGATAATTTCTGCTTCCCTTTCGTGGTATTTGGCATTCAAAACTTCATGTTTTATTCCTCTTTTTTTCAGCATCTCACTTATGGTTTCGCTATTTTCAATGGATGTTGTTCCCACCAATACGGGTTGTCCTTTTTGATTACGTTTTGCAATCTCATCAATTATTGCTTGATATTTTTCTTTTTCGGTTTTAAAAATTAAATCATTTTTGTCTTCCCGAATAACAGGTTCGTTGGTAGGGATAACAATAACTTCTGTGTTGTAGATCGCTTTGAATTCATCTTCCTCAGTTTTCGCAGTTCCAGTCATACCTGATAATTTTTCATACATTCTAAAATAATTTTGGAAAGTTATTGTTGCAAAGGTTACACTCTCTTCTTTGATTTTTACTCCTTCTTTTGCTTCGATAGCCTGGTGCAATCCTTCGGAATACCTTCTTCCAGCTAACAATCTTCCTGTAAATTCATCAACGATGACAACTTCTCCATCGCGAACGATGTAATCTTTATCTCTTTTGAAAAAATTTATCGCTTTTAAGGCGTTCAAAAGATGGAACAAATACTTAATGTTGCTCGGATCGTATAAATTATCGACAGATAACAGTTTCTCTGCTTTGCTTATTCCTTCTTCTGTTAACGCTAGAGTCTTTTGTTTTTCATCTATAGTGTAATCTTTTTCAACTATAAATTTCTTCGCCAGAGAGGCAAATCTTCTGTAAAGTTCGGAAGGAGTATCCGAAGGACCCGAAATGATTAAAGGTGTCCTAGCTTCATCTATCAAAATGGAGTCAGCTTCATCAACTATTGCAAAGTAATGGCCTCTTTGTACTTTGTCGGTATTTTCGTAAACTAAATTGTCCCTTAAATAATCAAATCCAAACTCATTTGCAGTTCCGTAAGTTATATCCGCTTGATATGCTTTTTTTCTATCTTCTTTGTCCATGTTGGCTTGAATGTATCCTACACTCAAACCTAGATACTCGTATATCGGTCCCATCCAATTTGCGTCTCTTTTAGCCAAATAATCGTTATGGGTAGCCAGATGAACATTTTTCCCTGTTAAGGCGTTTAGATAAATTGGAAGGGTTGCAACTAAAGTCTTTCCTTCCCCAGTTTTCATCTCCGTTATCTTACCCTCATGTAAAGCGATACCTCCCATTAACTGGACATCGAAATGCCGCATGCCTATAGTTCTTCGTGAGGCTTCTCTTACAGCAGCAAAGGCTTCGGGTAAAATATCGTCCAAACCCTCACCTTGTTGTAACCTTTTTTTATATTCTAAGGTCTTTCCAGATAGTTCAGTGTCGCTGAGAGATTTCATACTTTCTTCTAATTCATTTATTTTATTTGCCATCTTTGAATATTTTTTTAATAAACTTTTATTCTTGTCTATCAGTCCAAAAAGCATAAATAATGCACTCCTTTCGAATCAAAATTTCTAAGCTTTAATTTTACTTTATTTTTATTTCTACTGTATACAATCCGTTATTATCGTATTCTTCCTTTATTACCCAACTATCTAACGAACTATAAAAATTTACTGATAAGTAATTTGAAATATCTAAAATTAACAGACTGTTGAGACTTTCTTTTCTTTCAATTTCTTCATAATATTTAGTGTTTTTGAATCGTTGTATTTCTGACAAATACACATTCATCTTATCGGGTAAAACGTTTGAAAATATGAATTCATCTTCTATAAAATAAAGGTAAACTTGGTTTTCCACACTTTGATTAGACCAAAGATAATAATTGTAAGTTCCAATATTTCCTTCTTCCATATTTCTTGCTTCTGCAAATTCTCTGAGTTTATAAGTATCAATCGATGCTTCAAAGAATAAGTTAAGCTCATTATTACTTATACTTTGTGAACTAACGGCTATAAACTCCTCTTCTTTGATACTATTGACTATAAATCCTATAACATTTTTGCTTTCATCGTCCAAAGGGGTTAAAAAATTTTCAAAATACGATGGGAAATTGGTTTTGTCTAACTTTTGTATGTTCAAAACTTCTCCAAACAATTTCTTGTTTTCCAAAAGTGTCAAATCAAAATTTTTCTGGGCACCTCTGTAATCTTTAGACTCAAATGTTGCCTTTAAGGTTCTAGAATCAACGGTAACGTAAAAATCCCAAAGGTTATTTTCATTTAAAACATTTTCTAGAGACCCCGATACTAAAGCATTTGAATTGTTATCATAGGTTGTCGGTTCCATGTTCAAAAAGATACCCACTTCATTTTTTTGAATAGCAAAATTTTTTTCTTCTAAGGTGTATAGATCATTGCTCACTTTATTAGCACCAAAAATCTTTGTAAAAATCTCATTGAAGACGTCATATTCGGTAGAGTATATGGCGATACTTTTCGAATTAACCATCAGGTCAAATAAAAGGTTAAAATAGTTCGGATTAAATAATTCGCCGAACGAATAGTCTTTATCCGAATAAAATACCATCGGAGCATTTAAAAAATTTTGAATGTTTGTATTTGTAGATTCTAATGTCGTTGAAAGTAATTCTTTGATATAATCTTGCCCTATCCCTTCAGTTGAGTTTACAAATCGATAAAAAGGTACCGTTTCATAGATTTCAGTATAAACAGCTAAAGGACTTTTTATCCCTATCGTTGTTTCTCCAAAGGTGAATAATGCAATTAAAATCAAAAAGATGAGGATAATTGATAACTTCTTTATTTTATTTCCTCCCTATTATTCAACACTTATTTTGAATTTTGAAATGGCTGAATTGAGATTTTGAGAAAGTTTTTCTAATTCTTGAGCTCTTTCACTAAGTGAGCCAGCGTTTTCAGACTGATTTTGCATCAACATCTTAATTTCTTTAATTTTTTCGCTGGTTTCATTCACTGTTCTAGCTATTCTTTCCATTGAAGAACTCATTTCTTGCGTACTTGCACTTTGTTCTTGCGAACTAGCAGTTACGTTTTCCACCCCTGAAATCATTCCATTTATCTCATTTAATATGCCTTCAAATTGTTCTCGAACCTTGAGGGCTTCATCGTTTATTTCTGCAATAGTATTTACGGTTTTATTGGTTACGTCGTTTACATTGTTGGTACTTTTTTTCAGATCCTCTAAAATGTTGCCGATTTCGTCCGTTGCTTTACCGCTTTCTTCTGCTAATTTTCTTATTTCATCGGCTACAACGGCAAATCCTCTTCCCGCTTCTCCCGCTCTTGCTGCTTCTATTGCTGCGTTCAGTGCTAACAGATTCGTCTGTTCAGTTATGGAATTTATAGTTTGAATAATATTTCCAATATTTTCTGCTTTTTCCAAAAGTTTTGAAACATTTTCTTCTGCTTCTTTGGATTGCTCTACACCAACTTCTATTTTCTTTACTATATTGTGAATACTTTCCATTCCTTTGTTAGCTTGGCTTTGTGTCATTTCAGCTGAATTGGATAACTCTTGTGCAGCAGAAGATAAACTTTGTGCTGAAGAGGCAATTTCTTCAATACCGGATGTGATCTCTTCGACAGATGAGGCACTATCTTCCGAAATTAACTCTATATTTTTTGCTTCGTCGAGAACTTCTTCTGCCGACTTTTTGAATTTTTGTGAGGCTTCTTTTAATTCCTTTGAAGATGTTTCAACTCTTTCAGAAACATCTTTTATACTTTCAATCGTTTCTTTTAAGTTATCTCGCATCTTACTAAACGATTTAGCCATTTCTCCCACTTCGTCTTTGGATTTACTTTCGAATTCTACATCCAAATTCCCTTCTCCGAATTTCAATAATACGTTTGAAAAATCTTTTATTGGTTTTGAGATACCTTTTCCAACAAAGTAGGCAACTACAATTGCTATAACAACTCCCACAACGGTTATTAGGATTATAAGAAGCGTTAAACTATTTATCTCACTGTATATTTCACTCTCGGGTAAATTTAGGAACAAAATCCAGCCATTGGATAGCTTAGAATAACTCGTTAAGAACCCTTCACCATTTAATCTTTCTACAAAAGTCCCTTCTGTAATTGAGCTTATGGTTTCTAAGTAATCCGTTATTTCATCTTCTATACTCTTTCCAGAGTCATAAAGAGGATGGAAAATTACATTAAAATTATCATCCACTAAGTACGCATATGCTTTTTGGTATCCTAAATCTTCTTGAATGAGGTTGGCAAAATATTCCAAGGGAAAACTCATCCCAGCAACACCAACAAAAGTTCCATCTTCTGGATCGTAATAAGGAACAGAATAAGTGATTACATTTGTCTGTAAATATTCATCAAAGTATATATCGGTCCAAACACCTTCACCTTTGTCTCTTGCTTCAAAAAACCACTGATATTTTTTATTTTCTGGGTTAAAAGTATCGTCTAATTTTATATATTCATTTTCTAAACTTTTATCTTCACCCTCAATGTAGTAAAGGGAATACAATTCTTTTGTCCTTAACATATCTGGATTGAAAACTATAAAAGAAGTTGCATTACCTTCTATTTTTTGCGAAAAATTTTGGGGTACATCCTTAGCTCTATCTAAAAACTTTATCACTTCAGCATTTGAAAAACTCGCTATAAAAGGATCAAATCCCAAAAAGGCAGAATCGCTATAATTATCCACTACTATTTCAATAATACTTATTTGTGAACCTAGATCAGATGCAACGCTCGCAGTTAAATTTTCCACTCCGTTTAGTGAATATTCTTCTAAAAGAGCAGTGGATCTGAAAATTGATACAAGACTTATAACGGTTACCACTGCAATCACTAACAAAGCAGAAGATAAAATAATCTTGGTACTGATTCTTTTCAATGCAAACTCCCCCTTTAAAATATGTATCGAATTAAATTGAAACGCCCAAGGTGATTCTAACTAGGAAACCTATAAAAAACGTTAATCCTGCAACACCCAAACTTATACCCGCCATTTCAAGAAATCTACTTTTGAAGCTTAAATCTTTGGCAACAGAAATATAAAAATTGAAAATCAATATTATTATAACAGCTGTTAGTAAAGTTATAATTAAACTTAAAAAATAATTATTGGGCATTAACAAATAAGGAAGGATTAAAAAAAATACCGTGATTATATATGCGATTCCTGTGTAAGCTGCTGATTTTAATGCTCTTTCATCGTTTTCGGCTCTTTTTGATAGATACTCGGATGCCGCCATTGACAATGATGCGGCTATCCCAGTTATTAATCCAGATGTAGCTATTATTATTCCGTTTTGAAGGGCAAAAGTCAAACCTGCTAATGCACCAGTCAATTCGACTAACGCATCGTTTAAACCAAGCACAATCGACCCCACGTAATTCAGTCTTTCTTCTTCTATCATTCCTAAAAGTTCTCGTTCATGCTTATCTTCTTCTTCTTCAATTTGTTTTGCTTCGGGGACTACACTGGAAATATCCTCATAGGAAATCTGAGCCCTTTCTTCACCATTTTCCATGAGCTTCAAACTGAAGGTTAACCCAAGTATTTTAGAAAGAATGAAATAGAACAAGACTTTTATGTAATTTGGTTTCACATCTTCGTTCGTATAACTTTTCCAAAAATCGTGGTGTTTTAACTCTTCGTTTGCTATGCTTTCTAGGACTTTTTTATTTTTAGTATCTTTAGTAGAATCAGCTAATCTCTTATAAATCATATGTTCCGTTAACTCAGCCTTTTGGAAATTTAATAAATGTTTTTTTGTTTTTGAGTCTATTTTTGAGTTTTCCATTTTAGGGCCTCCAATTAAAATTTGTTTTTTATTCTTCATATTTTTTATACATTTCCTCTATTTCTTTTTCGTATTTTTTCAAGATTTCTAAGAGTCTTGGGTTAAAATGATCTGGTTTTGTCCTGTGATCCCCATTTAACAATATGTCAATGGCTTCCCTATGTGAAAAAGCTGCTTTATAACTTCTTTTTGATCTTAATGCATCGTATACATCTACCAAGCCAACGATCTGAGCCTCAATGGGAATCAGCTCACCCCTTAATCTAAAGGGATACCCAGAGCCATCGTAATGTTCGTGATGGTAAAGGGCAATTTTTCTTGCTGTTTCAAAATATGGATCATCCAACAAATTATCGGCATATAGTGGATGTTTCCTCACTTCTTCCCATTCTTGTTCATTAAGTTTACCAGGTTTATTAAGAATCTCGGCAGGAATAAAAAGTTTCCCCACATCGTGAAGTGGAGAAAAATCTCTTATTTTTTCAACGTGTTCTTTGGGGAAACCTAATTTTTCTGCAAAAAATGCAGATAATTCACTTACACGGTAGATATGTTTCTTACTGTTTTCATCGTGTGATTCTGCCAATATAGAAAGTTTACTTGCAAAGGTTGCATAAGCATTTTTTACCTCTTGCGTTCTTAATCTGTTGACAAAAAACATTTTTGCCACATTTAACAATGAATCAAAAAATCTAACGGATTCTTCAGAAAAATTCTCATCGCTATCCTTTTTAATATCAAGTGAAATATCTAAATACCGATTTTCATCTATTTTTATTGTTTTCAGTAGAGAGGATTTTATCGGTTTGGTAAATTTGTACATTAAATTTGCTACATCTTTAGGCATTTTTTCTTCATCCAATGAAATTACGTTATCAAGTACCATCGATTTTTCAGCAATAAAAGCATAACTTTTTTTAAGATTTAAACTTTTTAGACCATTAATATCATGACCCAACGTTACTAAAAATCTCCAACTATCTCCCTCTATTATAGAAACACTGCCATAATCAGCTTCTGGGATTTCTATGATTAAAGTATTTAAAAATTTCTGGAAGAAATCTTCCTCTTTTACTTCTTCATTTTCAACTTCGGATATAATTTCCAACAGATGAATTATTTTATTATTCAGTTGTTCTATTTCCTGATAATTACTTTCTATTTCCTCATTTTGTGCTATTAACTCTTCGTTGTAGGAAGTTAATTGTTCATTTGCTGCGGTAAGTTCTTCATTATAACTTTGGGCCTCTTCCTTTGCATCATTTAATTCACTCAAAAGAGAGTGAAGTTTTAAATTTTCTTCCCTTAGAACATATATAAATACAATAGAAAAAGGTACTAGAATCATTATTATCCAAAAAATAACAGGGTAATTTTCATAAAAAGAAGGAGGTTTGTTCTGGATTATTGAATCTGCTGGTAGTCTATTGATTGAAATACCAAATCTTTCCAAGGCAGGAAAGTTAAAAACGTATTTATTATCAGGGAAGTAAGTTCTTGGCAGCTCTGTAATATCAACTCCACTTAATAAGTTTATTGCTATCTCCCCAGCTTTACGTCCTTGATCGTATGCACTGGTAATTTTACCTCCTACAACGTTATTGCCCATATACACGCTTGATGTAGTATAAATAGGAAGTTTATCAAATTGTCCCATATATTGTTCTACTTGTGTATAATCATAAAAATTTCCATAAATATCTTTACTAAAAGCCAAAAGGAGCACTATTGAGTTTTGTAATGGTGCATCGAGCTCTTGCTTTATTTGATCCAATGAATCGCTTAAAAAGATAAAATTAGTATTCTCAAAATTAGGTACTACATCATTTTCCACTTCTTGCTTGAAAAGTTCCCCGGTTTTAGTCTGATTATCAACAATTACATAAACATTCTCTGTGGCTGGATGGAGATTTAGTGCTAATTCTAACGTTTCTTTTATATCATGAATCTCTACAACGCCACTGACAAATTCTAATTCACTCAAATCGTATTCTTGATAGTAGTTGATCCCCGCATACACAATAGGAGTTTCCAAAAAAAGTGAATCATAATTTGATAAAACAAAATCAAGCGCGTTATTATCCAACGCAATAACGACATCAAATGTAAAATTACTAAATTTTTTTCAAAATATTCTTTGAATATGTTTAGGCTATTATCATCGCCAAACCTTTTGCTATCAAGATATTCTACATATATATTTATACTTTCTTCATTTTCTAAAACTGAATATATCCCTTCTAATTCCTTATCTGACCAAGACAAGCCTGGATTATACGAATTTAAAATTAGGACAGTAGAAGCTAAAGAATAAATCCCAGACAAGATAAATAGTAAAAACAAAAAAAGAACTTTATTATAATTTTTCACAAGTGGACCTCCTAAATATAATGAGATCAGATTTGCATTTTTATACTACTTTGATATTGTATCACAAATAAGAAGACTTTAAAAGTAGAATAATTTTCGTTGTTAAATTAAAATTATTTAAATGTTTTTATATTCGTAACATATATATCTTATCATTTTGTTAGTGTTTAGGCCGATAAATTTGTTCAACTTTTGTTTTCTAACGAGGTTATTTTTAAATTTATCGGCTAATTTTGTGTAAAGTTGAGTGTATAAGGAGGGGATAGTATGTCTAAACCTTGGTTGATGGTAGTGGGAATTTATATCGTACTTATGGCAATTGTTGCCCTTACAGTGGGGCAAATGCCAGCGTGGCGCGGAACAATAGACATTATACTTGGTTTAATTGCTTTGATAGTTGCTTTTATGGATAAAGGAAAGAAAGGATCAGCAGCGTAGAATTTTAATTTCATAGATTTTTACAAAACACAAAAGAGGCATAGATTGTTTTGCCTCTTTTGTGTTCTTATTGCAGCCTTGTGCAAAAAGGTCTTTTTTCGTAATGTTTTTGAATAACTTTCCTAATCTCATTTGCTTAGCTTTTGCCGTTTTATGTAAAACGCTTGTTGCTGATTTGTGCAAAATGGTTTGTTTGCAATGCTTTAGAAATGTTTTCCAAAATCTCGTTTGCTACGCTTTTGCCGTTTTATGCAAAACACCTTGTTCATAATGCCTTAGAAACAATTTCCATATTCTCATTTGTGAAACATTTTGCGGCTCTATGCAAAACGTCTTATTCATAATGCATTTGAAATAATTTCCAAATTCTCATTTGCGAAGCAAATGACGTATCATGTTTCAGATCTATGCAAAAAACTTTGATTTTGAATTTGGGGTTCTTAAGGGGCTTCGCCCCTTAAAGATTATGGGTGGGGAGCGGGGCGAAGGGGCGCTATATCTATATTTTATAAACGAGGTGTCTTACTTGCCTTTTGATGGTTTGGTATTACATAAAGTTTTAAAAGAAATAAAAGACAACATCATGGGGGATAGAATTAAAAATATTTATCAACCTATCAAATCCCAAGTGTTAATACAATTTTCTCAAAATTTTGTGCTTCTTTCTTTAATAAGCCCTTCTTATGTTATTTTACTTTCTCAAAAACCGAACGTACCGATACAACCAGCAAACTTTTCACAGTTTTTACGAAAAAAGATAAGAAACGGAAGGGTGGTAAATGTTGAGCAGTTAGGTTTAGATAGGATAGGTTACTTTGAAATTGAAAGCTACGATCAAGAAACTTCCACTATGCGAAAATATAAGCTATTTTTCGAATTAATGGGAAGAAATTCCAACTTAATACTCGTTAACGAAGATAATAAAGTAGAAGAATCTTTAAAAAGGGTTTATGATGAATTTAGACCCATAATTCCAGGGGTTAAATACCTACCTTACTACGATGATTCTCAAACAAATATATTGAAAGAAGACTTAGAAAATATTGAAAATATTGATTATGATAGATTGATGGGGTTTTCTAAAAAATCAATAGGGTTTTTGAAAGAAATAGGGATCCAAAGAGCCGTGCAAGACCTCAAAAAGCCTTATCTTTTCTACTTCAAAGAGGGTAACTCATATGATTTCTCCGCAATAACCCCGAATAATTTTAAATACGAGGAATTAAAACCATCTCAAGCACTGCTCAAAGTCTTCCAAGAGAAGGCTGATCAATCACGATTATTGGAAATAAAAAGGGATTTAGAAAAAAGGGTAAAAAGTGAAATCGACAGACTAGAAAAAACCAAAGAACAAATATTACAAGATTTAAATGAAGAAAAAGGTCTAAAAGATTTTGAAAAACGAGGAGAGCTTCTTCAAACTTATCTCTACAAAATAAAAAAAGGTGAAAGATATTCTACTGTAACCGATTGGAATACGGGTGAGGAAGTCACAATAGAGGTAGATCCACTTTTATCACCAACGCAAAATCTGGAAAAGTTGTATAAAAATATACAAAGAACAAAGTCAAGAGTCGAACATGCTAAAAAAAGAATTAAAAAAGTGAATAACGAGCTCGAATATTTTAATCAGTTATTTGAAACAATATCTTCCGCAGAAGAAATCGAAACCTTAATAGAGATAAAAGAAGAGATGAAGGATATAGGGCTGATAAGTGAAAACAAAAAATCTAAAAGGGAAAGAAAAGTAAAAACAACTTTTCGGAAATTTAATTACAAAGGCTTTGAAATACTAGTTGGGAAAAATAACAAGCAAAACGACGAATTAACAAGATCGGCCGCACAAGCCGACATCTGGCTTCATACACATGAAATCCCAGGTTCTCATACAATAATAAAATCTTCTGGTAAAGAAATACCAGAAGAAGTAATAGATTACGCTGCAAAAATTGCCGCAACATTTTCTAAAGCAAGAATGTCTTCCAATGTGGCGGTTGATTACACACAAAGAAAAAACGTATGGAAACCAAAAGGGGCAAAACCAGGAATGTGGCTCTATAGAAATTATGAAACCATTATCGTTGAACCTTTTAGAGAAGTTTAACTTTTTTCTTCAATTTTAAGTTCTTTCACATGTTTTTCTATATGATTCGCAACGTTTTCATGGTATTCATTTTGGTATTTTGTAAGAATCTCAAAAAACTTTTCTCTGAAGTCGTATTGAGGGTTTAAAACGAACATATATGAAACGTGCAGGGTTTGCCTTGCATCTGGGTTTTGTAGGTATTCTGTTGGAGATAAATCTTTTGGAACTGAGAATGGGTCACAGGAAAGATGGTAGTATTTATCCATTTCTTCTCTTTTATCAAGACATGTTTGCCAGATTTTTTTGAAGAATTCTGGATCTTTCTGAGCTACAACCTTAATAGCTTCGAGATAGCTGGTTCCAGATGTTTTTAGGTGGTAATTCCCTTGAGTAACTTCACCTATTATGGGATAAATAGAGAATTTATCGCTACCAGAATGAATGGAAAGCCTATATCCAAAATATTTGGCTATTTTGTCTTGTTTGATAAGAGACTTTTTAAACTCTTGTATATTTCCTATATAATCAATAGCTTTTTGAAACTCCCCAGGGAAACGTGGAGCTAGTGTATCTATTTTTACCCCTTCATCGTAGATATATTTAGAGATCAAAAAATGTGTTTTTTCATCTGTTGGAACATCTGTCTCGTCAACTGAAACTTCAAAAGTTACCTCTTTTTTATTAACCTTTGGAAATTTGTTCCATACATCTATAACTCTTTCGATAACACTGGCATAAATTGAAACAATTTTATTCAATTCGTTTTTATCTGAATATTCTATGGGCATATCGTTTACAAAAAAGCTTTTGTTATAAAATTGTTCAAATATTTGGTCTTTTATAGAAGAATCTTTATTCATATGTTCTGAACAATCCAAAGTGAGCATTGTAATTCCCGAATCTAAAGCATATTGAATCTCCTCATCACTTTTCAAATGATCTCCATCAAATCCACTGTTTCCAACATAATTTTCCTCAACAAGTGCGTTTAGTACGTCTTTTCTTACATCAGTAAACGTTCTTCCAGTGAAGTTTAACTCCCTAATACTTTGTTGTGCAAAAACAGGAAAGAAGTTGTATTTCTTTGCAACTTTTATATGGCCCGGGGTTGCAATTCCTATTCTATCCCCAAGACCCAAAGAAATCCCTTTCTTCGGTAAAATTGTAAACATTTATATTTTCCTCCTCATGGTATTAATTCTTCTCTTACATATTTTTCAAAGGCATAAGTCGCAGCTCCACAAGCTGTTATGTATTCTCCTATCGAAGAAACTTCAATAGTTACATCTTTGTTTGCGTAAAATATATGCTGGTTGTAACTTTGTTCTGTAGAGTCTTTTAGAAATTCCCACCCGTTTGACACCCCACCTGCTATATAGACCTTTTCTGGATTTAAGATATTGACTAAAGTAGCAATGCCAATTCCTAAATATTTTCCCGCCCTTTCAAATGCTTTTATCGCATTTTCATCACCTTTTTTGGCTAATTCATATACCAATTTCGATTCACAACTTCCTTCACACTCTAAATTTTTCCCGGATATTTCTTCGTAATTTCTAACAATCGCCTTACTTGAGCTTTCTGTTTCCAAACAACCATTTTTACCGCAGTTACACTTTCTTCCTTCGGGGTTAACCGTCACATGACCTAACTCCCCAGCAGCGTTCTTATATCCTCTCAATATCTTTCCGTTGCTTACTATCCCCACTCCTATACCTGGGCCAATGTTGATCACACAAAAATCTTTCTCTTTGTGGGAATTGTTAGAAATTAAGTTCCGTGCCATCATTATTGTGTTATGATCCACGTAGGCTGGTAGGTTGAACTCTTTTTTCATCACCTTTTTAACCTCAAAGTTCGATATATCAATATTGTGAGATCTTATAACCACTCCGTTTTCTGGATCTATATAACCAGGAAAAGCCATACCTATACCGATTATGTTGAATTTGTTTTTAACCATTTTTATATTTTCATAAATCTGCTTCAACAATTTGTCGTTTTTCTCTGAGACGAATCTTTTGGAATATAAGATGTCCCCCTTCCCGTTTGAAACAATAACCCTTGAATATGCAGAGCCCACGTCATATCCAATAAACAAGAAGTCATCGTAGTTTATATCAAGCAAAATACCCTTTTTCCCTACACGAGAAACGTCTTCACTTCCAACTTCTTTCAATACCTTTTTATGAATTAAAAGATTCGTTATATAACTCACAGTTGAAGGCATGAGGCGTGTTTCTCTTGCAATTTCAGCCCTTGTCATAGGGCCTTGAATCCTTAATGATTGAAAAATAAGTGCCGCATTGTTTTCTTTTAAAGAAGACAAGGATGCTTTTTTCATCGACTTGGTACCTCCGAGTTCAATAATTTTTATCTAAATTTTTTCAAAAAACAACCTTTTTGGTCTAAAATAACTAATATCTCTCACCAAATCAAATGCTTCCCTGATAGGTATTTGACCTTTTTCTACCATTTCACCAACAACGTTAGATAACTCTCTTCTGAACATCTCTGTCCTTGAACCATAGGAGATTAACTTTCTTGAATCTGTTACCCAACCTGCTAAGTCGCTAAGAAGGTCAACGGTGGCTATATATTTTAAATATATCTCCATTCCAAAAGGACTGTCGTTGAACCACCAAGGCGCTCCAAGGCTAACGTTTGGGAAGGCCCTTGCTATTGTGGCAACGGTTGGAAATAGTGACGGGTCCAAACAGTACAAAACAACTTTCAATTTTTCATCAAATTGGTTTAAAAAGTATCTTAATCCATTTGCCAAGTCGATTTTGCTGGTTGAAATATCCCCTCCGGTGTCTGGCCCTAAAGTATTATATAACTTGTCTCTATAATCTCGTATAGCGCCAATATGTAATTGCATAACCCAATTGCTTTCAGCGTTCATCGTCCCAAATTCATAAAACATAAAGGATTTGAAATCTGAAATTTCTTGTTTCGTTAACTCTTTCTTTGAAAGTGCTTTTTCATAGACTTCTTTTACTCTCTCTCTTTCAACTGGGTATGAAATCGGTTCAAGTATACCATGGTCACTTGAAACACCACCAAGTTTTTCAAATTTTTTGTGTGTCTTGTAAAGGGCATTTAAAAACCCTTCAAAGCGTTCAACATTTTCTTTTGTTATTTCTCCTAACTTTTCTACAAAATCTTTCCAATTTTCTTTTTCGATGTTCATAGCTTTGTCTGGTCTCCAAGTGGGAAGAATCTTTATTCCTTCAATATCTTTAGCTTTTTCATGAAATGAGAGATCCTCTGTTGGATCATTTGTTGTACACATTACTTCTACATTCATTTCTTTTAGTAATCGTTGAGGTTTCATACTTTCACTTTTTAGTAATAAAGAAGTATCTTGCCATATCTTTTCAGCTGTATACTTTGAAATGGTATCTTCTATTTTAAACCTTCTTTTTAGATCGAGGTGTATCCATTCGTATGTAGGATTGCCAACGAACCCAGGGAAAACTTTAGCCAATGCCATCCACTTTTCCTTATTTGAAGCATTTCCGGTTATTTTTTCTTCTGGTACCCCTCTTTTTCTCATTGATTCCCAAACATAATGATCTGTGGCTCCTTCCACTTGCCAGATGTCATCCCAACCTTTGTTCTCAACGATCTCTTTCACATCCCCGTGATTGTGAGCATCTAAGATAGGGAAATCTTTAATTGAATTATACAACATCTTCGAAGTGTTGTTTTGTAGTAAATAATTTTCGTCCAAAAAAGACATTTTTCTAACCTCCTATACTTCAATTCTTCCTGTCTTTGAAAATTCTAAAAGATGCTTTAGGACCTTTTCTTTTAAGCACGTTATTAACTTCTATAATGTTCCTTCATTTCCTTGTTAAATGGAAGATCGAATATCTCATCCCATAACTTAGGAATATCATCATAATTTTTGGTTCTTGGATCTCTTACTAAAACTTCTTCTAAGATATTTCTGTTTCCAGTTATAAAGGCTTCTAATGCCATTTCCATTCTTGTGATTCTGGGGATTATATAGTAATTTTTAATCTTTTCTGGTAGATCTGGCTGTATCTTTTCAGGGAATATTCCATTTTTGTTAACTTTTACAGGCACTTCTACAACTACATCGTTAGGAATGTTTTTTATCGTTCCATCATTCAAAACATTCAGGAATAATCTTGCTTCAACATCATTAGTTAAAGCGTTTATAAAAGGCACTTGTTGTTCACCACTCATTTTTTCTTTTGGGAATTCTTCAGGCCAGTTTTCTGTTATTTTGATATTCGGATCTTTCGAAACTTGAATTATCATTCTTTTTGTTTGACGTAATTCTTCATAGAACTTCGGCCTTTCAACTTCATTGTCTATAGCCCCGAACTTTCCATACCATTTCTTTTTTGCTTGTAAACTATGATGATGTTTCCATGTACTGTTTCTAGTTGTGTCTCCTATAGGCAATAATCCATAGAATTTGTACATATCGATAACCGCTGGAGCTAAATGGGTATCCCAAGGATCTTTTGGTTCCCAATTATTTGATTCTTCTTCTATCCATTTGTCTAAGATTTGGTAACCATCTTCGCCCTTGTATAGGAATCGGTTTAACCATATCCCATGGTTCACTCCAGCTACCTGCCAATCAGTTTCGTTTTCTTCTAATCGTAAAGTTTTTAGTACTTCATGGACACCTCCAACCCCATGACAAAAGCCTACTACTTTTACGTTGGTCAGCCTTTTAATCAATTGTGTAATTTCGAAAACAGGATTAGCGGTTTGTATAAGCCATGCATTCGGACATATTTTTTCAATCGATTTAGCTATATCTAATGATAATTTCAGATGATTGTAATTTGTGAATGTATAATAATCCGATACCATGTTGAACTCTTGACTATCTATTCCTCTGTAGTAACCATATTTTTCTGCAACATCTCTCATGATTTCATAACTTACATAACCGTCTTCGTGGCCTGGCGCTCTGTATAATGCTGTGTTTATAACAAAATCTGCATCTTTTAAAGATTTTTCACGGTTGGTAGTTTTCTCAAATTTAAGATTTCCACCTATTTCTTCCGTGTATCTTTTAGCGAGGTTATCTACGGCGTTTAATCGTTCTTCGTCTATGTCCATGAAAGAGATTAAACTTCCATTTAATTCCTTTGTTTTTGCTAAATCCCCTACTAATTTCACTGTGTATCTGACACTACCTGCTCCTATAAAAGAAATTTTAACTGGCATGTTTTTCTAACTCCTTTAATTAATTCATTCTAAAATCGAATTTATTCGTATCCATTTTAAATTAAAATAAACAAAAAGTCAACCTTGATTTTACCTGATTATAGTCAATGTAATCCAATTAAATGCAAATATTTTTGATTAGGTTGATTTTTCTCACTTTTTCTAAAGATTTGAAAAGTAGAGTATAAGAGTATAATAAAAAATAAGAGGTGATCGATGTGGACTTTTTAATCTCGTTGGTTGCGAGTTATCTTATCGGTTCGATACCATGGAGTTTTATTTTTGCAAAAATTTTTTCTAGAAAAGATATTAGAAAAGAAGGAACTAAAAATGTCGGCACAACTAACGCTTGGAAAATAGCGGGACCTGTAGCAGGTGTATTATCTTTTACAGGAGATTCAACCAAAGGGGTTTTGGCTATTTTAATCGGTTTTTTGCTTGGTATAGGTAAGAATTGGTGGCCATTACTTGCTTTAGTAGCAATAATAGGTCATTCTTGGTCTATTTGGTTGAAGGGTAAAGGTGGTGTTGGGGTAGCAGCTGCTGTGGGATCTTTTGTTGTTTTGTTTCCGTTAGAATCTGCGGCTTTTGGTATATTAGCTGGAACGTTATGGCTTACTTTTGGTAAAGGAATAATGTTCGTTTTGTCATTTTTGTGGCCTTTTGTTATTTTGATAGGATATCTGAGAGGTACTATGGATTTATTGGGCACTGTTTTGACTATTATTTTGGTGGCTTGGCTTTTTATTAAAGGTTGGGAGAATTTGAAAAGAGCTTTCCAAGAGGTAAAAGAGCCTTTAAAAGATAATTTTGTTAGAAGAAAGACCTGGCGTTATATGGGTCTTTTGTTCCCTGCGCTTGCTTACCCACTTTGGGGTCCTGTAGTTTTTAGATATATTGTTGTAATTGCTGGTTTAATAGCTCTTTCTCTTGAATTAATAAGAAAATACTCAAAAAGTATAAATGAGTTGTTGAAGAAAATTTTTAAACCCGTTGGAAAAAGCGAAGAGGCTTATAAGATTTCAGGAACAAGTTATTTTCTTATGGGTTCAGCTATTGCAGGATTGTTCCCTGTTCCATATTCTTTGATCTCTATTGTGATGTTAGCACTGGGAGATTCTTGGGCTGTATTGGTTGGAAAAAAGTGGGGTAAACATCAATGGTTGAAAGGGAAGTCGGTGGAGGGGAGTTTAGCGTGTTTTTTCATTTCTTTTGCATCGGGAGCTGTTTACATGAATTTGATTGGTTTACCGATTAGTTATATGGCCTTGATTGTGGGTGCTCTTTCGGCAACTGTTGTGGAGGGGTTTGGTAATTGGTTAAACGATAATTTGACGATGGCTCCAATGGCTGCCTTTTTCATGTGGGTCGTCAACATTTAAAAAGTTATTTTTTTCATAAAACTTTAATTTGAGAGTCAGAAAATTAGTTGTGGTAGAATATTAATTATGGTGGTGAATAATTATGAAAATCCTTGTTGTTGAGGATGAAGAAAAACTTGCTTATATAATAAAAAGGGGACTTACGGAAGAAGGATACTGTATCGATGTTGTTTACGACGGAGAAGAAGCGGAAAACTATGCAAAATATTCTTCATACGATTTGATAATTTTAGATATAATGCTACCAAAAAAAGATGGGATAACCGTTTGTCAAAATATAAGAAAAGAAAACATCAATACTCCAATATTGATGTTAACTGCAAAGGATAGTGTGGGGGACAGAGTTAAGGGTTTGGATTCCGGAGCGGATGATTATTTGGTAAAACCTTTTGATTTCGATGAATTATTTGCAAGGGTTAGATCTTTATTAAGAAGAGAAAGTTTCACTCGTAACCCAGTTCTTAAAGTGGGAGATTTAACCTTAAACACCTTAACAAGAGAGGTTTGGATGGGGGAGAAAAAATTGAAATTAACCCCGAAGGAATACAATATCTTGGAGTATTTTATGAGAAACCCAAAAATAGTAGTTACCAGAACTATTCTTGAGGAGAAAATGTGGGATATCGATTTTGAAGGTAACTCAAACGTTATAGACGTGTATATAAGAAGGTTGAGAAAGAAAATTGGAGATAAAGAAGGTAAAATTCTAGAGACTGTTAGAGGAGCTGGTTATAGGTTAACGGTATCTTAAGTTTTTTTAAGAGCATAAAATTCAAATTGACCGTTTGGTACTTACTAATAATGGCCATTTTGCTTTTAATATTTGGTCTAAGTTCTTATTATGCTTTAAGCTATAGCCTATACGATAATATTGATAATTTTTTGTTGGCAAGGATGGATGATTTTAAAGGAGCATTAGAACAAGCAGAAAGTGTTGAAGATATCGAAAATATAAAAGCGTTACCAAACGAAATGATTTACATTTATAGTGATGATGCTAGTTTATTAAGATTTTATGGCTATCTTGTCAAAATACCCGATATTCAGGGGAAAATCCAAAAAGCCAACTCCGGTGAATCATTTTTTTTCAATTTAACAACAGACTTCAATTGGAACACTAGATTTTATGTTTCAAACGCAAAACTGAAAGAAAATTCGAATGTTGTCATAATCATCGGAAGATTTACCAATGAGATAGAGAATGTTTTGGCTCGTTTGAAAATGATTTTGATATCCACTGGTGTTTTGGTAATGATCCTTGCGGGGATAGGGGGATTTTTTTACGCCGATAGTTCTCTTAAACCTGTTGAAAAAATTATAAATACTGCAAAGAATATCGAAGAAAATAATTTAACTGAAAGGATAAAAGTAAACTCCCAAGATGAGTTAGGAAGGTTAGCTTCCACGTTGAATCAAATGATTTCGAGACTTGAAAAAGCCTTTGAACAACAAAAGCAATTCACCGCAGATGTTTCTCACGATTTAAGAACCCCACTTTCCATAATACAAGCTGAAAGTAGTTTGACTTTAAAAAAAGACAGGTCGATAGACGAGTATAAAAAATCATTAGAGTTGATCTTAGAAGAAACTTCTTATATGTCAGAAATTATCGATAAATTACTTTTTTTAGCCAGGAGTGATAACAAAACTCAATTTTACAATTTCACGAAAACTAATTTGAAATCTTTGTTGGAGGAAGTAATAAAAAAAGTTAGTCCTTTATACCATAACAAGAGTTTAACCTTACAAGTTGAAAAATTGGAAGAGTTAAATATCAGGGCAGACAAAGATAAATTAAAAGAAGCTCTTATAAACATTTTAGATAATTCTTTAAAGTATACGGATGAAGGTAAAGTTACTATTTCTTCTGTTAAAATTGGTAATTTTGCTAAAATATCGATAGAAGACACGGGTAGAGGTATTCCTAAAGAAGATTTACATAGAATATTCGATCGTTTCTACAGGGGAGATAAAGCAAGGACAAGCAGTGAAAAAAGTACTGGCTTAGGGCTGGCAATTGTCAAAGAGATCGTTAATGCGCATGATGGAAGAATAGAAGTGGAGAGCGAAGTTGGAAAAGGAACAGTGTTTTCTTTATTTTTGCCAATTGAAAAATAAGGGCCAAAAGGCCCTTTTCGATTTTCAAGATTAAGGGAACTATATAACTTGGAAAGAAATACAAAACTATTTTTTTGTCCTTGAGGTTGAAATTAAATATGCACCAATTCCAATCAGTAATATACTTATCACGATTTTGATAAAATTTCTAAAGAAAAATGTCGAAGGAGTTATTATACTTACCAAAATAATTAACCCAATTACGATAAATAATAAAGCAAACAGACCTATAACGACTTTTCTGTCTTCGTCTTCTAAATTATGTGAAACATTGTGACGCTCGTTTTCGGGTGTTTCTTCTAAATGTTCGTCGGAATATCGATTTCCTTGAGGTTGGGGTGGGATTATAAAAATTGCTATTATATACAAAATAACCCCAAATCCCCAAACTAGGCTTAATACAATCCACAACAGTCGTATAATGACTGGATCTATTTCGAAATACTCACCTATGCCTCCACATACACCTGCTAAAATTTTATTCTCTCTAGAACGATAAAGTTTTCTCAATTTTTTCCCCTCCAGTTATGAAGTGATAACTGTCATTAGAAACTACATGTGTTAGCGCCCCTTTGCCCAATCGTTAAGGGGGGAATCCCCTTAAAAACCCCAAATTCAAGGCCAAAATCATTTAAAAACAAGGTTTGCATGCTGCAGCAAACGCTCCCCACCCTTTTTAAAGAAAGGACCTGCGGTCCCTTAGGTTCTGTTCATCACCCAAGTTTTGTTTTTCAAAAGCCAATTAATAGCGTTGGTACCAAATTTGAGATGAAGAGCGTCAATTACACCCAAATAATTAAAATTATTAATAAAATGCTTAAGAGTTATTAAATTTTTTTGCATATCGGATAAGGCGATCTTTTTGCGTTCAAAGGATTTCAATAATTCTCCCATATCAAGTATTTTATATTTTAAGTCGTTATAAATTAAAAGATCCAATTCTTGATCTTGAAATTCGATATTGTCACCGTCAACATTGTATTTGCCAAAATCTATGTAAACAAGATATTTAGACATTTCACCTTTCTCATCATGATAATAAGTTAGCATCACATTATCACTTGGGCATAGTATGCGTTTTATGAAATCAACAGAGTTATGAGAAGATAAAATCTTCCATTTTCTTTTTATTCCGTATAGATTATTTTCAAATATTCTTATTTCATCTACTTGAATTTTTTCATCAACGGCGTGAGTTTTAATTTCTTCAATTTTGTTTTTTAAATCAAAATTATAGTATTTTATAACTACCACCTCTAATGTGTGGGAAAAAGGCTCAGCTTAATTCATGAATTAATAAACCACTTCTCAATTTTGGTTCAAACCAAGTGGATTTAGGCGGCATTATCTTGTTCATCTCTGCAACTTTTAAGAGTTGGTCTATTTGAGTGGGATACATAGAAAATCCAACTTTCCAATCTTTTTTGTCTACCCACTTTTCGATTTCTTTTACGCCTCTAATACCACCAAGAAAATATATTCTTGGATCTGTTCTTGGATCTTTTATGGAAAGTATTGGATCTAATAAGTATTTTTGCAATATTTGCACATCAAGATTTTCAACAGGATCTTCACCTTCTTCACCTTTGAATGTGAGTTTGTACCAATTTTTTTGAAGATACATACCAAAAGAGTGTGAGGAATCAGGAGAATAGGGTGAAAAAGGAGCTTCTTCTACTTCAAAATAAGAACCTATCTTTTTCAAAAATTCATCTTCGCTTAAACCGTTTAGATCTTTAACTATTCTATTGTACGGGAGTATTCTAAGTTCGTTGTGTGGAAAAATAGCAGCCATAAAATAGTTATAGGGTTTGTCCAAAGAGTAATTTGTGTCTTTTTCTTTCAGTATTTTTTGAACTCTGGAAGCGGCAGCAGCTCTATGGTGCCCATCTACAATGTAAAGATATTCAATACTATTGAAAGCTTTTTCGATTTGTTCCCTTTCGTTTTCTTCTTGGACTTTGATAAGTTCATGTTTCACATTGTTTTCATCGCAAAAGGAATAAAGGATTTCCTTGTTTTTTATAAGCTTGTCAATGATTGTTTTTAAATCTTCTCGAGCTTTGTAGGTTAAGAAAACAGGTCCAGTTTGTGCATTTAGATTTAATATGTGATTTGTCCTATCCTCTTCTTTGTCTTTTCTTGTTAATTCATGTTTTTTTATAATCCCTTTATCGTACTCATCTACACTCACAACCGCGAAAAAGCCTGTTTGAGAAAGTCCTTGCCAGGTTTCACGATATATATAAAAGGATGGTTCGGGATCTTTAATTAATACCCCATTTTTGATAAAGGATTCGAGATTTTCTTTGGCTTTTTTGTAAACAGCATCTTTAGAATTTTCTTCTGCCTCTACTTCGGACCTTGTTACCCTCAAAAAAGAATTGGGGTTTCTAGAGATTATCTCTCTAACTTCATCCTCCTCAAGTACGTCGTAGGGGGGGCAAGAAAAACACTGTTCTATCCCTTTATATGGTCTTAAAGCTTGAAAGGGCTTCACTGTAGCCAACTCTATCTCCTCCTGTCTTTGATTAATTGATGAAAATATTGATCTTGAACTTCAAACATCTTTTTGGCATCTTCTTCAGAGTTTTCATGATCGTAACCAACGATATGTAGTAAGCCATGAATAAGTATATAATAGAATTCTTCTTCAAAAGAATTCCCAAAATCAGGCGCTTGTTTTTCTATACTTTCAACAGAAATAACAATATCTCCAATTACAGGTTCGCTTAAACCATAAGAAAAGGATAAAACATCCGTCGGCGTACTTTTACCTCTGTATTTATTGAATTCAGTTATACTTTTATCGTCGGTGATTAGTATGTTTAATTCGAAATTTCCTTTGCCAACCTCGTTTAGAAGTACTTTTTTGGCGATATCTTTGATTTTTTTACTGTTTATCTCTCTTAACTCTTGTTGGTTTATAACGTTTATTTTCAAAGGCGTTCTCCTCTACTCTCTAAGTTCTTTTGCCTCAACTTTGGGATAGGATATCCTTTTATGGTTCATTTCCATGATGGTTCTAATAATTCTGCCTTTTATCTTTTTGACTTCTCTAAGTGTTAATCCACAATCATCCAACTGTCCTTCAAAAAAAAGAGAATTTATCAAATTATCAAGTTTTTCATTAAGATCAACAGCGCTTAAGTCTTGCATGCTTCTTACCATGGCTTCTGTTACATCACATATCATAAGTATGGCAGCTTCCTTAAATTGAGGGATGGGTCCGGGATATCTGAACATGTTGGTATCTTTTATACCTGTCTGATTATAATATTCGCTGTAAAAGAATTGCTTGACCCTTGTGCCATGATGCTGTGCTATCATATCCTCTATTAGTATAGGTAAACGGTGTTTTTTTGCCAATTCGATACCATAGGTAACATGGTTGTTTAATATCAAAGAACTTAATTTAGCACTTATATCGGAATGAGGGTTTTTATTCTTTTGGTTTTCTGAGAAAAACTGAGGTCTCCACACCTTCCCTATATCGTGGAAATAAGAACCTACCCTGGCTAAAACCATATTTCCATTGATAATTTCAGCGGCGCTTTCCGCTAAGTTTGATATGATCATGCTGTGATAGTATGTTCCCGGTGCTTTCAAAGAAAGATTTTTTAGCAAGGGATTGCTTAAATTACCAAGTTCCAACAAACCAATCTCTGAATAAACCCTGGTTAAGTATTCAAAGAAAGGTAAAATACCCATGGTTACCAACACGCTCAAAAAATTACTTTCGATTATTACTAGATAGTCCAAAGGGGTATAGTATAAGTTAATTACATAAGCAACGATAATTTGTGTTAAACTAGCCCAAAAAAACGGTAGTATTATTTCTATCCTTCTTTTGGTCTTTCTTGATGATAGTGCGACAACTGCTGCCGGCAAAAACAGAAAAATCGTGAATTTCAAATCAAATCCGAATAAAATACCAAAGTAAGCCGAAAATATGAGGCCTGAAATTAAACCGGTAGAGTAATCTATTAATAGGGTTATTATCAAAGTACTTAATATGGTGGATATTGCAAATATGTTCACATACTTATAAACAAAAAGATTCAGTATTATATTGAAAAAGAGCGGCGTTAGAAAAGCCGCCCAGTAATTTAAAGGATGAAGTTTAAACATTTTATTCTTAGGTAACAAAAATTCTCCGATAAATATCCAAAATACAAGAAATACTAAGTTAAAACTTAACTGAAAATTCAACGAGATTCTGTTGAAAATGAGCCATTCTGTGAATAAAGCTAAAAATATAAAAAGAACAATCCTAATTATAAAACCTTTATTTTTAGAGAAAAATAAATTTACTTTTTGAAAAAGATTTTTACTAATTCGTTTATTATTATCTGCATTTTTGTTCTTCATACAGTGGAAAACACTTCCTTATTTTATACCCATTTATAAACCATTTTCATAGTCTTCGTAAGCTTTAATAATTTCTTTTACTAAAGGATTTCTTACCACATCGTTATTTGAAAGTTCAATGAATTTTATTCCTGAAATGTTGCCATTCAAAACATTTCTAACAGATAGTAACCCCGAATCTTTCTTTTTTTCTAAGTCTATTTGAGTGACATCACCAGTGATGACCGCCTTAGTGTTAAACCCTATCCTTGTTAAAAACATTTTCATTTGTTGATAAGTCGTATTCTGAGCTTCGTCTAAAATAATATAAGAATTGTTTAACGTTCTACCTCTCATGTAAGCTAATGGAAGTATTTCTATAATGCCTTTTTCTCTGTATGAAATCAGTTTGTCAGTATCCATAAAATCAAGTAAGGCATCGTACAAGGGTCTTAAATAAGGGTCAACCTTTTCATAAAAGCTACCAGGTAAAAAACCTAGTTTTTCTCCTGCTTCAACTGCTGGTCTAGTAAGTATTATCCTTTGAACTTTACCTGATCTTAAATAGTCTACTCCCATAGCAACCGCTAGATACGTTTTGCCGGTTCCCGCTGGTCCTATACTAAAGACAATGTCATTATTTTTTAAGTAGTCGATATAATTTGCTTGGCCTTCAGTTTTTGCAAAAATTTGGGTACCCACGATCCGGGTGTTGATAACTTCTTTCATTGATTTTTTCTTTTCTTCAGTTTTTGAACCATTCCCGTTGGTTTTATACCTAGAAACCACGTATTGAAATTCATCCCAATCAAGTAAATGGCCTTCATCTAAGATTTCTAAAAGTTCTGTGAATATCTTTGATGTTTTATTGACCGAGTCGTCATCCTTTCCTTCGATGAAAATTTTTCTGTTTTTGTAGTGTATATCTACGTTCATCTCTTTTTTAATGTACTTTGTTCGGCTATCATAAGCCCCAAAAATTTCAATCGGTTCAACATTCTCAGGTATAGAGATAGAATATCTCAGAATAGATTATCCCTCCTCTTTGATTTTTTTACAAAATAAGGTATACTTTTATCACTTGTATTATACCACAATTTAAGAAAAATAAGAATAATCGTGAGAACAGCTGTATAAAGGGGTTAAAAGTATGTGGTATCCAGGACATATAGAAAAAGCCAAATCTTTGATAAAAAAGCATTTAAAACTTGTTAATGCTGTAGTAGAAATTCTTGACGCAAGGGCTCCGTACGCTAGCAGGGCGTATGAAGAAGAACAGCTTTTTAGGAACAAAAAAAGAATAATTATTCTCAATAAAAAAGACCTTTGCGACATGAAAAAAATCAAGTTGTGGGAGAAGTATTATAAGGAAAAAGGTGAGGATGTTTTTTCACTTAGCCTCAATGAATTCAATGTTAAAGACTTTTTTTTAAAATATATTTATCCCATCGTCCCTCAAAAGTTCAATGAAAAGTCGCTTATGATAGTTGGTATACCAAATGTTGGTAAATCTACCTTTATAAACCGTTTAAAAGGTAAAAAATCTGCTGCAGTTGGAAATAAACCTGGTATAACAAGAGGTTTACAATGGATAACCGTATCGAAGGACTTAAAAGTTCTTGATACACCGGGTGTGTTATATCCAAAACTTTTTAACAAAGATCTTGTTAACAAATTAATTCTAATTGGTTCTCTAAAAGCAGAAGATACGGAATTAGATGAGGCTCTTTTCTACCTTTTTGATTTTTTAAAACAAGAGTATCCTAATATTTTGGATTCAGTTTTAAAAGATTGGGAAAGCTGTGAAAATATAGTTGAGTTCATTGAAAGGTTTTCTATGAAGAGAAATTTTATAAAAAAAGGCGGAGTTCCAGATTACGAAAGGGGAAGAAATGCCTTTCTAAGAGAAATAACCGAAGGGAAATATGGGGGTATAACCTATGAAATACCTTCTGATATTGATTGAAAAAAACCGGTGCAAGCACCGATTTTTAGAATTTTTCTATAATTTTCACATAATCTCCGTTATTGAGTAAAGCCGCATTTGCCTCGTCGATATCAACATGAAACTCTAATGCATATTTTTCACTGACTCTGACCAAAACATCTTGAAAAATAAGTCTTCTTCCTTCTTTATCACAATATACTGAAACTAAGTCTTTATCTTTAACGCCATAATGTTCGGCATCCTTTGGGTGCATATGTATGTGCCTTTTGGCAATGATTACACCTTTCTTTAATTGTATTTCACCAACAGGTCCTTTTATCGTAATCCCTGGTGTTCCTTCTATATCTCCTGAGTCTCTAACAGGGGGGGGTACTCCAAGTTTAAAGGAGTCTGTTCTAGATATTTCGACTTGTGACTCCTTTCTTACAGGACCTAATATTCTCACTTTTTGGAAAGAACCCTTTGGTCCTATCAAATCTACACATTCTTCAGATGCATATTGCCCCGGTTGTCCCAATGGTCTTAAGGGAGTTAATTCATAACCTTTACCAAACAACTTTTCCAAATCTTCTTGTGATAAATGTACATGCCTATTTGATACCCCAACAACTACTCCAGGTTCTTTCAATTGCAAGTTTTTACACCTCCATAAATTATGAAATCTTTCTATTTCATTGATTTTCTTATCACATACTTAAGCCCTTTAGGTTTTGATATTTCTGCTATTAAGGGACCTCTTTTTATAGAAAGCCATCCCGCTCCAGGAAGGGCTATATCATTTCCCTTATCAATTTTTACATTTTCTCTTTCAAACTCTATTTGATCAAAATCAAAATTATTATCGTAAGGAGGGAATAAAACCTCTCTATTGTGAAGTAAATCATTAACTCTTTCTTCTTTTGCTCTATGAGCAGATATCTCTTCTGGAAGAAAAACAGTGATTATAGGTGGTAAATTGTTAACACCGTTCTTTAAAACTTTCAACCAGAACAATCCGCTGATAAAAAGAACATTTTTTTCATTCACCGTGAAAGTTTTAATTTTAATTTTTTTAGAAGGAATCATCTTAACTTGAGTATAAATATCAAAAAAATCGCACAACCTGTCTTGTGTGAAAATGCCAGGGGTATCGAATAATTGCAAATCTGTGTTAGGTACGTTTGCTTTTAATACCTTCAAAGTAGTTCCAGAATATGCACTTACAGTTATTTCTGCTTCCACTAGTCTGTTTAAAAAAGATGATTTACCTACATTGGTTACCCCTAATACCAATGCCTTTTCTTTCTCTTTTTGCAAAAGCAATTGTTTTGTTTTTTCTATTCCCATACCTGTTTTAACGCTGACCATTCTCACATGATCATCCCGGATATTTATACCCATCTCTTTGATTCTCAAGAGCAACCAATTTTTTAATTTTTCGTAGGGTGTGCTTTTCGGTAAAAGATCTATTTTATTGACGATTAAAAAAATATTCTTCCCTTTTATTTTTTCGGCAATCTCTTTTCTGAATGTGCCTTCGAAATCTATTACATCTACCACCCACAAAACCGTTTCAAAATCTTTTAAAACCTTGTCAAGCTCACCGGAAAAATCGGAATTTATTGTTATAGGTAATAAATAATTATAATGCTTTAATTTAAAGCATCTTTGGCAAACTACAGATTCGTTATTTTTTATTTTTTCTTTGAGAACATTCTCAGGGATATATCCTGGTTTTTCTTGGTCTTCTGTTTGTATTCCTATACCGCAGCCTTCACATTTCATAATAATTATTGTCTCCATTAAAAAATTTTTGAAAGGAACAAAATCCGCAGTTATTTTCCCACAAAATAGTTTCTAACATTTGAACCTATGTTAAAAAAACCGAATACTTAGAAATTTCTAGATATTTGGGCTAAGGGTTTTGTCCCCAATCGACCTCTTTTTTTAGAGTTTCAAATTTACTTGTCAACCAAAAAAAATTGTGATATAATAATTTTGCTGATTGGGGGATCGTCTAACGGCAGGACAGCGGACTCTGACTCCGTCAGTGGAGGTTCGAATCCTCCTCCCCCAGCCAATACAATATAAGGATCCTATAAAAGGGTCCTTTTTTTCTTTTTTTTAGTAAAGAGTATTTGAATAATAATTTGATTTAAACGAAACATTAGCTTGTTAAAATTTTAACAAATTTGAGTTATAATAATTTTGATAATGGTGAAAAAAGACTGTTGAAATATGAGGATTTGAAATTCTTTTTTGAAAAAATTGTGAAATATATAACAAAAATTATAAAAGGGGTGATTTCGGTGAGTATGAAAGATAGTTTTCAAAAAGCAATGGACTGGATGAAGGAGTTTTCTAAGACAAACCCAGAGCAAATGAAGAGTTTCCAAAACATGATGGAGGCAATCGAAAAAGAAGAAGGAGCCGTGCTTGATAAAAAAACTAAAGAGCTAATAGCTGTTGCACTTTCTATAGCAAGAAATTGTGAATGGTGCATCGCGTGTCATGTGAAATTTGCGTTAGAAGCAGGTGCCACAGAAGAGGAAATTTTGGAAGCTGCGTGGGTTGCAGTGTTAATGGGTGGAGGTCCAGCTTTAATGCACGCAGGTTTGGTTTTGGAAGCGTTAAAAGACCTAAAATAATAGTGAATTATGTCAAAGGGGAGAAAATCTCCCCTTTTTTGTTATAATATTGAAAGATGAAATTAGATGGACTGTTGGACAAAGGAATAAATTTTCATTATCCTTTCAGCTGGGCTTAAGGTTCTAAGATACCGCAGATTTATTCCTTAAAAGGGCAGTTATGTAATAAAAGATAAAAATATTTTTATCCTTTTGGGTGGGGAGCGGGGGAAGGACGCTATATATAATGTTTTAGAGATTCTAAAGGCAATAAACAATGAAATTAAAAGGGGGGAACCTCAAATGTACGATGTTGTTGTTATTGGATCAGGTCCAGGCGGTTATGTTGCGGCAATAAGGTTATCGCAATTAGGGAAAAAGGTTGCTGTTATTGAGAAAGAAAATCTTGGTGGAACTTGTACCAACAAAGGTTGTATCCCCACAAAAGCAATGTTGACCTCTTCACATCTTTACGAAGAGATTTTAAAAAAATCGAACAAATTAGGCATAAAAGTGGGTGAAGTAACATATGAAATAAGCGAAATAATGAGCCATATGAAAAAAATTGTTCTACAATCCAAAAAAGGTGTAGAGTATCTATTAAAGAAAAATCATATCGATTTAATACAAGGTGTCGCTGAAATAATTGATAAAAATCATATTAAAGTTGGCGATAAAAGTATAGAAACGCAAAACATTATTTTAGCTCACGGTTCTGAACCAGTAATGTTTCCCCCCTTTGATAAAATTCAAGGAATTTGGACAAGTGACGATGTGTTTAAGATGGAACATATGCCTGAATCGATTTTGATAGTTGGTGGAGGGGTAATCGGGGTAGAATTTGCTACATTTTTTTCAAGTTTAGGTAAAAAAGTTTATGTGGTTGAACTACTTGAACATATACTCCCCAATGATGATAAAGATGTTGCAGAAGAGGCAAAAAAATCTTTGGTTAAAAAAGGCGTGGAAGTCTTTGAAAAACATAAGGTTGTAGATATTCAAAAGGATGAAGATGCATACGTATCAAAAATTGATTTCAACGGTGAAACAAAAGAGATAAAGAGCTCAAAGATATTACTTGCTGTGGGAAGAAGACCTGTTATAACGCAAGATGTTAAAAATTTAGGTGTAGAGATAGAAAAAGGTGTTAAAACAGATTCCAAAATGAGAACAAACGTTGAAAATGTATATGCAATAGGAGATATAAGGGCCCATATTATGTTGGCTCATGTGGCTATGAACGAAGGTATAGTAGCCGCACATAATATTGCAGGAGAATCTAAAGAAATGGATTACAGTGCTGTGCCAAACATCATTTTCTCTAACCCAGAAATAGCAACTGTTGGGTTAAAAGAAGAAGAAATTGATCCTGAAAAAGTTATCATTTCAAAATTTCCTGTATCTGCTAACGGAAGAGCGAGAACTATGGAAGAAAGAGATGGTTTTGTAAAGATAATCGCGGATAAAGAGACTAAAAAAGTATTAGGTGTAACTATTGTCTCTCCAAACGCTACGGATATGATTATGGAAGGAGTTTTGGCTGTTAAGTATGGGATGATTGTAGAGCAACTTACGGATAGTATACATCCTCATCCAACCTTAACGGAAAGTATCCTTGGTGCCGAAGAAAGCGTGGAAGGATTGGCTATACATATTTAGAATTTTCGAAAAAGATGTTGTTCAAAGAAAAAAAGAAGGGACTTTGAAGAAGTACACAAAAGAGTTGCATTGTCTTAAATATAACTATTTTTAATGTTTGCGGCTTTGCATAATCAAAGTTGTGAGGAGCTTTCAAGCTAAAGGAATTAAAAAAATCCCACCAATTCGGTGGGATTTTAATCATTTTTATTGGGGCTTGTTGTTTAGAATTTTTTCGATTTCTTCCATTACACTGTCTGTAAGTTTTTCTTTTATCTGGGAAGCTTTTACATTTTCTTTTACCTGCTCTGGCCTACTTGCACCTGTTATTACGGTACTAACGTTAGGGTTTTTCAATATCCAGGCAAGAGCAAGTTGAGCCATTGTTGCGCCTAAATCGTTAGCTATTTTTGTTAATTTTCTGACCTTTTCAATATTTTCTTGCGACAAAACTCCACCTTTTTCAAACTCTTCTCGTAAGTTTTTAAATTTTGCAAGTCTGCTGTCTTGGGGGATTCCATCGTTGTATTTTCCGGTTAATACCCCACTGGCCAACGGACTCCATGTGGTTAACCCTAATCCATATTTTTCATAAAGAGGTTTAAATTCTTTTTCAACTTTGGTTCTAACTAACATGTTGTATTGAGGTTGTTCCATTGTGGGCGGAATAAGATTTCTTTTATCAGCTACTAGATAAGCTTCTTCCAATTGCTCCGCACTCCATTCAGAAGTTCCCCAATAAAGAGCTAAACCGTTTCTTATTATATAATCCATTGCGAATACCGTTTCTTCAATGGGGGTTGTAGGATCTGGTCTATGGCAAAATATAAGGTCAACATAATCAACTTGTAACCTTTTTAGAGAGTTCCAAGTTCCTTCTAAAAGATGCTTCCTTGATACCCCTCTATCATTTGGGCCTTTTCCACCCCAAAATATTTTTGTAGAAATTACAAGGTCTTCTCTTCTATACTCTTTTAGCGCCATTCCCATTAGAGATTCAGAAAGCCCGTTAGCGTAGGCTTCTGCGTTGTCAAAAAAGTTAACGCCGTTTTCATAAGCGGTACGCAAACATGATTTAACTCCTTCTGTATCTAGTTGGTTTCCAAAAGTTAGCCAAGATCCGAATGAAATTTCACTTACTTTTATACCTGCCTTACCAAGATTGTTATATTGCATAATCTGCCCCCTTCTTCTTCTTTAATTATACTATATACCATTATACCATATATTATCTTTAATTTTTCGTTTTCACATTCGAACATATTAAAAAAAAATAAATATTTCTAGCAACTTTTTAGTTGCTTTTGTTTACTGTTTTGTATTATAATTATTCTCAAGATAATTAAAAATAAAGGGGGAAATTTCTATGTCGTTCAAAAGCATAAGAGGAAGGATAATTGTAATTATAGTTGTAATTTTTGTTTTATTTGGGGCAGCGATATTTTTCAATATTTATTCTTTGGTAAGTTCCAACAATGGTTTGAATAGTTATAGGGAGCTATCTGAGGAAACGAATCATATCTCTGAAATGGAAAATAACTTTTTTGGAGCTGTTTTAGCCTTCAAAGACTATGTGATTAGTTATGATGAACAAACAAAAGAAATTATTACTCAGAATATTAACAAAGTTCAAAGTTTCTTTACAGGTGAAATCATCGATACACATCTACAAAATGTACTCGTAATGATAGAGGAATATGAAAACAACTTTAATCAAATTGTTCAATTGAACGAAGAAAAAAATAGACTCGTAAGGCAGGATTTTAAAGATATATCCAATGAATTACGTCAAAGTATTACCGATTTTAAAACCTTAGCCCAAGAAAATAACGTTTCAACCCTTGTCTTTTATGCTGATAGTTCACTTAATATATTGGATAATATAGATCATTTATCTTCCATGTATTTTTCATCCAAATCTCTTGGTGATAAAAACAATGTTTTAAACGCTTTTAATGAATTGGATTCTCAACTTTTGATTATGCAATATGGTCTAACCTCAGATGAATTAACTGAAATGTTCAACGAGATGAAAGATATGGCTGAACAGTTCAGAAACTCCTTCAATCAAATAGTCGCAGCTATAGAATCCCAAGAGCCCATAATTGGGCAGATGGAACTAGCAAGGGTAGAGATATTGAATCTATTAGATGAACAAAGAAATGAATTAAAGGTTCAACAAGACACATTAGGTCCATCTCTCATAGAAGAAAACAACAGGGCAATAATGTTGACAGCCATCTTAACTGTAGTCGCCTTTGTAGTATCGATAATAATGGTTATCTATCTAATAAGAAGTATAACAAAACCACTGTTAGAGTTCAAAAACAAGATAAACCAATTCAAAGAAGGAGACCTAACGGTAAACTTTGAAAGTAAAAGTAAAGACGAGATAGGGCAGATGGCAAACGCTCTATCAGAAATGAGTAAAGAACTAAGAAGATCTATGGGCTCAATAATGCAAGCATCAAACAAAGTAGAAAATGCATCAGAAAGTCTAACGCAATCATCACAAGAAAGTAGAAAGAGCTCAGAAGAACTCAAAAACCAAATGGACAAGATACAAACAAATGCAGAAGAAACAGCAGGAAACGTAGAAGAAGTAACCTCAGGGGTAGACGAAGTAGCAAGGGCGGCACAAGGAGTATCCCAAGACGCACAAAGGCTAAGTGAAGAAGCAGATGAAACAAGTAAAGCTGCAGAAGAAGGAAGCAAAACGATAGAAAGTATAAGTCAAGCTGTGAAAGAAGCGGTAGAAAGGACAAAAGAAAGTCAAAAAGAAGTAGAAACACTCGCAAACAATGCCAAGAACGTACAAAGTATAGTAGAAACGATAAACTCGATAACGGAACAAACGAACCTTTTGGCACTGAACGCAGCGATAGAAGCAGCAAGGGCAGGGGAAGCGGGAAGAGGATTTGCAGTTGTAGCGGATGAGATAAGGAAGTTAGCCGAAGAATCAAGGAATGCAACGGATGAAATATCAGAAATACTAACCAACATAACGCAAGGAACGAACAAAGTAAACGAATCGACGAACAAGGTAGTAGGAACGATAGGAGAAATAAACGAAAAGATGGAGAATGTACAGAAAAGTTTCAACCGGATAAAAGAAAGGATAGAAAGGATGGACCAAGGGATAGAAAACATGACGGCAAGTGCAGAGGAACAAAGTGCAAGTGCGCAAGAAATGAGCACAGCGATGGACAGGGTAGCGAAAGCGGTAACAGAAATAAGTGAACAACTAGAAAGATCAAGAAGTGTAATAGACGAACAAGTAAACCAAGCTGCAGGAATAAACGAAGAAGCGAAAGAGTTGAGTGAATTAGCCACAGAGTTAAAAGGATTGGTTGAAAGTTTTAAGATATAAAGTGGTCTAAGTAACCCTAAAACAAATAAAGCAAAAAGGTAGACATAATAGAAAAGGTGAGAAAATTGAATATATTAGATTTTAAAGGAGAAGTAAAGAAAAAAATTAAAGAACTAGAGAAACAACTAAGTGATCCGTATATTACTAACGATATTGAAAATTTAAAAAAATTAGGACAGGAGCATTCCAAACTATCAGAATTAAATACACTGTTTGAGAGTTACGAACAGGATTTAGAAGACATAAAAGCGTTAAGAGAAATGTATGAAAACAAGGATGTCTCTGAAGAAGAATATCAGTCAATGCTCCAAGAGTTAGAGAAAAAGGAAGAAGAAACAAGAAAAAAAATTATAGAAGGTTTAGTTTCTCAAGATGAGTATGATGAGAGGAATATCATTATGGAGATAAGAGCAGGTACTGGAGGTGATGAAGCGAGCCTTTTCGCTTCAGAGTTAATGAGAATGTATCTACGGTATGCTGAAAGAAAAAATTGGAAATATGAACTCCTTGATCTAAACGAAAACGAACTTGGTGGAATTAAAACCGCCATATTAAAAATAAAAGGTCAAGGGGCTTACAGAAGATTGAAATACGAAAGTGGGGTGCATCGGGTACAAAGGGTACCTCAAACAGAATCTTCCGGAAGGATACACACTTCCACTGCTACCGTTGCGGTGTTACCTGAAGCAACGGATATAGACGTTCAAATAAATGAGAATGATCTTAGAATAGATACCTATAGAGCAAGTGGTGCAGGTGGTCAGTACGTTAACAAAACGGATTCTGCCGTTAGAATAACCCATCTACCAACTGGGATCGTTGTGACTTGTCAAAATGAAAGATCCCAACATCAAAATAAAGAAAAAGCTTTAAATATACTAAGGGCAAAACTTTTTGAGATAAAGTTAGAAGAGCAGCAATCTCAGCTTACACAAGAGAGAAAATCACAAATAGGTACTGCACAGCGAAGCGAAAAAATAAGAACATACAATTTCCCACAAAACAGGGTTACAGATCATAGAATTCAATATACCACTCATAGAATAAACGAAATACTTGATGGAGATTTAGATGAAATAATAGATAAGCTCCTAGAAAAAGATCTTAAAGAAAAACTTGAAAGTTTAACAATTTAAAATTAACTTATTGTTAGAGGTGATCTAATGGTTAAAATAACTTATCCAGATAATTCTGTTCAAGAATTTAAAGATGGAATTACCCCTGCAGAAATTGCTAAAGGTATATCCGAAGGGCTATACAGAAATGCTATAGCAGCTGAAATTAACGGCGAATTAAAAGATTTGAATACCCCCATAATGCAGGATTCAACTATTAAGTTAATAACTTTGGATGATGAAATAGCTCCAAAAATATACAGACATACGATGGCTCATATTATGGCCCAGGCGGTGGCACGGATTTTCGGAGAGGATAGAGTCAAATTAGCTATAGGGCCGGTTATTGAAAACGGTTTTTATTACGATTTTGATATTGAAGGGCACAACCTTTCAGAAGAAGATTTTTCAAAGATAGAAGAGGAAATGAAAAAAATTATAAAAGAAGATATAAAAATTATTAGAAAAGAAGTAAATAAAAAAGAGGCTATTGAATTATTCAAGGATCAACCTTACAAACTGGAATTAATTGAGGAACTAGAAGAAGACACTATTTCAGTTTATTTTCAAGGGGATTTTTATGATTTGTGTAGAGGTCCTCATCTTCCTTCTACTGGATATGTTAAATACTTTAAACTTCTTTCCGTATCCGGCGCTTATTGGCGAGGAGACGAAAAGAACAAGATGCTCCAAAGAATATATGGCACTGCCTTTCCCAAAAAGGAACAACTTGATGATTACTTAAACATGATTGAAGAGGCGAAAAGAAGAGACCACAGAAAATTAGGTCCAAAATTGAATTTATTCATGTTACAATCTGAAATGGCTCCCGGTATGCCTTTTTTCCTACCAAATGGTAAGATAGTTTTAAATGAATTGATGGCTTACTCCCGGCAAGTTCATAAAAAATATGGATACGTAGAGGTAGAAACGCCTCAAATCATGAATATCAAATTATGGCATCAATCTGGACATTGGGATCATTACAAAGAGAACATGTTTTTCACGGAGAAAGAAGATATGCCTATGGCCGTTAAACCGATGAATTGCCCAGGGCATATACTGATATATAAAAACAACTTCGTCAGTTACAGAGACTTACCAATAAGAATGTTTGAATTTGGTAAAGTGCATCGCTACGAAAGAAGCGGGGTTTTACACGGTCTTTTTAGAGTTAGAGCTTTCACTCAAGATGACGCTCATATATTCTGCATGCCGTCACAAATGGAGGAAGAAATAATAAAAGTTATACAACTAACAAACGAAATATTTTCAACTTTTGGTTTCAAATACGAAGCTATCTTAAGTACGATGCCCGAAGATCATATGGGAGATATTGAAAGTTGGGAAAGGGCTACCGATGCTTTGAAAAAGGCATTAGAAAAGAGCAATATGGAGTATAGAATAGACGAAGGAGAAGGGGCTTTCTATGGTCCCAAAATAGACTTTAACGTTACAGATTCGCTTGGAAGAAAATGGCAATGTACCACGATTCAGCTTGATTTTCAGATGCCCGAAAGGTTTGATATGGTATACGCAGATGAAAACGATGCACAAAAAAGGCCGGTTATGATTCATAGAGCAATATTTGGGTCTTTAGAAAGATTCTTTGGTATTTTAATAGAAAACTTTGCTGGGGAGTTTCCAACTTGGCTTTCTCCTGTTCAAGTATCGATCCTTCCCGTTTCTGAAAAATTCAACGAAGAAGCCAAAAAATTTTCTCGTATTTTAGAACAAGAAGGTATTAGAGTTTATGTAAATGATTCTGATGCTACCGTGGGATATAAGATAAGAAATGAACAGATGAAAAAAGTGCCATATATGATAGTTTTTGGAGAAAAAGAAATGAACTCAGATACTATAAATATAAGAACTCGAAAGGGCGATACCATAGAAAATGTTTCAAAAGAACGTTTCATTGAGGAGATTAAAAATGAAATAAAGAACAGAAATTTGGACTTAACTTTTTAATTTAATAATACTAATTTATTAAAGGCGCCCAAAAAAGGGCGCTTTTAATATTTTATTTTTTTATTTATTCTACAAGAATTGTACCAAAAAAATCATTTTGATTTTTTTGAAAGATGATTAAATCTGCTCATTGAATGCTCCTAGACCTTATTTTAGAACGTAGGGTATTTAACTGGAATTTCCTCGAAGTAATTAAACTAAATGGTTTTTAAGAACTATTGATAAAGGCTTATCTTCCAAAGAACTCACTTTGAGTATGGAAAAGCCAATGATGTTTCCTTCTTCATCTACTTTTTCCATTACCGCATCGTTTTCTGTTTCTCTGAAATAACCAGCTTTCTTTTCAAAAATTATTTCCAAATAATCTCCCTCTTTGTCATACCAAATTTTTATTTCTTTTCCCATAAAATTTCACCTCTTTTGATCGTATCTGTGAAGTAAGCAGTGATAACAAACAAATCGTTCGATAAGTTTTTAACCACTACACATAGATATTTTGCCTTAACTGGTGTATGCTGATAAAATTTATAAAATAATTCCACATTTTCGTCTGTTCTTGACCTGACAATTATATATGGATCTAAAAGAGTATAGCGTATTTTATGAATTTGACCACGCATTTCAGGATGATCGTTTTCTATATGTTCTTGTCTTTCCTCGGTCAATCGGATTTGTCGATTATGAATGTCTCTGAATATTCTCATTTGTACAACCTATTTGCTTTTAACTTTTTAATATTCTTTACCTCCATAAAATCCATGATCTAATTTGCGCTTTTAATTGTTCTACAAAAATTGTACCACAAAAAAATCATTTTGATTTTTTTGGTTTTTGGTGTAAAATTAAATTGTTACCGTTAACGTTAACATGAGAGAGGTGGTAAAAATAAGTCGAAGTAGTTTTGTAACTATTAAAGATATCGCTGAAAAAGCAGGGGTTTCTGTCAACACTGTATCAAGGGCTTTAAACGATAAACCAGATATAAACCCTCAAACAAAAGAAAAGATCGAAAAAATTGCCCAAGAATTAGGCTATGTTAAAAACATATACGCTACCATGCTCAAATCCAACGTAACTCATACAATTGGAGTAATCATGCCGGATAGTTCCAACCCTTTCTTCTCTGAAGTATTCAAAGGTATTGATAAAGCAGCACGGGATAATAATTATCAAATAATAATTATGAACTCCGAAGGTTTATACGAAAATGAAGAAAAGTTTTTAAAAACTCTCTTAGAAAGGAGAGTTGACGGTATTCTCCTTTTTCCAATGCAAAAGAGTTATGAAGATATACAGGAACTGATAAAAGAGCACTTCCCCATTGTACTTGTAGGTAGAGAAATAGACGGTTGGAATGTGGATGAGATATTCAGTGATGAAGTAAAAGGGGGATATCTTGCAACCAAATACCTCATTGAAAAAGGGTGTAAAAAGATAAAAATGATCACCGATCAACTTTATAACTCTGCATCAAATGGAAGGCTTCAGGGTTATAAAAAGGCTTTAAAGGAGAAAGGTTTAACTTTTTTCGAGGATGATATCAAGATATGTGAAGGGATACACGAAGGTTACCACGTTAAAGCAGGATACGATAAAACGATAGAAATGATCAGAAAAAAAGAAGAATTCGACGGAATATTTTGCTACAACGATCTAATAGCTTACGGGGCGATCAAAGCTTTGAAAGAAAATAATCTAAAGGTTCCACAAAATGTTTCGGTAGTTGGTTACGACGATATAGCCTTTTCTAGGTTAATCGATCCAGAGTTGACAACGGTAAAAGTTAAAAAGTTTGAAATGGGCTATGAGGCATTTCAGATGTTGTATAAAAGAATAAAGAGTAAGAAAAGAGACAACTCATCAACAAGGAAAGTATTAGATATAGAACTCGTAGTGAGGAAATCTTAAGCATAAATAAGATATGGGTCATGGGTGGGCCGCGGGGCGAAGGGGCGCTAAAGAAGGTTTAGAGATTTTAAAGGCAGTAAATCTTAAGCAAAGAAGGAGAGAAATTGTATGGCAGAGTTACGATGGAACCCTTTATTAAAAACATACACAATGGTTGCCGATAACAGACAAAATAGGCCCCATTTACCTGAGGATTGGTGCCCCTTTTGTCCCGGACCTGGTAAAAAAGTGCCTCCAAACTATGACGTTTATGTATACGACAACGATTTTCCAGCTTTAAAACTAGATCCAGATGAACCAAATATACAAGGAACGGATTTGTACAAAGTCGAAAAAAATTATGGAAAATGCGAAGTGATTTTGTATTCTCCCGATCACAATATTACCCTTCCACAATTACCAGTAGAACATATATTTAAGTTAGTAAATTTATGGGTTGAAAGATTTGAGGAGCTCTCAAAAGATGAAAAAATAAAATACATCTTTCCTTTTGAAAATAGAGGAAAAGAAGTAGGGGTTACGATGCTCCATCCGCACGGTCAATTATATGCTTATTCGTGGATTCCTTTGAAGTTAAAAGTAGAACTCGACAACTGTAAGGAATATTACGAAGAAAATGAAAAATGCCTTATTTGTGAAATGAACAAAGAGGAAAAGGAGTTTCAAAAAAGAATTCTTTTTGAGAATGATTCATTTCTCGTTTATCTTCCCTTTTTTACAGACTACCCTTATGGTGCTTTCATCGTGAGCAAATCCCACAAGGGAAACTTAACAGAATTCGACGAAAAAGAAAAATGGGACCTGGCTGAGGTGCTAAAACTGTTAACAGGTGGCTTTGATGCGTTGTTTGACAAACCCTTCCCCTACATGATGAATATCCATCAAACTCCTGTTAATTCAGAGGAATATGCAGATTCTTACAAATACTATCATTTCCATATTGAATTCTATCCCCCATTAAGAGACAAGGATAAAATAAAATGGTACGCATCAAGCGAGATGGGTGCTTGGGCTGCGGCAAATACCATGGCGGTGGAAGAAACAGCTATTACTTTAAGAAATGCAATAGAAAAATTCAAAAAAATACAATAGAGAGGTCGTCAAAATGGATTTAATAAATACTTTTCAAGAAATCTACGGAGTTAGTAAAAATCCCATACAAAGATTCTTCTCTCCAGGAAGAATAAATCTTATAGGCGAACATATAGACTACAATGGAGGATATGTATTACCAGTAGCTATAAACCTTGGAATAAATGGCTTAATGAATTTGAGGGACGATAATTTAATTTGCCTGAAATCTCTGGATTTTCCCAATGAGATAAAAGTAGATCTAAATAAGGAAGTAGATTATTGTAAAGAAGATGGTTGGGGAAACTATACAAAAGGAGTTATAAAATTTCTATTAGAAGATGGTTTCCCCTTGAAGGGATGTAATATACTGATTAAAGGAGAACTTCCAAATGGAGCGGGCCTTTCATCTTCTGCGGCTTTGGAAGTACTTATTGGATTCATGCTCTTATCTCAAAATCAAATCCCTGAAGAAATTGATAGAACATACCTAGCCCTCTTAGGGCAAAGGGTTGAAAATAAATTTATTGGTGTGAACTCTGGAATAATGGATCAATTTGTGATAGCAAATGCAAAGAAAAATCAAGCTTTATTGCTTGATACCCAAAACTTAAACTATGAATATATACCTTGTTATTTAGACGGGTATTCTCTGATTATTATGAATACAAACAAAAGAAGAGAGCTTGCTTCTTCTCAATACAACCAAAGAAGAAAGGAATGTGAAAGTGCTTTAGAAAAAATAAACCAAGTGAAAGAAACAAAGGTTAATAATTTATGCCAATGTAGTGAGAAAGATCTAAAATATGTTGATAATGAAATAGAGTTAAAAAGAGCAAGGCACGTAATAACAGAAAATCAAAGGGTTATCCAGGCTTCTAAATTACTAAAGAACAACGATATTGAAGGTTTTGGAGCTCTTTTAATCCAATCCCATAATTCATTAAAAAATGATTATGAAGTGACAGGTTTTGAACTAGATACAATTGTGGATGAGGCTTTAAAAATCGAAGGCTGTGTAGGAGCCAGAATGACGGGAGCAGGGTTTGGTGGATGTGCCATTGCTTTGGTGGAAAAAAGTCAGATAAAAGCTTTCAAAGGGCAAGTTTCCAAGAATTATTATGAAAAAACAAAAATAGAACCATCTCTTTACGAAACAACTATTGAAGATGGAGTGAAAATTCTCAAAAAATGAGAAAATTTCAGCTAAACGGGAATAATCACTTTTAATTGTCTTTAATTTACCCTAGCTGTCCATAACAAGGTTTTGCAACGAATGTTAACTCTGATATAATTGTTTTGGTATCGTTCACGGTATCGATATTACATTTCAGGATAGAACCTTTTTAAAAATAACTGAAGATTTAGGAGTGAAAATAATGACTAAAAAGTATGAACCAATAAATGCAAAGGTGACACATTTCCTACATGGAGCAGATTACAATCCTGATCAATGGTTAAAATATCCAGAGGTGTTAGAAGAGGATATCAGGCTTATGAAGCTAGCTGGATGCAACGTTATGTCTGTAGGCATATTCGCCTGGAGTACTTTAGAACCTGAAGAAGGTAAGTTTAATTTCGGTTGGTTAGATAAAGTTATAGAAAAGCTATACAAAAATGGAATATATACAATCTTAGCAACTCCAAGTGGTGCTAGGCCTGCCTGGATGTCGCAGAAATATCCAGAAGTTTTGAGGGTAGGACCAAATAGAGTGAGAAACCTTCACGGTAAGCGTCATAATCATTGTTATACATCTCCAGTCTACAGAGAAAAAGTCAACATAATAAACACAAAACTAGCAGAAAGGTATTCGAATCATCCAGGAGTAATAGCTTGGCATGTATCCAACGAATACGGTGGAGAATGTCACTGTGAACTGTGCCAAGAATCTTTTAGAAATTGGTTAAAAGAGAAATACAAAACCTTAGAAAATCTTAATGATGCCTGGTGGACGGCTTTTTGGAGTCATACCTATACTGATTGGTCACAGATAGAATCTCCCGCGCCTCATGGAGAAAACTTACTTCATGGATTAAATTTAGACTGGAAGAGATTTGTAACTCACCAAACCGTTGATTTCTTCAAACATGAGATAGAACCTCTCAAAAAGATAAATCCAAGCCTACCTGTGACAACCAACTTTATGGGAATATATGAGGGATTGGATTACTGGAAATTTGTTGACTATGTGGATGTAATTTCCTGGGACAATTATCCGATATGGCATAGTAATGATGATTATGATTTAGCCTGTGGAGTAAGTATGGTTCATGATTTGAATAGATCATTAAAAAACGGAAAACCTTTCATGCTTATGGAGAGTACTCCTAGTACCACTAATTGGCATGAAGTAAGTAAATTGAAAAAGCCAGGAATGCATCTATTATCTTCTATTCAAGCTGTAGCTCATGGTTCTGATACTGTTCAATATTTTCAGTGGAGAAAAAGTAGAGGGAGCAGTGAAAAATTCCATGGAGCTGTTGTAGATCATTGTGGGTATGAAAATACCAGAGTTTTCAACGATGTAAAAATCGTTGGTGAAACACTAAAAAGATTAGACGAAATAATAGGAACAACAGTAGATCCAGAAGTTGCTATTATTTTTGATTGGGAAAATAGGTGGGCGATGAAAGATGCCCAGGGCCCAAGAAACATAGGCATACATTACGAAGAAACTGTTAAGGAAAATTATAAACCTTTCTGGAAGAATGGTGTACCTGTTGATGTTATAAATATGGACTGTGATTTTTCAAAATACAAGTTATTAATAGCACCAATGCTTTATATGGTTAAACAAGGGGTAGGTGAAAAAATCAAAGAATTTGTAAAAAACGGTGGGACTTTTGTTGCTACATATTGGTCGGGAATAGTCAACGAGACAGATTTGTGTTTCTTAGGTGGATTTCCAGGTCCGTTGAGAGAGGTTCTTGGAATTTGGTCTGAGGAGATAGATGCACTTTACGATGGTGAGAGTAGACTCGTTTCTTTCGATAATCAAAATGAATTAGGGCTGAAAGGTGAGTATGAAGCAAAGGAACTATGTGATTTGATCCATTTAGAAGGAGCTAGATCTTTGGCAACCTACAAAGAGGACTTTTACAAAGGGAGGCCAGCTTTAACGGTCAATGATTTTTCAAAAGGGAAAGCATATTACATAGCCTCAAGAAATGAAGAGCAGTTTAATGATATGTTTTATGGGAAACTGATTGAAGAACTGGGATTGAAAAAGGTTGTTGATACAGAATTACCATACGGTATTACAGCCCAAATGAGAACTGATGGAGAGAACGACTATATTTTTGTGATGAACTTTACTCAAGAAGAAAAGGTTGTCGAACTTGATGAAAAGAAATATATCGACCTTCTGGAAGGTGAAACTTCAGATAGAAAACTAACTGTTCCGGGTTATGGGGTTAAGATTTTGAAAAGAACGAAATCTTGATATGTTTTTTGCTATGAAGGAGGTGATCTTTGAATAGCAGTACAAGTACTATGATTAAATATATCTAAAACATATGGGAGGTGTAGGTATGAAAAGATTTTTAAGCGTTTTAGTCCTTTTAGTTTTTATGGTGGGATTAGGTATAACGGCTAATGCCGCAGATTCAAGTGGCAAAATAACCATATGGTGTTGGGATCCTAATTTTAATGTGGCAATCATGGAAGAAGCAGCTGAAAGATACAGTAAAGCAAATCCAAATGTAGAGTTTGAAATTGTAAGTATGGCAAAAGCCGATGTTGAGCAAAAGTTGAACACAATATTGGCCTCTGGCGTAAAAAAAGGTCTTCCTGAAATTGTATTGATTGAAGATTATAACGCAAAGAAGTATTTGGAATCTTATCCTAAATCTTTTGCTGATTTAACAAGTTATTTTAATTGGGAAGAGTTCGCCGATTACAAACTCGGATTCATGACATTAAAAAACAAAGTCTATGGAATTCCATTCGATTCTGGTGTAACAGGATGGTTTTATAGAAGAGATTATTTTCAAGAAGCTGGAATAAACGTTCAAGATCTAAATGAAATTACAATGACTGAATTTATAGAATTAGGAAAAAAGGTTAAAGAAGAAACCGGGAAATATATGATTGGAGCCGATCCGTATGATGGAGGTTTAATGAGAATATTATTACAATCAGCTGGAACTTGGTATTTTGACGAAAACGGTGAACCAAACATAGCAAATAATCCAGCATTGTATGAAGCGGTTAGGATTTACAAAGAACTTTATGATTCAAAAATTGGAAAAGAAGTTTCTGGTTGGAATGAATGGGTAGCATCATTTAATGAAGGAGAAGTTGCCTCTGTTATTACTGGAGCATGGATAATTGGATCAATAAAAGCAGAAACCACTCAAGAAGGCAAATGGGGAGTCCTCCCAATTCCAAGATTGGATGTTCCTGGTTCTGTCAACGCCTCAAATCTTGGGGGATCTAGTTGGTATATACTTGAAAATTCTGAATACAAAGATTTAGCAATTGATTTCATGAAAGAAATATATGCTAACGATGTAGATTTTTATCAAACTATATTGTACGAACGAGGAGCTATAGGAACCTGGTTACCTGCTCAAACAGGTGAAGCTTATGTAAAACGAGATCCTTTCTTTGGTAACCAAAGAATATATTTGGATTTTTCAGAATGGATGACTATGATTCCTTCGATTGATTATGGTTTATTTACTTACGAAGCAGACGCAGCAATCATGGGAGTAATGCCAGATGTATACAATGGTAACTTAACAATTGAAGAAGCACTGAAAAAAGCTGAAGATCAATTTAAAAATGTAGTTGGATTTTTTTAATAATTAAGAAGGTCCTTTTGGACCTTCTTTTTGGTGCCTTCAGGATGGGTAATAATTAGTCCGTGTAATATAATTTATTTTCTAAAATTACTTTTAAAGAATGATCCAAGAAGATTTATTGAGCATTTGTATTTCTCCGAAAATTATCTTTATGAAAACTACAAATTCATTATTCATATTACAGTTAGGAGGTTTATGATGTGACTAAGATGTTTGAAAAAAGAAGAAACAGATGGGGTTGGTTTTTTATAAGTATAGCTGTATTTTTTTTGGGTTTGTTTATTTTCTATCCCTTGATTTATTCCCTATATTTATCAACTTTTTCTTCAAGAGGTGTAATGAAAAATTTTGTTGGTTTTGGTAATTATCTAAGACTTTTTCAAGATAACTATTTCTTACAATCATTGAAAAACATTATTATAATCTTAATTATTCAAGTTCCTTTAATGTTATTTTTAGCCCTGATTTTTGCCTTTTTGCTTAATGATCCAAAGTTAAAATTTAAAAAAATTTTCAGAACGGCTCTTTTTTTACCAGCTGTTACTTCTCTTGTGGCATACAGTGTCGTTTTCAAAATGATGTTTTCTACTGAAGGCCTTATTAACAATGTTTTATTAAGCCTTAATATAATTAAAGAACCCATCAGATGGTTGTTAGACCCAGTTTGGGCAAAAATCACATTAATAATTGCCATGACTTGGCGTTGGACAGGGTATAATATGATGTTATATTTAGCGGGACTTCAAAATATACCTCAAGAAATATATGAAGCTGCTGAAATAGATGGTGCAAGTAAAATTACCCAGTTTTTTAGAATTACCATTCCTTTGTTGAAACCTATAATTCTTTTTACTACGATTTTATCAACAATAGGAACCTTACAACTCTTTGATGAACCGATGATGTTAGCTTCTGGGGTGACAACGGGTTCAAGCGTTGGTCCTGGTAATTCTTTGCTTACGCCATCAGTTTATATTTATAACGTAAGTTTTAAGTATGTTCCGAATTTTGGATATGCCTCTGCAATTTCGTGGATTATAGTTCTAATAGCTGTAATTTTAACTTTGATGCAATTTAGAGTGGCAGGTGAGGAAAAATGAGTAGAAAAATCAGATACGCTTTAATATACTTGTTTTTAGCGATTGCGGCTTTTATTTCGGTGTTTCCTTTTTACTGGATGGTAGTTGGCAGCACAAATACATCTTTAGATGTCAATAAAGGAAAACTAACATTCGGAAATCAATTTTTCGTAAACATCCAAAATCTTATAACCAATTTTGATTTGGGTCGAGTTTTCTGGAACTCTATCCAAATATCTTTTTTCGTCGTTATTTTGTCTGTTGTTGCGTCTTCTATGGCAGGTTACGGGTTTGAAATGTATAAATCAAAAGGAATGAAATATATTTATGGTGGGACTTTGTTAACATTGATGGTTCCTTTTGCCGCTTTGATGGTTCCTGTTTTCAGGTTGATGACATATTTGAATTTAATAGATTCGCTTTGGGGAGTTATTTTGCCAATGATCCCATCAGTGTTTTTAATCTTTTTTTTCAAACAAAATTTTCAAACATATCCAAGGGAAATTATCATGGCGGCACGTGTTGATGGAGCAAGTGAATTAAGAATTTTTTTCTCCATAGTAATGCCTTCAATGAAAGCTACATATGCAGCCGCAGCAATTTATTCCTTTTTAACAAGTTGGAACGCATATCTACAGCCTTTAGTTATTATTCAAAGCCAAGAAAAGCGTACTATGGCTTTATTTATAGCTAATTTAGCCTCAGGTTACCAGCCTGATTTTGGTTTGGTTATGACAGCAGTAGTGGTTGCAACGGTACCAGCCCTAATTCTATTTTTTATGCTTCAGAGGTATTTTGTCCAAGGTGTTTTAGGTTCTGTAAAACAATAATAATTTTATTTCGAAAAGTTAATTCAAATGTGGGAAAAAGTTCCCCACTTTCTTTCAAGAGTTTATTTTAGCAACTAGTAAATGCCTGTCACAAATTAAAAATCCGGGTTAATGCATTTTTTGAAGTTTATATAATGTGTGAATATGATAAAATTAAAGGTATTAGGAAGCGAAAATTATTGGGGGGAAGCAGAAAGTTGAATTCTGTAAAAAAACGAAATCAAAAAACTTATTAAGGTGGTAATTAAATGCCTATAAATTTTGATAAAGAAACGAAGAGATGGCTTTTAGAAACAGAAAATATGGGTTACGTTTTTGGATTAGATGATGATCAAGGAAAGATTAAAAATTTGTATTGGGGATCAAAGTTGCCAAGGGTTCAAGACTACCCAGAAGTTAAAGATCTAATTTTAATGGACAGATACACGTGGAACGATGAGTTTTCTGTAAGAGGAGAAAAGAACAATTTAGAGCATTGTTTGAAAGTTGAGTATTCCGATGGTGTTAGGGATGTTGTGTTGAATTACAAAAGTTTTGAAGTGAGTGGTAATGATCTAGTAATCAGGTTAAGCGATGATCATTATAATTTGAGCGTAAATCTTTTCTACAAGGTTATAGAAAAGTACGATATCATAGAAAGATGGGTTGAAATCGAAAATAATTCTAATGAAGAAATAAAGATAGAAGATATGAAATCTGCCTCGTTGTATGTTGAAAATGATGAAAAAGCAAAATTAAATTATCTTACAGGTATGTGGGGGAGTGAATTTCATTTAAGAAGGGAAGAAATAAACGAGGGAAGCAAAGTTTTGGAAAGTAGGGTTGGGAAAACAAGCGCCTATCTAAATCCTTTTTTTGCGATCGATTACTCTGCTGATGAAGATCGTGGAAAGGTATATTTTGGTGAATTAGCCTGGAGTGGTAATTGGAAAATAGTAGTACAAAAACGTATATATGAAAGAATAGCGATAATTGGGGGGATAAATGACTGGGATTTTAGTTATATATTAGAACCCTCAGAAAAGATTACTACTCCTAAATTTATGTTTGGCTTTTCAGACGAGGGTTTTACAAAGGCGAGCCAGAATATACATCATTATCAGCTCGATTATATACTGCCAAAAGATAAAGCACACAAATTAAGAAAGGTTTTGTACAATTCTTGGGAAGCCACGACATTCAATGTGAACGAAGAAAATCAAAAAATATTGGCTGAAAAGGCTGCAAAGATTGGTGTAGAACTTTTTGTTATAGACGATGGATGGTTTGGGAAAAGAAACGACGATCATGCTGGGTTAGGTGATTGGTATGTGAACAAAGAAAAATTCCCAGATGGTTTGCAACCTTTGATAAGCTATGTTAAGACCTTGGGAATGGATTTTGGTATATGGGTAGAACCAGAGATGGTTAATCCTAACAGTGAATTGTATAGAAAACACCCTGACTGGGTTATTAGTTTTCCAAATAGACCAAAATCACTTCAACGGAATCAATTGATGCTTAATTTGGCACGAGAAGATGTAAAAAAGTTCATCGTAGATTTCATGGATAATCTTTTAACACAGAACGATATAGATTTCGTCAAATGGGATATGAACAGACATGTTTTTGAGTCAGGATGGATGCAAGTGGAACCACGAAAACAAAGAGAAATATGGGTTAAATACGTGTGGAACTTATACGATATTTGGAAATATTTGAGAGAAAAACATCCACACGTTACTTTTGAAAACTGTTCCAGCGGTGGGGGAAGAGTGGATATAGGCTTAATGCAATATGCGGATCAAGTATGGACAAGCGACAACACAGACCCATTTGACAGGTTAGAGATCCAAGAGGGTTTTTCATATGCATACGCACCGAAAATAATGATGGGGTGGGTAACTGACTGGGGAGGAAAAGATACTTATCCTTTGACATACAGATTTCATTCATCAATGATGGGATCTTTGGGAATCGGTGCGGATTTGAATAAATTCTCTGAAAGAGATTTCGATTTGGCAAGGTATCAAGTTCAGTTTTATAAAGAGATAAGAGAGATAGTACAAGAAGGCTATCAATTCAGGCTTTCTTACGTTACAAATGATAGGTATTTTGCCGTGGAATATTTGAGTAAAAACAAAGATGAAGGTGTTTTGATATATTTAAGGAATCCAAGAAGGTTTGGTTTGTTTGATAGGGTGGATGTCAAACTAAAAGGTTTGGAAAACGATGCTGTATACACTGTTTATGAAGGACTTCAGGGTGAAGAAAAAGAGATGATTAAATTATCTGGAAAGGCATTGAAAGAAAGGGGAATTATAATAGAGGATTCCTCTAAAGATTTCTTCGAAACTGGAAAAGTAACTCATTTTTATAGCAGAATTTTGAGGCTAAGAAAGAGTGATTAATAATTCGTCAAGATATTAAAATAAAATAAAAAGATGGGGCATCTATTAGTTTACCCCATCTTTTTATTTAAAAAATTTCATTTATGGTGGCGGCGAAGAGATTCGAACTCTTGACACTACGGGTATGAACCGTATGCTCTAGCCAACTGAGCTACGCCGCCATATAACAAATGGTAGCGGGGGTAGGATTTGAACCTACGGCCTTCGGGTTATGAGCCCGACGAGCTACCAGACTGCTCCACCCCGCACCAAGTAATGTAGTATAATTAAGTTAAATGGTGCCGAGAGTCGGACTCGAACCGACACGGGTATTCCTACCCAGCGGATTTTAAGTCCGCAGCGTCTACCAATTCCGCCATCTCGGCATTAATTCCAAAGATAAGTCTATCATAAAAAGTAAAGTTTGTCAATACCTCATCGACCATTTTAATTTTTTAAAAAATTATATTATAATTGAATGAGCTTTTAAAAAAATCAAAGGAGTGATTTGGGGATGACAATTAAAGGATTTAGAAAATTGTTTGTATTGATATTTTGCCTATCGATTTCTTTATCGATTTTTTCTTCTTCTGTTTATACACCACCAAAAGATCTTTATCAGGTAGAAACAGAGAATTACAGGTTTGTTTTTGAGAAGGATCTTTATTATTTTTACGAAGAAATAGTCGATACCGCTGAAGAGTTGTATGCAAAGTATACTTATTTTTATGATTCAAATCCTGGTAAAATCACGGTTTATATTTTAGACGATGTTGATTTTACAAACTCTTTTGCTTCCACAGGTACAAATGTGATAAGACTTTACGTTAATCCTCCAGAGGATTTTTTAGCGTTGGGGGGAAATGTAGAAGATTGGGGTAAATTTGTTTTTTCTCATGAGTTGAATCACATTTTTTATGGAAATGATGTTAGAGATCCTTTTATATATTGGATTCCCAGTAAATTGATTAAAAATACGCTTAACATGTATCATCAGCCGAGCTATTTGCATGAGGGTCTTTCTATTTACATGGAAAGTAAAGAGTTTGGGGGAAGATTTGAAGACGATCTCTTTAATATGTATCTAAGATCTGAGATATTGAGTAACAACTTTCCGAGATATTATTTGGGATCAGGTTCTTCAATCGATATATGGAGTCCTGCTGGTTTTAACTATATGTATGGAACAATTTTGGTGAAAGAAATAGTGAATAATTACGGAGAGGGTGCACTTAGAGAGATAATAAGGGTCTTAAATACAAACGCTTTTAGCAATTTGGATGAAGCATTTTATTGGGTAACAGGGGATAGTTGGACTAGATTTTTAGTGGATATTAAGCAAAAATATCTTAATGAATACGATCGATTAAATGAAAAAGGTTACAAATTATCTTGGTTAAAAATCGATGACACTTATCAAGATACAGGGAATCTTAGAACTGATGGGGTTTCTCTTTACGGATATTTGGTTATGCCCGATCAACCAAAGGGTATATACAAGGATAACGAGTTAATTAATAAGGCAGTAAGTTCATTCGATGTAAATTCAAGAGGTGACCTTCTATACTTAGTGACTACCTACAATATGGGATATTACACAAACAAATTGTATTATGATTGTGATTGCCCAAACGGTGAAAAGCTCATAGATGAGAGGGTTAAAGCTTTTGGTTTTGTGGGAAACGATAAGATAGCTTATTCAAAATTAGATAAAGGCTTGTCCGCTTTGTATTTGTACGATTTGAAGACTAACGAAGCAAAAAAGTTAATAGATTTTGGTAAATATGTTTTTAACGATATTGTGGGAAAAGAAGATATAATATACTTTTCCGCTAATTACAATAACCAAACGGATATCTATTCATATGATCTATCATCAGAAAAGATTTATAAAATTACCGATGATGAAGTTAAAGAACTTGGGTTATTTATCGATAATGATTTTATATATTATTCAGCTAATTACGAAGATGGGATATACAATATTTATAGGTTAAACACAAATAGCAGGGCAATTGAACGCTTGACAAATTATTTAAGCGGTGGTTTTGAACCAGTAGTTTTGAAAGATAGATTGTACCATTTAGTTTACGATCATGAGGGATACCATTTGAGTTATTTAGATTTAGAAAATGCAGTTAAAGAAAGTTTTGTTTTGCAAAGCACGTTTGAACAAGTTGAGTTTGAGAGTTATGAAATATATTATCCTGAAGATGTTGAAGTAAAAGAATACACATTTGAAAAGCCTTATATATTGCCGTTTCCAATTTTAGCCGTTGATACAGATGAGAATATTTTATATGGAGCGGGTGCATTTTTCATCAGCGAGGCTATGAACTACATAGGGTTTGTAGATGTGTATTCATATGGAAACGAAGTTTATGGAGATTTATCCTTGACCTTTGATTATTTTACAACTAACAGCATAACTCTGAGCTTGATAGAAGAAGATATTCTAACAAGTTTTTATATTTCCAATAGTTCCCTTTGGTATTTAGGAAATACGATAAATACATACCTGGGAGGTGGAGGTTTATTTAAAAACACAACTTTTGAATCGTATGTCTTAGATTCTGTTTTTCAAATAGGTCCTTACACTGTTAACAATTACAATATTTATGAAATGGGTATAGGGATTACGTATGATTCAATTTCTGGTATAAAAGCAAATTTAGATAAGCCTTTTGTAGTATTTGATACGAAGATAGATCCTTACATTGGTTATGAGAATGAATCTATATACGCTGGAACCAACGTAGAAAAAATATTATGGAGGCCATATATATCCTTTGAATCAGGAAAGTATAGATTCGATGGAATAAAGGCAGGAGGAGATATCGAGTATAATTTTGGACAAGAAGAATTTGATTATCTCGCTTACGTTCAATTCGATCTGAGTATCTTTTATTGGTTGAATGTACCGTTGCAGATAAACAGTGATATGTTCAAACCAAAATAAGTTAATTACTTTTTTCTTTTCCAGAATTTCCTGAGCATTTCCCTGTTCACAATGAACATAACGGCTGTGAATAGCCAGGTAAAACCTAAGGACATAGACATCGTCAAACTAAATTCCTTTAAAAGTTCTCCTCTAGAAAATTGAAAACTCAAGAAAGAGAGCGCTGTTGTAGAAAGTGAAAAGGTTATAGATTTTAATATATTCCAAAAGTTTATCTTGTTATTACTGAACGTGTGGTATAGATGGAGAAATCCATCTATACCTATACCAAAGATTAAGGGAAAAGTTAGAACGGTTACGAAAGTAGCCCTTATACCTATTAAATACGACACACCAAAAGTAGCCAATACAGAAATTATAAGGCTAAACATGGCTTCTGACGGTTGAACAACATTTTTTCTAACAATGGCAGTTATAACCCATATGGAGATGAAAGATAGAAATAATGGTATATAAAATCTCTGTCTGATCATCTCCATTATTTTATATGTGGCTTTTGGTAAGCCTAGAATGTTTTCTCCCTTTTCCCCCAATGCGTCAAAGAAAATTTTTATTCCATTGTTACTCCAAAGGCTGAACTTGGGAGTCACTTCTAAAAGAAGATACTTTTGGCCATCCTTCTCTATTAAAAAATTACCTCTGAGATCCTCAGGGAAAATATCCATTATGTTCAAAGTAAAATGGTAAAGGTCAGAAGAGCGTGCTGCTGCATCTATAAGTTTTAGACTGTCAGAATATAGATTATACTTTTTTAAAACTGATATCATTATTGGATTATTTATAACTTGAGATAAACCTTCTAACTGTGTTTTTATCTTAGAAAATTCTCCAAGATTTTCTTGAATTATGTCTGGCAAACTGTTGACAGATTCCACAACCCCGGTATCTAATAATTCTTTTTTGACTGTTTCAATATCTTCGTCAACTCTCATTAGATATTGCAATGTATCAAAGGAAATATTTCCAAAATGATCCAAAATTTGTTCTCCGACCTTCACAGATTCTGAATTGGAAGATATTAGTCCTGGAGGCGTGTACGAAAAATTTGTGTAATTAATTAGACCCAAAACGCTTAATATCGAAACAGTTGGAATCACTATAATAAAAATCATTTTTGAGTTTTTTGAAATAAAGTGAGGAAATTTTTTAAAAGCATTGTCTATTTTGACCGTAAAAGGTGAGATTTTTATGTTTACTTTTAAGGCGTAAATTAATGTTGGGACAAAAAAAATCATTATAATGAAAAAAACCAATAAACCCATTGAGCTAACGATTGCTAACTCGTTAAAAGCTGGTAATCCCATGAAAAAAAGCGTCAAGAAAACTATGACAGTAGTTATCATTCCAAAAAAGAGAGGTAAAAGAAGTCCTTTATAAGTAGAAGCCAATGCTGTAGTGAAGTCACCAATATCCTCAATTTCTTTTGAAAATCTCGTCATCACATGAATTCCATAGGCTATTCCCAAGCCTAGAGTTATTGCCATGACAAAAGAAGTCACTATATTCAATTCTCCAAAAGTTAACGTGATGAGCCCCATCGTTAAAAGTGTAGATACTATTAAACCTAGAAGTACTATTATAGTAGAAGTGAAATTACCGAATGCGAAAGCAAATAAAATAGTTATAAATATAATCGATAAGGTTGTTGTTAATCTAAAATCTTCCATGACGGTACGATTAGATTCGTATTCTGTGACGTAAGAATTAGTCAAACCTGTTTTTATGTTGAAAGTCTTTTCGATCTCCGTCAAAATTGAATCCACTTTTGGAACAATATAGTTGACATAATCTAAATCAGAGGAAGGTTTGTTGAAAGTAAGTCCCATAATCATAACTTTTCCATCAGGGGATAAAGTGTAGTAGGAACTAATTAAATCATTATTTCCATCAGTTTGGAGAATATTTTCTAAACCATAAATATCTTCCAAAAAACTATCCAATTTTTCAAATAATTCAAAGTTGTAGGTGAAATTTGTACTTAATAAACTGCCGAAACTTTGTAAGTTCTCATACATTGTGTATATCAAATCCGTTTGGCTTAAGGTTATGATGCCATATGAAAAAAGGAAGGATAGATCCGTTTGAACGAAACTCAAAAAGGTAGGTTCATTTAGCATCAAATCGTGAAAGGTTTCTGCAATTTGTGAAGGTTGGACACTATCGTTGATAAAAAATGCAGTAACCATAATATCTGAGCCTTCAAGAAATGATTGTTCTTCAAGAAGTTCCACAACAACTTCTGAGTCTTGAGGTAGTATTTTCAACAAATCTGAGTTTACCTTCAATTTTGTTGAAAAAAATCCAAAGATAACTGTAAAGACCAAAACTACGGCTATTATATAATAAGCATCTCGGGTGATGAAATTTGCAAGTTCTAAAAAGAAGTCTTTTTTTTCTCTCACAATAACCACCATACTAGGAAAAAGTCAAAAACAATACCTATTATGAGCGAATAATAATTTTTCTTTTTCAAATCTATATAAAATCTTAAAATGATTACCCATAAAATAGAGAAATAGAGAAAAGGCTTGCCTAATAAACCTAATGTAATAGGAGAAACGGAAGAAATGTATGCGTATAGTAAATTAGAATCAGAAGAAAAAAGCAACCTCATCCCTGAACTTAAGTAAGAAAAAAGCAGAATAAAAATCAGTAATTTAATTTTGGAAACGTCGAAACGTCCCACTTCAAATAGTTGCAGATTTCTCAAAAATATCGGAGAAAAAAGGTAAAATAATGTTATAAGAAATGGGATAAAAAAAGATTTTTTTGTTACATTGAAAATATTTTTTGGGTTTATAAGGGAATTGAAAAAGTCTAAAAAAATATTTGGCATTTTTTCATCCTTCGAAGACAAGAACTGAAACATTTGGTTCAATATCTATATTCTCCTGTCTAAAAACATCCAATAGAGGGTTCACTGCGGGATTGTTAAGTAAATCCTCATCTACGATAACCCCACCGTATTCGTTCAACGAATTCAAAATATCCCTATTGAAAGAATATGATCTATAATCCTGTTGTGTGAATAAGTTATACCTGGATTTCATTATGTTTATTGTGTTTTCATCAAAGTTTTCAAGGTTCAAAACATATATCTTTGGAGTTAATTCTAAGTATAAATTATCAGTTATAAGTTGGTAGTAAGCTAAAGTTAAACCATATAATGCATATTCGTTTCTTGATTCTTTGTATCTAACCCCTGTGGAGATAATCAAACTTCTGAAATCGTCGTAAGCGTTTTTAGTAACAGGTTTGATAGTTAGCTTGTTGTTTCTAAAATCAAAATTTAGAGTTCCTACAAAAACTCCATCATCCATTATATTACGAGTAATGATGGAAAGATCGTTTATATCATTTAATTGATCGTTTAAAAAAGAAATATCATAATTGACATTTTTTACTGTGAATTTGGGAGATTTTTCTATGTTGTAATTGGTACTTTCTATTCGACCCATTGAGAAATATAAACCAATTGACAAAGAAAAGAATAATAAAAAAATAGATATAACCCATCCATAAAAACGCAACTTAGTTACCTCCAGTTAAAAAGTCCAAGGCAGTCTTCAGTTGCAGATCTTCTTCTATATTTAGTACAGGTTTTTCTGTAGTCGTATAGAAAGCCTCAGTTGCTTCTTCTTCAGATATTTCAGTCATAGAGATCACTTCCCTTTCTGGATTACTTACCTCTATATCAGGTTTTATCCCTTTTAAATGAATATCTGATCCACTTGGAGTGAAGTAATGAGCTATAGGTAACCAAATTTCTCCTCCCGTGGATAAGCTAAATGTGTTCTGTACTGCAGCTTTTCCATAAGTTGTTTCTCCAATGACGGTTGCTGCACCATTATCTTTAAGTGCACCAGTTAAGATCTCAGATGCAGATGCCGAACCTTCGTTAACCAACAAAACAATAGGGATATTTTGTAAAAAACTGTAGTAATTACCAGGAATAGTTGGAATTGTTTCTTTTGTGCCATCAAAATATTTAACACTAACTACTTCCCCGCTCTTTAAAAACATGGAAGTAATATCAACAGCTGATTGTAAAAGTCCACCCGGGTTATTTCTTAAATCGATTATTAATCCTTCTATGTTCTGATTTGATAGATTATTTAAAGCTTCACTCATTTCTTGGGAGCTAGTTTTAGCAAAATTGGTGAGTAATATGTAGCCTAAATTTTTACTTTTGTAATTTATCGTATCAAATTTTACCGTCTTAGTTTCGATTATTTCTCTTATTAACGTAATATTCTTTGGCTCTGTCCAAGAGTCTCGGTATATTTCTAAGGTAACTTCCGTTCCAGGTTCGCCCCTCATTAACGAAGCTGATTTGTTAAGGCCAAGTTCAGATGTGGGGGTACCGTCAACGGATAAAATGTAATCGTTAGGCATTATTCCCGCCCTTTGTGCAGGAGTTCCATTCATCGGTGAGACGATAATAACCGCATCCATTTCATAATCATATCTAATAGTCAACCCTACCCCACCGTATCTACCTTCTATGTCTATGTTACTTTCTTCTGTCTCAACGGAATCAAGGTACCAAGCAAAAGGATCATCAAGCCCTTTCATCATCCCTTCAATTGCAGAATCCAATATTTTGTCATAATCAACGTTATCTTTGTCATAATAATAATTGACAATGTAGTATAGCGTTGAGTAAATAGGTTCTTCGAACTTATCTAAATAGATCTGTGTTACAGAATCTTTTTGATAACTGTTAGAAACAGTGTCTGCAAAAATCCAGGAAGTAATAAATAAACCAAAAATTATTATTACGGATAGTAATTTTTTCTTTTTTTTACTCATTTAAGTCTCTCCTTGATAAAAATTTTTATATGGTCCACAATCATATTTCTCTAAATTTGGATAAAACTTGTATTAATTCGTCTAACATCTTTTCATTTCCAGATTCTTCATACTCTAATATACAACTTTTCGTGTAACCTTTCATTATTTCTTCAGCGGTTTTATTTAAAGCCCCCTTCACAGCAGATAACTGCGTTAAAATATCTGCACATCTCCTCTCTTCTTCCAACATTTTTTGAAGGCCCCTAACCTGACCTTCTATTCTTTTTAATCGTCTGATTAAATTATCTTTGTCGTAGTTTGAAGACATGAACACACCTCTCAAAATTAAAATGTCTATAAATATTTAGGCATAAGAAACAAAAAGATTCGTTTCTTTTACATCTTTATCTTTTAAAACGTAGTCATTAAGCTCCTCTATATCCATTTCCATCATTTTTTTGAACTCTTTTCCAGAGATATTTTCTTTATTGTACAGATAAATAGCTAAAAGGTCAAGTCGTTTCCTATTTTCTGACAGTAAGTTCTTAGCTTTTTCATAACTGCTAAGAATAAAATTCTTGATCTCTGAATCAATTTCTTTAGCCGTCTCTTGGGAAAAATTCTTCATTCGAGTTATTTCTCTTCCCAGAAATATTTCTCCTTCTTCTTCACCCCAAGCGATGGGGCCGATCTTTTCACTCATACCTAATTGGGCAACCATTTCCCTTACTAGCTCTGTGGCTCTCTTTAAATCGTTTCCTGCTCCTGTCGTGATTTCGTTGAACACAATTTCTTCAGCAGCTCTTCCACCCAACATACCTACTATTTTATCCTTTATTTCTGGTTCTGTGATTAAAAATCTATCTTCACTTGGAAGTTGCATAGTGTAACCTAAAGCGGCTTGTCCGCGAGGAACTATAGTGATTTTGTGAACAGGATCAGCGTAAGGTAAAAGGTAACCTAAAACGGCATGTCCCAATTCGTGATAGGTAATAACCTTTTTCTCTTTGGGTGTTATCTTGCGTGATTTACGAGCAGGACCAACAATCACCCTTTCTATTGCCTCTTGGAAATCATCGTTAGTTATGTGATCTCTGTTGTCTCTCGCTGCCAGTAAAGCTGCTTCATTTACCATATTTTCCAAATCAGCACCGACAAAACCAGGTGTACTTTGAGCCAAACTTTTAACGTCTATATCGTCTGCGATTCTTTTTCCCCTTAGGTGGATCTTTATAATTTCTTCTCTTGCTCTCAAATCAGGTACATCTAAGAATATTTTTTTGTCGAACCTTCCTGGCCTTAAGAGGGCTTTATCTAAGATATCAGGCCTATTTGTTGCTGCCATTACAACTATGCCTTCTCGTGGATCAAAACCATCCATTTCAACCAACAAAGCGTTCAAAGTTTGTTCCCTTTCATCATGGCCTCCACCTAACCCTGTTCCTCTTTGCCTTCCAACGGCGTCCAGTTCGTCGATGAAAATTATTGCAGGGCTATTCTCTTTTGCTTCTTTAAAAAGATCTCTGACTCGGGCTGCTCCCACACCTACAAATAATTCTACGAAATCGGAACCCGACATAAAATAAAATGGGACATCGGCCTCCCCAGCAACCGCTCTAGCTACCAAAGTTTTTCCTGTACCCGGAGGTCCTGACAAGAGAACACCTTTAGGCATTTTTGCCCCCAATGCACTGAAGTTTTTAGGGTCTTTTAGAAAATTAACTATATCTTCCAATTCTTCCTTAACTTCGTCGATTCCAGCTACGTCGTTGAAAGTAATTTTGTTTCTTTTAGAATCGTATCTTCTAGCAGGATTTCTCCTATAATTGGCTCCAGGTATTCCTTCTCCTGTTCCAGATCTTCTGAACATCCAAAACCAAAAAAACATTAGTATTATTAATGGCAACATATAGATAAGCATGGTAACCCACCAACTTGCTCCGGTGTTTTGAATATACTCAACCTTAATGCCATCATTTGCCAATGCCCTTACGTAAGCTTGATCCATAAGCAAAGTGGGGGCGTAAACCTGAAAAAGCTGCCCGTTTTTGGCTTTTGCTTGGATTAACCCACTTGTGTCGATCTGCAAACTAATGATTGTATCTTGATTTATTAGATTCACCAGATCGGTGTAACTTATCTCAGTTATATTCGAAGTATTCAACTGAGAAATACTCATAAAGATAAGCATAGCTAAAATAAAATATATAAACAACGGTCCAATTAGGGACCCTCTTCTGTTTGGATTGTTATTCATGAAAGCCTCCTTATAAAAAATAGAATTTTATTTCACTTATATTTTATAATAATATTATAACATTTGCAAATGTTATAAAAAAATTTTCTCGTACTAACTTTTGAAGAAAGGAATTGTCTACAATTAGAAGCTGTTAAAGAATTCATTATATTCTAAAAAAATGGATTTTTTAAGCTATATTTAAGTGAAAAATTATATACTAAAAAGGCTTCGTGAATTTATTATTTTAAAAAATAACCAAAGGAGGAAAAAAGATGAAGAAAGTCGTATTGATAGCATTTACACTGATTTTAGTGACGGGGATGTTTTCAGCGGGGTTAACAGAGGTGTTTGATACAGCCAAAGCAAGTAGTACAATATACAAAACTGCGCAGCTCGATCTCGAAAAGACTAACCTCGACTACAACAAGGCTAAGATAGAGGCAACGAACAGAAAGTTAGAATTAAGTGGGGAATTAAGTTATTACTCAGGTCTTTCAAACTACAATGCTTCTATGAAAGATTACTACGGTGACATAGTAGACAGAGTATTGGATGTTTACGTAGAGGAAATAAATGTAAAAACTGCGGATTTGCAGTTAAAAAACGCCCAGATAACTTACGATAATAACTCTGAATTGTTCAACAACGGATTGATCTCAGAAGATGATCTTAAAAGTTCTGAACTTGATGTAAGTGATGCACAGAACAATTTGGAAAGTGCAAAATTAAATTTAGAAACCGCCAAAGATAACTTAAAAGAATTATACGAAGGAGATTATAGCCAAATAGAAATAAACATTCCTACGTATGAAGGCATATTCGTGAGTGATCAAGAATATTTAAACAACAACTACAACTTAAAACTTGCACAAATAAACGTAGATATTTCACAATACGATCTCAACAACTTACCTGCCAACGCATCATCTTACGATAAAAGAATAGCGGAGATAATCCACCAAAAAAATATCTTAACTTTGCAAGACTCTCAAGATACATTGATTGAGGCACATAAAACAACAAAAAATAGTATCGAAACTCTTTACAAAAATCTGAAGAACTTAGAAGAAAGAATGAGCTTAACTCAAAGTACATACAAAGACACAATGGATAGATTCAATAAAGGATTGGTATCTGAATTGGAGCTAAACACTGCGAACATAAACTATCTAACAACACAAAAGAATTATTATGAAAGTGTGAGAAGTTACATAAAAGCATACATCAACTACGTAATAGACACAGGAAGGAGCCTTGAGGAGGTAGGATTGTGAAAAAACTTATAGTTTTAGTAATAACCCTTCTCGTAGGAATCCTGAGCATATTTGGGATGACGTTCGAAGAGTTATACGAACAAAACTTAGAGAAAAGTTCATCATATATGCAAGCAGAGTTGAACTTAAGAAGCGCGCAATTAGAGTTGAATAAAATAGATAACTTCTTTGTTCCATATTTAGGAATATCTGTTGATACAATGAAAACAGAGATAAGTCCAGTAGGGCCAACCACCCTTAGTGGGTTAGTTTTTGGGGGGGAAGGAAAACTGGAAGGTTACAGGATTTCTTTGGACGTAAACTTTTTAGAAGTATGGGGAGCAAAGGTAGGTGCCTCGTTTCCTTTTACTTTAAATACAGATGAATGGACGATAGACACTCCTCCAGCAACAGAGATAGCAATCTCCTTATCTCGTGATCTAACAATCATTGACAGGGCGGAAAGGTTGAAAACTGAAAGCAGTTACTACGATGCACTCTCTAAATATTACTTCGCTCAAACGAATGAACTCATAACCACGATCGAAGATATATTCACAAGACATTACAATGAAGAGATGATTCAAACGTACCAAGATGAAATAGAAATATTGAACCAACAGTACAATTTATCAACCGATGAAGACGAAAAAGAAAGCTTAGAAAAACAGATATTAACTGCACAGAAGAATTTAGAAACTCTAAGGGCAAGCAACGCACCCTTAGAATACTTTGAATACACAGATGATTTGTATCTTCAAGCAAAAGATACGGTAGAAAGAATAATAAACGAAAATCAAAACTACCCAACGAATGTTGAAGAAAGGTTAGATTTAAAATCATTGCAACTCCAAGAAGAGGCATCGGAAATAGAAAGTAATTTCTGGTTCATTCCTTACCTGCCTTTCAATACGATAAGTGTGTCTATGAATCCATTTTTTGAAGAAGGAGAAAATTTGATTGATAATTTGAGTATAAGTGTAGGATTTCAATTAGCTATATTAGATAAAGGAGAAAGAAAGTTGGCGTCTGATACGATGAAAACAAACGTTGCCGCTTTGACATACGACGAAAGTATAATAGAAACTGAAAATGCGATAAGAAATTTGGAAACAACAAGAAAAACTTTGAATTATGACGTTAAAATAAAACAAATAGATTTAGAAAACGCTATGGAAGATTACGATAGAAATAAAGAATTAAATGATCAAGGATACATAACGAAAGAAGAATTAAAATTATCAGAAATATCGTTGAGAAGGGCACAATTAGCTAGTGAAAAGGTGGAAAACGACATTCTGACAAACGAATTAAGAATAATGCAGCAATACTATGTGGACATATGGGGTGATATAAATTGAAAAAAAGAGGAAAGGTAACGATATGGACAATAGTGATAGTAGCTATAGTCGTAGTAGTTGGGATAATATTTTTCCCAAGGCAAAGCTCACTTACAACTTCTGAATCAAGTGGATTACCTTCAATATACTTAGAATATGAGGTAAAATCAGATGGTGTAGGAGATTCGATCGAAGTGGTGGGAAACATAACCGCTGAGATTGAATCAGTGATTCCAAAAGTTTCTGGGGAGATAGTTGAGGTATACGTAGAAAAAGGAGACGAGGTTGAAGAAGGGCAGATATTAGCTAAAATAGACGATCTTGACTATCAAATAGCATATTTGAATGCCTTAAATGATTACGAATCATCAACCAACGTAGGTGAACGGATGAAAGAAGTAAAGAGATTACAGTTGGAAAAAGCAAAGAAGAATTTGGAAGAAACTGAAATAAAATCTCCCGTTTCAGGGATAGTAAACACAGTAAATATTTCGAAGGGAGATATGGTTGGGACAACATCCGCTATTTTGACGATAGTGGACAGAAGTACAATAAAAGTTGAAACTGCTGTTGATGAAATAGACTTCCCGCTTATAAATGAAGGGATGGATGCAACGATAAGAATAGATCCTTTGAATCTAGAAGAACCGGGCAAAATAACATGGATTAGTCCAACTACTCAAACGGATATGGGCGTAGTTGTTATACCCATTGAGATTGAATTTACACAAAATAATGCTCAAAATCTCTTAACTCCAGGAATAACGGCGGATGTCGAAATAGTTACCTTAAAATTGGAAAACACTGTGGCAGTACCTAAAGATGCCATTCACGAAGGGGCTAATGGAACAAAAATAGTATACAAAAAAACTTCAGAAGGTGGTATGGAACCTGTTCAAGTACAAACGGGGAAAGAATCGGATAGCATGATAGAAATAACCCAAGGTTTAAAACCGGGAGATAAGGTATTGATATTGCCATCTCAAGAGGAAGCACAAAGAATAATGCAAAATTATGGTATTCCAATGGGGATACCCATGGCTCCAGGTACCGTACCACAAGGCCCTGGCGGAGGTACTGGAAGAGGTGGATTTTGATGGCGGTAATGGAACTGAAAGAGGTATGGAAGATATACGATGTAGGAGAAGTGAAAGTTGAGGCACTACGTGGTGTATCTTTTGGTGTTGAAGATGGCGAATATGCAATAATAATTGGACCTTCAGGAAGCGGTAAATCAACTTTGTTACAACTGCTAGGTTGTTTGGATAAACCTTCGAAAGGACAGATATACATCGAAAATGTGGAAGTGTCCAAAATGAAAGATAGAGAATTGGCAAGGGTAAGAAACAAAAAGATAGGATTTGTATTTCAAAGTTTCAATTTACTGCCAAAATTGAGTGCATTAGAAAATGTTGAACTTCCTTTAATATATGCAGGTGTACCTCAGAAAAAAAGAAGGGAGATAGCAAAAGAGCAATTAGAGTTAGTAGGGCTAGGTGACAGAATAAATCATAGGCCAACTCAACTATCGGGTGGGCAACAACAAAGAGTAGCAATAGCAAGGGCTTTAGCTAACGATCCAGCATTTCTTTTGGCGGATGAACCGACTGGGAATCTTGATACTAAAAGTGGAGAAGAAATTCTTCAAATATTTAGGAAGTTAAACGATATGGGTAAAACGTTAGTCGTTGTTACTCATGACTTAAAAATGTTGGATGAAGGTTCCAAAATAATAAGATTGTTGGATGGGAAGATCCAAGCGATTGAGGTGAACACAGTTGGAAATACTTAAAGAGACCTTTAGATCTTTGCGTTCTAACAAGTTGAGAACGTTTCTTTCAATGTTGGGAATAATAATAGGTGTTGGTGCGGTAATGACGATAATTGCCATAGGTGATGGGGCAAGGCAAGAAATAAACAATACCGTTTCTTCTCTTGGATCAAACATCATTATGGTTAACTCAACTGTGTATTCCAGATTTTCATCCCAGCCACTTGAATTTCAGGATGCTATTAACATCAAGAATATGGTTCCACAAGTAAAGAATGCCACGGGTGTTTTGAATTCGAATCTGACCGTGGAAAGTGGTGGTGAAACCACTTCTGGATCGGTATTTGGAGTTATGACTAGTTTTTTTGATATAATGAATTTAGAGGTTGCTTCTGGAAGAAGGTTAGAGGAAACTGATGAAGAAGAGTTAAATTCAGTTGCCGTTATAGGTTATAATATAGCTAATGAATTATTTGGTAGTCAAAATGTTGTTGGTGAACGAATCAATGTTATTCAAAGTGGAGATTCTGGTAGTAGAAAAGTTTCTTTTGAAATAGTTGGCGTTTTGGAAAAAACAGGCAGCAGATTGTTGTTTAACGTTGATGATATGATAATACTCCCACATAATGTAGCAGATTATAGGCTGTTTCATATGAATGGAAGAACGAGTTCTATTTTTGTATCAGCAGTGGATGAAAACTCTGCACAGTTGGCAACTATGGGGACCGATTTTTATCTTTATAGAAAATTTGGAGATTCTGATAAGTACAGTATATTAAGTCAAGATGCTATTTTAGAAGCTGTAAACCAAATAACTGGTATAATGAATGTGATACTTGTGGGAATAGCGGCAATTTCTTTAGTTGTAGGTGGAATAGGAATAATGAATATTATGCTCGTCACCGTTAAAGAAAGAACCAGAGAGATAGGTATAAAGATGGCTATTGGAGCCACAAGACATAGGATTTTGATGGAATTTTTAGTTGAGAGTATAGTTTTAACGGTCGTAGCTGGTATAATAGGTATGATATTAGGTGGGTTCCTTTCTGGTTTGATAGCATACTTTGGTAGAGCTTTTGGATTAACGGCGGTTATTACCTGGAAATCGATCGCTTTATCATTTGGGGTATCTGCAGGAATAGGTCTATTCTTTGGTATATACCCAGCAAATCAGGCATCAAAGTTGAGTCCAATAGAAGCGTTAAGATACGAGTAAAGAAGGTGTTTTATGTGGAAGATGTAAATTTTCCGAAAGCGTTTTTGTGGGGAGTAAACTCCCCTTTCTTTCCTCTTTTGGAAAATTCAAGGGAAGAAACGAAACAACGAATATTTGAAAATGCAGAAAAAGACTTAAGCGAACAATTATCCTTCTTGAAGAGTTTGAAAATTAACTCTTTTAGATTCAATTTAAATTGGGATTTGTTGTATCTTGATCCTTTTTATTCTTGCACCATGTATGATAATTTTATAGAACAACTACGTCAAAGGGAAATTGAACCTATAGTAAATCTCATCGACTTTGATGTTCTTTCGTACAATCAAAAAGAAATTATTGATACTATAGAAAACGAAGAAAATATCTCGAAATTTATAGAAATTATAGAAAAGATTGTCTCCTCTTTTAAATACAAGGTTCAATATTACATTATTTTGAATCATACAACCAAATACCTAAAAAGAAGATTTTTCAAAGGTACAGATGTTGATAAGACCGAATTAAATGAAACGGTTCAAAATCTTTTAAATTTTTACGATAAGAGTGTTCGTATTATAAAAAGTATTAACCCTTACGCTAAAGTATCGGTAAGTGAGGAATTCAATGTCGAGGAAGAAGAACAGTTAGATTTTGTTTTTTCTTTTATCGATATAGTTGTTAAGGGGAAAAGCCCTTTTTTTGAAAACATGGCTTTTAAAAAGTCTGAAATAGATTTTATCGGGATAGATTTCAATGATTTAACTTCAAATTCAGAAGAATATACTTCTTTAATAAAAGAACTTTCAAAAGAGAAGAATAACATTGATCTTGATGAAGTAATAAAAAGATTTTCTTATAAATATTACCTGCCTTTTCTAATAACTGAGAATATATCAACTGTTGAGGACGATAGTTTAAAAAGCCGTTATTTAGTTAATAATTTATACAAGATTAATCAATCTTTGGAAAGTAATGTGAAAATTTTCGGATACATCTACAATTCCTTAAGTGATATTAAAATCAATAATCGTCTTTTAAAAACAGGTCTGTACAGAATAGACGATAAAAATAATTATATCAGTTTAAGAAACTTTGCAAAAGTCTATTCGAATATCATAGAAGATAATAGCATAAACGAAAGATACCTAAAATATATTGATTAGCTTATCGTAAAATTACAGATGCAGTAACTTGATTTCAAGGATACTATCATTCAATTCTATTTCTGCATACTCACCTTCGCAAAAAGCCCCCGGATTCAATATCAAAGTATCCTCTATTTCATGTTTCTCTTGATAATGCGAATGTCCAAAGACCATCAAATCGATCTTTTTATTAAAATATTTCAACAGTTTTTCAGGTATTGCACGACCAGTTTGATGACCGTGGATAAGACCTATTTTTTTGTCAAATAATTCTAAATACAATTTTTCGGGGAGTCGATTTTTTATATAAAAATCGTCCATATTTCCATACACAGCATGAAGTATGGGCTTTTGATTTTCTAAGTAATTCAGTACTTCGATATCCACGATGTCACCGAGTAAGAATATTTGATCATAAAGTCCAAAGTTTAATTTGTCAAGACTTTTCAAGTCTGATTTTATAGGAATATGTAGATCGCTAATTACAAGTATTTTCAAAGGTATCCACCTCCAAGCGTTAAGGGGTAAACCCCTTAAGATCCCCGTGCATCATTTGCTTCGCAAATGAGAATTTGGAAATTATTTCAAAGGCATTATGAACAAAGCGTTTTGCATAGGGCCGCAAAAGCTCCGCAAATGAAAATTAGGATGTTACTTCTAAAGCATTATAAAGAACCATTTTGCATAAAGCAACAAAAAACATCATTTGCATACGTCGTTTGCGAAGCAAATGAGGGTATGGAAATTATTCTAAAACAATTGCAAAAAGACGTTTTGCACGAAGCAGCAAAAATCTTTTTGCACAAAGCTGCAAAAGGGCAAGCTAAAATAATTTCACTATGTTTATTTCATAAGGTGGTCTTATGACCATCTTTTCGGTAATTATCGCTGTAACTAATTCATTTGGAGTTACATCAAAAGCAGGGTTGTATATATTTACATCGTCTGTTACTAAACGAGTTTTGTGGCAAAATCTGACCTCATTATGGTTCCTTTCTTCGATGGGAATACCTTCCCCATTTTTTGTTTCTATGTCTATAGTAGAAAGTGGAGCAGCAACATAAAAAGGAATGCCGTGCCTTTTTGCAAGAACGGCTACAGAATACGTTCCAATTTTATTAGCAACATCCCCATTACGTGCGATTCTATCGGCTCCTACTATCACAGCATTTATTTTTCCTTGTTTCATTACCCAACCTGCCATGTTGTCTGTAATTAGTGTAGTTTTGATACCACTTTTAACCAATTCCCAAACCGTTAATCTAGCCCCTTGAAGGTATGGTCTGGTTTCATCTGCATAGACCTGGATATCTTTACCATTTTCTACTGCCGCTCTAATAACCCCTAAAGCGGTTCCATAATCAACAGTTGCTAATGCTCCTGCATTGCAATGCGTCAAAACGGTGTCACCGTCGTTTAACAAAGCTTCTCCGTTCTTGCCGATCTGTTTATTTATTTCAATATCTTCGTAGGCGATTTTCAGTGCTTCTTCTTCTAATATGGTGACAAGGTCATTTATTTCTTTTGTGGGAAGATTATCTTTTAAAATTTTATCCATCCTGTTCAACGCCCAAAATAAGTTTACGGCAGTGGGGCGAGTTTTAGATAAACTGTTTTTTACTTCTTCTAATTTGTTTGAAAAAAGATTCTTGTCAGAAAGATAGGAAAACTCTTTTGCCCCTAAAACAAAGCCAAATGCTGCGGTTGCTCCTATAGCAGGAGCTCCTCTTACTACCATGTCTTTTATTGAATTGGCAACATCCAAATAATTCTGACATTCTACATACTTTTCTTCAATAGGTAAATACCTCTGATCTATCAAAATTAGACTGTTACCTGTCCATTCCATTGTCATAGTTTTTATGTTTTTCATTTGCTTCCTCCTCGACCTAAGATTTTAATGATTTTAACGATTCTAAAACAAGTGCTAGCGTATCTTAGACCCCGTTTTCGCTTATTCAAAGAAGGGACCTCCGGTCCCTAGCCCAGAAAGGGTGGGGGAGGGCTCCGCCCTGTGACCCTTTTAAAGGCAGGGTCTTTTTTGTGAGTTAATTGTTTGAACAGTTTTCTTGTAAGCTCTGCCTAGTCTTTGCTAGCGCCCCTTAACTAGATAATTTTTTTGTAAAAAAAAGGGGCAATGGAAGTAAAACCAAAGGCTTTATGATTGAAAATTCTTTCCGTGGAACCAACAAATAATACTCCGCCAGGATTCAAAGCATCATAAAATTTCTTGTATAATTTTTCTTTAGCGTCGTTGTCAAAGTATATGACAACATTTCTACATATAATTAAATCAAAATTCTTTTCAAATTCGTCAAATAGAAGGTTTATTTTATTGAAAGTAACGTTATTTTTGATGGAATCTTTTATTTCGTATTTATCTTCTCCTATTTTTGTGAAGTACTTTCTTTTGTATTCATCGTTTAAGTTTATTAAACTTTTTTCATTATATATGCCACGTTTGGCTTGCTTTAAAGCACCTTCATCAAAATCTGAAGCGATAATTGTTGATTTGCCAGAGATACCTAATTCATTTAACACGATAGCAAGGGTGTACGGTTCCTCCCCGGTAGAACAACCTGCACTCCAGAGTTTTATCTTCGGCTTGTAGTTTTTAATGAATTCGGGTATTATTTCTTGTTTTAAATATTCCCACTTCTCTGGGTTCCTAAAAAATTCCGTGACATTGATCGTGAGCTTATCTAAAAATTCGAGCCATTTGTCCTTATTTTTCTGTAATAATTCTAGATACTCCGAATACGAATTGACACCATATTTTTTGAGTAATATATCCGTTCTCCGTCTTACTCTGTGTTGTTTGTATCCAGAAAGATCTAGATTGAAATGGGTTACCAACTTTTTCAAGAATAATTTATAGTCTTCGTCATCAAAAGGGGAAGAATAAAATTCTGACATCTTTTTCCTCCAAATTTAGTTGTTTTCACCTAAAAGTTCTACATAGAAAGAAACTCCTATTCCAAGATTGGAATAAGTCAAAAATAAATTTCTGGTAACAGGTATTCGAAAATAGAAATTTTCATCATTTTTATCGAAATATATCGAATCAACCCAAAGAGATTGGGTGCTTGCATTGTACTCCAATAAAAAATCTTGGTTCAAAATATAAACAGAGTCAAGGGCATTATCATCTAAAGAAAAAAGTAAATCTCCGGCTCTAAAATAATACTTCATAATATCTTCAAATCCTAGAGATATGCCCAAGTTGTTTGGGGTTGCTAAAGTCATGGCAACTTTTGATTGAGAAAGGTCTGTAACCTCAGTCCAAAAGGACATGTTAAAAAGGGATTCTTTAAAGATAATCCCAATTTTCAAATCGTTGAAGGTTAGTACAAAATAATCATCCAAAACCATGCTAAAACTATCAAAACTGTCTGTTAAAAAGTATGGATCGTTTCTATTTCCGGGATTTCTATACGAAAATTCGAAGCCTGCTTGATCAAATTTGAAATAATTAATTACGTTATCTACGTTCGATAATTTAACTTCGTTTTCTAAAGATTCAAAGTCAAAACTAAACCTAGTTTGGTAAATATCTTCAAACTTTAAATCAAAAATTAATTCGTTTTTTAAAGAGTGAGTAAAATCACTTAGAAAAAGCACCTTAGAGGGACTAGAGGCAAAATTCAAGGTGGAGAATATTAATGTAATTAATATAAGTACTAATGGAAATCTTTTCATTTGCAATTATCCTTTCCCAAATAATTACCAAATAATTTAAAATGGGGACTTTCGTCCCCATTTATGGGCTCTTAAATATTTGCAGCAAGTCTTTCCATTACTTCATCGTCGATCTCGTAATTTCCGAATACTTCTTGGACGTCATCCATATCATCCAAGGCGTTTAACAATTTTAATAACTTTTCAGCGTCTTCATCAGAAAGCTTAACGGTTGTTTTAGGCAAAAAGGTTAATTTTTCAGAGACGGTATAACCTGCTTCTTTTAAAGCATTTCTCACCTGAGTCAGATTTTCCGGGGCGGTTATAATTTCTAAAGGATCGGTGTTTTCATCTAAATCTTCTGCGCCAGCTTCAACCGCAAGTAACATTAGCTCGTCAATATCTTCAACTTCTTCTTTGGGGATGGTTATTAGTCCTTTTCGTTCGAAATTCCATGAAACAGAACCTGATTCTGCCAAAGCTCCTCCCCATTTTGAAAGGACATGGCGAACTTCTTGAGCAGTTCGATTCTTGTTATCGGTTACAACTGAAATTAGGAGTGCAACTCCGCCTGGACCGTATGCCTCGTACATTATTTCGGTGAGTTCTTCACCCTCTAATTCGCCGGTTCCTTTTTTTATAGCTGATTCGATCTTGTCTTTAGGCATGTTAGCTGCTTTGGCGTTTTCTACTGCGGTTCTTAAGCGTGGATTAGATTCTGGATCTCCTCCGCCTTCTCTAGCAGCTATTGTAAGCTCTCTGATGAGTTTCGTAAACATTTGGGATCTTTTTGCATCTTGTGCGCCCTTTCTGTGTTTAATATTTGCCCATTTATTATGTCCTGACATAATATTCAACCTCCTCACAAACAATGAATAAATTATTTTTATTGCGGTTCCTTGAGCCAATTAAATTTTTGACAAAAACTATTATACTTTTAAGGATTACATAAGCATTTTTGTTTTTTATCAATTTAATTGCTATTTTTTAACTTTTATGAGAAATTTGTTGTACTTATAAATTCTTTCATCATTATTTTAACATTTTTTATTTGGAAAAACAAGCAAAATATTTTTTATAATATAATTAATTACTAAAATTTTCAAAAAATATAAATCAAAATATGGTATGATATCCTTAAACGTTAAGGGGTGACCCCCTTAAGGTCCCCGTACATCATTTGCTTCGCAAATGAGAATTTGGAAGTTAGTTCTAAGGCATTATAAAGAACCATTTTGCATAAAGCAGCAAAAAACTTTTTGCATAAGGCTGCAAACAAGTGGAGGTGTTTTTTTATAAAGAGTTTCATTATAGGCTTTTTTACCGGAATGGTAATTTTTTTAGCTTTATTCTTCTATGTATACGATTATTACAACGATTCTACATCTATTTTTCTTGTTGATCCAAAGTACAACACTTATCTATTCGATAATGGAGAACAAATACTTTCTACAAAATACAAGTATGTTAAGTTAGACGAGATGCCTCCAGAATTAATATACTTCCTTTTGTGGACGGAAGATAGGGAGTTTTACGAACATAATGGAATCAATGTTAAGTCTTTAACCAGAGCAGCATTAACAAACATAAAGAACTTTTCTATAGTCCAAGGTGGGAGCACCCTGACTCAACAGCTTGCCAAAACTGTTTATCTCACAAATGAAAGAACTATTAAGAGAAAAATAATGGATATTATGCTTGCTTTTTTTCTGGAACGGTCTTATACTAAAGAAGAAATTTTGGAAGCTTATATGAACAGTATTTATTTGGGGAACGACATTTCAGGATTTGGGGCTGCAGCAGAAAGATATTACGGAAAAGAGCTACAAAATTTAAGTTATGAAGAGATGCTAGTTTTAATAGGGATCATAAACGGACCAGAAGTTTACAATCCCTATAAATACCCAGAAAGAGCTAAAAATCAGGGGATGATAGTTTTAAATTCCTTGCCTAATAATTTCGTAATAGAAGAAAAAGAGGTCATTAAGGAAAAAATAGAAAAGATGGTTTTTTACCCTCAGACCTACGATGAAAGGTATTTAAATTTAATTTATAGAATAAAAGCAGAGGAAGAAGATATAGGTTTAAAAGGTGGTGGTTATACTATAAAAACCACCTTTAATAAGAATCTATTTGATACTGTTACTGTAGACTCATCAACGTCTGCAATTGTTATCAACAACAAAACAGGTGAGATATTAAGTTTTTGGGGTGGGGAATACGATGTTTTCTATTCCCAACAACAGGTTGGTTCTGCTATTAAACCATTTTATTATCTTTTGGCTTTGGAAAATGGTTATGATAAAAATACAACACTTCCCGATCAGCCTATGAAATTTGGTGATTGGGCTCCAGAAAACTTTGATAAAACATATAGAGGAACGGTCACTTTAGAAGAAGCGTTAGTCGATTCTATAAACATTCCATCGATCTACCTCGCTTCTCATATAGATATATCTCCTCAAAGGTCTATAGAAACTATTAAAAATTTTCTTTCAAATGTAGTAGGAGTTCAAGGTAAATATCCGAATGATTTAACTTTAGCGTTGGGAACTTTAGAGACAAGTCCATACGAGTTCACAAAAGCTTATTCAATCTTCCCAAATTACGGTATTATTCCCTCGACTTACATAATTTCAGAAGTTTACGATAAGAAAGGGAATTTAATATATAAAAGATATCCAAATGTTGAAAGAAAAATTGAAGGTCTTTCCAATGATTCATATGCCACAATGAATACTTTGATGAGAAAAGTCGTGCTGGAAGGGACAGGGCAAAGAGCAAACGTCTTAGATTTGGATTTACATGGTAAAACGGGAACTTCTGATTTATCAGCTTGGTTTGTTGGATACACAGGTAGCGAGGTGTTAACCAGTATGGTTAAAGGGGAAGATCTTTTATCTTCTTACACTGCTGTCCCCTTGGCAAGAGAGATAGCCACTTCTTTACTTTATTATGGTCAAAGCGAAGAGGTTTATGTTTATCTGAGTTTAAAAAGTATACAAGAAAATGTTTCTTTTTTTGAAAGCCCTATTGATTTCGTTTCCACAGGAGGAAACATTGTGGGATATTTAAATTCGGTCAAGTTAGATTATCCGTTTAAAGAACTTGAAAAAAAGATAAATGAAGCCTTGAGAGAAATTCAATATCTTTATCCTGATGTGGCGAAAGAAATCGAGCAATGGAAAAAAGAGAATCTGACGGATTTCTTTCAAGAACCATTTTCCTTCATTCAAAACGGTTACGATTTGGAAAGTTACTTGAACAGCATCAATATTGATAAAGGTGTACAAGCACAATTACGGGAGATTTATAATCAAATAAAATATATTTATCCTGATCAAGCTAAAGTGATCGAAAAGTTTTTATAGTAAAAAATGTCTAGTTTTATTTTTTTAAAATTAACAATTAATTAATACTACCCGTTTATTTAGATGGTAAAATAGGCAAATGGATTTTAGAAAATTTTGAGAGATCGGAGGTGCAAAAGTGTACGCTATAGTTTATTTTAATGGTAAACAATACAAGGTAGAAAAAGATCAAGTGATTTACACTGAAAAAGTAAAAGATGTGGATCCAGGTAACGAGGTAGTATTAGACAAAGTTATTTATCTAAGTAAAGAAGAAGAAAAGAAAGCTGGGAAACCTTATGTTGAGGGAGCAAAAGTGATTACCGAAGTTGTAGAGCATGGAAAAGATAGGAAGGTAAAAATAATCAAATTTGAAGGAAGAAAAAATTATAGAAGAGAAAAAGGTCATAGACAAGAGTATACTGCTCTAAAAATAAAAGAAATTGAAGGATAACGCGAATGATTACGGCAATTTATAACAATTCTGAAAGACCCAGTGTAGAAATTTTTGGACATGCCGAATTTTCTTCTTTTGGCAATGATATAGTTTGCAGCGCTGTCAGTGTTTTAACTCAATTTGTTGCTGAAATTCTAAAAAATGAAAGTTTAGGTCATATTGAGAAAAGAGAGGGTTATTTAAAGATTTCGCTCAAGCAAGAAACTCACCTCTCCAATTTGTTATTAGATTACTTGCTAAAAAGTTTGGTTGCCATATCTAAAGATTACCCAAGAAATCTTAAAGTGGAGGTTAGATAAGATTATGAAAATAGATTTACAACTTTTTGCCAAAAAAAGTTCTGATGTAAATAAAAAAGATAGCAACCCCAAGTATCTTGGAGTGAAGGCTTCTGACGGGAAAAAAATTAGAGCCGGTACCATAATTGTTAGGCAAAGAGGCACTAAAATTCATCCTGGGGAAAACGTTGGAATAGGGAGAGACTTCACCATATTTGCTAAAATAGACGGTGTCGTTAAGTTTAAAACAAAAAACAACAGGAAGTTTGTAGATGTTTATGCCCTAAAGGACTGATTCGTTTATGCATGGTAGAAGAGTAGCAATTGTCGGGATTTTTGGGGCACTTTCATTTCTTTTAACTTTTATAGAATTTCCAATAATACCTTTGTTGCCGTTTCTAAAATTCGATCCCAGTGACAGTTTGATTATTTTGGTTACAATGGGCTATGGTTTTTTCCCGGGTTTTTTCACCCTTGTAATAAAAAGCTTTTTATTTATTTTTAGAGCTGGTGATGGTGGTTTAATCGGCATATTGATGAATTTTATAGCTGGAACCGCTTTTATAACGACGTTGTATCTATTAAAAAATTTTGTTAAGTTGAACAACTGGATCAATTACGTAATTTCTTCTTTACTGACGGGGGTTGTAGCGTACGGGTTGAATTATTTTGTAGCGATACCAGTTTATACTAATCAACCAACATCACAATTCGTTAGCAACATAGGCATAAGTTTGCAATTGTTTTTTTTACTAGTTCTATTGTTTAATTTCATTAAGTTTTTTGTGGATTCGTCTATTTCACATTTTTTATTGAAAAAAACTAAAATAACTAGTTTTGCTCAAACAAAATCAGAAGAATGAGGAGGTTTTTGAAATGAATTCTAAATTAGTGCAGCCTTCATATACCGCTAAGAAAGAAGACATAAAAAGAGAATGGTTCTTGATCGATGCAAAAGACTACACACTAGGAAGACTAGCATCGAGGATTGCAAAAATACTACAGGGGAAACACAAACCGACCTATACTCCATATATAGATAGTGGAGATTTTGTTGTTGTAGTGAATGCGGAAAAAATAAAACTTTCGAAGGACAAAAAAGAAAACAAAATATACAGAAGATACAGTGGTTATCCTGGAGGGCTCAAGGAAATCTCTTTTGAACAGATGCAAAGTAAGCACCCTGAAAGGATAATTCAGCTAGCTGTAAAAGGTATGATGCCCAAAACTATTTTAGCCAAGCATATGATGAAGAAACTAAAGGTATATGTTGGTCCTGATCATCCACACCAAGCTCAGAATCCAAAAGAGATAAAAATAGAAAATATTTAATCAGGAGGTATTCGAATGGCAGAACTTATCGAATATTACGGTACCGGGAGAAGAAAAACAGCCGTGGCAAGGGTACATTTAAGGCCAGGCAACGGTAAGATAAAAATAAATGGAAAAGAATACAAAAGTTTGGTAGAATATTTAAGAGGTAACGAGGTATGGGAAATAGAAGCTTTAAAACCACTCACCGTCACATCTACAAATGGACAATTTGATTTAGTTATAAGGGTTAATGGTGGAGGATTGAGTGGCCAAGCTGGTGCCATTAGACTTGGAATTGCCAGGGCTTTACTTTCCTACGATGAATCCTTCAGACCTATTTTGAAGAAAGAAGGTCTCTTAACTAGAGATCCAAGAGAAGTAGAAAGAAAGAAATATGGTTTGAGAAAAGCTAGAAAAAGAGCTCAATTTTCAAAAAGATGAGTACTGTTTTATCTGTTTCGTATTTTTAAGGAATAGTGAAGTTTATGAGCAGAAATTATGATAGTCTGAAAAAAGTAATTGACGAAATTAAAAATAAAGTTGATATAGTTGATTTCGTCAATTCTTATTTGTCTCTTTCTAAAAGGGGAAAAAATTACACAGCTTTATGCCCCTTTCATGCAGAAGATACCCCATCTTTTTATATATTTCCTGAAACCCAAACCTTCCATTGCTTTGGATGTGGAGCTCATGGTGATGTGATCACTTTTTTGGAAAAGTATGAACAAATTAGTTTTTTGGATGCCTTAAAAAAAATAGCTACTTATGCGGGAATTGAATTAGATATAACTCAAAAAGAAAAACCTGTGGAGATAATTTTTAATGAAGAAGTTTCCAAACTTTATAACTATAATCTTCTCAACCTCTCTTCTAATCATAAAGTTTGGCAGTATTTGAAAAAGAGAGAGATAACTAGAGAGTTAGTAGAAGAATTTGAATTAGGGTTTGCCACGGGCTCAGAAATTCAAAAAGTGATCGAAGAGAATCTTTTTGATAAAGACATTGCAAAAAATACTGGTTTGTTGATCAATGGAGAAAAAGAGTTTTTTTATAATCGTTTAATTATCCCAATAAGAAACAATGATGGAGAGCTAGTTGGCTTTGCAGGTAGGCAAATAGAAGAAGACACGAATGCACCCAAGTATCTGAATACTCCTGAAAATAAGTTTTTTAAAAAATCTAAAATACTTTACGGGTATCATAAAAACAAAAAATTCATAAAAGAAAATGATTTTGTAATACTGGTTGAAGGCTACTTTGATGTAATTTCCATGTACAAATTAGATTTCAAAAATGTTGTGGGTATTTTAGGTTCTGCCTTTACAAAAGATCACGCCGTTGAATTGTTGAAAGCAACTAACAAAGTAATTACGATGTACGATATGGATGAATCTGGTCAAAAAGCCACTTTATCCACCATAGATGCTTTATTTGCTAAGGATTTCCAAATAGCAGTTTCAAAGTATCCTACTAAAGATCCTGACGAACTAACCAAGAAGCACGATAACAAATACATCGCCGAAATATTAAAAAACTCCTACAAATTTCATGAGTTCATCGTTGATTATTATTCAGAAAAATACGATTTAAGTAATGAATTTGCTTTAGAGAAATACTTAAAAGAGATGTCAAGATGGTACAAAAAATTTGAAGATGTTGGAAGAATAAGTTATTTACAAAGTTTTATTGAAAATATTTCAAAAAAAACGGGAAAAGGTACCGAGTATATTCAAAAAATACTAGAAAGAACTTCTGCACTAATACCTGTAAGTTCTGCTTCAAATGAGTCTAATTCTCAAACGAAAGATACTCTTTACGTAGAAAAGGATATAAGATACGATATTGCGAAATCTTATTTATACCTATGGATTAAATATCCTCACTATAGAGAGATACTCAAAAATTATTTCAGCGAGGAAGATTTTTCTAGTCAGTTGCTCAAAGAATTTTTTACTTTAACCTCACAAAGTTCAGATATTGGGTTTCTACTTGAAAATTCTTCAAAAGAACTAAGTGAATTGATAGTAGAGGTTTGGAAGATTGAATATTTTTTTAATCCTGAGAGGATTCTTTCTTCTTTAAAAGAAAGTATTAGGAGAACAAAAATAAATGAACAAATAGAAGAGTTGAAGAAAAAACTTCATGAAACAAAAGATCTTTCGGAAAAGACGAATATTACGTCTCAAATCATACAACTTTATTCAAAATTAAAAATAGTCAATTGAATAGTATATTACACACTTTAAAATTAGAATTTTATTTGTTTATTAAGCGATCTAATAACGTTCCCTGTCAACTACCCCCGTCTAAAGACGGAGGCTTGAAGCCTCGGAGTTGACCAGCCTAAGTTCGAAGACAGCCTCACGGCAAATTTGAAGAACTACGTTATTCTGGTCATGACACCTTGGAATGCTGGAGCCAGTTCCAAGCCCTGTCGTTCAACATTAAACAGGTATACGGGGTTGAAACCAGTGTGTTGAATGTAAAAAGCCAGAATAACATTGGCGAGGCTCACTTTAACCCGAAAGGGAGAGGAAGGTAACTTCCATGGAAAAGGAATCTGTACAACGAGTTTTTGTATTAGATAAAAACAAACAACCACTTATGCCATGTCATCCTGCTAGGGCAAGAGAGTTATTGAAGAAAGGTAAAGCAGCAGTATTTCGATACCATCCATTCACAATTATTCTAAAAGATCGTGAAGGCGGCGACACGCAACCTATACAGGTTAAGATCGATCCTGGAAGTAAGATCACTGGAGTTACTTTAGTAGGCGATTTTAAGAACGGTAAGAAAGTAATTTGGGGTGCTGAGATTCATCACAGAGGTCAAAGTATCAAAAAAGCATTAGATACTCGTAGAGGTGTAAGACGTTCACGAAGAAACCGAAAGATAAGGTATCGTATAGCAAGGTTTGACAACAGAAAACGTTCAAAAGGTTGGTTACCACCTAGTCTTATAAGCCGTGTAGAAAATATACTCACATGGATTAAACGTATTCGACGCTTTTCACCAATTACAGGTATTTCATTGGAATTAGTACGTTTTGATACTCAAAAACTACAAGATCCAGAAATTAATGGAATAGAGTATCAACGAGGAACGTTGTATGGATACGAAATAAAAGAGTACCTTCTTGAGAAATGGGGTAGGAAATGTGTATATTGTGGTAAAGAGAATGTACCGTTAGAAATAGAACATATCGTACCTAAATCTAAAGGTGGAAGTGACAGGATAAGTAACCTTACATTAGCTTGCCACGAATGCAATCAGAAGAAAGGTAATCAATCAATTGAAGAATTTTTAACAAATAATCCAGAAAGGCTGAAACAGATCAAATCAGAATCAAAGAGACCACTCAAAGATACAGCAGCACTCAATGCTACACGTTGGTATATATTCAATCAATTACGAGGAAACAGCCTCACGGCAGGTAAGGAAGAATTACCTATTGAAGTTGGAACAGGAGGACGAACAAAGTACAATCGTGAGACACAAAACTATCCTAAAAAGCATTGGATAGATGCAGCTTGTGTTGGAGAAAGTGGTCAAAACGTTCAAATTGAACCTGATATGCAAGTTTTAGAGATCAAAGCAATGGGTCATGGAATGCGTAGAATGTGTTTTGTAGATAAATACGGATTCCCAAAAAAATATCGTCCAAAAGAACGAACATATATGGGATACAAAACAGGCGATATAGTGTTGGCAGTTATACCAAAAGGAAAAAATATGGGTATCCATATTGGACGCATTGCAATACGACATAGGCCAAGCTTTTTATTAAATGGTGTTGGTGATGTACATCCAAAATATCTTACATTACTACAAAAAAATGACGGTTATGGATATCAAATATCTTAAAAGGAGGAAAGATTCTGCGTTCCTCTCACCATTAAAGTGGTGAGTCCCCTGCAGATTTTTTTATGGAAAAGCTTGAGAAAAAGGTGGATTTTTCAGAATTAATAGAAGAAATTGAAAAAATTGAGATCGTTGATCAAGATAAAATAAGGGTTAAAAGAGACAAAGAATGTTATATAGAAGAACTTGAGAGAGGTTTAGAAAAACTTATTGAAATAGCTAAAGAGAAGAACAATACCATAACTTATCGAGATATAGATGAATGCATACCTCATAACTTATCTGATGTAATTGACGGCAGCTTTTTAGATAAGATCCATGAAAAGCTCGAATCAGAAGGGATAGAAATTATAGAATCCTCCCAAGAGGACCAAATCCAAGAGGAAGAAGAATTTTTTAACGATGGGTTAGAGGAGCTTTTTCAAGAAAGGGAATCTCAGATATTCGACAACTCTGCCGTAAATGAACCCATAAAGATTTATTTGAGAGAAATAGGGGGAATCAAACTTTTAACTCCCTCCAGGGAAAGGCAGCTTGCTATAAGAGCTAAGAAAGGCGACAAAAAAGCCAAAGACGAATTGGTGAAGGCAAATCTAAGATTGGTGATTAGTATAGCCAAAAGATACACAGGAAGAGGATTAACCTTTTTGGATTTGATTCAAGAGGGGAATATAGGTTTAATTAGAGCCGTAGAAAAATTTGACTGGAAAAGAGGCTTTAAATTCTCAACCTATGCTACTTGGTGGGTTAGGCAAGCTATCACCAGAGCTATAGCCGATCAAGCTAGAACAATTAGAATACCTGTTCATTTGGTTGAATCTATAAACAGGATGAACATAGTTATTAGAAAACACCTCCAAGAAACAGGTGAATACCCCTCTACCGAAAAGTTAGCAGAATTACTGGATAAACCTTTAGAAAAAATGGATGAAATTTTATTGGCAACTAAAGAGATCATTTCCGTTGATGCACCAATAAGTGGTTCTGATGATGAAGAAGCTTATATAGGTGATTTTTTAGAGGACTCTGAAGCTGATCAACCAGAGGAAATTGCTGTGAGAATGATACTTAAAGAAGAAATTGAAAAAGTTTTGGAATCTTTAAGGCCCAAGGAAGCTACGGTGTTAAAAATGAGATATGGCTTGCTTGACGGTAAAATGAAAACACTGGAAGAGGTTGGAAACTTCTTCAACGTAACAAGAGAAAGGATAAGGCAGATTGAAGTAAAAGCTTTAAGGAAGTTAAGGCATCCCTCCAGAAGCTTGCAATTAAAAGAAATAAGCGATATGATAGAAAAGAAGGACATATAACGGGAGTGGAAATAAATGGCGAAAAACAAGGGGAATGATTTCCTCTTTTTGGGAGAAAAAAACACCCCGAAGGGGGTTCAAGGAAACACCCCGAACGAGGTTGAGGAGAACACCCCGAAGGGAGTTCAAGGAAACACACCGAACGGGGTCAAGGAAAAATTCCCCTCCTTAAGTGGCGGAAGCCCGTCATCTTTATTCGAAAATGAGTTGGATGAAGAACAAAGAGAAGCTGTTATAAAATCAGAAGGAAGATCGATAATAGTTGCGGGTCCTGGCTCTGGTAAAACTAGAGTAATAACCTATAAAATTGCTTATTTGTTGAATAATGGAGTTGAACCTGAAAATATTTTATTAGTCACCTTCACCAGGGCTGCGGCAAGGGAAATGATAGAAAGGGTAAAGAATGTTACCAATAGAAATATAGATAAAATGCTAGCTGGTACATTCCATCATGTATGTAATTCTATTCTTAGAAAGTACGCCACGCTTTTAGACTATAAAAATAATTACAGCATCCTCGACAAAGAAGATTCAAAAGATTTGTTAAAAATGGCTAAAAGCGAGTACATCAAAGAAATCAGTGATAATTACAAGCTTCCAAAAGAAGAAGTAATAATGAAAATTATAAGCTATTCATGTAACACATTGACCTCTTTAAGAGAATCAATACTTGAAAGAGCCCCATATTTGTTGAATTTTGAAAGAGATATTGAGCAAATATGGAGTATATATATCCAATTAAAAAAAGATATGAATGCAATGGACTATGATGATCTGTTAGTAAATACTTTAGTTTTATTCAAAACTCATCCAGAAGTACTAAACAAGTGTTCAAGCCAATTTAAATATGTTTTAGTTGACGAATTTCAAGATACCAACAAAATTCAAATAGAATTGGTTGAGGCTTTATCATCGGTTCATGGGAATCTGATAGTTGTTGGAGACGATTCTCAAAGTATATATTCATTCAGAGGAGCTTTATTTAAAAACGTAAAAGATTTTATAGAAGATGAAAGAACAAAGGTTTTCAAGATACAAAGTAATTACAGAAGTACCTCTGATATAGTTGGTTTGATTAATCACCTAATACCTTCTAATTCTGTTCCTAAAGTCCTTAAACCTAAGAGAAAAAGTTATTTAAAACCTTTCGTTGTGGAAACTTTTGACGATTTGGAACAAGCAGATGCCGTAGTCAAAATCATAGAAGATAAATTAAAAGAAGGTTTAGATTATAAAGATATCGCTGTGCTATATAGATCGCATTCGTTATCTATGGTGTTACAACAAAAATTGGATTCAAAAGGTATCCCTTACAGAATACTATCAGGATTGAGATTCATCGAAACGGCACATATAAAAGATATATTGGCTTTTTTAAAGGTATTAAACAATCCTTTAGATAAGATTTCGTGGAGTAGGATTTTAAAATTATTTCCTGGAATTGGTAACAAAACTGCATCTAAGATCTATGAAGAGATTGAAACTGGAATAGGGAAAAGCCCCGAGCGGGGTCAAGGAGAAGAAAACGATAACATCTCAAATATATTGAAGGAAACTGAAATAAATAAGTTCAAAACACCCTTGGAATTATTAACAAAACTTTTCGATAATAAAGAAAGTAGTCCTGATGAGTTGATAGATACCATTTATAAAGATTTCTACCAAGAATATTCTTTCTTAACTTATGCAGATTCTAAATCAAGGAACATGGATATTGAAAGATTCAGTGAAATTGCCAGTCGTTATGATTCAGTAAGTGCTTTTATAGAAGATTTGACGCTTAGTGAAGAGATAGGAGTAATACCTGCGAGTAGGGATAAAGATGAGAATAAGTTAACGCTCACAACGATTCATGGGGCTAAGGGATTGGAATGGAAAGTAGTTATTCTCATATCGGTGAATCCAGGAGATTTTCCCAACGGACTTGCAATTAAAGAACAAAAATTAGATGAAGAAGAAAGGCTCTTCTATGTTGCCATAACAAGAGCAAAGAATGAATTATACATTTTGAAACAGCTAACCGGTACAACCAACCCGTATCTAAAAAATTCATTTTATTTTGTAAAAAAAGAAAACGATTTTATCAAAAAAATTCCGGAGGAAACGGTCAATCGTTTGAAAATCAAATATAAATAACCGTAAATTATTTAAATTGTTATATTTAATTAATTTTTAATTAAGGTCCAATAATGTAAAATATCCACTGGCGTTTTCTTATTTTTTCAAATATACGAAAAATATATATTACACTAATATAAATTAAAATAAAGCAGAAGGAGGTGAACTCTCATTTTTGAGGGCATTTATTTAATGGCTTCCCTTGAAATGAGAGAAATCTAAGTGCCAACGATTAATCAATTAATAAGGTACGGAAGAACATCTGTAAAGAAAAAGACCAAATCTCCTGCATTACGAGGTAACCCTCAAAAACGAGGTGTTTGTGTAAGGGTTTCAACTATGACCCCGAAAAAACCTAATTCAGCTTTAAGGAAGATTGCAAGGGTTAAGCTATCGAATGGAATCGAAGTAACTTGTTATATACCTGGAGAAGGTCATAACCTACAAGAACACTCTAACGTTTTGGTAAGAGGTGGAAGGGTAAAAGACTTACCTGGTGTTAGGTATAAGATAATCAGAGGGACTTTGGATGCTGCCGGTGTTGAAGGTAGAAAACAAGGTAGAAGTAAATACGGTACCAAAAAACCCAAGGCTTAATAAGGAGGCTCTTTACTGAATGAGAAGAAGAACTGCTGAAAAAAGAAACATAGTTCCAGATCCTATTTATGGGGATATTTTACTTTCCAAATTTATAAACAGGTTGATGTATGATGGAAAAAAATCTTTAGCACAACAAATAGTGTATTCTGCTTTGGAGAGGTTGGCTGAAGCTACAAAAGAAAATCCAATAGAGGCTTTTCATAAAGCGATAGATAATGTTAAACCTGTGGTAGAAGTAAGATCAAGAAGGGTGGGGGGTTCAACATATCAAGTACCTTTTGAAGTACCGGAAAACAGAGCCACATCTTTAGCAATAAGATGGATAGTTACCTCTGCACAATCAAAAAAAGGCAGAGATATGGTTAGTAAATTATCTCAAGAACTGATAGACGCCTACAACAATACGGGACCTTCTGTGAAAAAGAAAGAAGACGTTCATAGGATGGCTGAAGCAAACAGAGCTTTTGCACATTTCAGATGGTAGTTTAGCAGCTTAGTAGGAGGGATTGTTTTGAAAGAAAGATTATACCCCATAGAAAAAATAAGAAATATAGGAATAGTTGCTCATATAGATGCAGGAAAAACAACTACTACCGAAAGAATTTTATTTTATACGGGGACAAAACACAAATTAGGAAATGTTGATGAAGGCACAACCGAAACAGATTGGATGGAGCAAGAAAAAGAAAGAGGAATTACCATAACCTCTGCAGCGACTTCTGCTTTTTGGAAGGATCATAGAATAAATATAATTGACACACCAGGACACGTTGATTTTACCGTTGAGGTAGAAAGATCATTACGTGTTTTAGATGGGGCTATTGCTGTTTTCGACGCTCAAGTTGGGGTCGAGCCACAATCTGAAACAGTGTGGCGTCAAGCTGATAGGTATAGAGTGCCGAGAATCGCCTTTATGAATAAAATGGATAAAATTGGAGCGAATTTTTTTAATGCTATACAAACAATGAAAGATAAGTTGGGGGCTAATCCTATAGCTTTGCAAGTTCCAATTGGTTCTGAAGCTGAGTTTGAAGGTGTAGTTGATTTACTAACTATGGAAGCACTTTATTGGACAGATGAAAATGGTCAAATAATTGAGAAAAGGAGTATTCCGTCCAATTTAATAGATTTTTGTGAATCTAAGAGAGAAGACTTAATTGCTGCAGTTGCCGAAGTTGATGAAAATATAATGGAGCTTTACATAGAAGAGGAAGAAATTCCTGTAGATAAATTAAAAGAAGCCATAAGAACATCAACCATACAAAGCAAAATAGTACCTGTTCTTTGTGGAAGTGCGTTTAAAAACAAAGGAGTTCAACCTTTGTTAGATGCAGTTATTGATTATCTACCTTCGCCTTTAGATATGCCTCCTGTTAAGGCTTTTGATGGAACGACGGGAGAGTTCGTAAAAGATATTCTTCCATTCGAAGATGGAGACTTTTTTGCGTTGGCTTTTAAAATAATGGCGGATCCTTTTATTGGTAAGTTAACTTTTGCTAGAGTTTATTCGGGTACTTTAAATAAAGGAAGCTACGTAGTTAATACAACTAAAAATAAAACAGAAAGGGTATCTAGACTTGTTTTTCTCCATGCCGACAAAAGGGAAGAAGTTGATTACATAAGGGCTGGAGACATCGTAGGATTAATTGGCTTAAAAGATACTTCCACTGGTGATACACTCTCAGATAAAGAATGCAATTTAGTTTTAGAAAAACTTGAATTCCCAGAACCTGTTATTTCTGTTTCTATAGAACCTGAAACCAAAGATGATGAAGCTAAATTGGGGAAAGCTCTAAATGCTTTGACAGAGGAAGACCCAAGTTTAAGAAGTTACGTCGACCACGATACCGGAGAAACCATATTATCTGGAATGGGAGAATTGCACTTAGAAATAATAATTGATAGAATTAAAAGAGAATACAAGGTAAACGTTAAAGTAGGTCAGCCGCGTGTGGCATACAAAGAAACTATTAAACTCCCATCCGAAGCTGAAGGCAAATATATCAGGCAAACGGGAGGTCGAGGGCAGTATGGACATGTTAAACTTAGAGTTGAGCCACTGCCTTTGAATAGTGAAAAAGAATTCGAATTTGTCGATAAAATAGTAGGAGGAGTCATACCAAGAGAATATATACCGGCCATAGAAAATGGTGTAAAAGAAAGTATGCAAGATGGAGTCTTACTAGGTTATCCGATGGTTGCTATTAGAGTCGAGGTTTTTGATGGTTCCTACCATGAAGTTGACTCTTCAGAAATGGCATTTAAAATAGCTGCATCTATGGCTTTTAAAGACGCCATAAAAAAAGCTAAGCCTGTTTTATTAGAGCCAGTCATGAAAGTGGACGTTACTACTCCAGAAGAATATATGGGAGATATAATTGCAGATTTAAGTTCAAGAAGAGGAAGAATAGAAAGTTTTGAAAACGTTGGAGGGACAAATACCAGAGTAGTTCACGCTCAGGTTCCATTATCAGAATTATTCGGATATGCCACCATAATGAGATCTCTTTCTCAAGGAAGGGCAACAAGTTCTATTCAATTTTCTCATTACGAGGAAGTTCCGGAGCAAGTAACTCAAAAACTATTAAGTAGAGAATAAGTTTGATAATATAATTTACAAGGAGGAGATAGAACAATGGCTAAAGAGAAGTTTGTTAGGGCAAAGACTCACATGAACGTAGGGACTATCGGTCATATTGACCACGGGAAAACAACTTTAACCGCTGCTATTACCAAGGCTTTATCTTACAAAGGTGGGGCAGATTTCACACCTTTTGACATGATAGATAAAGCCCCTGAAGAAAAAGCAAGAGGAATCACCATCAACGTTTCACACGTTGAATATCAAACAGATAAAAGACATTACGCACATATAGATTGTCCAGGTCATGCGGACTACATAAAAAATATGATAACCGGAGCAGCTCAAATGGATGGAGCTATCTTAGTTGTAGCCGCAACTGATGGTGTTATGCCACAAACTAGAGAACATGTTTTGTTGGCAAGGCAGGTTAACGTTCCAGCTTTAGTTGTATTCATTAACAAAGTTGACATGGTTGACGACGAAGAATTAATTGACTTAGTAGAAATGGAGGTAAGAGATCTCCTAAACAGCTATGAATTTCCTGGAGATGAAGTTCCTGTTATAAGGGGTTCAGCCCTAAAGGCGTTGGAAGAAGATAACCCAGATGGTCCTTGGACACAAAAGATATATGAACTTATGGATGCAGTTGATTCTTACTTCCCAGATCCAGTAAGAGAAATCGACAAACCTTTCTTAATGCCCATAGAAGATATTTTCAGTATTACTGGAAGGGGAACAGTTGTCACTGGAAGAATTGAAAGAGGTGTCGTTCACACTGGAGATCAAGTTGAAATAATTGGTTTGAGCTATGAAACAAAAAAGACCGTTGTAACTGGTGTTGAGATGTTTAGAAAGATATTGGATGAAGGTGAAGCAGGAGATAACGTTGGATGTCTCTTAAGAGGTATAGAAAAAGATGAAGTAAAAAGAGGTCAGGTTCTTGCTGCTCCGGGTTCAATCACTCCACATAAAAAATTTAAGGCTGAGGTATACGTATTGAAAAAGGAAGAGGGAGGAAGACACACACCTTTCACTAAAGGTTACAGACCTCAATTTTATATTAGGACAGCCGACGTTACAGGGACTCTTGTAGAATTCTCCAGTGGTGCAGAGATGGTAATGCCTGGCGACAATATCAATATGACAGTAGAATTGATATATCCTGTAGCTCTCGAAGAAGGTATGAGATTCGCTATAAGAGAGGGCGGAAGGACAGTAGGTGCTGGTGTTGTTACAGAAATAATTGAATAATAAATCTGAAAGTATAATTGTACGGGGAGCTTCAGCTCCCCTTACTAATGAGTTAAAAGGAGGCTTTTAAAAAAATATGGCCAGTAATAAGTACATAAAAATACGGCTGAAAGGATACGACCATAGATTACTCGACGAATCATCAAAAAAAATCATCGATGCTGTAAAAGATACCGAAGCTAAAGTTTCTGGTCCAATTCCACTGCCAAATAAGAGAACCGTGTATTCAGTTATAAGGTCCCCGCACAAATATTCATATTCAATGGAACAATTTGAAAAGATTGTTCATAAAAGAGTGATATATATATACAATGCTTCATCCGATACGGTTACTAAACTGTTGAAAGTCAATATTCCAGCGGGAGTATCTGTAGACATAAAAGCTTGATGTCATTGTAATTTTTAAAAAATAAGACGGATATCATTCGGGCTCTGGAGGTGTAAATAATGAAAGGTATTTTAGGTAAAAAAGTTGGAATGACTCGTGTTTTTAAAGATGATAAGGCCATCCCGGTGACAGTCATCAAAGCTGGACCTTGTGTGGTAGTTCAAAAGAAAACTGTAGAAACAGATGGTTATAACGCTATACAGATAGGTTTTGAAGAGATACCAGAAAGAAAAGCAAACAAGCCTTTGATGGGTCATTTCAAAAAAGCGCAAGTAAAACCTTTAAGGTATTTAAGAGAATTTAGAGTAGAGAATGTAGATGATTACGAAATCGGTCAAAAAATCGATGTAACAATTTTTTCTGAAGGAGAAAAGATTGATTTAATAGGTAACTCAAAAGGAAGAGGATACTCAGGAGTTATGAAAAGATGGAATTTTAGAGGTGGGGAAAACACTCACGGTTCAAAATTTCATAGAGGTTTAGGATCTACAGGAATGGCAACATTCCCTTCAAAGGTATTCAAAGGAAAGAAGATGCCAGGTCAATACGGAAATGAAAGAGTAACCATTCAAAACTCAGAGGTAGTTTACATTGATGTACAAAACAATCTAATAGCGGTCAAAGGTGGAGTTCCAGGAGCGAGGGGCGGATTGGTAACGATAAGAGAAGCCGTAAAGGCTAAACGCCCAAAAACGAAGTAGGGAGGTTGATTAGTAAATGTCGCAGATAGATATATACAATATTCAAAATGAAAAAGTTGGAACGTTAGATATTAAAGACGAAATCTTTAATATTGATCCAAATATGGATGTACTATATAGATACGTTGATATGCAATTGACCAACAAAAGGGCAGGAACAGCTTCGACAAAGACAAGAAGTGAAGTTAGTGGAGGAGGCAGAAAACCATGGCCTCAAAAGCATACAGGTAGGGCAAGAGCCGGATCAATTAGATCTCCTCTTTTCCGACACGGTGGAGTAACTTTTGGACCAAAGCCCAGGGAATTTCACAAAGATCTCAATAAAAAAATGAAAAGACTAGCTTTAAAGTCTGCGTTGAGTGTCAGGTATAGAGAAAACAATTTAATTGTTTTAGATGAGGTTAAATTCGAAAAGCCAAGAACGAAAGATGTAAAAAATATTTTATCCAAATTCGGTATGGAAGATACAAAGGTTTTATTTTTATTTCCTTATCACCAGGAACAATACGAAAACTTTAAACTATCTGCAAGAAATTTGCCAAAGGTGAAAGTAATTATAGCTGATAACCCTGGTCAAAACAAAAAGAATGTGGACGGTTTAAATGTATTTGATTTAATAAACAGCGAGAAAATCGTGCTTACCAAGGAAATGGTGAATAAAATCGAGGAGGTGATCGGCTGATGGAACTTCAAAAAGCTTATGATATAATTACTAGGCCGATCTTAACAGAAAAAACCTATTCTCTCATGCAAGAACGCAAATATACCTTTGAAGTCATGAAAGAAGCTACCAAACCAGAAATAAAGGAAGCCATTGAGACAATATTCAAAGTCAAAGTAGAGAAAGTATACGTAATGAATATGAAACCTAAACCAAAAAGATTGGGAAGAAGTGAAGGATATACAAGAGGATGGAAAAAAGCAATAGTTAAATTAGGAGAAGGATACGTAATCAGAGAATTGCAAGGCAGTCTGTAAGAGAGGTGGATAAATAATGGCGTTAAAACAATACAAACCTGTAACACCATCGCGAAGATATATGACGACATCTGATTTTTCTGAATTATCAAAAGTCGAACCCGAAAAAAGTTTACTCGAACCCTTGAAAAAAACAGGTGGAAGGAACCATTATGGTCGAGTTACAATGAGGCATCGAGGTGGTGGGCACAAAAGAAAGTACAGAATAATAGACTTTAAAAGAGACAAAATAAATATCCCTGCAAAAGTTGCTTCAATAGAATACGATCCTAACAGAAGTGCAAGGATAGCTCTATTGGTATACGCCGATGGAGAAAAAAGGTATATATTATCTCCCAAGGGATTACATGTAGGAGAAACTGTAATGAGTGGTGCAAAAGCTGAAATCAAAGTAGGTAACAGCTTACCTTTGGAGAATATTCCTCTAGGAACTCTTGTGCACAATATAGAATTTGAACCTGGTAGAGGTGGAAAAATAGCAAAATCTGCAGGGACTTATGCACAGTTAATGGCTAAAGAAGGTAAATATGCACTTTTAAAAATGCCTTCTGGTGAGTTGAGAAGAGTTCGTTTAAGTTGTATGGCTACCATCGGTGTAGTTGGTAACGAAGAACACTCCAATGAAGTTTACGGTAAAGCTGGAAAAACCAGATGGTTAGGAAGAAGACCCAAGGTAAGAGGTATGGTACAAAATCCAGTAGATCACCCAATGGGTGGTGGAGAAGGCAGAAGTAAAGGTCATATTCCTAAATCTCCTTGGGGAACACCTGCTAAAGGGTATAAAACAAGAAGAGGAAAAAAACAATCCGATAAATTTATAGTAAGAAGAAGGGTAAAGTAAGCATTTTTATCCTTATGCGTGGGGAGCGAAGTTTAAGGGACCGTAAACCCCTTCCTTATGGGTAGGGAGCTGGGCGAAGGGGCGCTATTAACAAGCTTTTAGAGTTTCTAAAGGTACCTAGAATGAAGAGCAAGGAGGTGCAGTAGGTGGGAAGGTCTTTAAAAAAAGGTCCTTATGTTCATCCAAGTCTTATCAAAAAGATTAGAGAGATGAACGAAAAGGGTGAAAAAAAGGTTATTAAAACTTGGTCAAGGGCCTCGATGATCCTGCCAGAAATGGTTGGACATACAATAGCAGTTCATAACGGAATGAAACACATACCGGTTTATATAACTGAACAAATGATTGGTCACAGATTGGGAGAATTTTCTCCAACCAGAAGGTTTGGAGGACATCCAGACAAAAAAGCTGTTAAAGGAAAGATAGAAAAGCAAGGTTGAGGAGGGTAGTTCATGGCTACTAATACTAATGTTTCCAGAGTTCAAGAAGATGGTAGAAAAGTAAAAAGATCTGTATATCACAGAATGAGAAAAGAGAAAGAAGCCTCTGAACCAATTGTTGAAGCTAGAGCAGTCACAAAATATGTAAGAATATCACCTAGAAAAGCTAGATCTATGGCAAACTCAATAAGGAATAAAGATATAAGTGAAGCACTTCAAATACTCACTTTTAGTCCAAAAAAATCCGCACGTATACTATATAAAACTTTGATGTCCGCAATTGCGAATGCTGAAAATAATTTTGGATTAAACGCTGAAAATCTCTATGTTTCTGAGATAATGGTGAATGAAGGTCCTAGACTCAAAAGATTATGGCCAAGGTCTCATGGAAGAGCAGATATTCTTCAAAAAAGAATGAGCCATATTTATATAACCGTAAGAGACAAAAGTGCTGATAAATAAAGTGAGGTGAAATAAGTGGGATCAAAAGTGCACCCAAACGGTTTCAGGTTAGGAAACAATAAAACTTGGAAATCTGTATGGTTTAACGAAAAGAATTATTCTGATTATTTGCATGAAGATGAAAAAATAAGAGATTATATAAAATCCAATTACGAAGCTGCTGGAATTTCAGAGATATTAATTGAAAGACCCAGTGATTCGTCAATAAGAATAGATATTTATGGTGCCAGATTAGGAATTTTGATTGGACGAAAAGGCGCAGAAATGAAAAAAATTAGAGATGATTTGAAAAACATTGTAGGGGATAAAAATATTAAGGTCTACGCTGAAGAAGTAAAAAATCCTTACGTTGTTGCTCAACTCATAGCTGAAGATGTATCCGGTCAACTGCAAAGAAGGGTTTCGCACAAAGTTGCAATGAAAAGAGCTATAACCAACGCCATGAGAAGAGGAGCTAAAGGTGTGAAAATAATGGTTTCTGGTAGACTCGGTGGTGCCGAAATAGCGAGAACAGAATGGTATATGGAGGGAAGATTGCCTCTTCAAACCTTGAGATCAAACATAGATTACGCTGTTGTTCATTCTCAAACTAAATATGGTACCATAGGGATAAAAGTTTGGGTCTATCATGGTGATACGCTGATTTAATAATCTTTCCAAATGGATAGAGAGCGTAGTGAAGATCTCCTTCTTCCATCCTTATAGGTGGGGAACGTAGTGAAGATCTCCTTCTTCCATCCTGATGGGTGGGGAGCGGGGCGAAGGGGCGCTAAGCAAGTTAAAGATCGTAGAAATGGTAAAAAGGAGGAAATCCTAAATGTTGATGCCTAAAAGAGTAAAATACAGAAAACAACAACGCGGAACAGTCAGGGGAATGACAAAAGGTGCTAGTTTGGTGCATTTCGGCGACTGGGGATTAAAAGCGATGGAAAGCTCATGGATAACCGCTCAACAGATAGAAGCATGTAGGTTATCTATGGTAAGGACATTAAAAAGAACGGGAAATATATGGATTAACATTTTTCCCGATAAGCCAATAACTTCTAAAGGAATTGGAACAAGGCAAGGAAAAGGTAAAGGTGATGTGGAAGGTTGGGTAGCGGTTGTAAAGAAAGGAAGAGTGATGTTTGAAATAGGTGGAGTCGATGAAGCAACTGCCAAAAGGGCCTTAGAGTATGCCGCCTCCAAGCTACCGATAAGGACTAAGATAGTTCAAAGATATGAAATAGGAGGGGAGCTCTGATGAGAATAACTGAGATGAGAGAATTAACAGACGAAGAGCTCAATCAAGAATTAAACAATTTGAAGGAAAAATTATTTCAATTGAGGTTTCAACTCGAACTTGGACAACTAAAAAATTCTTCAAGTATCAAGCAAGTTAAGAAAGATATAGCTCGAATAAAGACCATCCTCAAAGAAAGGGAACTCGGAATAAGGAGGTAAATTTCATGTCTAAAAAGATAATAACTGGAAAAGTTGTAAGCAATGCGATGGACAAAACGATAACAGTTGAAACAGATAGACTTACAAAACATCCCAAATACCACAAATTTGTCAGAAAAACCAGAAGATACCATGCACATGATGAAAATAACGAATGTGAGATTGGAGATATTGTTGAAATAGAAGAATCCAGGAAGCTTTCCAAAACAAAGGCTTTTGTTTTAAAAAGAATTGTGAGAAAAAATATTTTATCGGAAGAAGTTGAAACACCAGACTCAGTTGAAGAAGAATTAAAAGAAGCCTTTGGAGGTGAGGTTGATGGTACAACTAGAGAGTAAAATCAGAGTTGCTGATAACTCTGGAGCAAAAGTATTAAGAGTTATCAAAGTACTCGGTGGGTTTCATAAATCAAAAGGAACCGTCGGAGACACCGTTGTTTGCTCCGTTAGGGAAGCCATACCTCACACAGATTTGAAAAAAGGTCAAGTAGTTCAAGCCGTTATTGTCAGAACGAAAAAAGAGATAAGAAGGAAAGATGGAACCTATATTAGATTTGATGACAATGCTGCGGTACTGATTGATAAAAATAAGTTACCTTTAGGAACGAGGGTTTTTGGTCCAGTAGCCAGAGAAGTACGGGAAAAAGGCTACGCGAAGATAGCATCGTTAGCAAAAGAAGTTTGGTGAGGTGAAAATATGTATAAAATAAAGAGAGACGACACAGTAGTAGTGATCTCTGGAAAAGATAAAGGAAAGAGAAGCAAAGTTTTGAGGGTTATTCCAAAGGACAAAAAAGTCATTGTGGATAACGTAAACGTCGTCAAGAAGCATCAAAGGCCCACTCAAAAGATGAGGGAAGGCGGAATTATTGAGCAACCCAGTCCTATTGATATTTCAAACGTTATGTTAGTCTGTCCAAACTGCAATCAAAAAACCAGAGTGGGATTTAAATTTCTTGAAGATGGAAGCAAAGTAAGATATTGCAAAAAATGTGGTGAAATAGTAGAAAAATCTTAATCCATTCAAATTTTGAAAACTTGTAAAAATCAAGTAGGTATGGTAAGAAGTAAAAAGGAGGACTATCAATGGAGAAAGTTCAGTATATACCTCTGAAAGACAGGTACAAAGAAGTAGTAATACCTTCAATGATGAAAGAATTTAACTACAAAAACGAATTACAAGTGCCGAAACTTGTAAAGATAGTTGTTAATATGGGAGTTGGAGAAGGTTCCAGGAACAGAGCAGTTGTTGAAAAACATGCCCAAGAGTTAACGAAGATAGTCGGACAAAAAGCCTTAATAGCCAGGGCAAAGAAAAGTGTTGCCAATTTTAAGGTTAGAGAGGGTATGCCGATAGGTGTGAAAGTTACCTTGAGAGGATGGAAAATGTATAATTTCTTGTATAAATTAAACCATGTTGTGTTACCAAAATTGAGGGATTTTAGAGGGTTACCTGCCGATTCTTTCGATGGAAGAGGTAATTATACCTTCGGAATACCCGAGCAACTAATTTTTCCGGAAATCAGGCCTGATGATATAAGTAGAATTCAAGGTATGGATATAACAATCGTCACCACAGCTAAAACTGATGAAGAAGCCAGGAAATTATTAGAATATTTTGGTTTCCCGTTACAAAAAAAATAAATGGAGGGTGTGAGTAATGGCGAAAAAGGCTCTTATAGAAAAATCTAAAAGAACTCCGAAGTATAAAACAAGAGAGTACTCACGATGTAAAGTATGTGGTAGACCAAGAGCTGTTTATAGAGAATTCGGTTTATGCAGAATATGTTTCAGAGAACAAGCTCTGGAAGGTAAACTTCCTGGAGTTAAGAAGGCTAGCTGGTAAGGAGGGAAAAACGAATGTGGAGCGATCCGGTAGCTGATATGCTAACCAGAATAAGGAACGCCAATTCGGTGTTCAAAGAAAGTGTTGAAATACCCGCTTCAAACTTAAAAAAAGACATTTTAGAAATAATGAAAAAAGAAGGATTTATCAATGATTATAAATTCATAGACGATGGTAAACAAGGAATACTCAAAGTCTATTTGAAGTACAAAGGTACAAGAAGAGATAAAAAACCTATAATGGAAGGGATCATAAGGGTTTCAAAAAGCGGAAGAAGAGTGTATGTTAATACCCGTAACATACCAAAAGTCAAGGGTGGATTAGGTATAGCTATACTCTCAACATCCCAAGGAGTAATGACCGATAAAGAAGCAAGAGAGAAAAAAGTTGGTGGAGAAGTAATCTGTTATGTATGGTGAGGAGGTGCCTAGATGCCACAATCGAGAATAGCTGATAAACCAACAATTATTCCTGATGGTGTAGAATTATCTGTGGATGGACAAACAATAAAAATCAAAGGTAAAAATGGTGAATTAAGTCTCAATTTACCCGAATATTTGGAAGTTGACAGAGATAACAACGAATTAATGATTAAAACAAAAGAAGGCGTAGTTAAAAGAAGTTCAGACGAGAAGCGATTAAAAGCGCTAAGAGGCACGTTCACCTCTCATGTGAGAAACATGATTAAAGGTGTAACTGAAGGATACAAAAAAGAATTGGAAATTGCCGGTATTGGGTACAGAGCTCAGCTTCAAGGTAAAAACTTAATCTTGAATATTGGCTATTCAAACCCCGTAGAATTTCCAGTCCCTGAAGGAATAACTATAGAAGTTCCACAACCCACAATAGTAGTCGTTAAAGGTATAGATAAATACAAAGTCGGAGAAGTCGCTGCAAGGATAAGAAGCTTAAGAAAAGTTAACGTTTACAGTGGTAAAGGTATAAAATATGTTGGAGAAAGTGTTTTAAGAAAAGAAGGAAAGAAAGTTTAAAACATTTCCGCAAAGGAGGTCCCTTTTAAATTGATAAAACAATTAGACAAAAAAGCCCTTAGACAAAAAAGGCACTTAAGAGTGAGAAAAAACGTTAGAGGAACATCAGAAAAACCAAGATTGACGGTTTTTAAAAGTCAAAAGCACATATATGCTCAAATTATAGACGACACTAAAGGTGTTACTTTGGCGTCAGCTTCAACAACCCAAAAACAACTGAAAGAAAAATTAGAAAAAACATGGGATGAAAACGCTGCAAAAGAAGTAGGGAAACTCATAGCCGAAAAAGCAAAAGAAAAAGGTATAACAGAAATTGTTTTTGATAGAAGCGGTTACAAATACCATGGAAAAGTAAAAGCTCTTGCTGAAGCAGCAAGAGAAACGGGCTTAAAGTTTTAGGAGGTGTTGGTAATTTATGCCGAACGATCAGAAAGTAAAAGCTACTGATGCTGCAAATGAATTAGAAGAAAGAGTAATCGAAATTCGAAGGGTCAGCAAAGTAACTAAAGGTGGAAAAACCATTTCGTTTCGTGCAGTTTCGGTAGTAGGTAATCGAAATGGAAAAGTAGGATTAGGAATCGGGAATGCCCGAGAAGTTCCACAAGCCATAAGAAAATCAATTGAAAATGCAAAGAACAATATGATAGAAGTCCCCGTTAAAAACGGAACTATTCCTTACGAAATAATCGGTGAACAAGATGCTTCCACTGTATTACTGTTCCCAGCAGGCCCAGGTACCGGTGTTATAGCCAGTTCAGCTGTAAGAGCTGTTGTTGAATTAGCCGGAATAGATAATATTCTAAGTAAATCCATTAGTTCAACGAACGTATTAAATTTAGCTAAAGCCACTTACAATGGATTAAAAAAGTTGAGATCTCCTCAAGAAATTGCAAAGTTGAGAGATTTAACTGTTAAACAAGTATTCTTTGGCGCTCACAAGGGGGTATGAGTAATGTCAAGTCTAAAGATAAAGTTAGTAAAAGGAAGAGCAGGGAAAGACAAAAGACAATTAGCTACTCTCGATGCTTTAGATTTAACTAGAAAAGATAAAGTAGTAATAAAACCTGACAATCCCCAAATTAGAGGAATGATAAGGACTGTACATCACTTAGTTGAGTGGGAAGAAATCGATTCTTAATTAAACAAATTGTAAATAAGGAGGCTATATACATGCCACTTAAAATAGAAGATCTAAAACCTACACCAGGATCAAGGAAACCCAAAAAAAGGTTAGGAAGAGGAATAGGCTCAGGATTAGGAAAAACAGCTGGCAAAGGGCATAAAGGTGAAAAGGCTAGAGGAAGAGGTAAAATTGGTAGAACATTTGAAGGTGGACAAACAAACATTATTAGAAGAACTCCAAAATTTGGATTCTCTAATGCACCATTCAAAAAAGTATATTCTGTTGTAAACGTAGAAACATTAGAAAAGTATTTCTCAGAAAATGAAGAAGTAACTCCAGACATACTTTTAGAAAAGAAATTGATAAAAAAATTGAACGATGGAGTAAAAATATTAGGAAAAGGAGAAATATCAAAACCTCTTGTTGTCAAAGCTAACATTTTCTCTCAAACCGCTAGAGAGAAAATTGAAGCTGTTGGCGGGAAAATAGAGGTGATTGAATAACATGTTCAAAGCCTTTAGAAACGTTTTTAGGATTCCTGAATTAAGGGATAGAGTTATATTCACCTTTTTAGCGTTGATAGGGTTTAGAATAGGTATATACATCCCCATTCCGGGAATAAATGTAGAAGCCTGGCAAGCTGCTTTAAGTGGAGCATCCCAAGGAGCGGTTGGAGGATTCATAGGTTTTTTTGATGTCTTTGCTGGAGGGGCGTTAAGCAATTTATCAATATTTGTTCTCTCAGTGACACCCTATATTACGGCTTCGATCATTTTTCAACTTCTCTCTTCTATAATACCTAGTTTGAAAGAGATGTTGAGAGAAGGTGAAAGTGGGAGAAAAAAATTCGCTCACTACACGAGGATGTTAACTTTAGTATTAGCTTTTGGACAAGGATTACTAATGTCCATAGCTGCCAACAATTACAGATCCCCCAATCTATCACCAGTTCTCTTTGTAACTTTAGCAACCGTTTCTATAGCTGCAGGAACGATGTTTTTACTATGGATAGGTGAATTAATCACCGAAAAAGGAATAGGAAACGGGGTATCTGTTTTAATATTTGCTGGTATAGTATCCAGATACCCTACATATGCAGCCGAAGCTCTCATAGGTTTAACCCCATTAGAATGGATACTCTTAGCCGCTGTTGCTATATTTATAGTAATAGCTGTAGTAGCGGTTCAAACATCTGAAAGAAGGATTAATATTCAATATGCAAAAAGAGTAGTCGGCACAAAAATTTATGGAGGTTCCTCAACATATTTACCTATTAAGGTAAATGGTGGAGGGGTAATTCCCATAATCTTTGCCTCCGCTATTATGACCCTACCCAGTATGATTGCTGGGGTAACAAACACTACCGTAGACGATAGACTATTTGCTATAGGTTCTCCACTTTATCTTGTGTTGTATGGTTTGCTGGTTTTCTTTTTTACATACTTCTACAGTTCTGTTGTTATGGATCCAAACGACGTAGCAAATAACATACAAAATTATGGTGGGTTCATACCAGGTTTAAGACCAGGAAAACCGACTGTTAATTACATCACTTCAGTCATGACCAGGGTAACTTTCATAGGAGCGATCTTTTTAGTAGTAATTGCCTTGGTTCCCTACTTTATCAGAGGCGCTTCAGGGATGCAGCAAATCTGGATAGGTGGTACCAGTACACTAATAGCCGTTGGAGTTGCTTTAGATATTGTCCAACAGATGGAGCAACACATGATAGTAAGACAATATGAAGGCTTCATGAAAAAAGGAAGGTTACGAGGAAGGAGATGAATTTTCTTTGAGACTTTTATTTTTCGGACCGCCTGGTGCAGGTAAAGGAACCCAAGCCAAAAAAGTTGCCCAGGAGTTTCAAATTGTACACATATCCACCGGAGATATTTTAAGGGATGCTGTTAGCAAAGGTACAGAATTAGGTAAAATGGCTAAAGCAATTATGGATCGTGGAGAATTAGTTTCGGATGAAATAATGAACAGTTTGGTAAAAGAAAGATTGGAAGAATTAGATTCTTTTATTCTTGACGGTTACCCCAGAACTTTAGACCAAGCAAAATTTTTAGACCAAGCAACAAAAGAGTTACAAAAAGAAATAGATGCGGCAGTACTAATTGACGTTTCCGAAGAAGAAATAGTAAAAAGGATAAGTAATAGAAGAGTCTGTCCAAACTGTGGAAAAGTATATAATTTAATTACCCTTCAACCAAAAGAAGACGAAAAATGTGATGTATGTGGTACAAAATTAATTCAAAGAGACGATGACAAAGAAGAAGTAGTCAGAGAAAGGTATAAAGTATATAAGAAAAATACCGAGCCCGTAATAGAATATTATAGAAAAAATAACAAAATAATTACAATAGACGGTGCCCAAAATGTTGAAGACGTTACAAAAGAATTGTTTAATATACTAAGGAGTTTTAACAAACAATGATAATAATTAAGACTGATCAAGAAATAGAAATGATGAGACGGGCTGGAAAAAAGCTTGCCCGTCTTCTTGACGCTTTACTTCCAGAAATAGTAAAAGAAGGCGTTAACGGGGAAAGTATTGAAAAATATGTATTAGAATACATGGAAAAAGAAGATGCTATACCCACCTTCAAAGGTTATAATGGTTACAAATATGCGATCAACTTTTCTGTAAATGAAGAAGTTGTCCACGGATTTCCATTGAGAAATAAAGTTTTAAAAAATGGTGATATTGTATCTGTAGATTGTGGTTTAACTTACAAAGGATACATAGCAGATTCCGCCAGAACTTACATAATAGGACAAGTTTCTGAAAGGGAAAAAGAACTGGTTGAATCGACCAAAGAATCTTTGTACATGGGTATAAAAAAAGCTGTTGTTGGTAATACCATTGGTGACATTGGTCACGAAATTCAAACTTACATTGAAAGTAAGGGTTTTTCCGTAATAAGGGAGTACGTAGGTCACGGGGTAGGAAGAAAATTGCACGAAGATCCCCAAATTCCAAATTATGGAAGGCAAGGTAGAGGTCCAAAAATAAGAAAAAACATGACATTAGCAATAGAACCAATGGTATCTATGGGAAGCTACGAAGTAGATATTTTAGAAGACGGCTGGACAGCGGTAACCAGAGATAGATCAAAAGCAGCACATTTTGAACACACAATTGCCGTGACTGAAAATGGCCCAGAAATACTAACGCAACTATGATTTAAGGGTTTATTTTTGTGGTCAACATGGAGAATCCTTACTTTATCCCTTTTATCCTTGTGAGTGGGCTGCGGTTTGCAAATGGATAAAAAGCCTTTTATCCTTATGGGTGGGGAGCGGGGGAAGGGCGCTAATAAAGGCTAAGCGCAGCTTACGAGAAAACGATGCTAACTATTAACTCACAAAAAACATTCTACTTTTAAAAGGGTCACAGGGTGAAGCCCTTTTGCGGTCTTGTGCAAAATGGTTCTTTATAATGCTTTAGAAGTAACATCCTAATTTTCATTTGCGAAGCAAATGATGATACACGAATTTGGGGTTTTTAAGGGGCTTGCCCCTTAACGAATGGGTCTAAGGGACCGCAGGTCTCCCTTCCACATGGGTGGGGAGCGGGGGTAGGGCGCTAAATCGTACTTTACAGTTTCTAATGACAGTAAAAATCCCTGAAGAAGGAGGGATTGTATTGGCTAAAAAAGACGTCGTTGTTATGCAAGGATACATCATTGAAGCTTTACCTAATGCAAATTTTAAAGTTAAATTAGATAATGGGCATGAAATATTAGCCCATATTTCTGGGCGAATGAGAAAGAATTTTATCAAAATACTTCCAGGAGACAGAGTCACTGTGGAAGTTTCCGTTTATGATTTAAACAAAGGAAGAATTGTTAAAAGGGAAAAAGTCAATAAAGATTGAAAAAATGTATTAATATAGATGATGAGAATCAAGAAGGAGGAAATAAATTATGAAGGTCAGGGCTTCTGTAAAAAAACGATGTGAGCACTGTAAAATAGTAAAAAGAGGCGGAAAGGTTTGGGTTGTATGTTCAAAAAATCCAAAGCACAAGCAAAGACAAGGATAATATGAATTTCTTTAAGAGGAGGACAAAAGGATGGCGCGTATTTTAGGTGTTGAAGTACCAGATAATAAAGCGTTATTTGTAGGATTAACATATATTTATGGAATAGGTAGAAAAACAGCACTTGATATATTAAATAACTTAGAAATAGACCCTAACAAAAGAGCAAAAGAATTAACCGATGATGAAATTTCAAGGCTAAGTCACCACATCAACGAAAATTATAAAGTTGAAGGTGAACTAAGGCAAGAGATTAACAAAAATATCAAGCGTTTGATAGATATCGGCAGTTACAGGGGGAAAAGGCATAAAGCGGGGTTACCCGTTAGAGGGCAGAAAACCCACTCCAACGCAAGAACCAGAAAGGGACCAAGACTAACCAAGATCAAAAAGAGATAACAAAAATGGAACCTCACATCATCCTTAAAGGTGAATAGTAGGGTTTAAAGGATCGCAGGTCCCTCTTCCACATGGGTGGGAAGCTATGTAAATGGATAAAAATTAATTTAACCTTATGAGGGAGTAGCAGGGTTTAAAGGACCGCAGGTCCCTCTTCCACATGGGTGGGGAGCGGGGCGAAGGGGCGCTAACACAATAAACAAAATTTTTAAGGAGGCTTTTAAATAAATGGCAAAAGGTGGAGCAAAGCAAAGAACCAAAAAAAAGAAAGCTGCTCCTGAAAAAGCAGCAATACACATTCATTCAACCTTCAACAACACAATTGTTACATTAACAGATACTGAAGGTAGGCCAATAATATGGTCCAGTGGCGGAAATGTTGGATTCAAAGGAGCCAAAAAGGGGACTCCATTCTCAGCTCAGATGGCCTCAGATAAGGTAGCAAAAGAAGCTCTAAATCTGGGAGTAAAAAGAGTTGATGTATATGTTAAAGGACCTGGTTCCGGAAGAGAATCCGCAATTAGAGCTTTACAAGCTGCCGGTCTAAATGTAGAAAGCATAAAAGATGTTACCCCTATACCTCACAACGGTTGTAGGCCAAAAAAGAAAAGATTCTAATTAAGGAGGGAAAAAATTAATGGCGAGGTACATAGGACCGCTAGAAAAATTATCTCGACGCGAAGGAATAAACCTTTATTTGAAAGGGAAAAGAAGCTACACTGAAAAATCTGCCCTTAGAAAAAGGAATTATGTTCCGGGGCAACATGGAAGACAAAAGCAAAAGTTGACTCAATATGCTATGCAATTAAGATCTAAACAAGCCTTAAAAAGAATGTACGGCTTAATGGAAAGACAATTCAGAAACACTTTTGAAGAAGCAGAAAGATCTAGAAGTGGAGAAACCGGCGAAGTTTTGATGCAGCTCTTAGAAAGAAGGCTAGATTCAGTAGTTTATCAAATGGGTTTCGCACCAAACAGAAGAACCGCAAGGCAGATAGTAACTCACGGACACATATTAGTTAACGGGAAGAAAGTGAACATTCCTTCTTACAGAGTTAAAGTAGGGGATGTAATAGAAGTCAAAGAAAAAAGCCGTAACATACAACAAGTACGCGAAGGATTAGAATTAGTGCAAGAAGGGTATAGAAATATTCCCAATTGGTTAAACGTTGAAATTGAAAATTTTAGAGGAACTTTCCAAAGACTACCAAAGATTGATGAAATGGATGTTCCTGTACCTTTGACTAACATCATAGAGCTTTACTCTAAGTAATAAAGTATTATTTATTTGGACCACAAAATATCACCTCGCTCATAAGGGCAGGAAAGGAGGTGTGCTCTGATTCCCTAATAAGGATCAGAGATAGTATGGAGATATTAATTAAACCAGAAAAATTTAGGATAGTACAAAAAGAAGAGCAAGATGAATATAACTACTCAAAATACGAATTATTTCCTCTGGAAAAGGGGTACGCTATAACTCTAGGTAATGCTTTAAGGAGGGTGCTTTTGTCGTCCATTCCATCTTTGGCTATAACCGGGCTACGTATCCCAGGAAAATTACATGAATACGACACAGTTGAGGGTATAAAAGAAGACATCATAGAAATAACTTTAAACTTGAAAAAGGTTCAATTAAAGGTCGACGACATTGAAAAAATTAATGAGATTGATTATCCAATTTTATTAAGTTTAAGAAAGAAGTACAAAGCAGGCCAAGTCATAAAAAGTGGAGACATAAAAACTCCGGCAGAATTAGAGGTTGCTAACCCAGATTTCGTCATAGCCCATGTGAACAAAGATATGGAAGTAGACTTTGAACTGTACGCTCAAGCAGGAAAAGGTTTCATCCCTGCCCAAGAATTGACATTTCAAAGTGACATCGAATACATATTCATAGATGGAGTGTTCAGCCCCGTTCTTAAAGTTAACTATTTAACCGAAAATATCCGTGTTGGAAGAAGAACCGACTACGATAAACTAATACTTGAAATTTGGACGAAAAAAAACATCACCCCCACTGAAGCATTGAAAGAAGCAACAAAAATTTTGATGGAACATTTTGACTTCATTTCCAGACTTTGGGAAAGAGAAGGACAAGTCGGCGCTATAGAACAAACGGAAGTTTCGGTTGAAAAAGAAGAGGAAGAGGAAGAAGAGGAAGAAAATATTTTTGGATTGCCAAAGGATTTAATGGAAACGCAGCTTGATTCTTTGGATTTAACGAAAAGAGCCAAAAACTGTTTAAAAAGAGAAAAAATAGACACCATTGGAGAGCTATTAAAAAGAAAACCCGCCGACCTTCTCAAAATCAAAAACTTTGGTAGAAAATCTTTAGATGAGATAAAAAATGAGCTAAAAGAGAAATTTGATATAGATTACGAAAAATTATACCAAGAAGAAAGGGGGAACACCTTCGATGAGGCATAGAGTCAAAACTAAAAAATTAAATAGATATGCTTCCCATAGAAAAGCTTTGTTGAACAATTTGGCAAGAAGTGTATTTGAATCTGAAAGTATAATTACTACTACCGCCAAAGCAAAAGCCGTAAGGCCCCTTGTTGAAAGAATAATCACCAAGGCAAAGGAAGCTAATTCAACAGATCTCCCAGAAAGAAGAGTAGCTTTAAACAGGGACATAAACAAACACTTCAACGACAGAAAACTAGTCTACAAAATAGTACATGAGATCGCACCCCGATACGAAAATAGAAACGGTGGTTACACAAGAATATTAAAAATCGGTTATAGAAAAGGTGACGCTTCGGAATTATCTATACTCCAATTACTCCCAAAAGAAGAATAACTTAAAAAATGACGCCCAGCAAGGGCGTCATTGTTAAATATATCAGTAGGACTATAAGCCGGATTCTGTAAAGTTAACCATTAATCTACGCGGTCTACCCAGAAGGCGGACACTAAAGTCTCTCGGCGGGCAACCTCTGGCCTTCTTGTTTGACCTTGCTCAAGATAGAGGTTACCAAGCTGCCAGATCGCTCTGACACTGGTGAGCTCTTACCTCACCGTTCCACCCTTGCCTTTCGGCGGTTTTCTTTTCTATGGCCCTATTCAGGGATCACTCCCTCTGGTTGTTAACCAGTATCTTGCCCTTAGAGTCCGGACTTTCCTCAAAATAGGCCCAAGTATGCCTACTCGCGATCAACCGTCCTACTTCAATTATTCAAATAGTTAAAATATTTACCCTGATAGGAACCTCTCTCTCTCATCGTATTTTCAATTAAGTTTAAAATTTTTATTTTAGAAATCCCCCAATTTCCATGTAACGTCCCAATTTTTGGAGGATCGGCAACGAGCCTATGAATTACAATCTTTGGATCCAAATATTCCAAGAAAGTAATTGCCCTTTCTACAAAATCATCCAACGTCAAGGGCACAAACTCCCCACTTTTATACAAATCCGCAAGCTTTGTATTTTCAACGATATACAAAGAATGCAATTTTACACCGTCAACCTTCAACGCTGAACTAACTTTAGCCATCTCTTTCACATCTTCTAATGTATCACAAGGAAAATCTATTATGTAATGCAGAATAACCTCTAGTTCAGCTTTTTTTAACCTGTTAACAGAATCTATAACCTCTGCCAAAGAATGCCCTCTGTTCATATACTTTAACGTGTTAGGGTTAGTGCTCTCAACACCAAGCTCAACGTAAACATCAACCCTATCTTTAAAAGTTTTTAAAAGTGTTATCACTTCATCTGGGACACAATCAGGTCGGGTCGATACATCCAAACCTACTATTCTATCGTCTATCAAAGCACTTTCATACTTCTCTTTCAATTCATCAACAGGGGCGTAAGTATTGGTGTTTGCCTGAAAATAGGCGAGGAACTTATTAGCTTTTTTCTCGTATCTATTAATCATTTCCTTAACCTGTTCTTCGATACTCACCTTAGGCTTAAAAGCTGCAAACCCACTCCCCGTTAAATCGCAGTAAATGCACCCGCCTTTTCCTCTCTCACCTGTTTTATTTGGGCAAGTAAATCCCGCGTTGATTGGTAACCTTTGCACCCTTTCACCGTATCTATTCTTAAAATACTCACTCAACCTATTATACAAATCCAACAAAATCACCATCTATTCAATTGAAGTTTCAAGTCGTTTATAACGCTTCTTTTTGGACCATAAATGACAAAAAATAAGTTGTTTACTCCCCTATACCATGCACTGATTTGCATCTTCATATACTCATCGTTGTACTCGCCATATATAAAAGGAATAGCCGAAAAAGCAGCGGCTAAGCCATCAGAATAATCACTAACAAAGGTATACCAAAAATTCAACAAAGCGAATGGATTCTCGAAATGAACAATGTGAACTTCGTACAAACCTCCATTCTTTTTGAAGTTCATCTCCAAATGTTCGCCAGTATCTGGGACCGTTGTGTTTATTATCGTCCCATTTCTGGTGACTATCCTACTTATCTCTTCATAGCCTGTAGGAGAAAACTCTATGTAATCATCGATAGGTTTAGATATCCCTATCGTCGTTATGGATATCAGAATAATCGCTATTATTATACTTATCTTCGATTCTTTGGTAAAATTTGTGGAATTTCTCATAAATTTGCTCCTTTTCCTCTTTTAAAGTTAGAAATTTTCCATCGTAGTACAAAAAGTTACCCGCTACCATCGTTGCGAAAACGTTCTTAGGATTTGCAGAATAAACGATATGAGACTTTAACCTTGATAAATCATTAGGTAAAAACTCAAAGGAATCCATATCTAAAATAACCAAATCCGCTTTAAACTCAGGTTCTAACCTTCCGATATTTGTTTCTAAGGCAAAACCTCCGTTCTCCCAGCTCATCCGCAAAATCTGTTCGACTGAAAATCTATCAGGTCCGTACTTGTATTTCTGCAATATGCCTCCAAACTTCATCTCGTTGAAAAAATTCAAAGAGTTGTTGCTAGCACAACCATCCGTACCAAAAGTTATGTTTATATTCTTATCGAGCATATCGACTATGGGGGCTATCCCATTGCCCAACTTCATATTACTAATTGGGTTATAAGCTACATTCACTTCGTTTCTCGAAAGAACCTCTATATCTTTTTCATCCACATGTACACAGTGCGCCGCAATCGTGGGAAGATCGAATAAACCTGTATTCTCAACATCTAAAAGATTGTACTGCTTTCTTTCATTTGCAGATTCTAACAAATGAATTTGAATGTGGGTGTTGTATTTTTTTGCAATTTTCGCTACTTCTTTCAATTTATCCATTGGAACGGTGTAAGGGGCATGAGGTCCAAAGCCTATGTAAATCCTATTGTCTAAGCCATTGTATTTTTCATACGTTTCGATATTTTCTTTTATCCTTCTATTCCAACCCTCATCTGTATCAAAAGAGAGCCCTCTTGATATGTATGCCCTAATTCCTAAATCGTATGAAGCTTTAGCTATCTCATCAGTAAACATATACATATCAACAAAAGTTGTTATTCCGTTGGAAATCATTTCTAACATAGAAACTAAGGCACCGTAGTAAGCCATTTCACTTTCCAAAAAATCCTCTCTTGGCAGCATCTCTTTGAACAACCAATCGTTAAGCGATAAATCATCGGCTATACCTCTAAAATAAGACATTACTGAATGGCTATGGGTGTTAATAAATCCAGGGACGATCAGCTTACCAGTTAGATCGTACTCGTCCACATCTCCCAAATCCATCTCGGTTGAATCACCTGGTGCAAGTAAATCTTCGATCTCATCACCGTCTATTAATATATCAAATTTTTCTACATCATCATCAGCACTTATCAAAACATACGCATTCTTCAAAAGCTTTTTAGACATATCTACAACTCCTTTGGTTGTTTTCAATGAATATTATACTGTGAACTACCATTGAGCTAAAGATTCAATAGCTTCCTAATTCATCAACCATTGCGGAAAAACACCCTAGAAGGGATCTAAGGATGCCCGTCTTACACAGTCTCCAAAGGCTTTACTTCCCCCAGTTCCTGGGGTAGAGTCAGTTTATACAGTGACTAACTGTTTCCTTATGTGCCATAAGGCTGTGTGGAAAATGCCTGTTTTAATCCAAACTGCCTAATATTAACGGCAGCATTTACATCTCTATCATGTTTAGTTCCACATTCAGGACATACCCATTCCCTATCAGAGAGTTTTAAACCTTCGTTCTTATACCCACATACACTACAAACCTTAGACGAAGGTTCGAACATTCCTATCTCGATTACCTTTTTACCTAATCTCTCTGCTTTGTATTTTAGAAATGTTTTGAATTGGTACCATCCTGAATCTGAAATACTTTTAGCTAAGTGATGATTCTTTAACATGCCTCTTATATTGAGAGTTTCCACAACGAAGACATCAGCTTGGTTCTCACTGATTTCTTTCGTTAGTTTATGTAGAAAATCCTCTCGGGTATTTTTTATTTTCTCATGTATTCTAGCAACTTCTAATTTTGCCTTGTCCCAATTCTTAGAACCTTGTTCTTTGCTTGAAAACTTTTTATATGCGTGTTTTAATTTCCTTTCGTACTTAGACAAAACTTTAGGAGCTGGATACTTTGTTCCATCGGATAATACAACAGAATCTTTCAATCCCATATCCATACCAATTGAGTTCTCGTAGTCTATATCTCTATCGGGGAAAGAACCTTCAACTTCGAATGTTATAGATACAAAGTACTTACCTGTTGTAGTTTTAATGAAAGTACAATTTTTTATCTTTGCATTTGGATCGATTTTTCTATGTACTCTTACTTTGATACCTTCTTTAAACTTTGGTACGAAAAGAGTACCATATTTATCATTACCCTCATTTTCATACAGTTGTATATGTTGTGGAACTCTAAACGATTGCCTACTTGATTTCTTTTTAAATTTAGGGTGCTTAGCTTGTTTCTTGAAGAAACGTTTATACCCAGTCTCTAAATCTTTTATGGACTGTTGCAAAGATTGAGAGTTGACATCGTTTAGCCATTGATACTTCTCAGTTTTTTTAAGAACCGTAAGTACTTTAGCCCACATATAATAGTTAGTTGATGTTTTGGTATTCTTGTATGCATTACTGGAGAATTCTAGAAAAAGATTGTATACAAATCGAGTATGTCCAAAATGCTGATTAAGTTTCTCTATTTGTTCGTTTGATGGATATATACGAAACTTGTATGTTTTTAACATATTCAATCACCTTAATTCGAAAACTCTATGATATAATACAATTGTACCATACATACATATAATTAACAACATTTTTTTGATTCAAGCTCGTAAGGATTAATATTTTGAAAAGGACAATGGTGGAATTCATCCATTAAGCTAAAGACTCAATGGTTTTCTTCCACGAATTTTATAAAATATCGTTTATGAGTTGATTTTTAAAAGAAAAAAGTATAAAACCAAGTAAAACGAATAATTCAAGCTTCATTAAAAATTACAATAAAAAAACAATGAAAATGTAAAACTTTCGTGTTGGATTGTAGGTGATATAATGATATTATTAAAGAAAAAAGCCTATTTTTCTCCTAAATTAGCTGTACTAGATTTTGTAAGTTTTAAGAAAATAAATATTAAAAGATTGAGGTCAGTTTTAAAGATAATATAGATAACGTCGAAATTGGGGAGAGGCAATATTATGAAAAAATTTTATTATGTAGGATTAATATCCATTTTGTTATTTGTTTTGACTGGGTGTTTACCTAAAACAAATGAGCGTGTTCTTTTTAAACCAATAAATCCCTCGCTTTTAGGGGAGAAGCCAATTATTTCTTACACTATAAAAGAAGAAATTACTACGACTCAATCTGAAACATTTACCCAAAGGTTGAATGATGATTTTATGAACAACAACATTTTGGTTAAATACTTTGAATTAAAAGATTTAGTAAGTGGATTAGAATCAATCCCAGAAAACTCAAATTTGTGGATTGTGGTAAATTGGTATGATTACTATGAAGCTCTGCAAGAAGGGCTTATCGATTATAATAAATTTATAAAGCCAGATGGTTACAATATTTACAGATCTTTTGATGGAATTCATTACACAAAAATCGGTGATGCAGGATATGGCTATTTCTTGGATTCTTCGACAGAAAATGCACCTAATAAAGAAGTATGGTACGCAGTAAGTTCTTATACAGAAAACGGAGAAAGTACACTCGTTGAATTAGGTTCTGTTGTTCCACTTGAGACCTTTAATATTGAGTTAATATCTCCAACTGACGAAGAAAAAAATGTTTCAAGGCAACCTACTTTTGCTTGGGAACCGACAAAAGAACTAACTTCGCCTGAATCTGAGGTGGAATACCACTATACGATGTGGATATACGATTTAGTACAAAGTGAAAATTACATACTTCCAGGTATTTTAGAAGGAGAGGATGTTATCCTATACGATTTTATGATGCAAGGAGCTGAAGAAGTTTCTGTTACATTCCTTGGAAGCAAAGGAAGTTCTGAATATGATGACTTGAGTTGGTTCTTATACTTGCCAGATGGAATTTATTATTATGAAGACGATAAGTTAGAACCCGCCAAAACATACGATTGGGGAATAGAATACACCTATGCTGTTGCTTATGACATAGATAGTGTATCAGTTTCAGTAGCCGTCGATAATGGGTATAATGTTAATCCTAAAGGTGATATTATGCCAGAAAAGCAAAATGAATTCACTACTGCGAGCAACTGAAAAAAGGAAGGAAAACGTTATGAAAATGCGTAATTTTGTGTTCTTTTCTTTATTAATATTATCAATCTTTATCTTCAATAGCTGTGTTAATTTAAATTATTTAGAAGATGAAGATGAGAGTAATACTTTTATGGAACCTTCAGACATTTCACCCATAAATTCATATATTCCTGATTTGATAAAGCTTGCTGAACGCGAATACGACGAAGATGTGCTCGTTGTTGGTTATGAAAATTTATCGGATTTAGAAAATTTTACAGATAAACTTGATCAAGAGATAGAAGTAAAAAGTCTAATCCCTGAAATCAGAGTTGCGCTTCTAAGCTTAGAAGGCCAAAATGTTGAAAATGTATTAAAGGATTTAGATAGTGAGAAAAAAATAGAAGGTATAAGATATATTGAGCCAAACTATACGGATAGGGAAATACAGGTTATTAAAAATGACCCAAATGTTATCATAGAAGAAACAGGAAGTAACGCGTTGAATCAAGTAGAGGAAGGTTATCCGGATTACAGAGAATTTCAATACGCCTTAGATAAAGATAAGATCGATGCTGAGGCCGCATGGGCAACAGCTACTGGCGCAGGTGTAATAGTGGGGTTATTAGATACAGGGACAGATGGAACACACCCTGATTTAGTGAATCAATTGAAGGAAGGTTATGATCCTTACTGGAATAAAAAGATTGATCCGAGTGAGAATTCCGATACAGACGGGCACGGTACCCATACAGCGGGTATAATAGCTGCAAAAGATGACGGTCAGGGCGTAGTAGGATTAGCTCCTGATGCAAAGATAATGCCTATAAGAATCTTTAACCCTAATTACGTTGGTGATTATGCAGTTGCTGCCGGAATAGTTTGGGCTGTAGAAAATGGGGCAGATATTTTGTCAAACAGTTGGGGAGGAGGAGGATATTCAAATATCCTAAAGGATGCCTTTGATTACGCTCTTACACACAACGTAGTGGTTGTTGCCTCTTCTGGTAATTTCACCACAGACCAACATTGGTTCTATCCTTCAGGCTTTCCAGGTGTAATAGCTGTGGCTGCTAGTGATGACAAAGATAACATTGCCTATTTTTCATCCAGAGGGGATTATGTCTCTGTTTCAGCTCCAGGAGTGGATATTATTTCAACAATTCCTGTGGAATCATTGGATGAATACGAAGGGATTGATGGTAATCCTTATATTCGCTGGTCTGGTACTTCAATGTCAGCTCCTTATGTTTCTGCCTTAGCCGCTTTAATTAAAGAAAAATGTCCAGATGCCAACGTGTACCAGATAAGAAAGATGATCGAAGTAGGAGCAGAGGATATTGAACAAGATGGTTACGATACCGCTGCCGGATATGGAAGGATTAGTTCAGATAGTTTGGATCTTGATCCAACTAATTACACAGCTGGAGCTTTACGTGTTGAGGCTATATCTGAAAGAAGCTGCGATTATTTGCCTGGAGTTAATATAACGCTGGAAAATCAAGAAACTGGGAAAAGATATTACGGGAAGACCAATGATGAAGGATATGAATTGTTTGCTTACATTGAACCAGGGAATTATGAAATAATTATTGGGGGACCTGAGTATTTGTATGGTAGTGCACCAAATTACAGGATGGAAGAAGAGTTAAGTTATTCAGGTATAGTAGAAGTTGAACAAGTTGAATACGAATCAATAGAACTTCTGCCTGAAGCAACAGTTACCACCTATATACAAAAATTTGAAACAACTCAATTCAGAGCAAATTTAAAGGCAGATCTTCCATTTGAAGGAACACTGACAATATCTTTGTTAGATTATTACGAAACTCCAATAAAGACATTTGAACTTCCTAGTAACGAAGAAATTAGTATTGACCTATTACAACATATCATTGAAAGCGGCCATTATTATTTAGCTTATGAGTACGTGGGAGCAATTGCTGAAGAAGAATTTGGTATAAGTGGAGAAATTCAGATAAACAGTGAATCTATTCCAGTTGCAATACCAATTAACCAAGAAGGTAGGGGATTTATTGATGAATATGGAGGGAGCGGAATACCTTGGACTATTTTCTAAAATTAATTTGGGGTCTTCGGATCCCAATTTTATTTGCTGAAAGGATCTGATTTTCAAATGAGGAGGTTTTTAAAAATGACCACAACTCAGATAATTTTAGTAATTTCGTTAATTGTTGTGGCGGTTGGTTCTGTGTTTTTCTTATTATCCCCACCATTACAAAGTGAAACAAAGGTTGAACAAGAAGTTATGCAAGAACCTACCCAGGGAGTAGAAATAGGGGAAAAACCTGTAGAAGCTTACAACTTCGACAAAGGGGAAAGTATGGAGAATTATAAGGTTGTAGATTGCTATTACAAGAGTCAGACACCCGATGTAATAATCAAAAAAGATGACGTTGAAGTTAACAATGTGAGTGGCGTTCCTTTTGTTGTTTGTATTAGTGCAGGTGAAAGAAAAACAGGAGGGTACGATCTTTCTTTGAATGACATCAGGATAAACAAAGATAACTTTCAAATTTTTATAGATTTGTTTTTAAAGGTGCCAGTTAAAGGGGAGATGGTCACACAAGCATTTACGTATCCTTCAATAGCGGTAGAAATTAACGAAGTTTTGGATGTAGGAGAGTGGGAAGTGATTGTAACCATTGAACAGAAGAATGGTGAACCATTGTTGTTGAGGAAGAATTTTACATTTTCTAATTAATATTTTTTGCTGTTTCTTGCAAAAAATCTTTTTTAAGTTTGCCGCAGTGTGCAAACTATGTTTTTAAATGATTTTGACCTTGATTTGGGGTTTTTAAGGGGAACTCCCTTAACGTTCGGGGATCTTAAGGGGCGAAGCCCTTTAAAGGAACATTGACAGTTTATATTTGCGAAAATTGAGAGACGACCAAATTGGTTGTCTCTTCTTTAGTTGTTATAGCGCCCCTTCGCCCCGCAGCCCACCCAAAAAGAAAAAGAAGTTGAGTTTGCCCAGCACCCCCCAAAGGTATTTTAAAAATAATTGAAATTTTGGCAAATAAATAGTATAATTGTTTATGGTTGTTTTTTGGAGGCTTAATTGTGAAAAAACACGATCTACGTTCACTCGGTTATTTGAACATGATCATTTATTTTGCTGTAATAGTTCTGTCAAATATATTTGTTGGTCTTTTGATAGGATATTTAATATACAGGTTTACCGACCAGCAGATATGGATGGTCTTGTTGATGTTTTTAGGGATAATTTCCGGATTATATTCAGGTATAAGGGAGCTTTTGAAAGAGGTAGAGAAACATGAAAGAGCTGAAAAAAAAGCTGAAAGAGATAGAAATGAAAACAATAGCGATAATTCTGGTTGAGACCGTTATTCTTTCTTTGTTCTTTTCTTTAGAAGCTCTTTGGGTGTTGTGGGGAGGAATTGGAGCGGTTATAGGTTTTTATTCACTTGCAGAAGAGATTAAAAAAATGACAGTTGGTTCAAAGCCTAAAAAGATTTTACCCGGTTTTTTTATGAGGTACCTTTTGTATGGTGTGATATTGGGAATCGCTGCCTTTAATTCAGCGTATGCCCTTTTGTTGGCTTTTGTCGGTTTAATAAATTTGAAGATAGTTCCATTTTTATCGTATAAATAATTTTGGTAGGTAGTTGGAGGAGGTGTTCTTTTGACGAATGATAGATTGAAGAAATTTACCATCTTTCTTTTTGCCGCTTATATAGTTTTGGGGGTAATTAACTTTTTTGTTTTCGATATGAGTTTAGAGGGTGTTGGGGATAGATGGATTGTTTATTTTGGTGATGGTGGGTTCTTTGGTCAGTTGAACCCAATGACGTTGATAATGTCTTTTGCTGTTATGTTATTGTTGATTTTAGTTGCCCGGAGTATACATTTTGAGAGGATTCCTGGAAGGTTACAAGCTGCTGTAGAAACCTTTTTTGATTATTTTTGGGAGATGGTGGAAGATTCTGTGCCCAACCCTAAGTATCGGAGACAAACTTTTGTAATAGCTATGAGTTTTTTTCTGTATATAAGTGTTTCAAATGTCCTTGGTGGGATGCCTGGAATAAACGTGGTACCAGTTGAAAATGGATTGAATGTGCAGTTGTTCACGGATACCTGGTACACACCTACCTCTGATTTAAATGTAAATCTTACGTATGCCTTGATGGTTCTAGTGGTTAGCCACTTTTTTGCTGCAAGGTCTAAAGGCGTACTTAAATGGCTTAAATCTTTCTTTGAACCCAATCCATTGTTGTTTCCTATCAATATAATCAGTGAAATAGCTAAACCAATTTCTCATTCTTTGAGGTTATTTGGCAACGTCATGGGTGGTGGGATATTGGTGTTGATTATTAGTTATATGTTGAAATATTTCGTTTTACCTGTGTTCTTGTGGGGTTTTTTTGGTTGGTTTATTGGTCTAATTCAGGCTTTTGTTTTTTCTTTGTTAACTATTGCGTATATTGGATCATTGCTGGAATAAAAAAACTTATCAAATCAAAAAAACTAGTTTAAGGAGGAGAAAAAGATGGATTTAGCTACAATGCTTCAAAATTTAGTTACTGAAGGTGGTTCCATTGGATGGGGTTTATATTATTTAGGAAAGTTATTGGGAGCAGGAGTTGCAATGGGAATAGGAGCTATAGGTCCTGGTGTTGGAGAAGGTAACATTGGAGCTCATGCAATGGACGCTATGGCAAGACAACCAGAGATGAGCGGGAATTTAACAACGAGGATGTTATTGGCAATGGCGGTTACAGAGTCAACGGGGCTTTATTCTTTGGTTGTTGCCTTGATTTTGTTGTTTGTTCTTCCATGAGTATCTATTTTGTTGAGAATTATTAGTTTTTCCCCCAAGAGGTGATTGTATGATATCTTTTAACTTAACTTCCATAGTTAATTTAGTAGGTTTTTTGGCTTTCATGTTTCTTATGTACAGGTTGTTGTACAAGCCATATTTTGATATGACAGATAAAAGAAAAAAAGAAGTAGAGAAGAATTTGAATGAGGCTGAAAAATTAAGATTAGAAGCCCAATTAAAGAAAGAAGAATTGGATAAACAACTATCTGAAGCAGATGAAAAAAGGCGTGAAATTTTATCTGAAGCCGATGAGCAAGCTAAATCTATAATCAAGGCTGCTCAAGGAGAGGCTCAAGAGCAAAGGAAGTTTATTTTAGACAAAGCAGAAAAAGAGGCTGAAGAGATTAAAGAAAGTGCAGCAAGAGAACTGCAATCGAGAATTGTTTCTCTGGCTGTTACGATTTCTTCTATGATATTGAAGGAGCAGATCGATAAAAAGAAGAATGAAGAGTTGATAAGAAGGGCTATAAACAGTTTGAAAGACAAAGGGGAATTGTGATGAAAGCTTCTTATTTTTTGGCTTCAAAGTATGCCCAAGCCCTTTTGGGTACTTTGGAAGAGAAAGGTGAAATTTCAAGATTAGATGAATATGTAGAAGCGTTTCAAAGGTTAAAAAAAGCTCTCGAAAGTAGCGAATCTCTTAGAGACATGGTATATAGCCCGTTGATTCCGCCAAAACATATAGTTTCAAGAATGAAAGATGTATCAGAATTTGATGATACTATTTTTGTTCAATTTTTGGAAGTTCTGGCTGATAAAAGGCGTCAAAATTTGATTCCTTTTATGTCTCATATTTTATATCAAGAGAGTTTAGAGAGAGAAAAAGTTGTAGAAGTGAGGCTTGTGCTTCCTAATGAAGTAAGTAATACGATTATAAATCAGGTTAAACAAGCTATTCAAAATAAAACAGGAAGAAAAATAAAGTTAAGAACACAATTTAATGAAGATCTTATAGGTGGATTACAGTTGTACATCGGAGATAAGTTCTTTGATTACTCTGTAAAAGGATTTTTACAGGACATTCAATCTGCCTATGCCCCAATCGGTGGAGGTGAAATATTTGAGAGTTAATCCAGATGAGTTGACAAAAGTAATAGAAGAGCGTATTAAAAGTTATGAAAGTGGAGAGATAAAAGAAATAGGATGGGTAATGCAGGTAAGCGATGGTATCGTTAGGGCTTACGGTTTGAAGGATGTTATGACCAACGAATTGGTTGAAATAGAAACATCTGAAGGTGAAAAGATCTACGGTATAGCTATGAATTTAGAAGAAGATAACGTTGGTATTATTACCTTGGGAGATTATAAAGGAATAAAAGAAGGAGACAAATTAGTTAGAACCAACAGAATAATAGAAGTACCCGTTGGTGAAAAGTTGCTAGGTAGAGTTGTTAATCCTTTAGGTATGCCATTGGATGGAAAGGGTGAAATAAACACCGATGATTTTTATCCAATTGAAAGAAAGGCAATGGGTGTTGTAACTAGAAAACCCGTTGATACACCTCTTCAAACTGGGTTGAAAGTGTTGGATGCCTTGATCCCTATAGGAAGAGGTCAAAGAGAGCTTATAATCGGAGATAGACAAACTGGTAAAACCGCTATAGCTACTGATACAATTATAAACCAGAAAGGGAAAAATGTTTTTTGTATTTATGTTTCGATTGGGCAAAAGTCATCAGGTTTAGCAAGAACTATCGATAATTTAGAGAAGTATGGTGCAATGGACTACACTGTAGTAGTGGCAGCAGATGCTTCAGATCCTGCCTCTTTACAGTATATAGCTCCTTACGCTGGTGCAGCAATTGGAGAATATTTTATGTTTAATGGTAAGGATGCGTTGGTAATTTATGATGATCTAACCAAACATGCCGCTGCTTACAGGGAGATATCACTTTTACTTAGAAGGCCGCCAGGAAGGGAAGCTTATCCCGGAGATATTTTTTATTTGCATTCCAGATTGTTGGAAAGGGCGTCTAGGTTGAACGAAAACTATGGAAATGGATCTTTGACAGCTTTACCAATAATCGAGACACAGGCGAACGATATTTCTGCATATATTCCTACCAACGTTATTTCAATAACGGATGGCCAGATCTATTTAGAAACAGGGTTGTTTAACGCAGGGATAAGACCTGCTGTTAACATAGGTTTATCTGTTTCAAGGGTCGGTGGAGATGCCCAGACGAAGGCGATGAAAAGGGTAGCTGGATCTTTAAAATTAGACTTAGCACAGTACAGAGAGTTAGAATCCTTCACTCAGTTTGCTGCTGATCTTGATGAGGCAACAAAGAAACAGCTAACAAAAGGAGAAAAGCTCACTGAATTGATGAAGCAACCACAGTATTCACCAATGGAGATGGAAGAACAAGTTGCCGTTATTTACGCTGCCAATGAAGGTTATTTGGATCAGATCCCTACAGATAGAATAAGTGATTTTGAAAGACAATTTTTAGCTTATCTTAAAGAAAATTATAGGGATACCTTAAATAAGATAAGAGAGAGCAAAGACATAGCAGATGAGATAAAGAAAGAGCTGAATGAAGCAATCTCAAAATTTTTGAATGTGTTTAGATGATTGGGGTGATTTTAAATGAGTCGTGGTAATTTAAGAGCCATTAAAAGAAGGATCGCCTCTACAGAATCTACTATGCAAATAACAAGAGCCATGCAGATGGTTGCTACAGCTAGGCTCAACAAAATACAGAAGCGATGGAAAGACGTAAAAGATTATTCTAATTACGCAGAAAGAATTCTAAAAAAAGTTCCCTTTGTTGAAGAAAGCTTATACACTCAAAATAGTGAAGGTTCTTTAATCTTTGTGATCACCCCAGACATGGGTTTAGCTGGCTCTTTTCCATCTGATCTAGTTAAAGAAGCTTTAAGGGTGAAATCTAAGCTGGAAGATTTTAAAGGATACTTTGCATTGGGTGCAAAGGGCTATTCAGGTTTAAAGAGTGAAACAGTCTTGGAAAAAGAGATAAATTTATTCGACATTCCAAAGGTTGATCATGCGGAGTATTTGCTGGACATTATTTTTCAAATTATGGAAAATAAAGGCATTAGCAAGGTGAAGGTTGTGCATGGAGAGTTAAAAAATGCCTTGATACAGTTACCGAAAACTTATGATCTACTTCCAATAACAAAAGATAAATTTGAAATAGATGCCAGATACGAATACGAACCCGAGGAAGAGAAAGTGTTTGAAGATGCTGCATATCAGTATCTTCTCTCTAAAATGTATCTATTTTTATTTGAAACCAAGTTGAGTGAACTTCATGCTCGCCAGAACGCAATGAAAAACGCCACAGATAACGCGCATGATTTAATAGAAGAGTTGAACCTTGAATACAACAAGCAAAGACAAGCCTCTATTACCCAAGAATTGATAGAGATTGTTAATGGGGCGAATATGCAATAGGAGGTAATTCGATGCAAGATCAAAAGGGTAAAATAATATCTGTCATTGGACCTGTCGTCGATGTGAAATTTCCCGAAGGCCAGCTACCTAACGTTTACGATGCTTTAAAAGTAAAAAACGAGTACTCAGGTGAAGAATTAATACTTGAAGTTGAGCAATTAATCGGAGACGATACAGCTAGATGTGTTGCAATGGATTCTACGGATGGTATAAGAAGAGGTCAAGAGGTTATCAACACGCTAGAGCCAATAAAAGTTCCCGTTGGAGATACCACATTGGGAAGAATGGTCAACCTTTTGGGGAAACCTATCGATGAAAAAGGAGACGTTGAAGGGGAAGAATACTGGCCAATCCACAGGGACCCTCCATCGTTAAATGAACAAGATACATCGATTGAGATTTTAGAGACGGGTATTAAATGTATAGATCTTTTGGCTCCATTCCCCAGAGGCGGGAAAATAGGATTCTTCGGTGGAGCTGGAGTAGGTAAGACCGTTCTTGTTATGGAACTTATAAGAAATATAGCTAAAGAACACCAAGGGATCTCTGTATTTGCAGGTGTAGGTGAAAGAACCAGGGAAGGTAACGACCTTTGGCTGGAAATGCAAGAGACAGGGGTTATTGATAGCACGGCGTTGGTGTTTGGTCAGATGAATGAACCCCCCGGGGCGAGGTTCAGAGTTCCTCTAACCGCGTTAACTATCTCAGAATACTTTAGAGATAGGCAAAAAAAAGACGTCTTACTTTTCATAGATAATATATTTAGGTTTGTACAAGCAGGATCAGAGGTGTCGGCTTTATTAGGAAGAATGCCCTCTGCTGTAGGATACCAGCCAACATTGGCATCGGATATGGGACAGTTGCAAGAGAGAATAACATCCACAAAAGATGGATCTATTACCTCTGTTCAGGCTATTTATGTTCCTGCGGACGATTTCACGGATCCCGCACCTGCCACTACTTTTGCCCATTTGGACGCAAATATAAACCTTTCAAGGAGACAGTCAGAATTGGGACTTTATCCCGCAGTTGATCCATTAGATTCCACATCAAAGATGTTGGATCCCAATGTAGTTGGCCAAGATCATTACTCGGTTGCAAGAGAAGTCAAAGAAGTTTTGCAAAGGTATGAAGATTTACAAGATATAATAGCGATTTTGGGTATAGAAGAATTATCAGAAGAAGATAGACAGATAGTGAATAGAGCCAGAAGAATTCAAAGATTCTTAACTCAGCCTTTCTTTGTTGCAGAAAGGTTTACAAATTATTCGGGTAAGTATGTTAATGTAGAAGATACTATCAAAGGCTTTAAAGAAATACTTGAAGGGAAGCATGATGATTTACCTGAAAGCGCCTTTTACATGGTGGGTACGATAGAAGAAGCCGTAGAGAAAGCGAAAAAAATGAATGAATGAAGTGTTTGTAAGGCAGGTGGTATAAATATTTAAATTCAAAGTTGTTACCCCAGAAGGGGTAAAGTATGAAGAAGACGTTCAGTATGTAGAATTTAAAACAAAAGAGGGGTCTATGGGAACCTTAACTCAAAGGTTGCCAATAGTGACTTCTTTGAGAATCGCCCCTGTATCAATAAAAAAAGCAGATAACTCAGTTGAGAGTTTCGCCATCCATGGTGGTATTTTGGAGATGACGGGGGAGGAAATGACCATTGTTACCACCGCTGCTGAAAGATCGGAAGATATAGATGTTGAAGCCGCAAGGAAAGCTATGGAAAGTGCCCAAGAACAGATTAAAGCAACGGAAGATCAATTTAAAAAAATAAAATTACAAACAAGAATTGAGAAGAATCTTTTGAGGGTCAATATGTCAAAGAGAAAGTAAATGGCTTTTTAATTATCTTTGAATTAGGTCTATTTTTGTTTTTATCCTTTGCAAATCGTTGTAATTTTTTTCTAAATAATTATCTTTGATAGCCTTTAAATAACTTAAATTGAGCCAAACTTTTTCCCTTTCTTTCAATGAGGTTCTATCTTCCTCTAGAATAGAAGGGGAAAATATTTTTTGATCTGTTAGAACATATGCAAGCAAATTATTAGCTAAGTCTTGATTGTTGCCAGCCACAGGACTTTTGCTGAATACTAAGTCAACTTCTTGAATCTTCAAAGTTGTTATAACAGCGGGATTTATCATTTCTTCTGGAAGGATAAAAGAGATTTTATAAGAGTTTATTGAGAATAATCTATGAGTTAAACTTCTTTCCTGGTTTATGAAGATAACTTGATTGTTGAAAAGTTTGAGAATATCGTTTTTTAGAAATAGAATCAAATGAATTCCATAAATATTGACAATTTCAGAAATCAAGTGTAATTTGCGGTAGTGGATGTTTTTGTTAGAAGAGAAAAAAAAGATATAAAAACCTTGGTTAATACCTTCAGCAAGCTGTTTTATTATGCTTTTTGGTTTCAATTTTTTTATTACGTATATACCTAAGCTGTTCTTATTATAACTTTTGGGTTCTTCAATCATTTTTAAAGACTCAAATAATTCTTTTTTAAGAAAATTATAATGTAGCTTTAAGAACAGATGTTGTGATCTCATTTTTTACCTCAACACCTTGACATCATAGGTGTGAATTGTTTCTTTCAAATCCGATAAATACTTTCCAAAAGAGTACATATAATTTTTACTCTTTTTAAAATCAAGTGTGAAATAAATAGCGTTTTTGATCACGAATTCGTTTTTGTAATTGGGAACGATGTAGGACACCGTAGATTCGTTTTTCGACGTGTTGATAATTATCGCCGGTATTTTTACAATTCTCAAATTAGACTGAATATGCAGGAGTACTTTTCTTTCTAAATTTTCAGAGAAGTTCAAAGATAGAACGATTAAATCCACTTGATACAAAAGATTCAAGAAATAAAATTCAAAATTTAGAGCATCGTTGGTAAACCCAAAAGATAATAAAACATCTTTTTCTGTGATGAACCGATTATCCTTGTTTAAGTACGTTTTGTTCCTGTTTATATAACATTCTACATACTCTTTGTTATTGATAGCAATAACCTCAGATTGGTCGTTTAAAGACCAACCTGAGGTTGATAATATTAAATCAAAATCAAAAAATTCCATTGCATTTGCAGAGTTTCCTACAAAAATTCTCATTTTCCAAACTTTTCGTAAAAAGTTTTATATGCCAAATAAGTTTCGTATATATCCGCTTTTGATGCCACTTCATACGGAGAGTGCATCCCCAAAAGCGGCACGCCAGCATCCAAAACGTCTAAACCTTTTTCAGAAAAGAAAAGGGCTATGGTTCCTCCTCCGCCTCTGTCTACCTTTCCCAGTTCTCCTATTTGCCAAGATATGCCTTCTTTGTTGAAAAGGTTTCTAACTTTTCCTACTAATTCAGCATTTGCATCGTTTGTTCTTCCTTTGCCTCCTGAACCTGTGTATTTCATAAGAGTTATACCGTAACCCAATTTTGGAGCGTTGGATAGATCGTGAGCTTCTTTGTAATTTGGATCTACAGCAGCTGATACATCGGCTGAAAGCAAAGTAGAATTGGTGAGAATTTCTTCTATGTTTTGAAGTAGTTCTTCTTCTTTTGCTAAAGCGGCAATTTTCTTCAAAACGTAGATCCAGAAATGATTTTTTGCTCCTGTATTTCCATCGCTACCTATTTCTTCTTTGTCGACTAGTAAAACTGCCGGGTTTTTTACAGATGTTTGAGCATCGATTAAAGCGGTCAATCCTGTGTAGGCACAGACCCTATCGTCGTGTCCGTAGGAAGCTAAAAGGCTTTTATCCAATCCTACATCTCTAGCAGGAAGTGCAGGAACGATTTCCAATTCAGCACTAACTAAGTCTTCTTCTACGATTCCATATTTATCGTTCAAAATCTTCAAGATATTTAACTTAACTGGATTTTTAATCTTATCGGTTTCATCGTAGGAAATAGCAGTAGTACCAACTAATACATTCATTTTCTCGGCTTCAAATGCTTCCGAAACCTTTTTATTAGCCAAATCTCTATCGAGATGTGGCAGTAAATCTGATATTACAAATACGGGATCGTTTTCGTCTTGTCCTATGGAAACCTCTATTTTACTTCCATCGCTTTTTATTACTACGCCATGTAATTCAAGAGGTATGTTGAACCAGTGATACTTCTTCACTCCACCATAATAATGAGTCTTTGCCATTGCAATATTCTCATCTTCCACTATTGGCTCGGGTTTCAAATCAAACCTTGGCGAATCTATGTGGGCACCTACTATGTTGATACCATCCTTCAAAGGATTGTTGTACTTGAGAGCGAATACCGCTTTATCTCTGTTTACAAAGTAAACTTTATCCCCTTTCTCTATCTTTCCTAAGTTCACGTAATGAGAAAGAGGTTTGAAACCGTTTTTTTCAAGGAGCTCCACTGAGTATGTAGCTGCCTTTCTTTCAGTTTTAGAAAAGTTGATAAAATCCTTGTACTGTGAAGTATACCTATCGATATCTTCTTTGTTTCTTTTGCTCCATACACTTTTCTTTTGAAAAGTTAAACTTTTTTCTAACTCTGTTAGGTCCATTAGATCACCTCCAATAAAATTTTACCATATTTTTTTGAAAATAAGCACAGTTAAATAATTTTTCATACAGTTCTGATTTATGAATACTCAAATAATCCGTTTATAAATGATTAGGAAGAAATATTTCGAAATAGAATTGATTACGATGTTTAAACTTAAATTTTCTTCAATTTTATTATTTGTTTAAAGGGTATAAAAATATTATAATAGAAACGCTAACACAGAGTTAGACATTTTAAAGACAATTAAAAAAATTTTATAAGGGGGCGTTTTTATGGAAAAGAAGATTTATCCAGAGTTGACTATGGATTTTGTAAGGGTTACAGAAGCATCGGCTTTGATGAGTAGTTTATACTTGGGCTGTGGTAACCTAGAAATGATCAAGCATAGTTCCATCGATGCTATGAGAGGTATGTTTGATTACATAGACTTTAAAGGGAATATAGTAATGAGTAAATACGATAAAGAAAATTCAAATATGCTGTATGTAGGTGAAAAAGTTGGTAGTTGGCAAGATGACACTTCCGAAATGGATTTAGCTGTTGATGCTATAGACGGAGTGAAATTGGCTGCTTTCGGCTTGCCAAATGCCATAAGTGCGGTTGCCGCCACGGTGTCGGGAAGCATTAAATTACTGCCGACTTTTTATTCTTATAAGCTTGCTGTAGGTCGTGAATTAAAAGGTAAATTGGATTTGAGAAAACCTATGAAAGAGAATATAAAAATTGCAAGTGAGGTTTTGGGAATTGCACCTACGGAACTAACTTTTGTTATTTTGAATAGGCAAAGGCATGAAGAGATTATAGAAGAGATTAAAGAAGCTGGTTCAAGAATAAAATTAATAAGTGATGGAGATATTACAGCTGCCATAGCCACCGCGGTTCCCGATAGCGGGGTGGATATCTATGTTGGTATTGGAGGAACTCTTGAAGGGATACTTTCGGCTGCTGCTTTAAAAACGCTTGGTGGAGAAATTCAAATGAAATTGTGGGCAAGGGATAGAATTGAAGAGCAATCGATCAAGGAAGAAGGTTGGGACCTTGAAAAGATCTTTTATACCGATGAAATAGTTGGCGGAGAAGATGTAATATTTTCTGCTACGGGTATAACCGATGGAGATCTTTTAAAAGGGGTTAAATTTGTAAAAGGTTTTGCTTACACTCATACACTTACGATGAGAAGTAAGAGTGCAACCGTAAGAAAAATAGAGTCTATGCATAATTTAAAAAATAAAACTATAAGGTTGAAATCTTTGGAAGAGGATAAAAGATTAATCGATTTGAGGAATGAGTATATTAATTAATTATGTTGAGACTCCTTTTTCTTTTGTCCTTGTCATAAGTAAGATTACCCCTTCAAAGGCTATTTGTAAATAATAAGTTGCAAATCTCCACAACAGTACAGTAGTAGAAACGAATCTTCCAGGCATGAAACTGGCAAGAACGATACCATACAATGCTTCTACCCCACCTGAGGACCCTGGGGTAGGTATGTAATAGACGACAAAGTTCATTATTATAAAAAGTATGAATACTTCAAGAATGCTGTAACTTCCTGACGTAATTGATGATAGTGTAATGTGCAAACCTAAAGAATGAAAAAAAACGATGAAACCTCCAAGTATAAAGTCTATTGTAACTATATGTGCCTTTTCGATCCATAGCGTTTTGATACTTAACTTTAGCTCTTCCAACCAATTTTCTAATTTTTGTAATCTTTGTTCGAATTTCGATTTGTTTTTTAATGGAAATATCTTTAGTAAAAAATTAAACAACTTATATATCAATTTTGGGTTTAAAAATAGTAAAATTAACAAAGCAGAGAACCCTAAAGCGGCTATAATACCAATAATAAGTATATATTTCCCAGTTCCTATTCTGCTTAAAATACTCATTACTCTTCTTATGAAAATTAAGATAACGGCAGAAGAGAACAGTAGATTTTCTACAAGCCTTGACAACACTATATTTGTAGCTAAAGTGGATTCTATTCCTAATTTTGTAAGATGGTATATTTGATATGGTTGCCCACCACTAGCCATCGGGGTAATATTAGACATAAAATAGAATGAAACTGTATTATAAATGGCATCTTTAAACTTTATTTTTTTGTGAAAACTTAAGGTGACTATGTACAATCTTATTAAATCGATCAAATAAGCCATAGAAAAAACTACAAAAACCTTCACAATAAAGATTAGATTGATTGTTTTAAGGGTGGCGAAGGTTTCTTGGAAATCAGCAAAAAAAGAGATCACAATGTTGATAACTAAACCAATAATTAAAACAACGATTAGATTAATGATTATTTTTTTTCTACTAAGTGCGCTTTCATTGTCTTTGTCTTTTTCCTCTGACATTTTTTCCTCCTGTATGGATTTTTTGCTTTATACCTTCTTCATAGATATTTTTTAATTTTATAAAGGCTTTTTCATCACTATAATTTTCAAATAAGATGTAAGACTTTTTCTCGTATTCAGCATATAACTCTTTGTTAATATTAAGCTTTTTGATTGTCTCAACAAAATCTTCTACTGAATTACCAGATAAATAGTTAGGAGAAAATATTTGTTTGTAAACTGGTAAATCTCTCAGTACTAAAGGTAAACCACTTCCAGTTGCTTCTATTACTACTAAACCAAAGGTTTCATGAAATGAAGGAAAGAAGAAAATATCTGATAAAGAATAATAATCGATCATTTTTTCTCGGTTTATAGTCCCAGTAAAATTGACATTATTAGGAGCCCTTTTTGTAAGCTTGTTCATTTCATCATAGTGCTCGGTTAAATGTTTAAAGGGCATTCCACCAGCCCAAATGAACTTCATGTTCTTTAATCTTTTAGCGGTTTCCACGAAATCTGTTATACCTTTTCTAGGTTGAATCTGTCCGGCACCCAAAATTATGAAATCATCGTCATTATACCCGTATTTTTTTCTTAAATAAGATTTTTGTGAGTGTTTTTCCTCAGGTTTGGTGAAAAACAATTCTTTTATAACAAAATTTCTAAAGATCACAATTTTATTAGGATTTATCTTGAGATCCTTAATCAATTCATTTTTGGTCTCTTCACTGACGGCTAAAATACAGTCAGAAGAATTGTAAAAATGTCTTGAATACCTAATAAAAAAAGGTAACCATAGTTTATTGAATTTTATACTCCCTTTCAACGAATTAGGAACTACATGAGCAGAAATCACACAAAAAGAATTTTTCTTATTCTTTAACAACGATAAGAAGCTTTTTATGTTGAGAGTATGAATATGTAAAACATCGTAATTTCCTAAAATTTTGTTCTCATATATAGTGTAATCACTGTATTTTTTTAAGATGTATTTGTGATCCGATGTGGCAGAATACACCCCCTGACCAGGGTATTTCTCAGCTATTGATAGAATATCGATTTTCATATTTTCCCTTCTCAAAATTGGAATTTAAATGTATTTAATAAGTCTTTTTAGGTTTTTGTTATAAACTTTTGAATTGATCATAGCAGAGTTATCTACTATAAAATCTCTGTAGACATAACCATCAAGGTAAACCTTTTGCCTATAGAGATATTTGTCTATCAACGTGTTAGATAACCCTTTTTGGGACATTAAACTCAATGGAAATCCTATACTTTCTATTTCGTACTGGGCTAAATCTTGTAAGGTTGTTTCAACCTTTTTAGTTGATTTTTGTTCTCTCTCTCCAAATAACGTACTTTTTATATCTTCTAACTGTTGAACTTTTCCCTTCACTCGCTGAGTGGTTTCTCTTAGTAGATTTTTACGGTTGTTGTTAAAATAATCTAATGCGCCTGATTTGATTATTAATTCCACAATATTTCTGTTGATATTTTTGTTTATTATGAAATTAAAAAAATTTTCTAAGCTTAAGAGTTTCGCTTCTTCAAATATCTGAGAAACATTTCTACCTATTCCTTTAATTATATACAAAGGTAGTATTAGCTCTGTTTCACTTGCCAAACCAAATGGATATCTAATGTCTGGCAACTTTATTTTCACACCTAAAACTGATGCTTCATTTATTACATCGACATCAACGCCTTTTATTTTAACATATTCTAAGAAGAAATTGGAAGGATCTTTAAATTTTTTTTCTGAAAGCCAGTATGTAATGTGAGCGTATGCAACCGCATGAGATTTATTAAAGGCATACTGAGCAAAGTTTTCTATCTGAGAAAACAATAAAGTTGCTTCTTTTTCGTCTATCTTTTTTGAGGCGTTGGTAACAAATTTGTTTTTGAAGGTTGTAATTTTGTCTTTTTCTTTTTTAGATACTGCCTTTCTCAACAAATCTGATTCTTGTGGAGAAAATTCCCCTAAGATTTGAGCGATTTTCATTATCTGTTCTTGGTAAACTAAAACTCCCTTTGTCTCGGAGAAGATTTTTTTCAAATATTCTGGTGAGTCATCATTAACGTATTGATCTATCATCCCAGATTCAAGGGGTCCGGGTCTGTTGATGGCTAATAGTAAGATAAGCTCTTCAAAATTTTTGGGTTTTATTCTTTGGGCTAATTTTTGCCCTAATTTTGAGTCCAATTGGAAGATGCCTTTTGTCAAACCTTTAGATAGGTAATGGAAAGTTTTTGAATCGTTAAGCTCTCGGTACTTTTCTTTTATCTGTAATCTTTTTAAGAAGGTCAACGTGTCCAAAGCTAAAATGTCGAACTTTTCCACTCCTAAATATTTTAAATCAGACATTTCCCATTCTATTATAGGTACTTCCTTTTTTTCCAGGGGAGAAAAGGTTCTAAGGTCATTTTGGGAAATTATTAAACCCGCTGCATGTACTGACTCTGCAACTTCTATTCCTTCAAGATAATAAGCGGCATAAAAAAAGGTTTTCTCTTTTTGTGATAAAGATTTGAATTTATCGATGTTCTCTTTGCTTCTTATTGGGGTGTTTATTTTGGCTTCTAAATTGTATCCAAGTAATTCTTCTGCCTTTTTTAAAGCAGATTTAATTTTCATGGTTGAGTAGGTCCTGATTTGAGAGATCTTGTTTTCTCCAAATTCTTTTTGCAATGCCTTTATTAGATCAACCCTTTTCTCCGCGTCGATATCAAGGTCTATATCGGGTAATTCATGCCTGTATTCGTTTAGAAATCTTTCGAAGAGGAGATCGTATTCAATAGGATTCACCTTAGTTATTCCTAATTTATAAACTAAAAAGGAACCTACTGCTGAGCCTCTTCCAGGTCCGACCGAGATGCCATTTTTTTTAGCGGTGTCAACGATTTTTTTAACCGTTAAAATATAATTTTCTACTTTTAACTTTTTTATTATGTTCAGCTCGTAAGATAGCCGTCTTTTTTCTTCGAAAGTTAGGTCTTTTTGTGAAATAGTATCTGTTAGATTATAGTCGGTAACTTTGTATTCATCAAATCTATAGTTTCCTATATTGTAATAAGTTTCTATATTAGAGAAAATAGATAGTTCATTTTGATATTTTAAACCATCTTTGATACAAAGAGATTCTTCATCTTTAAATATATCTTTTAAAAAGTCAGTTGGATACTTCACATAGGGAAGATCCATATCGATTTTTTTTAATCTTAAGTTGTTTCCTAATCCGTTGTAGTGCATTATAGCTGATCTAATATCGTTGTTTGTTTGCAATAAGTACTTACCATTTGCAGTTTCATATAATATTATTGGCTTAATTCTATACTTTTGGGCATAAACGATAAAACTCACCCATGATCTTGGGTGCGGCTCTGATAGAACTATGCAATTGTACCCATACCTTTTTGCTATGGGGAAAAGGTCCCTTAGCTGAAGATAGGATTTACCAATACTTTTTGAAGTTACCACAGGTCCTAAGATCTTCAATAACAGCCCTCCGTTAAGAATTTTGTCCATCTAGGTTTGTTAGAGTGATCAATAGATTCTTAAAGTCATCGGGTAAAGGGGCCAAAAATTCCATCCATTCTTTAGTTTTTGGATGATAAAAGCCTAATTTCAAAGCGTGAAGCATCTGTCTGCCTACTGGTATTTGAAGATTTTTTTCGATTTTATTTTTCCCATACAAAGAATCTCCAATTAATGGGTTACCGATGTATTTGAAATGCACTCTTATTTGATGGGTTCTTCCTGTTCTCAGCCTTATCCAAACCAACGTGGCAAGATCTCCAAATTCTTTTAACGTTTTATATTCAGTTATCGCTTCTTTTCCATTGTACACAACAGCCCTTTTGTGTCTTAAAATAGGATGCCTCCCCAAGGGCAGATTTATTTCTCCTTCCTTTTCTTTTAGCGTTCCTTCAACTATGGCTAAATAGTATTTCATTGTCTTTCTTTCCTTGAACTCTTTTGAAAGCAAGTGATGTGAAAAAGCATTTTTTGCTACGACCAACACACCGGAGGTTTCTTTGTCCAACCTATGAACAATTCCTAATCTGTTTGGATCCTGCATAGTTTTGTCAAGATCCTTTACATGGTGCATCAGGGCGTTAACCAAAGTACCGGTTTTGATACTCGGTGTTGGATGTACTATCAAACCAGCAGGTTTGTTAATAACGATTAATTCCTCATCTTCATACAGTATATTTAATGGTATATTTTCTGGTAGGATATTTTCTTCTTTAGTTTCTTCTACCAATTCATGAAAATCTATTTGAATTTCGTCACCCTGCTTAACTTTGTAATGAGGTTTCTTTTGAGATCCGTTGACGGTAATTTGTCCTTTAGTTATTGCATTTTGGATGAGATTTCTAGAAATTTCAATGGGCATTTTTTGGGCAATGTATATATCAAGCCTTTTTTGTTCATCTTCCCTTTCAACTTTATACATTCTTTTCTCCATATTTGCTCCTTTTGAAAAAATGGTATAATAAAATCACACCACCAAAAGTCACGAATATATCAGCTACGTTGAATATAGAAAAGTTTGGCCAATATATCATATCTACAACGTATCCTAACCTGATTCTATCAATGATATTACCTAAAGCCCCTCCTATAATAAAAGCTATACCTAAGTCAAAAGACGTAGTAAAAAACTTATATTTTTCTTTGTATTTTTCTTTTAAGATAAAAAGAAAAATTACTATTAGTGTAGAGAAGATACCATGAAACAAAGCCATATCTTTAAAAAGTCCAAAAGCGATGCCTGTGTTTTCAACATAAGTCAACTGGAAAAATCCGATTTTAATATTTTTTTCTAAAAGAAACGTTTCAGAAAGTTTTTTAGTTAGTTGGTCAAAAAAGATAATGATAGGTATAACCCAATTCATTTGTTCAATCCTTCCTTTTCACTTTATTATAGCTGATATTGATTATAACACTTTAGAGGTAAAAATTGTCACTTTACCGTTAAAAATCTTATCAACCGGACTGTTAGACGAAGGTACTCAATCACTTTCATTCTTATAGGTGGGCTACGGGGTAAAGAGCACAAAAGTCTTTTCCACATGCGCGGGCTGCGGGGCCAAAGTGCTGAAACTCCTTCATCCTTAGAGGGCGGGTAGCAGGGCAAAGGTGCTGAAAGTTTTTCATCCTTCTGGGTGGGGAGCGGGGCGAAGGGGCGCTAACACAGGTTTTAGAGTTCCTAAAGGCTGTAATTTTAAACAAATGAGGAGGAAAAATATGGAAGAAAGAAATCACAACTTCGATACTTTAATGGTTCATGCGGGTTATGAAAAAGATCCAACTACAGGGGCTAACGTAGTACCAATTTACCAGACTTCATCTTATACCTTTGAAGATTCAGCTCATGCCCTTAGGCTTTTTAACATGGAAGAAACCGGGAACATATATACACGTATAATGAACCCAACGACTGATGTATTGGAGAAAAGAGTTGCTGCATTGGAAGGTGGTGTGGGTTCTTTAGCTACTTCCTCGGGGCAGGCTGCAGAAGCGATAGCGGTCTTAAACATTATGGAAGAAGGGGATGAAATACTTACAGCAAGCTCTTTGTATGGTGGAACATTCACATTATTTAAGAATTCTTTGAGTAGATTTGGCATAAAAACCCACTTCTTTGACATTGACGATGTGGATAGCTTGAAAAATAAGATAAATAATCGGACAAAGGCGGTTTATGTGGAAACCATTGGTAATCCCGAACTTTCTGTACCTGATTTTGAGCAGATTTCTAAGATAGCTCATGAGAATGGTATACCTTTGATCGTAGATAACACCTTTGCGACACCGTACTTGTGCAGACCTTTTGAATTTGGCGCTGATATCGTTGTTCACTCTTTAACCAAATATTTGAACGGGCACGGTAATTCAATTGGTGGAATTATTGTTGATAGTGGAAATTTCGACTGGAACAACGGTAAATTTAATATGTTAACTGAAGAAGATCCTGCTTTTCATGGGATAAGCTTTTATAAAAAATTTGGAAATGCTGCCTATATCTCAAAAGCCCGCTCCCAATGGTTAAGAGATCTAGGGGCTTCAATAAGTCCTTTCAATTCTTTTTTGATATTGCAGGGCATTGAAACATTGAGTTTAAGAATGGAAAGGCATTCCTCAAACGCAATGAAAATTGCAGAATTCCTATCCGAAGATTCGAGAGTGAGCTGGGTAAATTATCCAGGACTGAAAAATCATAAGGCTCATAAAAATGCGGTTAAATATCTAAAACATGGTTATGGAGGGATGCTTTCCTTCGGAGTAAAAGGTGGAGTAGAAGCTGGGAAAAGATTTATCGAAAGTTTAAGAATATTTTCCCATGTTGCAAATGTTGGCGATGTTCGATCACTCGCCGTTCATCCTGCTAGTACCACTCACGGGCAATTGAGTGAAGAAGAACAGTTGGCTTCTGGGGTAAGTCCTGATATGATTAGACTATCCGTTGGAATAGAAGATATTAATGATTTGATTGAGGATATAGATTCAGCTCTAACTAAAGCAACTAAGAACTAATAACCATTTTTTAAGTTCATCCGGGACAGAACGAAAGGAGTGTTAAAAGTGCCTATAAAAATTCCTGAAAACTTACCAGCTGCAGAAGTATTGAGAGAAGAAAACATATTTATAATGACTGAAGAGAGGGCGGCACACCAAGATATTAGGCCTTTAGAGATTGTTATTTTGAATCTAATGCCAAACAAGATAGTCACCGAAACTCAATTATTACGCTTGTTAGGAAACACCCCTTTGCAAATAAATGTAGTGCTTTTAAGGATGGTATCACATAGCCACAAAAACGTATCGCAAGAGTACTTAGACACCTTTTATAAATCTTTTGATCAGATAAGTCACAGAAAGTTCGACGGATTAATTATCACTGGGGCCCCTGTTGAAACTCTTGATTTTGAACAAGTGGATTATTGGGAAGAGCTTAAAGAAGTGATGGACTGGTCAAAGAAAAATGTATTTTCTACTCTTCATATTTGTTGGGGTGCACAAGCAGGATTGTACTATCACTATGGTATAAACAAATATCATGTATCAAAGAAGATATTCGGCGTATTTGAGCATTCGGTAAGTTGTGAAGACTCGCCATTGGTTAGAGGGTTTGATGATACGTTTTGGGTCCCTCATTCGAGACATACCCAAATCAAAAGAGAAGATATTGAACCAATAAAAGAACTGATGATCCTATCCGAATCGAAAAAAGCAGGCGTTTATTTAGTTGAGAGAAAAGATGGTAGGCAAGTGTTTGTTACAGGACATCCGGAATACGATCCAGAGGTTTTAAAAAAAGAATACTATAGGGATTTAAAGAAAGGTATGGACATTGATATCCCAGTAAACTACTTCCCACATGATGATCCAGAAAAACGGCCCGTCGTGAGATGGCGAAGTCATGCTTATATTTTATTCAACAATTGGTTAAATTACTATGTTTACCAACAAACCCCATACAATCTTGACAATATTGACCAAGCAATCCTTTAACAATCAATTCAAAAAAAACAAAACTGTAGGGCTAACTTATTAGTTGCTCTACAGTTTTAGTATCTTTATACAAAATTTTAGAATTTAATTTTTGGTTGAAACCAATTCTTTTGTTTCTCTTGCTATCATAAGTTCTTCGTTTGTTGGAACTACCAACACGGTTACCTTAGAATCGGGAGTACTTATGACCCTTTCTAAGCCTTTAAAATTGTTTTTCTCTTTATCTATCTTTACACCAAGGTAAGTTAAATACTTTTCACATATTTCTTCCCTTGTTACCGGAGAATTCTCTCCTACACCGGCGGTAAACACTATAACATCTACACCGTTCATCGCTGCAGCGTAAGCTCCAATATATTTGGCTATCCTGTACTCATAAATGTCAAGTGCAAGACGACAAACTTTATCTCCTTCTAATGCTTTATCTTCAATATCCCTCATATCACTTGAGAAACCTTTCGTTATTCCATAGACTCCACTTTTATTATTCAATATTCCTATAACTTCTTTTGCTGTTAATCCCTCTTCTTGAGCCAGAAATGAAACAATGGCAGGATCTATATCCCCACTTCTTGTTCCCATAACTAAACCCTCTAAAGGAGTGAATCCCATTGAAGTGTCGAAAGATTGACCATTTTTTACAGCGGCAATGGATGCCCCATTTCCAATGTGTGAGGTTATGATTTTAAGTGTTTTTATATCTTTTCCCAATATTTCGGCTGCCCTTCTTGAAACATATTTATGACTCGTACCATGGAACCCATAACGTCGAATCTTGTATTTTTCGTAGTACTCATACGGGATTGCATACAAGAAAGAAGTATTTGGCATAGTTTGGTGGAAAGAAGTATCAAATACCCCAACTTGTGGCACATTGGGTAAAAGGTCCATCGCTGCTTTTATTCCCATGACGTTTGCAGGATTGTGCAACGGCGCCAAAAAAGACATCATTTCAATTGCATCCAAAGACTCTTTGTCAATAATAACAGAAGAAGAAAATCTTTCACCCCCGTGCACCACTCTATGTCCAACTGCATCTATTTCCTTTAGAGATGAAATAACCTTGTAATCTTCAGAAGTCAAGAGATCTAAAACTTCTTTTAAACCTTCTTCATGATTTTTTATAACCTTCTCTATAACATATTTTTCTTCGTTTTTTCTGTGGATAATTCTGGACCCTTCTATACCTATTCTTTCGACCAATCCTTTGGCTAAAACTTTTTCTGTATCCATTTCAAGAAGTTGATATTTAATCGAAGAACTCCCTGAGTTGATCACTAAAACTTTCATGTTTTTCCTCCTCACGCAAACGATTTTTTAACCGTTAAATTATACAACAATATAGAAGAAATTTCAAATAAAAAGTATTCAAGAATAATAAGTAGCAATAATCTCTTTTGAAAGCAGTGACTTATAATCCCAGATGTAAAAAAAGTCTCTTTCGGGACATTGGGTAACAGCTGAGTTATGAGTGCCTAGTTGAAGATTATAATCACAACATATTGACAAATTTTGATTTTATTCATATAATAATATCATATCAAATATTTTTGATATGTTATTATCATATGTGAGGTTTTCCTAGAATGCAAATATTAAAAGAGATTTGGGATTTTACTCAATATCAGCTTCTTGGCATGAAATGGCTTGATACCTTGATTGGAAAGATCCTTTCAAGTCTAGGAGTGGATACATCTACCCGCATAGGTGGTAGCATCGAGTTTTTCGTCTATGATGTCATTAAGATAATCATACTGCTGTGTTTACTGATTTTCTTTATCAGTTACATTCAGAGCTTTTTTCCACCAGAACGCAGCAAGAAAATATTAGGCCGATTTCAAGGTCTCGGTGCTAACTCTGTCGCGGCTTTACTAGGCACGGTAACGCCTTTTTGTTCTTGTTCATCCATTCCTTTGTTTATTGGTTTTACATCTGCAGGCCTTCCAGTTGGAGTAACTTTCTCGTTCCTTATCTCTTCCCCTATGGTCGACCTAGGGTCGCTGTTTCTACTTATGAGTATTTTTGGAGCAAAAGTTGCAGTCGTGTATGTAATACTCGGATTGATTATCGCAGTAATAGGTGGTACGGTTATAGAAAAATTACGAATGGGGAAGTACGTTGAAAGCTTTATTATGATGGCTGGAAATGTAGATATAGAAGCACCCGACCTGACAAGAAAGGATAGACTGGTCTACTCTAGGGGCCAAATGCTGTCCACCTTTAAAAAGGTGTTTCCATATATCTTGATTGGTGTAGGCATTGGCGCCATTATTCACAACTGGATTCCCGGAGAATGGATTAACTCCGTTCTCGGTAGTAAAAATCCGTTTGGAGTTGTTTTAGCCACACTTGTCGGCATACCAATGTATGCCGATATCTTTGGTGTAATCCCAATTGCAGAAGCTCTATTATCTAAAGGAGCTGACCTAGGCACCGTTCTTTCGTTTATGATGGCGGTCACAACGCTGTCTATACCATCTATGATTATGTTGCGCAAAGCTATCAAACCGGAGCTCTTGGCATTATTTATCGCAATCTGCACCATGGGTATTATTATTGTAGGTTATTTTTTTAACGCTATTCAAGGATTGATCGTATAGTAGGAAAAAATATAAGTAAAAAACTTGGTGCCCAGCTATTGATTATGCTATCTGTATAGACTGTGGGATTTACATCACAAGGTGTTGTACCACACAAAGACTTAATTGTGTCTATAATCTAGTTATATGTCACAATAGATTCCAAACAGTTGGTATCAATTAAACAACAAAAAATGAATAAAAAGGGGTGTAATAAAAATGTCACTATTTGAAAAGAAAAAGAAAGAAACAACATCCTGCAACGGAGAAAACCATAATATAGGAGGGATGCCAAAGCCAGATCATTCTAAAGCTGGGAGTGCTAGCGTTAAAATACTTGGAAGCGGATGTCCGAAATGCAATCAACTTGAAGCAGCAACAAAAGAGGCTCTCCAGCAGCTTGGTATGGATATGGCGATTGATCATGTAACAGATTTTTCAGAAATTGCGGCTTATGGTGTTATGGCAACCCCTGCTCTCGTTGTGGACGGGAAGGTGGTTTCTTATGGTAAAGTTTTAAAAACTAAAGAGGTGGTGGAGATTCTTCAAAAAGTTAGGTCATGAAAGAGATGAATGAAACTGGCAAGCCCTGTCACAGATTTCGTTAGCATGGTTGTTGCACAAAAACCCGTCGTAGCACATGTTATTTAGCAGTTTTTGAATATTGAAAAAATTTTTAAGCTTTTTAGAGACTAGTCCAAGGTTCAGTTCGGTTTTCCACCCGAAGATAGAAAAGGTCTGCTATGAGCAGACTTATCTATGAGCATCTATGCCAGGCGTACATAAAAAACATCCGCATGAAGCGGATGTTTTGATAAAATGGTTCATTATTATAATGCTGTATATCCTCCATCAATAACCAATTCAGAACCGGTCATGAACGAGGATTCATCGGAAGCTAAGAATAATGCTCCATAAGCAACTTCTTCAGGTTCAGCAGGTCTACCGAGTACAGTAGTTCCAAGGATACCCTTAGCTGATTGTTCATCTTTTAACAGTTCATCAGTCATCGGTGTTCTTATTACACCAGGATGTACAGAATTTACTCTAATATTGTATTTAGCGAGTTCGGCTGCAACCGTTTTTGTTAACAATCTTGAGGCGCCCTTTGAAGCATGGTACGCCACAGCAGCACCACTACCTATGAGTCCATAAATAGAAGAAATATTAATTATAGAGCCCTTTGTTGCCTTCTTCATTGCTGGTAACACGTACTTTATACCTAAAAATTGGCTCTTTGCGTTTACGTTCATTACACGATCCCATTCTTCTTCAGATGCATCCTCAACACCACTTCTAGGGAAAATTCCCGCGTTGTTTACTAAAACATCAACCTTACCCCATTTCTCTGTTACCTGATCGACAACTTTTTTCCATTCGTCAGCTTTTGTAACATCAAGTTTTACAGCCATTGCTTCATATCCATCTTTGTTGATTTTATCTGCTACCTCTTTTGCTTCCTTCTCTAAAATATCTGCAACAACGACCTTCGCTCCCTCTTTTGCGAAGAGTTCAGCTTCAGCTCTTCCCATTCCTCTTGCGGCTCCTGTAATAATAGCAACTTTTCCTTCTAATCTTCCTGCCATAATATGAATCCCTCCTTTTGATGTGAATATTTTCACAATTTACGATAAATAAAAACGACTAAATTAATCGTATCTAAATTATACCATATTTTTTTAAAAGAAAAAGCATTTATGTTAAAATAATAAAAAGAAATCTTTTTATGGAGGTGTATTATGTCAAAAAAAATAACCTACGGAATGGTTGGTGGATCCATAGATTCTATGATAGGTGAGGCACATAGAAATGCAATATTATCAGATGGAAGGGCAAGCATAGTTAGTGGATGTTTTTCACGAGATTATAAAAAAACATTAAAAACAGGCAAAAAGTGGGACATAAAGAAAGATAGATTGTACGAAAACTACTTAGAAATGGCTGAAGAGGAGAGTAAAAAGAAAAATAAAATTGATTTTGTAGTTATTGCTACTCCGAATGTTTCCCATTATGAAATAGCTAAAACTTTCTTAGAAAAAGGTATAAATGTTGTCTGCGATAAACCGCTAACAACAACAGTAAAAGAAGCGCAAGAGCTAAAACAGTTAGCAGATGATAATGATCTTTTGTTGTGTGTGACGTATTCGTACGTGGGATATCCGGTTATCTCGTTAGCAAGAAACAAAATAGAAAAAGGTGAGTTGGGCGAAATAAGATTCATTAATGTACAATATATTCAAGGATGGCTTGCAAAAAAGATCGAAGATGAAAACAAGCAAGCCCAATGGAGATTGGATCCAAACCAAAGTGGTTTGGCTAATACTACAGCCGACATAGGTAGTCATGTGGAGAACATGGTTTCATATCTTACTAGAAAAGAGATCGATAATTTGTGTGCACGCCTTGATACTTTTGGTGAATCAAGAAAATTGGAAGATAATTCCACCGTGATGGTAAATTTCAAAGATAAAAGTAAAGGATTACTTTTCATGTCTCAAATTGCTGTGGGAGAGAACAACAATTTTAGCGTTTGCGTGTATGGTTCGGAAGGTACGTTGAAATGGAATTTTAATCAAGCAAACAAATTAACAATTTTGTATGAAGACCACAAAGAAGAGATAGTTCAAAATGTGGATGAAATTCCTGGAACAAATATAGGGTTCAAAAATACTTATTCCACATTTATTACCGATTTAATAAATAAAAAAAACGGAGAAATTATAACCAACGATAATGCCCATTTTCAAAGTGTAAACGCGGGATTAAGAGGGATGAGGTTTATTGAAAAATGTGTAGAAAGTTCGAAAAATGGAAGCGTTTGGGTAAAGTTTTAAAACCAAACTCAAATAAGAGGAGGGGTAAAATATGTTCAAAAGATTGACTTATGGAATGGTAGGTGGAAGTAAAGACTCTCAAATAGGCATAGTCCACAGAAAAGCTATAAATCTACACGGGAAGGCAGAATTAGTCTGTGGAAGTTTTTCAAGAAACTTCAAAAACACTTTGGCAACAGGCAAAGAGTTAAAAATAGATGAGAAAAGATTGTATAAAAATTATGAAGAAATGGCTGAGGAGGAAGCTAAAAGGCCCGATAAAATAGATTTTGTATCCATTGTCACACCCAACAGTTCACATTATGAAGTGGCAAAAAAATTTTTAGAATCTGGAATAAATGTGATGTGTGAAAAGCCGTTAACCATCACTCTAAAAGAAGCTGAAGAGCTAAAACAGTTAGCAAGAAAAAACAACCTACTTTTTGCGGTTGCTTACACCTTTACAGGTTATTCAATGTTAAGATACGCAAGAGAGTTAATTAAAAGAGGGGAAATAGGTGAGGTTAGGTTTATCAATGGTCGATACCTAAGTGAGTGGATGGCAAAGGTGCCGTTTGCCGGCAAAAATTCTCGCCACGAGTGGAGATCGGATCCAAAAGTTTCGGGTGTATCTAATTGCGTGGCTGATATAGGGGTACACGTGGAAAGCGTAGTTTCTTTCCTAACAGGTTTGAAGATAAAGTCCTTAAATGCCAGAATGGACAAGTTTGTTGAGCCAGATAGGCTAGACGATAATGCATCTATACTAATAAATTATGATAATGGGGCAGAAGGCATATACTGGACATCTCAAATTGCTATGGGCCACGAAAATACTTTGGATATTGGTATATATGGAACAAAAGGATCTATAGAATGGTCACAAGAACACGCAAATTACTTGAAGATCTCAAAAGTTAACCATCCTTTTATAACTTTATCGAGGGGAAGCGAAAGCGTTGATGATTTTATTAAAACTGATTATGTGACTCCTGGTGGGCATCAGGAAGGTTACGTTGAAGCCTTTGCAAGGGTATACGATAAGTTTATTAGCGCAATTACAAAAAAGAAAAAAGGAGAACTTTTAGAACAAAGAGACTTAGATTTCCCCACTGTAGAAGACGGAGTAGAGGGAATGCGATTTATAGAAAAATGTGTAGAAAGTACAAAAAGAGGTGCTAGTTGGGTAGAATTTTAAGATTATTTTGTTTCGAATTTTTGAAAAAAGTAATAACTGGTTTATATTTTATTAAATTACTAATCTATAAAAAATGGTATAATCAATCAGGTATATTATTAGTGAATTTTTTAACTTTTATTCCTCATAAAACCTAATTATACGAGGAGGAAAATGAATGGAAGAACTTCTTGAAAGCAAATTAAAAGACATTGAAACTTATCTTAATTCACTCGATTTGACGGACAAAACCGAAGAAGAAAGAAGGAGCTTGCTTATTGAAGTTTTGCATAAAGTTCAAGAAAATCTAGGATATATCCCAAATGAAGTGCAAAAATTAGTGGCAAAAAAACTGAAAATTCCTTCTTCTCAAGTTTATGGTGTTGTGACTTTCTACAATTTTTTCTCCACAAAACCTAAAGGTAAGTATCCTATAAGTGTATGCTTAGGAACAGCTTGTTACGTGGGAGGAGCGAACGAAATCTTAGACGAATTCAAAAAGATTTTAAATGTTGAAGAAGAAGAAGTAACCGAGGACGGATTATTTTCTATTCATCCGGTTAGGTGTTTAGGTGCTTGTGGTTTGGCACCTGTCGTAAAAATAGGGGAAAAAGTATATGGGAGACTTAAAATAAACGATGTAAGAAGAATAATTAGAGATTATAGAGCCAAAGAGAAAAATAGTTGATAGGAGGTTTTTCTATGCCTAAATTAAATAGTTTAGAGCAATTAGAATCGCTGATAAATGAACTCAAAGAAAAAGAAAATAAGAATAAAATTGTATTAAAAGTTGCTTTAGGTACCTGTGGAATCTCAGCTGGAGCTGATGAGACGTACGATGAGCTTCTAAAAGAGATAGAGGAAGAAAAAATAGAAAATATTGAAGTTATTAAAACAGGATGTTTAGGATATTGCTATGCCGAGCCAACAGTAGAAGTTAACGAACCAGGTAAAGAGCCAGTATTGTATGGCAACGTTACGAAATCGAAAGTAAAAGATCTTGTAAAAACACATTTTGTAGAAGGAAAAATCGCAGAAGCATTGTTGATAGAAGAAACCCACAAAAAAGCAATTTGAGGGAGGTAAAACGATGCCGGAACAAGTAAGAATCGTTTTAAGAAACGCTGGAAATATCGACCCCGAAAACATAGAAGATTATTTAAAAAATAACGGTTATTTAGCCCTAGCAAAAGCGCTTAACTCAAAAAGAGAAGAGGTAATTCAAACGGTTTTAGATTCAAATTTGAGAGGTAGAGGCGGTGGTGGGTTTCCAACCGGTTTGAAATGGAAATTCGCCATGCAAGCTAAAGGAGATGAAAAATACGTAATATGTAATGCTGATGAAGGCGATCCAGGGGCATTTATGGATAGATCAGTGCTAGAGGGTGATCCTCATTCTGTGTTAGAAGGTATGGCTATCGCTGGATACGCAATTGGTGCCCAAAAAGGGATTATTTACATAAGAGCAGAATATCCTTTGGCTGTTGCTAGGTTAAAAGTTGCTATTTCACAAGCTAAAGATTATGGATTGCTGGGAGAAAATATTTTAGGCAGTAATTTTTCTTTTGATATAGAGATCAGACTGGGAGCCGGAGCTTTTGTCTGTGGTGAAGAGACCGCTTTGATCCATTCGATAGAAGGTCTTCGTGGTGAGCCAACCAACAAACCGCCTTTTCCTGCCAATAGTGGTTTATGGAAAAAGCCTACAGTGATAAACAACGTTGAAACCCTTGCAAATATAGCACCTATAATACTCAATGGAGCCGACTGGTTCAAACAATTCGGAACAGAAAATTCTCCAGGTACGAAAGTATTTGCGCTTGCAGGAGACGTTAAAAAGGTTGGTCTCGTTGAAGTTCCAATGGGAACCACATTGAGAGAGATAATCTTCGATATAGGTGGAGGGATCAAGGGGGATAAAAAGTTCAAAGCTGTTCAAACTGGAGGCCCTTCGGGAGGATGTATTCCCGCTGAATACTTAGATACCCCTATAGATTACGATAGTCTTCAAGCACTAGGCTCGATGATGGGTTCTGGTGGAATGATTGTCATGGATGAAGATACTTGTATGGTGGATGTTGCGAAATTCTATCTTCAATTTACCGTCGATGAATCCTGCGGTAAGTGCACTACATGCCGTGTGGGAAACGTTAGACTTTTAGAGATATTGGAAAAAATAACTTCTGGGAATGCTCAATTGGAAGATCTCGATCATATGTTAACTTTGGCTAATGTCGTAAAGAACGGTTCTTTATGTGGGTTAGGACAAACTGCCCCAAATCCGATACTCTCTACTTATAGGTATTTTGAGGATGAATATAAAGAACATATATTGGACAGAAACTGTCGCGCTGGTGTATGTAAGAATTTAATAAGGTACGAAATAATTCCAGAAAATTGTACAGGTTGTACGGCCTGTGCAAGGGTATGTCCTACTGAAGCGATACAAGGTGAATTGAGAAAACCTCATACAATAGATCAAGAAAAGTGTATAAAATGTGGGTCTTGTTACACAACATGCAGGTTTAACGCTATAAAAATAGTATAAATAAAATATAAAACTCCTTCATTTTAATGAATGCGGAGCGGGTTGAAGCGGCGCTAAATTAGGTTTTCAAGAGGGAAAAAATTTTTGGTTAGGAGGGAAAAATTCTAAATGCCAAAAGTATATATAAATGACGGTGAATTTTTAGCTTCTGAAAAAGATACCGTTTTAACGGCTGTTCAAAAATTTGGCGGTTACATACCAACACTTTGTTATATGAACTTAAAGGATATAAATATAGAAAATAAGCCTTCTTCATGTAGAGTATGTATGGTTGAAATAGAAGGTAGAAGAACTTTAGCCCCGGCTTGTACAACGCCGGTATTTGAAGGAATGAGAATAAAGACACATTCCAGGATGGCGGTAGAAGCTCGAAGAACCGCTGTTCAGTTATTGTTATCAGATCATCCACAAGATTGTCTAAAATGTCCGAAAAATGGTGAGTGTGAACTACAAAAAATCGCCTCTGAACTAAACATTGTGAACAATCCTTATTTTGGCAAAACATCTAATTACGATCTTGATATATCTGCTGCAATAATTAGGGATCCGAACAAATGTATTATGTGTAGAAGATGCGAAACCATGTGTAACGAATTTCAAACCGTTGGGGTTCTTTCGGCTATAGACAGAGGTTTTGGTGCTGTCGTTAAGCCTTCTTTTGATATGCCTTTAGAAGAAACTGCCTGTACCTTCTGCGGTCAATGCGTGGCAGTCTGTCCTACGGGGGCTCTAGTTGAAAGATCTTACATAGACGAAGTATGGAAAGAGTTGGAAAATGAAGAGAAGCACGTTGTAGTTCAAACCGCTCCTGCGGTGAGGGTCGCTTTAGCGGAAGAATTTGGTTACGAGCCTGGAACTATCTCTACCGGGAAGTTGGTTGGAGCTTTAAAACTAATGGGTTTTGATAAGGTTTTCGATACCAATTTTGGAGCAGATTTAACCATAATGGAGGAAGCTACAGAGTTCAAAGAAAGGTTAGAAAATGGTGGTTTTTTACCTATGTTGACTTCTTGTTGTCCAGGATGGGTTAAATTTATCGAACATCAATTCCCTGACTTGCTTGAGATGCCTTCTTCTGCGAAGTCTCCTCAACAGATGTTTGGAGCGATTGCAAAGAGTTATTATGCACAAAAAAATGATATTGATCCCAAAAAGATAACCGTTGTATCCATAATGCCCTGTCTAGCCAAAAAGTACGAAGCAGCTAGAGAAGAAATAAATGCATCACCTGAATACAGGGATGTTGATTATGTATTGACCACCAGAGAACTGGCGAAAATGATCAAAGAAGCAGGAATTAATTTCAAAGCTGTCCCAGAAAGGGAGTATGATAGTCCTTTAGGAGAATCCACCGGTGCTGCAGCCATTTTTGGAAGAACGGGAGGAGTTGCAGAGGCAGCTTTAAGAACCGCTTATGAATGGATAACCGGGAATGAACTTAAAGAAGTAGAATTTGAGCAACTTCATGGATATGAGTCTATAAGAGTTGCAGAAGTTGAAATTAATGGGAAAAAATTAAGAGTTGGAGTTGCTTATGGCTTAGGTAACGCACGAAAACTCTTGGAAGACGTTCAATCGGGAAAAATAGACTTACATTTAATCGAAATTATGGCTTGTCCAGGGGGTTGTGTTGGAGGCGGTGGTCAACCGTACCATCATGGTGATTTCAACGTGATTAAAAAGAGAATCGAGGCATTAAATGTCGTTGACAAATCAAAGATAATTCGAAAGTCCCATGAAAATCCATCAATTGTTAGACTATACAACGAGTATTTGGAAAAGCCAGGAAGTGAAAAATCACATCAATTGTTGCATACTCATTATGTGCAAAGAGAATGGCTTTAAAAAACTAAAGGCGGAGAAAATCCGCCTTTAGCTTGAATTAAAACCACACTTTAAAGGTTTTTATTTCGTATGGTGTTATACTGAATACGATTTTATTATCTTTAAATGCAATTTCTTTTTCCTCTTCTTCAATTAAATTACATTCAACCACTTTTTTTAAACTTCTAAAAAATTCTATTTCCACTTCCTTTTTTCGACTGCCTTTATCTTCGAAAAGTCTAATTAGTATAGAGTCATCATCTTCCGCTTTTTTTATGGTTTCAATTACCACATCAAAATCGTTGACCTTGATAAAAGAGAAATTGTCAGGGAGGTTTCCTTCTTCGTTTTTTCTTATCTTTTTAACTATTACAGAATAATTCAATTTGTAGGCTTCTTGTATTACTTGTGAATCTCTCCATGTTCCAGCGTGTGGTAGAAGAGAATAAATGAATGTGTGATCCGTTCTATCAGCCGTTTCATCGGGTTCGATTGGGGATCTTAGAAGAGTGAGTCTCATAACGTTTTCTTTTATATCGTACCCATGTTTACAATCATTTAGTATGGAAACTCCATAGTTTGCTTCTGAAAGATCTGCCCATTTTTGTGCTGGGACTTCAAATTTTGCTATATCCCAACTTGTGTTGTTGGTTGTACTTCTTTCTATGTTTCCAAATTGTATGTTGTAGGTGGCTTTCGTGCTTCTTATATTAACAGGAAAAGCTGTTTTTAATAAAACTTGTTTCTCTTTCCAGTCAACATGTGTATCAAAATCGATTCTTCTTATGTGGTTGTACACAATGACTCTTTGTTCGATAGTTGAGTCATAAAACCTCCATGAGAATTTTAAAACACCTTTTAAAGGAGTCTCTTCCTCTACTTTTACTTCGATTAAATCAGTAACCTCTTTCATCTTTTCGTTGAAATAAGGAGAAATATCCCATGCGTCAAAAAAGTAAGGTTTATCTTCGAAGGTTTGTAGCACGTTTCCCAATTTCCCCTCTTCCAGTACTTCCCTTTTATTTTCTTTATCGTATAATCTTTTAAGCTGCCCTTTTTCATTGAATTCGATTATATAGTATCTGTTTTCAATGTAATCTTCTTTTACGATCATTTTTTCATCAATTTGCTTCTGCTCCAAATTTGATACCTTAATACTTTTATAGCCAAAAGGGGGGATTCCTCTAACCAACGTTTTTTTACCGTTTTCTAACTCTACAATCTCGTCCCTTTCAAAGGAGGTGGTGTTGAATAATACCAAACTGTCTTCTTCGCTTTTTATTTCCTTTGAAATCATAGAAATAGCCCTTTCGATCTCTTTGTTAGCTATCCCCTTTATCTTTTCAAAATCTCTTCTTGCATCTTCATAAACCTCTCTTATTGAGGAACCTGGTAAAATATCGTGGAATTGATTTAATAATAATAGTTCCCATCCTTCATTTAGAGAATTTTTAGGATATTCGAAATCTTCTAATAATTTCAAAGCCATAGAATTTAATAACTCTGCGTTATGGTACAATACTTCTGATTTTCTGTTTTCCCTTTTCACAAAAGCTTGTGAAGTATACGTACCTCGATGTAATTCGAAGTACAGCTCATCATCCCAAACTGGGACATTTTTATCTCTTATTCTTTCTCCCAATTTCTCAAAATAATCCTCTACTCTTCCCATATCCACTTGGGGTAAACCTGGGATTTCTTTTATTGCTTCATAATTTTCTAACATTTCATATGTTGGGCCTCCTCCCCCATCTCCCCAACCGAAGACAAGAAGTAATTCATCGTTTATATCTTTTTGTTTGTAGTTATCCCATATCCCCCTTATCGTGAAAGGTTCCACCATACCGTTGTAGGTATAAAAATAATTGTTCTTATCTGGAGTCGTAATAAAATGGGAAAGGATTTTTGTCCCATCGATGCCTTTCCACCAAAAAGTATCGTAAGGGAATTTGTTGATCTCATTCCAGCTTATTTTGGTTGTAGCGAAGTACTTCATTCCACTTTTCTTTATTATCTGAGGAAGGGCGTATGTGTAACCAAATGCATCTGGCAACCATACAACTTTAGAATCTATTCCAAACTCTTCTTTTAAGAACCTTTTCCCAAATAGTATCTGTCTTATCAAAAACTCACCTGGAGAAATATTAGAATCCGATTCTATCCACATACCACCAGTTGCTTCCCATCTGCCTTCTTTAATTTTTTGCTTTACTTTTTCATACAACTCAGGGTAATCGTTTTTTAAGAACTTGTACAATGCCGGAGAAGAGTGCATAAATATATATTCTGGATACTCTTGCATCAGATTGAGAACCGTCGAAAAGGTTCTTTGTGCTTTTTCTCTTGTGTGTAAAACTGTCCAAAGCCATGCCATATCTATATGAGAATGTCCTGTCAAAACAACTTTCGGAGAATCCAGCTTAAAATTTCTCATTTTTTTCAATTCTTCTTGCAAAAAACTATAACTGTCTTTTATTGATTCATAGTATTCTTTGGATCGAGGTTTTATAAAATTGATTCTTTTGTAAGACTCGTTTAAAATATTGAATAATTTTACTCTTACAATATCGTTTTGACTTAGTTGATCGATTGTGTCAAGAACATTCTTTGCTAAGAAATAGTACTTTTGTGAATATTTTTCTATTTTGTAAAGCTCCAAACCTGAAAATGTGTAATTTAATTCCCCTCTCAAGCCAGTCCATGACCTTAAGTATATCCTCAATACATTTCCTTGTACAATCTTTGGCGATATTATAGCCTCTTTATGGTATTTGTCTATTCCTTGAACGAACTGACCATTTACAAAAAGTAAAGATTCAGGATAATCGGGAATAACGTCCAAATCGCCATCTTTTTCCAAAGAAACCCTCAAAAATAGACTTTCTTCACCAATACTTTCAGGCACTTCGATATTTTTTCTAAACCAAAATACCTTATCGTACCCTCCCCACTTTTCCTCTTTTTCTATCTTTTTCCAGTTTGTTGAATTGTTGAATTCAGGCTTGAATCTTCTTTCTTTGTCTTCAAAGTAATCCATTTGCAAAATTTGGAGAATACTAAGTGTTTGTGATTTTTTAACTTCTCTTAATCCGTTCTCTAACTTTTTCTTGGTTATGTCTTCTAACATGTTTTATTTCGACCTCCTAGATAGCAATCCAATTAATGATAACACAACTTAATAGATAAGATAGTAAAAAACAAGAAAAGAACTTTGGAAATATTTAGTTTTAATAAAACTTTATATTTCCTTATATTTCACAAATAAAAATAAAGTACTATTGAAATACAAGAAGATGCTGAGTAAAGTCTTTAAATAGTTTCAAAAATTTATTGGAGGTGAGTTTTGTGAAAAGGACGGTTATGTTTTTATTTATGGTTTCTTTGTTAAGCGTTTTGTCTTTCCCTGTAACCATAGAGTTTTGGCATGCAATGAGTGGAGACAGGATAGCTTTGATTGAAGATATTGTGAGTGATTTTGAAGAAGCTTATCCGGATATAAAAGTAAATGCGCAATATTCAGGAAGTTATCCTGAGACGTTGAATAAGCTTATTGCAGGGGTACAATCCGGGAATGCACCTCACATAGTACAGATTTACGAAATAGGTACAAGATTGATGATAGACAGCGGTGTCATAGTTCCTGTCCAAGATTTACTTGATCAAGATGATTCTTATGATGTAGGGGTTTTGTTGGAACCGATATTAAATTATTACAAAGTTGATGGGAAGTTGTACTCCATGCCTTTCAATTCATCTACCGCTTTGTTGTATTACAACAAAACGCTCTTTGAAGAAGCAGGCTTAGATCCAAATAGACCTCCTCAAACTTACGAAGAACTACTGGAATACTCCAGAATTTTAACAAAGAAAGACTCAAGAGGAAATACAGTGCAATACGGATTAACTTGGCCTACCCATTCATGGATAATTGAACAACTTATGGCTGCCGCTGATGCGCCACTTGTTAACAACGATAACGGAAGAACCGCTAGAGCGACAGAGGCTGTTTTTAATAGTGAAGCAGGTTTAAAAATATTTGAACTGTTTGACCAATTGAACAAAGAAGGTTTAATTCTTAATACAGCTAGGGAAGATTGGAATGCTGCCGGACAAAATTTCGTTTCAGGCAGAGCAGCTATGAATTTCTTTTCTACATCTGATGTAAAGGTTTTTCAAGAAGGGTTAGAAAGTAACGGCTACGAGTTAGGTACAGCCTTTTTACCTGTTCCAGATATAAGTGTCAGTGGAGGACCAGTTATTGGAGGAGCAAGTTTATGGTTGATAGATGGCCATACAGACGAAGAAACCAAAGCTGCCTGGGAATTTTTGAAGTTTGTCAATCGTGAAGATCAACAGATAAGATGGCACCAAGGTACCGGATATTTCCCAGTTAGAAAAGATGCCATTCAAAGGCTGCACTATGAAGAGTTCTATGCTGAGAACCCAAATTACTTCACTTCCTTATTGCAACTATTGCTAGCTAAAAGAGATTTCAACTCCGCTGGAGCAGTTATTGGAGTGTTCCCTGAAACACGAGAGACTATAGAAATAGCGTATGAAAGAATGGTTGATGGACAAATGACACCTGAAGAGGCACTGAGCTGGGCTGAAAGTAGAGTAACAGAATTAATCCAAGAATATAACGAATTCTATCAATAATCTATTAAATGAATCTCTAATATAAGTCTAGAATTTCAAATGTTGTTAATCCAAGGAAGAATTTTCTTCCTTGGTTTTTTGGGAGGAAATAAAATATGAAGTGGGGAAAATATACACCTTATCTTTTGCTTGCACCGACACTAATAATTATTGCCCTTTTTATATATTGGCCTGCAATTAACTCCTTTCTAATGAGTTTTTACAAAATATCACCATTTGGCGATAAGAGAATATTTGCAGGTTTAGATAACTACATTAAGCTTTTTGAGAATGAGGCATATTGGGATGCATTAAAGATCACAATCATATATATAGTTACAACGGTAATAATAGTCATTATTTTAGGCTACCTGATCGCACAATTATTAGATAATAAGGTCTTTGGGATGAAAATTTATAGAACTTTAATTTTTGTTCCTTATGTTATTTCCTTTACTATTGGAGGTGCGCTGTGGACCTTTATGTTGAATCCGGTTGCAGGGCATGTGAATTATATTCTGTCAAGAATCACAGGAGAAAGTATTAATTGGTTAAATCAAGTGCCATATGCGTTAATTTCAGTTATAGTTGCCAGTGTTTGGAAGATGCTGCCTTTTTCAATTATTTTCTACCTTGCAGGGTTACAGTCCATATCGGAATCAATAATAGAGAGTTCTCTTATTGATGGAGCGAACGTATGGCAAAGGATGTGGAAAATAAAATTTCCTATACTTTCTCCCATTACATTTTACTTAGTTATTATGAACATCACCAATGGAATGTTTGAGTCGTTTGGGATCATTGACATTATGACAAGAGGTGGACCCTTAGGAAGCACAACAACCTTAATTTACAAACTATATCAAGACGCATTCTTTTTCCAAAAAACAAGTTTAGCAGCTGCTGAGAGTGTTATCTTATTTATTATTATGTCAATTATCACCTTTCTTTATTTTAGATTTGGTGAGAAAAGGGTTCATTATCAATGAAGGGAGTCAAGCAATAATGAGGAAATCGACCAGAGAAAAAGTTAATTATGTTTTTGTAGAGCTAGGTTTAATAATTGTATCTTTTTTCATGTTTTTACCTTTCATACTTGCAATTTCCATGAGTTTTATGGAACCAACGGAGGTTTTCTCTTATCCACCTAAGTTTTTTCCTTCAAGTATCAATTTTAAAAATTACATTACAGCTATACAACTTGTTCCAATGGGCAGAATGTTGTTCAATTCTTTGCTTGTTGCTTCATTTACAACATTAGGAAAGTTAATAACAGGAACATTGGCTGCTTATGCTTTTTCTTCTTTTCAATTTAAAGGAAAGAACATATTGTTTTCCACACTATTTGTAACTTTATTTTTGCCAGCAGAAACGGTTATGATTTTACCTTTGTTTATGCTGATGTCAAATCTGGGTTGGGTTAACACCTACTGGGCGTTGATAATACCTTTTACCGCTTCAGCAACCAATACATTCCTATTTAGGCAACATTTTATGACGATTCCTCGCTCTTTAGAGGATGCAGCAAAAATAGATGGTGCTTCAGCTATGCAATATTTTTTCAAGGTGCTTGTACCTTTGTCTGGGCCAATAATCGCTGGGGCGGCTATTATTAATTTTGTTTATGCATGGAATATGTATCTTTGGCCTTTGATAGTTACCATGCAAGATGACATGAGGACGGTACAGGTTGGCGTAAAGATGATGATCTCAGGAGAGTCCAGTAACAATTGGGGAGTGATAATGGCAGGGACACTGTTAGTTGCTTTACCTACCCTTATAATATTTTTTCTACTTCAAGATTTGTTTGTAAAAAGTTTGGTAAATAGTGGGCTTAAAGAATGAAGTAGGTTTTAACAAAATTAAATAATTATTTAACCAACAAAACCCCAAATGGGGTTTTTTTGATTTGCTTTCTTGTTAAGATCATTTTATGGTAAAATTTTAAAAGAATTAAAGGAATTGAAGGATTTTATAAAAAGGTGATTTTGTCCATGAAAAAATCCATATTGTATTTACTTTTTATTGTTTTTATGTCTACTACACTGTTCCCTTGGAGTGGGCATGAGGCGATGACTTATTATATAATTCAAGATTTACCGAATATTGATAAAAAGGTTTTTATTACAGAATATTCATACGAGGAAGAAAGGCAATACAATTTAGAATATCTTAGTTTAACCGAATTGGATTTTTAAAGGTTTTCGAAGGCGACAAATCATTTCTCTACTTTGTAGAATTATCCAAACAAGCTTTTGAAAAAAATGACGAATATTGGGGTTATAGATTTTTAGCTCGTGCGCTTCATTATATCGAAGATCTTTCACAACCTTATCACAATGCCCCCGGTTCATTTTTTGAAATCATAGGAGCAGCTTTTAACAAGGACATATCAAGGAAACTTAACAATGCACACTATTTTATGGACGATTATTTAGTATATCTTTTGTATTATTCTGATAATTCCGCGAAAGAAGTTATTTTGGGGGCAAAACCTGCCTTTTTTGATAATTACGAAGACTACGTTCAAGAAATGACGGGCTATTCTCTTAGTAAGTTTTCTATGATTCATTCAGAGATCAAATCTCAGTTTGGGGAAAGTTTAAATGATTATGTAACTATTGAACAAATTAGAAAGATGGATGAAGAAGGAAAATTGTCAAAACTTAAGGAAGAAACGTTGAGTGTATTGTCTTATTCTTCTTCCATAATAAAAGGATTTTTTATCGATTTTCTTGAATCAGTTGGTCAAATATAGTAAATTAGTTAGATATTAAAATGAAAAAGGAGATCTACCCTTGTGGAACCAGATAAAATACTGTTCATAGTCAATCCTGTAGCAGGTGGAGGTAGAGCCCTAAAAGTATGGACAAAAAATATCTATCCTATTTTGGAAAAGAAAAAGATATCCTTTGATTATTTATTTACCCAAAAGCCTTACGATGGTTTTAATTTGGCAATGGAAGGAATTAAAAAAGGGTATAAAAAATTAATTTCTGTGGGTGGAGATGGAACGGTCAACGAAATAGTTAACGCAATAATGTTGCAGGATATTATAGATCCAATCGAAATATCAATTGGTTCTATAGGTTCTGGCTCTGGTAACGATTGGGGAAAAAGCGTCGGTATACCTGCTAATTATGAAGAGGCGGTAAGCAATTTACGTAAAGACAATTTTATATTACAAGATGTTGGTAAGGTTAGTTATATTCAAACAGGTGTTGAAAAAACAAGATATTTTGTGAATGTTGCTGGGATGGGTTTTGATGCAGAAGTCACCTATAAGGCGAATAAAAGTAAAAAAAGATTGTTTGGCAAACTTTCTTATTCTTTAAATTTATTAAGCACTTTAATTTCCTTCAAGGATCCTTATGTTGAAATCAAAATTGATGGAGAAAAGGTGTATGCAAATCAAGCTTTAACCTTGAATGTTGGGATTTGTAGATACAGTGGAGGAGGAATGATGTTTACACCAAAGGCAAAATACGATGATGGACTTTTCGATGTAACCGTTGTTGATAAGATATCTGTTGGTACAATTTTAGCAAATCTAAGGAAAATATATGATGGCTCATTTATAAATCATGAAGCTGTGAAAACCTTTAGAGGAAAATCGATAGAAATTACATCCAAAGAAAAGCTGTATTTAGAAACGGATGGTGAATCTTTGGGCCATTCTCCTTTGTATTTTGAAACTCTCCCTCAAAGACTTAAGGTTTTAAGTGGGCTATCAATAGAACATTAATGGATCTGCTTGCTGCTAATAAATATGAAAGTAAAAGAAAAAAATTTAATCAATTAATAATATAAACAGGAGCAACAAGTGCTCCTGCTTTTTGAAAAATTATTCCTGGCTTACCAATTTTGGGGGATAACCTATTTCATCCAGTAAGTTTTCTATTTTTTCTGGTTCTTGCAATGTTTCAACTTCTACTTTTTTGTTTTCTAAATCAACGTTGAAATTTTGCACAATACCTGAAGATTTTAATTGCCTTTCAATATTCATCTTGCAATGTTCGCAAGACATATCTGGAACATCAAATACATATTTCATTGTTTAACCTCCTATAGTTTTTTTGTGATTCTGCTTGAATTGTAAATCACGTTTATGGAACTAAATAACATAGCGACCTCTGCTATTGCTGGGTGAAGGATGCCGATCATTGCCAAAGGTATCGCGATAATGTTGTAGAAGAAAGCCCAGAATAAGTTTTGTTTGATTTTTTTAAAGGTTATTTCTGATATATTTATTGCATCTATAACTTTTGAAATTTCGCCCTGACTTATTATTACATCCGCAGATTCTATTGCCAAATCTGTTCCGTTACCTATTGCAATACCCATATCAGATGATTTTAATGCTGCGGCATCGTTTATTCCATCGCCTATCATGCCTACCTTTTTCCCTTCTATCTGATATTTTCTGACTATTTCTACTTTATTTTGGGGTGATATATTTGCAAATACCTTATCAATCCCAACTTTTTTAGCAACGGCTCTGGCGGTGTTTTCGTTGTCGCCTGTTACCATTATGGGTTCCATTCCCATTTCTTTTAATTGTTTTATAGCTTCTACTGCATCACTTTTAATCTCGTCTGCGATTCTTATGTAGCCAACAATTTTTTCATTTTTACTTACCTCTATTACCGTCTCTGCGTTTTCCATAAATGCTTGATATGGTTTTGGATCACGTGGTTTACCTATATAGTATTCATTGTTTTTGTATGTCCCAACGATTCCTTTGCCTGTTATTTCCTCTATTTCTTCAATTTCAACGTTCTGATTTTTAATATGCTCATGTGCGTATTCGACTATGGCTTTAGCCAATGGGTGAGTAGAATTTTTCTCTATTTCTGAAATGATCAAAAATGTTTCATCATCTAAATTGTGTTCAATAACTGAAGGTTGCCCTTTAGTTAAGGTTCCAGTTTTGTCCATGAGAATTGTGTCTATATCTTTAGCTGTTTGGATGGCTTCTCCATTTTTTATGATCAATCCTTTTTTGGCAGATACAGAACTGGCAGCCACAAGAGCCATAGGTGTTGCTAAGCCAAGAGCACATGGGCACGCTATAACGAGAGTGGCAACAAACGAGAAAATTGCCGTAGATAGCGGACCAGCATCTGTAAAAACCCAAGGAATGACATTTGAAACGTTAATCAAAAAAGGTTGGAATGTTTCATATTGGAAAAACCAAATCATACCACTTAAGACAGCTAACAAAAAAACCGTCGGGATAAAATACAAAGTTATTCTGTCAGCCAGAGCTTGAATAGGTACTTTAGAGGATGAAGCTTCTTCTACAAGTTTGATCATTTGATTTAGGAATGTGTCTTCTCCGACTTTTTCTACTTTTATTTTTAAGAGACCTGATTCAACTATCGTTCCACTTACTACGGGATCCTTCTCGCTTTTTAATAGGGGTAATGGTTCACCGCTTATCATAGACTCGTTTATGGAAGCTTGCCCTTCTACGATAGTACCATCTAAAGGTATTTTTTCACCTTGTCTCACCAGTATTAAATCACCTATTTTGACGGTCTCTATGGGTAATTCAACCACTCCGTCATCAGTAATAACATTAGCTTTGTCGACTTTCATGGATAGAAGGAGTTTTATTTCTCTTGAAGCACTATGTTTCATCCTTGCTTCGATGTATCTACCCACCAGATTCAGGGTAATAAGCATAGATGCAATAGTACCAAAAGAAAGAATATTCAATCCTACAATTGCTAAAATTGTTGTTGCCCAAGCGGAGATAGCTCCAAGAGAAACTAATGTATCCATATTTGTGTGAAGATGAGATAAAGCGATCCAGGCACTTTTTAAAGTTTTTCTACCTGGTATGAAGATTGTGGCTGCACCGCCAATTAACTCAATCAATAGCATAAAAGGAACATGTACCCCGCTCATACTTAAAATCATAACAACCATAAGAGGTATAGTAATGGCTAATGAAATATACATATCTTTGCGTGATTCTTTGAATCTTTTTTCTATCAGATCCTCGGTGGGCATTTCCTCAGAGACCTTGTATCCAACATCTGCTACAGCCTTTTTGATTTCGTTCATCGGTATTGCTTCTTGTGATATTACTATAGCTTTTTCTGTGGCTAAATTGACTGAGACATATTTTACCCCATCTAATTTTTTAAGCGCCCGTTCTACGTTTTTTACACATGTAGCACATGTCATCCCTTGAACGCTAAAAGATACTTTATTATTTGCGGCAAATTTTTCTTGAGAATTTGTTGATTCTATCGGTTTTTCTTTGACTTCACTCATATAGTACACCCCCTTTTCTAAGTTTTTTTGAGATAATCAAAAACCTCTTCAAGTTCTTCTAATTTTACATTGATTTCTTCGGGATCTTTAGAAGACGTTGCGTCTTTCACGCATGTTTCTATATGTTTTTTCAATATTTCAGAGTGTGCATTTTTTAAAAGAGAAATTGTGGCTAACAGTTGCTTAGATATATCAATACAGTATCTTTCTTCTTCAATCATTTTTATAGCTGCATCAATCTGTCCACGCGCTGTTTTAAGTTTTCTAAGAGCCTTTTCATGTTTCATAAAATCGCCTCCTTTTATCCATCCCACCAGGGGAGGATAAAAAAATTATAAACTATTTTTGTTACGATCAAATTAATATGGATTGTCAAAACAGTAAACCTAGTTACTTACTCACGAGTTAGTAACTTGCGAGTAAGTAACTCTGAAGTTAGTCATATAATCCCACAAAATTGATTTTTTGGTAAAAAGCCTAAGTATTGTTTTGTAAAATAAAAAAGGCGCCTTATGCAGACGCCTTGTATATTTTCCAACAATCCAATGTTTTATCTAAAAATTAACTAAATCATTTGTTCATATAGTATTCCATTAGTATTTCTGCAACTTCGGCTCTTGTGAACTCTTTTGGTGGTTTTTCTCCTTTTGAAAGCATTTCCCTTACCTTTGTCCCACTGAGGAATACATGGTCTTCTTTTCCGTGTGGACATGTTTTTGCTGTAGCCATGCTTTCACATTTGGTGCAATAAAATGCATGTTCAAATTTTAGTGGTACTATCCCTATCTCTTCGGGTTTAAACTGGTCAAATATCTCTTGAGCTTCGTAAGTTCCGTAGTAATCTCCAACACCTGCATGGTCTCTTCCTACAATAAAATGTGTGCATCCATAGTTCTTTCTACATATAGCATGAAAGATCGCTTCTTTTGGTCCAGCGTATCTCATGTTAACAGGAAATACCCCTAAAAATACCCTTTCTTTTGGGTAGTACTTGTCCAGTATAACTTCGTAGGATTTCATCCTCACATCAGAAGGAATGTCTTCATCTTTTGTTTTTCCCACCAACGGGTTTAAGAACAAACCATCGACGATTTCAAGCGCTGTCTTCTGCAAATACTCGTGTGCCCTGTGTATGGGATTTCTCGTTTGAAAGGCTACTATCGTTTTCCAACCTTTTTCAGAGAATATCTTTCTTGTATCTTTTGGGTCGAATCTGAACTCTTGAAAGTTTTCGTGCTCTATCCTGTTGAGTAAGGTAATCTCCCCACCTAATGCTATTTCTCCTTGCTCGTATAAAAACTTCACCCCAGGATGAGCTTTGTCTTGCGTTTTGTAAACCTTCAACGCCTCTTCTTCTTTTCTTCTTTCGAACTTTTCTTGAAGATGTAGTATAGCGTACTCTTTTGAATCTTCTTGGTTCTTTATCAATACATCTTCTCCCACTTTTAATTCGTCTGCAATCTCTTTTTTTACCGATAGAATTATTGGAATAGACCATACCGTTCCGTTAGATAATCTCATGCTGTTTAAAACAGAATCGTAATCTTCTTTTGTCATAAACCCTTCTAAAGGGCTGAATAAACCAGTTGCAATGTTTTCTAACTCAGATAGATCAAAATAAGTAACACTTATACTTTTCAACTCTTTCGATTTATTTAACCATTCATTCTTTTCTTCTTCAGTAGCTATTTTGTTGACCAATTTTCCACCGTGTGGCTCAATCATTTTTTTAGACCTCCATAGGTTTTATTCATAAAACTGTTTTAGCGCCCTTTCACCCCGCTCCCCACCCTTAAGGATAAAAGGACTTTAATTTTTGCACAAGGCTGCAATCAGATAATATTGTTGTTTTTTAAATATTCAATGACTTTTTCAACCGATTCTTCTATGCTTTCTACATCGGTGTTCAAAATTAACTCAGGATTCTCAGGCTCTTCGTAGGGAGCTGAAACCCCTGTGAAATTTTTTATTTCTCCCTTTAGTGCCTTTTCGTACATACCCTTTGGGTCTCTGTTTTTCAATTCGTCAAGCGGACATTTCACGTATATCTCTATGAATTCCCCGTCTTTTACTAGCTCTCTTACCCTCTGCCTGTCTTTTTTGTATGGGGAAATGAAGGCTGTCATTGTAATTATCCCAAGATCAGAGAATAACTTTGCAACTTCTCCTATCCTTCTAATATTTTCCTCCCTATCTTCTGGGGAGAATCCTAAATCACCATTTAAACCGTGTCTAATGTTGTCTCCATCCAAAACATACGACAACTTTCCCATTTTTAACAATCTTTCTTCCAAATCATGTGCTATAGTCGATTTTCCAGATCCAGATAAGCCCGTAAACCAAAGGATTACTCCCTTTTGTCCTAAAAGTTTTTCTCTGTCTTCTTTTTTTACCTTTCCAGCATGCCATACTACATTCTCGCTCTTTTTTCTCTCCACTTTTATACCTCCCAAAAGCCTTATCCATAATATAAATCTTAACAAAAGTACTTTGCCAAGAAGATTATACTCTAATCAGAGGGCTCAGTCAAGTTAAGGTATTAGAACATATGCGGGGATTAGGTTAAAAAGGAAAGCAAAAGTGACTGTAGATAAAAAAATAAGGGCGAGTATATTCGCCCTTTTGTAGTTATTGTACGCTTTCAGCTAGAGATTGCTTAGCAATATTCACGTATTCGTTGAATCCATCTGGATCGTTTACGGCAAGTTCAGAAAGCATTTTTCTGTTTATGTCAACATTAGCCAATTTTAAACCATGAATTAACTCATTATACTTCAATCCTTGTGCTCTTGCAGCGGCGTTGATTCTTGTTATCCAAAGATTTCTGTAGTCTCTTTTTTTGTTTTTTCTACCTGCATAAGAATATTTTCCGGATTTGTAGTATTGTTGTTTTGCCAATGAATAACGTCTACCTACTGCTCCCGAGTAGCCTTTTGCCGCTTTTATATATTTTTTCTTTTTTTTGTGAGAAGTAACAGATCTTTTAATTCTCATCTTCTATACACTCCTTTAACTTAAATTAAGTTTGATTTCAAATCATCATTTTAGACCAAGTGATTTTTCAACTTTATCTACTATTTCCTTCGGTACTTCTACCTCTTTTTTAAGCCTTCTCATATGACTGCTATTTTTGAAACCCGTATTATGTCCTACGTTACTTCTATGTCGAAGAATTTTTCCGTTTTTTGTGACCTTGAACCTTTTTTTCGCAGAACCTTTTGTCTTTAATTTAGGCATCTTGATTCCTCCCAATTTTTAGAGTATATGTAGATTACTTATTTTTTCTCCTCATTGATTGGCTCTAAAATAATATCCATATCTTTACCCAATAATTTTGCCCCTCTGGAAACTTTTGCTATATCCGACGTTTGAGATACCACTTTGTCAAGTATTTCCTTACCTTTTTCTTTAAAAAGTATATCTCTACCTAAGAACATAATTACTGCTCTTACTTTATAGCCATCTTCTAAAAATTCCCTTATCTTTTTCAATTTGGTGTTGAAATCATGATCATCGATTCTGAGTCTAAATTTCATCTCTTTAAGAACTTGTTTTTTTTGCTTTTTCTTAGCTAATTTTTCCTTTTTCTCTTTTTCGTAGATATATTTACCATAATCCATCATTCTGGCAACTGGAGGTTTAGCTTCAGGGGCTACTAAAACCAAATCCACTCCTGATTGTTCGGCTAATTTTAACGCTTCTTTTGTCGGCATCTCTCCGAGTTTGTTCCCCTCTTGATCTATTACCAGAACTTTTCTAGCTTTGATCTCATTATTTTTAGCGACTTTATCGCTTATACACAATCACCTTCCTTATTTAACATATAAAAAATGGGTGACGGATCGTCACCCATTTCTTCTTAAACACAAATAACTCTCTTTTCCTAACCAAAGAGTCATTTTTTTCAAAATTCGTACCCCTGACGGTTTTGATTGTTCCCCGGGGTGGGAAGTTAACTACGGGCGACTTCCTCTTTACCTTTTATATATTATTAAATTCTGGTGGGCCATGCGGGGTTCGAACCCACGACCTACTGATTAAGAGTCAGTCGCTCTACCAGCTGAGCTAATGGCCCTATACCACTTTTTAATTATACCTTAACTCAATTTGTTTGTCAAGAAGCGACTTGATCTGATTCCTTACTTGACGTAGATGAAGAAGATTTTGATTTGGATTTTCTTGAGTCGGTAATATAGAAACCTTCACCTTTGAAAGAAATACCAACATTACCAATTATCTTTTCAGCTTTTGAACCACATAGTTCACATTTAACTTCAGGTGTTTCATTCATAGAATGCAAAATAGTGAACTCATAACCACAATTTTTGCACTTGTATCTATATAGAGGCAATTTTATCTTTCCCCCTTTTGTATTTTTTGATAAAAAATCACAAATAACCATAATGTAGGCTATCAAATTTATGTGAAATTTAATATGTTATATATGTTAATAGTTTTTTTATTTGTCAATTTGGCCCGTTTCCATGTACCATAGATAAAGATCTAATTTCCCTAATGGTTCTTCAACCATCTTTGATAAAACTCTCAGTTGATTTTCCAGATCAGTATACTTTTTCTCCGTCCAAGAAGGTTTGGGGACTTCTTTCACGAGATTATAATTCTTCATGATTTTCAGTATGTGCTTATCTAATATAGCGACGTCTTCTATTCCAACGTTTCTTAAAAAATGGCTGGCTTCTTTCCAGCCTATACCTTTTATATTTTCGACTAAAAACCTTCTGCTTTCTGAAATATCTTTTTGAAGTAAGTTTTTCAAACTTCCAATTATCCATCTATTTTCGACTATATATCGTGATCTGGTATTTGGGAATCTATGTCCAACTTCTCTTAATTTTGATATTAATTGCTCTTCGTTATAGTGAGCGAATCCCTCTTTTGTGATAAATTTCTGAGCTTTTATGCCACCCTTTGCCCTCCAATTTGCCGTTAATACACAAAAAGATAGTTCACTGAATAAGTCCAATTCATCGCCATTTTTTCCAATATCCTTAAACTCTTCAAACCTTCTTTCAACTTCATCCTTAATTGTAAGTTTCACATCTTCTATTTTATTGACCAAAATATCTAAAGAATTTGTTATGTTAGAATGGATCATCTTATTCCTCCAAGATTGTGTCAATTATTACCTTTTTTTCTGTTGGATCTTACAATTAAGAAAAAACCTAAGATCATATAAATTATAAGAGAAATAAAGATTCCAAAAAACTCAGGCTGGCTTAGTTGTTCCCATCCACTTAGCAAAGAATTATTTCCGATGGTAATGGATGTGTGTTTTTCCAATAAATAGATGGTGTAAAAAGATAGTATAAAACTTCCAAATATCACTGAAATGATTGAGATGATTGACTGATAATTCTTTGAAAAGATTATCGCAACGATCACACCTAAGATAGCAAAAATTATCCAAGGAATGTAAGAAATGGAAAAAGGTAGATTATTCAACCACTCTCCATTGGAAGAAATTATAAAAGTTCCTATTGAGTAACCAACCAGTCCGCCTAAAAGGAAACCACCAACCACAAAGGCTACATTAACTAGATGATAAAATACAAATCCAAAGATCAAACTGAATATCAAATAAATAAAAAAGCTGTAATCACCAAACGTTAGAACAAAATTATTAATTAAGGGGACTTTGAGAAGATAAGGTATCACTATGGAATAGGATGCATATACACCCAAAAGAAAAATAGTAACTTTGAAAGAAATCTTTGAAAAAAGTAAAAGTATTAGGGATAGAGGGAACAAAATATAGACTGAATTAACTAACAATAAATAGAGATTTGTAAAAGCCTCGGTATTGATAAAATCTGGAGTTACCATATCAAATTCACCCCTTTTATAATTAAATTAGTATTTTTAAAATCTTAAACCAACTAATTGTATCACATATTTTTGATTGGCAAAATCAATTTTATGGTATAATTTTAAAAAGGTTTTAACTCTCTTGAACGAAGTGAAGAGTGATAAAGATTTCTAGGGTACAAAAAAATTAAAAGTTAGAAGGAGGAATTAAATTGGGAAGTTTAAGAATCGAGGTTGATGAAGAATTTATAAACGGTTTAATAGACAAAGTTATCGAAGAAAATACCCAAGTGCAAGGCCTAAAAAATTTGAATGTAAAGCTGAGGGAAGATGGAATAAGTTTTCAAATGGAGGTCAATTTTTTGGGGAAAGATTCAAAAGTGGAATCTTTGATTAAGATTTTAGAAAAACCAGAAGATTTAGAAAACGGAAAGTTGCGCTTGTCCTTGAGTGGTGATGAAGGTGTCAGAAAGATTTTAGAAGGTGTATTTTATATACTTTCAGAATTCAGCGAAGCGGTTTCTTCCAAAGATTATGAGATTTTGATAGATTTTAATAAAGTAAAAATAAATCCTTTTGTTGATACCATGTTAAAATCTTTAAAAATTTCTAGATTCATTCTGCAAGACGGAAAGTTTGAATTACTTCTTGAATTCAAAAAATAGGCGGTGAGTAATGAAAGAAATATTGATAGAAATAGATGAAGAGGCAGCCAAAGAATTTTTGATAAAAATTTTAGAAAACAGTAAATTTCACTTTCTGAAAAGAATATTTGATCACGTATCAAATATAGAGTTCAGTGATAACGAAATTAGATTCAAGGTGTTGATGTTTAAATACTATTTAAAATTAAAGACATATCCAAAAGCGTTAACAGGAAGATATGAGTTTTTTCATAATCTCCCCACAAAAATGATTAAGGAAGAAGAACTTCCAAAATTTGTTAAATTAAACGACAAGACCATTATTATCAACATCCCCGAGAACCCTATTAGCAAAAATGTAAGTATAGAGAAACTTGAGATAGAAAGTGGGAAAGTAAAGCTCATTTTAGGTTTGAATTAAGAAAGGAGCATTAACTCATGGAAATAAATACCGAATTAATAAAGAAGTTAAAAAAACTGTCTAATATAGAACTTAGTCCAAGTGAAGAAGAAAGGATAAAGAAAGATCTAAACGCTTTACTAGAGTATCAAAAAATATTAGACAAAATAGACGTTGAAGGAATTGAAGAGATGGTATCTCCCATTGAATTCTCGACTTCCATTTTAAGAAAAGACGAAGTAGAAAGCTTTGAAAGCAGAAAAAAAATAATAAACAACTTTCCAGAAAATAAAGATGGTTTTCTCGCAGTTCCTGGTATACATGTTAACGAGGAAGAATAATTTGAATACAAAAGGAAAAGTGTACGAAGACAAAGCGGTTTCTTTTTTTTTGAATAGAGATTATCGAATAATTGCAAGGAATTTTTCTTACAGACACGGCGAAATAGACATTATAGCTTTAAAGAATAAAATATTGCATCTTATAGAAGTAAAAGGTGGGAAAGAAACTTTTGGAGACCCCGCTTTCAGGGTGAATTCTAGAAAATTAAAAAAAATAATGAAAGTTGGTAATTATTTCATAGCTACCCATCCAAAACTAGAATTTGATGAAATTCAAATTGATGTAATTTCTGTCACCAACGATGGAGTAATAAATTATTACCCAGCTCAAAGGCTATAAAAAAGTGCCCCTGGAAGGAGTCGAACCTTCATTTGCGGATTAGGAATCCACCGTTCTATCCGTTGAACTACAGGGGCTTACTAAAGACAAAAACTATTATAGCAGAAAATTCGACAGCTGTCAATTGATGAAGGATACTAAGGGTTGTAATTACTTGAAAGGAACAATAGCAAGTTTTAAAGTTGGTAGAAACAGTAAAATACTATATTGGGGGTTAAAAGCATGAAAAAACTTTTGGTTCTTATGTTAGCAGTTATCATGGTAGTGAACATGTTTGGATTAAAGGTTATAATGGTGACGGATGCAGGGGGACTAGGGGATAAATCTTTCAACGATGGTACCTGGGCTGGTGTCCAAATGGCTGTCGAACAACTTCCAGGTATTGAAGCAGAAATCCTCATATCAAAAGAACAGACTGATTACGTTCCGAATCTTACAAATGCTGCCCAGAATGGAGATGTAGTAATAGGGGTAGGATTTATGATGGCAGATGTTTTATTCAATTTCGCCATGCAGTATCCTGATACATTTTTCATAGGAATAGATATAGAACCATCTCCTAATCAGGTAATTCCTTCTAATTTAGCTCTTTATACTTTTAAAGAAGAAGAAGGTGGATTTTTACTTGGATATTTGGCGGCTTCCATGACAAAAACCAATGAAGTGGGTTTTATTGGCGGGTTAGAAATTCCTCCTGTTAAAAGGTACGAAATTGGGTATCGTGCAGGCGTTGAAGCCTTTAATCAAATTAAAGGGGAAAACGTAACGGTAATTACAGGTTACGTTGGTAGTTTTACGGATTCCTCCAAAACTAAACAAATTGCTCTTTCTCATTACAATCATGGAGCGGATATTGTCTTCACAGGGGTAACTACCGCAGCTGTTATAGACGCTGCCAAAGAAGTGGGTTCATCATTTTATGGCCTACCTGATAATGCCCCTTTAAATCAAATTATCGACAAATACTTTGAAAAAGGACGAGGATATTTCGTAATCGGATACGATATGGACCAAGATTATATGGCTCCAGGATATGTTTTAACTAGTTCAAGAAAAAAGGTTGATGTTGCTGCATTCGAAGGGATCAGGTCTGCATTGTACGATAGAAATTTCAATTCCGGTCATCACGTTCTAGGAATAGAAGAAGAAGGTATGGGTATCTCCCTCATGAAATATACGAAAGGAATGGTCCCAAATGAAGTCGTTGCAGAATTAGTCTTTTTGGAAAAATTGGTGAAAGACGGAGAAGTTAATATTCCCAAAAATGAGGCAGAATTAGGCTCTTTTGATGTTAGTAATATAAATTTTCCATTTTAATAAACTCATATAGATGGGGCTGGGAGCGAAGCAAAGGGGCGCTATATATATTCTTTTGAAATTTCAAAAGTCATTAAAATTGCTCTAGAAGGAGGACAATAATATGGATAACGAAAATATCATAACCCTGTTTGACAATGGGAAACACAAATTCGTTTTTTTAGGATCGGAAAGAAAAAGCGTTGAAGGTATTCCGACTAATCAGTATCTAATTGTTCACAATGACGAAGGTGTATTACTCGATCCAGGAGGAGTACATGTATTTCCACGCGTTCTTGCAAGCGTCGTTGAATTTCTTGACCTGGGTAAGATCAAACATGTGTTCTATTCCCATCAAGATCCCGACGTATCATCGGGAATAACTTTGTGGGACAGTATATTGGAAACTAAGTTTTATATATCTAAATTATGGGAGCGATTTTTACCTCACTTTGGAGTTTTTGAAAAATCCAGGATGGTTTTGATAGAAGATTCTGGAGGAAAGATAAAATTTAAAGATGGGGCTGAATTACAAATAATTCCCGCACATTTCTTACATTCAACGGGAAATTTCAACCTCTACGATCCGATTTCTAAAATACTTTTTTCAGGGGATATAGGTGTATCTGTTTTCCCTGAAGGGAAAGATAAGGTTTTTGTGGAAAATTTCTCAGAACATATAAAATACATAGAAGGATTTCACAAGAGGTATATGGCGTCGAACAAAGTCTGCAAAAAATGGGTTGACACAGTTAAAAAGTTGGATGTTGAACAGATGGTGCCACAGCATGGGGCAATATATAAAAAGCCTGAATTTAAAGAATTTTTAAATTGGTTTGAATCTTTAGAATGTGGAATAGATTTAATAGATACCATCTATAGGGTCGGGGCAAAATGAGTGAAAAGGAGAATTATACTGATACCATAAAAGGATTAGCAAAAAGTGTGTACCATGAAAATCTTCTCGTTTCTTTCATCGAAAAACTCCAGGAAGTATTGGGAGAGAGGTTTGAGAGAGTTAATGATTCAACTAATATAGTTGGAGAAACCCTTGTTGAACTCATAGAAAGTATAGAGAGCACTTCAAATGTAATTGAAAAAACAGTAGAAAATGGAGAAGAAGAGAAAAAAAGGATTTCTGCTAATAATGAAGAAATCATCTCCAAATTAAAGAAATTTGGGAAGGATTTTGATGAAGTAGGAAAAGATGTAGAAAAATCACTAGAAAGTGTATCGCATTTGATGGATAATTTTCAAGAAATAGAAGAACTCACAAACGTTATAAAAAACGTTGCCAAACAAACTAACATACTTTCGATAAACGCTTCGATAGAAGCCGCAAGAGCAAAAGAAGCCGGCAGAGGATTTGCAGTAGTAGCCGAAGAAATTAAAAAATTATCGTCAGAAACTAACATCGCATCAAATAAAATTTCTGAAAGAATCGTTAACCTATCAAATCAGGTACTAGAAGTCAAAGGAATAATAAACAACTTAGAAGCAATATTTTCAACCATAACCGATTCTATTGAAGCAGCTCTTGTTACGTTAAATGGAAATTTAGCCTTCATGGATGAATTAACTCAAAATTTGGTTTCGGGAAAAGAAGAACTTAAAGAAAACACCAACAACTTGCTCGCATCAAAAGAAAATATAGAAGAACTTGTGAACAATATACATACATTAGGAAAAGTCTTAGAAACTGTATTGCGAATGCAAAATAAATTGAAAGAAATTGAAATTTAAAAAGCAAGCTAATCTTCTAAAAGAGGGAAATGTGCTATGTTGATTACCGTGATCGGTGGAGGAGCTGCTGGATTAATGGCTGCAACAGTTGCAGCATGGAACGGCGCAAAAGTAAGAATAATTGAAAGAAAAGGCAAATTAGCTAAGAAACTCTTGGCAAGCAGTAACGGGAGAGGGAACTTCTCAAATTTGGACATGAATGAAACCCATTACTACAGCAACAATTCGCCTTTTGTGAAAAAAGTACTTGATATTTTTGGCGTCGTGCAAACACTTAGTGTTTTTGAAGAATTAGGGATAATGATAAAAGAAAAGGGTTCCAAACTTTTCCCCTACACAGAAAAATCAAAAGATATTGTTACTAATTTCATATATGAATTAGAAAAGCACAATGTTGAAGTTGTACTTAACTTCCAAGTCAACCAAATAATTAAAGATGGAGAAAAATTTCTCATAAAAGGGCAGCACAGGGTATTCCAATCGGATAAAGTAATAGTGGCAACAGGTGGAAACTCCTCTCCTCAATATGGTTCCAACGGAAGTATATTTCCCACTCTCCAAGATTTGGGACATTCTATTGTTGAATTACGTCCAGGTTTAGTTCCTTTGAAAGTAAGGCCACATATCATTGAGGATGTTGCAGGTTCAAAGTTAGAAGGGGATGTATTTCTAATAGATCGAAACGGTGAAATTGTTTCCAAAAATTACACAGGTGAAATACTTTTCAAAAAAGATGATGTCCTTTCTGGTATACCGATATTAGAACTCAGTAATTATGTCCATGAGTATTTAGAACAAAACACTCCTCTTTTTCTAAAAATTGTACCCTTTCCTCAATATTCGCTCAGAAGTTTAGTAGATTTTTTAATCAAAAAGATTAGATCAAAGCCTGAAAGACCTATAAAACTCCTACTGGTAAGTATTATCGATGAACGATTGATTCGATATTTTTTATCAAAGATAGGATTTAAAGATTTGGAAGCACCTGTTAGCAGTTTTAACGATAAAGATATAGAAATGCTAGCCGATAAGTTAAAAGACTGGAACTTTGAAGTTGTGGGAACGACAAGTTGGAAAGATTCTCAAGTTTCTTTAGGGGGAATTAATACAACTGAAATAGACCCTTATACTTTAGAGTCTACAATTATACCTGGTTTATTTTTTGCAGGTGAGGTTATGGATGTAGCTGGAGAAAGTGGCGGATACAATTTGCAATGGTCTTGGTCTACTGGATACTTAGCAGGAAGTTCCGCTTCTTCTAAATAGAAAGAGAAGTATGGAGGGTGTGAATCCAATGGAGATTGGTTTAGTACACTACAGAGTAGGAGAAACAGACGGTGTTTCCTTAGAAATGGTTAAATGGAAGCAAGCCCTTAGAAACATGCATTTAAAAACGTATTTAATCGCCGGAGATATGGGAACATCACCCGGATTTAAAATCCCATACATCGCATATACGGACAAAAGGAGTAACATACTGAAACAAAAATCTTTTGTAAATTTAGACGAGTGGGACGAGAATTATTTTAAAAAAGAGATGAATAAATACATAGAAGATATTTACAATCAACTATACGAAATGATGGATTTGGATGTAATGATTGTGAATAACATCTTTTCATTAGCCCACAATCCTGCAGCAGCTGTGGCTATTTACAGGTTTTGTAAAGACAACGGGATTAAAATGATAGGTCACCACCATGATTTTTACTGGGAAAGAGATTTTTACAAAAATCCGACCAACGATTACATCAAAGAGATCTTGGAAGAATATTTTCCTCCAAAAGATATAACTCACGTTGTCATAAATTCGCTAGCGCAAGAAGAGTTAAAAAATAAAAAAGGGTTGGATAGTATCGTCATACCTAACGTATTTGATTTTAATCAAAAGCGGTGGGAAATAGACGATTACAACATAAAGATATACGACAAGTTGAACATATCTCAAAAAGATCTGATATTTTTACAAGCAACTAGAATCGTCAGGAGAAAAGCTATAGAATTGGCGATCGACACAGTAGCAGAAGTAAAAAAGGATTTAAAAAAATACATTGGGAAAACGACCTTCAACGGTAAAAAGATAACTCAAGACACGAACGTATTTTTAGTACTACCTGGTTTATCGGAAGAATCTGACTATGTAGAAGTGTTGAAAGAATACGCCTCACAAAAAGATGTAGAACTAAAATTAGCTTTTTCCATTTCCGATGACATCAGACACGAAGAGGAAGAGATTTTCTCTCTATGGGATTTTTATGCAATAGCTGATTTTATAACCTATCCAAGCATTTTAGAGGGTTTTGGTAATCAATTTTTGGAAGCGATATTCGCAAAAACACCTGTGTTGATGTTCGAATATCCTGTTTACAAAAAAGACATAGCTCCCTTAGGCTTTGAGGTTGTCAGTCTTGGTAGTAAAGCTGAATATGAAAGGGGTATGTACAGAGTCAACCAAAACGAAATTATTAAAGCAAAGGAAGAAATTTTTCAAATTCTATTCGATCCCCAAGGGCTTCACAGATTGTCCAGAAGAATTTTGAACTTGGGAAAAAACATTTTTCCTATGAAACTTTGGAGAAAAAGTTAAAAAACTTGTTGGTGGAAAAAGTTGGGGTGCGGGGTGAAAGGGCGCTATAAAATTCTAAAGGCAAAATAAAAAAATAAATTCAGGGGGAAATAAATATGACTCTCAAGTGGAAAATGGCAGTTTTAATCATCTTGGTATCCGTTGTACCTATGGCGTTTTTTATCACATATTCATCATTGAATTATAGCAACATATTAAAAGATGACACTTCCCAATTAATTGAAGTAAACAATTTCCAAACAGCAAATTTTTTGGGTCAGTACATGAATGATCTCAAAAAAGTTACTTCTTCAATAGCTGTTGATCCCGATGTCATCAATTTGCTTGAGCAATCACAAGAAGAAAGAGAAAGAATGTATCAAAAGCTCCAAAATTTCAGTGATGAATACCCTGAATTCGCGTCTATTAATGTAGGTTCAAAAAATGGTGATGCTTTTGCAAGACCTATAGAATACGAAAACCAACTAGCAAGTGATTATGATCCAAGAGTAAGGCCATGGTACAAAGATGCTATTCAAAAGCCAGAAGAAGTTGTAGTATCAGATCCTTTTGAGCAATCAGTAACAGGTGACACCATAGTTACTCTTTCAAAGGCTATAAAAAACGCTGAAAATGAAATAGCCGGAGTAGTGAGGATAGAACTAAATATGTCCAAGGTTTATGAAATTATTGGTAATGAGTTAGGAACTGGAGAAACGATTTATGTAATAAACCAAAAAGGTCAGGTTATCTTTCATCCTGAAAGTGATACAATTGGTCAAGACATTTCACAAGAAGAATACTTTAAAAATTTAACTCAAAACAGTGGTTCCATGTATGTTCAAAATGGGTCGACATTCTTAGCGTATAATAAAATTAGTGATCCGAATTGGACCGTTATTACCCAAGTAGATACTAACAATTTATTCGGTGAAGTAAGATCTACCACGATGTTCACTCTTATACTCTTCATAATAATAGCCGTAGTTGCAGTAATAGTAGGTATTTTATTCGTTATTTACTACATTATAAAACCGATAAACAAACTGAAGACGTATCTTTCAGAGGTAGGAGAAGGCAATTTATCAACTTCCGTTGAAATAAACTCCAAGGACGAAATTGGGCAAATGGCAGGTTCACTAAATCAAGCAATAAGTGCTTGGAAAAACTCTATAATCTCAATAAGAGAAGGCTCTTTAAAGATCGACAGTTCTGCTATGGAATTACTCAATATTTCTAAAAACAGTTCTCAATCGGCACAAACCCTTTCGGAAAAGGCTGCTGAAATAAGTGAAAACGCTGAAGATACTTCCGCCTCCGTTGAAGAGGTTACATCAGGGATTCAGGAAATATCGGCAGCCGCTCAAAATGTTTCTAAATCAGCTCAAGAACTTAACACCGCTGCTTCAGAAACAGAAAATGCCGCCAACGAAGGACTTGAGTCTATAAAATCTATAGATAAAACGATAAAAGAGGCTGTGGATAAATCTAAAAAAACCCAGAATGTGGTTAAAGCCCTAATAGAAAGATCTGAAAACATTGGTAAGATCGTTAACACGATAAATTCTATAACAGAGCAAACTAACCTTCTAGCCTTGAACGCTGCTATAGAGGCAGCAAGGGCAGGGGAAGCAGGGAAAGGATTCGCAGTTGTAGCAGATGAAATAAGAAGTTTGGCGGAAGATTCCAAAAATTCAACTTCACAAATCGAAAGAATGATTGAAGGTATTAAAAACAGTACCAACGTCGTAAATGACAGCACAAACGAAACCGTTGGAATAATCCAAAGTATCAACGATCAAATGTACGGTATAAACGATAAATTCCAACAAATTTTAAACATGGTAAAAGATTTAAACAGCGGAATAGACAACTTAACAGCAACTTCGCAAGAACAAAGCGCAAGCACAGAAGAAATGAGTTCAGCCATGGATAGAGTCGCACAAGCGATAACCTCTATTAGCGAAAGTTTGAGTGAGATAACCAATTCAATTAACACCCAAAAAGAAGACGCAAAGAAGATTGAAAAGAACTCTCAAGAACTCTCTACTTTATCGGAAGAGCTTTCGGAACAGTTGAAAATATTCAGACTGTAGGAGAATTTATCTTGATTAAACTGTACTTAGGTTACTATTTAGAAGCACTCACTGACAACCAACTTGAAGTTTTAGACAAACTCAAATTTGAAACTTATGAAAGAGAAAACATCCTTAGATTCAGAAAAGAAGTGAAAGGCAAAAAGGAAATAGTAGAAGTACTAAAAATCTTAAAAACCTTTGAAATAGTACCTGGTTATGCACTTCAAAAAGGCGATGATTTTTATGATTTTGATGAAGAAACGTCTCAAAAAAATGAAATAATCATTAGTGAACTGGGAGAAGGATTCTTGTTATTCCTTCTCTCAATTTTAGAAAAAGAAAAAGAAGCCATACAAAAAGACAGAGAAACCCTAAAAGGAATCATAGAATCTTTATCTTATGATTACATGGTCCAGATAAATATATGGAACAGATATGGTTATGCAAGGTTGTATATAAAGCAAGAGGATGAAGATATCGGTTTTTTAGACTTAATACACAAATGGTACAAAAGCGAACCAGAATACGAAAAATTCTTCAAAGACCTAATGAAGGATAAAAGAATACTAAATTTATCACAGTATTTCTTAAAAAAAGAAGGATACCTAAAATAACAAGATTGGCGGGTTACAGAGTATAGTGTAGATATTGACAGATAAATTGAGGGGCGAAGGGGAGCTAAATTCATAAGAAGAGCTAAAAAAGTTGTTGAAATAGTTTTCAAAAGACGCCCTAAATGGGCGTTTTTTAATTAAAGATTGTGGCAAATTTTTATAAGCTCTTCTCATCAAATGGAGGGACTTTAATGAAGTATAAAAACGCCTTGTATTTTCTTTGGGAAGAGGTCTCTCGATTTAAAAAAGAATTATTTATAAATTTCATACTAATTTTCTCATCAATACCACTAGTAGCCGTGACTCCATTTTTAATTGAAAACTTGATGCAAGAAATTACAACAATAAACGATGGCCAAGGGATAAAAAGTGCCCTAATTACAGCTTTATTGATACTTGTTATTTATTCTTTCACACGTTTTATTTGGTTTTTAAGTGATTATCATGGAGACATTTTGAAACTGTTAGTGAAAGGGAGCTTGCGTGAGAAATTATACCTAAAAGTTCTAAAATTACCAGCTTCGTACCATAAAAGGAAGCCATCGGGTGAATTGATGGCGCGATTCACCTCTGATATTGACATAGTTGGAGAAGAAGCACCTTTTTTTACATCTGTTTTTCAGGCGTTAGCTGAATTTTCGGTAGGATGTTATGTCGCTTTTAAATTAAATACTTATTTAGCCATAATATTTGTTTGTTCCCTGCCCATATACTTATTATGCCAAAAGCAGTTCAAACCAAAGATGGAAAGTATGTCTTTGTTAGAACGAGAGGCAAACGATAACGTTGTGAAATCAATAGAAGAAGGGATAAATTCCTCAATTATCATAAGATTATTGGAAAAAACTACCTATTTTTACCATCTTTTTCAAAACAAGATCCGCAATTGGAATAACTCTATGAAAAACAAAAGTTTTTATGAAAAACTATATAATAGTATAACTATGTATATTGAAGAAGGTTTACCTATTATTATTTTGTGTATAGGTGCAATTTTATCAATGAGGGGTTTGGTAGATATTCCAACGCTGATCGCCTTTTTCACATTCGTTGGAAGGCTATATGTTCCAGTATGGAACTTAGCTTTTCTCTTTACTACCACACCAGCGGCTTTTCCATCAATAGATAGAATTGAAACTTTACTAAACCAAGAAGAGGAAAAAGTACGTAAAGGAATGCGCTTTCCAAAAGAATTTACAATTGATTTTCATAATGTTTTTTTCTCATACGAAGGAAATACTTATATATTAAAGAATATAAATTTACAAATCAGCAAAGGTGAAAAGATAGCCATTGTTGGATCAACCGGAGCCGGGAAAAGCACTTTACTTTTACTGTTAACTGAGCTATATAAACCGCAACGAGGAGAAATATTGTTAAATAAATTAAAACTTTCACAATATGATCTTTCAGATTTAAGAAGAAATATAAAATATGTAGAAAGTTCTCCTTTCATATTCAATGCAAGCATAGAAGAGAATATCTTATTAGGTGAAAAAGTTGAAAAAAGTACAATAAATAAGATTTTAGAAATCACACAACTAACAGAATTTTCAGAGTCTCTTAATAAAAACTGTTTGCTTTTATCCAGTGGGCAAAAGCAAAGAGTCAATTTAGCTCGAACATTATTACATCCGCCTAAGGTGCTTTTGTTGGATGAAGCTACTTCTGCAATGGATTCACAGACTGAAGAATTAATATTTGAAAGTCTAAAGGAAAAGGAAAAAGATATGGCAATAATCTTGGTTTCTCATCGTCTTTCAACAATAACAAAAGCAGATAAGATATATTTTATGGCAAACGGTACTATAGTGGATTCGGGCTCACACATAGAGTTATACCAAAAGAATGAAAGTTATAGAGAATTATTTAAGAAACAGTATGTCAAAGATGCTCAGAATGACAGATAAAAGCTTAAAAGGAATTATAGTTCATTCATCAGGCAGTAATCTCATAAAAACCGGGGGTAGGACTTATGAGGCGTTTTGGTAAATCAATCAAACTTGACTCTACAATAGTCAAATATTATTTTATAATTATACTTTACGAAAGTATTGATAAATTATTCGGGACTGTCTATGTTGCTCATATGGGGATAAGGGGATTAACTTCATTTCAAATTGGCCAGGTATTAGCGATTGCTTCAATAGCATTAAGTATATTTGACTATCCAACTGGAAACATTGCTGATAGATACGGTCGGAAAAGATCTTTAGTGTTAGGATTTTTTATATGGTCCATAGGTTTACTGGTATTCTTCCAAGCAAATAATCTATTTACTTTTATCTTGAGTATTTTACTATGGGCGGTCGGCGTTTCATTGATTAGTGGTACTCCAGGAGCTTGGTTTGTAGATGAAATTACTAAAGAGGGTCGAGCGCATTTAAAAGCGAAAGTGTTTCCGAATGCAAATGCAATTTCACTAATATTCGGTGCTATTGTGGCTTTATTGTCCTCTGCTCTTGCAATTGGTCGTCCGGATTTTCCCTTATTGGTTGCTGGTATAATGGCACTTGGGACATCGATCATACTTATTTTCATTTTAAATGAAAATTACGGAGATAGGGCAATTTCATTTAGAAAAGCCCTTGCTCGAAACACAATTGATATTTTTAAAAGTACGACAATGAGATTAATTTTGATTTACTCTATGTCAGGAAGAATTGCATTTCAGACCTTTGTAATGATATGGCAATTATATATGGTCAAAGAGCTTAAATTGCCTACTGCATACTTAGGTTTCACAATGGCCATTTTTCTTGTAGTTTTAGCCATCGGAAATAGTTTAGCAGGCATACTTCTAAAGCGTTTTGAAGGTGTGAAAGTATCAATAATGGGGCAAGGTTTAATTGCAATAGGTTCTATTACAATTGCTTCTCACACTTCAATTGTTGCTTTCTACATAGGAGCCTGTTTAATCGAATTGGGATTGGGCATAGATATGAGTGCTAGTTCAGTATGGGTTCATGATTTTATTCCAAGTGAGAGAAGAGCATCTTATATTTCAGCTATTTCTGCTGCTGGATCCTTGTTTGGTTTCACTATCCCTTTGGTAAGTGGTTATATTGCGGATCAAATAGGTTTTCGCTACAATTGGTTGTTAGCCTTTATAGGAAGCATTATTACTATTACTCTATTAATCAAAATTGGTACAAAAATAAGAACTGTGAGAGAAGTGATTGAGAATGTTGAGGAATCAAATTAGTGAAATTAATGCTTGTTTTCATAAGGTATTATCAGGAGGTTAAAAGGGATGAATCAAAAAAAGTTAGACCAAGAAAAATCCATGAAAAAATTTATGATAATTTGGATAGGGCAATTCGTCTCTATTTTAGGTTCTGGTTTGACAACTTTTGGGTTATCTGTCTGGGTTTTAGAAGCAACTGGAAGTGCAATGACTTTTACTATGACTGTTTTAATGCGGATTTTACCAGGGATAATCTTTGCACCGATCGCAGGAACAGTCGCTGATAGGAAAAACAGGAAAAATATAATTATATTCACAGACGCATTTGACGCACTTTTAAAAATGTTTATGATCATATTGCTTATATCGGAGCAAATGAAACTATGGATGATTTTTCCTATTAACTTCATATCTGCAATATTTGGGACGTTTCAAAGTCCTGCATTCACTGCCTCTATTCCAGAAATTGTTCCTAAGAAAAACCTTGGTAGGGCAAATGGAATGATGCAATTAATCCCATCCATTCAAAATATAATAGCACCTGTAGTAGCAGGAGCTCTATACCCTTTAATTGATTTATCAGGTTTATTAACAATCGATTTTATAACCTTTTTCGTAGCAATAGGAACGGTTGTATCACAAAAAATCCCACAGCCTGTTATCAAAGATAAAAGGGTAAATATGGGTAATATAATCAATGATTTTAAATATGCCCTTACATATTTAAAAGGGAAACAAGGTTTTTTCTCACTCATAGCAGTATTTGCCCTGTTAAACTTTATAGCTAATTTAAGTTTTGTACTTGTTGGACCAATAATAATGGGCAATTATAATTCAGTAATTTATGGGATGGTAAACTCCTTATCAGGAGTAGCATTAGTTTTAGGAGGGTTAGTTGCAAGTACTATACCAACTAGTAAAAATAGGGTAAAGGCGATATTTATCAGCCTCATACTATCAGGTATAGGTTTGTGTGTGATGGGTGTATCGCCTCTTTGGTATATAATTGGTGTGGGATTTTTCATATTTATGTTGCCTGTTCCATTCACAAATGCGACATTGGGTACGATAATGCAGGTCAAAATTGAAGGTAAAGTTTTGGGGAGAGTGGGTGCTGTGATAGATGGACTTTTGAAAATTATAACTCCAGTTGCAATTGTATTATCAGGTGTTTTGGCAGAAAAAGTATTCAATCCACTTCTTATCGATGGAGGTACATTATCGAATACTTGGATTGGCTCTTTAATAGGTGTTGGGAAAAACAGGGGGATAGGACTTATGTTCATTCTATCTGGTTTGATTTTAATTGTCGTTTGTGTTTTAATGCTATTTAATAAAGTAGTAATGAACCTAGAAGAAAATAATCCAGATGCAGTTTTAGATTAACAAAAAGTGAGCCCAATTTTTTACCGAAAATAGGGGTTAATGAATCTGGAGTGAAAGTTATATCTTAATTAATTGTCATTCAAATAAGGAATTGGTTTGAAGGTATTTATGTCTATGAGATAACCAATCTTTTTTACGGACATCTAATGTGAGTCTTTTCAATTAAAAATTATTGCAAATTTCCACAAACTCTTCTCTCTCTTCCCCTTCAAAAACATAAAAAGAAATAGCAGAAGGTTTCCTTTTCAACGTATACTTTTTCACGAATGGATCAATCTCTTTTGGTACTTTCGGTGTGAATTCTTTGGGGATATCCTTCAAATCATAGTACCTACCGTAATTCATTATGAACTTTTCTACTGTCTTTTTTTGTTTTGTATCAAGTCCAATGTAATTTTCAATGAACTCTTTTAAATTCTTTTTATTTAAGTCTTTCATGAATCTTTTTACAAGGATTTTCCTTGCTGAATAGTAAGGATGTTCTTTAAAAGTTATATCTTTGTTTGTGAATGTTTTTAGTCTTTGGTTGTTTGTAAGTAATGAATCAACATCTATCTTTGGAGTTTCTTCAAATATTGAGTTTATTAACTCTCTTGTGTAATAATCACATCTTTCTTTGATTAAACTTCCACTTTCTATCTCTTTAATCACCTTTTCTAATTTAACCTCTTGCTTATAATAATGAACAAGATACGAAGTAAAAAATTCAGAAAGTTGGTTTTCTACCTTTAACTTTATAAATTTGTAAAAGTTTTCTTCAAACTTTTTGTCTATATCTTTCTTTTTTAACTCTTTTACTATTGGAATAGCAAGAGAGGTGTTTATTTCAAACTCAAGGTTGTTTATTATCTTTCTCAATGTATTTGGCTTTATTTGCTTTGTTTTTCCAAACAAGAAATCATTCAACGTTCTTTTTGAGATATTTAGTTCTTTAATAGGAACTTGCCCTTTTTCTATTTCTTGCTTTATAAAATTTCTTAACGTCTTTGTGTTTAAGTAATAACTGTTATCTAAGTTAAAAACACAGTATTTTAACTGATTGATACTTTCTCCACATTGTCTTTTTAAAATGTTGCATCTTTCTTTATCAACCTTTGATAAACACTTTGAGAAAATAAACGCTGTTTCATATATCATTGGATCGTTGTTTTCTTTTTGTACTTGAAAGATAGTATCAAGTGAATTGAAAATTTTGCAATTATCATCGTCAAAGTAATAACCAAGGTAAAATCCTAATGGAATGCTAAAGTTTAAAGCGATACTTTTATCTACATCTTTTAACCACCAACTTATATTGTTTAAAGCTTGTACTATCCCAGATGGATGAGGAACATCTTTCAATATCTTAAATGCTTCAATGTTTAACTGAGTCGCTTCTTCATATTTTCCTTCATTCTTTTTCTCTCTTGCATCAGCCATGAGGATAAACCCTTTATCAAAAGGATTGTTTTCGTATTCTTCACTCCAATATCTAACCTTTTCCATACTTTCATTGGATTCATAATACATTTCTCGTATGTTTCTTAAAGTTTCTATAACGAGTCCTCTAAGATACCTTGGAAGTTTAGAGAACCCGTTTCTTAACTCATCGAAAGTTTCTTTAATTTCTTTCTCCTTTGAAAGTTTAACCAATACATCCATCTTTTCCGCTAAAAGTAAATAATTAATGCTTCTTTTTTTAGATAACGTTATTGCATTTTCTACCTTTTCAAGTGCTTCTTCATATTTTGCAGCCCATTTTAATTTTAATACATCAATGTAATTAATAACATCTTCATGTTGTTTTATTGATTCATTTTTCAAATACTCACCCATATAATTTAAAAACGGTTTTGAAAACTGACCAAAGTTGAGTATTTCTACAATATCTTTTATATTCATCTCTAATTCCCCCCCAACCGATATATAATCTTTTAGTTACTGAATCGGCACCTAAAAGTTACTTAGGATTGCTTTTCCTATAATGTTAACGTCTTGTAGAAACAGCGTATTTTTTATTACAAAGATTATTATATCATAACCTTTATTATTCTTGACATAAAGCAAAAGTAGGAGAAGATGAAATGTAAAAAACGAGAAGTTGTAACATTTATTTTTAAAAATTCAAAAATAACAATCCTTTGTTTATGCGCATTTTAGAAGTTGACAAAACACTTGAAAACCATATGGAAAAGAGTATTATAAATAGTGAAGGGAGGTTTATCTTAAATTATGTGGGGGGCTCAAAAATGAAAAAGGTGCTTGTTATAGTAATCATGATGGTGATGTTTTCATTAGGAATAATTACTTTTGGAGGAGATGATAAGGACGCTGTTAAAACAAATATGTTGGAAACTGGAGCTATGATGAATATTATTAAAGAAAGTTGGTAAGTATGTATTTTAAACTTTATGATTACCTGTTTTAATCATTCTATTATTCTTGGAAGTATAGTTACCAGATCTTAGTTTCTGATTGAACCCTTTTGATTAGCATTTACCTTTGAAAAATAGTCTTGCTTTTGACCTAATCAAAGATATATACTAGTTGAACTAGATAATATGTTAAATCAGAAAGCACATTTTTAATGTAACAACCCAAAGTTTTGTAGAAGGTAGAGGATTTTCATTCTCAAGATGAGTCATATCTTAAAAAATTAAAAAGGAATAAAAACAAAAGAAAAAACCATTTTAAAACCAAGAAAGAATGCGTTTCGCAATTTAATTATTATACAAGGGGGTGAATTAATATGGCAGAAATTGATGTTGATCCTGAAGGAATAGGTTGTTTAGCATGTGCGGGTTGCTTATTTCCATGTCTTATATGCGTCGCTGATGGCCCTATTCCAGTTGCTGATTCTGTAGGACTTACGGCCGGAGCTAAAGCTATTTTTGCCGCTGGAGTTGCTGCTTAATTTAGATTTTAGAGCATATATATTATGTAAGAGCTAATTGGTAAAAAGTCAAGGGGTAAAAAGGAAAAAGATTGCCAAGTCAAACCAGCGAACTTAGCCAAAGAATTGTTAGAATTGAAAAAAGTAACAGAACCTATCTCAGCTAAGATACCCGCAGCGATAACAGGACCGATACCAGGAATAGAAATAAGACAGATATACTCATTAGGATTAAGTCCTTTGATAGTTTTCTCAATAGCCTTATCAACTAATTTAATCTCGTTCTCCAAAGCTTTAATAACGTTAAGAGAAGAGGAAATAGCGATATTCAAAGGTTCATACAACACCTCATCCAAACGATAGGAGTTATTCGCTATAAACTTTCTCACGACTCATCAATTGAACCAAATGGAACCTATGGCGAGTAAGTCTTTTCAAAGCTAAGAACTGAGAACCACGCCAAGGAGAAGAAGAAATCTTGCCACATCTAGCGAAATCGGCGATAACGTAAGCATCCAAAGGATCGGTTTTATCCATATCGACAAAAGACTTTCTATGATTAGAAATAGTCTTAGGATTAAGACAATAAACAAAAGGGTAAAAGAAACAGTGAAAGAGGTATCCTAATCTTGGCAGCTGACTGAAACCTCGTGATTGGCATCCATCTTTGAAAAATAGTCTTGCTGTTGACCTAATCAAAGAGATGCAGTAATTGAAGTAGGCAGCAATGACAGCCAAGTCAGGAAGCACGCTTTTTCAGGCAACAACCCAAAGGGTTTTGCAAGGAGAATCTAGAATCTTCCTTCACTAGATGAGTCGTATCTTAATTCTAGCATTTGGATACCTCTTTTCAAAGAAGAATAAAAAAATTAAAAGAATAAAAAACAAAAGAAAAAGGCTATCTTAGAACCAAGGAAAAATGTGTTTCTCAATTTACTATTATACGAGGGGGTGAATAGTATGAAAGAAATGAATCCGGACGGTGTTGGATGCTGGATTGTTTGTGGGTCAGGATGTTTAGCTGTATGTCTTATATGTATTGCAGATGGCCCAGTACCTATTGCTGATGTTGCAGGCTCAACCTCTGGTAGTAAAACTAGTTTAGCTTCAGCTTCTTTTATTTAATAAAATTCTACTCTTATGATTAGTTAAATGAACAGTCAATTGAGTAAGTAAATAAATAAGAGAAGGTGAGTATAATCAAAATACTTTCCTTCTCTCTCTCCAAAGTCAGTTTATCTAAAAGGAGGCCCAAGAAACATGAATGTGAAAAATACTCAATTTGTGAAATTTGTTTTTAATTACATAAAACCAAAAATAAAATTATTTATTATATCATTTCTTTTTTTAATTGGCTTATCGTTAATTTCTCTTTTGCCTCCCTATGTTACCAAGTTAGCTTTTGATGAAGGAATAATGATGAAAAACTTGAGTATTCTGACAAAATACGTTTTAATGCTTGTTGTAATTTATATTTTAAAAAGCACATTTAATTATTTAAGTTCGGCACTTTTCACCATAGTTAGTCAGAACACTTTATTAGAAATAAAAAAAGATTTGACAAATCACATTATAAAATTACCATTAGAATTTTTTTCGAACAGTGAAAGTGGTTACATTGTTTCAAGATTTGGAGAAGTTGATTCTTTAAGTCCATTATTTTCTATGCAAAGTTTCAAGTTGATTCTGAGCATTTTTGAATTCATAGGAGCAATGATAATCATGTTTTTAATGAACGTTAAGTTAACTCTAATTTTAGTCTTAATAATACCTGTATTCTATTTAATCACAAAAACCTTTGAAAATGCTTTTGGTAAACTCACAAGTCAAACAATGGAAAAAGCAGCTACATTTCATGGTAAATTTCAGCAGTCAGTAAGTGGAGTTGAAGAAATCAAGAGAATGAATTTAGAAGATAAAGAAACTGAAAAGATAAACAAAATCAATAAAGATTATGTAAAATCTTCGATAAAATACAGTATCCTATTATCGGTTGGCTCCGAAGTTATTATTCTTCTTTCTTCAATTGTAAGTGTTCTTCTTCTCTATATAGGTGGAAAAGGTGTCCTCCAAGAAAGTTTATCAATAGGAACTTATATGGCATTTGTCGGATATTTTGGAAAATTATATGCCCCAGTAATCAATTGGAATTTAAGTATGTTTACTTTCAAACCAGCTTTTGTAGCTCTTGATAGAATCAAGAATTTCTTCTTAAAGTATCCTCAAGAGAGTGAAACATCCGATAAAATAAAAATAAACGAAATAAATATGATTGAAATGAAAAATGTGACATTTAGCTATCCTGATGGGAAAGAAACTGTTTTAAATAATTTTAATTTAAAAGCAAAAAGAGGGGATAAATTACTTTTGAAAGGACCCAATGGTAGTGGAAAGTCTACAATCATAAGATTGATATTAGGTTTATATGACAATTATGACGGTGAAATTTTAATAAATTCTATAGACTTGAAAAAACTTTCAAAAAGATCTTTAAGAAGTAGAATATCAATAGTTTCACAGAAGATATTCTTATTCAACGATACCATAGAGAACAATATAAAAATAGCAGGGGACGTAAGTGAGGAAAAATACGAGACAGCACTAAAAAAATCTGGGTTAAAGCAGTTTGTAGATAACCTTCCTTTAAAGGATAAGACCTTAGTAGGGGAAAATGGGATAAAGCTTTCTGGAGGAGAAATACAAAAAGTAGCAATAGCGCGAGCACTTATAAAATCAGATTCTTCCGATTTATTTATCTTTGATGAAGCGGCTGCACATTTAGATAAAGAAACAAAAGAGTTAATTAAATCGTTTATAGATACAGAATTATGTGAAAAAATATGCATAATAATAGACCACTCCGACTATTTTACTGATATATGCAATAGAACGATAAATTTGATGTTAAAGTCAAACAATTGGAGTGAACAAAATGTCTAATTTTCTAAGATTTCAGATTAATGAAAAAAACTTATATATCTATGATAATGATTCAGGTTTAATTTTTAATATTGATGAGTCTCTATTAAATATAATTAGTGGAGAAAGAAAAAGTGAATCTTTAGAAAGGGATATCTTCCATGATTATAATATGCAATACTATGATTCCTTTCTCAAAAAGTATGATAATACTTGCAAATCAATCAGCTACAAGGGTAAGAAAAAACTTACTATAGAAGATATTAAAAATCATATTGAAAATTTTGGAATGAAACAACTAATATTTGAGATAACCGAGCAATGTAATCTACGTTGCAAATATTGCATATATTCAGATAAATATCCATATCATCGTAATTATAGTAAGAAAATAATGACATTTGAGATTGCAAAGAAAGCGATAGACCTATATATGTACTATTTCATAAAAGTGTTTCAATATAATCCTAAAAAAAGGCCTACTTTTACTTTCTATGGTGGAGAACCATTGCTTGAATTTAAGTTAATTACAAAGATAGTAGAGTACGTAATAAAAAAATATAACTTCTATGATCCCATGTTTAATATAACGACTAATGGCACATTACTATCAAGTGAGGTGATTCGATATATAGCAAAAGTAAAGGATTTCTATGTGTCGATAAGTTTAGATGGTCCAAAAGAAGAACATGATAGAAATAGAGTTTTCAGTGAAAATAAAGGAAGTTTTGATCAGATATTTAACAATCTGATGAAGATTAGAGAATTATATCCCACGCTGTGGAAGAATCTTAATCTCCTTGCTTGTTATGACTTTGGCACCAATATTTATAAGGCGGAGGAATTTTTTGAAAATGTAGATCTCCCTTCGCTTATAAGAGTAAGCATGGTTGAGCCTTTATTCTCTTCTTATTATAAGCGTTTCAGTTTACAAGAAAAAAATAATTTTATAAAAACATATTTTTGTAAGAAGAAACAATACATTGAAAATATAAAATCTGGTGAAAAGACTTCCCGTTATTCTGATTTACTATTTGGAACTTCCCTTTTTTCACTCTACAATAGATTTAAATTTTATTGTAATAATACTTTTTTTACTTCATTTACAGGAACTTGTATACCTGGAGATAAAATATATGTAGACACTGAAGGGAGAATTCATATATGTGAAAAAATAAATAGTCATTTTTCTATAGGCAATATATATTCAGGATTAGATTTAAACAAAATATTGCGGCTGATGAAAAAATATGATGAAGAAATTTTAACAAAATGTGGGAACTGTCCTATAAGCAGAGTATGCGGAGGATGTTATGCAACCTTTGCCACAAAAAGACTCTTTGAGAGACCAGAAGTTTTTTGTGAAAGCAGGATAAAATCTACTACAGAAGATTTAAAAGACTTGACAGAAATTCTTATACATAATCCAACATATTTTAGAAATAAATATCAAAAATAACAATATAAATTTTATTAATTTTATTTTTAATAATACAAAGAATTATTTTTATTATTAAATATTTTATTATATAACTTCTTGAAATCAAAGTGATTTATTCATAGGAGGTTAATCATATGAAATGGTATATTAGTTTAGGATATGGTGTAAAATTTGTTCATAATAATGATAGAGGGGTAATTCAAGATTTTCCAAACTCTAAAATATTTATTGTAGAAAAAGAATATTTAGAAATGCTAAAAAAGCATTGAACGGGTTAGACCTTAATAATATGGAAACCATATATAAAGAAAAATGGAAGGAAACATTAAACTTTTTAATGCTTAACAAACTCATAAGATTTACAAGAGAGCCTTATATTAAATATTTTCACGACGAATGGACTGCAGGAACTTCTATACCAATTGAATCTGACAGTATATCAGAAATAAAAGCGATGTATATAAATTTAGTTTCTAGTTGCTCTCTTGATTGTAATGCATGCGAAAAAACAAGACTTTTTCCATGTATTAGTTGTGTAAAAACCCCAGATAGTTATAGACCTAATTATTTACTGAACGAAAATACAATTATTAAATTTATGATTGAATTAACTAATCATGGATGCAATCAGATTTTTCTCACTGGAGGAGATCCATTAACGGAATTTGATAAGTTAATTGGATTTATGGATATTGCAACAAAATTTGATCTTAACTTTTTTCTCATTACAAATGGAATGCTATTAGACAAAAATAAAATTTCTGTTTTAAAAAAATATAAATTACAAATTTTATTTCAAATAATTGAAGATAATGTTGAATATAATCGTGAAATTGAAAATAGAGTAATTCTTTTAAAGGAATATAACTTACCTTTTCGATTGGTTCTTAATGTTCCAAATAAATTTATATTAGACGAAAAAAATATAAGAAAGGAGAATATTATTCAAAATTATCCACACGAAGATCTCATAAATCCTTTTAAAAACAATCTTATGAGACCAACTATGAACATTTCTTTTATGAAACAGAATAAATGTCTCCAATTCAAAATGTATATGTCTCAAGAAGGAGATATATATCCTTGTATAGCTTTTTATAAACGATCTAAATACAATCTCGGATCACTTAAAAATAGAAAACTGTCTCACTTTATAGTTGAACTGGAAAAAATCTGGGAGGATAAATCATTACAAAATCAATTTTGTAATGATTGCATTCTTAATGAATATTGCATGTCTTGTATAGTTTTAAAAGAACAGTTTAACAATCTTGTTAAATGCAATATGAGAATACATTAAAAATAAAAAGGTAAGTTATGACGGACTTTATTTAACAAAGACAGTAGGAATTAATTGGAACCATGTTAGAAGAGATTGAGAATGCTTATTGGGATTTGTTAGTTTTAAAAAACTTATTTTATTTTGTAATAATATATAATTGTTATGATAAATCACCACTAAAACATAATCCAAAATTACTTAATCTATTTGGTTTATATGAAAAAAGAGTACTTCGAGAAATTACCAAGATGTCAACAAAAATAGCATTATTTGATATCCATATTAATATTTTAAAAAATTACCATTTTTTGTTAAAGATGTTTTAGCTGTTATACCATACTATCAGACTCACAAACAGAAGAAGAGATATTTGAAGAATTAAAAGAATACGATATGACGTTAATAATAATATCCCACAGGTTATCGACGATAAGAAAAGCAGATAAGGTTGCACTTACTAAATGAAAAGTGTACCAAAAATAAGAGTCGGCTAAACGAAAAGTGTACCACCCTATCACACAAATCCTGTATAATAAATTTGGTCAAAAAAGATTGTACAGGAGGAAAGAAAGGTGATAGAGATGGTACAATACAATTATATAAGATTTTTGTATTTTAACAAACACAAAAGTCAAAGAGCGATAGCAAAAGAAATGGGGATACACAGAGCGACGGTTAAAAGAGCTATTAAGAACCCAGAACAGAAGTATCATATGAACGTTGATAGAGATAAACCAGTAAACGGTGATTTTGAAAAACGTATCAAACATTTGTTGGAGTACAATTCAAAGCAACCCAAGAACCAAAAGTTAACCAAAAGACGTATATACGAACTCATCTGTGAAGAAGGATACAAAGGAAGTTATTCTTCCTTCACCTATCAAGTAAGGAAGATAGAAGAGAAACTTGATATCAATCAAAAAGAAGGTTTTTTGAAATTAGTGCCACTAAGAGGTAGTATGCAGGTAGACTTTGGTGAAGTTTACGTGATGCAAGATAAGATGCCAAGAAAGATACACGTATTCTGTGCGAAGTTATGCTACAGCAAGGTGGAGTTTGTTAAAGCTTATCCAGGAGAGTCTACAGAGTTTTTCTTTGATGGATTAACATCGGCGTTTGATTTTTTTGGTGGAATTCCAAAAAAGATAATCTTTGACAATTTAAAACCTGCGGTGAAGGAAGTACTAAAAGGGAAAGAAAGGGTACTACAAGAAGAGTTTGTCAAATTCCAATCCTTCTACTGTTTTGAATCTGAGTTCTGTGGTCCAGCTAAAGGCAATGAAAAAGGGATGGTAGAAAACCTTGTTAAATACGTTGAAAACAACTACTTCTTACCGAGAATTGAGTTCAAAAGTTTTGATATACTCAATTTGGAATTAAAGGAAAAATGTTATCAAAGGCTCAAAAAAGGAAGGTATGAAGGGGAAAGCTGGGAAAAGAGAATCCTTGATGAAGATTTTCTTCCTCTCAAAGAAAGATACGTATTTGCAAGGATAAAGGAAGCAAAGGTAGACACATACCAACTGATTCATTTGGAAAAGAACAGATACTCTGTACCAACAAATTACGTTGGTAAAAAGGTTGAAGTTCACATCTACCCGTTCAAGGTAAAGGTAATCTACAAAGGAGAAGTTATAGCAGAACACGAAAGGATGTTTGGTAAAAACAAAGAAAGTTTAAACCCATACCATTTTCTACCTTTACTAAGAAAAAAGGCAAGGGCATACGAACAAGCTAAAGTCATCCAAGATTGGGGATTACCTCAGATATATGAAAAGTACCATAAGATGCTGCAAGCTCATCTTCGTTCTGATTCAAAAGGAACAAGGGAATTCATAGACATACTAAAATTAACCCAACAATACACCGTTGAAGTTGTAGCAAAGGTACTAAATGAATTGGATGAAAAGAACCGTTACAGTTACCAAGAAGTGTTAAGCGTACTAAGGTATCAAACCCAACACAAACCCAAAACAGGACTGTTATCGAAAGAAAAGCTAAAATCCCTTGATGTAGACAAACACACCACCACTTACATGCCTCTAAGTACTTACAATGAACTACTTCGAAAAGTGGGGTGTGAAAATGAAAGATGAACTAAGAGAACAGCTAAAATATTGTCGACTAGCTGGTATATTAGAACGGTATGAGGATACACTACAAGAGGCAAAAAGAAATGATTGGGACAACGAAAAATTTTTTGAAACTTTGATTCAATGTGAAGTTCTATCAAGGGGAAACAACAGATTTCAAAGGTTGTTACGCCAAGCGAAGTTTCCTAATCTAAAGACGATAGACCAATTTGATTTCAGTCAAGCACCTTACCTATCAAAGAAGGAAATACTGGAACTCAGTCAATGTAAATTCATCGAAGAAAAGACAAATCTTTTGTTCTTAGGATCACCAGGTGCAGGAAAAACACACATAAGTATATCGATAGGAATACAAGCATGTAAGAAAGGGAAAACAGTAAGTTTTTTCACAGCAGCCAATCTTGGGAACATCTTAGTTGAAATGCAAGAAGAACGACAACTAACAAAGTTCCAAAAAAAGTTGAGCAAAGTAGATTTACTGATAATTGATGAACTAGGATACGTGCAGTTATCCGACCAAGTTACACAACTCATGTTCCAAATATTCTCTGAAAGGTATGAAAAAGGATCTATCTTGGTAAACAGTAACCTTGAATTTGCAGAATGGGCTAAAATATTTCACGATGAAAGGATGACAGCAGCGATTATCGACAGGTTAATCCACAACAGTAAGATAATACTATTCAACGGAGAAAGCTATCGTTACAGGAACCAAAGACGAGAAATTAAGGGAAACTGATAAATATTCGATTTTTCTCTTTTCATATGAAAAGAGAGAGAAAAGAACTTCTTCTTTCTATATGGTACATAATTAGGTTAGCAGGGTGGTACAGTATTCGGTTAGCCATAGCATAAGGTAGTAGTATTAAAAGATGGAGAAATAATAGGAGAAGGAACACACAACGAATTAATAGAAAGTTCTCCTGTTTACAAAGAGATCATCAAAAGGCAGTTGATTGTGTGAAAAGAAGATTATAAAAAATTTGAAAACTGAGATAGCATTTCTAACTGATATAGATATTTATTAATGAGCAATAGGCGATCTCTAACAAGACCTTTATTTATCATTCTAAATTTCATTCCTTTCAAGAATTATTTTTTTATTATTATTATTTTTCTAATGCTTCTTTTCTGTATAGATCCAAAATGTATTTGAAATCTGTAGCTCGTCTTAATATTACCATTTCATATTCATCTTTAAACTTTTCTGATACATAATATACACATATTCCTTTTACAGCTTCAACTTGAAATACAGAATGAGTTTCTTGCAAAAAAACAAGGTCTAACTTGTATGGCTTAAAAATCTCTTCAAAATCATTATATACAGCAGAATATAATTTGTACACATGTTTAACCTTTTCCAATTCAAATAAAAAAACTACTCCTACATCTATATCAGTAAGAGGATCACCTATTTTGACATCATCTGAATCGCTACTTAATAATTTAAAGGCTTTATCTTTTTGTGAGCCAAAAAGATAAACCAAGCCAATTTTATATTTTTTACAAAGAGACTCTAACAATTCATATTTATTAATATTCATATTTTCACCTGCCGTATCTTTTCCATATATATTTTAACATAAATTAGTCAACAAAAATTAAGACCTATTTTTCAAATCATCTCGAAATTAATTTTTCTCTTGCGCTCAAGCAAACACTTCCAAAGTTTCAACAATCTTCCCTCTTTCTTCACCTTCAAAAACATAGAAAGAAGTTGCTGATAGCCTTCTTTTTAAAGTGTACTTCTTCACAAATACATTAATTTCTTTTGGTACTTTTGGCCTTAATTCTTTTGGTATATTTCTTATTTCATAATACCTTCCATAGTTCATTATGAACTTTTCTATTATCTCTTTTTGATTTGAATCAAGTTTTATATATTTTTCAATGAACTCTTGTAAGTATGTTTTATTTAAATCTTTCATGAATCTTTTTACAAGGATTTTCCTTGCTGAATAAAAAGGATGCTCTTTGAAGGTTATATCTTTGTTTGTGAATGTTTTTAGTCTTTGGTTGTTTTTAAGTAATGAATCAACACCTATCTTTGGAGTTTTTTCAAATATTGAGTTTATTAACTCTCTTGTGTAGTAATCACATCTTTCTTTGATTAAACTTTCACTTTCTATCTCTTTAATCACCTTTTCTAATTTAACCTCTTGCCTGTGATAATGAACAAGATACGAAGTAAAAAATTCAGAAAGTTGGTTTTCTACCTTTAACTTTATAAATTTGTAAAAGTTTTCTTCAAACTTTTTGTCTATATCTTTCTTTTTTAACTCTTTTACTATTGGAATAGCAAGAGAGGTGTTTATTTCAAACTCAAGGTTGTTTATTATCTTTCTCAATGTATTTGGCTTTATTTGCTTTGTTTTTCCAAACAAGAAATCATTCAACGTTCTTTTTGAGATATTTAGTTCTTTAATAGGAACTTGCCCTTTTTCTATTTCTTGCTTTATAAAATTTCTTAACGTCTTTGTGTTTAAGTAATAACTGTTATCTAAGTTAAAAACACAGTATTTTAACTGATTGATACTTTCTCCACATTGTCTTTTTAAAATGTTGCATCTTTCTTTATCAACCTTTGATAAACACTTTGAGAAAATAAACGCTGTTTCATATATCATTGGATCGTTGTTTTCTTTTTGTACTTGAAAGATAGTATCAAGTGAATTGAAAATTTTGCAATTATCATCGTCAAAGTAATAACCAAGGTAAAATCCCAATCCTAAGCTAAAGTTTAAAGCGATACTTTTATCTACATCTTTTAACCACCAACTTATGTTATTTAATGATCCTACTATTCCAGATGGATGAGGAACATCTTTCAATGCCTTAAATGCTTCAATATTTAACTGAGTCGCTTCTTCATATCTTCCTTCATTCTTTTTCTCTCTTGCATCAGCCATGAGGATAAATCCTTTATCAACAGGATTGTTTTCGTATTCTTCACTCCAATATCTAATCTTTTTCATACTTTCATTGGATTCATAATACAATTCTCGTATGTTTCTTAAAGATTGTACAACAAGTCCTCTAACATATTGAGGAATATCACCGAAGTTGTCTCTTAATTCAACATAAATATCTTTAACTCCCTGCTCTCTTTTTAATCTATGCAAAGCTGACAGTTTAATAGATAAAAGTACATAATACAAGCTACCTTTTCGTAGTTTTGAAATGTCTTTTTCTATTTTTTCGATGACTTCATCATAATTGATATCCCAATATAATTTCAATATTTCTATGTACTCATTTGTTTCATCATTTAAAGAAGTTGATTCAAGATAATTCATCAATGGTCTTCCAAACTGTCCATAAGTTGACAACCTGGTAACTAATTCTAAAAGCATTTGAATTATCTCCTTATGAATATATATGCTTTTGTTTCACAATTGTCATTTAAAAATAACATAATATTTACTTTGTTTTCAATGTTAACGAGCCGATATTCATTCACTTTTCTCTTTTTAATCAATTATATCATAACTATCATCAAAAAAGAGAAAGCGAAAACAGAGTATAAAACATGATAAAAAAAATCTTAATTAAAGTTTACATAAGCTTTTTTAAGGCAATCTCTGAAAATACGTTTCAATCTATATTTGAGGCCAATAAAAAAATCGCTTGTTTATCATATGGATAAATGTATGATAAAAATAGTGAATGGTCTTTTGAGTTTGTAAGAGAAAAGTGTTTCTCAATTTACTATTATACGAGGGGTGATAAAAAATGAAAAAGTTCGTTGTTATTTTATTGACAGTGGTATTGCTATCAGGGGGAGTTTTTGTTTTTGGTGGGGATGATGAAGGAATCGCAAGTTTCGAATCATTAAATCCTGGAGAAATTGTAAGCTATATTGAAGAAAGTTGGTAAATGTGCATTTTAAACTTTTAAAGAGTATTGGAAAAGAAGAACAAAAAGTAGGGGAGAAAGAATAAAATAGAACTATAAAATAAAATTGGAGGGGGAGAAAAAAGATGATAAATTTTGAAACAAAATCAGGTAATGAATATGTTTATTGCAGTGAAAGTGGAGTTATATATCCAAAAAAAGTTTATAATCGCCGCTTTAACGCAATTAAGGAGTTCGAGAAAAATTTAATCAATGAAAGAAAAAAGAATTATACAGAAAAAAATACTTCAGAAGAGCTACGAACTAATGTTTTAAGATATGGGTTGCAGGAGCTTCTATTGGAAGTAACTCAAAACTGTAACCTTCAATGCAGATATTGTATTTACTCTGAAGTATATCCAATGTATCGCAACAACACACTAAGAGCTATGAATGAAGACATAGCTATTAAAGCAATTGATTTATATTTTTCTTTGTTAAGAGAAGGTATTTCTTACAATCCTTATCGAGAGCCAACAATAGGATTTTATGGAGGAGAGCCCCTATTAAATTTTGAGTTGATCAAAAAATGTATCAAGTATGTAAAGATTAAATATAAAGAATTTAATCCCCACTTTACTATAACAACAAATGGTACTTTGTTATCTTCAAAGATCGCTTCTTTTCTAGTTCAAAACAATTGTTCGTTAATTGTGAGTTTGGATGGCCCTAAAGAAGAACACGATCGAAATAGAATTTTTCCCAATGGGAAAGGCTCACATGATATTATTATGAAGAGATTGAATAATCTAAAAAAGTTTTATCCGGACTTACCTGTGTTCTCCATTGCTGTTTATGACTGGAAAACTGATTTTGATAAAGTTAATGAATTTTTTGCCCGGAAGGATGTTCCATCGCTAATCAAAGCAAATCTTGTTGACGCGAAGGGAACTTACTATGAACAATTTAATAAAGAGGATTTTGAGACTTTTAAGGAAAAAATTAAAAAGATGGAATATTATAATGCAGAAGTATTATCCACTAATGAGAAAAATAATCTCTCGTTGTATAGTCACTATTTTTCCGGGCAGGTTGTGGAAAGTTATGGTAGATATATTGGAAAATATAGAAACAATTATATCCCTTATACAGGTGCTTGCATGCCAGGATTTAAAATGTTTGTTGACTGTGACGGAATAATTCATGTTTGTGAAAAAGTGGCAGGAGAGTTATCTATTATAGGAGAAGTAAAAAATGGATTAGATTATAGCAAAATAGAAAAGATTATAAAAAGGTTTCGTGCAGCAACTTTTTTTTGTGAATCTTGTGATATCGAAAATCTATGCACAATGTGTTATGTTTTTTTCATTAAAGGTGATAAGATGGAGCATCCTCATCATATATGTGAAAATATGAAAAAGGAGATGTTGTCTTTATTCCCATATCTATGGACCATTGCAGAAAAGGATAACAAAGTTTTTTCTCACATAAGTGACAATTTTTTTAATTTAGAAAGCAAAATAGGGAGGGAGTTACTATAATGTTTTTTAGACTTAATCCTGAGGCACGAATGGTATTAGGTGTAAAGAAGGGCATAATTTACGATTTTTTTATTAATGATACCTATTCGATAAAAGGTGAAGAGGGAGCTGTGTTAAGGCTCGCAGAGGAAAATATCGATTCAAAAGGGATCTCTAAAAAATTGGATATTTCTGAAGAATTCATTATGGATATATTTAAAAAATTGAACAAGAGAGAATTAGGAGAATTTTATGAAAAACCCCCTTTTATCGAACCTTTGCATACTAATTATCCTTTTTCTAATAAAACTTTTTTTAAACAACCACCCATTTGTACTAAGCTTTTTGTAGAATTGAATAATAGTTGTGATAGTCAACAATGTGCTTACTGTGGCAACGAAAAATTAAATCGCCTTTTCTCATGTATGGGGTGTAATGTATGGAAAGAAAGTAAAATGGAAATATTGCCTGTAGAATCATATGTGAGTATATTGGATCAAGCAATTAAGCTTAATTTTCGGGAAATTATTTTGACAGGTGGTAATGTATTTAAAGATCTTGATAAATTGGCAACTCTTTTGAAGTATCTCGAAAAAGTGAATTTTTCTAATGTCATATTAATTTTGCATGAAAAGCACTTTAAAGAAGACTATATAGCTTTCTTAAATCAGTTCAAAACTATTAATATTGCACTAAATTTTGATATCCCAATAAATGAAAAAGCATCAGAGAAAATTTCAAAAATCATACATAATTTAAGCCAAAATATTTTTTTAATAGGTATTATTAATTTATCAAAATTTGGTAGCAAAGAAGAGTTAATGGAAAAGGTAAATTGTGAATATAAAAAAATAGCTGTTAAAAATAAAAAAAATAAGGTTGGATGGCAAGTTGATTTTTCTTCTTCTAATTTTTGCAAAGATTACCTCAAAGTGCCTATCTTTGGGAAAAGCAGGCTTTTAAGTCCGAATGTATTCCTTTATGAGTGGTGTCAAGAGTTTAACCCATGCTTAGGAGGAATGTTAAATGTTGCTAGCAATGGAGATGTCTATGTTTGCAGAGTAATTAAAGAAAAACCAGTAGGAAATATATTGCAAGAAGGGAGCCTTTCCCAGGTAATCCGATCTAAGAAGAATGAAATTGAAAATTTTTGGCATCTAACCAAGGATAATATCAAAAAGTGCAGGGATTGTGAATTCAGATATCTATGCAATGATTGTAGAGCTATAGAAAAAGATTTCCTTCAAACTTCCCTGTGTACTTATGATCCTTATAAAGGTAGGTGGTTTGATGATTTTTCTCAAAAACGTTGAAAAAAAGTTTGGAAAAACAAAGGTTTTAGATAACATCTCATTCAACATGCAAGAAGGGGATGTTATTGCTTATGTAGGACCAAACGGAGCTGGAAAAACGACAACTATAAAACTTATACTTGGACTTCTGAAACCTTCTACTGGTGAAGTAAAAGTTTTCAGTGAAAATCCTTATTCAAGTTTGAACGCTCGAAAGAAGATCGATTTTGTATTGGATCATCCAGGGGTAGATGACGATCTAACAGCTTATGAAAATCTTAAATTCTATTCAATGTTATATCATGCAAAAGTTAATAATATAGACAACATTCTTAAAAAGGTTGAGCTTTACGGAGTTAGAAATAAACTTGTTAAAACATTTTCAAGGGGTATGAAGCAAAGGTTAACTATTGCACGCTTATTCCTAAGAGAGCCAAAAGCCATAATAATGGATGAACCAACAAGTGGGTTAGATGTAGATGGAAAACTTCTGGTAAGGGACCTTATCAAAGAGCTTACTTTAACTAAAATCCCGATGTTGATAAGTTCTCATGACCTATACGAGCTTCAGCAAATATGTAATAAGGTTATTCTTATTTTCAATGGAAAGATTGTGAAAATGGATTCAATAGAAAATATTTTAAAAAGTGGGAGTGAAGATTACCAGATAATTATAAACGATGAAGCACCAAATTCATTATTAACATCCTTAGAGATGTATGGTTTTACTTCTTATGACTCTAAAGAAAAAAGGATTTTCATAAGACTTATGGCAGGGAAGATATCTGAAGTTATAAATGTTATTTCTAAAGAAAATATAGAAATAAAAAGTATAGACAAAGTACAAACATCTCTTGAAGATGTTTATAGAAAGGAGAAAAAAAGAGATGTTTAAAGCTATATTTTGGCGTGAATTTAAACGTTATATTAGAAAATTTAAACAGACTCCTAATTTAAATAAGATCTTTCGTGTTATTTATATAGTTATTTTTTTCCTCTTTTCTATATTATTGAGCTTATTAGATGATTCAACCCCGTGGAATGGATTATTCTTTTTTCTAATCAGTTCTACTCTATTTGTGGCAAGTTCTGCAACTAATTTCAAAGAAGATTGGAATAGAGAAATGTTTGATTACATTTTAGCTATGCCAATAAGTCCTAATGGTTATGTATTATCAGTTAGTCTTTTCGGAGCTTTAATGACAACTTTTTTTGTTATTCCAACTTCACTAGTACTTGCTTTAATCATGTTGTTTATTTTTAAAGGATCTTTTACTCTAATTGTTTTTTTCTACATTTTATTAATACCATTTGTGCTAGGTTTTCTCATTGCTTTGAGTAATTCTACTTACCTACTTTTCTCATTAAAAGTTCAATGGGTCTACGGGATAATATATTTGATATTCTTTTTTGTGTCTATTATCATACTTCCTTTTTTACAGCTTATCAGACAAATAGACATTTCGTGGATTCATTTTACTTCGGTTTCCATTTCAATTTTTTTTATGATAGACATCCTAATTGTAGTGTTTTTGGATAAAGAAAAAGCGGTGATTAAACAATGAAATATATATTTTGGTTAGAGATTAAATCATTAAATAAAACACTTTGGTTTGTTGTTATAACAATTTCTATTGTTATATATATATTACTTTTCATCTCAAAATATATCGGTTTGTCTTTTTTAAATTACCTTCCCATACTTTTAATTGTAACAGTACCCTTGTTTATTCAATCAGATAGATTTAGAAGAATAGACAAATCAAAAGGGTTAATAGACTATTTTTTAGTTATTTCAAGTGCAAGGGCAATTTTGTTGATCAGAGGATTAACGGGGGGATTAATTGGAACGATTATTCTTCTTCTTTCACTACCGGCGATAATCATAATAGGAGGATGGAGTTATCTTTTATTTGCTATTGCCGCTGTCGTATGGACTACTGCCTATATTTTAGTTGAAGGTTATAGTATCTGGTATAGATCTGATAAATTTTCTTCTATATTCACTATTGCTATCATGTTTGGAGTAATAATTGCAATAAATGTTCCTCAATTAGATTTTTTAGTTTTCACTGTTTTATTCATTAGTTTTGTAATTTCAGGAATATTAGCCTTATTTTATGCAGAAAAAGATAAGGAGAAGATTTTGAGTTAAAACAAGGTGCATTTTCAATGTGAAATGAGATAACACTAATTTTTTCTGAAAGGAGGTGAAAGAGATGGAACCTTTATGGAGTTGGTGTGCAGCACTCTGTTCAGCTGGTTGTGCAGGAGGGTGTTCGGCGGGGTGTATCGCATGTGGTTTTACTCCGTTACCCTTAGATGAAGTAATAGGCGCTAAAGGTGCCTCAATAGCTTCCGCTGTTTCATCTGGAGCTGCTGCTGGATCTGCTTCTGGAATCTAAGAATTTATTTTAGAAAAGCAATCGAGTAGGAGGCTACCCGTTAATTGAGTAGCCATCCTCTCGCCCTACCGTACGTACCGTTCGGTATACGGCGGTTCAATAGAATTAGTGGACTAATGAATATTGTAGGCTGATTGATGACAGTCCTAATTTCTTGGGATATTCATTGGTAAGGGCTTTCGCAAGGATAGGGGTAGCTACAATTCGCCTGTAGCTCCTCCTTGTGTTGGCATATTCCCAAGCTTTTAAGTTTGGTATGCCAAGGGATACAAGGTTATCGTGTTTCGTTTTGATTCTTTTTCACTGTTTCCAAAAGCACATCCGTATCCTCCTTCTTAGCCACATATCCAACGTTTTAGCAATCCTGACCATATCCGCAATACCAAAGTAGTTCACCCATCCTACAATGATTTGCTTTAACTTTTCCATTTTCTGGGTTATACTCATAGCATTGCTTCTACCGGTTATTTGCTTGAGTTTCTGCTTGAATTTGGCAACAGATTTAGGGTGGACTCTTACTCCAATTTCATCTTGTTTTTGGTAGAAAGAAAACCCAAGGAATTTTAGTTTCCATGGCCTGTCTACTGCATTTTTCTCTTTGTTGACTTTGAGTTTTAGCTAGCTTTCAATAAAGTGGGTGACACTGGTCATGACCCTATGAGCTGCCTTCCTACTTTTGACGTAGATGTTGCAGTCATCGGCATAGCGGCAGAATTTTTATCCCCTTCTTGTGAATTTCTTATCCAGTTCGTTGAGCACCTCCCCGGGTAAGTACGATAGCTTTCATTTCAGCTACCCGCCACATTTACTGTATGAAATTCGGGCAGTGTCGGACTTCGTTTTGTTCAGTAAACTCATCCACTTCAATTCAGCCTTGTATGCAGTTCTTGTTCATCAGGCCGGGATTTTGCCTCCAGCTTCCTTCAGATTCCACCTCACGGTGGGGCACCCTTGCCTTTGGCTAATGGTTCCCACTGCCAAGCCCATAGCGGACTTTCACCGCCAAGCTATCATACATGTCGGGCGCACAAGATGAAAATAGTGATCGTTTATGACATTCGCCTATTTTTTAAACAATTTCTTTAATCAAAGAGAAAAAGTATTTAATTCCTCACTTTAGAAATGAAGGGAAATTATAATTAGCTTAAAGTTAAGAAGATTGAATAAAAGATAAGAAAGGCTAAAATACAAAAAGTACTGCTTGAATTCTTAATTGATGAAAGTACAATCTTAACGGTAGTATCAGTTTTAATAGGGATAGTGTTGGGAGGATTTTTATCAAGCATCCATAGTTCATTATGAACTTTTCTATTATCTCTTTTTCTTTTGAATCAAGTTTTATATATTTTTCAAATATAAACTATCTTTTTGTAGTTTTGAAATGTCTTTTTCTATTCTTTCAAAGCATTTGAATTATCTCCTTCTACATATATCTGTTATTGTTTCATAATTGTCATATAAAAAAACATAATATTTACTTTAGTTACAATGTTAACGAGCCGATATTTATTCACTTTTCCCTTTTTAATCAATTATATCATAACTATCATCAATAAAGAGAAAGCGAAAACAGAGTATAAAACATGATAAAAAACATCTTAATTAAAGTTTACATAAGGTTTTTTGAGGCAATTTCTGAAAATACGTTTCAATCTATATTTAAGCCCAATAAAAAAATCGCTTGAAAATCATATAGAAAAGGGTATGATAAAAATAGTGAAAGGTCTTTTGAGTTTGTAAGTGAAAAGTGTTACTCATTACATATCAAAAGCTTAACGTAATCACCCCTCATGGAGATTGGAGAAAAATGAAAGAAATGGTAAAATAAAAAACCTGGAAATCACTGATTTTATTATGTAAAGGAGATGATTTGATGCTTAAGAAAGTTATGTCAATTGTGAAAACAGATTTGTTATCCTCGAAAATATTTGTTTTAATGTTTTTTTTAATGTTTGGTTTAGGCTTTGGTTTTTTATATGGACTTATTGTTCGTTTTACACAAGTTTCAGAATTGCTCTATTCATATTGGTTACAAGGAGCAGCTTTTTTATTGGGAGGGTTGTTTTCTTTAATGTTTCCTTTTAGTTTTCTTTTAACAGATAAACGAATTAAAGCTGGTGAAATGATATTAACATCAGGGATCAGACCATTTGAATACATCTTTTCTAAATGGATTAATGGTGTGTTTCTTGGAATTGTTACCGCTTATACCTACTTGATTGTATATACATTGTTAACCTTACCTTTGTATGAGCAATACGGTAATATTTCTGTGTGGTTATACGTATTGTTAATTGCTATAATTTTTGCGTCGTTGGGAGTTACCTTAGGTATAATTTTTACAAAAGTGAATCTGTTAAGAAAGATACTTTTAATTATATTTCTTTTTGTTCTTCCAATTTTGTCGTTTGTTTTATTGTTTATTATAAGCAATACGGGTATATTTCTTAAGTTTTTAATTCCAATTTTGTTAGTTTATTCACTATTATGTTTCTTTTTATCTGTAAGAAACGTAGAAATCAAAGATTTCGTAGCATAGAGGAGGTTATTAAAGGTGAATAAGCATATTGATGCAATTAATGTTGATTTTACTTATGATAATAAAAAACTTGTGTTGAATAACGTCTCTTTAAGTACATATCAAGGCGAAAGTGTTGGTTTGGTGGGACCAAATGGAGCTGGTAAGACAACTCTTGTTAGAGTACTGTTAGGAATTCTCTATCCCAAGAATGGAAATATACAAGTTTTTGGATACAATCCATTAAATAAGAAGGAAAGAGAAAAGATTTATGGACAGATGGGTTACCTTCCTGAAGGAGCTGATGTATATCCACAATTAACCTTGAAACAATATATTGAATTATTTAAAACACTCCATGAGGTTGAAGATAATTCAACTATAGAAGAGCTCTTAGATATGTTTGATTTACAAGATGTGTTTGAAAAAAGATTAGGTACATTTTCAAAAGGTATGAAACAGAAAGCGAAACTTTTGACTATTCTTATACATTCCCCAAAATTACTGATAATGGATGAACCAACAGATGGATTAGACATAGCTTCAAAGGAAGAAACAATAGAATACATGAGAAAATTAAAAAAGAAAGGAACATCAATGTTAATAGCAACTCATGATCCTTATCTTGTTGAAAACCTTTGTGATAGAATAATCATGATAAATAAAGGTGAAATCATATTTGAAGGGACAACACAACAGTTGCAAGAGGTTGCACAAAATGAACCTTGTTATGTAATCGAGTTGATGGAAAAGGTAAAAAAGGAAAAATTAGAAGAGATATTGAATAATATTGGCGAGCCACAAAAGATCATAGTTGAAGAGAATACAATAAAAATTTGGACTGATGATGAAAATATAGCTAAAAATGTTTACAAAAAAGTTGTAGATGAAGGGCTGATAGTAAAGAACTTTGATAGATATTTACCAACTTTTTCTCAAGCTTATAAGAATTTTTTGGAGGGGAAATAAAGTCAATTACTTTTATCCCTGCAATACAATAAGTCTCCTGTATAAATAACTCTTACTCACTTTAGAAATTATGAAACACAGATTCTATAAATGTTTTAAATTTATTCAGAAACACTTCCCCACTTCTAATTCTCACTAATTCTTAATTTCTTTAACTTTTTCGGTACTTGTAGCCAAGGAGGGGGAGAGGGCTCCGCCCTAGACCCATTTTAAATTCAAAATTCCATTTTTAGAAAATTCTCATTTCTAAAGTCCCTAAAATAACTCTGTGTTGCAGGGATAAAATAAAATTAGCAGATTTCAAACTCTCTTTCTTCACCTTCAAAAACATAGAAAGAAGTTGCAGATAGTCTTTTTTAAAGTATATTTATTCACAAATACATTAATTTCTTTTGGCACTTTTGGTCTTAATTCTTTTGGTATCTTTCTTATTTCATAATACCTTCCATAGTTCATTATGAACTTTTTTATTCTAATTCTAAAAGCATTTGAATTATCTCCTTCTACATATATATGCTTTTGTTTCATAATTGTCATTTAATAATAACATAATATTTACTTTGATTCCAATGTTAACAAGTCAATAGTTAATCGTTTTTCTCTTTTTAATCAACTATATTGTAACTATCATCAAAAAAGAGAAAGCGAAAACAGAGTATAAAACATGATAAAAAACATCGTAATTAAAGTTTACATAAGGTTTTTTGAGCTAATCTCTGAAAATACGTTTCTATCTATATTTGAGGCCAATAAAAAAATCGCTTGAAAATCATATAGAAAAGTGTATGATAAAAATAGAACACAGAATAAAAGTGGGAGGTTATTTGAATGCTAAGATATAAAAACTCGAATTATAATGTTATTTTTGAGGATGGAGACAAAGTTGTTTTTGTTAATCTTTTAACAGAAGCAATTGCGACTGTAAATAAAGAAAAATATAATAAAATAAAAGAAATAATGGAATCGCCAAATAAAGAATGGTCAAGAGAATATGCAGATTTAAAAAATGACCTTATATATGGCGGTTATTTAATAGAAGAGAATTTTGATGAAATACAACATTTAAAGGCAATGAACTATAGAAGCAGATATGATGCTAGTTTTATAAGTTTCACAATAATGCCTACAATGAGATGCAATTTGGATTGTATTTATTGCTATGAAACACATGAAGGACCAACTATGGATGAGAAAACAACTGAAACAGTTGCAAATTATATTTCAACTGTGGCAAAAAGTAAACGAAGAATACATATTGGCTGGTTTGGTGGTGAACCTCTTTTAAAATTTGATACTATGAAATATATTAATGAAAAAGTGATAAAAGCTTGTGAAGAATATAAAACTAATTTTTCTTCTTCCATTTCAACAAATGGATACTTACTTTCAGCTGAAAAAGCCAAGCTATTTGACGAATTAATGATACGCAACGTACAAATAACTCTTGATGGCCCAAAGGAATATCATGACAAGTATAGGCCCTTAAAGGGAGGAGGACCAACGTATGATATCATGTTTGAAAATATAAAAAATTTCTTCGAATTGACAAAAGAATCAAGAATTACTCTAAGAGTTAACGTTGGCCCAGATAATTATGACGCAATATATAAGTTGGTGGATGCGCTTGAAATTCTTCCAAAAGACCGTCTAAGAATTTATTTTAGATGGATATTTCAAGGTGGGGAAACGGAAAAAGAAATTCATCGTGAAGTTATGAATTTTAGAGGGGAAAATTCTTACGAAAAATTGGCTAAGTTCTATTACTATGCATCTCAAAAAGGATTTGAAACTTTTCTTCCTATTCTTTCTAATCCGATTTATTGTGAATATGACTGTGAATCTTCTATTTTAATAGGGCCTAAAGGCGAAGTTTTCCCTTGTACAGTTGCAGTAAATGAGGGGAACGAGTTTGGAAAAGTAACAAACAATGGCATCGAATATGATAAAACAAAGTACCTTTTATGGTATAAACACGATGCTTTTCAAGATGAAGAATGTAAAAAGTGTGAGTTACTCCCTCAATGTTTTGGAGGATGTAGAAATGCTATAGTGAATTCAGGAGTTAGAGGATGCCCAGAAGAAAAAACTGCTTTAGAATCTTTCGCAAGATTGTGGTATTTCACAAAAGACATGGAAAGAAAGCTGAAAGCGGTGAAAAAAGATGAAAATATCAAGGTATAATCAACTTATAGAAAAAGATAACTATCTCATTTTATTTAATAGCATTTCAAATGCCATTCTATATGTTGAACCAAACAAAGTAAAAGAAGTTAAAGAAGTTCTTGAAAGTGGAAATATAGAAGAAATAAAGCTATCTGATGAAGATATAGAAAAGTTGAAAAAAGGATTATACATTATCCCTGATGAATTTGACGAAATAACATATTTGAAGATGAGGTTAAACAATTACAAATACAGTGATAGATTTTTAAGATATACTATAAGTTTAACTGAAGAATGTAATTTTTCTTGTGTTTATTGCTATCAACAAATGTTGATAACTTTAATGGATAAGAAACCCGCAAAAATAGCAAAAAATATTGTAAACACAATTCTAAATATGACGGAAAAAAGATTTGAAGAAGAACATCCTAAAGTATTGAGCATAACTTTTTATGGAGGAGAGCCGCTTCTTGCACTCGATGAATTAGAAACGTTAAGTAAAGGTTTTGAAGAAATGTGTAAGAAGTTCGAAGTAAAGTATGAAGCGAATGTCGTAACGAACGGTTATTTGTTAACTCATGACATTGTCAATAGACTACTGAACTGTGGAGTAAACTCCGTAATAATAACAATTGATGGAGATAAGACTCTTCATGACAAATATAGAAAGACTAAAAGTGACAAGCCTACTTTTGATAAAATTATGGAAAATATAAACTATGCACAAGATAAGATGTATGTAACCATTAGAACAAATATCTCTAAAAATAGTATAGAAAATGTGAAAAAAATGATAAAGATACTTGCAGAAAAGGGATGGAGAGTTGATTTTGATTTTCAACCAGTTGAGGTAGTGGAAGAACTATCTACGGGATTTAATGATGAGATGCTTACATTGAGAGAATTTGCTAATGTGGAAGTAGAACTATACAAAGAAGTCATCACACTCATACCCGATTATCCATTCAATCCATTTAGAAGATTAAGAATGGCCAGATGTGATGCCTTATGTAAAAATAGTTGTGTAATAGATGTCGATGGGAGTATTTACAAGTGTTGGGGAGAGATAGGAAATAAATTTTCTTCTGTAGGTAAAATAACAAAAGAAGATATAGAATTAAACCATAAATTTGAAAAATGGATAACTTACGAACCGTTCGAAGATCAAAAATGTATGGAATGTTCTGTACTTCCAATGTGCATGGGAGGATGCGTTTTTAATGCAGTTGTTGTTGATAGGTTAAATAGCTCTCCATGGAGGAAACCATACACATGCATTCCTTTAAAATACAATCTAAAAGAAATGGTTTCTTTATTATCTGATAAAAAATTAGGAGTAAAAATTTAAAAGGGGTGGTGATATTATGGAATTCATAAATGAACCTGTGTTTGATAAAGACAGATATTTAGCTGCTTGTGGAGAAAATGGCGAGAAGGAAGGTTGCGAAACAGTTAAAAATTGTGATTATTGCCACAATCCACAGTGTAACAATCCATGTCAGGATAAAAAATTTCCTTGGCTATGTGCAAATGGAGAAAACAATTAAATTAGCCTCATTTGCAATTAGAAATGATGGCAGAGATTAATCAACCGAAAAGTGGGGTTCAATCGTAGTATCTTTAGGATGAGATTTACTGCATCCACGATATGAATAAAAATGTGATCTTAAAAATATCGAAAAGGTAATGATTATTGCATGATAATGATGTAAAATAATGTATGTTTGTTTAATTTTTATCTTTCGTAAGATATGAATGAAGGGACGATATTCTGGAAACGATAAAAACACAAAACCTAACGAAGATATTCAAAGTAAAAAAGAAAAAAATAAGAGCCATACAAGATATAAACCTATCCATTCAAAATGGAGAGATATTTGTTTTGCTTGGACCTAATGGTGCAGGGAAAACTACCTTTCTAAAAACCATCTCCACTCTCATACTACCGACATATGGAGATGCTTGGGTTAACGGATACAACATCAAAAAAGATGAGTACAAGGTAAGAAAATCGATAGGGTTATCAACAGGATTTGAAAGATCGTTTTATTACAGATTGAATGGTTATCAAAACCTCGAGTTCTTTGGTACTTTGTACGGTATAAAAAGTAAGGACTTAAAAGAAAGGATAAACTTTTTACTCAATCTGTTCAATTTAGAAGACGCCAAAGATTTAAAGTATATGAAATACTCAACTGGTATGAAGAAAAAACTTTCTTTAGCAAGAGCATTATTACATGATCCTGATGTATACATATTCGATGAGCCAACATCTTCTATCGACCCAATAAGTGCAAATGAGATAAGAGACATAATTCTATCTCTCAAGGATAAAAATAAAACTATTATACTTTCCACACACGATATGCATGAAGCAGAACTTCTTGCCGATAGGATAGGTATATTGAACAAAGGGAATATGCTCGCTGTTGATAAAAAAGAAAACTTAAAAAGAGTATTAAAAAAAGAAATAATAAAAGTGAAAATAGATAAAGGTATCAATGAAGATTTAATCGCACAAGACGGCATCAAAGAAAAGATAAACCTATTTAGAAAGATAAAAGATAACGAATTTGAAATAGAAGTCGAAAATTCTTCAGAAGTACTTGATCAACTGATAGAAAAACTGAAAAACCAAGACAGAAAGATACTTACAATAAATGTTGAAACACCTTCAATAGAAGAAGTATTCATAAACTTTGTAAGGAATGATAAAAAATGAGTTTTTTAAAAAAATTATGGATATTCATTAAAAGAGGATTCATAACAAACTTCAGTTATAGAACGTACGCAATACTTGGAATAGCAAGTATGCTGATAGGTGTTTTAAGGTTTGGATTCATGGCTAATTTTTTGCAAGAAGGGAACACCTTCCCCATGCTCGAACCATACGGTGGAGACTTAATGGCATTTCTAATAACAGGAACAATGTATATGAGCTATGTCTCAGTTGCATTAGATTCTTTTAGAAATTCTATAAGGTCAGAACAAACAATGGGAACACTTGAATATTTATTGATGAGTAACACACCATTGTGGCAACTGTTAATATTCAATGGAATAAATAGTTTCATATGGACTACAATAAATGTAGGAGTTATTTTTTTGTTTCTGGTTTTGATATTCGATATTCAAATGACAATAAATATAATTTTATCGTTATTCATTTTAATACTTTCAATAATATGTATAAGTGGGATAGGTCTTATGAGTGCAGGAGTAATAATGGTAACAAAGATGGGAGATCCAATAAGTTGGATTTTTAGTACACTGTCTGGCCTTGTTAGTGGGGTACTATACCCAATATCCATATTACCAGCATGGTTGAGGAGTTTTTCATATTTTTTGCCGCCCACATATGCTTTAAGTGCATTGAGAAAGTCCTTACTGACAGGGGCCACCTTTGCTGATGTGAAGAACGAGATAATAGTTTTGATCATCATGAGTTTACTGACGATTCCTTTGGGATTGTTGTTGTTCAGATTCGGTTTCAATAAAGCAAGAGAAACAGGTAGTTTGATAGAGTATTAGACATTATTTAACTCAAAAAGTTGACTTTTTTGTACAATATGTGTTATAGTTAAATATAACAACAAAACATTGGGGGTGAATGTAAATGTCCAGGTACAATTATTTGTTAAAACTTGTCTTTGCCACTGCTTTCGGTATTTCGGCTCTTTTTATACCTTCCTTCTTTTTGAAACTCATTTTTTCGACAGTTGCGATTGTTTTTCTGGCTCTTAACCTGAAAAGCTTTAAAATCTTGTTTGTTATTTTAGCGGTAGTTTTATTTGTGATACCAGCAAGCATATTTTCTAATTTTATAGGTTCACAGCTTGATTGGGATAATTTATGGAATAATATTTTCAACTGGGAAGAATTATATAACCAAAACGGTTATAGCTACAATTCTAATACTGAAGAAATCCAGCCTGATATCTACATAGAAAGGGGTGAAAACCTACAAATCGAAGGAATAAATTTAGAAATAATTTTTGATGAAACGTCTGACCAGATCTACATTCCTAGTCAAATTGATCATAGGAGAAATGAAGATACACTAACATTAATATCGAACATTCAAGATCAAAAATATGTCATAGTAATTGGCTCAAAAGTACCCTACAAGAACATAAGGATAAACTCAACAGGTTTAAATGTAGTGGGGAATTTAGAATTAGAAAATTTTGATTTAAATACCACTGGACTTAATTTCAATACGACGCTTGAAGCGAGTAATCTTTCGATAAATTCAACAGGTTTAAGTCTTGGTGGTAATATACACGTGGGCAACGCTGAAATCAATGCATCAGGGATTAGTTGGCATGGCTTGGTAGATGCCGAAGAGTTAACGCTAAACGGTGCTGGTGTAGAAATTGACCTCTCAGTAACTAACGCAGAACATATCTATATTAACGGCGCAGCATTGACAGGTACCATACAATACATAGATAAATGGGTAGGTACGAGGTATTTATCAATTGAAGGGGCTTATGGTGAAGTAGACATTCTGGAACCTTCGGATAATGAAGGAAGGTTGGACCTTGATACCCAAGGCAGAATTAAGATCAGAAGAAAAAAATTTTGAAAGGGTTGTAAATATGCTGTATGAAGTAGATAAACACAGTGGGATACCATCTTATTTACAAATAATGAATCAGATAAAAAAGGAAATAATTATGGGAAATCTAAAAGAAGGTGATCAATTACCACCTGTTAGGGAATTGAGTACAATTTTCAAAGTCAACATCAACACGATTTTAAAAGCTTTAGATAAGTTAGAAACATCAGGATACATAGAAGCCCAACATGGAATAGGTTTTTTTGTTTCAACGAATATAGACTTGAAAAAAGGCATTGTTGATGAGATTAGAAATTGTGTAGAAAAATTAAAAAAGGAAGACATAGACTTAGAAACTATAAAATTAATTTTGGAGGAGGTTTGGAAGGATGGTCAATTTTCTGAATAAGTTGGAAGTTTACTTTCAAAAGGAGTTTACTGAAAAGAGTGGAAGAATATTTATATTCTCTTTGATCTTTTTATTTTTCATAACCTTTGATATACCGTTTTTAACGTTATTTTTTATATTCCTTTTCCTTACTAACATGATCGGACATGATTTAAGAAACGGAAAGTTCTCCCTTATAATATCCCTTCCTTATTCATACAGAGAGGTATTTTTCTCATCTTATGTACTTTCCCTGCTCTTGATAGTTATACCGAGTTCTATTGGGCTAGCCTTTTTTAACTTTGGAAGTTTGTACTTGTCAATGGCACTGTTAAAGATTTTGAGTGTCATAATATTAGCAACCGCTTATTTTGCTATTATTATAATCTCTGTTACATTAGGTGGAGATACATTTGGGATACCATTTTTGATATTGATTGTTGATGGAATCCTTGGGGCAATTGGTTCCAGTTATGCTGTAAATCCCTATAAATATATTAGTCCATCACATCAAGGGAATGTTTGGGCAAGTTTGATATTTTCTGTGTTTCTTTTACTCTTATCTTTATATCTGTTTGAAAAAAGAGGTGTACAAAAATGATAGTAGAAGTGAAAGACTTAGTTAAAAGTTTCAATTCAAAACCGATATTGAACAAGATCAATTTTAACGTAAATGAGGGTGAAATCTTTTCTCTAATAGGTCCCAATGGTGCAGGTAAAACAACAACTTTGAGATGTCTATACGGGGAGTTGAAACCAAACAATGGTGAGATAAAGCTTTTTTCTGAAAAAATAACCCCTAAGATAAAAGCAAAAGTTTCGGTGATGACAGAAGATAGATTGACATTTTCTAATTTTAAAGGAAGTGATTACCTAAAAATTTGGAGTATGTTGTATCCTAACTTCAACGAGGAAACATTTTCTAATTTTGTTTTACATTACAACCTCGACATAAACCAAAAAGTGGAAAGATATTCCATGGGCATGAAAACATTGTTTTATTTGGCATTGACCATATCCAGTAATGCCGATCTTTTGCTCTTAGACGAACCGACTCAGAACCTTGATCCCGTTATAAGGTCGGAGGCTTTAAAAATTTTAAGAAATTATGCAAATGAAACGAACAAGACGATAATCATATCTTCTCACGAAATATACGAACTCGAGGAAATATCCTCATCTTTTGCGATTATAAAAGAAGGTAAAATATTATATACAGACGATATGGATTCTGCTAAAGAAAAGCACAGGATGATAAGAAAAGGTGAACCCATTCCAAGTGGTGAAGTTGTTGCTAACTTTGAAGAAGAGGTATTGGTAAAAACTGAAGAAGAGATTGGAAGATTTGCGACATTTAACGAAATTGTTCTGGGATATTTAAGGAGTATCCAGACTTTCACCCCTTTTGAAATTAAAAAATAACGGTTCTTTTTCTTCCTTTTCAAAAAGATAAAAAGAAAGGATGGATGCTTTTCTGACAAGGTATCCCCCATATAATATAATATTTTAGATACTAGTAAAATAAAAGGGGATGAATCTGATGAAAGTCAAAGAAATAATATTTATAGTAGAAGAAGATCCAGAAAGCGGATATAACGCAAGGGCTTTGGGAGAATCAATCTTTACAGAAGGATCTTCCTTGGATGAGCTTAAAGAAAATATTAAAGATGCTATAAAATGTCACTTTGATAAAGAAGAAGATATTCCTGATATTATAAGATTGCATATTTTGAAAGAAGAGACATTCAAATATGCCGAAAGTTCCAAATCATAAATTTCTAAAAATAGGTACGTTAAATAACATATTAAGAGATGTCTCAGAATACTTAAAAATCACGGAAGACCAGCTGGTAGAAGAAATTTTCAAAAAATAAAAAATTGGTTCTCTCCCACAAAGTGTGGATAGAGAAAAATTAAATATGAGCAAATGATTAAATAATCTGATATCATGTAGGAGAAAATAAAATACATAAGCGATATATTAAGCAATTACAAAAACATAGAAAAGTTATTCTTAGAAAAAGTGAGGGTCCATTATGTATTATCTAAAAAGTCAAAGGTAGTGTTAAACTTGAAGTCAAACAAAGTTAACACTACTTTTTTTCTATGTATTAACATTAGTAGTAAAATTGGTAGAATAAAAAAGAATCTATGTAGGGGGGGTGAATTAAAATAAATGTTTTGATTAAAAATTGTAGGATCGTGGATGAAGAGAAAGATTTATTCGGGGATTTGTACATTAAAGATGGGAAGATAGATAATTATGGGAGAAGTTTGAATTACGATACATATACTATAGATGCACAAGGTTTGATTGTTATGCCTGCTTTTGTAGATATGCATGCGCACTTCAGAGATCCTGGTTATACTTATAAAGAGGATTTACATTCTGGAAGTTTAGCTGCGTTGAAAGGCGGATACACATGTGTGAATCTAATGGGTAATACCAATCCTATATGCAGTGATATGGAAGTTGTTAAGTATGTGTTGAACAAAGCTAAGGAGTTAAATTTAATCGATATTCACCAAACGGTTTCTATCACAAAGAACTTTGATGGAAAATCTTTAGAACATTTGGATTATATAGATAATAATGTGAAATTCATATCCGATGATGGAAAAGGTGTTCAGTCAAATTTGACTATGTATTTAGCGATGATAAAGGCAAAAGAGAAAGGTTTAACTATCATAGCACATGAAGAAGACAATGAAATAGTAACGATAGATACGAGACTTTCCGAAAACCTGATGACTTTTAGAGATATATACCTTGCGAAATTGACAGGTGCTTGGCTTCATTTAGCCCACGTAAGCACGAAAGAGGCAATAGAAGGTATAAGAAAGGCAAAAAGAGAGATACAAAATCTTACCTGCGAAGTTACCCCCCACCATTTAGCCTTATACAATTACGATTACAAAGTTAATCCTCCAATAAGAGAAAAAGAAGATGTTTTGGAAATAATCAATGGAATAAAGGATGGAACTGTAGATATTATAGCAACTGATCATGCCCCTCATTCAACGCAAGACAAAGAAAAAGGAGCACCTGGTATCTCGGGGTTAGAAACTGCTTTCCCCGTTTGTTATACGAAGTTGGTAAAAAGTGAAGAAATTTCACTGAATCGCTTATCTCAACTTATGTCTTCAAAACCAGCACAAATGTTAGGGGTTAAAAAAGGAAAAATACAAACAGGATACGATGGAGATGTAGTTATTGTAGATTTAGAAAAAAAGGTTAAAATCAACAAAGACGAATTTTTATCCAAAGGCAAAAATACACCTTTTGATGGGATGGAATTTTATGGAGAAGTTATAGCAACAATTAGAAAGGGAGAGATCAAATATAAAAAGGGGAGTGTCAAATTTGATAATAGATAGATTATTCAACGAGGTTGAAAAAAAGGGGAATGTTTGTGTAGGATTGGATACCCATTTGGATTATATACCGGTTAACTTAAAAGAAAAGTATCAAGATATTGATGAAATTTTGTTTGAATTCAACAAAGAGATAATAGACAAAACATATGATTTGGTACCCGTCTATAAATTACAAATAGCATATTATGAAGCATATGGCATAAAAGGTCTTTTAGGGTATAAAAAAACGATAGAGTATTTGAGAAGTATAAAAAAGATAACAATCGGGGATATAAAAAGAGGAGATATTTCATCCACTGCTCAGATGTACGCTAAAGCTCATTTTGAAGGGGAGTTTGAGGTTGATTTTGTAACGCTGAATCCGTATCTTGGTTTTGATTCCTTAACCCCTTACCTTAAATACATTGAAAGTGGAGAAAAAGGAGTCTTCGTACTTCTAAGAACATCGAATCCAGGAGCCAAAGACATACAGTATTTGAAAGTATCTCCAAAAGATGAATATCTTTATTACATTGTGGGAGACAAACTCAATGAAATAGGGGTTAAGTACCGAGGGAGTTGTGGTTATAGTTCAATAGGTGCGGTTGTAGGTGGAACACATATTGAGGAAGCAAAAGAAATTAGAAATAGATACAAAAACATGTTCTTTTTGATTCCTGGATACGGTCATCAAGGGGCTACTGGGAAAGACGTTTCCCTTTATTTAAACAAAGGTAATGGCGGCGTTATCAACTCTTCAAGGGGAATAATTACCGCTTATAAAAATTACAAGGATGGGGACCAAAGGTTTGCAGATTATGCCAGAAAAGCCGTACTTGACATGAGGGAGGATATTCAAAGTGAAAGGGGGGTATAGGGAAGTAGATATTTCCTCTAATACTGAAATCACAAAAGATATATTCGAGTTGAAAGTTCAATTAGAATCCAACGACAGTTTGGGTGATCCTGGACAGTTTTATATGCTGCGTAGTTGGGATCTGGATCCTCTTTTGTCTAGACCTTTTAGTATATGCAATGTAGAAGAAAACGTTGTGACTTTCTTGTACAAAATTGTTGGACGAGGAACAAATTACCTATCCAAACTAAAACCAAAAGATAAGTTAAAGGTTTTAGGTCCCTTGGGAAACGGTTTTAATTTGAATGTGAATGGCAAGGTTGCTTTAATTTCCGGTGGTATCGGTATACCTCCAATGATTTATTTGGCAAAAAAGTTGAGTACAGAGATAGATTTTTATGCTGGATTTACAAATGAAGTTTATTATATGGATTACGTACACAAGTATGTGGATAAGATCCATATAACGACTGAAGATGGTTCTACAGGTCAAAAAGGTTTCATAACGGATATATTCAGACCAGAAAAATATGATGTTGTTTTCACTTGCGGTCCTTCTCCCATGATGAAAAAAGTAGTTGAAAAATGCGAAAATATGATTCCTGTTTTTGTCTCTATGGAAAGTGTCATGGCCTGTGGTATGGGAGCATGCTTGGGATGCAGTATAAAGGCAAAATCTGGGATGAAAAGGGTATGTAAAGAGGGACCCGTTTTTGAGGGAAGGGAGGTATTTTTTGATGATTGATACCAAAGTGAACATAGCTGGAGTAGAGTTTAAAAATCCTGTAATAGCTGCTTCTGGGACTTTTGGTTTTGGTAGGGAGTTTTTAGAATACTTCCCCATCTCCAAATTAGGTGGATTAGCCACCAAAGGGCTAACTTTAAGGGAAAGAGAAGGAAATAAAGGTGTACGGATTCATGAAACCATAGGTGGCATAATGAACAGTATTGGTTTACAAAATCCCGGTATAGACGCGTTTATTGAAGAAGAGCTTCCTTTCTTAAACAGCCAAGATACGGTGATAATTGCCAATGTAAGTGGAAATACGATCGATGAATACGTTATTTCTGTTGAAAAGCTAAACCAAACCGATATTGATATGATAGAGCTGAATATTTCCTGCCCCAACGTTAAAGAAGGAGGCATTTCTTTCGGTACAAAGGCAGAAATAGCTAGCAACGTTGTAACACAAGTTAGAAAAGTTTGCCAAAAGCCCCTAATAGTAAAATTATCTCCAAGTGCTGAAAATATCGTTGAAATGGCTGAAAGTTGCGTTGAAGCAGGAGCAGACGCACTATCACTTGTAAACACTTTTCCTGCCTTAGCGATAGATATAAGCAAGAAAAAAGCCATTTTTGATAATATAACTGCGGGTCTATCAGGGCCTTGTATAAAACCTATTGCTTTAAGAATGGTGTATGAAGTTTCAAAAGCTGTTGATGTTCCTATTATAGGTATTGGGGGAATTATGGATTATAGAGATGCGATTGAGTATATAATGGCAGGTGCGTGGGCTGTGCAAGTAGGCACTGCTAATTTTATAAATCCCAATGCTTGTGCTGAAATAATTGAAGGTATAGAAGAATATTTACAAAAAGAAGGGATTTCAACTTTAGAGGAAATAAGAGGGATCATTTAGTATTTTAAAATATGTTGAAACTTAACTAATTATGGAGATTCTGGTTTAAACTTTAAGTGTTGTTTAAGGTACTGTTTTTTGTAGAATTTTTCTTGACTTAAAGTTGACTAATATGGTAGAATTTAAAGTAAAGTATGCACAAAATAACATTGCTAATTAGAAGGAGGAAAAGGGATGTCAGCTCTTTTAGAAATACAGGATTTAAGGGCAAAAGTCAGAGATGAAGATGTTGAAATATTAAAAGGTGTTAACTTAACTATAAATAAGGGTGAGATACATGCATTAATGGGGCCAAATGGGTCTGGAAAATCTACATTAGCCCATGTTATCATGGGAAATCCAAAGTATCAAGTTACTTCAGGAGATATCTTATTCGAAGGGCAATCTATTATAGATCTTTCTACAGATGAAAGGGCTAAATTAGGTTTGTTTATGTCTTTTCAAACTCCTGAAGAGGTTGAAGGAATAAAGATGAGACAATTCTTGATTAATTCCTTCAGAAACATCCATAAAGAGGATAAAATTACACTATTGGAATTAAATAAAGTAATATCCCAGTTATCCCAAAATTTAGATCTCAACGGAGAATTTCTGGAGAGATATATTAATACTGGGTTTTCTGGTGGTGAAAAGAAAAAAAGTGAAATACTTCAAATGGGTTTTCTTAAACCAAAATTGAGTATATTGGATGAGATAGATTCCGGTTTAGATATTGATGCTCTGAGGATAGTTGCAGAAAACATCAACAGAGTAAAAACTGGTAATATGGGAGTATTACTCATTACACACTATCAAAGAATCTTGAACTTTGTTGTTCCTGATTACGTACATATATATATAGACGGGAAAATAGTTAAAACAGGATCAGAAGAATTAGCTAAAGAGATAGAGGAAAACGGTTACTCAACGTTGGAGCAAGAAATGGGAATAACTATTTCTGAGGAGTGAAATTATGGCTAAAAATGAAAATGTTAACATAGAAGATTTATTGGTAGACCAGAGCAAATTCGATTTTAAAAATCCCGAGACGTATGTTTACAAAACTATTCCGGGTTTAAACGAAAAGGTAGTTCAAGAAATATCCGAACAAAAAGAAGAACCTACCTGGATGAGAGATTTACGTTTAAAATCTTTACATATATTTAACACGTGGAGGGATCCTCGATTCGGGGTTGATGTTTCTGACTTAGATGTAAGTAAAATTGTTGCATACATTAGGCCAAGGGGAAAAACATCCGGATCGTGGGATGACGTCCCTGCGGAAATAAAGGATACTTTCGATAAACTAGGAATTCCAGAGGCAGAGAAAAAGGCATTGGCTGGTGTTGGAGCGCAGTACGACTCGGAAATCGTTTATCAAAACATAAAAAAAGAACTTGAAAATTTGGGAGTAATATTTTTAAATATGGAAAGTGCCGTTAAAGAATACCCGGATTTAGTTAAAGAGTATTTCATGAAGGCAGTAGCTCCTACAAACCACAAATATGCTGCTTTACATGGTGCCGTATGGAGTGGAGGAACATTTTTATACATTCCAAAAGGTGTAAAGGTTCCATTGCCACTTCAAGCCTATTTTAGGATGAATAACCCGGGAATGGGGCAAATGGAGCATACGATAATCGTTGCCGATGAAGGTAGCGAGGTGGCATTCATAGAAGGTTGTTCTGCTCCTTATTATGAAATAACAAACCTCCATGCAGGGATGGTAGAAATATATGTAAAAAAAGGCGCCAGGGTAAAATATGCAACGATTCAGAATTGGAGCAAAAATACATACAATTTGAATACAAAAAGAGCAATAGTTGATGAAGATGGTATAATGGAGTGGGTATCAGGCTCTTTGGGTAGTCATAAAACGATGATATACCCATCTTCAATACTCAAAGGCAAAGGAGCGAAAACGGAAACTAAGGCGATCACTTATGCCGGGCCAAACCAACACATGGATTCAGGATCAAAAGTTTTCATGTTCGCGCCATATACCAGTGCAAATGTCGATGCTCGAAGTATAAGTATCGGTGGTGGTTGGGCTTTTTACAGAGGATGGTTGAAAGTAGGAGAAAACGCCAAAGGTGCAAAAGCTTCAGTATCTTGTCAAGCATTGATGCTTGATAATGAATCTAAAAGTGATACGGTGCCTCTTATTGAGGTTTACACTGATGATGCAGATGTTGGACATGAAGCTCGCATAGGTAGAATCAAAGAAGAGCAGATTTACTATTTGATGAGTAGAGGGTTAAGTGAAGCTGAGGCTAAAGCCATGGTGGTTAGAGGTTTTGTAGAGCCTTTTGCAAAAGAGCTTCCATTAGAGTACGCTATTGAATTGAACAGATTAATTAATTTAGAAGTAGAATCAAGCATAGGATAACATTTTTGATCGAAATAGTTATAACAAGGAGTGAACAACCATGGAGACAATTTTTGAGAAACCTATAGATATGAGGCATAAAGATCTAAAAGCGGTTGAATGGCAAATTCCCCAAATTACACCAAAAAGAGATTACGGGGATTACGAATTTCAAGCATCCTTGGAACACATTTCTAATGAATTGTTAAAAACTTTCAAAAATTATAGATACGAAGCTTACAAAAATTGGGGTTTCCCTAAATGGAAAAGAACTAAATTAAATGGGTATGAGCCAGATAAATACGTTTCCTTTGTTCCTGTTAGCTCAAAAGGAAAGATATTAGGGTTGAATGGAATCGACCAGGATGGAATAGAAATCTTAGCCAAATACGATTTTGAAGGTGCTCATAGAAAATTTTTGTTGATGGCTGAAGCTTTTTCTAATACAGGTTTTTATCTAAAAACCAACGAAGGAGAAGAAAGAGAACCGATTATTTTAACGTATGATTGGAAGTTCCCAATATACGAGACCTCAGTTTATAACATAAGTCCATTCTCTAAAGCCACAGTAATTAGGTATTTAATGCCCAGCAAAAATGAAAAGTTATTTAGAACGACTTCAAATAGAATAGTAGTAAAGGAAAATGCTTCTTTAGAACTGATAAATATAAATTTATGTAACGATGACAGTTTAAGCATTGATAACACCCTTATTGAAGTGCAAAAAAATGGAAATGTTGAAGTCGTTGATATAAATATTGGTGGAAGAATTACCTCCCCACATATTGTGTTCAGACTTGCCGGCGAAGGCGCACAGGCTCATTTATATCCTTATTTTTTGGGAGATAAGGATAACGTTATTGATATGCTTTATTTAATGAGGTTCTATTCACCTGAGACAACTGGAGCAATCGATGCCAAAGGCGTTATAAAAGATGAATCAAAGGCGATATTCAGGGGTTTTCTTGACTTGAAAAAAGGTGCAAAGGAAGCTAATGCGTCCGAATCAGAGTACACTTTAACCCTTTCTGAAAAAGCCAAAGCAGAAGCGTTCCCCAGTTTGTTGGTAGATGAAAATGAGGTAAATGCAGCACATGCTGCTACGGTGGGCACTATTGAAAAGGAAAAATTATACTATCTGATGACTCGTGGATTCTCTTTGGAAGAAGCAAAAAAATTAATCTCTTCAGGTTTGTTTGAATCCGCTATAGACAGAATTAAAGTTTTTGATGAAGGGATGAGTCAGGTGGTAAAAGATGTTATCTTCCAAAGAATATGAGGAGATATTTCCAGCTTTAAAAAGAAAAATAAATGGGCATAAATTGGTCTATCTTGACAATGCTGCCACCACGTTAAGGCCAAAAGAAGTTATGGATGCTGTAAATGAATACAGCCTCAACCATCATTCCAACGTCCATAGATCAACACATACCTTAGCAGCTGAAGCGACTCAGTATTATGAAGATGCAAGAAGTGAAGTTGCAAATTTCATAAACGCTGAAGCCGAAGAAGTTATTTTTACAAAAGGTGCGACTGAATCTCTTAATCTTATAGCTTATTCCGTTGCAGTTTCAAATATTTTGCAATCTGATGACGAAATTTTGATATCTACAATAGAACATCATGCAAACTTTGTTCCCTGGCAGCAAATAGCCAAAATTTTTAATTTAAAGATAAAATACTATCCCGCTAAAAGTGGGATTTTTGATTTATCTGATTTTCTCAAGCATATTACAAATAAAACGAGGTTAGTAAGTATTACCGCTTTGTCAAACGTTACCGGTCAACTTATTCCAGTTAATACTTTAATAAAACAAATTAGAAATATCAGACAAGATGTAATTATTGTTGTGGATGGGGCTCAAGCTGTACCTCACCTTCCTATCGATGTAAAAAAAATGGATTGTGATTTTATAGCCTTTTCTGGCCATAAGATGCTTGGACCCACGGGAATAGGTGTGTTGTATGGTAAAAGAAAGTATTTAAACATGATGACCCCTTTTTTGTTTGGGGGAGAAATGATCGATAAAGTTTCTACCGATGGAACTACTTTTAACGTGTTGCCTTACAAATTTGAGGCGGGAACTCCAAACGTTGACGGAGCCGTAGGATTAGCTAAAGCCATAGAAATACTTGAAAGTATTGGCATGGATAATATTCAAGAACATGATAAACAACTCACCTCTTATGCATTGAAAAAATTAAAAGAGTTAGATTTTTTAGAAATATTCGGCCCTCAAGACGAAACGCAGCAGTCAATAATATCCTTCAATATGAAAGGTGTTCATCCACACGATGTAGCGCATATGTTGAACGATTTGACTGGAATAGCCATTAGAAGCGGTCATCATTGTGCACAGCCATTGATGAAAGAGTTTGGTACAACCGCCACTTGTAGGGTAAGCTTCTATTTGTATAACGAAGAAGAAGATGTTGATAAATTATGTGAAGGATTAAAAAAGGTTTGGGAGTGGTTAAAATAGGTTTAGAAGAACTTTACTCTGATATAATATTAGATTATGCAAAAAATGAGAGGTACAAAAAAGAGATACAAAACGCTAAGAAAGCTGAAGGGAAAAATTTATCTTGTGGAGACGAGATAACCCTTTATTTAAAAGTAGAAGATAATATAATAAAGGAAATTACTTTCACAGGTCATGGCTGTATTATAAGTCAGGCAAGTGCATCGATGATGTGTGAATACCTTGAAGGAAAAACAGTAGACGAGGCAAATAAAATTTTTCAAGAAATTATAAAGATGTCACAAGGCAAGGAGTTTGATAAAGAATTAGTAGATGGAATAGAAATTTTTTCTGATATCTCCAAATTTCCTATGAGAACTAAATGCTTCACCCTTGCTTGGCATACATTGGATGACGCCCTCAATGGGAAAAATATCTGAACTTAAACAACAAGGAGGACTTGTTTTGATAGATCTAAAAAATATAAAAAATATTGCTATAATTGGAGCAACCACCAATAAAGAAAAATATGGATATAAAGTGTTGAAAAATTTAAAAGATAAAGGTTATACACTTTATCCAATTAATCCAAAGTATAACAAAATTGAAGGAATAGAAACATATGCTTCTGTAAAAGATCTGCCTAAAGAAGGAATAGATTTAATTGTTTTTGTCGTTCCCGCTAAAATTGGAATAACAGCTGTTAAGGAAGCATACGAAGAAGGATTTAGAAGATTTTGGTTTCAACCTGGTGCAGAATCAGACGAAATCGAAGAATATTTGGAAAAATTGCCAAACGTAGAGTATTCTTTTATCAAATGTATAATGGTGGAAACAAGTAAAAATTAAAAAACCGCCTCAGCGAGGCGGCTTTTTTCTTAACTTTCTACAATATCTTTTAGTTGTGCTACTCTGTTTGGATGTCTCAATTTCCTCAACGCCTTAGTTTCTATCTGCCTTATTCTTTCTCTTGTGACGTTAAAGAACTGTCCAACTTCTTCTAGTGTCTTTTGTTTGCCATCTAAAAATCCATATCTCATTTTCAAAACCAACGCTTCTTTAGAGTTTAAGGTGTCAAGAACTTCCTCCAGTCTTTCTTTCATAATCATTTTTTGAGCTTCTTCTTCCGGGGTTGTTTCTTCGGTACTAATAAAATCTCCTGTTTCAGATTCTTCATCATCACCATTACCGCTAGATATAGGTGAGTTTAAAGAAAGTACATCTTTTGCACTCATTAGGATTTCATTAATCTTATCTTCTGGTTTATCTAGAATTTCTGCAAGTTCTTGTGCTGAAGGATAATCTCCGTTTTCTTGTAAATACTCTCTGATAACTTTGTTCATTCTGTTTATAGTCTCAACTAAATGAACAGGGATTCTAATCGTTCTTGCTTGATCAGCTATGGCTCTGGTAATTGCCTGTCTAATCCACCATGTTGCATAGGTTGAGAATTTGAAACCTTTTCTCCAGTCAAATTTGTCTACAGCCTTTATCAATCCGATATTTCCCTCTTGGATCAAATCCAAAAAAGTCAACCCTCTACCCGTGTACCTTTTGGCTATACTGATAACTAACCTTAAATTTGCCTTTATCAGTTCGTCTCTGGCTTTCTGATCACCTTTTTGAGCTCGTCTTGCTAGTTGCCTTTCTCTGGAAGGACTTAAAAGCTCAACTTTGCTTATTTCTTTGAGGTATATTTTTATAGGATCACCTAAAGAAATATTGTCATACATTTTAAGCTCTGTATCCGAAAATAACTCTTCAACCTCTTCATTTTCATATTCCGTTTCATTTAAGGCATCTTTCTCTTCTTCTTCAACTTCTTCTTCTAAAATTTCTATACCTTCTGCTTCCAAAGCCTCGTAAATCTTTTCTATGTAATCACTGTCAATTTCTTCCGATAAATCTGTAGGGATCGCATGATCAATATCGGAATAAGATAATTTATTGCCTTTGTTCTTTGCTTTATTTATTAATAATGAAATGAAAGTATCTACTGATTTTGCTTCTTCGTGGGACTTTTTCACTTTTACTTTAACGGTATCTCCGTCTTTTTCGGCATCTTCAAAATCGATATTCTCTATGCTTTTCATAATTTTTTTCTCTTCTTTCTCACTTATTCTTTTGTTTTTCACTTAATTCCCTCCTTTCATTAAAAAACCAGACTCGCTTTAAAAGCTCTAAAACTTTACAGAGCGCTTCTTAACACCTTGGCACACCCGGAACCGGAACAAGCCCCTTCAATTTAGAAAGTCTAGCAATGAAACTATTTATTTAGACACCTATAATATGATTTGGTTCTAAAAGTACATAAAGAAATAAAAATTTTTGGTAAATCTTCTATTAAAAATATTATTTACAATAATTCTAAAGGGTTTCTTTCCACAATCTTTTTTGCCTCTTCTATGTTCAAACCAGCAGACATAGCTACTTTTAAACTAAAATCATAGTCTAAAAAGTCATCTGGCCCGTGCGCGTCACTATTTACGAGTAATTTTGCATCATATTTTTGAGCCAATTTTGCTACATGCCCATTGGATAAACTATGACCCTTTCTGGCACTTAATTCTAAGAAAACTCCATTGCTAGCAGCCAGGGCAACTTCTTCCTCGGTAATTAAACCAGGGTGAGCTAATATATCTACATATTTTGAATTTACAGCGTAATAGTCAGTTTTTTGAAAAACCGGTTCAACTATAGTTTCTCCGTGAACCAATACAACATCTGCACCGTTTTCTTTTGCATATTTTGCAAGTTCATCTATTAAAGAGGGAGGAACGTGAGTAATTTCAACCCCTTTTAAAATCTTGATCCCTTCAAAGAAACTGCTTTCGTTATCAACAAATTTGTTCAAACTACTTAAAACAAAATCAATGTTGGATTCATCCACATGATCGGATATTGCAATGGCTGCATAACCGTGGGTTTGTGCACGTCTTATCTGTTCGCTGCAGATTAATTCTCCATCACTCAAAATTGTGTGTGTGTGAAAATCATAGACTTTATTCAAAAAAAGACCTCCTCATTTTTGTCTTAATAATAGTATACAAATCTTTAATTCTTTTAAATCTAATAGTAACTCATTTACCTTGAAGTTTAACACATTCTATATTATAATAGTAGTGAAAAAAGAAAGATCCCCCTATCCCCCTGAGATAAACCCAGACATTCTTGCCGGATCCCTCGTGGATCCGGTTTTTTTTAATCTTTTTTTGATGTATAATTATATCACAAAAACTTTTAGCTAAATTAAAGAGGTGAAATTATGCTTCATGAGTACAAAGGCAAATATCCTGTTGTTCAAGAAGATGTTTTTTTAGCTCCTGGTTGTCAAATTATTGGAGATGTAAAGATTGCTAAAGGATCTAGTATTTGGTACAATGCCACATTGAGGGCAGATATTGGTTCTATAACCATTGGAGAATTCTCAAACATACAAGATAACTCAGTGGTTCATATCGACACCGAATATCCAACTATAATTGGTAATTACGTTACTATTGGGCACAACGCTATTATACACGGCTGTGAAATCTCCGATAACTGTCTCATAGGTATGGGAGCAATTATATTAAACGGTGCAAAGATAGGTGAAGGGTGTCTTATTGGGGCAGGAGCTTTGGTAACAGAAAACAAAATAATTCCTCCCAAGAGTTTAGTTTTAGGGGTTCCAGCAAAGGTCATAAGAAATCTTACTGATGAAGAGTTCGAACAAATTAAAGAACACGCTAAAGAATACTTTAATTTGGCAAAAAGTTATAGCAAAAAATAGTAATGCCCTTTAAACAGGCATTACTATTTCTCGTTCACTTCTTCCACTATTCTTTTAGTATCTTGAGCTATCATTAATTCCTCATCAGTTTTTACTATTAAAATGTCAACATCAGAATCCGAAGCTGAGATAATTCCGTTTTTTCTATTCAACAAAGTATTTTTTTCTTTATCAATTTTAACTCCAAAGAAGTCTAAGTAATCACAGACGTCCATTCTTACATGTTCGTCATTTTCTCCCACACCCGCTGTGAATACCAGCACATCTAACCCTTTTAGTGCGGTTATATAACTTCCTATGTATTTTGCTAAACGATATACATACACATCGTATGCCAACTTTGCCTTTTTATCCCCATTTTCTATTCCTTTTCTGATGTCTCTCATGTCGTTGCTCATTTTACTCAAACCGTAGACACCACTTCTTTTGTTCAACAAATCGTCCACTTCGTCTACGCTGTAGCCTTTTCTTATAAGGAAAAAAACTATTCCTGGATCTATATCTCCACTTCTTGTTCCCATTATCAATCCTTCCAAAGGTGTGAAGCCCATCGATGTATCAATCACTTTTCCTCTGTCGATTGCAGCTAAAGATGCACCGTTACCTAAATGTGCCGTTATCATCTTTAATTCTTTCATATCTTTTTTTAATATCTCAGAGGCTTTTTGAGATACGTACCTGTGACTGGTCCCATGAAATCCATAACGTCTTATCTTGTATTTTTGATAAACTTCGTAAGGTAAACCATACATGTACGCTTTCTCTGGCATCGAATGGTGAAATGATGTATCAAATACCGCTACTTGAGGTACGTTGGGTAATAATTTTTTAGCTGCTCTTATGCCCATCAAATTGGGAGGGTTATGTAAAGGAGCAAGATCAGAGTTCTCTTCTATAGCTTTAATAACTTCTTCATCTATCAGTACGGAAGAGAAAAACTCTTCTCCTCCATGTACTACCCTGTGCCCAACCGCATCTATCTCATTTAATTCTTTTAAACATCCATATTCAGGATCAGTGATCAATTCCATAGCTTTTTTCAACGCTTCTTCATGGTCTTTTATCTTGGTTATGTTTTTGTACTCTTTTCCTTCGTTTTCTTGTTCAATATCTGATTCTTGTTCCCCTATTCTTTCAACCAACCCTTTAACCAGACAACTTTCGTTTTCCATTTCTAATATTTGATATTTTAAGGATGAACTTCCGGAGTTGATCACTAGTATTTTCATTCGAAATCCTCCTGTTAATATTTTTGGTTAAAATAAAAAAGTACAACCATGGAAGCCATGGCTGTACTTTGAATTAAGCTTTATTAGCAGAACCTAAAAGCTCCAATCTATCTGAAACAACCTTTTTCACATAAGACTTTGCCGTTTCCATGTATTTTCTAGGATCAAACTCTTTGGGATTGTTCTGCAAGAATTCTCTTAATCCTGCAATAAAAGCCATCCTAAGGTCAGTATCTGTATTTACTTTATTTATACCTAATCGAACGGTTTCTTTCAATATATCTGAGGGTACACCTTTTGATCCTCCGAAATCAGCTCCATAATTTTCAGCTATTTCGACCATTTCTTGCACAACACTTGAAGCACCGTGTAGTACCAAAGGCATTTTTGTCAATTCTTTAACTTTTTTCAATCTATCAAAGTCTAATTTAGCTTCTCCTTTAAACTTAAATGCTCCATGGGAAGTGCCAATAGCCGGAGCTAGAAAATCAACTTGGGTTTCCTCTACAAAATATTTCGCCTCATCGGGATTAACTAGAACAGATTCAGCTGAAGCAACGTTGTCTTCTATTCCAGCTAACTTTCCTAATTCTGCTTCCACTGAAACACCTGCTGCATGGGCTATTCTTACAATATCTTTCGTAGCTTTTAGATTTTCTTCCAATGGTTTATCAGATGCATCTATCATTACAGATGAATAACCAGCTTTAATTGCGGATATTATATATTTAAAATTCTTCCCGTGGTCTAAATGCAGAGCGATTGGTATATCTAAAGAATCTGCAAACTCTCTAACCATTTTTACAAACAGGCTTGCTCCTCTCAAAGGATCACCCATGCCAGCATACTTCATTGCCCCTTCACTTGTTTCGATTATCAGAGGAGATTTTTTCTCTATCCCTCCTTCAACTATAGCCTGGAGAAACTCAAGATTGTTAATGTTGAAAGCTGCAACCGCATAGTATTCCTTATTCGCCTTTTCTAAAATATCCTTTGTATTTACGTAAGGCATAATTTGTTTCCTCCTTTTATTGAATTTTTGTTATTATTTTTAGAGTCTCTAAAACTTTAGTAGCGCCCTTTTTAAGTTACTTCTTTATCTTTTAATTGTCTTTCTAGTACCGCCTTTTCTAGTAGTTCTACAAGCTCTTTTGCTTCGCTATCAACTTCTTTTTCTTCTATGATATTTGATGATACAATATAAGCATAAACAACTATTTTCTTTAAAAAATGAGTGGGTAGTAGAACGCTTATTCTTTCTGAACTTTTAAGTTCGTTTAAAAGTTTGTTCGCTACCCACTTTCCGCCCATAAATCCGATACTTGATTGACCTTTCAAGGCCGTATTAGAAGGATGATTGCAAAAGGCGGATCCTCAAACAATACTAAAGCGAGGTGAAAAAATATGTATTTTGTAGGTATTGATATTTCTAAAAACTCTTTTCATTACTACATCTCCGATTCAGGTAGGACCAAAATCGATAGTGGTAAATTCAAACAGAATATGAGTGGTTTCACCACTTTCGACAAAATTCTTAAAAAGTTCAACAAAAGAGAGATTATAATTGGTATGGAATCCACTTCTATTTACCATCAACATTTGTTTTCTTATTTACTTAAACACGATTATGATGTCCATATCATTAATCCCCTTTTGTTGAAAGAATTCAGAAAAAGTGAAACTCTTCGCCATTCTAAAAACGACAACATTGATTCCAAGCTGATCTCCATTTGGCTGAAAGAAAAGTATCCAGACAACATCCCTTCTTCTAAGGAGATAGATAATTTCACTCAATACTCTCGCGAGATCATTAACCTTTCTGAGGAGATTTCAAGGGTTAAGAATGAAATCAAACGTTATGTCTACCTTTTGTTCCCTGAATTGGAATCTTTTCAATCTAATATCTTTATCAAGAGTTTAATGAATTTATTGTATAACTTCCCTTCTGCAAGGAAGATCGCTACAACCAACAAAAAACAGCTTATTGATGCGATGAAGATAGATAATCAATTGTATTTCGATGAAAATAAGTTGGACCAAATCATTGAACTTTCTAAAAATTCAATAGCAAGTGGCAACGATGCGCATGAGTTAGCTCTTCAAAAAAGAATAGAATTGTTGTTCAAACTTGAATCAGATCAAAAGCTCTTCAAAGAAAAATTGAAAGAAACTTTGAACAATTCATCAAACGATGTAATTAAAAACCAGGTAGAATTAATACAATCTCTTGATGGTTTCAATGAAACAGCTTTAAATATTGTAGCAGAAACAGGAGATATTAACCGATTCTATTCTGCTTCTGCCCTGGTGGCTTTCGTTGGCATCGATCCTCGTACAGAGGAATCAGGTCAAATGAAAAAAGGCTGGTTCATCAATAGAAAAGGTAACAGATACCTAAGAAAAGCTGTTTACATCGCTGCCATCGTTGCTATTCAAAACAATGAATACTTCAAGAATTATTACATGAAACTACGTACTCGAGGTAAATCACATACTGTTGCTGTGTTAGCCGTAGCGGGAAAATTGTTGAGAATAATATATTCACTGGTAAAGAGTGGGAAAAAATATGATTCTGACTATCATTACAAATTACAAAATCAAGAACTGAGAGCTCATGGCAATTATACAGCAAAAAAATTAAAAAGGAAAAGAGAAATAGTAACCTGAATAAACAACAACTGCTACTTTCAACCTAGAAGTATGACTGAATGAGGATTTTTTAAATAGAAAATATTTAAAATTTTTTTAATTAAATAGGGGACTATCATACTTGACTTTTATCTCTTCAGTTAGTTGGTTACCAAATCTTTTGCTTAATATTCTAATTGCGAACTCTCTTTCGCCTTCAAGTTTGCCTTCAACTTTACCTTCCAATTTACCTTCTAATTTACCTTCGTTTCTTAACTTTTCAGCTATTGTCATAACTATTTCACCCCTTCCAGGCATTATTTCTTTTTGTACTTTTAATATCTCCTCTATCGTTACATCTTCCCTTACGTTTAGTAAGTAGATCATACACTCTTCAAACCATTCATGTACCTCTTCTTCTGGTAGTTGTTTTATGTATTCAAATACCCTTCTTAATCTTTCTTTAAATTCTTCTTTGGTCATTGCCGTTCCTGCTCTCATTGCTTCTATTGCAACTTTCATCGCTGTTAATCCTATTATCCTTTTTTTCCTTTTGATCGAGAAATCACATATTTCATATCGGTATGTAGGTAAGTATGTTTTTAGTTCATTTGGTAAATCTTCTATCCCTTGTACCATATTTAATAAATTCGTTTCTACGTTCCAGATTTCTCTTCCATGGTATATTACCATCGGTATTATTATTGGTACCTTTTTTGTTTTGGGATCGTATTTTTCTTCCCAGATGCTCGTAATATATCTCAACAGTTGAAAGATTACTTTCCCTTCAATGTAGCTTTTGTGTTCCATCAGAATGTATATGTAGCCATCTTGTCCTTTTATCTTTGTTTTGTACGACATAATTATACCATATGTTTTTAAAGGTGTGTTATTTTATTATCCAACTCCTGTTTAATAAGCTTTAAGGCGCCCCTTCTCCACGCTGCCCGCCCATTTAAGGAATTGTTTTTGCCAATATAATAATTTTGGTAATGTATATGTTTTGTAAGGTTTGTAAGAAGATTTATCTAAGGCATGAATAAAACGCTATCTATTTTTTAGATAGCGTTTAGGCTTACTAAACGAAACAAAGTAAACATTAAAATATAAAATGTTGACAGGTTATTTAGGGTTTTAAAATCTTTAGCTATTTTTGTATCTGACCGTAGCTATCAAATTTTTCCATGATTTTTTTCATTTCTTCAGAAGATAAAATAACGGGTTCACCAATAGTTTTAGTCTGATAATAAATCTGACAAGTAAATTCTATTTCCTCTGCAGTATTAAAAGCCCAATCTATATCCTTTCCTACTGCTAAAAGCCCATGATTTGCTAATAAAACGGCATTATAATTTCCCATAGCTTGATAAGCGTTTTTTGCTAACTCTTTTGTTCCAAAGGTGGCATATTTTGCTAACGGAACCTTACTCCCAGCATAACCAATGAGATAATGAACAGCTGGTAATTCCCAATTCAAGCAAGCAATAGTAGTTGCATAAACCGAATGAGTATGTACAACTGCAGTAACATTTTTCCTCTTTTCATAAAATATTTTGTGCATTTCGTATTCACTAGAAGGTTTTTTGTTGCTATCTAGAATGTTATTATTTAAATCCAGAACTGCCACATCTTCTGGTGAAATATTATGATAGGGAACACCTGAAGGAGTTATAGCCATTAATTGTTGATCACGATTAAAAATACTTATATTGCCACCAGTTCCAGTAGTCAAGCCTGAATCAATAAGTTTCTTACCATATTCTGCTATCATTTTCCTTTCTTCAGCTAGTAACATTTTTGTCTCCTCCTACATTAAGCATCTTCCTGATTTGTTATTTTTTGGACTATTTTAATAAAATCTTCAATGCTATTAAGTTTTTTCCTTCGAATTACCATTGCTTCGCCTATCTTAAGAGCAAAGATTTGGGCTTCAGCCCTTTTCTTTAAATCTTCAATACCATCAAGATCTTCAACGTGAGCTAATCCAATACACCTTCTCATTGTTTTACAGCCGCCCATTCCAATACTGTCCTGTAATAATTGTGTTAAATAAGCATCCTGGTAGCCATCCACTGCTTTAATTACTTCATGAGCATCTTTATCCCAAAAACTTCTAAATTTCATTTCGAATTCATTCCAGATATTTTTAATTGTTTCCAGTAAATAATTCCTATAATCATTTTTAAATTCTCTTGATACCTTTTTGCCTGTCCAGGAGGCATAGTTTAAAATTAAATTACCAATCACTGCGCCAATGTCAAACCCACTTGGACCATAGAACGCAAATTCAGCATCAAAAACCTTTATAGCTTCCTGGTTAATAAAAATAGAACCAGTATGTAAGTCACCATGAATTAAAGATTGAGCTTTGGTCATAAACTTCTCTTTTAAGATTGTTACTTCCTTACGCAACTCATTCTTTTTCCAAAATTCGTTTTCCAAATAGGGGCGTAATTCTGGATTAATATTATTAGTCTCTGCATCATAATAAGGATCAGTAAAAACCAAATCCTCAGTTATTTTACATAACTCTGGGTTAATAAATTCTTTTACTTTTTCCTTTTTCTCCTTAGGATCCAGATATAAATCGGAGGTGTAAAAGATAGTTTTACTTAAAAAGGTGGATATTTGATCAGCAAAATGTGGGTACTTTTCCCCTGCTATTAACCCCTTGCGCATTACAGTCATATCACTTAAATCTTCCATTACAATTAAAGCCAGTTCTTCATCAAATTTATATACCTTTGGAACCATTCCATTAGTAAGCTTATCCTGAATATCCATGGCTTTATATTCGAACCTGACCCGTTCTTTTGTTAATGGCCAACTTTCAACAATTCTAACATGATCCAGTGCTTGTTTTATAATTATACTCTGATCTGAGTTCTTGTCACAAATATGAAAAACCAAATTAAGATTACCATCTCCAATTTCTTCACATTCTAAATCAGCATTATCAGAAAATATTCCTTGCACCTGTTTAACGTATTCGATAGCTTCCCGTTTTGTTAATGGTTTATAGTTCCCCATTTAAACAACCTCCCTGATTATATTGGCAGCATTTCTCAAAGCTTCCTGAGGACTAATTATATGTCTAAAAGCCTTAACAATTTCTTTAGTGGTAATACTTATTAATTGTCCTGTAACTGTCAAATGAGGTAGAGGTTTTGACCTTTCAAGCATATTTTGTAGTACTGGATACCATCTGTATTTTTCTTTCTCCTCTTCAAAACTTGAATTGCGCGTAGGATTACCACAATAAGCACCTACTGCTTTGTCTACCTCTTTAGATGTTATAAACTGCAAAAATCTTTCAGCTAAAAACTGATCTTGACATAAATGGTTTATTCCAAAAGACCAAGTTGTATTCCAGGAAGTTTCTAATGAAATAAAACCTATATCCTCTGGATTAATACACTGGTCATTCATAATTTGTCCAAGCTGACCACTCCAGGAAACACCCAATTTGCATTTATCTTTTTGAATTGCGTTTAATACTTCTTCATTACCAAATTCATCTACATTCTTCGGAGAATATTGTTTCATATAAATATACTTTTGGAGAGCAGAATACCCTTTTTGATTATCAAAAAGGGGGTTACCATCATTATCAAAGGCATCTATTCCTTCATTACGTAAGTATGGTAACAAATCTAAAAATATTTCTGAGGGATGAGCTTTTAAAACAAAAGTGTTTTTCTGATTATCAGTATTGTTCTCAACAATCTTGATTAACTCATCAATTGTTATTCTCTCAGCCAGGTTTTCCTTAATCTCTGATTTTCTGTAAAATAAGAGATGGCCATCACAAAAAGATGGAAGCAAATACTTTTTTTTATTGTACTCTATTTCCTCGCGAATAGAAGGTATGATATCCTCATAATCATAATCTAATCCAAAATTCCTACTTAACTCTAGTAGATTACCTTTCTCTACAAGTTCACTAACCCATAAATGTCCAGCAACCATAACTATGTCATACTTATACTCACGAAAAGAATTAATTAAGGTAGGATAGTAATCTACCCATTTTACTATATCAAAATAAATCTTAACACCCGTCTCTTTAGTAAACTCCTTTAGAAAGTTGTATTTATCATCCACATAGACATAGACAGCCGGATCACCAACAGCTAATACTTTTAGTTGTTTCTCCATTAATTTTCTTACACTCCCCGTTGTTTCTCTTTTTTATTGTATTATTCAAATAACTTTTTCAAACTTTCTTTATATGGTTGCATAACAATACCCTTTTCAGTAATGATTGCTGTAATATATTTAGCATCAGTAACATCAAAAGCAGGATTGTAAGCTTTTACCCCTTTAAGGGCAGTTCGTCTACCAAATCCGTTAACAACTTCTTCTTCATCACGGAGTTCAATTTTAATATCCTCACCTGTAGAAGCATCTAAGTCAATCGTAGAAGTAGGTCCAAGAATGTACATTGGTATACCATATTCTTTAGCCAATACGGCTAGTCCAGAAGTTCCTATTTTATTGGCTGTGTCTCCATTAGCTGCTACTCGATCACAACCAACAAGTACTGCGTCAATCTTACCTTCTTTCATAACCAAAGAAGCCATATCATCACAGATTAAAGTTACATCTATTCCAGCTTTGTATAATTCATATGTAGTAAGTCTGGCCCCTTGTAATAAGGGTCTTGTTTCATCAGCATATACTTTAAAATTATAACCCTTTTCATGGCCTAAATATATTGGAGCTAAAGCAGTTCCATAACCTGATGAAGCCAAACCCCCAGCATTACAGTGCGTTAAAAGCCCCATACCTGGTTTCAATAACGACAAGCCGTGTTTACCAATGGCTTTGCTCATTTCCTGATCTTCTGCAAATATTTTTTCACTTTCATCAAGCAATGCTTGTTTAATTTTATCAACAGTCTTATCTTCTTCTTGTTCAAACCTTCGGGTCATTCTTTTTAAGGCCCAAAACAAGTTCACAGCGGTAGGTCTTGAGGTCGCAAAATAATCCCTGACTTCTTCAAATTCTTTTTTAAATTGAGCTACATTTGCAGCTTTGGACTTTAAAGTAGAGACGTAAAGGCCAAAGGCAGCAGCAATACCAATGGCGGGAGCCCCTCTGACTCTTAGCTTCTTAATTGCTTCCCAAATTTCTTCAGGATTATCTAATTCTAAAAATTTTTCCTCATTGGGCAACAAAGTTTGATCAATGATAACTAATTTGTTTTTTAGTTCGTTAAGTTTAACAGGAACAACGGTCATAACTATTATTCTAACCTCCTCAATTATTATGATTTTACAATCTTTAGCAACTTTGAAACCTTCTTTAAACCACACTTCTAGAATCTAAAAAATTTTAAAATACCTACATCATTCTAAGTTACATAGAATCTTTTTTATAGCCCCTTCACCCAGCAGCCAGTTTGTATTGGTTGCGGAGGGCTCCGCCCGGTTATAATTTTACTTCTTTTGCCTATAATAAGTAAGAGTCAAGGCAAGAATTAAAACAATACCTTTTACAATATCCTGAGAATAATAAGGGAAATCCATCATAATTAGCCCATTTAAAAGAGTTCCCATTAATAATGCTCCCAATAATGTTCCAAAAGCATTAGGTTTTCCGGCACCAAATACTGAAAACCCAATGTAGGCAGCAGCTACTGCGTCCATTAAATACGGACTTCCTGCGTCAACCTCTCCAGATCCTAATCTAGCACCTAATACAAGTCCACCTAAAGCTGCAATTAAACCAGACAACATATAGGCGATTAATTTATATTTGTTAGTATTAATCCCCGATAATCTGGCAGCCTCTTCATTTCCACCTATCATATATAAGAATCTGCCATATTTAGTTAGATTCAAGAATATATGTACCAGGATAACCACAGAAAGCATAATAATAACAGGAACTGGAATGTGAAATAATTCCCCTCGGCCGATAAACAAGTAAGCTTCGCTCATAATTCCTGGCGCTATACCAGCGTTATTAGGTAAAGGCATATAATTATAGATTGCTGATCCACTTTGAAAGGTTATGGATATTCCTGTTAAAAGAAACATCATGGAAAGGGTTGTAAGCAAATCTGGGATTTTCATTTTTATTATCAAAAAGGCATTAATTGCACCTATTAATGCACCGACAATCAAGGGAACAATAATAGCTGGCACAGGACCCATTCCCCAAATTACCATAATTTTTGCTGCTATAACAGAAGCGAAACCAGCAATAGCTCCTACAGATAAATCAAATCCATTGATGGTAAGAGATATAGTAACAGCTAATGCGATTAAAGCAACAATAGATATAGATCTTAAAATGTTTGTTACGTTAGTAAAGTTCAGGAAATTATCAAGAGTAATTGAAAAAAAAAGTATTGTTGCTACTATAACAATAATTGTTCCATATTTGTATAAAAATAAAAATAAGTCAAATTTTTTTTCTTTTGTATTATTCATCTAGTCCACCTCCAGCAGCGTAGTAAAGTAATTCTTCTTCTGTAGTATCTTTTGTTACTAATTCTTTTACTACTGTACCGTTATACATTACATAAATTCTATCAGTTAATCCTAATATCTCACCAAATTCGCAAGATGCATAAATAACACCTTTACCATCTTGAACAAGGTCCCCAATTAACTCATAAATTTCTACCTTAGATCCTACGTCAACACCTTTAGTAAGTTCATCAAAGATAAATACTTCAGCATCAGATAAAAACCACTTACCAGTAGCAACCTTTTGTTGGTTACCCCCACTTAAATTGGCTACCAATTGTTTTTCACTAGGTGTTTTGATTCCAACCTGTTTGATAATTTCTCTTGAAACTTGCTTAATTTTGTTTTTTTGCATAAAAATGCCTCGACAATATTTCTCCAGAGTTGGCAAGGTAATATTGGTTTCTATAGACTCATATACTAAAACTCCTTCTTTCCTTCTTTCTTCAGGAACTAATACTAAACCCTCTCTAACGGCTTCAGCAGGAGCTTTCGGGTTTATTCTTTTACCCTTTAATCTTATTTCACCTTCTTTTATTTTCCCTTCACCAAATATTAGTTTGCATAACTCTGTTTTTCCAGCTCCTACTAGGCCTGCCAGACCAATTATTTCTCCCTCTCTTACAGTTAAACTTACGTTGTTAATTCCACCAGTACCTGATAAATTCTTAACTTCCAATAGTGTGTCACCAATTTTAGTTTCTGTTTTTGGGTAATTATTTTCTAATTTCTTACCTAACATTTTTTCAACAGCTTTATCAATAGTCATATCATCTATATCGAATGTTCCCACAATCTTCCCATCCCTTAGCACTGTAATTTTTTCGGCCATTTGAAACACTTCGTTTAATCTATGAGATATAAAAATAACACTCATACCATCATTTTTTAACTTTCTTAGGATATCAAATAATTTATTTGTTTCCTCAACACTTAAAGGGGCAGTCGGCTCATCTAAAATTAGATACCTAGCTTCATGGAAAATAGCTCGCGCAATTAAAACCATTTGTTTTTCAGAAAGAGATAGTTCATTAATTTTTTGGTTCACATTTATATCTAAACCAAGTTCAGAAATGACTCTCTTTGCACGTTTTTTAATATCATTCCAGTTAATTAAAACGCCATTTTTCCCCTCAATAATGTAATCCATCATGATATTTTCAGCAACAGTTAAATGTGGGATTAGAGCTGTATCTACTTCCTGATATACAATAACAATTCCGTTGCGTTTTGCATCAATAGGATTCTTAATTTCTACCTTATTATTATTAATCAGTATTTCGCCTCCATAATCCTCGTAAGTACCTGCTAATATTTTCATTAACGTACTTTTACCAGCACCATTGGCCCCTATCAGTGCGTGTACTTCACCTGATTCTACATTAAAATCCACATTTTCCAGTGCTTTTACACCAGGGAAAGACTTTGTTATATTTTTCATTGCCAGCATCATTAATCACCCCCTTATGTTAAATAAACTTTTAGTATTATTATATTAATAATAATTAAAGTTTGTTGGTTTAAACCAACAAACTTTAATTTTGCCTTACTTAAAAACTCTTTTCTAAAGCTATCATCCAGTCTTCCAGAAAAGCTTCAGTATAGCCCCAATTATCGTAATAATCAGCTAAATCTGCCATTGTCACCCGTTTTTCTTCTTTTGGTGGTAAATCATTAACATGAATCAGTACAGGTTCTAAGGAGTAATACCTAGGAATCTTTTCACCTGCTATTGCTTTTAAAGCCAAGCGAATTTGGACTTGACCAACAACTGTGGGGTCAACGGCAGCAGATGATCTCCAAATTTCAGGGTGTTCCTGCATCATGGCTAAATCCTGATCAGAAATATCAACAGAATATAATGGAATCTTTTTTCCCGAGGCAAGTATTGCGTTATAAAATCCTTTAGCATATTCATCCCAAACTGCATAGACAGCATCAATGTCATTTCTTGTTGTTAAAATTGTTTCAAGAGCCGCCTGTGCTTTAGGCATTGGATTATTTGTACCTTGATCAATTGTCGCGACAACCTTTATACCTGGATATGTGGGTAAAATGGCTCCCTGCCAGATTCTATGTCTTTTTTCTGTTGGAGGTACATTAGCAACTCTATTATAAACAACATTTCCACTACCATCTAATTCTTGAACCAAAGACATCTGTGAAAGCAAACCCATCATTAAGTCATACTGATCAATAGAAACCAATTTTCCTTGGTGAATTTCATAAGGAATATCAAAGTCATTATCAAAAACAATCACAGGTATACCAGCTTTTAAAGCCCTTACAACTGCATCATGCAAAGCAGGCGCTTTACCATGTGAAATTAAAATTGCATCCATCTTATTTACTACAGCATTGTCTATGCCTTCTGCCATTTTTGCAAGATTATTGTTAGCATCAATCACACTAAGGTCTATACCATATCTTTCAGCTTCTGCTCTAGTTCCATTGATATGCATAATCATATGTGTTCCTGTTCCCCACTCTTTTACTAAGGCCATTCTTAACTTTTTCCCTTCAATTGCTTCAGGAATCTTTACATCTTCTGCTATAACGACAGACGCTAAAAACACCAATACAACTGATAAAAAAACCCCAAGCCATCTTTTCATCTTTCTCTCTCCTTTTCATCATTTTATGACAATGTTTGATCATTTATTGTCATATATTATCATATATTATCATATATTTTTATTTTTGTCAACGTTTTTCCCATAATTAGATCTATTTTTTTCATAAAAAATTATAAATAATCATGCCAGATAAAAAAGTGAAATTTGACTATTATTGTAGCATATTCTGACATGTTATAAATTGAACAAAGTTTACTAAAAAATATTTGGCTATAAAATTAATTTAAAAGCCACATTTCTTAAGACCTAATATTAGAATTGAACAATGTTCAATCCGTAAAATAAAACCCGCTAAATAGCGGGCTTATAGTTCTAATGTTAATCAATCAAAATAACTTCTTTGGCATATGATGCTTTCACATGTGCTTTTTTAGTAGTGATTAACTTTTGCTCCTCATTTATTTGAGCAAATGTATATCTTGAGTTTTTACCAAGTTTCGTAGAATCTCCAATAAAATACACTTCTTCTGATCTCTCAATTACCAGTCTATTTATCTCAGCTACTTCGATATTTGAAGTTGATACACCACGGTCAAAGGTAATACCTGAGGCACCGATAAAGCACTTATCAAAATTCATGTTTGCAACTTGATTCATTGCAGTAGGTCCTACAAGAACTGCAATGTCTGTCAACAAATTACCCCCTAATAATATAGAATTTATTTTATATTTTATAAACTCAGTGATATGAAAAGCTCCGTTTGTAACAACTGTTACATTTTTACCTTTTAAATGTTTGATGATGTGATTTTCAGTCGTACCTGGACCTATAAAAATAAACTGTCCATCACCAACTAAGGTAGCTACATATCTACCTATAATTTCTTTTTCCTCTTTATTAAGATTTATCTTTTCTTCTAATGATTTCTCTGCAATATTAATAACTAATTTGACTGCCCCACCAGATAAGATTTCAACCTGCCCCTCTGTAGCTAAAGTCTTTACATCTCTACGAACAGTAGCTATTGACACATTGGTTTTATTCTTAATCTCATCCAGATACACAATTTCTTTCGAATGTAATAATTCTAAAATGATTTTTCTTCTAGTATAAGGAATCATTTGCATCACCACATTTCATAATTAATCATTATTTATTAAATTTTATCCATATTATTGGTAACTCTACAAATTTGCTTTCTCTGTTGGGTACAGAATATTTAAGGAATGATTATCATCTTCTTCCGTATATCAAAACTTTGTCTGTCTTTTTACTTAAGTTCTTTTATCTCTCTGTCTACAATTTCACCTAATTTACAAATTTTATTCTTTATATTCAGTGATTTAATTTGTCTTAACTTTTATATCAGCTCTTTTTTGATATGAAATGTAATTAGCCAAATCTACTATCTTTGAACTTAACCTTTATAAATCTTTTTGCGACTTTCTATCCCGAAAAGTTATCTAAAAGATAGGTGTCGAATTTACTTACTTTTTCTTTGTAGTAGGTTTTTTATATCTAACCTTTTCAGACTAAGTATCTAATATTTTTTCTGCATCCTTTGTATGAACTATCCAATGTTTCTCTTTTTATTTTTAATTGTTTCACAACTTTATTCTAGTAGGTGTTTTATAAAATTTTGTCATAATTATTATGTCAACTAATTTGATTAACTAACTAATATCAATTTCCTTTGATTCGATAGCCAGTGCTTATATTCTCGATGCTTAGAAACGTTCCTTTTTTATGATCTTTTTACAGCACTCAAATAGCCAATTTCCTGTCAACCAATAAGAAACTTTGCCCTTTTAAACCTCTTGTGTACCAGCTTAATGCAAAAGCTAAATCCAATTGGCGTGGTTCTCAGTTTTTGGCTTTACAAAGACTTACACGCCATAGGTTCCATTTAGTTCATACACTCGTCTCTGAAAAGAATTGGATGCTTTCCAACATTTATCTGAAATTCAGTGAATTGGCTGTGAATAATAGGGATAAGCCCTTTTCCGATATATATGGTGCTACATCTTGCCCCGCTTTGACTGAGTTCTACTCTTAACTTCCTTTTAATCTCATGATAGTTTGGCTAAATTCACAGGACTGACTTGGAGAAAACGTCAATCAGGAAATTATTTCATTTTTTATCTTTCGAATTTATTACGCATTTTTTTGAAAGTATAGGGAATGTCAGTTACGCTAATTTTTTTACAATTTTTTGATTTTTACTAATTGGCATATCGTTAATTGGCTTTTGATAATTTTATTATCATTCATATATTATCATATATTATCATACATTATCAAAAATTTTTATTATTCTTAACATTTTCCTTTTGGCTATGGCTAACCGAATACTGGTTCTTTCCATCAACGGTTGACTTGATTAGCCTCTGGTGATATAATTGATGAAAATCACTTAAAAGAGGATGAGGGGAATGGAAGAAATAGTTAAGTTGTTGGATGAGAACTTAGAATACGTTAAACATGAAGTAACAGGAGATAGAATAACAATTTGGGTGAAATCAGCTAAAAAAGAAGTAATCTGTCCATATTGTGGGAAACCATCCAAAAAAGTACATTCAAGGTATGAAAGAAGCTTTCAAGATTTACCGATACAAGGTAAAAAAACAACGATAGTTGTAATAAGAAGAAAGATGTTCTGTGAAAACAAAGAGTGTAAGAAAAAGACGTTTGCTGAACCTCTTGACTTTGTGGAACCAAAATTCAAAAGAACGAAAAGGCTGGAAAAGGAAATAACGAATATAAGCATGAATATGAGTTCTGTACAAGCAGCTAAGTTGATAAGTAAAGATATAGCGGATATAGGAAAAAGTTCGATATGCAACTTATTAAAAAAAAATAATCCACATGATAGACAAAAGGAAAGTAAAAAAGGTAAGTATCGATGATTTTGCAATAAAAAGAGGGCAAAGATATGGAAGTATCATGATCGATTTGGAAACTCACAAAGTGGTGGATATGTTGAACTCAAGGGAACCAGAAAAGGTAGAAAAATGGCTAAAGGGATACGAGAATATCCAAATGGTATCAAGAGACGGTTCGATATCATATAAAAAGGCGATAGAGAAAGCCCATCCAGATGCCATTCAGATATCGGATGGGTTCCATTTAATAAAAAATCTAACGGATTCTTGCAAAGAGTACATCTATCAAAAGTTCAGTACCTCTTTAGTTGTTGGAGAAACAAAAGATCAGGACTTTGAACAGATGGTTGATGATAACAAAAACGTGGTTCATTCTGAAAAAGAAAAGGCAAAACTTAAGTTAGTCAAAGAAGTTAGGGAATTATACAGCAAAGGTTACTCAAAAAGGAAAATATCAAAATTACTGAACATACATAGAAATACTGTGGATAAATATTTAGATAATGATTTTTCTCCCACAAACATGAACAAAGGAAAAAGGCTCCCAGGTATGCTGGATCCATATAAAGAGGAAATGCAAGTATTGAAAAGAAGCGGAAAATCAAACAAAGAGATATTTGAAATAATAAGAGGTGAAGGTTATACAGGTAGTTATTCGAACATTGGAATATATTTGGCAAAAAGAAATTTAAAAATTGAAGATCCAAAAGAAATAAGGGTAAAAAGAAAAGATTTAATAAAATTACTGTACAAACCCGTTGAAGAAGTAGAAGCTCTTTCAAAAGAATTGTATGAAAAGATCATTCAAAGATACCCCGTTATTGAAAGTATAATAAACTTAGTAAATGAATTCAAACAGATGTTGAAATCAAAGAACGTTGAAAAACTTGAAGAATGGATAGAAAAAGCTAATAATCTAAAGATCAGAAAGATAGATAAATTTGTAAATGGGTTAAAAAGAGATATGCAAGCGGTTAGAAATGCCATCATATATGAATACAACAATGGACTAGCAGAAGGTTCTGTGAATAAACTGAAAGTTGTTAAAAGGATAATGTATGGAAGAAACAAATTTGAGATGTTGAGACAAAAAGTTCTTTTTCTAGAAAATAATGGATAGGATTCAACAATCAGCGGAAAGAACCTGAATACTGTATCATCCTGCTAACCTAATTATGTACCATATGCAAAGAAGAAGTTCTTTTCTTTCTCTTTTCATATGAAAAGAGAAAAATCGAATATTTATCAATTTTGCTGAATTTCTCGCCTTTGGTTCCTGTAACGGTAGCTTTCTCCATTGAATAGTATTATCTTACTGTTGTGGATTAACCTGTCGATAATCGCTGCTGTCATCCTTTCATCGTGAAATATTTTAGCCCATTCTGCAAATTCAAGGTTGCTGTTTACCAAGATAGATCCTTTTTCATACCTTTCAGAGAATATTTGGAACATGAGTTGTGTAACTTGGTCGGATAACTGCACGTATCCTAGTTCATCAATTATTAGTAAGTCTACTTTGATCAGCTTTTTTTGGAATTTCGTTAGTTGTCGTTCTTCCTGCATTTCAACTAAGAGGTTCCCTTTGAATTATGTTCTAGCAAATGTTTGATATGTTTTCTAAAATCACTATTTACTGGTTTATCTCTATTAACGTTCATATGATACTTCTGTTCTGGGTTCTTGATAGCTCTTTTAACCGTCGCTCTGTGTATCCCCATTTCTTTTGCTATCACTCTTTGACTTTTGTGTTTGTTAAAATACAAAAATCTTATATAATTGTATTGTACCTTAGCCTCACCTTTTCCTGTACAATGTTTTTGACCAAATTCATTATACAGGATTTGTCTGAGAGGGAGGTATAGTTTTCGTTTAGTAAGTGCACCAGCTGTTGGACCAATTGTCGAAATGCTCTCTAAAACACTTAAAAGTATCGAAAATGCTACAAAAGGTAGGAGTGATAAAAATAAACGATAAGAAAAAGGAAGAATTTAAGCTATTAGAAGATTTTTTCAGCGATTATTATAAAAGTTTTCATGAACATCTTTTTCCTGAAAATTATCAATTAGACTGTAGTGAATCTCCTGATTTTATAATTAAGTTTGATAATCAAAAAATTGGGATAGAGATAACGGAAGCTATTAAGGAAGAAATGATGAAAAGTCTAGATTCAAAAATTGAGATTTATAAGATTGTACGAAAATATATGGAGGAAGAAAATATTAAAAGTGTAATATGGTTTTCTTTCTCTAATAAATTGGATTCTGATATAAACAAAATAAACAAAAACAAATTTATTAAAGCTTTTATTGAAGAATTCAAAAAATATATAATGGCAAGAAGAAATAAGGAATATTCTTCGTTTGAAGAATTCTGTGAATCAAATAAAAGTTCTTTAATATGCAAATATTTAGAAGTTGAACCAATACAAGAGGATTATAAGAAACCATTAGTAATTCCAACAAGCATCAATTGTATAGGATTTAATTATGAAGAGAAATTAAGACTCGCAATAAATAAAAAGATTGAAAAAATCCCCCTTTACAGAGAGAAAGTTGATAAAATATATTTATTAATAAAAATCTCATCTTTTCCACCCAACTTAGTATTTTTTGTAGATGTTGATATCCAATATATTAAAGAAATACTTAATTCATATACTAAAGGAGAAAATAATTTCGATAAAATATTTTTATATTATCATAGCGACATAGAGCCACAAATAATAATATCTGATTAATAATTAAGTCAGTTGCGTTTAATAAGCGAAAAGTGTACCCGATTATGCAAAGTGGGTCCGCCCACCCATGAGGGAAAAAAGCCTTTTACCCTTTCCCTCCGCAACTCACCTATGAGGAAATGGGAAAGGGTGTTGCCCTGTTACCTATCCAAAAATATCAGATAGTGTTTCACCTACTACCATTACTTCAATATTTCTTTTAGCTCTTCTATGGTTATTTCAAATATGTTGTCAATTATTTGGTTTATTCTTCTTTCTTCAGCTTCTTTTATCTTTTCTTTCATCTCTTGTGTAAATTCTTTTCCAAATCGTTTATTTAATAACTTTATAGCTACTTCCCTTCTTTCTTCAAGTTTCCCTTCTCTTTCTCCTTCTAATTTACCTTCGTTTCTCAACTTTTCAGCTATCGTCATAACTATCTCACCCCTTCCAGGCATTATTTCTTTTTGTACTTTTAATATCTCCTCTATCGTTACATCTTCCCTTACGTTTAGTAAGTAGATCATACACTCTTCAAACCATTCATGTACCTCTTCTTCTGGTAGTTGTTTTATGTATTCAAATACCCTTCTTAATCTTTCTTTAAATTCTTCTTTGGTCATTGCCGTTCCTGCTCTCATTGCTTCTATTGCAACTTTCATCGCTGTTAATCCTATTATCCTTTTTTTCCTTTTGATCGAGAAATCACATATTTCATATCGGTATGTAGGTAAGTATGTTTTTAGTTCATTTGGTAAATCTTCTATCCCTTGTACCATATTTAATAAATTCGTTTCTACGTTCCAGATTTCTCTTCCATGGTATATTACCATCGGTATTATTATTGGTACCTTTTTTGTTTTGGGATCGTATTTTTCTTCCCAGATGCTCGTAATATATCTCAACAGTTGAAAGATTACTTTCCCTTCAATGTAGCTTTTGTGTTCCATCAGAATGTATATGTAGCCATCTTGTCCTTTTATCTTTGTTTTGTACAACATATCCGAGAGGCTTTCTCTTAGGTTTTCATCAACATGACTGTTGTTTTCAGGAATTAAATAATCTAGGTCTACTATTTCTACAGCTTCTTGAGGGAGATAGTTCCATAAGAAATCTCGAGCTATCCTTATGTCACTGAAAATTCGTTTGAAGAATAGATCATGAGGATTGTGCACTAATTCATTCATGTCTGGCCTCTCTTTTTTTAGATTTTGTTTGTCAATTTAATTATACCATATTTTGAAAAATCTATAAAACATGCATTAGGCCATATTATACGTAAGCGAGAGATTGAAGAAATTCGAATATTCTTAGAGGGATAAAAAATAACGAAAGAGTAAATAAAAATTCACATGAAGTTAATTTTTCTTGCAGATACTATTAGTGGAGATGGGAAAATTAAAGAAATTTGAATTGACTAGAGAACACATAGTTTTTTATCTTCAGTTAGAATTAAAATTCCATCATTGAAAATTGCCAATACTAAATCTTCCCCCAATGTATCGCCTGCGGAAAGCTTTATAAGTTCATCGAAGAAATAAACAAACCCTGTATTTCTTCCTTCTGAATCTATGAAAAAACCTGAGAATTCTACCCCTTCTTTTTGATATTTAGGCAAGTTATCTTTTTGTGACCATAGATCTAATAAGTCAATTTTTAAAGGCTTGAAAATGTTTGAGCTTTTTATGTATAATTTTTTATTATTAATAACATCCGTTGGAGTGTACTCAAAATTAGGATATGAAAAGGATACGGCGATGTCAAAATTATCCCCAAGTTCAAGAAAAGAATCGTTATTTCTTTTTATAATCATACTTTCCAACAAAAGATCAGAAGATAAAATATTTTCTAACTCTTTTTGTAGAGGCTCTGATAAGAAGTTGCTTTCTACTTCTGATATGGTATGGAGAGAGAATTTTAGGTTCGGTGATTCAATTTCATAATTTTTTATATACACTAAAGTTATAATCAACAAAAGAATAATAAATAGATAGCGTTTCATTGGTTGACTCCTTGTTCTTTAATTTCAAGAACCACGTAATAATTGGATCCCATGTTTATTTTAGAGACTTCTGATATGGAGTACTTGCTCTTTATTTTCTGAGTTGGTTCCATAAAGGTTGCAACTTTTGCTGTTAGTCCATCGGTCAAGGAGTAGTTGAATTCTATTAGAAAGAAGTTGTTATCTGTTAGGAAATCAAAAAATTCTTCTACGACCATCCTTTGGTTGGCAACTTTGTAAAGGTAGTTGTTGTAAGTATAATTTAAGTTGTTTTGTATCCTTTTGATATTCAGATATTCTTGATATTTCTCATAACTTTCAAAAACTAGAAGAACGAAAAGTATAATTATTATTGTTATTAGTGTGTATTTCAGAAATTTTCTAACGTTAGATTCTAACAGGAACAATTCTTTTATCCTCCAAATATTTTATTGCTAATTCCTTCAATTCTTGATTATTAAAAAAGTATGTTGGTTTTTCGTCAACTATTAATCCTGAAAATGCGAATTCTTTGTTTCTAATAAATTCATAATTGAAAAAATCTGTACCTAAAACGTATCTACCCTCTTTGAATTCTAAGACTTTTCTCAAAAGAATGGATTGAATCGGTAGAATAGTGTCAAAGAATAAAGATCTTTTTGATTTTTTGTAGTCGATAGCATCGATTACCAAGAAATATTCTTTATCAGAAGAATGAATCTTTTTAAAAGCGATTTTTTTATCCGTTATTTCTTGGAAGTATATTTTTCTCAGTTGAAATTCATTTTCAAATGGTTTAATAAAACAATCAATATGATTTATACATACTTTTTTCCCTTTGTATTTGAACTTAATCATAATTTTCCTCCAAAGGCTTGAAGATAGATCATGGATTGGTGAGCGCTCCCGTGACTGGGACGACGTTGAATATGGTTTTTCCTTCGCTGTTTACAATTCTGCCTCCCATTCCTGCTATTTTTCCAAAGCTCCATAATAGATCTTGGCTACTTTGATCTTCTATTCTGTATCTTATATCATAAGTCACGATTTTTAATTTTCCCTGTACTATTTGAGAGCGTAGGATTCCGTTTAAGTTGTTATCCTCTCCGTAATGGGTAGAGGCGCTTCGTGTTTTATACACCACCTCTGAAGCTATGAATCTTTCCGTAAGAGATGAAAAGTATTTTTGAAGTGGATATACAGTGAAAAAAACTATCGACGAGAACAAGATTAATTCGATACCTAAAGAAACTAGCACTTCCATAAGTAGAAAACCTTCCTTATGAGATTTAGAATGTACCCCCCATTTCAAATTTTATCCCTCCTAAGTAGACATTGGAATAAATTTCAAATGCTAAACTCAAAATTATTACAGATAAAAATATTATAAGTACAGGTTCGATCATTTTCATAATCTTATCTGAAGCGGTTTTAAAAGATGAATAATAATAGTTTTCTAAAAAGTCAAACACCTCTTTATAATTTCCTTTCCTTTTTGAGACGCTCATTGTTAAAGAAAATTCTTTAACGTCTTTTATTTTTGAAAAAACTTCGGTAAGATCTTTCCCTTTTTCTATATCCAAATAGGCAGTTAAGAAAGTAGATGAAATATACTGTGAATTCGTGTTAGAAAGGACTATTTCTAAAGCGTTGTATATTGTGAGACCACTTTTTAAAAGTAAGTTAACGTTCCTTGTGAATTCGTGAAGTATGTAATTCTTGTACAAGGACTTTAAAAACGGAATCTTTGTCCAAAAAATATCGTTTCCCTTGCCTATCCAGAAAGTTATCAACCCAAAGAAGAAAAATATCAACATACTTATCAACATGTAAGTTGATAAGTTAAGATTAATATCGTATCCTAAAAGAGTAGAAAACTGTGGAATAACCCAAAAATTTAGAAGAAAAAGCAAAACCAAAATTGATGAAAGAATTAGTAGTGGATAAATTAATGATTTTTCGGCGGTAGACCTGGAAAGTTTGACGTTGTTATAGTAATCTTTTAAATTGGATAAGTTTTCTCTTAAAATTAGCGTTGTCTTTGAGATATTTATTGTATACCTAAAGTAGTTATCTATTTCAGGAAAGTCAAATGCGGTTTTGTAGTCTAATCCTTTTTTTACTAAAAAGTAACCTTTAAAAACAACACCTCTTATGAACTTATCAACCTGTTCGTTGAAAACTAAAAATTCCATAGCTTCAAAGAGGGTCAGTCCCGAGTTTACAAGGAGGTACAGATTATCAACAAGGCTGATCATTTGATCCATATTGAATTTTTTACTGTTGAAATAAAAGTTATCAACATTGATGTTGATAACTCTGATATTGAGGTTAGACAGAATATCATAAATTTCTTCTTTATCTTTTACAAGTAATAGACATTCGTATCTTTTATTTGATGATCTTTCCTCAACTTCCACCTTGTAAAGTTTTTTCACCTTTTCCCTTCTTTTATCCTTTGAAATGTACCTTATTTTTTGTTTTTATTTCATCCATGACCAATTCGTAAAAGTGTCTGCTTCTCATAACCTGAATGGATTTGTATAATCTTTGTATGGTTGAAGATTTGTGATAATTATATGGTGAATCATAGATTTCTATTTCTTCACCTTCGTATTTTAATAATGAGTAGCAAGGTGTTCTTGAAAATGAAGCGGTATTGTACCATCCTTGAAATGGTGGTCTGATACCAGGTAAGAGGGTAGAATAGAAAAAACTTTCTTGAATGGTGGTGATCTTTTTAGCTGTTATTTCTTCAGTCTTTAAATTTATCAGTTCGATTTCTAAGGGAATGTTTAATTCATCATCTTCTTCTAATTGATATTCATACTTGCCTAAATTTGAAGAAAGTTTGAGACAATTTTTTATGTTTCCAAAAAAGATGTAATCTTTGTCTATTGTGTTCAAGTAGGGTTTTAAGCTTTTTATACTTTGATGAAGAATCTTTTCTTTTTTGAGTTGGAAACAGGCGATACAAAATCCTGTGATGCCGTTGGTGATGATTTTATCATAACTGGATAGATCCAAATCTTTTAAGTTTTCAGCTGCTTTAATTCCTTGCCATCCAAATCCTCCACTTACTAAAATCATGATATTTTCTCCAAGATTTCTTCTTTTCTTTCTAAAACAGCCCTTCTCCCAGTATCTATTAAAGCTTCTGTTTGTGTGAAATCTAAAGTATTAAAGTCTTCTGTGGGCAATTCGATAAGTACGTTAGCAAATTTTTCTGTTAAATTATCATATATATTTTCTCTTATTGTATCCATCCTATCAAAAGCTTGGGAGGCATTTTTTATTTCCTCATATTTTATCTTTTTTGATAAAAGTTTTAGGGCGATAATTTTATCAGCTCCAACTTTTTTAGCCGTTAAAATAGGTAGCTTTTCCAAAGTTCCACCATCTATGTATTTGCTACCGTTTATTTTAAAGGGCCTGAATGCACCAGGCATCGCCATGCTAGCCTTTAAAGCTGGGAATAAAGGTCCTTCACGAAAAATTACCAAATCTCCACTATCCATTTTTACCGCTGTACAATAGAATTTAATTTTCAAATCTTCAAAGGTGACGTCTTTAAATATCCTTTTTAATATATAAAAATAAAGAAAAGAAGGTAAAGCCGATGGTAGCAAGTTTGCACCTATACACGTCAAAATAGATGGTATTTTACGAGATGAGGGTGCTTTTTTTATAAAAGGAGCTTTTTGTAACCTTAAAGCGTATTCATACAATAAGTTGGAATTACCTAAAATGGCATACCCAGCACCTACGAGTGCGCCAATACTTGTGCCAACAACGATATCAAATTTAATTCCCATTTTTTCAAGTTCTAAAAGTGCTCCAACGTGGGCAGCGCCTTTGGCCCCACCTCCAGATAAAGCAACCCCAAGCAATATTAAACCTCCATAAAATCATTTATGTGTTCTATCACTTCTTTCACCTTATTAGCATATTTTCCGCCGGCTTGTGCAAAAGTTGGTCCACCGCCTCCACCGCCACCTAAATAGGAGGCTATTTTTCTTGCAATGTTTCCGGCGTGGAACTTTTTAGAAGTGTCTTTTGATACTTTTACTACCAAACTTACTTGCTCATTGTTACTCTTGTTGAAAAGGATCACAACGCCTCTACCTAACTTTTGAAGTAGGATATCGGCCGTGTTAGCATGAACGTCTTTTTCTAAGTTTTCTAACTGAGCTACTACCACCTTTTCGCCTTCTATGATTTGTGGAGTTTCAGCTAATCTTTCTATATTTTTTGTGGCCAACTGAAATTGAAGTTGTTTAATTTCTTTTTCCTGATTTTTGATAGTTTTTAGAATACCTTCGATTTTATCAGGTATCTGGTCCCTTGATGAATCCAACATTTTAGATAAATTAGTCATAATACTTTCCAATTCTGTAGCATAATTAAGACTTTCAAAACCTGTAATAGCTTCTATTCTTCTAACTCCTGATGAAATAGAGGATTCTTCCAAAATTTTGAAGAGACCTATTTCTCCTGTGTTGGAAACATGCGTGCCTCCACAGAGCTCTCTTGAGAAGTCGTCTATTTCCACAATTCTTACCACTTCTCCGTATTTTTCTTCAAATAAGGCTATAACATCCATACTTTTTGCTTCTTCTAAGCTTTTTAGGTATATGTTAACAGGGATAGCTTTTTGTATTTGTTCGTTTATAAGGTATTCGATTTGCTTTATTTGATCTTGGGTCAAAGGTTCATAATGTGTGAAATCAAATCTTAATCTTTCTGGGGCTACATATGAACCAGCCTGCCTTATATGCTCTCCAATTACTTTTCTTAATGCAGAATGCAAAAGATGTGTCGCTGTATGGTTTTTCTCTGTAGCTTTTCGCTTTTTTTCATCAACTTTTAGAAATACTCTTTCTCCGTTTTTTATACTACCTTTTTTTATTTTTACGAGGTGAGATATTATCTCATTTCTTATAGGTTTGACATGTATAACTTCAGCTTCGAATGTTTCATTGTAGATAACACCCTTATCTGAGACTTGTCCTCCTCTTTCGGCATAAAAGGGCGTTTTAGGGAAGAAGAGTTCGATTTCGTCACCTTCTTGAGCTTGTGGGACAATACTATTACCTTTTATTATAAGCTGAACTTCTTCTGTCGAACTTAGTTTATCATAACCAATAAATTCAGTTGGAGTCAAAAATTTATCGATTTCTTTGTAAATTTGTTTTTCTGTATCATATTCTACTTTACCCGAAGCTGATCTTGCCATCTCTCTTTGCTTGTTCATCAGTTCTGTGAATTCTTTTTCATCAACTTCTATCCCTTTTTCGGATAATATCTCTTTTGTGAGGTCCAAAGGAAATCCGTATGTATCGTAAAGTTCGAAGGCTATTTTCCCCGGTAATGTAGTTTCGTTGTTTAAGTTTTGAATTATATTGTTTAACCTTTCCATTCCTTTTTCCATAGTTTCAAAAAACTTTTCTTCTTCCATAAAGGAAATATCTTTGATTAAAGCTTCTTTTTCGATAAGTTCAGGATAGATTTTTCCCATTTTTTTAATCACTGTTTCAAGGATACTGCTTAAAAATGGGCCTTTTGCTTCCAACAAAGCTCCATGTCTTACAGCCCTTCTTATTAATCTCCTTAAAACATAGCCTCTTCCTTCATTTGATGGTATAATCCCTTCAGATATTAGAAAGGCAATCGCCCTTGAGTGATCTGCTATTACTTTTATTGATACATCTTTACTTTTATTTACTCTGAATTTTACACCAAAGATTCGTTGTATTTCTTCTATTATTTCTTTGAATAGATCGGAGTCAAAATTATCATATTTACCTTGAGTAACTGCGCAGATTCTTTCAAAACCCGCCCCGGTATCAATGTTTTTTCTTGGTAAAGGGGATAGGTTTCCGTTTTCGTCGGAATAATATTCAGTGAAAACTATGTTCCAAATCTCGACAAAACGACCACAATCGCATGCAGGAGTGCAATTTTCTTGGTCTGGACAGTTTTCGGTGTACCCTGTATCAAAGTATATTTCTGAGCATGGGCCACATGGACCGGTTTGACCTGCAGGTCCCCACCAGTTTTCTTCTTTACCGAATCTTAGTATTTTATTTTCAGGTATTTTGATATCATCTTTCCAGATATTAAAAGCCTCGTCATCGGTTTCATACACGGAAGCCCATAATTTTTCTGCTGGAAGTCCTAATTCTTCTGTTAAAAATTCCCAAGCCCATTTTATAGCCTCTTTTTTGAAATAATCCCCAAAAGAAAAATTCCCCAACATCTCAAAAAAAGTATGATGCCTGGGGGTCCTTCCAACATTTTCTATATCGTTCGTTCTTAAACATTTTTGACATGTAGTGATTCTCGTATAAGTGGGTTCAACTTTTCCCCAAAATATTGGTTTAAAAGGGACCATTCCAGCCACCGTAAACAACAATTGAGGATCGTTGGGAATTAATGAGGAACTAGGTAACTTTTTATGCCCTTTTTTCTCGAAAAAATACAAAAAATTTTCTCTGATTTCTTCAGAGGTAAAATATTTCATATAGAAATCCTCCTAATTTTTTTCAAATTATTCTTTCTTTGAAAACTCTAAAACTTCTGTCAGTAACCCTTTGCCCTGTTTCCCACCCTCACTAAAGTGTCTGCTTTCTATTCTTTTAATATTTAACTACTAAATAGGCAGTATCATTATCGATAAGTATGTTGTTGTTAATCTTTTTTAGCTCTGTTGCGGTAGGTGAGTCACCGTCATATACGATTCTGATTTCTAATGGGGTAGAGGAATCTATGTCTATATTTTCTGGTTGAGATGTTAAATAGCCATCTGACAAGAGAGCATCAAACGTCAACCCACTTAAGGTTGAATTATAAATACCATAGTTCATTACAGCGACTTGAACATTTTGCATTTCAGTTACTATTTTAGTTGCTTTAGCTTGATTGATAAGTCCTGTAATCGATGGGATGGCGATGCTAGCGAGAATCGAAATGATCCCCAATACTATTAGAACCTCAACCACTGTGAAACCTTCGTTAAATTTTGTCTTTTTCATTTTCGCCCCCTATATCCACAGTATTCTCAACAAAAAATACCACATTGGGGTTACGATCAACAAACCATCAATTCTGTCGAGCATTCCCCCATGACCTGGTAAAATTTCTCCAGAATCTTTTACATTATAATATCTTTTAATAATTGATTCTGTTAAATCTCCAATGGTATCAAAAAAGCCCACCATCAATGCAAAGATAAGGGTTTGCAAGAGAGTTATTTTTTGAATGCTTCCAAAAAAAACCCCAATGGAATCAAATATAAATATATAAGCAAAAGTGAAAAAGATGCCACCTAATAATCCCTCCCAACTTTTTTTTGGTGAAAAATGTGGAGAAAGTTTATGTTTACCGAAACTCAATCCAAAAAAATATGCACCGGCGTCATAAGCCCATACTGCAGTTAATGCTAAAATCGCCATCCCTGGTCCGTAGTTCAAATGAATCAAATAAAAGTTTGAAAGGAAAAAAGATACGTAGATAATACTTAATGCAGAAGATTCTATGAACCTTTTTGTGTGCGTTATTTCTTTAACTAAGAGCATGATCGAAAATACAGACGCTACGAAAGCTAAGAAAAATATTCCTTCACTTTCAAAAGGTAAAATTCCTCTATATTCAGCCTCCAAGGAGAATCCATATATAAGACTGGATGTTCCTACAATAAAAGTAAGCAAAAGCTTGATGAAACTATTTTTGACATCACTTGTAAATAGTTCAATCAATTCAAAGGAAGCTAACATCACTATAGTTGTAACCAATCCTAAAAGAGTGGGATACGTTAAATAAGAAAAAACAACTATAGGTCCAATAATTACCCCTGATATTACTCTTGTCCAGAGTTCTTTTTTATTCAAAGGTTTTCCTCCATATCTTTAGACTTACTGCTTATACCCCCGAATCGTCTCTCTCTTTTAGAATAATCTAAAAGGGCGTTGAAGTAATCATCATAGGAAAAATCAGGCCATAGAGTTTCTGTAAAATACAGTTCAGAATAAGCAGATTGCCAAAGTAAGAAGTTACTTAGTCTTTCTTCACCTGCTGTTCTTATTATTAAATCAGGATAAGGAACATCTGGTAAATAAAGGTTGCTGTCAATATCTTCTTTTGTTATTGTTGTCTTCTTTTCTTTCAAGATTTTATTTACTGCATCTACAATCTCTTGTCTTCCACTGTAATTCAAGGCGAAGATCAAATTGAAATCTTTGTTATTTTTACTTATGTCCTCGATTTCTTTACAAGTCTTTATGAGACTTTCTGGCAGTTTATTGATCCTTCCCAAAAATCTAACATTTACCCCATTTTCTATGATACGTTTAAGGTTATCTTCAAAGTATCTTATGAGTAAATCAAATAAAAATTCTATTTCATTTTGTGGTCTCTTCCAATTTTCTTCTGAAAAGGTGTATAAGGTAAGATAATTAATTCCAAATTCTTTAGACCACTCAATAACTTTGAGGGCAGTTTCAGCACCCCTTTGATGTCCATAGTTTCTGTCATAGCCACTTTTAGTTGCCCATCTTCCGTTTCCATCCATAATTATACCAACATGGGCAGGTACTTTTGAAAGTTTCATACTTATATTTTCCACATTTATGACTCCATGATCTCTTTTTCTTTTCTTTGGAATATTTTTTCTGCTTCATCTTCATTTTCTTTTAAAATCTCTTGGATTTCTTCTTCGAATTTTTTTGCCTCGTCTTCACTTATTGAACCCTCGTTCTTTATTTCTTTAACCTTTTTTATATCATCTCTTCTAATATTTCTTAAAGCCACTTTTGTTTCTTCTAGCATCTCTTTTATAGCTTTTACCAGTTTTCTTCTTTCTTCAATAGTGGGATTTGGGAAAGATACCCTCACTACGTTACCATCATTTATAGCGTGAAAACCAAAATTAGAAGAATTTATCGCTTTTTCTATGGGTTCCAGCATCTTTTTATCCCATGGGGTTATGACAACGGTTCTTTCTTCTCCAACACTTAAGGTTGCAACCTGATTAATGGGAGTAGGCATACCATAATAATCGACTTTTATATCCTCAAAAATAGCGGTAGTAGGTCGTCCGGTTCTTACTTTTTTTAATTCGTCCTCAAAATGTTCAAGAGTTTTTTTCATTTTTTCTTCTGCTTCTTTCGCATAAGAACTTCTCTTTGCCATGACTTCACCTCCGCATAAAATTTAATTCAGCAAATATTATACCACACCAAAGGGTTTTTCTTATATGATATAATATTGAAAGAGCGAAAAAACACGAAAAGGGGGCATTAATGTGAAAAAGTATCTTATCGTAACATTTTTTGCTATTTTGTCTGTACTCTTTTTTTCAGCAGATCTAATTTCATCTTATCAGGATAATTATATATTATCCAACAACTATTTGACAATAGGAATTTCTAAAGAAAATGGATATATAACCCTTTTTAAAAGTAATGAAGTTAATAAAAGTCTTTTCACAAATCATAAAATTCTAATTTCAGGTGTAGAGCTCCAAAACAGCATTGTAGAAACTTCGGAAGATTCGATTTTTTTCATTTATGATGAAAACGACTTCAAAGTGTTGAATACTTACACCCTACAAGAACAAAACCTCTTATTGAGTACTATGATAACTAACAAAACGGAAACAAAAAAACGAGTCCAAATGAATGAAATAATAGATTACTCCGACACATTTCCTTTTTTTATAAAGTCAAAGATCTTAAATAACTATGTATTAGTTCTTCAGCAAGATTTTGGAAGCTTTGGCTATTTCCCGGTTGATGATCAAACATTTCAGAGGGTTATAGCAAACGACGAGATGACCACAAGTATCTCATTTTTTACCCTTGAACCTGAGGATGTTCTTGAATTTACGAGAGTTATAACCGTTGGTGAGAGCGTTAGCGAAATAGAAAAAAGATATTACGATAAATTCGGTATAGGTTATACAACTATCGAAAAAAATATAATATTGAACAATGAAAAGTCTGCTGAGGGCATGAGAGTTGTTGTAGAAGATGAATTGGGAACGATTCAAGATGTTCAACTAGTTGATGAAAAAGGAAAAGCAGAATTTTATCTTCCCAATGATGAAGATTATGGGAATTTCCAAGTTAAAGTAGATTTTGGAAATTTGAAGAGTGAATCTGTCTCTATTGTAGAGTCTGAAGACCTTTTTGTTGAAGTTGGAGAAAATTACTTTTTTTACCAACCTTTCCTCACTAACAAAGAGGAAGATGGTGTGACTATCAATTTCAGGATGGCTGTCCCTGCCAGGGCAACTGTAGAAGTTTATGATTCAAGTAGCGAAGCTAAGGTGTTAGAAATACAAAACGAGTTTCCTTTGGAATATCACTATATAGAACTTTCTGGCTTGCAACCTGATTCTTCCTATGAATACGTGATAAATGTTGAAGATACTTATACTCTGAATGATGTTAAGACAGAAAAAAAGGCTTTTAAAACCAAGCCTTTAGATGAAAATATTGATTCTTTTCGATTTATAGTTTATGGAGATACTCAAATCTATGACGAAAGACACGCTTACGTTGTTAATAGAATTGTAGGAGATTCGGATCTAAATACAGCATTCATTCTAAAGCCTGGAGATCACACGGAAGAAGGCACATCAGAGAAGAGCTGGAGTAAATTTTTTGAGTCTGCAAACCCTTTAAGTTCTCAAATCCCCTATTACATGGCTTTAGGTAATCACGAAAGAAACAGTTTACTTTATTATAGGGCATTCGAGCTTCCAAGTGGTGGTGGAGATTATTCCAAGAGATGGTACTCTTTTGATTATGGAAACTCTCATTTTGTTATCTTAGATTCTAATATTTTGGAATCTTCGGATCTTTATGAAAAACAAATGAAGTGGCTGGAAGAAGATCTTAAAAACAATAATGATAAAAAATTTATCTTCGTGGCTTTCCATCATCCTTTTTGGACGACAGCCACGGAGTATGGTAATATGGAAGAAAATCTTCCCGAAGGTCATTTCAACACAAAGAATTGGTTGCCCATTTTCGAAAAGTACGGTGTTGATGTTGTGATAAACGGACATATACACGCTTACGAAAGGTATTTTAAGGATGGAATCATGTTTATAACCAGTGGTGGAGGGGGTGCTAAGCTAAATACAAATCATGGAGCGGATCCACTGCCTTGGCATGTAAAGCACGTGCTTGGAAAGCTCCATTACATTATTTTTGATGTTTACGAAGATTCGATCAAAGTTACTGTAAAAGCAGTGGCGAGGGTTGATAATCCTCTTTTCCCAAATAAATATACTCCAATTGACGAAATAATTGATGAATTCTACATATACAAAAAGTGAAAGGGAGATTATTCTCCCTTTTCATAATTTCACCAAACCTGAAAACCCCATAAAAGCCATTGAAAGAAGTCCAGCCGTTATTAGCGCTAAAGCGGTACCTTGGAAGGGTTTTGGGACATTGTTTAGTTGCATTTTTTCTCTTATTGAAGAAAATATTATTAATGCCAGCGAAAATCCCAATCCAGAAGCAAAAGAGTTTACCAAACTTTCGATAAAGGTGTAATTAGTTTGTATGTTTAACAATGCGATCCCCAATATTGCACAATTGGTTGTTATGAGTGGTAAGTATATCCCCAAGGCTTCGTAAAGGGCTGGACTTGATTTCTTAATAAAGAACTCAACAAATTGAACAAGTACAGCAATTACCAAAATAAACACGATCGTTCTTAAAAATTCTACTCCAAGCATTATTAGTATCTGATTTAAGAGCCAAGTTATTACTCCTGCTATCGTCATGACAAAAATTACTGCGATAGACATTCCAACAGCGGAACTTTTGCTTCTAGAAACTCCTAAAAAAGGGCAAATACCTAAAAATCTAGTTAAAATAATATTGTTTACCAAAGCGGCTGAAATAAAGAGAAGGATAAGATTCATTTTTTAGCACCTGCCTTCTTCTTTTTGTTTTCTCTACTTATACCTATCGAATTGAACATTCCAAGTAAAAGTCCTAAAGTAATGAATGCGCCAGGTGGTAGTATGAAAAGGTATAAGTTGAGGGCGTCTCCCCACACCGTAAAACCAAAGATCGTTCCGTTACCCAATAATTCTCTTACTGATCCCAATAATACGAGTGCTCCTGTAAAACCTAAACCGATTCCCAAGGCATCAAATATTGAATCTAATACCCCGTTTTTTGATGCGAAAGATTCTGCCCTTCCCATTATGATACAGTTCACAACTATCAAAGGTATAAATATTCCCAAAGTCTGCCATAATTCGTATGTTAGTCCGTGCATTATGAGATCTATCATTGTTACAAAAGAAGCTATAATAACGATATAAATGGGAATTCTTATCTTTTTGGGAACTATTTTCCTGATCAAAGAGATTACAATGTTTGACATTGTTAAAACAGCTAGAGTGGCTATTCCCATTCCTAAACCATTTTCTGCGCTTGTAGTTGTAGCTAAAGTAGGACACATTCCTAACACTTGAACAAAAGTAGGGTTGTTTTTTATCAAACCATTGGTAAAATTTTTTAGATCAGCCATCTTTTCACATCACCCCTTCCTCTTTTAAAAATTCTACAGCTGCATTAATAGAATCAGCAACGGCTCTTGGAGTTATTGTTGCTCCTGTCATTACATCGCTAGTTTTCACTACACCTTGTTCTTTGTAAGTATTTATTGAATTAGTTGGGACAGTTACGCCGGCGTCTTTATCGACCTTAATGCCCACATTTAAACCTGATTCTGGGATCATACTAAATCTTCTTTTCACGGGTTCTTCAGAGATTTTGGCACCTAGTCCGGGGGTTTCTTGTGAATAATTTATTACTTCTATTTTATTCAAAGTAATTTGGCCATCATCTTTTTTGATGAATGAAATAACGCTAACCACATCTCCTCCATAACCTACTCCTGAAACTGTCATGACATAAATTTCGGTGTTGTTTTCCGTGAACTTATAAACGGGGGAATAGACTTTTGCATTTTTTTGACTTACGTATAAAACCCCATCTTGACCTTCTTTCCACATATTTTTTTCTAACTGTTCTTCATTGGTAGGAATATTAGAAACTAAATACTCACCGGTATTTGCATCTTTTAATACTTCTTCTATAGCTGACAATGTATTATTAAATTCGGATTGTACTATCATCGGATTGACAAAATTGTAAACAACAGATACTAAAAAACCGGCAGCGACCATAAAAGCGGTTAAGATTAAACCTGTTTTTATATATTCACGCATGTTTTATCTCCCCTTTGGTTGTTCCATAAATTTTTGGTTTTAGCCAATCATCAATCAAAGGGACAAAGGCGTTCATGATAAGTATTGAAAAGGAGACACCTTCGGGGTAACTACCAAAAAATCTTATGATCATGGTTAAAATTCCAGCTCCCACACCAAAAACGAGCTGGCCCATTTTGGTCATTGGAGAAGTAACCATATCCGTTGCCATGAACAAAGCACCTAATATTAAGCCACCTGCTAAAAGATGGAACAAGGGAGTTCCAAATTTGGTAGGATCAACCATGTAAAAAACAGAGCTAAAAATTAAAACCGTTCCTATATAGGATACAGGGATCATCAATTTTATTCTACCTTTAATGACTAAGTATATGAAACCAATAATTAAAGCTAAAGCGCTAACTTCTCCGATAGAACCGGGAATTGTTCCGATGAACATATCCCAGTAAGTATAATTTTGGAGTACTGTGCTCATTCCTTCTTCAGAAATTATTCCCAGTACGGAGGCAGAAGTAACAATATCAGGATTCTGGTAATAAAAAGGTACATACCAGGTGGTCATAGCTGTAGGGAAAGATATCAACATAAAAGCCCTTCCAACTAAAGCAGGGTTAAAAAAGTTTTGACCTAACCCCCCAAATACTTGTTTCGCTAAAATTATCGCAATGACCACTCCTAACATAATTTGCCACCAGTTAACAGCTAAAGAAAGGTTCATACCTAAGAGTAACCCTGTAACAGAAGCGGAAAAATCAGGGATGTGATCTTTTTGCTTTCTTATGAAACGAACGATCGAAAAATCCAACATTTCTGCAAAAACCATAGAAAATAACATAATAAAAAGTGCTCGAAAACCAAAGATCCACGTTGAAGCAATAACCGCAGGTATCAATGATATCAAAACATCGATCATAATTTTTCTAGTAGTATTGGTAGTTCTAAAATGGGGAGCCGCTTCAGTGCTAAGATTCAACTCAAACCCTCCTTTTTTGAATGGCTTTTATAACCTTTTTTGTTGTCTTGAACGTTTTAACTAGATCTATATTTGATGGACAAATGTAAGAACAAGCACCACATTCTATACAATCCATAATTCCATTTTCTTGTGCGATGTCGTTTTTCCTAGCATCAGCAAGTTTTTTTAGGTAGTAAGGTTGAAGTCCTATGGGGCATGCTTTAACACAAGAAGCACATCTAATACATGGATATTCATGCTTTTGTGGTATCTCTTCTTTTGTTAATACGGTGATCGCATTGTTTCCCTTGAAAGTCGGTAAATCAATATTTGGTAAAGGTAATCCTGTCATTGGTCCACCATAGATTATTCTGTCGATTTTTTCCTCTTCAACGAGTCCTACTTGATTTAAAAGGTCTGAAACCTTAGTTCCAATTCGGAACCAATAGTTACCAGGTTTTTTTACACCCCCACTCAAAGTGATACCACGTTCAACTAAGGGTTTCCCATTGATTACTGCATCATAAATTGCATAGGTAGTGGAAATGTTAAAAACTAAAGCCCCAGCGTCAATAGGTAATCCTCCTGAAGGGACTTCCCTTTTTGTGATAGATTTTATTAATTGTTTTTCTGCACCTTGAGGATATTTTGTTTTTAGAATTGCAACTTCGATATTTTCATTTTTTAAAGCGTTTTTCATGGCTTTTATTGCTTCAGGTTTGTTTTCTTCGATGCCCACATAAATTTTTCCCGGATTAACTATATATTCTATTATTTTTATTCCTTTAATGATTTCTTCTGTGTATGTTCTCATCATCATATCATCGACAGTTATGTAAGGTTCACATTCTGCTCCATTGATTATTAAGTAATCGACTTTTTTGCCAGCGGGTATACTTAATTTTACATGAGATGGGAACATAGCACCACCTAATCCCACTATACCGGCTTTTTTAACAATGTTAATTAATTCTTCCTTTGAAAACTTCTTAAAGTTTTCATCGTGTTCAATATACTCCCAAATATCTTCTGAAGTTCTTTTTATTACAATTGCGTTATCCTTTCTTCCTGTGGAGGTATTTATAAATGATTCTATACCAACAACTTCCCCTGTAACAGAAGCATGTATGTTTGCTGAAATATTGCCTGCAGCCTCTGCTATTAATTGACCTGTTTTTACCTGATCGCCTTCTTTTACGATTGGCTTTGCAGGAGCTCCTATATGGTTAGTTGTGAATAGGTATACAAAATCGGGCAAAGGTAACTTTTCAAAAGGTTTGTCCTTTGTAAAATGCTTCTTCTGAGGCGGATGTACACCACCTTTAAAAGTTAATGTTGGCACAAAGAAACCTCCTTTTTGTTTTTTAAGAAACTAAGAATTGAAAGCCTATATAAAATTTAAATAATCTTCTATAACTTTTTTAAAGGGTTCAAAAGCGGTTCGAAAATTATTATAGCACGAAAGAATGTTCTAATTTCAACAACTTCTAAAGTTTTTAAGAAAAATTATTACATTTATGTATATTAATTGTTTTTTCATATTTATTTAATATTGTCACGCTATAATACTTAACAGAGATATAACTGTTTGTTTTAAATTAGTCTACTTTTTTTAAAAGCTTCTCTATGATTTTATCATATAATATCTTCTTTTTTTATTCTAATTTTTTAATAGAAGGTGAGTTTTCATGATAGAAAAAGACAAAATCGAGGACTTCGAATCGGAGAGCACAGATTGCACTCAAGCTGATAAAAGCTCAAAAGTCAAAAAATATTCCTTGTCTTTAACTATTAAAAATAATCCTAATGCAATCACCGATGAAATTTTAAGAAAAATCAAAAAAAAGCTAGCTAAAGATAAGAGCACAGTAACCTTTGAAGAAATTGATGAATCTATACCTAGCCAAATGCGTGAGGATTTTACGTTAGAATTTTTAATAACGTTTTACAATGAATTAAAAAAATCTAATATTTCAGTAGTAGACGGCTCTTCAGGTAATTTCTGTGAAGAGGATGAAGAAAAAGAGTTAGAAGTCAACGAAGAGTTTAAAGATTCTGAAGAATACGAAGAGATTTTCGAAGATTTTTCCGATGTTGAAGTCGAGATGTGTGATAATATTTCGTTGCAGGATCCGATTAAAATATATTTGAAAGAGATTAGTAAGAGCAAATTATTAACTCCTTCAAGAGAAAGAAAGCTAGCAAGAAGGGCGCAGATGGGGGATAAAAGAGCCAGAGAGGAACTTATAAAAGCTAATCTTAGATTAGTCATTAGTATTGCAAAAAGGTATGTTGGCCATGGATTAGGCTTTTTGGATCTCATACAAGAAGGAAATATTGGTTTAATGAAAGCTGTTGCTAAATTTGATTGGAAAAAAGGTTACAAATTCTCTACTTATTCTTATTGGTGGATACGCCAGGCTATAACAAGAGCGATTGCTGATCAAGGAAGGACTGTAAGAATTCCAGTACATTTGGTAGAAACGATTAATAGAATGAATAGGGTCGTAAATAAGTATATTCAAGAAAATGGAGAAGTACCTGATTTAGAAGAACTCTCTGTTTTGATGGACAAGCCGGTAGATAAGATGAAAGAGGTATTAATTAGTGCCAAAAATATATTCTCCTTAAATGCCCCGATTTCTAATGATGTAGATGCTGAAGGAGAAAGTGAGGTACTCGATTTTATTGATTCTGATTCACCTACCCCTGATGAAGAGGGAAGGAAGATGATTATTCGTCAAAAAATGGAAATGATCATTGATACACTTTCACCTAAGGAAGCTATGATACTAAAAATGAGATACGGTTTCGTAGATGGGAAACAGAAAACTCTCGAAGAGGTCGGAGAATTTTTTAACGTAACAAGGGAAAGAATCAGGCAGATAGAGTCCAAATCTATCAGGAAGTTAAAACATCCGGCTAGAAAAAAGATGATAGAAAATATTATCCAGGAATACTAAAGGGAAAATTTTAAGTCTCAAGCCTATTGACAAAGTAATTTATGGTTGATATAATAACTAAGGATTTGAAAATGAAACGATACAAATGGCCCCATAGGATAACGGCTAGTCCATTGGATTCTCAGTCCAAGAGTCAGGGTTCGATTCCCTGTGGGGCTGCCAGAATTAATAATCGGGTAGAAGATAGATAAGAATTATTATCAACCTTCTACCCGATAAATTTTTATTGTTTTTTAAAGGCTAGCTAGTTTGATTTAAAGAAAAATTTAGTCACAATTTTTCTGTGGGAATGCTTCCACATTCAAAAACGTGATTGAAAAGATTAAAAGAACTTTCAAAAGCAGATTTCAACGTGTAACCTTTTATGATACTACTGATAAAATTAGCCTCAAAAGCTGATACTGCCTCTTCGAAATACTTTTTTTCTTTAACTTTTACTTCATATATTTTTTTATCAAAAGAGATTGCATCTTTTGCTATAATTAGCTTATTATCAGCTTTCAAATTATTGCTTTTTTCTGCTAATTCTCTATATGCCGTTTTAGAAATTAAAAAAAGATAATCACATGTAAATTTATCAATTTCATCTGTATAAGGTTCCCGTAAATCTACAAATAATCTTCTTTTTGCCTTAGTCAGATCGATTATCTTTTTGTTCCAGGAGTTATACACTATAAAAAGATTTTTTATATTATAGAGATATTCGGTAATAAATTCAGGTTCTACTTTTAAGTTTGTTTCACGATAATCAAGGTATTCAGTACTTTCTTCTATATTCCTAACTTTCCTCGTAGTTCCTCCAGGTTTTTCAATCCAAATAATAGGAATTTCTTTTGTTTGAAAAGTTTTAAGTAAGAATTCAATATACTCATCAGGACTTAAAAAATCAAATATCGATGGTTTAAGATGAAAATAATCGTTCAAATAAATAACAACTCTTCCACCAGGTCCCGCTACCTCAGTTGTTATTTTGATATTATCTTTTATTTTTTTTATAATATGTTCGATTTCTATGCCACCTAAAACACCAATATCAGGAAGATTTTCTCTACTAATTATGGAAAGAACTTGCTCTTGATATTGGTAAACAGTTTTCAATTATGTTTCCTCCCACGATTTTTTGAATACTGTGTTTAGTGCTAATGTAATTTTTAAATTAATTGTGACCATTTTTTGAGGGATAAATCACAACTTTTCTATAAGGTTCTAACCCCATGGAAACGGTATGTAATTTGGGATAATTATAATTTATATACTTGTGAATTATTTTTCTTTCAAAGGGAAACATAGGGGCTAATTCCACCTTTTCGTTAGTAGATATTGCTTTTTTAGCAGCATTGTCAGCGATTAGTTCTAGGTTTTTTTTCCTATTTCTTCTGTAATCCCCAACATCCAATTTGACATCAAATTTAGTGTCAGTCATTCTATTGACATAAATCATGGTTAAATGCTGTAGTGATCCAAGGTTTCGCCCTTGTTTGCCAATTACTTTACCCAAGTTTTCTCCTTCTAAAAAAACTTTCAAGGTCTTATTGTAATAATTAATATTGATATCAACATCTTCTTCAAAATACGAAAGGATATTTTTCAAGAATTTTTTTACCTTATTGATAAGGTATTTCTCGTTGGGATAAGCTTCTATGATGAGGGGCTTTTTACCTATTCCAAAAAGGAATCCCTTAGAAGGCTCTTGAATAATCTTATAAGAAATCTCATCGATACATGATGCGTTAAAATTTGATTTTGCTTTTTCTAAAACCGATTCCAAATCAGTTCCTTCAAATTTTGTCTCACCTTGTAATTTAAGCACTTATCATTTCACCTCCTGACAGGCTTTGGACCCAAACCAACGAGTTGTCTAAACGTAATACCTTTGACATTGTAAATCCTGTTGTACACAAAAGTTAATAGGGTTTGTATTACAGTGTTCAGTGAATAATAAATGAATACTCCGACGGGTAATCCAATCAAAATGAAAGGAAACACCACAGACATAATTACCGACGTCCATGCGCTCCTGGCATCTTGCGACATTAAAAGGGCATTGATTAAAGAAGCAATTATGGCAAGTAATAGTAGGAAAAAATTGGCTTGGAAACCGCCTAGAGAAAGATCTGTCCATAAAAGGAATCTGGGATTGTATGCATAACTACCTTCAAAATAGTAGATTACTTGCCACAGTATGATCATAATGGGGAGAGGAATCAAAGAAGTCAAACATCCTCCGGCAGGGTTCACTCCTTTTTCCTTGTACAATTTCAGAGTTTCTTCTTGCTGTTTTTGAGGGTTTTTATATTTTTTTCTTATTTTCTCAAGTTCTGGTTGTAACTGTTTCATTTCGATCATGGATTTCTTTTGCCTGCCATATACGGGGAATAATATTGCATTTACAATGAGGGTAAAGAGTATTATAGCCCAACCAAAATTCCCTGTTACTTTAAATAGCCACCAGAAAAAGTTAACGAACCAATAAAAAATATTATTGAAAGGTCCAAACTTTCCTAAATCCTGCATTAAATCGATTACTGTAGAGTAAACGATCCCTTCTTCTATACCATCAAACGTTTCTTTTATAAAAATTTTTTTGGTTGGACCTAAATAAGAAATTATTTTTTGATCCGAATAATTTAATGGGAATAAGTATTGGTTTTGAGAGAATTCTATCTCTTCAGGCGTATAGATGGCTAGTGTAGAATCTAAAGCTTCTCCTGTTGAAACGGATTTATCAATGTATGAAACAAAAACATTACCACTGTATCTTATTCCCGAAGAAAAGGATATACTAGGTAAAACAACGTATCCATATAAATTTTTAAATTGAACATCAAAATGATAGTTTGGATCGTTGTAAAACTTATAAATCTTTTGCCCTCCGTTGGGGAAAAAGTAATTTACTTCAATATAACTTTGATCTTCCGCCAATCTGATATTATAGTTGCTTGGTAATATTTCTGTCATATTTTGGGTATCTAAAATATCGTAACTATCACCTGTATATTCATAGACTAAGTTGTATTTTTTCGTTCTGCTATCGTAGAGTTCGAAATTTAAAATGTGCCCATTTTGGTCTAACTTCAATCTATACAATTTCATTTCAATGTTAATTTCTTGATTCAATGAACTCTCTGATACTGTTATCTCAGGAATTGCAAAGGCGATAACATTTAAAAACATTAGTAACGTCAAAAAAAACAATCCTTTTTTCAAGTCATACACTCCTTCTGTGTTGTTTATTTTTTCCTTGCTTATGAACAAAAAAAGAAAACTTTTCAGGGACAGGATCGTAGCCCCCTTTGTGTAATGGATTGCATCTGATAAAACGTCTAAATCCCAAGTACAAACCTTTAAATACCCCGAACTTTTCCACCGCTTCATAGGTGTAAGATGAGCAGGTCGGTAGGTAGATACATTTGGGAGGAGTTGCAGGCGATATATGTTTTCTATAAAAATCAATAGACTTGAGAACAAGCTTTTTCATGCTTCTAGCTTCCTCACCAATTTTAAAATTTGGTTTTTAATTTGAGAATAATCTATTCCTTTAAAATTTTTCGATAACTCTTTTCTTGGAATGAATACGAAATCATATCCTAAAGGAAAAAAAGTTTTGTTTGTTCTATATATTTCTCTGATGTATCTTTTAATTAAATTTCTAACAACTGCGTTGCCAAATTTTCTGTTCACAATTACAGCGATCCTGTTATAATCCATAGTATTCGGAACATATATTATAACAAAATTATTATCGATTAAACGCCCGCCCTTTTCAAAAACATTTTTGAAATTCCTTTTTAATCGTAAGCGTTCTTTTTTCTTGAAAGTTTGCCCTTCCATTATACTGTTAAACGTTCTCTGCCTTTTGCTCTTCTTCTTCTTAAAACATTTCTTCCAGTTGATGTTCTTTTTCTAGCTAAAAAGCCATGAGTTCTTTTTCTCTTTATCCTAGATGGTTGATATGTTCTTTTCATCTCTACACCTCCAAATCCTTTTAAATTAAATTGTTTTATTGAAAATAAGGTTGCTCCTTATTTAGTTCATCTTTAAAGGCAAACTCAACCAATAGAAGCTGAATAATTGGTTTTAAAACTATCGAATATATTATAATGATTTAATGTTTTAATGTCAAGAAATAGAAGTAACAATTTTTTGGGATATTTTTCTTAACAAAATACTAAATAAAGCTAATACTAAATTAATTAAACAGTGATAAAATTAAAAGTAGTTTTGTAGGATTTTAGAAGTTCGTGGGGTGAACAAAGATGAATATAGATTATGAATGTATTAATTGTCTTCTAAAACACTCTTCTGAGTTAATGTCTAAAGTTAATACTAACTCTTCAGATTCTTCTCATAACATTTTTGATAATTACAAAGAGGTAATTCTAAAAACATTCGGGGATACGACTTCAACCCACACACCTTATTATTTAGTAAAAACATTTTATGATTCTTTTTATGATGTTTTTGGTGAAAATGATTACTTTCATACAGAAAAAGCTGACCTAAACCAACTATTTTTAGAAGTTTACGATGATCTATTAGATTTTTGTTTGTCTAGCAAAGATCCTCTTTATACTGCTTTCAAATTATCACTGATGGGGGAGCTTTTTTGCCACAATTCGGGAAATTCCTTTGGTGAGTTAGAGATAGAAATCCAAAATTTTTTTAACACAAAGGGAGAAGCAATAAACGATTTAGAAAAATTTAAAAAAGAGCTAGAAAATGCCCGGCTCCTGCTTTTTATTCATAATTATGCTGGTGAAATAGTTTTTGATAAATTGTTTATAAAAGTATTAAAAGAATTATACCCCAACTTGATCGTTCACTCTGCTTTGAAATCTCGTCCGGTTTACAAATGTGCGACTAAAAAAGATGCCGATCAAATTTTTTTAAAAGAAGTTTCCATTCCTGTTGAAAGTGGAGCCAAATATTTGGGCACCGATTTAAGCTTCCTTAGTCCATCTTTCAAAAATATCTACAATGAAGCAGATATTGTAATAGCCAAAGGACAATCTAACTTTGAAAGTTTGGTTGATGAAAATCCCAAAAAATCAATCTATTATTCTTTTGTAGTTAAGTGTTCAAAAATGGCGAAGCATCTTGATGTGAACAAAGAAGATTTAATATTTAAGCAAGGTTGGGATAGGAGTAGCAAATGATGTGTAGTTGAAACCAACTCAAAAGGAGGGGAACAAGATGAAAAGATTCTTAGGTATTTTAGTTTTTGTCGTTATGGTTTTATCGGTTTTTGCAGGGCCTAATCACTTAGTAATTTTCCACATGAACGATACTCACGGACATGTGTGGGGAACGGAAGATGGTGGAGGATTCGCTAGGGCAGCTACCCTGATAAATCAAGCAAGAGAAGAAGTGGCAAAGGAAGGCGGAGCAGTACTTTTTCTACATGCTGGAGATGTAAACACAGGGATTCCAGAATCCGATCAGTTGGATGCAGTTCCTGACTTTTTAGCTTTACATTACATGGGTTTGGATGCAATGTCTTTGGGGAACCATGAATTTGATAAGCCATTCGAGGTGCTTGAGAAGCAGTACGAAGTAGCACAATTCCCATTCTTAGGGGCAAATTTTGTCAATGAAAAACGTGGAGGACCAGTTTTTGAACCATATATTATAAAAGACTATGGTGATTTCTCCGTTGGAATTATAGGTCTTGTTACTGAACAAACGAAAGTTTTAGAACCAATTTATTTAGGTGAAAATACAATTGTGGATGCAGAAGAAACTTTAAACATGTATCTTCCAATTGTCCAAGAAAAAGCTGATGTAGTTATAGTCCTTGCGCACTTAGGTTATCATGCGGATGGTGGAAGACCTAACTTGTCTGTTGAGTTCACTACCTCAGATGAGCTGGCTGAAAATGTATCAGGAGTAGATATTATAATAGACGGACATTCTCACACATTGTTAGAAACACCTGTAGTAATTAATAATGTTATAGTAGCACAAGCTGGTGATAACGCAGAGAACATTGGGAGAATAGATTTATGGATTGATGATGGTAGGATAGTAGATTGGAGAGGAGAAGTAATTCCACTAACATCTGATATCCCTGAAGATCCTTTCATAAAAATGTTTACAGATGCTTTTTATCAACTTGGATCGGAGGCTTTGAATGAGGTTGTTGGAGTGACAAAAGTATATCTCGATGGGGAACGAGCCCACGTTAGAAGTGACGAAACGAATCTAAGCAACCTTATAGCGGATGGTATGATTTGGAAAACAGGTGCAGATGTTGCTTTAATGAACGGTGGCGGGATAAGAGCCTCTATTGAAGCAGGAGAGATAACCTACAGAGACATTTTGACTGTTTTGCCTTTTGGAAACACATTGTACGTTTTAGAGTTGACTGGGAAAGACATAATGGATGTTTTAAATTATGCTGCTACAATTCCTGATGGTCAGGGAGCTAAGTTACATGTTGCGGGGTTAACTGCAGAAATAAAAGGTGGAAAAGCTACAAACGTAAAAATAAACGGTAAACCCATTGATTTGAACAAAACTTATAAAGTTGTTACCAACAACTATGTAGCTGCAGGTGGAGACGGATACACAATGCTTGCAGGTAAACCTGGTTACGATACATACTTTAGAGATGCGGATTCTTTACGTGAATATATTGCTCATTTGGGAACTATAGAAGATTATACTTCCCAAGAGAGATTGATAGAATTAGATCAAGTTAAGTAAACAATCTAAAAGGGGTGTAAGTAAAATCTACACCCCTTTTAGATTCATGTTAAGTAACACTTTTACTTCTTGTTTGGTATTTCTTTTTTTTTAACTTCTTTTTTGACGAAAAACTTAAAGCAAAGGGGTGATTTTATGTTAAAAAGAGGCATTTTATCGTTTGTTTTGTTTTTGAGTGTGTTCTCGTTGTTTTTTGCTGAGACGATAGAAGTCCAAATTTTAGCAACTTCAGATTTGCACGGACGCTTTTTACCTTATGATTATGCCTTAAACCAACCTAATTATAGTGGAAGTATTGCACAAGTCTATTCGATCATAAATGAGTTGAGAAGTGAAAATCCTGACGGAACTATATTGATTGACAATGGAGATACAATCCAAGAAAACCTTTCAAACATTTTTTTAGAAGATGCCATACATCCCATGATTTTTGCTATGAATGAAATGGGTTATGATGCATGGATTTTAGGTAATCATGAGTTTAACTATGGGGTCCCAACACTTAAAAAGATTATGAGACAATTCATGCCAGTGGATGATAATCCTAACAGTGTTTTGTGTGGCAATGTTTATAATCCCGATGGAACAAGGTTAGCTGCCCCTTATAAAATAGTTACCACAGGGAATGGAGTAAAAGTTGGAATAATAGGTATGGTTACTCCTAACATAGTAAAATGGGACGCTGCAAATTTGCAGGATTACATTGTTGTTGATCCTGTGGATGAGGTAAGAGTAGCAGTTGCACAACTAAAAGGACAAGTTGACGTGATTGTGGGAGCTTTTCATATGGGAATCGAAGAAGAATATGGGACCTATGGTTCTGGAATCATAGATATTCTAGAAAAGACACCTGATTTAGATGTTGTTATTGCGGGTCATTTCCATGAAAAAATTGCTGAAACTTACTATTATAATGGAAAGTTGTATAAAGCTGTTAATGGTAAGATTATCGATGATCAAAAAAATGACATTACGCAAGAAGTGAAGCTCAAAGGAACTTTAATTGTGGAACCCGGAAAATGGGGGCAGACGTTATCACAAGTGGTATTGGAACTACAGAAGGAAGGGGATAAGTACGTAATAGTTGATAAAAGTTCCGCCAATTACGATGTAAAAACTGCTACTGGAACAGTACCACCAGACAGTGAATTGGAGAAAAAGCTTCAACCTTTTCACTATAAGGCTTTAGACTATGCTAACGAGGTAATAGGAGAATTAAAAGGTGGATCTTTAGTTCCTCCAGATGAAATAAAAGGTATCCCACAAGTATACATACAGCCCACCGCTATGATAGATTTGATAAATTCCGTTCAAATGTATTATGGAGAACAAGTAATAGGTGAAAAAATAGATGTATCAGCTTCTGCAGCCTTTAGATCAGATGCAAATATAAAAGAAGGTCCTATTAAAAGATCAGATATTTCTTTAATTTATAGATACGACAATACTTTGTATGTACTAGAAATAACAGGAAAGCAGTTGAAGAAATATATGGAATGGTCGGCTTCTTATTACAATCAATACCAACCTGGAGATTTAACTATTTCCTTCAACCAAAAAATTCCGGGTTATAATTATGATATGTTTAAAGGGGTTTATTACGAGATCGATGTTTCAAAACCAGTAGGTCAGAGGATAGTAAATTTAAGAAAAATCGATGGTACACCTATTCAAGATAATGATGTATTAACGTTGGCAGTCAACAATTATAGAGCAAATACCCAACTTTTGACCTATGGTCCAATATTTGAAAAAGGAGAACCGCTGCCAAAGCTTCTTGGTAGAACCGAAGATCATCCTGACTTTTCAGCTATAAGCGGAGGAGATCTTAGAAAACTCATAGAAAAGTATATAATAGAAGTAAAAAATGGTATGCTTACCCCAGAATATGAAGAAAATTGGAAAATTGTAGGTACCGATTGGGATGAAGAATTGCACGATAAGCTTAAGGAATTATCCCATGAAGGAACCGTGGAAGTAAGCTCATACAAACCTGTTAGGATAGAGGATATTGAAGTATTTTTATAACTCCTAACTTCATAATATAATTACAAAAGAGACTCATGAAATAATTTTTGTTTTCTTTATGAGTCGTCCAGATAAACGGAAATAATGTTTCAGAGTGGTAATGTAACTAAATAAATAAATAAACAAACAAAAAGGGGTGTGAGTAAAATCTACACCCCTTTTAGATTCTTCCAAAGTATTTATCTAAAGTTTTAAAGGTGATTTGGATCATTATTGGCCTACCATGTGGACAGGTTAGTAATTTTTTCTCGAAAATGGTGTTTAAAAGTGTTTCCATACCGGTAGGATTATCTCTAGTTTTTACAGCCGCTCTACATGCCATAGTGGCTAAGTTCTTATCAAGTATGTTTGGTTGCTGATCAAAATTTGATATTCTTAGATCATCCGCTATTTCAAATATCAATCTTTCGGCATCATCAATTTTCACAAGGGAAGGGAGCCCTTTCACAATAATTTCTTTTTCATCTTCTTCTAATTTTATACCCAATTTTTCTAAGTGATCTTTATTTTCTAAAATTATTCCTTTTCTTACTTCATCTAAAGCTATTATAACAGGGGTAAGTAGAAGATCGGAAGTAAGTCCGCCTTTTTCGTATACGTTTTCCCTTAAAATTTCGTATATATAACGTTCATGTGCGGCATGAAAATCTACTAAAAGTAGTTTGTCTTCTCCTTCAACGACGAGATATCTTTCAGCAACTATTCCCAAAATTCTTAATTTTTCTAAAGAATTTATTTTTTCAACAGGAGTAAACGTCTGATTCTTTTGATATTCAAAACCTTTAAAATCAAAGGTTTTTGATGGTTCATAAAGTTTATAACTATTATCAAAATGATTTTGTTCTTCTTGAAGATCTTCTATTTCAGAGTTATTGAAAAATTCGTCTGTGTTTTCAAAATAATCTGTATTTGTAGGGTTTTGTGAAAAATCAACTTTTTGTGAACTTTCGTTCTTGTTGTATAAATTTTGAACAGAAAATGAAGAAGTTTTTTTATTTAAATCAATTGTATCGTTACTATTTATGAATTCCATGGTAAAATGAGTATTCTTCTTTAGGGACTCTCTTACAACTTTTTTCAGTAAAGAAGCTACCATCTGTTCGTCAGTGAATTTTACTTCCAGTTTTTGAGGATGGACATTTACATCTACCATATCTGGTGGTATTTCTATGAATATTATTCCATAAGGATGAATTGATTTTTCAAGTATCTCGCCGTAACCCGTCTCTAAGACGGAGTAGAGTGAAGCTACCTTAATATACCTGTTGTTTACAAAAAAGTGTTGGGCGGTTCTGTTATTTCTTCCAACTTTTGGTTGCGAAATAACTCCAGATATTTTGCACAATGAATCGTTGTGTTCAATTTCTATAAGATCATCTCTTTTTAATTCAGGATATATTTTTAAACATTTTGTAATGAGATCCATATCTGAAGAGAATTTGTAGATTTCTTTGTGGTCTCTGATGTATGTTAAGTTAATGTTGTTCGTAAAAGCAAACTTTTCTATAATCTCTGTAACGTATCTCCCTTCTGCAGAATCACTTTTAAGAAATTTTCGGCGTGCAGGAATGTTGAAAAAAAGATCCATAATCTCTATTTTCGTTCCATTTGATGAATTAACTCTCTTTTTTTCTATTATTTTTCCACCTAATATTTCCAACATTGTTCCAACTTCTTTTTCGGGTGGTTTGGAGGTCATTTTCATTCTAGAAACCCTTGAAATTGAAGAAAGGGCCTCACCTCTAAAACCAAATGTTTTTAGTTTATAAAGATCCTCAATGGAGAAAATTTTGCTTGTGGTATGAGGAAGTATAGATAATTCTAATTCTTCTTCTTCCATCCCAATTCCGTTATCATCGACTTTTATTAACGATTTGCCACCATCAAGTATTTCAACGGTGATACTATCTGCTTGGGCATCTAAAGAATTTTCTACCAATTCTTTAACTACGGAGCTTGGGCCGGATACAACTTCTCCAGCCGCTATTTTCATTACCACTTCAGGGTTAAGCACTTTTATTCTCATAAAGAACACCTCTTCAAAGTATAACAGTTCATATATTATTATATCATCTTTAAAAAACTCAACCTCAAAAAATAGCGAATTTTTGTTATAATAAATACATATAGGAATTTTATAAGGGGGAAATGCAATTGAATATAGGAATGTTTTCCGATACTTATTTACCACAGAAAAATGGAGTTGCAACCGCTATAAAACTCTATAAGGATGAAATGGAAAAAAGGGGGCACAATGTATATCTATTTGTTCCAAAATATAAATTTGATTATAAAAGGAACGATGATAAAATTTTTGAATTTCCTGCTGTTAAGTTCCTCTTTGAGAAAGAGCAAAGGATTGCACTACCTTTTTCTCCAGAAATTTTTAAACTTAAAGAGTTAAACTTGGATATAATACATTCTCATGATCCTTTTTCTATGGGAATTCTTGCAAGGGTTGTGTCACGCATGCTGAAGTTAAAACACGTAGCAACACACCATACCATGTATGATTATTATTTGCACTATCTACCATTGATAGTTAGACCCCAACCAGAATTTGTTCAAAGACTTATAAAAAATTGGTGTTTAAAAACAGATAAAATAATTGCTCCTACAGACAATATAAAAGAGACGCTCGTCGAATATGGTGTACCTTCCGAACATATAGTAACTATTCCAACCGGGATAGACTTAGCTTCTTTTGATAAACCTATTAACTGGGATTTGAAAAAAGAATATCCACAAATAAAAGAAGACGACAGAATTCTTTTATTTGTAGGTAGGCTGGGAAAGGAAAAGAATATAAGTTTTCTTTTGAAGGTGTTTAAAAAAGTACTTATGGATGAAACAAAGGTAAAATTCGTTATTGTTGGTGGAGGGCCTGAAAAAGAAGAGTTAGAAAAGTTAGCTATGGACTTAAATATCGCTGAAAATGTTATTTTTACAGGCCCACAACCAAGAGAAAAGGTTATAGATGCCTACAAACAAGCTTATTTATTTATTTTTGCTTCTTACACGGAAACACAGGGATTAGTTATTCTTGAATCTATGGCTGCTGGTACGCCGGTAGTCGCTTTGGGGAAATTGGGTGTTTATGATATACTTTCTCAAGAAGATGCAGGTGGAATTATGATCAAAGAGTTAAATGAAGATGATTTTTCTCATGAAATACTCAAAGTGTTAAAAGAGTCATCAACATACGAAGAATTAAAAAAGAAAGCTGAAATTTTTGTTAAAAATAATTATTCCATCGAAAAGTGTGTAGATATGATTTTGGAACTATACCAAAAGGAGATAGTAAGTGTATGAAAAAATTCGAGGAAATTATAAATCCCCAACTTGCGGATCTGCGTGAAATACCAATAGAGAACTTTTCTTATATTGGAGACGCTGTTATAGGTTTGATTTACAAGGTGAAATTGTTGAAGGATGGAAGGATTAAGACAAGAGACCTTTATGAAAAGACGAAAGATTTTTTAAGCGCAAAAGCTCATTCAAAGTTTGTTGATATTGTGTTAGATCATTTAACTCCAATAGAGATGCAGTATTACAAACGGGCTGAAAATTCAAACGGTGCCAAGAAAAGAGGCAACGATAATGATTATAGGAAATCTACAGGATTTGAAGCGGTCATTGGATATCTTTTTTTGACTAAAAGTTACTCAAGAATCGAGGAATTATTGGGAGTGATCGATAATTGTATATATACGGAAAAAACATATTAAAAGAGATTATTGAAGCTCGTTACCCTGTAAAGCATATTTTTTTCAGTAGTTCTAAAACAGAAAGAGGATCTTTAAAAGAAATCGTCGAAGATGTTGCAAATTTAGGATATTCTTACAGTTTTTCCCCCAATGAAGTTTTGGAAAAGATGGCTTTAACAAACAAACATCAGGGAATCGTTATTGATATCGGGAACGATTTTAAATATGAAAATTTGGATATTATAGAAGGAAAAGAAAAACTGTTTTTAGTAATCTTGGATCAGATTCAAGATCCGCATAATTTTGGAGCTATTGTAAGGACTTCGGTGGCCGCGGGGGTTGACGCCATTATAATACCAAAAGATAATGCTGTTGAAGTCACTCCTGTTGTTATAAAAGTATCTTCTGGTCAAATATTTAAGATACCGATAATTAAAGTAACCAATCTTTCAAATACAATAGAGACATTAAAGAAGGAAAATGTTTGGGTTTATGGAGCAGATGTTGAGGGTAAACCTTATTATGAAATCGATTGGCAAGGAAAAATATGCTTGGTTTTTGGAAATGAAGGAAACGGCATTCGAAAAAACGTTAAAAACCATTGTGATGAATTAGTAAGCATTCCGATGTTTAACAACGTTGAGTCTTTAAATGTATCGGTTAGTTCAGGAATTATACTTTTTGAAGCGAAGAAACAAAGAATTTTTAATATGTAATTATAATTCAAAATTTTATGGAGGTGTATGTTGTGAGTAATACAACAAGAAAAGTTTTTACTGTGATGGTATTTAGCATACTGTTTGCTGTTATTTCATTTTCTCAAACGGATTCAACTCTCAAAATTGGTTATGTGAATTTTGAAAAGACAGTAGAAAGTTATTACAAATGGAAGGATTTGGAATCCATGTATCAAATCGATCTACAATATTATCAAGGAAAAATCAATGAAATGGAACAACAGTTCAAGGATTTACAGAGTTCGGGGGCAACTGAGGAAGTCCTGCAACAAAATCTTCAACAATTACAAACTCGTGTAAATCAATATCAACAGGAATTGCAAAATGAGTATCAACAGAAAATGGCAAATATCACTTCGGAAGTAACAGTGAAGATAGCTCAGTATGCAAAAGAAAATGGGTACGATTTAATTTTAAATGAAATTGGTGTAGTTTATTACAATCCAGAATTAGATTTAACGGAAAAAATTATTCAATATTTGAATGAGAATTAAAAATAAATAATATGGAAAGGGTTATTATTGATTGTAGAAACATTAGCAAAACATATGGAAAAAAGATGGTATTGAATAATGTTCAATTTCAATCAAAAGCCGGTTTAATTACAGGATTACTTGGGCCAAATGGTGCAGGGGAAACAACTCTTTTTAAGATAATTTTAGGGTTAGTTGTTCCCAATTCTGGGGATGTTTTCCTCGATGGTAGAAATATAACCCATCTTCCTATACACAAAAGAGCGTTGAATGGATTGGCTTATCTACCTCAAGAACCGTCTGTTTTTAGGAACTTATCTGTAAGAGATAATCTTGAAATGATCGCCGATCTTCTTAAAATTGAAGATGCGAATCAAAAAATTAAGAGTATAATGGAAGATTTTGGATTAGATACTTTAATTCATCAAAAGTCTTATTCTCTATCCGGTGGAGAAAAAAGAAAATTAGAGTTTGCTAGAACGTTGATAACGAATCCAAAAGTAATCCTTTTGGACGAGCCTTTTGTTGGTATAGATCCCATAACAGTTAAGGATATACAACAAATAATTAGAAAACTTGCAAAAAGTGGGATTTCAATAATTGTTACGGATCACAGTGTCGATGAAATTGCTCAGGTAGTTGATGAACTTTATGTTTTACACAAAGGTGAAGTTATAGCTAATGGTGTTCCAAAAGATGTTTTGAATAACGCAAAGGTCAAAGAAAGTTATTTGGGTTGGTGATCGGTTTGAATGTAGGGGTTATCGGGTATTCTGGGAATATCTTTAAAGATCCAATTAAATCGTTAGCTTCACTTTGTTATGATGTCGGTAGAATTATAGCAGAGAATAATTGGATTCTAGTGAACGGCGGACGTGATGGAATAATGCAACTAGTTTCAAAGGCCGTAAAAAATAATGGTGGGCATGTTATTGGTTTTTTACCGTGGGAACAAGAAGGGAACGGTTATTTGGACTTTCCTATAAAAACAGGGCTTGATCTTAATATGCGTTCTTTTGTTTTGTTAAAAAATGTCGATGTGGTCGTAAGTATAGGAGGGGAAATCGGCACGGCTATAGAAATTTTGGGGGCTTATTCGTACAAAAAACCGATATTGTTAATGAAAAATTCAGGCGGATGGACAGATAGGATAACTGAAGTTTTGATAGAAGGTAAGTTTCTTGATAATAGAAAATTAGTAGAGGTAAAACAAGTATCTTCTATTGATGAACTTGAAAGAATTTTGAAAGGTATTGAAGAGGTGAACAACTAATGATAAGAGTAAGATTTGCTCCAAGTCCCACGGGTCATCTACACGTTGGGGGTTTAAGAACAGCCTTGTTTAATTGGTACTTTGCCAAGAAAAATAATGGGAAGTTTATTCTAAGAATTGAAGATACCGATATGGAACGTTCCAAAAAAGAGTACGAGGATGCCATTTTAGAAGAAATGAAATGGGTAGGCTTAGATTACGATGAAGGTGTAGATAAACCTGGTGAATATGGGCCATACAGACAAAGTGAAAGACTAGACATATACAAACATTATATAGATCAACTTTTAAATGAAGAAAAGGCTTATTTTTCAGTTACTAAAAACGATGAAATAATTTTTGAAGGTAATAATCTTCTAGACAAATATAAAAAAAACAATGATTATTCTGTGGTTGTAAAGTTTAAGGTTAATAATGATCAAAAAATATCTTTTTTGGACGATGTTAGAGGAACCATACAATTTGATACATCCAATATAAATGATTTTGTTATTCTAAGATCAAACGGAATTCCTGTTTACAATTTCACAGTTGTGATAGATGATTATCTGATGAAAATAAGTCATGTTATAAGGGGAGAAGACCACATCTCTAATACACCCAAACAAATTTTAATATATAATGCTTTATCTTTTGAACTTCCAAAATTTGCCCATTTGCCTTTGATTTTGGGTGAAGACAAGTCTCCTTTGTCTAAAAGGCACGGAGAGGTTTCTATAACTTATTTTAGAGAAGAAGGGTATCTTCCTAAAGCTATATTGAATTACTTGAGTTTGTTAGGGTGGAATGCCAACGAACAGATATTTGATTATACGGAAAAATATCAGGAATTTGATCTGAAAAAAGTTTCAAGAAATCCTTCCATTTTTGATTACACCAAACTTCTATGGACAAATGAAGTACATTTGAGAAACGATCCAATTGAAGAAGTACACAAAAGTTTTACTGAATGGGCTAAATATACAACCGTCAAGATAGACAATGAAGATTCTTTTGTGAAAAAAATTATAGAAGCTTCCAGAGCTAAAGTTCAAACATTAAAACAACTTTATGAATTTTCCAAAAATTTCTTTGTTGAAGAATTCGAATACGAAGAGGAATTTATCGAAAAATACATGAAAAAACCTTGGTTTAAGCAAGTCATCGAGGCAACGATAAGAAAACTCTCAGAAATTGATGAGTACAACCTTGCAAATGTAGAAAATACTTTAAAAGAAATAGCGGATCTAAATATAACTAGTAGAAAAAATGTTTTTCAGACAATAAGAGGCTCTCTTTTAGGAAGATTAGTAACTCCTGGTTTGTACGAATCTATAATTATTTTAGGAAAAAATGAGAGCATTAAAAGGTTAAAAAGAGCTTTGGAATTCTCAAATACTTTGGATATTAATCCAAGAAGGTGAATTCTCTGTGTATCCTTACTTAAAAGGAAAAAATATTTTACTCGGTGTAACAAGTGGAATCGCCATCTATAAAGCGGTAGATCTAATTTCTAAGATGAGACAGATTGAATGTAATCCAAAAGTTATCATGACAAAAAATGCCCAAAGGTGGATATCCGACCAGATTTTTTCTGCAGTAGGTAACTGTGAGGTTTACTATGAAACTTTCGATGTTAAAAGCGGTTGGATACCCCATACAGAGCTTTCTAGATGGGCAGAACTGTTTATCGTCGCCCCTGCGACCGCAAATATAATAGCCAAAATATCACATGGAATTGCCGATGATCTACTTTCTTGTACCGCTTTAGCTTATTCGAAAGCTCCTAAACTAATTGTCCCTGCAATGAACGTTAGGATGTATGAAAATCCCGTTAATAAAAAGAATTTAGAAATATTGAAACAAAATGGTTGGTCTATAATAGAACCAGAAGAAGGTCACTTAGCAGATGGAGAATTTGGTAAAGGAAGGTATCCGGATAATAGTGAAATATTAGAATACAGTGAATACCTACTTTCCAAAAAGGATTTCATGAATAAGAAAGTTTTAGTAACAGCCGGTCCCACGGTCGAAAATATTGATCCTGTAAGGTTTTTGTCAAACAGGTCCAGCGGAAGAATGGGTTACGAATTGGCAAGAGAATTTGCAAACAGAGGAGCTGAGGTTACGTTAATATCTGGGCCCACAAACTTGAGACCACCATCTATTGTAAAAAAAATCATAAGAATAGAAAGTGCGGAAGAATTAAGAGAAAAGGTATTAGAGGATTTTGAAGATAATGATATAATAGTTATGACAGCTGCAGTAAGTGATTTAAGAATAAAAAATTATTCTGAACAAAAGTTAAAAAAAGATACAATAGTTAATCTAGAGATTGAGAAAAACCCTGATATAATAAAAGAATTAGGAAGGAAAAAAAGAGTTGGTCAAATACTTGTTGGATTTGCTGCAGAAACAGAGAACTTAAAAGAGAATGCCATAAAGAAATTAAAAGAAAAAAAGATGGACATGATAATTTTGAACGACGTTTCAAGAAAAGATATAGGGTTTGAAAAAGAAGAAAACGAGGTGACCATTTTTACTAGTAAGGAGGAGCTTCGACTTGAGAAAAATCACAAAAGGATTATCGCTAATAATATTTGTGACTTTATTTTCAGTACTTTTTTCTGAAGATTATTTTCATTTGTATCCTGCTGAATATGATCAAACTCAAAATACTGTGAAAATTAATTTAGAAAGTTATATAAATATCACGCAAAAACCAAATGTATACATATATGATGGGGGAGATAGAAAGAAATTAACTTTGTATGAAAAAGAAGACCGTGAATTCTTCTTTTATGTTAATTTAAATGCTTTTAAAGGCAATTATTATTCATTCTTAGTAACTTCTACAGATAAAGAAGGGCGTTATGTGTCACAGTTTTTTGCAAATTTTTTGGAAAAAGCCTTATTTGCTCCAAATATAGAAGTTGAAATAACTACCTCTGTTGTGGAAAATGGGTATCAATATTATTTGGATTATTATCCAGAAGAAAATTTGGAATTAGTGAAAGTACAGGTAGAAAATACCGTTTTTGAAGATCCGAATGAGTTCTTAAGGTTGCTGGGTAACTTTGAAGAGGGGTTTCATGATTCTGTTTTTACTTTTAGAAATAGATATGGAATACATTTTGAGCGAAAAGTTACCTTTTTGAAAGTGGCGAATGTTGTTGCCACTGAGAACGTTTTAAAACCAAAGCAAAGATATGAAGTATATGGTTACCATATCGTACAAAAAGGTGAGAGTTTGTACAAAATCGCTGAAAAATACAAAGTTCTTCCTGGAGATTTAGTTAATATGAACGATCTAAAAGATCCTTCTTTGATATATCCTGGACAAGCTTTAAAAATAGGAAAAGTAAAATACGAAGAAAGTCCTTTACGCTTAGAAATAAACCTTTCACAAAATAAGATGTACTTATATTTTCATGATCAGTTGTTAAAAACTTATATAGTTGCGGTTGGTATGAGTGATTACACACCACCGGGTTACTATCGAATTTCATACAAAGAGAAAGATCCTGCGTTGTATTGGTACGATGAATATATACCTCCTGGATCTCTAATGAATGGAATGGGAACAAGATGGTTACAACTTTCAAATCCTCAATATGGGATTCATGGCACAACAAAGCCATGGGAAATAGGTAAAAGGATATCTCATGGATGTATAAGGATGTTCAACTTTGATGTGGAAGTTATAGACTTTTTGGCATCTTTAGGGACCGAGGTTTATGTGTACAATGGAGAAAATAAAAAAGAATCCTGAATAGGATTCTTATGGCTGGGGTGGCTGGTGGGATTTGAACCCACGACATCCTGAGTCACAGTCAGGCGTTCTTCCACTGAACTACAGCCACCAAAAATTTGGTGCGCCTGGGGGGAATCGAACCCTCAACCCTTGGATTAGAAATCCAATGCTCTATCCGTTGAGCTACAGGCGCTGGAGCGGCCGACGGGAGTCGAACCCGCAACCCTTGGCTTGGAAGGCCAATACTCTACCAATTGAGCTACGGCCGCATTAATACATTAATGGTCGGAGCGACTGGGCTTGAACCAGCGACCTCCGGTGCCCAAGACCGGCGCGCTCCCAACTGCGCTACGCTCCGCTGCCTTACTTTTCAAAATATATAATATCACAAGGAATCTATTTTGTCAATATTTAATTTCTTTTTAATTCTTCTAAAAATCAAATCTCTACTATTCAATTTTTTTTATGATAAAATTATATCAAGGGGAATGGGACGTTCTTAAACGTTGCAGCAATTAGGATGGGAGGTGTTTTATGAAAGTAAAGAAATTGGATAAAAAATTGTTAGATACATTTAGGGCAGATGAACCTACAATACAGGAATTGAGAAATATTGCAAAAAATTTAGGAGTTAAACTAAAACGAAATATGAATAAAAAAGAGATTTTAAAAGTGGTTAGAAAAGAGATTAAAAGGTTAGAGGAATCTTCAGATAACAAAGTTGAAGAGATTTCAGATTATACAAAATTACCAAAGAATCCACAAAAGCTTCCAAAATCAAATGAATCAAAAGATCTTCCTCAAAAGTACGAAAGGGAAAAACTAAAAATAATGCCGGTCAATCCCAACTGGGTATATGTTTACTGGAACATTTCTGAAAAAAGCAGAAAAAAACTAAAAAAATTATCAAAAAACTCTAATATTACAATCAGGGTCATAAAAAAATCAAAAGAGGATCAAGAAGTAGAAAAAAAAGTTATTGAAACAGATTTAAAATTAGACCAAAACAGCAATACTTATTTTCATCTCCCACAAGATAATTCCGCCTATGTTGCTTTCCTTGGGGTAAAAAATGAAAATGGCGAATTTACTCCTTTAATAGAATCAAATGAAATTACAACACCTTCTTCATCCATTAAAAGTTCAGATAAAGAAGAATGGTTTTTGATAGAAGATGGAAAAATTATCAAAGAAGATAAAAAAAAAGAACCTGGACTTTGGAAGGTAGAAAAACATCAGAGCAGTAGTGAAACAATGTTTACAAACAAAAGAAAATTCAACGATACCAATTTTGGAAGTGATTGAAGTTATGAAGAGTAGAAAAGGGAAAATTTTGTTCTTATTACATGCTCATCTGCCTTATATTCATCATCCGGACTTTGAAAATTTTATGGAAGAAAGATGGTTTTTTGAGGCATTAACTGAGACATATATTCCTTTAATAAAAGTTTTTAAATCTTTAGAAAAAGATAAAATTCCATTTAAGCTTACAATAAGTCTTTCTCCAACGTTGATGGAGATGTTTAATTTAAAGGATTTAAGAGAAAAATATCACAAGTATTTATTAAATTTGATAGAATTAACCGAAAAAGAAATAATTAGGACAAAAGATGAAGACCCTAGGATACACCAACTCGCCCAACATTATAGGCGAGAATTGATAGAAGATTTAGATATTTTTTGTGAAGAATATAATCAAAATATATTAAAAGCTTTCAAGGAATTTAAAGATAAAGGTTACATTGAAGTGATAACATCTAATGGCACTCATGGGTATCTACCTTTTTATCGGGATTATCCAGAGGCTATTAGAGCTCAAATAAAATCAGCCGTGTTAACCTTCAAAAAAAACTTTGGTGAGCATCCTATGGGTATATGGTTGGCGGAATGTGCTTATTTTAAAAGTCTTGACAAATATTTATCAGACGAAGGTATACGATACTTTTTTGTGGGTACACATGGTTTTACTTATGCAGACAGTCAGCCAAGGTATGGTGTGTATAGACCCATAATCACCCCGAATAAAGTTTTTGTGTTTGCCAGAGATCCTGAATCAAGCGAGCAGATATGGAGTTCTGAAGTTGGTTATCCAGGCGATTCAAGATATCGTGAATTTTACAGAGATATTGGTTATGACAGAGAAGATGACTACATTAAGCCATATATAGATCCAAGTGGAACAAGGTGTAATACCGGAATAAAATATCACCGTATCACCGATAAATCATTATCTTTAGACAAAAAAGAAATATACGATCTTAGAGAAGCAAGAAACGCTGTAAAAGAACACGTCAAAGATTTTATATTTAAGAAGACTTCGCAAATTAGGAAGTTAGCGGCAATTTTAGATGAAGAAGAACCAATAATTGTGGCTCCTTTTGATGCTGAACTTTTTGGTCATTGGTGGTATGAAGGTCCGAAATTTTTGGAAGAGCTTTTTAGGCAATCATCTGAAAACGAATATTTAGATTTTTCTGTACCTACTGAGATTTTACAAACAGTTAAAAAAGTTCAAATCACTTATCCCGCAGAATCCTCTTGGGGTGCCGGTGGATACCATGATGTATGGCTCAATGAGAAAAATGATTGGGTTTATAAGCATATTCACGAAATAACTGAAAGAATGATAGAAAAAGCCAATACTTTTAAGAACCCTTCAAATTTACAAAAAAGGGCTTTAAATCAGATGATGAGAGAGGTTCTCCTTGCACAAGCGAGTGATTGGCCTTTTATAATGACCACAGGAACCACTATAGAATATGCAAAGAATCGAGTTAAATGTCATATTAACAGATTTTTGGATCTTGACAAAATGTTAGAAAAGCAACAAGTTAATGAAGAAAGGCTCTCATTTTATGAATGGATAGATGATATCTTTAGAAATATTGATTACACAATATTTTCGAGTGATTATAGAACAAACTAATTTATTGAAAATTACTACATGAAGGGAGGATAAAAACGTTGCCAGAAAAATATTTTGAGATAAGATGGCATGCAAGAGCAGGGCAAGGAGCAAAAAGTGCTTCTCAATTTTTAACGGAAGCTGCAGAAGAAGCTGGAAAGTATTCCAGTTCATTTCCAGAATATGGAGCGGAAAGATCCGGTGCTCCGATGAAAGCTTTTAACAGGGTTGCGGATGTCCCTATAAGACTTAAAAGTAACATAGAGACCCCCGATGTGGTGGTTGTCATAGATGACACACTTTTAAAAAATTCGGAAGTAACATCTGGATTAGCTGAGGATAAATTGTTGTTGGTCAACACATCTAGAAGCATTGAAGAAGTAAGAAAATTATCAGGGTATAAAGGAAGAATTGGTGTAATACCTGCTACGGAGATAGCATTGGAAGAAATAAAAAGAGGTATACCTAATACAGTTATGATAGGAGCTTTGATAAGAGCCACTGATGTAGTACCTTTAGATGCCGTTAAAGAAAAAATCAAGGCTGCTTTCTCCAAAAAGTTCTCCGATGAAGTAGTGAGAGCTAATATTAGAGCACTTGAGAGAGGTTACCAGGAGGTGAAACTCAGTGAGTGAGTTGAAAGGATGGAAAGAAATCCCCATTGGTGGCGTAATTGATAAACCTGCCACCGCAAGGGAATACAAAACCGGTGAATGGAGGATTCAAAGACCAATAATAGATAGAGAAAAGTGTACTAACTGTATGCAATGTTGGCTTTATTGTCCAGATATGGCTATAAGTGGTGGGCTTGACGGTAAAAAAATGAAATTGGGAGAAGTGAATCTAGATTATTGTAAGGGCTGCGGTGTTTGTGCAGCTGTCTGCCCAGTTAACGCCATAGAAATGAAACCTGAATCAGAATTTATTTAGAGAAAATGTGAAGGAGGTTAAAATATATGCCCGTAAAACTAACGGTTACTGGAGCTGCTGCTGTTGCACATGCTATGAGACAAATCAATCCAGATGTAGTAGCAGCTTACCCAATAACACCACAAACACCAATTGTTGAATATTATGCAGGATTTGTATCCGATGGTATTGTAGATACCATATTGGTTCCTGTGGAGTCAGAACACTCCGCGATGAGTGCGGTAATAGGTTCGGCGGCCTCTGGGGCTAGAACTATGACAGCCACTGCTGCAAATGGGTTGGCATTGATGCTAGAAATAGTTTATATAGCTGCTTCTTACAGGCTCCCTATAATAATGCCTGTAGTCAATAGGGCATTATCAGGGCCCATTAATATTCACTGTGATCATTCCGATGCAATGATGGCAAGAGATTCTGGATGGATTCAATTCTTCACTGAAAACCATCAAGAAGCCTATGATTTTACAATAATGGCAACTAAATTGGCGGAAAAAGAGAATGTATTGTTGCCTGCAATGGTGAATTTAGATGGTTTCATTACCTCTCATGGAGTGGAAAGCTTCGAGATGTTAGATGATGAAGTGGTAAGGGAGTTTGTTGGAAGTTGGAACCCTAAATACTCTCTTTTAGATACTAAAAATCCTGTTTCCTTTGGTCCATTGGACCTTTTTGATTATTACTTCGAACATCATCGTCAACAAGAAGAAGCTATGACAAATGCTTACAAAGAGCTTCCCAGAGTATTTGAGGAATTTGAAAAGATATCTGGAAGAAGATACGATTTTCTGGATTTGTACAAAGTGAATGATGCTGATTATATAATGGTTGTTATGAATTCTACTGCATCTACAGCAAAGTATGTTGTAGACCAGCTTAGAGAAGAAGGACATAAGGTTGGATTGGTGAAGCCTCAAGTCTTTACTCCTTTCCCTAAGAAGGAGTTTCAGCAAGCTTTAAATGGAAGAAAGGGAGTAGTTGTTTTAGACAGAGCAATGTCTTTTGGGAAAGAAGCTCCCCTATATTCTTTAGTAAAATCTTCTTTGTACGAAGTTGCTTCTCGACCTTCTTTAGGTTCTTATATTTATGGTTTAGGAGGAAGAGACACAACCCCTGAAATGATAAGAGAAGCATTTGAAGATGCCCTTCAGGGTAATCTAATAGCTGATGAACAAAGATACTTGGGATTAAGAGAATAACCGGAGGTGAATAATTGTGCCTAATATTAGAGATATAGTAGGATACGTTGAAACACATGATTGGTCTTTTACACAAGGACATAGATTATGCCCAGGGTGTAATGCTCCGATGGTTGCAAATTGGGCTACTTTGGCCGCAAAAAGTTTGGGTTATGAACCTGTAGTGGCAGCTGCCACAGGTTGTTTGGAAGTTTCTTCCACAATATACCCATTTACTTCTTGGAATGTACCTTATATACACAATGCCTTTGAAAATGTTGCTGCAACAATCTCTGGGGCAGAAGCCGCTTACAGATCTCTATTAAACAGAGGGAAAATTAACAACGATAAGATAAAATTTATCGCATTTGCTGGTGATGGCGGCACTTACGATATAGGTTTACAATCTTTATCTGGAGCTATAGAAAGAGGACACGATTTTGTTTACATTTTGTATGATAACGAAGGTTACATGAACACAGGTAACCAAAGATCTGGGTCCACTCCTGTGGGTGCCGATTCAACAACTGCTCCAGTAGGTAAATCTATATCAGGGAAGTTACAATTGAAAAAGAGTATAGTTGATATAGTAGCCGGTCATGAAGGTGTTTATGCCGCAACCGCAGTAACGGCTGAACCTTGGGATTTTATGAGAAAGATGCAAACAGCATTAGAGTTCAAAGGACCTTCTTTCATTGCTATGCTGGCACCATGTGTAAGATTTTGGAGAATTCCTGACGATTCAGGTCCAGAAGTAACTAAATTAGCTGTCGAAACAAAGTATTGGCCATTATGGGAATACAATATGGGTGTTTATAGGGTTACTAAGAAGCCAAAAACATTCAAACCAGTAAAAGATTACATAACTAAATTGGGAAGATACAGTAAACTTATGAAAAGACCAGATGCAAACGAAATACTGGAAGAACTACAAAATTATGTAGATGCTAAATGGGATAGGTTGTTGGCTTTAGAAGAAATGACTAAAGATAAACCTCTTAGAACAAAAATATAGAAATTTTAAAGGGGATATTAATTTATCCCCTTTTTTCAATAATAAAAGATTAAACATTGGGGAAATTCAAAAAAATGTGGTAAAATTAAAATCAAAGTCAGTTCGTTTCGAAAGATAATGAAATTTCAAGAGTTTAGGAGGCATTACTGCATGAATAATTGGTTTAAAAAACACGAAAGGCTGATCACTATAATAGTTATAGCAGGATTTTTGGCAGGTATAGTTTGGTGGTCCGTGGCAACTTATGTTTCATCTCGAAACCCTGTGATTAATTCACAAAGTGGAAATACACTGAGAAAAGAAGACTCTGTTTTGGTGATCACTAAAGACGGCGAAGATTTGGATTACCCATATTGGATAATGAAGAGTGAAGTAGATAACATAACTCAGCAGCAAGCACAGATCTATCAACAGTATTACGGTCAACAGTTGGATCCTGTTTTTGATTATTTATCACTTGATAATCAGGTGGTAGATCTACTCTTTGACGAAAAAATTGTACGATATTACGCCGAGCAAAGCGACCTTTTACCCTCCAATGAGGAAGTGAATAATCAGATAAATACACAAGTTGATCAATATATAACTCAATACAAATTTGATGAAACAAATTGGAATAATATGCTTCAGTACTACGGTAGTGAACAAAATATACGAAACATATTAATTTCGGGTTTACAACAAACAGTGGAGACAGATTTAATAAATAATGCGGTTAAAGACGCAGTCGCTTCAGTTTCCAGGGAAGATGCTCTAGCCTATATAGAACAAAACTTTGAAAGTATAAAGAATGATTATGAAGAAGTTAGAGTACAGCATATACTACTTTCAGATGAAGCAACCGCCAATAGCATCAAGGAAATGATTGCAACAGGTGAGATAACTTTTGAAGATGCTGCTTCCTTGTATTCATTGGATACTTCTAATGCTACTAATTCTGGAGAAATTGGATGGATAAAACATGGGAATTATGAACAAAGTTTTGAAGATGCAGTTTTTAATGGACAAGTTGGTGAAATTATTGGGCCTGTACAAACTTCTGAAGGCTTCCATTTGATAAGAGTGCTTGATAAGAAAATATTTGAAAAGCCTGAAGATATATTTTTGTACGTTGATGTATATGCTGAAGTAGAAAGTACAGTTCAAGGTCAAAAGTATGATAATTGGTTGTCTAATTACAAAGAAAGTGAGAACTTTGGAAGGAATTATTACGATGCAAAATTGATGTATATGTACGAATTAACGAAGGCGGGTACAGATGTAGAAAGATTAGAAGAATTAGCGAAAGAACTAGAAGGTATTGTGTTCGAGGGTACTGAAATTTCAATGGAAGTTGATTCTGATTATTTGGCTGTATATACGATGGTTGTAACCCAATTATTGGGTTTATACAGTGATAGAACTACTTCTATAAATCAATATCTTAGCTTATCTGAATTTGTTGATCCAGATATTGTTTCGCTGGGTTTGGATGCCATAAATATTAGGCTCGAAGAATTGAACGCTCAATCATATACGGACGAAAGTACCTCATTATTAGCCGAGATATCGAAATATCAGGATGCTCAAAGTTATCTGAGTTCCAAAGAAGCCCTTGAGAATTTTGGAGTAAATACTACAGAAGATGCAAGTGTTGTTAGATCAGAATTACAAACTAAATCACAAGATTACACTGAAAAGTTAAAAAAGGTTTTAGCAGATCTATATGCACAGTACCCTTCTTCTAACTCAGTAGTTCAACTTTATTATCAGTTGAACCCCCAAGATCCAAAAGTAAAGGTTAGCTATTCGAAGTTACAGTTGGATCAGTTGAAACAATATTCCTATTATTTAGGATCTCAATATTTATTTACTCTATTTCAACAACAAATCACTGAGATTTTGGTGAATGTTCAAACAGTTGTTGATTCTACGCAAGCAGCAACCGATACTAAATTAGAAGCATTAGATGTTGGACTAGATTTAACTGATTTGTTAGGGCTAAAGGAAATTAAATTGTCTTATTTGGAAACAATAAAAGAGATCGATCCAAACTATTATACTAATATTGATAGTATGATAGAAAGTTTGCAAAGAGAAATACAAGAAGCAAACAATACTTCTGATACTTCTACAGACACATCTCAAATTGCAACTCAGTCGAATATTCAATAATCGGAATGAAGAAAGGGAGGTATAACCTCCCTTTTTTTGGCTGGGACGGTAGGATTCGAACCTACGAATAACGGAGTCAAAGTCCGTCGCCTTGCCGCTTGGCTACGTCCCATTCATTAAGTCTACAAAAATCATTATAACATATCAATATTATTTTGTCAATACAACCGTTTAAAACTCCTTTGCGATTAGGTATCCATGACTTGTAGCATAGGTTATCGACCGAGTCCATCCGCTACAGTCTCCAATTATTTTTACATTTCCAAAGAAATCGTTGTTTATCTTATTTGCATAAAATTTAACTTCTGCTCCATATAAGAGATTATCTGGGTAAGTAACGCCTTTTACAACTGTTTCTAATCGTTCCAAAAAATCGATTATTGATTCTATAGTACGTCTGGGAAGAGCCAGATTCAAATCTCCCAAAATGAAGTTTTTGGGATCTAACGTAGGTTCAACTCGCCCTAATTTTTTTGTCCTTTTTGAAGCTTTAAAATCTTCATAGCATTGAAGTATAACCTTGTCTCCACCAGCAAGGATATTGGAAAGCTTTGCGATATAAGAACCGTAACCTACAGGGTCGTTGAAAGGCTGAGTGAACGAATGAGTAACCAAGATTGCAAAATTAGTGTTGGCAGTCTTTTTAGTAGTATTTGCATGACCATTAACCGTTAAAAAGTCGTCGTAACTTTCCAAAGTAACCTCTCCACCAGGATTGTTGCAAAAAGTTCTCACAATATACCCTGTTTTAGTTTTTAATCTAATTTTGAATTCGTACATCTCTTTGTTTAAGTCGTCCACTATATGATTAGGAAGTTCAAATCTGACACCAAGATCAACCTTGTCATTTGATAAGACTAAATCCGGATGATCTTTGACCATATCCGATACTAATTTATGACCTCTTCTCCCAACGGCAACAACAACCTTGTCATAGGTTTTTTCACTTCCACTACTTGTTACTACGGCAACCTCTGGGCCAGGAATAACTTTGATAACTTCCTCACCAAATATAAAATTTATGTTATTGAATTTTGAGAATTCTTCGAAAATGTTTTTTACGGTTTCTATTAGTAGTTCTGTACCCAGATGAAAAAAGTGAGATCTTACGGGTTCAAAATCCGCATCGTAGAACTTTTTATATAGCTCTTCGTTTTCAAAAGAATCGCCTTTTTCTAATTTATTGGAAAGCTCTAATTTTTTATCCTCATCCAGCTTTGCTAATCCAGATTTTGTGAGATAATATTCTACTACTTTCTTTTGAATATTCAACGGGATAACTAAATCTCCCCCCATTTCTTTTGAAATAAATAATTTTCCATCGTATTTCAAACCACCGAATCCTGCACCTTCTAAATTCTCACCTTTTTCATAAATATCTATCTTGTAGTTATCAATCTTTTGCTCTTCTTGTAGCCCTTTTAAGAAACCTATAGAAGCTGCGCCGAAACCTATGATAGCTATCTTTTTCATAAAACTCCCTCCCATTAAATCATTTGCTATCCTACAAAGGTTCAATTTCTATTGACAAGAGTTTATAAATATAGTATAATAATTTAGAATTGCCGAGGTGGCGGAATTGGCAGACGCGGCGGACTCAAAATCCGTTGGGGTGGAGAACCCCGTGCGGGTTCAACTCCCGCCCTCGGCACCAATAAAGGGCATGCGTAAGCATGCCCTTTAATCTTTTATTGAAGTCTTACCTAACTTTAATCGATATTTCTTATTGCACAATAAAATCAATTTTTAATTTATTTTCTTCTATTGAACTCACATTTAGTAATAAACCATACTGGCCTTTCAAATTTGGCACATAATTCTGAAAAATAGGAGTTAAATCTACAAAGGCGTAAGTAACATCCCCTGTTCCAATTCGTTCACTTAATTTTTGGAACAATTCATTCTCTGAAAGCTTTGGTTTATCATTAAGAAGTTTTTGAAGCTCATCGGATTTGATTTGTGATACCATCAAGTATTCGTCTTTCCAAACATAAAAAGTATTGGTTAAAATTTCTGTTTGATTATTTTGACTTGTAATTTCAGATTCTATATAAAATTCCATCATGTTTTCACTAGTTTTTTTGTATTTTATGTTATTTTCATTCAAAATAGGTATAATTTCGTCTATTTTAGCGTCAGTTTTCAATTTTAAATAGCTCGCATTAGAAATTGTCGGCATTGCATTGTTACTCGTAGTTAAATCAACGTTAGCTTCCACTCCTTGTGAAAGGGATATTAAATTTTCTACAATTTTGTAATCTACTATTATATTTATGAAATCCGCAAAATTTGTTAAATCTTTTGGGATTAAACCAGAGGTAAAAAATATACTACCCAGGAAGGGATATTCTTGAGCCCCTTTTACAAAGTTTTTATCGATGAATTCAGTTTCTGCAGTTCCATTGCCTCCACCTATTAAGAAGCCATCTTTAACGTAAAAATAGCCGTCTCCTTGATAGTCAGAGGTGTTTATTCTGTAATATAATCCTTTTTTTGTTGGAAGGATTTCTTCAAAATCGGTAACTCCTTTTTCAGAAGAAGAATATACATCTTTATTTTGAACCATTACAAGGTAATTTTGATTTCCGACACTTTGATAGATAGGAGTAAATGAAATCCCGTAATCTTTCAAAGGTTCTAATAGTTTATCTAAATCTGTAGCAAAAGTTTGGGGGTTTTCTAAAGGACCAACGGAGAAGCCAAAAATATAATTATTTTCTTTAGGTTCTTGAACAAAAATCGAGAGATCAACGCTGAGATTATTTAGAAAACTTTCGTAATCTATCTTTAAAGCATTAAAATACATTTGAGCAAGGTTAGAAAGCATTAGTTCGGCGTTAAAAGGTTCTAACAATAAAGTTTTCATAGTTGGCACAGTTTTTAAATCCGTATATGTGCCTTCTAAATCATTTATTAAGACTACCCCTTTGGAATCTGAAGGAACTAATTTTAAAACGTCTTGTGGAAAGATTGTGATACTAAAAACGAAGATTAGTAATAAAAAAGAAAATAAGAATTTTTTCATAATTCGTATAGTGCGATGCTACGCACATTACCTCCTTCTATTTGTTTTTTGATATTGTCTTTATTATTTTACCATAAATTTCCAAAATATTTGAAAACTTTTGTCTACATTTCCATTAGCAAAGCAAACAATAAAAATGATATTTGATAGATAAAACTATTTTCAAAACTGTATATCTCTATTGAAGGCAAGGATACCTTTTTTCTTAAAAATAAGAATGATAGAATACCTGCAGCAAACAGTAAATATTCAGTCAAAATTTTTAAGATAGGTAAGTCAAAAGGGGTAATCTTGAAATAATAAGTTATATATACAACATTTAAAATTACGAAAATGAACATATACCAGTATTGGTATTCAAATTTTTTCTTATTTACATTAAAAGTGTTTAATAATTTATAAAAGTACATCCCGAAGATGAAAATGTTTACCTCGAGAAAATAGGGTAAAGATAAATTGTCTTTGAGGATATAAAGGCTAAAGGGGAACAATCCTCCCAGGTTCATGAGCAAGAACAAAAGTAAAAAAAATGTATCTAAGGATATTTGTGACCCTTGTAGCTCTTTTAGATTTTTTGTGCCGTTTTTTTCGTATATATCTTCGGCTATCATGAATAAGAATCCTTTGGTGAACAAGTGAAAAACTATAAAATATGGGAAAAGAGAAGGTTGGAGTAGAATAACCATCAGCCCATAACTCATCTGAGTCATTGTGGAATAAGCCATAAATTTTTTGATATCGTTTTGTAGCAGTGTAAAGATGGAGGCACAAATAGCAGTTATACCTGCAAAATAGTATAGAAAATTTTTAAGTTCAATGGGCAAAGAGGGTGTGAGTAAAAAAATTATAAATAAAGGAAGTTTAACGATCATACCTGACAATATAGGAGAGATTCCTTTTACAGCCTCTGTATGGGCATCGGGTAACCAACCAGAAAGGAAAAATAGTCCACCTTTAGTTAACAACCCTGTAAGAATAAAACTGAATGCAAAGGTATTAATCCCATTTGAAAGGTTGTAATTGAGGTTCAAAGTGCCTGAGTTTGAATAAAGAATCCCTACCCCTATCAAATAGAAATTTAAGGATACTAAGCTCATCATCATGTACTTCAAAGCTGCCCATATTCTTATTTCATTCTTATCGTATGATAATAAAAGAAAGGTTAATATAGAAGCAAGCTCTAAATGAACGTATATGTTGAAAAAATCTCTACTCATAAAGAAACCATTTATACTTCCTGTCAATAGAAGCCAAAGTGTGAAAAATATATGATCATAATTTTTGTAGATTCTAAAAAAGGTTATTAAAGAGAAAAGATTGAATAAAATTAGTAAGAATTTAATAGTAAAGTTAAAGGTGAATTCGATACCTTTAAGTGCGGAATAATTCCCTACTACAAATGAGCCTTCTTGCAAAATAGTAAGAAACAAGAAAGTGAGTATATATGAGATTGTTACCAATAGAGATGTTTTCTTTTTAAAAAAATAGGTCAGTATGCCAAAAGATATGGGTATTAAGGATACAAGTAGAATCATGCTTTGCTCCTATTTTTATGAGATTTTTTATTGTTTCTTGACTTTCTTTTCAATTTCATCAACTTCAAGGGTCTTGAATTTGGAAGATAAAATCATTGCAAAAACTAACATTAGAGCCAAATTTGCAAATCCAATTACTATAACGGTAAGTAGAAAAGAATGTATGAGGGGGTCAGCGTAACCTTGTAAATGTGTGATGATAATAGGTGAATTTTCATCGTAAGCCAAAAGAACAAAGAAGAGAACAATTCCTTCTTGGAAAACTCCAAGGTTAATAAATATTAAGATAAGATCTTTTTTTACAATAATTCCAAATAAACCAATAAGTATTACTGATAAGGTGAGAATATAGAAAATATTCATAATAACCCCTTATGTTTTAAAAATCTATACAGAATAGTCCATGATCCACCAAAAACTTCGAAATAAATTAAAAAGTTTAGTAAAATGGCGGATCCTCCGCTAGCAAGTTCCCCGGGATATCCGTTTAGATGGAAATTAGAAAAAATAGAATCTCCCCAAGTATATCCTAATAAACCATATATAATTATGAATAAAGGAACCAACATTTTTAACTTCTCGATTTTAGATTTTATAAACAAGTTTTCTATTTCATCTGTTGGTCTTACCAAGGAAACAGCTAGAAAACCTGTTCCTAAAATAGTCCCTGCAGCAAATCCGCCACCAGGGGCTATATGTCCGGTTATCGCAATATAAAGAGAGATTAAAACTATTATTTGAAAAATTATTGGAGTTATAACCTTTATGATTGGTGTATCGTATATTATCTGTTGGTCGTCGGAAGCAACCGTTGGAATTTTCCCTATAAATTCGGAAATACCAATGATTACCACCGTAAAAACTAATATTTCAAAAAAGGTGTCATATATCCTGTAATCAAGAACAATAGCAGAAACCATATTAGTTGATCCATTTTCGGCAAGGATTTCAGAAGGTTCATAGGAACTTTTCATATCTCCAACTTTTAAATTTAATGCAAGAACTAAGAAAATAATGATTGTCAAGGTTAAAACAAGGTATTTTTTCATCCTATATACTTCCTAACAAGGTTTTCATAGTATGCGGTGTCACTTTTTATTTCTTCCAAAAATTTGTCGAAGTCCCTTGCTAAAGATTTATCTCTTCTATAAAAGAGTATCTTGTAACTAGTATCTTTAATAATTTCTATCTTTTTGGATAGTAACGTTTCTTCTTCCATAACCATTTTTCTGAATCTTACGGCGTCAATTATGAAATCATCATCCAAATTTTCAAAGTTTTTTGAGTTTAAGTTTGAAATAAAAATTCCTAAACAAGTTTTGTTAGGTTGGCCAACAGCGTATAATTTTGATAATAAAATACCTTTGGAAGGTATTATGTTTTCAAAATTATTATCTTCTAAAATTATTCCTCCAGCCAGAATTTCTCCGTGGTCATTTATGTTTTCCATAGGATCTTTAGCATCAACTTTTATGAAATCAGCATCCAAACCTTTTCTTTCTAAAAATTCCTTGATCAATTCGTATTCAAATCCGTATAAATTTCCTTCTTTTTCCTCTATCATATAAGGTGTTTCGATGTAATAGACCTTTACCTCAGCGGCCTTTTTTATGGCAATTAGATATATAAAAATAACAAAAGCAGCACCAATGGTTATTTCAACAAAAGCCACATCCGGCGCATTCAGAAGAAAAAATAGTACAGAAGTAGCTACAGAAAAAACTCCGTAGCCTATGATCACGTTAACATAGCTTTTTTGTGATAATATGTATAATGAAAGAACGATTAAACTTAAAAACAAAAAAATTATAGAATAACTCACTTGATTTTTCTGCCCACCTTTTCACCTGATTTTGCAGCGTGATAAGCGATTATTGAGGAGATTGCTGGATTTAAAACTAGAATGAAGATAGATAACATGAGTAATCTTGCCATGTTTTCTGGATATTTGAGCATCAGTGAGATTATAACTGAGATTATTCCTACTGTGTCTGATATCCCGATAGCTTGAATTTTAGAATAGAAATCCTCCATAGTAAACAACCCTAAAGTTCCTGAAAAAAGAAATATAATTCCTATTCCCATTAAAAGGTTGGCAATCATCTTTTATTACCACCTCTCTCCAGGTAAGCTGAAGCTATCAAAACACCCCAGATGTTGAGAATTAAGAATATAATTATAACGTCTAACAGAAAAAGTTGATCAGAGATAAGGGAAAAAACTAACATCAGAATCACCGCTTTTGAAGAAAATGAAGAATAGGAAAGTACCTTTTCCCATTTTGATTTTGACAATATTAATTTAATCAAAATCATAAAAAGAGATATAAAGATGAAAATTTCTAATATATGTATCAGATTATATCGTCCTTCCAAATATTATCTGCCCTATGAGCTTCTTCAGGGTTTGAAGAAACTTTGTGAACTATTAATTTATCATCTTCTTCAAATAAAACAAGTGTTTTAGGAGTTAATGAGATTGAATTTGCTATTGCGGCTTTTTCAAAATCTGATTTTCCTTTAACGTCTATATGAGATAAACCAGAGTACCTTTTTAAGATGATCAAGGGCAAAAAAGCAAATGCATTTTTATACATTTTTAAAAGGCTTCCTAAACTGTACACCAATATTTGTATCGTCCCATAAGTGGTATTTTTAAAAAACAAGTTGGTTATTCTAATTGTACTTATAACAACAAAAACTCCTAATACTAGAGAAAGATCAGAAAAATCATTAATTAGAACGCTCCAAATTGTAAATAAAAAAATGTATGCCATATAAAAACACTACCCTTATTGAAAGGCTGGGTTAGGATTGTGATTTGGAATTGTTTTAGCAATGTAATCTACAATTTCTTCCATTGTTTGTTTTATATCGTTTGTTTCAATTGAAAATCCTGCTGCGCGCGGATGACCTCCCCCACCAAAATTGAGAGCAATCTTTGATACATCTGCCCATTTTTTGGATCTCAACGAAACATGATAAGAACCTTTTTCATATTCTTGAAATACGATGGCGATCTCCACGCCTCTGATGGATCGAAGGTTTTCCACAAATGAAGGGGAATCTTTTGGTAAAACGTTGTATTTAGAGAACATATCCAAGGATAATAAAGAATAAGCAATTTGGCCATTTAAGGCTAGTTTAAGATTGGAAATGACGTCTTTATACAAGTAGATTTGTTCTAATGGTATGTTATCTAATATAGTATTTGAAATATCGCTAATATTTGCTCCTTTTTCAATCAACCCAGTAACATCTTTAAAAACTAAAACGTTGGCATTTTGATATTTAAAGAAGCCGGTATCGGTTGCTACTCCCAATAAATTCATTGTTGCTAGTTCTTTGTCGTATTCAACATTTAAAGAAGTCAAAATTCTGTAAACCATTTGAGCTGTTGAAGCCATCGAAGGGTCTACCCAATTTAAATTTCCAAAATATGTATTTGTTACGTGATGATCGATTAAAAGAACGTGAAAAGCATTTAAATATTTTTCAAATCTTCCTATTCTGTCCGGTGATGAGCAGTCTAAAATTACCATAATATCGTAATTTTTATAAATTATTTTTTCAACATCTTCAAATTTTTTGATCTTCGATTTAACCAAAGGAAATTGTAAAAGATATTCCGGGATTTCATCGTCGATCGCCGCCGTCACTTTTTTTCCTAATTTTTCTAATCCTAAGGTCATCGATACTAAACTACTTACATCATCTCCATCTGGGAGTATGTGGCCTACTATCAAAATATTATCATTTTTACTTATCTCTTCTACAATCTCTTTTAGATTTTCAGACAACTTTTGTCCTCCGTTCTTTTTGATGTTTTATATTAAAATAATTTAATAGCGTTGTATACGACCTTTTCAAACTTTCCCTTTATTTTTTCAGTTATTCTAAGAACATCTTCATGTTTTAGAGGTTGTGGGAGAATACCAGCAGCCATATTGGTAACTGCAGAAAATGAGATAACTTTTAAGCCTACATGATTCGCCGCCATCACTTCTGGTAAGGTTGACATTCCTACTAGGTCTGCTTCATATTTGTCGAACATTCTAATTTCAGAAGGGGTTTCATAAGATGGACCCAAAGTCCATAAATAAGTCCCCTCTTTGAGCTCTATATTATCTTTTTTACATTTCTCGATAACGCTTTTTACCCAATTTTTATCGACAGGCTCAACTAAAGAAGGGAATCTGGGGCCAAACTCATCTAAATTAGGGCCTCTTAAAGGATTTTTGAATGTAAAATTTATGAAATCGACGTCTACCACTATATCACCTGGAGAAAATGTTTTGTTAATTCCACCAGCTGCATTCGTTATTATCAGACCTTTAACTCCTAAATCCTTCATCACATAAATAGGAAAAACAATATCTTTTAGTTCAATTCCTTCATAAGCATGAAATCGTCCTTTTAATATCATGACAGGGATACCTTCTATAGTACCTATGACTAAAGACCCTTCATGTCCTACTACAGTTGATTGTGGAAAAAAAGGAATGTCCTTGTATTCAATCACCTTTGGATTTTCTACCTGGTCCGCTATGTATCCAAGGCCAGAGCCTAATATTAATCCTAAAATTGGTTTTATTTCTGTACTTTCTTTAATATATTGAGAAGCTTTTTCGATTTTAGTGGTCATATGTAAATATGTACCTCCTTAGGGCAAAAAATAAATTTAAAGAGTTAAACTTTAATTTAGATTTCCTATTATTATATGCTTTGATTCATGTGACGTAAGATTGATTACTTTTTCATTAACCAAAATTTCGATCATGTCATCGGTTTTTTTTATTACTTTTAGAGTTAAACCAGGATATATACCTTTGTCCATTATGTTTTTCCGTAATATAGAATCTCCTGAAATATCGTATATTTTTGCAGATTCTGATATATTCAAATCCCAGAGAGAAGTTTTGAAGTCATGAGGCATTTTTTTCTTATAATTTGAAATAAACTTCTTTGCTTCCGTTAATTCTATGGGGTTTCTTTTAAGGAATAACATTAATCCATCTAAAGAAATATAAAAATTATCATTCATGTGGTGCTCAATACCGCAAGACAGGGTATATGCCTCTTCTTTTGAAAGTCCTAATACGTTGACAAAAAAATCTATAAGAATTATGTATCTTCTATAAACCTTTTCGGCATTAAGCAACCCTTTTTCCGTAAGTTTTACATAACCATACCGTTCATGTTTAACGTATCCATGCTTTTCTAGTTTTCTAATAGCTTCAACTGAGGAAGCATCTTTTACGGATAATATTCTTGAAATATCTCTTACTCTTGGTATTTTTCCATCGATATGTAAAATATAAATCGCTCTCAAATAATTTTCCAAACTTTCTGAGATATTTTCAGCCAATATTTACTCTCCTTTTTTCAGTACTTCTCTGATGAACAAGCCAGTTTCCATTCCTGTTTCAATAGTTTTTCCATCACATTCGACTATTGGAAAAGATGAAGTTTTTCCCTTTTTGACTACGGTAGCCTTCTTGCCGTTGTTTAGAATTACCTGGGTTCCTGTTGGGTACAACCCAACTATTGAAAAGAAAACACTTACATAATACGGATCAAAAATTAATCCCGAATATCTTAAGAGAAAACTCATCGCTTCGTATGGGGAGTTCCCTATTTCTATGTAGGAGTCGTAAGCGTCTCCTATTTGTAATATTCTTACCAAAGGACTTATAGCGTTCTCTTTTAATCTCATAAAAATACCAGTTCCGTCGTATCGTTCGTGGTGGGTAGAAATAGCATCTACAATTTCTTTCCCTATATTTTTTTGAATATTTTTTAAGGTTTCATAAGCGGATACAATATGAGATCTGACCGTTACATCTTCTAGGTCTATATAATCAAATATTACTCTTTTTCCTATCAAGCTGTATCCAATGTCATGGAGTAGACACGTTTTTACAAGAGAGTCGAAGAATACATCTGGCATATTCAATTTTGAAGCGATTATTGAGGCAATGATTGATGTATTTATAGAATGAGAATTTAAAGCTTCGCTTCCTATGGCATGAAATAAATTTAATACGACGTCTTCAGTTTTTAAAAATTTCTTATAAATATCTTCTGCAAGAGAATCTAATTCTGAAGGATCGTCTTTTAAATACGTAATATCTTTTACAAATTCAAAATGTTGATGCCATTCATTATATGTTTCCTCTTCTACAATAGGGGGAATATTTTCAAATTCTATGGAAATATTTTCTTCGATCTTTTTTTCAATAAAATCATTTTCATCGTAAACATTTACGGTCTTTATACCGTGACTTCTTAACCTGTTAATGTCAGTTGATTTTAAGACAGTTCCTTTTGGAATTAACAAAAGAGATTCTTTAAAAACATCTTCTGCGACTATTTGACCGGGTTTTAATTCATAAAAAGGGATTTTTTTCATAAAGAACACCCGCCTTCAAGATTTTATTGATTGTTCGGTGAAAGTATCGAAACATATTTATTGTTAGAAAAAATATTGCTTGCCGCTTCAATAACGTTATAAAGTTCAACCTTTTCTATATTTTTTATAAATTCTTCTATCGTCATGATTTTACCATAATTTACATACAAATCTAAAATATTTAAAGCCATAGATAAATTGTTTTCTACCTCTAACGTTAATTTACCGATTAATCTATTTTTCCCGTAATTGAACCATTTTTCGATTTCTTTATTATTCTTAAGATCATCTACAACTTCCTGTATTTTTCTGAGTAGATTTTCCAGGTTTTTATCAGTTGTTGCTGCATAAAATAATAACAATCCAGCTTTCGGATAAGTTTCATAATCTGATGTGACTTCGTAAGCTAAACCTTCTTCTTCTCTAATTCTTGAAAATAGCAGGGAACTCATTCCACTTCCCAGAAAGGTATTGAGTACTAGTGTAGAGTAATAGTATTCATCTAATTTAGAAGGTGCTTTAAATCCTTGAACTAAATAATTGCTAGCTAAATCATTTTTGTATTTTTTGATGAAGATTTCTTTGTCAACTATCGAAGGACTGGTGATGTTATTTTTAAAAGAGTTCAAAGTTTCAATGCTCTTTATTTTGTTGAGTTGTTTCAATACCGAATCCTCATCGAATTTTCCTGATATTATGACCACAGTGTTTTCCGGTTGATAGTATTTGTAGTGGAATTCTTCTATTGTTGATTTTTTTATATTCATAACGGTATCTTTGTATCCCATTATAGGTCTTGAAAAGTTGTCATCATATACATTAGTGTATAAGTTTTCAAATACTATGTTTATGGGGTCATCTTCATATGAAGAGATTTCTTCTAATATTATACCTTTTTCTTTTTCTATATCTTCTTCTTTAAATAAAGGTTCATAAAGAATCTCAGACATGATTTCTAGTGTTTCATTCACTTTTAGAGAAGGTATCTTTGCAAAAAAAACTGTGAAATTCTTTGAAGTGAAGGCATTTAAGACACCACCTACTTCTTCTATTGGTTGTTTTATTTCGAAGGTGTTTTTTCTTTTAGTTGCTCGAAAAGAAACGTGTTCAATGAGATGAGATAATCCTGCATTTTCTTTTGCTTCTTTTGAGGAACCTGCTTTCACACAAAAAAGTACAGAAGCACTCATCATAGAATCCCTGTTGATAAGAATTACATCTAAACCATTGTCTAATATTTCATGAGTATACAAAGTTAGTTTTCCCTCCATGTGCTAAAGAGTTTAAAATCATTTTTCTTAAATATTTTGTTTGGAAAAACAGCAAATTTACGATATTTAATTATACCATAACAATATCAATTATATCTAACATGTAATACAAACAATTGGATGGATAATTGTCCTAAGTAAGAACTTCGAAATTGGCTGTAAATTTTTCTCTGATTGTGTTTTATAAAGCAAGTATTGAAATCGTAAGATATTTTAGGAATAAAATTGGGGAAGGGACGAGGTAAAAAACTCAAGAACTTTTTAATCCTTAGGGGTATGGGGCGGGGAAAGGGTTGCTTTATATAAATTTTAGAACTTCTAAAAACAATATCTATTACTAATATTAATAAAAACATGCGGTTAAAAAGCCGCACGTTTGATTTTTTAATTTTCTTCTTTTAATTGTTTTAATTGGAATTTTCCTTGGTCTTCAACCTTCATTACTTCGACTTTAACCTTATCACCAATTTTAAAGGATTCAAGTTTGTCTTTCAAATTGGATACATGTAACATTCCAACCTTACCGGGTAACACTTCTACAAATATACCGTATTTTTCGACTCTTTTCACTGTACCTTCAAAAATTCCACCTTTTTCTACTTGTGCGATTAAATTTTGAATGTGATTAATAGCTTCATCAACCTTGTTTGCATTATGGCCAGTTACCTTGACTTTTCCATCATCTTCTATATAAACTTCAACATTGTATAATTCGCTGATCTCTTTAATATTTTTTCCACCGGGTCCGATTACTTCTCCTATTTTTGAGACGGGTATTTTAAATACTTTCATTATTGGAACGTATGGAGACAATTCTTTGCGTGGTTGAGGGATAGTTTCATACATCTTATCTAAAATTTTCAACCGTGCTATTTTTGCTTTTTCTAAAGCCTTTTGAAGAACTTCTTTATTAACCTGACTGGTTTTAACATCCATTTGAAAAGCAGTTATTCCATCTCTTGTTCCTGCTACTTTAAAATCCATGTCTCCTAGGTGGTCCTCCATTCCTAAAATATCTGTTAAAACTACGAAATTATCGTTTTCAAAGATCAAACCCATGGCAATACCCGCAACATGTTTTTGGATTGGTACACCTGCATCCATTAAAGCCAAGGAGGCAGAGCATACGCTAGCCATAGATGAGGAACCATTTGATTCTAAAATATCAGAAACGACTCTAATAGTATAAGGGAACTCTTCATCGCTTGGGATAAGGTTTTTATGTGCTCTTTCTGCTAAATGCCCATGGCCAATTTCTCTTCTGCTGACTCCTCTGAGCCTTTTTACTTCACCGGTTGAGAAAGGAGGAAAATTATAATGGAGCATAAACCTCTTTTCTTCGTCGCTGAATATAGTATCAAGAACTTGAACATCCAAAGGAGCACCTAAAGTAACAGTTCCTAGAGATTGAGTTTCCCCTCTGGTAAAAAGTGCAGAACCGTGCACTCTAGGTATCAGCCCTACTTCACAGGTGATATCTCTAATTTCATCACAAGTTCTTCCATCAACTCTTTTGTTCTCGTTAATAATCATTTTTCTCATCGAATCTTGAAGTTTTTCTTCAAAAGCATTTTCTAAGAAACGTTTTTTATCTTCAAAAAAAGCCACACTCCATTTTTCCAAGAAGATTTCTTCAAATTTTTTCATTACGTTCTTTTTATACTCTGATATAACTTTATCCCTGTTTTTTTTACCTTTTGTGAGTAGTACCTTTTTTAACTCTTCTTCGTCTATGAGAGATAGGTAATCTTCAATAAATTCCTCTGGAACTATTTCTTTTTGAACTTCCCATTTTTCAATGTTTAATTCTGAAAGAAACTCTTCTTCAATTGCTATAATTTCTTTTATCTTTTCCTGTGCGAACATCAGAGCCTCTACCATTTCTTCTTCAGAAACTTCCAGTGATTCACCTTCTACCATTGTAACTGCATCTTTGGTTCCTGCAACGACCATGTCAATTTTAGAATTCTTTAGTTGTTCTTGGGTTGGGAAGGCAATGAATTGTCCATCCACGTATCCTATCCTTACTCCCGCAACAATACCATTAAATGGTATAGGTGAAAGATTCAGGGCTAACGAAGCACCTGTTATACCCCATGTTTCTATACTATCGCCATTCAACATTGAAAATACCGTAGTTATTACTTGGACCTCATTGAAAAAATTCTCTGGAAACAAAGGTCTAATAGGTCTATCGATAAGCCTTGCAGCTAATATGGCTTCATCGCTTGGTTTCCCTTCCCTTTTTATAAAACCTCCTGGAATTTTACCAACTGCATAGAATTTTTCTTGAAATTCTACGGTTAATGGAAAGAAGTCCTGACCTTTTACTGTTTCTTCCGAAGCGTCTGCTGTAACTAGTATAGTTGACTCGTTAAAAGTCAGCATCACAGAACCAAGAGACTGTTTGGCAACTTTACCATGTTCAATACGTAATTTTCTGCCAAAAAGTTCTTTTTCCAATACTTTCATTCTCACACCTCCTATAAAAACAAAACGGAGCTTATGCCCCGCTTTTTAAAAAATTTGTTATCAACCTCTTATACCTAATTTATTGATGATTTCTTGATAAACTAAGGGTTTACTTTTTCTCAAATATTTGAGCATCTTTCGTCTTTTTCCTACCATCATCATCAATCCACGTCTACTATGGTAATCCTTTGGGTGTTGTTTCAAATGTTCCGTTAAATGTTTGATTCTAGCAGAAAGAAGAGCTACTTGCACTTCTACAGAACCAGTATCTTTGTCGTTGATTTTAAATTCTTCGATAAGCTCTTCTTTCTTCTCGGGGTCCAATCCTCTAGACATCTTTTCTATAACCTCCTGCAGAATATTCCTTTAACCAAGAAAAGGGGTTACACCCTAAACTGAGTTAAAGGTACTAAACATATTATACAATTATATCTTCATTTTGTCAAATTTATCGATTGAGTTGATGATATTTGGTCTTCATTAACGTACTCGCGAATTGCATGTGAAGCAGCTATAGCTCCATCGGACACCGCAGTTACAATTTGTCTGAGCTCCTTTTTTCTTACATCTCCTACTGCATAAATACCCTTAACTTTTGTTTCCATATTCTCGTCTGTAATTAAGAAACCATATTCGTCAAAATCGAAAAGATCTTTATTTAAAAAGCTTGTTTCTGGCACTAATCCAACGAAAACAAAAACTCCATCGAAAGGTTCTTCATAAACTTCATCGTTTTTTAGATTTTTAATGACCAAACTTTCGACCTTATCTTTGCCTTTAATTTCTTCAATGACCGAATTCCATTTAAACTTTATGTTATTACGAGAAAAGGCTCTATCTTGATAAAGTTTATCAGCTCTAAGTTTTTCTCTTCTGTGAATTATATAAACTTCTTTAGCTATGTTCGATAAATAAACCGCTTCCTCTACGGCTGTATTTCCTCCTCCCACGACAGCAATTTTTTTATTCTTAAAAAAATGACCATCGCACGATGCACAGTAAGAAACACCTCTGGAAGAAAATTCCTCTTCACCTTTAACCCCTAATTTTCGAGGGTAAGATCCGCTTGCTATTATTATTGCCTTTGATTTGATTGTTTTTCCATTTTCCATAACAACCATTTTGTGGAAATCTTCATCCTTATCTGCCGTAAGGCTGTCTATCAATTCTATAACTTTCCCATCATAGAAGTCGGCTCCGAACTGCTCTGCGTGCTCTTTCATCAAAGAAGATAGCTCTTCACCCTTTATCGTTTTAAACCCTGGGTAATTTTCTATAATATCTGTTAAATTCATTTGTCCGCCTTCAATTGCTTTTTCAATTACCAGGGTAGAAGCTCCGCCTTGTAAGGCATATATAGCAGCTGAAATCCCGGCAGGACCGCCACCGATTATTACAACGTCATATTGTTGTTTTATTTCGGATTTTTTGTTAGCCCCTTCAACGTTAAAAAACATCTGAGAACCTCCTTCAACTACTTTATTCAACTGCTTTTAAAACTTCTTCCACAAAACTATTTTCAGGGTAGGCTCCCACAAACTCACCTTTTTTTACCCATTCTTCGCTTTCTTTTACTTCTATCACGGTATGTGGAACGGAACTTACACCATATTCAAAAGATATTCGATCGAATTCGTTAGCTTCTATCATTTCTCCTGTTATATTAGGGTTTAACATAGCGGCTTGATGAGCTGCAAAAACAGCCCTAGGGCAGTATGGACAAGTTGGAGTCACGAAAACTCTGATCCTCATCTTTTTGTCTATTTTAGATAATTTTTCTTTGTTTTCATCGCTGAAAGAGGTCACACTATTATTAGATACAGCGATGAGATTTTGAAGCAGAGTAGTGAACTCATATCCCGAAGGGATCCCATAATATCTAATTCCGTAATCGTTTCCTTCGCTATCTAATATTACCATAGCTGGAAATAAATCTCTTTCAATATCGTAGTTGTTAATTTCTTCAGAATCAGAATGGTAGGTATCAACTTTTATTCTATCATCTAATTCCTTGAGCTCTCCAAGTAACTGTTCAACAATTTCTGAATATTCTCCATCATTTTTGAATAAAAATATTTGAACAGGCTCTGTCAATTCCTCTAAAATTTCTCTTACCTTGTTTTGTGTTTCTTTGTCCATCAATTTTTCCATATTTAAAAACCTCCATCTAATTTAGTGTTGTATATACCCTATATAGGTATATTAACATATTTTGATTTAATCTACTTTAAAATTCTATATGTTTTGTTAATTTTTGATGATTTAACAATCGTTGTAAAAAATAAAAGGATCGACGGTATTATTATTATCATCGGATTTAATATTATGGGGATTGACAAAAATAGTTTATCCATGAAATAATAAAAAGATACGGCGAAAAGAAAAGCTTCAACCCCTCTCATTAGGATTTTTTTTGAGAGAAAATTATTAAAATATGTTTTTTTTGAATAACCGAAAGAGAGAATAGTTATTTTGAATCTTTCATGATATTTTTTTGTAGCCGCGTCAAAAGACCTTAGATAAAATAAGAACAAAATAAAGAATGCAATAATTTCCATTAATATCGTTAAATCGTTTAAATACTTCAAATAAAAACATACCAGCAAAAAAGATGTTAAACCGTACAGGTTAAAATAATCTACGAAATGATAGGGTTCTTTATTTTTCATGATCAAAAGTCTAATAACAGCAAATGCTATTAAAAAACTGATTGCATTGATAAACAAAGACTTTAATAATACCATAAAAATTACCTCAGAATTTTATTCTTTATTTTCTGGATTGCTATCAGAGATTATATCGTTTTTCGAAATGTCTGCCATAGCAGCTACAGAGCTCAATATTCCCGAAATTTCATAAGGCATAAAGACCTTTGTTGATTTCCCGTCTGAGATTGCTTTTAATGCCTCAAAGTACCTTATTGTTATCAAATCTTTTGTAGGATTGCCTTTATGGATTGAGTCGAAAACTTTAAGAATTGCCTCAGCTTCTCCGTCTGCTTCGATACTTAATTTATACTTTTGAGCATCTGCTTTTTTCTTAACGGCTTCCGCTTCACCTTCTGCTTTTAATATTGCAGCATTTCTGTCTCCTTCTGCTCTGGTAATTTGTGATTGTTTGTACCCTTCAGCCTCTAAAATAACAGCTCTTTTCATTCTTTCGGCTTTCATTTGCTTGCTCATTGCATCCATAATATCTTGAGGAGGATCGATCTTTTTGATCTCCACTCTGGTGATTCTTACTCCCCATTTATCGGTGGCTTCATCTAATACTTCTCTGAGTTTTGTGTTGATTCTTTCTCTAGAGGTTAATGTTTGGTCTAATTCTAATTCTCCGATAACGTTTCTTAAATTTGTTTGAGCCAATTTAACAGCCGCCGAAGTAAAATCTCCAACGTTGTAGACTACTCTATAAGCATCAGTTATCTCGTAATATATAACAGCATCAACGGTAACTATAACGTTATCCCTAGTGATAACCTCTTGAGGTGGAACATCTATCAACATTTCTCTTAAATCTACTTTGGTTATTCTTTCTATGAAAGGCATGATGAAATTTAATCCAGAATCAACCTGTCTATGAAATTTTCCTAATCTTTCTACCAAACCTTTTTCGTAAGGGCGGATAATTCTTAAACTCATTGCAGCAATAAAGATCAAAAACAAAACTGCTATTATCAATATTACCAACATTGTTTTTCCCCACCTTTCTTTTTCAAATTGTGGTCACTAAAAAACATTTTATTCCCCCGTCTCTTTTTTTTGATTATTTTCAGATGCATTGATTTTTTTTATATATACAAAATTAGCGGTTTTTCTTGTGATTATAACATCATCGCCCACATTAATAAGATAGTTTTCTTCATCTTCTGGAAATGCTCTCCATTCGTCTCCCTTTATTTTAACTATGATTCTTCCTTCATCGCCAATCTTATCCACCTTAGCTTTCATGCCAACAAATTGATCTTGATAAGGTTTTATAGTAGAAGAGCCTTTGTACATATTTTGTACAATTTTTCTTGTTGAGATCCACAACAAAAAAGAAACGATTAAGAATATTAGCAAATTTAAAACGACCGATGAAATAAATAAAGATGTAATAGCTGCTACTCCAGCTCCTATGGCGAACCATAAAAAGAAAAAAGATGGAAGTATAGCTTCAGCAATCGCAAAAATTATTGCAAAAATAACCCACACACCCCATTGACCCATAATTATCACCTCACGTCATTTGCGTAGCAAATGAGGATTAAGGAATCACCTCAAAAGCATTACGAATAAAGCTTTTTTGCAAAAAAACAGCAAAATTAGATCTTGAAAACTTTTTCAGGGTGGACGATATTTATTTGTATATCTGGGAATTCTTTATTCAATTCTTCTTTGGCTGACTTAATTTTGCTGTTGTACCTACTTGAGACATGGTATATAATAACTCTCTTAGGCTTGGAAATGTTAATTAAATTTTTTAATTCTGCTAGAGAGGTATGGTTTCTAATTTTTCTATCCTTTTCATCAAAAAAGGTACATTCATGAAGTAGCGTTCCACAATCTTTTGCGAAATTGGGGGGAATAGGTAGCGAATCCCCGCTTATGGTTAATATGTTAGCAGTATAGTTTTCTAGGATGTCTTCTTTTTTATTGATTATTAAATCTTTTATTTCTGACTCTTTTAGTTCTCTGTACTCTTCTTTTAATCTTTTTCTTTGTTCTAAAATTTGGTAACCAAAAGAGGTTTCCCCAGGGGTATGTCTTGTTTTAAATGGTTTTATAAACCTTTTGTTGTTAAGAGGGATCGTGTCAGATAACGTTATTTCCCTAAAATCTATTTCGTATCTCAATCTTTTATTCATTTTACCTATAAATTTTAAATATTCATTAATATTTTCCGATCCCTGTGGATAGTAAATTTCTAGTTTTTTATTTCTGTTCCCCATAGCGTTATTGCGAGTATTAACGATTCCCCACAATCCTGCTATATGATCTACGTGAGAGTGTGTTAAAATGATCTTTTCAATTCCATATATTTTGTTTCCTAACTCTGCACTAACCCCTTCTCCAGCATCGAAAAGTATTCTATCTGGTTTGTAAAAAACCCAAGTCGTATACAATGCCTTTGATCTTATTAAAAACTCCAACTATCACAACTCCCATTGAAATTTGTTAGTTTTCTGGTTTTATTTCAACCTTTATTTCCCCTCTCACGCCTTGAGGAAGTTTGACTTTTAAAGTGTGAGTTCCTAATTCTTTTATGTTTACCTTTTCATCAAACCAAGTTCTGTCAAACTTTTCATCAAGTAATTCCTCTATTTTTTCAGAAATATCTTGAGCTGTTACCGCACCAAAAAGTTTGCCTTTTTCTCCTGCTTTTGCTTTTATTTCTATTTTTGTACCCTTTAATTTTTCTAAAATTTCTTCGCTTCTTTTTCTTAGATTTTCCTTCTTTTTGTCTTCTATTTTTTTGCTTTCTTCAATGTGCTTTATATAACCTCCGGTTGCTTCAGCAGCCAAATTCTTTGGAATCAAATAATTCCTTGCGTATCCATCAGAAACTTCTTTTATTTCACCCTTTTTCCCTAATTTAGCTACATCTTCCAGCAACAATACTTTCATCTGTCAAAACACCCCTTTGTACAATTTTATCATAATTAGGTAAAAAACATATCTTCAAAAAAAATAGATAGAGGAATCCCTCTATCTATTGTATTTATAACATGAATTGTAGCCTCACTCGTTCACGTAAGGGACTAACATCATTTTTCTTGCACGTTGTATCGCTGTTCGAACCATTCTTTGATGTTTGGCACAATTTCCATTTATTCTTTTTGGAAGGATTTTTCCTTTATCGTTCATAAACTCTTTTAATTTTCTGACATCTTTGTAATCAATATATTCAACATTATCCCTGCATAATTTGCATTTTTTTATCCTTTTTCTTTCTTTTTTAACGTAAGCCATTTTATTTAAAACCTCCGTTTTTCTCATTTTTTATTTTCGTTCTAGTTACCCCTTTACCTAAAAAACTTATTTCTAAAATTTTTCAGATCAGATAGGTTTATTATCTGAAGAAAGATCATTTTCAAGGTCATCAAGGTCTCCTTCTAAAAAAGTGTCGTCTCCGAGAAAAGCTTCATCACCTATTTCTTCGATCGGATCGGTGTCTGAAATATTGTCTATATCAGAGAAACCTTCTTCTACCGCAATGGGCATACCAGAAAATTCATTAGCTTCTTGAGCCTTTTTTGTTTCCATGAAATTCATTCTATTGGCCCAGATTTCAGCTGTTTCTCTTTTTATATTATCTCTATCTGTCCATTGATTAATATGAAGCGATCCTTCAACTAGGATCAATTTCCCTTTTTTTAAATAGTTTGATGCAAAATCCGCTTGTTTACCAAAAGCCACAATTTTTATGAAATCTGTGCCATCTTGATTGTTTGAAGTACCTCCGTCAACAGCTAAATGAAAGTTTGCAACGTTATTTCCATTCATAGTAGAACGTATCTCTGGATCTCTGGTCAATCTCCCAACCAAAATAACTTTGTTATAAGAAATAGACATAAAAAACACTTCCTATTTTTCGTTAAATTTCTTCAGAAATTTCTGGTTCTTCTACCTTTATTTTTGCTTCTTTTTGGGTTTTTCTTACTTTTTTCTCAAGATCTTCTCTTCTAATCGTTTGAAACCTAAAAATCTCTTGGTTCACTTTAAAAAGATCATCCAGTTGGTTAATCTTTTCTGGATCAGCTTTGTATATGATGTAGGTGTAATCACCTTCTGTAAATTTACCTTTTTGAGTCCTATAGGCTAATTTCCTTACACCCCATCTCGTGAACTCTTCTACTTCACCTTCCAGTTGGCCTTCTATCCAACCCCTCACCTTTTCTGCCAAAGCATTTCTTTCCTCTTCAGGAATGTCTGTTCTAACGACAAACATTGTTTCGTAGTATCTTTTTCCCACTATATACCTCCTCCTATGGTCTTAGGCCTCTGAACTTATCAGAAGCAGGATTTTTTCATGTGCAATTATAACAGAAAATCTAAATAAGGTTATTGTTTTTATTTAAAAATTATATTAAAATTCTATACCAAATCCAAAGTTTATTTTTAAAATATTTTCATCTTCAGTTGAAGGTTCGAAAGTATCTGCAACTTCATTGAATTCTAATTTATTTTGTATTACTCCCATATCAGCTGATAGGTTAAACTCTAGATTGTTAAAATAGAAGTTTGTTGCTATGGTATACACATATCTTTTTTCCAAAAGTGGATCATCCAAAAGATAGGTACCTTCATCTGGAGCCGTATTCTCCGTTGGGGATTTACTTCCGGAAAACACCGTTTCAAAAGAAGAATAAAGGTTGAACCACTTATTGTACGTGTAATTATAGTCAACTAGGAAAGAAACCGTGTTTTCACCGTATTTGTATCCGATGTAATTATCTGTGAAATCTATAATCCTCTTCTCACCTTTATAATAATAAATACTGTCCGGATAGATAGTGTAACTACTGTTACCACATCCAGGTTGAAAAGTGTATTGTGTTGCAAAGGCACCGTAAACACCTAAAGTTCCTAGGCTGCTTGCTAGGTTTAATCCAGAAGAAAAGGCTACTTTGTCAGGAGTTTGTGTGTCCTCTGGATTGAAGAATCTGTTGGCGTTGAAATCGTCTACTAATAATTGAGAGTAAATATAGTAATTAGAGTCCTTGTAATCAAAGAAGAATCCCATTATTGAGTTATCGTTTATTTCTTCGGACCAAGGCATACCATTTCCTACTGCTCTAATCTCTTGAGCAAAATATGCGGGCATTGGATTTAAAAAATAAAAAAGGTCAAAAGTCCTGTTGTAAACAAGCACATCTTGATAGCCCACCCTGAAATTGCCAAATTTCAATCCATACGTTTTGTAATTCATTGCTTTAGGATCAAAATTCCAGTTATTTTCACTTACCAATTGAACCCACATGGTTTCAAAAAAGAAATGTTCATCTTCATATCCTACATCTAAATTAACAAGAGGAATATTATTGGAAGATAAAAACAATGAGTAGGGAGAATTCACTTCATCTTTTAGTTGTTTTATACCACCACTCAATTCAAGTGTTTGATCATCGTTTCTAAGGGTAATATAACTGTTTTCTATCAGAAAGTAGTGATCCCAATAGTAATCTGACTCATAAAAATAATACTTATCATCGTTGTAAAAGGCTAACTCACTTGTGATATCGAAGTTTGAAGTGTAATTGTATAACTTTATACCTATCCTGTCAGTGAAGGTTTCTTCATAATTATCATATGTCCCTTGAAAGTCAAGTTCTAAATTTATTGAAAATCCAAACGAAAAAAGTAAAAGAATCATTAAAGTGGGAACCAAAGTTTTTTTGTACATTTTATACCCCCTCATCTTAGCTGGTAACTATCTTGCTCAACTATCTCTCTCAATCTTTTAATTTTAGAGTCTTCCCCCAGTACTATTATCACGTCTCCCTCTTCTATTATGGTATTTGCCTTAGGATTGAATATGCTGTTATTATCCTTTTTTCTTACGGCTATCACAATCATATCTACCTTGTCGGGTAGGGCTATTTCCTTAAGGGATTTACCAATTACCCAAGAGTTTTTGGGTATATCAACCTCTTCCAGCTGTAAATCTTTTTCTGGCGTATGAATGATCGTTTCAAGAAATGATACAATATTAGGCCGAGTTGCCATATAGGCTAATCTATTACCAGAGATTTCAGATTCAAGAACAATCTTGTTGATTCCAGCATAAGATAGTTTCTTCACCGATTCGGGATCGTTGACTTTTGAGATGATGTTGATTTTAGGTACTATACTTTTCACCGTTAAAGCAACAAACAAGTTATCCACATCGGACGGTAGGGTTAATATGATGCTATCAGCTCTTTTGACTCCAACTTCTTCCAGCACCGTTTCATTTTTTGCGTCACCAATAAAATATGGAATTTCCTCATTTATTTCTTTTAGAAATTGTTGTGCTCTTTCTTCTGATTTATCCAACAAGACAAAATCTTTTTTCTCTTTTAACAGATTTTGACAGACAAAAAATCCCGTTTTACCGGCTCCTACAACAATATAATGATTATTCATACCATCTATTTTTTTCATTCTTTTTCTTACCTCCAAAACGTTTCTCATCTCACCCTCAACAATGAAGGAGGTTAGGGTTGAAAGAGAGTATAAAACTACCGTTATTCCAGAGAGGATCAATGCCATTGTAAATATATGTGAAACTCCCGATAGATCGGCAGGTATATCGTATCCAACGGTACTCAAGGTGATTATAGTAAAAAATAGAGAGTCTAAAAAAGCCCAATCTTCCAGTATCATATAACCTACCGTTCCTGTAAAGACTATTAGAACAAAAATTATAATCGATATCACAAATCGTCTTATTTTCAAAGTTAGAGTTTCATTCATTTGATCGAGACATGTGCCCCCTTTCCACTTTGGAGATTAGTGATTTTTACCTTATAATCATTAATGTTTGATCACCTTCGACGTTGTCCCCTCTTTTTACCAAAATTTTTTCAACTATACCGTCGTTTTCGGCTGGTATTTCATTTTCCATCTTCATTGCTTCGATTATGACAAGCTTATCTCCAGCTTTGACGCTCTGACCTTCTTTCACATTTATTTCGTTGATTACTCCTGGAAGGGGAGCTTTGACCTCATAACCTGAGTCTGTTTCCCTTTTATTTGGCTCCTCAGGGACCTTTTCCTCTTCATCTTTTTGTTTTTTCTCAACTTTTTTCTTGCCCCTTTTTTCAGCTTTTTTCTCGACAACAGCTTTGGGGATCTCATTAAATTGCTCTTTTTCAGAGACTCTTTCTTCTGTTTCTTTTGTTTTTTCTTCGTTAGCAATTTCAGAGCCTATTTCCTCAACTTCAACCTCATAGGTTTTATTGTTTATAGTAACTTTGAATTTTCTTTTCAATTTACTTTACCTCCACTTTTTGTTGTAATAAGGTCTCCAAGAAATAGAAGGTTGGTGTTTCATCCACCTTGTTTTAATTTTCTTTTCCAATTTCAACTCTTTATTTGGAACTTCTTTAATGCTTTCAATTTTGAATTCTTTGTCAGCAAGATAACTGGTTATAGCCGAAACGATAGCAAACAGTTCTTCTTCATCACTTTTCTCGTCATTTTCAATTCTTTTGACCTGTGGTGGTTTTATGTACTCTTTTTGAGGTTTTTCTAAACTTGATTTACCTGACGAATTATTAGTATTACTTTTAAAGAAAAAACGGAAAAGCCAAATGATCACCATTAAAATTATTAGCAATAGAAAGACTATAGATATTCCCATTAATGAAATAATCCATACATTTTTCATAATTATTCCTCCATCATAACGGAATATTTCCATGCTTTTTAGATGGAGTCGGTTTTACTTTTGAGTAAGCTATGGAAAGAGAAGTAGCTAACCTTCTTCTTGTTTCGATGGGTTCTATAACATCTTCTATATAGCCCCTAGAAGCTGCTTCATAGGGATTTGCAAACCGCTCTTTGTATTCTTCAACGCGTCTTTTTCTCCTTTCTTCGGGATTTTCAGAACTTTCAATCTCTTTAGCGAAGATAATGTTTGCGGCACCCTCTGATCCCATAACAGCTATTTCCGCTGTTGGGTATGCAAACACAAAATCAGCGCCCAAATGTTGTGAAGCCATTGCAATATAAGCCCCACCATAGGCTTTTCTTAAAATTACTGTGATCATAGGAACGGTGGATTCAGAATAAGCATACAATAGCTTTGCTCCATGTCTAATTATTCCACCGTGTTCTTGAGATACTCCTGGTAAGTATCCAGGTGTGTCAACAAAGGTGATAATAGGTATATTAAAAGAGTCACAAAATCTTATAAATCTGGCTGCTTTATCGGAAGCATCGATATCGAGAGAACCTGCCAAGATTTTTGGTTGATTGGCTATTATCCCCACAGATTTTCCTTCCAATCTTGCAAAGCCTACGACAATATTTTTGGCAAAATGAGGATGAATTTCAAAAAAAGACCCTGGATCAAATACTAAATTGATTAAATCTTTTACATCATAACTTTTTTTCGGGTTAGGTGAGACTATTTCGTTTATTTCTTCGGGTAATTCATAATTTTTATCGTAATCAATTGGTTCTACAGGATCAACATTGTTTGAAGGTATGTAAGAAAGTAACTTTCTGACAAGTTCCATGGCTTGCCCATCGTCTTTTGCCAAAAGGTGGGCGACACCGCTTTTTGAGTTATGAATCTTACCCCCTCCCAAATTCTCTTTATCAATGTCCTCGCCAGTCACAGTTTTTATAACCTGAGGGCCTGTGATAAACATTTGTGAAGTTTGATCCACCATAATTACAAAATCAGTTATCGCTGGGGAGTAAACCGCCCCTCCTGCACACGGGCCGGCTATAACGGTTATTTGAGGAATTACACCAGAAGCCTGGGTATTTCTATAAAAGATTCCACCGTAACCATATAGGGCATCAACAGCTTCCTGTATTCTAGCTCCGCCAGAGTCATTTATTCCGATTAAAGGTATACCGTATTTCATAGCCAAATCTTGTAATTTCATTATTTTCTTTGCATGCATTTCTCCAAGGGATCCACCTTGAATGGTGAAATCTTGGGAAAAAATTGCAACTTTTTTGCCGTTGATCTCTCCAAATCCTGTGACAACTCCATCGTATGGAAACTCTTTTTTATCTAAATCAAAGTATGTACATCTATGTTTAACTAACATATCGATTTCTTCGAAAGTACCTTCATCTACAAGAGCGTCTATTCTCTCACGGGCGGTTAATTTACCCATTTTATGTTGTTTCTCTATTCTCTCTTCCCCTCCACCAAGAAGAAGGGAGTCTTTCTTTTTTCTCAACTCTTCTATTTTTTGAATTAGTTCTTCATCTGGCATATATAAGACCTCCTCATTTGCGATATTTATACTATAATTGAAAACTCTAAAACGTCGTGTCAGCGCCCCTTCGTTCCATAAATTGCTATTTTTGATATTCAACAAACTCGGTTAAAATACCGTTAGCAGATTTTGGATGTAAAAAGAAAACTAAACTTCCACCTGCTCCTCGATTAGGCTCATCAGATAAGGTTTTGTAACCCATTTTTTTTGCGTTTTCTAAGACCATTTTAATGTTATCTACTTGAAATGCGATGTGGTGGAATCCCTCGCCTCGTTTTTTTAAAAAATTTGATATTTCAGAGTCTTCTCTCATAGGCTCCATAAGTTCTATTCTAACATCTTTTATGTACAAAAAGGTAACTTTTATACCCCTATCTTCAAGGATCTCTTCAGTGCTCTTTTCAATGTGAAGTAGGTCCCTATACAACTTGAATGCTTCTTCTATGGAATTGACAGCAATTCCGATGTGGTCAATTTTTGGCTCCATCGTTTCCCTCCTCTTCACAGATGAATGCTATAACGTCTTTTTTAAGGGAATCGGCATCTTGATTTTCTAAAGAATAACCTTCCAAGTAATTTTCTATCAGATGGAAAAGATAGTTTTTAACTCGACTTTTTTTTCTTAAATTTTCTTTTAAATTAAGGTTTTGAAAGTATTCTCTGTTTGATTCTAACCATTCGTAAACTTTTTCAAATCCTTTGTTTTCAATTGAGCTAACGCCAAAAACCTTTTTATGATCTTCGTTCCGTGAATCTAAATAATTTTCCAAGTACATTAAAAATCTTTTGGAATTAGGAAGATCTATCTTGTTGACAATATAACAATCGGCTATTTCCATTATTCCTGCCTTATAAATTTGAATTTCATCACCAGAATCAGGAGATAATATTAAAAGAGTTGTGTCACAAGCATAGAATATATCGATCTCTGATTGACCGGTTCCCACCGTTTCTATGATTATTGTATCGAAGCCAAATGCCTTCATTACATCAATGATATCATAAATCGAATTGCAAACTCCCCCCATTGCTCCTCTACTTGCTATACTTCTAATGTAAACGTTAGAAGCATTGGTTAAATCAAACATTCTTACCCTATCTCCCAAAAAAGCCCCACCACTGAAAGGGCTGCTAGGATCTATCAGTATTATTCCGATATTCTGACCTTTGTTGGAATAAAATGAGACCAATCTTGAAATAAAAGAGCTTTTTCCAACGCCAGGACTACCTGTAACACCTATTACATATGAATTTTTTGGTTGAATATCCGAATGTAATCTAGAAATAATTTCCCAGGTTTGTGAATAATTGTCTTCTAATAGAGAAATCATCTTTGCTAAAGCGGTGTTATTATGGGCTTTAAATTTTGGAAGTAATTGTTCATACTTTTCTGCCCATTGCAATATCTTTCACCTTCTCTATTATATCTTTTAATGAAGTACCTGGGGTGAAAATTTCGATTATTCCCATTTCCTTTAGTTGCGGGATATCTTCTTCCGGAATGATTCCACCAAGGGTAACGGGAATATCAGCTTCCTTTTCTTTTAGTAAATTTAGTATTTTTTGACATAACTTCTTGTGTGCACCTGAAAGTATAGATAAGCCAATTAAATCAACATCTTCTTGAATTGCTGCTTCAACGATTTCTTCCGGAGTTCTTCTTATGCCTGTGTAGATTACTTCCATTCCGGCGTCTCTTAGTGCTCTTGCTAAAACTTTAGCTCCTCGGTCATGACCATCGAGCCCTGGTTTAGCTATTAAGACACGAATTCTTGTACTCATTTCAAAGCTGCCTCCTCTCCAAATGGTAAATGCTGACTTTAAAAACTCTAAAATTTCTGTCAGCGCCCCTTTGCCCCGCTCCCCACCCTCATTGTATAAAGTTTCTAAAATGGCAAAGGTTCGGTTAATATAAAAAAATAATTAGATTGTAGTACTTTCACGATACTCCCCATAAACTTCTTTTAAAATTTTTGTTATTTCTCCTATTGTTGAATAGTTTTCTACACATTCAATTACATAAGGGAATAAATTCTCCTCGTTTATTGCAGCCTTTTTCAATCTATTCAAAGATTGTTCTACTTTTGTGGTATCTCTTTGCCTTTTTAAATTCTTTAACTTTTCTATTTGCTTTTCTTCTTGTTCTTCATCAACTTTTAGGATATCTATCTTTTCTTTTTTGTCAGAATTGTATTCATTAATCCCCACTATGATCTGTTCTTTATTTTCTATCCTTTTTTGTGTTTTATAAGCACTATTTAATATTTCTTTTTGAGGGTATCCGTCCTCTATGGCTTTTACCATTCCGCCTATCTCATCTATTTTTTCTAAATATTTTTGAGCTTCTTTTTCTATGTCTAAAGTTAATTTTTCTATAGCGAACGATCCCGCTAGAGGATCTACGGTTTCGCTTACTCCGATTTCGTGGGCTATGATTTGTTGTGTTCTTAAAGCGACGGTGACGGATTGTTCTGTAGGCAGTCCTAAAGCCTCATCATAAGAATTAGTGTGAAGTGATTGGGTACCACCTAAAACTGCAGCCAAAGCTTGAATTGTTACCCTTATTATGTTATTCAAAGGTTGTTGTGCGGTTAATGTGGAACCGGCAGTCTGGGTATGAAATTTCAATTTCATTGCGTCTTCATCCGTCACACCGAAGCGTTCTTTCATAATTTTCGCCCATAATTTTCTGGCTGCCCTAAATTTCGCCACTTCTTCTAAAAAGTTGTTATGGGCATTAAAAAAGAATGAAAGGTTCCTTCCAAATTCATTTGGATCTAATCCGGCTTTAATTGCTGCCTCGACATAGGCTATTCCATCTGCCAATGTGAAAGCTACTTCTTGAACAGCATTGGCTCCTGCTTCCCTAATATGATAGCCACTGATACTTATTAAGTTAAATTTTGGAAGGTTTTTGCTTCCATAATCAAAAATATCTACTATCAACTTCATAGATTCTTTTGGTGGAAAGATATAAGTGCCCCTTGCTATGTATTCTTTTAAAATATCGTTCTGAATAGTGCCTCTAAGTTTTTCATAAGGAACACCTTGTTTTTTTGCAATAGTCATTAACATTGCCAATAAAATCATCGCAGTTGAGTTGATAGTCATTGAAACACTCACCTTATCAAGAGGGATGCCGTCGAAAAGAATCTCCATATCTTTTAGTGAATCTATTGCTACTCCAACCTTTCCTACTTCCCCCTCGGACATGGGATCGTCTGAGTCAAAACCTATTTGTGTTGGCAGGTCAAAGGCTATAGATAAACCTGTTTGGCCTTGTTCTAATAAGTATTTATATCTTTTGTTGGATTCTTCTGCGGACCCGAATCCTGCATATTGACGCATGGTCCACAACTTACCTCGGTACATGGTTGGTTGTACACCTCTGGTGAAAGGGTATTCACCAGGAAAGCCTAAATCTTTAAGGTAATCTAAATTTTCTATATCTAAAGGTGTATAAAGCCTTTCAATCTCATCTTCATATGAGGTAACAAATTCCTTTTTTCTCTCTGGGAAACGTCTTAAGGTAGGTTCTAATTTTTTCCCTTCCCATTCTTTTTTTGACTTTTCTATTTCATGAATTTTTTCTCTTTCAAACATAGGAATTTCCTCCCACAATAAATTTTTATACGAACTATGAAAAAAATTTCATTACCCGGGGTCATTATTATTTTACCCTATTATTTTAAAATTTACAAATTTTTATTTTCAAAAAATAATTTCGCTGACTAACGAAGGCAATATTGTGTTATAATTTAAAAAGTCAGTTTGAGGAGGTAAAAAACGATAAAAGCACATTTTGACAAAGACCTTAGGTCATTAATTGAGAAATCCAATTATACCCCAAAACAAATAGCCGATAATTTAAAAATACCTGTATCCACCCTAGAAAATCTTATGGATGGAGACTTTGAGTACTTCTCCAAAGTCTCTTTGACAGATGTAGCAAAGAGATTGAGTACTATATTAGATGAAGAGATAAATGTAGTCTTTGAAGATGAAGAGTTAAAGGGAGAAGTTCAGCTAGAAAGGAAAGATACGGCGTATAACAAACTTAAGATATTTCAATTTTTGATGGTAGCGTTCTTAGTCATTAACTTAATTTTTCTTTATTTTCTAATTCAAGATTTGAGGTTTTACAACAGTATACTGCGAAGAAATATATACACCCTAAATGTTATCAATAGAGGACCTTCTGAGATATATATAAACGAAACTGTGGTTCCACCAGATCAAGATGTTCAAATCCAATTGGGTTTTGGAGAAAATTTAGAGATACACGGTAATCAAGGTGAAACGGTTATTGAAACACCACTTGTCAAATACACTGTAAAACTAGAAAATTTTGAGGTGAGTTTGTCATATGGGAATGACTAAAGCACCGGATCTTGTAAATTATTTGGCGCATATATTTACTGCTGGAGATTCTGATTTATGGTTTTATAAGATGGGTTTGAAAGAGCTGCTTGAAGAACATTTTGGGCCTATTGACTATATTTCTTCTTCATTGGATTTTCAGCGCTTTACAGATTATTATAACGAAGAAATGGGTAAAAATATCCGAATTGAATCAAGATTGGTGAGCTTTAAATATCTAAGTTCTCCCGGTTTTTTGCCGGATGCGAAATTGATAACGAATGAAATTGAGAAAAACTTTTCTGTTGATGGTAAAAGAAAAGTAAATGTAGATATTGGCTATCTACACCACACTCAATTCGTTTTAGCGAGCACAAAACACTGGGGAAACAGGATTTATATTGGTAAAGGTATATATGCGGAAATTACCTTAATGTACAATTTCGGACAATGGGAACCTCTCAAATACACTTACCCTAATTTTAAAGATCCTGAATATTTAAATGAGTTAGATTCTATCAGAGATATTTATCTGAAGAAAAGAAAAAATTATATATCGTAATGTGCTTATAAATTTCTATAAACGGATGGTGAAAATATTGTTGTCACAAGGTGGCTGGTTGTCATTAATATATTTAGTTGTATTTCTGCTTTTGGCTCATTTTTCTCCTTTTATTATCGCAGCGTTGATTTTGGGCGTTTTTTTGTCCATGCTCATAGAAGCACCACAAAAGTTATTTTCAAAGGTTATGAACTCTAAGATATCTGCCGTTTTATCACATATACTTGTCTTAGGTTTAGTATTGTATGCAGCGATCACATTTTTCCCCGTTGTGATTAGTGAAGGCAATAAACTATTTTCTATGCTTTCCTCTTTAACAATTCCACAAGAAGAAGCATTGGCTCAACTACCAGAATGGTTGGTTACTTTTATCAACGATTTGAACAAAAATCTTTCTGATTTTGCCTTAGGTTTGATGAACCAACTTTTATCATCCATTCCAAATTTGATAACTTCCGCAATTGTTTTGGTGGTAACAACTGCGGCAATAGGTTCATTAAAAACGATCACGAAGAATAATTTATGGAAACTCTACCCTGTCAACGACAGAGAAAAGGGTTTGAAATTTATGAAGGATACATACTCACAGTTTGAAAGATTTGTACATGGACAATTTTTGACAGCTATAATGGTAGGAACTTTCATTGGGTTAATGTCCTTCATCTTTGGTATACCAAGTGCACTTTTTTTAGGTATCTTGGCTTGGATCACTGATTTTATACCCTATTTGGGAGTAGTTATTTCGGCGGTTCCTTTGTTGATGTTAGCTTTTACCGAAAATGGGCTAATCGGTCTAATAATAGGTTTAGTAATTTTAACCGCTGCCAATCAGTTAGAAATGTGGTTCTTCAGTCCGAGAATCCAAAGTAATGCTCTAAATTTGCATTGGTTTGTAATAATAATATCTATACTTTTATTCGGTGAGTTATTCAGCTTTTTAGGCATTCTTATCGCCCTTCCGATAGTTGTTTATATTAGAAACTTTTGGGAATATTTTGTGATAAAAATCAAGTGATACTAAATGAAAAAACTTTATCTTTTTTTAATAACCATTTTGTTGGCAATATTTAGTTTCTCATCTGCCAATCTGTTAACAGAAAATGATCCCGAATACTATTTTAAAAAACTAGGGGAAGTCTATTTAAAATATCCTATTTATGGAGATTTAAAAAGCTCTCCAGAAAGTTTTGAAAATTATATCCACTTTTCGATGGATTTAAAATACGAGGACAGAATTATTGATAATTTTAATCTATCTACAGGCTGGTATAGAAGTACAGAAATAAATGAAGTCCTGTTTAGGGATTTTGTTTTAGAAAACGGAAATTTATTCACGTTCGGAATCAAAAACTATTATAGCGATTATTTTTATGCACAGTTCATCGCTGATTTCAGGTTAGGTGATACTTCTTACTTTACTTACGAAAATTATAATCTTTTTAACCTGCCAACTTTGGTTTATATCTCTCTAGATTTTCCCACTTATTCTTATTTATCTTACAATAAAGAAGATCTTAGTTTTTTGCTGGGAAGAGTCCCTCTTTCATACGGCCCTATGAAATACAACCTCGTTTTATCAAATAACTCTCCTTATTATGATACGTTGGCTATTTCTTATTCTTTTAATGAGAAACTAGATTACGAATTTTCTGTTTTATCCATGGTGCCTTTGCTTTCAAAAGAAGAGTACGCTGCGATGGCTGACGAGTTTATCGCCTTTAGAAATGTTTTTTATAATGGTTTAAATTATAATCCAAACGAAAAACTTTATTTGGGATTAAGCTCATTGAATCAGGTGGCGGGAGAGTTACCCAATCCTGTAAATATGTTTGTAAAATCAGATGTGGGTGTATATGGTGGGTACATGAAAATTATCCCTTTTTGGGATATAAATATAGATACTGAATATGCGTTTAATTATGACACAAATAGCACTGGTTATGGTTTAGGACTTTCAAAGACCTTTGATTTTGAAGGTGCCAAATTTAAACTTGGTGCTGAGAGATATGAAATAGAAGATAACTTTTTTTCAAGTGATTATCCGTACGATAATTTATACTACAGAACCATTGCTTTATCTTCCGCACCTGGTGCCAGAATTTTTTTTGACTATCCTTTTGGTTTCAAGTATGGAGAGAATTCCAAGATTAATAGTGTTGATTTAACCTTAGCCTTTGAAAAAGGTTATTTCAATTACATCTGGGATTATGGAACGAACTCAAAAGGTATGATCAACAGCAATATTTTCAGTTTCTTGTTCAATACAAAGGTGGGAGATTTTGAGATGAAGTGGAAATCCTTGGAGAATGGTGAGGAAGAATTTGAGACATTTATAATATCTTATTTATTCGAGGTGAACTTTTTATTGCCATGAAAAAAGTCGAGTTGTTATCCCCTGCGGGGAACTACGAAAAATTGGAAACTGTGTATCACTATGGTGCCGATGTCGCATACATTGGTGGAAAAATTCTAAATTTAAGGGCATTTTCCAAAAATTTTGAAGACGAAGAATTGGAAAAGGCGGTAAAATTGGCCAGAAAATTACAAAAGAAGCTTTTTGTAACACTCAATGCAATACCTCACAATTCTGAATTAGAACTCTTACCTGATTATGTAAATTATTTGGAAAGTTTAAATGTTGATGGGGTAATAGTTGCGGATTTGGGTGTATTTAATATTGTGAAAAGAAACTCAAACTTACCTTTGATCGTAAGCACTCAGGCAAGTAACACCAATTGGGCCAGCGTTTCCATGTGGAGAGATTTAGGAGCGAAGAGGGTCATATTGGCAAGAGAACTTTCATTAAAAGAAATATCAGAAATCAGAGAAAAAGTCCCAGATATAGACATTGAAGTATTTATTCATGGAGCGATGTGTGTATCTATTTCAGGCAGATGTCTATTAAGTAATTACTTAACGGGACGAGATGCCAACAGAGGTCAATGTACACAGCCTTGCAGATGGAAGTACTATCTAATGGAAGAAAAAAGACCCGGGGAATATTTTCCTGTGTTTGAAGATGAAAGAGGAACTTACATTATGAATTCTAAAGACCTTTGTACTGTTGATTTTCTCGACAAAATAATCGAAACCGGGGTTGATAGTTTAAAGATAGAAGGAAGGATGAAAAGTAGTTATTATGCAGGAATGACGACTAAAGTATACAGGCAAGCAATAGATAGTTATTACAACAAAGAATACACTAAAGAACTTATCGATAGTTTAAAAAAAGAACTCGAAAGTGTTAGTCACAGAGAGTACACATCAGGTTTTTATTTTCATAAACCGGGTGAAAACTCCCAAAATTATAAGACTTCGTCCTACATTAGAAACTACAAATTTGTGGGAAAAATTATAGAAAAGATATCTGAAGATCAATATGTTGTTGATATCAGGAATAAGATAGAAAAGGGTGAAGAATTAGAGATTGTAACCAAAAAAGGTGAAAATACCAAAATATTATTAGATCAAATAGTAAATCTGGAAGATGGTAGTTTAATCGACAGTGCGAATCCCAATCAAAAGATAATTTTGAGAGGGGATAATTCCTTGGACCTCGGTGATTTAATCCGAGTTCCTGAAAAAGGAGGCAGTAATCAAATTGATTGAGTTGATCAATCTTACAAAACGTTTTGCTGAAAACGTAGTAGCGGTGGATCATGTAAACTTGGAAATAGAAGATGGGAAAATTTTCGGGTTTTTAGGGCCTAACGGTGCAGGAAAAACAACCACTATAAACATGATTACTGGTTTGTACAAACCAACTTCTGGAAGAATTATTTATGATGGTATGGAATTTCAAAAAGAACCAATAAAGATAAAAAAGTTGATAGGTTTTGTTCCGGATGAACCATTTCTATTTGAAAAGATAACAGGAATATCTTATCTAAATTTTATAAGCGATGTGTTTGAGGTTCCGCTTGATGAACGCAAAAAAAGAGGGGAGTGGCTGATAAAAACCTTTAAGCTCGAAAACTCTATTAGTAATCCTATTTCTACTTACTCCCATGGAATGAAACAAAAATTAACTCTGATTGCTGCGTTGATTCACAACCCAAAGTTCTGGATTCTCGACGAGCCGATTGTTGGACTTGATCCTGAGTCAGCTTTTATTCTGAAAAATCTTATGAAAAAACATGTGGAAGCAGGAAATATAGTATTTTTTTCCACACATATTATGGAAATTGCAGAAAAAATTTGTGATGAAATAGCAATAATTGATAAAGGGAAAATCATCTTTGATGGTTCTATAAACGAACTAAGAAAGCTCAAAGGGGATAAAAGTTTGGAGCAAATATTCCTAGAGGTGACAAATAGTGAAAGTGAAAAGATTGATTTCTCTTATCTTGATTAAATTAGATCAGCACTATGGAATTTCCAAAACTAAATACTCTATAAAAAGGAATAAAAGTGATTTAATTACTTTTATAGTTATTTTTTGCGCACTTGTACCAACGGTTGTTGCCTATTCATTTCCCTACCTCAACATGCTTAAAACTACTTTGGAAACTTATACAATCTTGAATATTCAGCCATTATTTCTGGCAAATTTTTTTGTCTTAGCTGGTTTTTTTGGCTTCTTCTTAGGTGCTTTTCTGCTGATTGGAGAATTATTTATCAATGAAGACATGAAGCTTTTGTTAACCTTACCTTTGAAACCTTATGAAGTTATTTTAGGGAAATTATCTGTAATTTTATCAGATCAAATGTTTATTTCATTGATATTATTGCTGCCTCCTTTGATTTATTTTGGGGTTTATACTAAACAAAATTTTTTATATTATTTAATATTCATAATTGTTTTTCTTTTTTCGCAAGTATTTCCAATGACTTTGGTTTTACTCTATACTTTGTTCACTTCAAGATTATTAAAAAAATCTAATAGGCTAGAGCTTCTATTGTATTTATCAACAATTTTTCTTATAGTTATCTTTGGTTTATATTTGTTTTTATCAGGGTCAACTTTCTCAATAAATATGCAAAATAGCAACGAAATACCTAATATTTCTATCAATCCCGATAGCATCATTACTAAGTTAGCAAGGATTTATCCCCCTGCTTTTTTAGCCGTAAAATCTTTAACTAGTAGCATTTTTTTAAATTTAGCATGGCTTTTATTGTTCCTGGGCTTTCATTTATCCCTATTAATTTTAACGTTGTATGTTGGTGAAAAATTATATTATTCTAATTATTCTTCTCTGATAGAATCAAAGCCTTTACTTAGAAAATCTAAAACTCAAGGAACTTATAACTTCTTCACGAAAGAATCTACGGTAGACAAAGCTCTATTGAAAAGAGAGTGGCTGTATTTTTTGAAAACACCTTCATTTTCAGTCAATGGATTTAGTAATGTTTTGGCCTTTCCAATAATATTGATAGTCTTTGGTATTATATTCAATAATGTGGAATTAGGGTTAAGTAATGAAATAATAAGTACGATATTACAATACAAATTATTTATTGTTGGTTTTGTTGCAACTTTAGCCTCGTCTATAAATGGTCTTTCTTACTCATGTTTTTCAAGGGAAGGAGGGTTGATAAAAGAACTGAAAATACTACCTGTGAATGTGGATCAAATTTTAAGGGCCAAAATTAAACATATTGTACAAATAAGCTCATTAGGTTTTGTTTCTGGTTTAATTATTGGGACATTGCTTTTTAAACTAAATCTTTATGAATTTTGCGGAGCCATGATCTTAGCGATTATTTTTAATTTGTTTCTAAATATAATTCAAATGATTATTGATGCTTCAAAACCATACTTAAACTGGGATAATCCACAGAAGGCGATGAAACAAAATATAAATGGTTTGCTTGCTATATTGTTGGTTTTTGGAGTTGTAGGAATCGTAGGGTTCTTGATATATAAATTGGTTCCTCTGTTCGATCAATATATTATTTTAATCTCTCTAAACTTCATATTCTTGATTTTTAGCTTAATACTATGGAGATATTTAAAAAGAAAAACCGTTCAGCTTCTAAGTAGAGAATTATAATAGTAATTGTTTTTAAAAAAACTGCAAGAGGTGATGTATGTGAAGAAGTTTTTTGTTTTAATTTTACCGGTTATGTTTAGCTTTATGCTGGCTTTTTCAGAAAGTTATCAGTATTATATTTATCAAAACGATGCAGAGATTGGAAATATTATCGTGGAGTTTGATGTAGCTAATTGTTTGGGAAAAACTACCTCTATTTTAAATATAGGGGAAAACACCCTAAAATTTGTTTCAGAAACAAAATATGATGATTCTTGGACATTTCAAGAATATTCACTAGAGATTTTTGTTGACAATCAAAAGCAAGGAACTTTGGTAAGTACTTACAACGGGAAAAAGGTCACAAATCAATTCAACGGTATAAATTTAAAAAATTATAACGTAGAAAACGTAATTATTTTAGATAATAACTTCATTTTAGACCATATATTCGCCCTTTATTATAAAAATTTGCCCGAAGGTAAATATTCAGCATTTGTTCCTCAATTGTCTCTAAACCAGACAACCTGGAACAATGCAATTTTAGACGTGGAAATTGAGTATAAAGATCCTCAAAATTTGGTAATTTTGTTTTCGGGTTTAGCACAGAATGTAGCCTTTCAAGACGGTAAAATCACTAAGGTTGAGATACCTTCTCAATCAATTGAAGTAACAATGCACAAGAAAGAGCAAAAAGCGAAAAATTACGTTGAAAAAGAAATTATTTTTGACAGTTTCGATGGCTTTAAATTGGAAGGTTCTCTGATGATTCCAAAAGAAGTTGATAAAAATAAGAAGTCATTCGGTATTGTCTTGGTACATGGTTCAGGCCCACTTGACAGAAATGAAACTATTGGAACGCTTACACCTTTTTTGCACCTTTCAGAAGGCCTAGTTGAAGAAGGATATATAGTTTTAAAATATGACAAAAGAAATTTCACCATGGCAAAAAACGGACAAAATTTTTCAAAGGTTATGCCGGAGGCGTTTATCAAAGACGCACAAGCAGCTATAAGATACTTAAAAACCCTACCAGAAGTTGATAAAGAAAAAATAATCGTTATTGGTCACAGTCAAGGAGCTTCTTTCTTACCTTATATAATTGAAGGAGAAGAAGTATTTGCTGCTGTTACTCTTTCTCCAGCTTTGCTAGAGATTACAGATCAAATAGTTTACCAAGTAGAATATCAAATAAATTATTATAAAAAGCATAATACTGACAATTCATTAGATAGTGTTATAAAAAAGTTAGAAGACGTTTTAACAGAGGCAAAAAAAGTAAATGAAAGTATGAAAAAAGGAGAAATAGACCCAAACGAGCTATATTTAGATTATTATAGTGGAGAATTTTTAATTCGATGGAGTGAGCTTAGTCGAAGTATGGTAGAAAAGTTTGTGAATATGAATGTTCCGTTATTAATAATCAATGGCACACAAGATTTGAAGACGCCCTACGAGCTCTTAAAAGAATATGAAAAAGAATTGAAAAAGAAAAATGATTTAGAAATAGTTTACATAGAGAATATGGCTCATGAGCTTGTCAACTTCCAAACATTAAAATTTGAAGATAAAGTAGTCGATCAAATCGCACTTTGGTTGGAAAGCCAGGGACTTTGATCAAAACCCCATTATCGCTGTTACAACAAATACAATTATGAAAGAAATAAGAGTTGTCAGACTCACGAAACTGCTAGCGAGTTCGGAGTCATAGTTGTTTTTTACCGAATAAACGATCGCCATCATTGCACTTGGTAGCAATGGGGAAAGAAAAAGAGAAATTCTTTGCAGTTCTGTACTTACAGGGATTAGTAAAGTGAATAACGAAACTATAAGCCCCAATAAATACTTTGTGGTTACAGAAATCGTTAAGATCCTTCTGTGAGCTTTTAGAGATACTATATTGAAATAAAAACCTACTAAAAACATTATCAAAAAATTATTGGCATCTTTTATGACCATCATAGGAGAAAGTATTAATTCAGGTAAATTAACGCCGTTTAGTAGAAAAGCTATAATTAAAGCTATAAAGGGAGGAAATTCAAACAGGTCTACAATATGAAACTTTCCACCTTTTCCTTCAGCAACAGACTTGCCAACTCCAAATACTATAAAACTGTTTCCTAAGTCGTAAAGTGCAAAGTAAGTTATGGATTCAATCCCCCATAACATCTCTGCCAAAGGGTACATGAAAAGTCCTATATTCAATCCACAAAAAGCTAATAGTATTACGGTACTTATTTTTACATCTTCGATTTTTAAAGTTCTTATTAAAAATTTTCCGCCCCAAAAGATCAGTAAACCACCTAAAAAGCCTATCAGAACAAAAAATAATTTGGATAAATCTATTTGAGATGAAGTTACTCCTATAAATACAGTCATGGGAAGTGTAAAATTGATTATCAAAGTTGTTAGAATCTCACCTGTGTTTTTAGGTAAAAATCTTTTAGATATATTTCCTATGGTTGCTATTATTACGAAGTTTATAAGTGCTGTCACTGAATTACTCTCCTTTTATTGCTAAAAATATCTATTTTAGGAATTCTAACGGTAGTTCCATTCTCACGGTTTTTAAAGGATCAACCACTTGGCAAATTTGAAGATTTCCGATAGCGCTGAGCAAGAACATAGCCTTTTCTTTACTCAATTTGTATTCTTGACTCAAAAAATGCACCATTTTTTTTGTGGCTGTAATCGAAGCTTCATCTAAAGATGGTTTTGAAGCTAAGGTATAAATATTTTTTTCAGTTTTCACCATAGGCAATTTCCAATTTTTATCTTTTATTATATTGAATGAAACGGATACTTCAGCCGGAATTTCGACACCTGTTACGCAAACTTCTCCATCGCCCATAGTGGCATGTAAATCGCCTAAAGCAAATAAAGCTCCTTCAACATGTACAGGTAGGTACACGGTAGTTCCTTCTCCAATGATATTACAATCCATGTTTCCACCATGCTCTCCAGGTGTACCACAAGGGATACTTCCTTCTTTAGGAGCGGTACCAATAACCCCTATCATAGGGCTTAAAGGGATTTCATAGTCATACAAAAAAGCTTTGTTTTCTTTTATTGGCACTATTTTTATAAAACTTCGTTCAAAAGCATCCCCTAAAACTCCCATATCTTTGCCCGTTAACATTACGCCATACTCTCGAGTTATTTTTATATTTTCTATCTTGACTTCTAAAATGTCTCCCTCTTTTGCTCCTTCAATGAAAAGAGGACCTGTAGCTGGATTAACTTTTTCCCAGTTTATTGAATCGAAAGGCTGGTTCTCGGATCTTATTTCATCACTTAAAGCGTCTTTGGTCTCTATACAGATTTTCTCTTTAGGTTTAACTTTAGCTACGGGAGTATTTGCTTTAGAAAAACTAAATATAGAGTTTTCTTTTTCTATTTTCACCAACACAATCACCTCTTTTGGTATCTTTTGTAAAAAAAGAAACAATTTTTAAACATTTTGATTTATCTTTATTTATAATTAAAAAGAGTATAATATAATCAATGTATATTTTATCATACAGATTTTAATTATATATAACTATAAAGGATTTACAGCGAATACTTTTTAAACAGGAGAGGTCATAGTGGAAAATGATGAAAAGGCAATAGAAGAACTGTTGGATATGTATGAATCCGCCTCCGAGATGTATACTGGAGCTGTAATGCGAATAGATCTGTCTAATGGTAAGATATTGTATTCAGAAAATTTAAAACAAATCACCGGTATTGGGAAAAACGAGCTTCCCCAAAATCTAAATGAGTTATTAGGTTTGATAAAAGAAGAAGATGTCCAAAAAATTATCGATAAAGTTAATAGCAGTGAATACGAAGCCGAGTGGACGTTGAAAGTTTCTTTGAAAAGCAACAGAGAAGGTTTTAATACTTTTGATTTAATAGGAAAGAAAAAAAGAAGGGACGGAAAAGATGTTTTATACGTTTTGGTTCGCAATCCCCAGAAGAATTTTGGTTTGATGAGTCCTGATACATTTTTCCCAAAAGAGGTAATTGACAATTCTCCTCAGGCCATAGTGATAACTGATAAAAACAATAAAGTAGTGAGGGTAAACAAAGCATTTTTAAAAATGACCGGCTATACTCTTGATGAGGTTATCGGGAAGGACCCTCACTTTTGGGCTTCAAATATGCACGATAAAAGTTTTTATGAGCAGATGTGGCAAGAACTTAAATCAAAAGGATTTTGGAGCGGTAGAATAATAGATAGAAAAAAGAACGGTGAAGTCATATTCCTTTATTCAAATTTCTTCGAAATTAAAGGATACAACAACGAAGTAATAGGGTATATGGCTATAAATACGGATATTACTAATAGGGTTAAAAAAGAAGAAGAAATAACAAGAGTACTCAAACATGATTCTTTAACAGGTTTGCCAAACTCGAAAAATTTATTGGAAAGGATTGAAGAGATTCTACAAAAAAACACACAAGAAAATAAACTTGCTCTTTTGATAGTGGAAATCGAAGAATTACACGAATTAATTGATTTTTATGGTTTAGAAACGATGAATCACGTTATAAAAGATGTGGCAAAGAAAATTATCGAAATTGTTGATAAAAAATACTTTGTCTCCGTGATCTCTAAACACGAGTTTGCTTTGCTTGGTAGTTTTGAAGATGTAGATGAGTTAGAAAAATTCGCAGCCAACCTTTTAAATAACTTATCAAAACCTTTTCAAATATTTGGAGAAAGAATTTTTTTAAAAATGAAGATAGGTGTAAGCAACTACCCAGTAGATTCAACCAATCCAGAAGATTTAATAAATCAGGCGAAAATAGCTTTAAAAGATTCAGAGAAAAAAACTATCAATTTTTATTCACCCGAATTATCGAAAATTTTTGGATTTGAAAAGAAAGTGGAAGATGAGATAAATTTGGCTTTGGAAAATAAGGGATTATTGATGTATTTTCAACCCCAAATAGATACAAATTCGATGAATATTATAGGTGCTGAAGCATTAATTAGGCTACAAAAAGAGAACGGTTCTATTTTATCACCAAATGAATTTTTGGGTATTGCTAAAAAGAATGCGCTTATGGATAGGATCGATCAGTTTGTTTTGGAGGAAACAATAAAGAGTTCAGGCGTTATAAACGAATCATTAAATAAAAACGTAAGAATTTTTTTCAATGTCTCAAAATCATTTTTTGAAAGAGAGAATTTTTTATATAACATTGAAAGTATGTTGCATAAGTATAATTTAAATCCTTCTTACTTAGGAATTGAGCTTACGGAAGATCTATTCATTGAAGATTTTTATTCAGCTCAGAAAAAAATAAAGGCTTTAAAAGAAATTGGATTAAAGATTGCCCTTGATGATTTTGGAACAGGGTTTTCTTCTCTTTCCTATTTAAATAAATTGGATATTGATAAGATAAAAATAGATAAAAGTTTTATTGATAATATTTTACATGATGAGACGTCTCAAAGATTAGTATCAAGTATCATTTCAATGTCGAAAAGCTTAGGATTTGAAGTTATTGCAGAAGGTGTAGAAAGTGAAGAACAGTTATTATTTCTTCAAGAGGAAGGGTGCTATGAGGTACAAGGTTATTATTTTAGTAAGCCTTTACCCTTTGATCAGTTCAAACTTTTTTTGAAAAAAGAAAGAATTAGGATATAAAAGGGAGAGAGAAATGACAACAACGATTGAAGAAAAAATAGATTCCATAAAAAAGGAAATGAAAGAGATAATAGGTAATGAACATTTGTATATTGCTTTTTCAGGAGGCATGGACAGTACCGTCGTAGCCCTACTTGCAAAAGATATTTTCCCTAAAAGTAAGATTACTTTAGTGAATGTTTGTTTTGGTGGTTATTCTTACTCAAAAGGATTAGAAGCTGTTTTAACCTTATCCAAACAGTTGGGTTTAAAATTATTTTTTTCACGAGGCGAAGAAGAACAAGAAGGGATAATGTACCATGGCCCAAATTGTAATCAATGTACAAGGATTGTGAAAATCGGAAAGGTAAAGCAGTTTTCTTATAAAGGGATAGTTGCTTCAGGTGCCAACTTATCTGATTCATGGGGCAATACGGGGATTAAGTTTTTTGATGGGATATACTCTCCTATTTTAAATTTGAACAAAGAAGAGATAAGGGAGATTTTGCAATACTATAATGTAAAGATACCAAAAATTGGGGAGAATAGTATAAGAGAGGGTTGTAAGTACAAACATTTATTAAAAATGTCTGTTAATAGAGATTATCATTCAAGAGCCGATATTATTGCCAATGAAGTGATTCACGATGTGCTTGATTTTTACAATGTTCAAAGAGAGATTGCAAACGTTAAGATTATCGGTCCTCTTTCAAAGAATATTGCTTTAATTAATGTTAAACCCTTACCATCTAAAAAAATTTTAGAAGAGATAAAACATCTCCTTCAGAATGAAGATACCATAGATTTTGTTGATATAGTAGACAGCGCTTTAAAACTCAAAATTTTGGTAAATCCAGGTATATATAACAACGAAGAGTCAAAATACTGGATATTAAATGGGCGATTGGCTCCGGAATTTGCGATGCCCATAAGCGCCGAATGGGTAAAAAGCTCAAACTACAAATTATGGACTTTTGCTGTGGTGGATTATAAAAAGTTATAAAAAAATCACAATTCTATCCAAAGGGTTAGAATCGTGATATAATGTTTAGGAAAAAAAGATTAATATACGATAATTGTAATATTTGAAGGAGTTAGTATGGTATATATAATCATTTCTATTGTAATTTTGTTAATATTGGTCTATGTTTTTTATATAGGGATAAAAACTGCAATCTATGTTAGAAGAATCGCTAATGAAAAAGATAAACCACCTGCTTTCGCTCCTCCCAGTCCGAAAAAGGTTATAAGACATAGATTTAAAGGTTCTCTTTTTGAAACGGCTATTACTTGTTTAGAAAATGAGGTCGAAAAGGATTATGCACTTAAATCTATTATAGAAAAGTTACCTCTCTTTTTAAAAGCCGATTCTTGGAGTTTTTTATTGACTCCCAATAATGACGAATGGAGATTTTTATTTTGGTCAAAGAATTTAGACTTTCTTCCCTTAGAAGAAGTAGCCAAAGAAATACAGATTAGCGGAGAACATATAAAAAGGGTATTCAATACAAAAAAAATACTTTTTATAAAAGATACTAAAAATAATACTCTTTGGAATCAAAAACATAGCTTGTCTAAGTCTTGGCTGGGCATGCCGATTATGGTAAAAAATGAGATAATAGGTGTTTTGAATGTGGATTGGTTTAAGGAAGTAAAAGTATCCAAATTTGAAAAAGAATTGATAAATTATTTTCTAGAAGATATAGATAGGATTTTAAAAACGATTTTTTCTTTGAATGAACTGTTTCTAAGTTCAGATTTAGATATCTTAACTCAGGTGTACAATAGGAAAGCCCTTGAAAAATATATTTCTCAACATAAATCTGATAGTTCAAAAAAGGCCGTTATTTTTTTGGACTTTGACAATTTTAAACAGATTAACGATAATTTTGGTCACACCGTAGGGGATCAAGCTTTAAAACTCCTTACAAAGAGAATTCAAAATTCTATTAAATCTGATGATTTAATCTTTAGGTACGGAGGAGACGAATTTGTTATAATAATAAATGAAATAAGAGAGAACAATAGTATTGACATAATAATACAAAGGATCAAATCAACTGTTAAAACCCCAATAACAATCAACGATATCTTGATAATATCTTCTATCAGTGTTGGTTACTGTCTTGTTCCTCAAGAAGCTCCTGATATTGAGAAAGCCATTGAAATAGCCGATAAAAAAATGTATTTGCAAAAAGAAATACATTAATTAATATTAAGGGGGTATTACTAATGGGTATATGGTTGATCTTTTTATTGGTTTTATCTGTTATTTTTATAATTTTTGCAACTGCAAGGTTAACGCTACACCCTTTCTTAGTTTTGCTTTTCACTGCGATTTTGTTCGGTATTTTTTCTGGAATGGGTTTGACAGAAATAGTCGATTCAATTACCGGTGGTTTTGGAGGAACGCTTGGAAGTATCGGAATAGTGATCGCTGCTGGTACGATAATCGGTACTTTCCTTGAAAAGTCTGGTGGCGCATTTAAGATGGCAGAAGCTACTTTAAAATTAACTGGAGAAAAAAGAGTTCCGTTGGCTATGGCTATAATAGGTTATATAGTTTCCATCCCTGTTTTTTGTGACTCTGGATATGTAATTCTTTCTCCATTAAACAGGGCTGTTACGAAGAGGGCAAAGTTCTCCCTTGCAGCAACCGGTCTTGCCCTGAGTCTTGGATTATATGCCACCCATACGATGGTTCCTCCTACCCCAGGACCTATAGCTGCTGCTGGTATCTTAGGTGCAGATTTGGGGATGGTTATATTGATTGGGTTGATAGTTTCTGTTCCCGCTATGCTCATAGGTGTACTATACGCCAATATAATGGGCAAAAGAATATATATTGAACCAGAACCCGAATTAAGTGATGCCGAGATCGAGGAAAGAACCAAGAAAGCCCCTTCAACTTTTAATTCTTTCATGCCGATAGTTGTTCCTATCATATTGATACTTTTAAAATCAATTTCTGATTTCCCAACCAGACCTTTTGGAGACGGAGCTATTAGAAACTTTTTTGGTTTTGTTGGTAATCCGGTAATCGCTCTTTTAATAGGCGTCTTAATAGCATTTACTTTACCTAAAAAATTAGATAAAAAGATGCTTTCTTCAAGTGGTTGGGTAGGTGAAGGATTGTTGAATGCGGCATCTATTATTTTGATAACAGGAGCTGGGGGTGCATTTGGAAGAGTCCTTCAAAATTCAGGAATTGCAAATGTATTAGGCGAAGGTTTAGCAACAGCTAATTTAGGTATCTGGCTGCCTTTTATCGTAGCTGCAGCGATTAAATCGGCCCAAGGATCTTCAACTGTTGCCATAATAACTACTGCATCGTTAATGGCACCATTGATGGGCTCTCTAGGTTTGACCACACCTGCTGCAATAGCATTGTCTGTTGTTGCCATTGGAGCTGGTTCCATGGTAGTATCTCATGCCAACGATAGTTATTTCTGGGTTGTTTCACAATTTTCTAGAATGAGTGTTAATCAAGCTTATAGGCTTCAAACGCTGGGGACATTAATAGAAGGAGTCACGGCAGCAATCGTTATATGGATTATAAGTTTAATGATTTTGTAAGGAGTTGATTGTTTGAAAAATTTACGTGAAGATGCCTTTAGAATAATAAAAAGTTCAATAGATTCTGTTTTACCTGAAAAAGCTATTCAACAAGAACTTGAGAATTTGAGTTTAGATGATAATATTCACATAGTTTCTATAGGTAAAGCTGCCTGGAGAATGGCCAAAGCAGCAAAAGAATTTTTAAAGAATAAGGTAAAAGATGGAATAGTTATAACAAAATATGGCCATTCTCAAGGTGATATAGGTGGTCTTCAAATATATGAAGCAGGTCATCCGATTCCGGATGAAAATACCATAAAATCTACAAAGAAAGCTATAGAATTGGTAGAAAATTTACGTGAAGATGATGTTGTATTATTTCTTGTTTCAGGAGGAGGTTCAGCCCTTTTTGAGCTTCCCGTTGAGGGTGTTACTTTAGAAGACATAAAAAATGTCACAGATATGTTGTTAAAATCTGGAGCAAATATAGTGGAAATAAATACAGTTAGGAAACATCTATCTCGAGTTAAGGGAGGAAATTTTGCAAAATTAGTTGAACCTGCAAAAATATATTCTCTTGTTTTATCTGATGTGTTAGGGGACAGATTGGATAGCATAGCATCTGGTCCTGCATACCCTGACTCTACCACCATCAAAGATGTGGAAAAAATAATAAAAAAGTATGACTTACAACTTTCAGAAAAGATCTTACAGGCTCTAAAAAATGAGACTCCAAAACATCTAAATAACGTTGAAACAAGGATTATTGGTAGTGTAACTAAGGTTTGTGAAAGTGCTGCTAAGATTGCTCAACATTTGGGATATAATACTATAATTTTAACAACCACGCTTGATTGTGAAGCAAAAGAAGCCGGCTCATTTTTAGCTGCCATAGTTAGAGAGGAAAAAGAAAGAGAAAGGCCTTTAAAAACTCCTTGTGCAATAATTTTAGGAGGAGAAACGGTTGTTCATGTTAGAGGAAAGGGTAAAGGAGGAAGGAATCAAGAATTGGTTTTATCTGCAGCTCGAGGTATTAAAGAATATCAAGAAGTTTTGATCGCTTCGGTAGGAACAGATGGAACAGATGGCCCGACGGATGCATCCGGGGGAATAGTTGACGGAGAAACGGTTAACAGATTACAAGAAAAAGGAATAGATGTTGAAAAGGTATTGATTGACAACGACTCATATAATGCTCTCCAAAGTATTGGCGGGTTAGTTATAACGGGACCTACCGGTACAAATGTAAATGATTTAACTTTTATACTGTGTGATTGAATCTTCAGCATCTCAATTTTTTAATAAATTCATAGGTCAATCTGGCAGTGATGCCCCAAATAATTCTATCTTCGTAAACATAGAAATAAACAGGATATTTGCCAACTCTCCAGTTGTAATCTTTTCCGTTAGGTATAAGATCATAAGGGAATCCTTCATCTATTTCGTTTGTAAGATAAGTGTTATGCACTAAAGGTTCATGAGATAAGAAATAGTCTAACGGTATCGTAAATACCTCTTCCACTTCTTCATTAGGTTTTATTGTGTTAACGTTTATATTCAAAAAGCCAACATACGAATATATTAAATAATTGAAGGGAGTAAGGAGATAATCCGCTGCTCCCAATATTTCTATGTTATTCGGTTGCAAATTCAATTCTTCACAACTTTCTCTAATTGCTGCATTTTTTGGTGTTTCATTTGCCTCAATTTCTCCTCCTGGAAAAGAAACTTCACCAGGTTGTCTCTCTAAAGTCTTTGATCTCAATTCGTATAAAAGATGTAAAGAGTTGTCTTTTTGTATCAAAGAAATCAACACTGAAAAACAATTTTCTACTCCTATAGGTTTTGGAGAATAATCTTTAAAAATTTGTTTAATTTTATCTATATTCACAGAATCACCTTATTTATTATTTACCAAAATCTTTCAGAAAGTAATTTGGCAATAGCCTCCAAAAAAGATCGATCGTCTTGATCAAAAGGGGCTTTTTCATGACTATCAATATCTATTTCACCAACAATATTGCCATTTTTATCAAATATGGGAACAACGATTTCTGACTGTGTTTTTGGGCTGCATGAAAGATAGTTATCCTCTTTGCTAACATCATCAACAACGAAGGTCGTTTTTGTACTTGCTGCTTGCCCACAGATACCTTGTCCAAACTTTATTTTTGTATGTTCTGTTGGCTCTCCAACAAAAGGTCCTAATACAAGAGAATTATCTTCTGTCTCATCGACTAGGTAAAAACCCACCCAATTATAATAAGGTATCCTTTCAGCTAACAATTGAGAAATTAATTTTAAAATGCTCTGCTTATCGTTATAATTTTTGTCACTGATAAGGGTTTTAATTTTATCGTATAAAATCCAGAAGTCAGCTTTTTTCTTATTGGGTGGTGTAGAATTAATGAATTTCATTATTGCTTCTTCTATTAGGGTTTTTGGGTCGATCTTATCCCTGTTGAAATAAAAATAAAGTATATCTATACCAATTATGGTTCCTATGAATGATTCTAAAAATTCGTAAGGGCTATCACCTGTGAACACAGTTAAATAAACCGCATAATCTCCCCTGTCAACTTGAAACTTTTCAGAGGATTTTGTCAGGTCCTTGATGATATCAGCTTTTAAATCTTTTATGATTTCTTGCTTGTACCAAAAAGCCCTGTCAAGTTCCCTTCTTCCAATTTTTTTAAACTTTTCAACAATTTCATCATCTTTGATACCTTTTTTTTCTTGATAAAGATTTATAAAATCTAAAGTTCTCTTGTAGTCTTGCCAAAATAAATTCCATTTTTCTTTTGGATAAGTCAATACTTCAAAAAAATAATCAGTAAAATCTCTAAAAACGCTTCTCATTAATACAATGGACCTCCTTTTGATTTTCCAACAATTATTTAAATTATATCAAAATTGAATCATAAAATAAAAAATCACCTTTTCTGAAGAAACGGGCTTCCGCCTCTTAAGGAAAGGTGACTGGTGCCGAGGGCGGGACTTGAACCCGCACGGACTAAAAGCCCATAAGATCCTGAATCTTACGCGTCTACCAATTCCGCCACCTCGGCTTATTAACTGCTATTCGTTTAAATTATACCACTACAAAGGAATTTTGTGAATACCATTCGGGATATTTAATAATGTAACTTAGCATAATTATATATTAACTAAATAAATGTTTGTGCGTTACTTTTTGTGTATTAAATATTGAATTAGAAATTTATGATTTTTGAAATTGGGATTCTCAAAAATTTAGCAGTTTACGAATATGAATAAGATAATTTTAGAGTTTCTAAAGGCAATATAAAATCCAAAAAAACTTAGGGAGGTTGGATAAATTGGAATTAACGCAACTCATAAGAGAGGCGGCAAAAAATCTTGAAACACCTTTTTTAGTACTAGATACTAATTATGTAAAGGAAAATTATTACAAGCTCAAAAATTCAATCAACGATGTCGAAATTTTTTATGCGGTAAAAGCCAATTCTCATCCTAGTATACTTGAAACATTAAGAGATTTAGGAGCTTCTTTTGATGTTGCATCAAGAGGGGAAATAGAAAAATTGATGAGGTTGGGAATTTCTACAGATAAAATGAGTTTTGGAAATACCATAAAGAAAGAAAAAGACATAAAATTCGCCTGGGATAATGGAGTAGAATATTTTGCAGTAGATGCAGAGATGGAAGTTGAAAAGATTGCAAGAAACGCTCCAGGTGCTAAAGTATATGGAAGATTGTCAATGAGTTCCAATGATTCGGATTGGCCACTGTCAGGTAAATTTGGTACGGACGTAGATCATTTAATAGAAATACTCAAATATGCAAAAAGAAAAGGTTTAATTCCGTATGGGGTATCTTTCCACGTCGGTTCACAATCATATAACAAATACAAGTGGAAGGAAGCAATTTTGAATGCCAGCGAGGTTTTTGAAAAACTTCACAAGCAAAAGATTGATTTAAAAATGTTGAATCTAGGTGGGGGCATTCCAGTAAAACATACAAAACCAGTTCCGGAAGTAGAAGAAATTGGAGAAGTAATAAATGAATCGATCAAAGAGTATCTTGGTTGGGTGGATGGATTGAGAGTTTTATCTGAACCCGGAAGGTCTATGGTTGGGAATGCTGGAATAATTGCATCAAGAGTACTTTTAAGAGGCAGAAAGGGTACACAAAACTGGGTGTTTTTAGATACTGGGGTTTTTCACGGTTTAATGGAAACCATTGAAAATTTCAGGTATGAAGTGCTGGTGGAAGGTAAAGAGTATTCCGAGACAACAACTATGACCTTAGCTGGCCCTACTTGTGACAGTGTAGATACTATCTACGATGAAATTGAGCTACCAATCGATATTGATTATAATGATATAGTATATTTTATAAATACTGGTGCTTACACCAATGAATATGCGACATCTTTTAATGGAATTGAACCTCTTAAAGTATACACAGTCGAAGATTTAGAAGCTTTGTTAAGAAACAATATACTATTAATGGAAGAGGTACAGAGCTAATTGCGTAAAATTTCAATGAGGCCTGGTTTTGAAGGCCTCATTTTTTTAAATACAAGGTCAATGTTTTCTAAAAGAGATTTTTGACAAAATTATCAATTCACAATAATTTTCAAATAAGTTCATAAAAAAGAAATTGACAAAGTGGAGAGAGATGTGGTAATATATACAACGCTGATGGATGAAAGAGAGAAAGAGAGAAAAAAGAGTAAGAGAAGAAGGAAAGGGAAAGCTCATTGAAAAGTAGATAGAGGAGGCCCAAGAGTATAGGATGAAGGGTTTGATCCTGGCTCAGGGTTAACGCTGGCGGCGTGCGTAACACATGCAAGTCGGACGGGTTATAGATCTTCGGAGATATAACCAGTGGCGAACGGGTGAGTAAAAGGTAGGGACCTGCCCTAAGGACAGAGATAGCTACTGGAAACGGTAGGTAAACTCTGATAAGCCCGAGAGGGGAAAGTGGTAGACAGCCTTAGGATGGACCTACTATCCATCAGGTAGTTGGTGAGGTAAAGGCTTACCAAGCCGATGACGGATAACCGGTGTGAGAGCATGGACGGTCACAAGGGCACTGAGACACGGGCCCTACTCCTACGGGAGGCAGCAGTGGGGAATCTTGGACAATGGGCGAAAGCCTGATCCAGCGACGCCGCGTGAAGGAAGAAGTCCCTCGGGATGTAAACTTCTGAACTAATCGAATAAAAGGGTAGTGGACACACTACAGAAGAAGGTAGGTTAGGAAAAGTCCCGGCTAACTACGTGCCAGCAGCCGCGGTAAGACGTAGGGGGCGAGCGTTGCCCGGAATTACTGGGTGTAAAGGGGACGTAGGCGGGTGATCAAGTCATCTGTGAAAAGATTGCTCAACGATCGGCTTGCGGATGAAACTGATCATCTTGGGCGTAGCAGAGGTAGACGGAATTACCTGAGTAGGGGTGAAATCCGCAGATACAGGTAAGAACGCCGGTGAAGAAGTTGGTCTACTGGGCTACAGCTGACGCTGAGGTCCGAAAGCCAGGGGAGCAAACCGGATTAGATACCCGGGTAGTCCTGGCCCTAAACGATGCTCACTAGGTGTAGGGAGCGAAAGACTCTCTGTGCTGAAGCGAACGCGCTAAGTGAGCCACCTGGGGAGTACGTCCGCAAGGATGAAACTCAAAGGAATTGACGGGGGTCCGCACAAGCGGTGGAGCATGTGGTTTAATTCGAAGCTAACCGAAGAACCTTACCAGGGATTGACATGTAACTGAAGGTAGAGAAATCTACTGGCCTACCGTAAGGTAGGAGGTTACACAGGTGGTGCACGGTCGTCGTCAGCTCGTGCCGTGAGGTGTTGGGTTAAGTCCCACAACGAGCGCAACCCCTGCAATTAGTTACCAGCAAGTGAAGTTGGGGACACTAATTGGACAGCCGCCGACGAGGCGGAGGAAGGAGGGGATGACGTCAGATAAGCGTGCCCCTTATACTCTGGGCGACACACGTGCTACAATGGGGAGGACAAAGGGAAGCGAAGCCGGAAGGTGGAGCGGATCCGGAAAAACTCTCCGTAATATGGATTGTAGGCTGAAACCCGCCTACATGAAGCTGGAATCGCTAGTAATCGCAGGTCAGCCAAACTGCGGTGAATACGTTCCCGGGCCTTGTACACACCGCCCGTCACGCCACCCGAGTTGGGAACACCTGAAGGCAGTACGGTAGGTACTGTTGAAGGTGGGCTTAGCGAGGGGGGCGAAGTCGTAACAAGGTAGGTGTACCGGAAGGTGCGCCTGGATCACCTCCTTTCTAAGGAGATTACAAAGTTTCTACCTCCTCTATCTACTTTTGAGAGAGTAATATAGATTTTTATAGTCTAAAACATATAGTCTAATTCTTTTTGTTGGGGTGGTAGCTCAACTGGGAGAGCGTCTGCCTTGCACGCAGAAGGTTAGGGGTTCAAGTCCCCTTCACTCCACCAAATTGTACCAATCCTAAGGAGAAAGAAAGCTCATTGACAAGTGCATAGAGTACGTCCAAAGAGAGAAGGGCATACGGTGGATGCCTAGCCAGCTGGAAGCGAAGAAGGACGTGGTAAGCTACGAAAAGCTGTGGGGAGCTGCAAACGAGCGAAGATCCGCAGATATCCGAATGGGGAAACCTGCCGAAAGGCATCCTGGAGACAGGAGGCGAAGCTGGGGAAGTGAAACATCATAGTACCCGGTGAAAAGAAATCAAACGAGATTCCCCTAGTAGCGGCGAGCGAAAAGGGAAGAGCCCAAACAGTAGCGATGTAAAAGCGGGCAGGCGTTGTTGCTACTGAGTTGTGGGTAACAGCTACCCGAACTGCCAGATAGGGGGTTGGATATATATACGAAGTGGAAAGGCATGGGAAGGCCTACCGAAGAAGGTGAAAGTCCTGTACACGAAAGTATATAGATTCGACTGCTGTTAACCCGAGTAGCGTAGGACACGAGGAATCCTGCGTGAAGCTGGGTGGACCTCCATCCAAGGCTAAAGAGGACAGCTGAGCGATAGTGGAATAGTACCGTGAGGGAAAGGTGAAAAGGACCCCGGGAGGGGAGTGAAAGAGAACCTGAAACCGTATGCCTACAGGAAGCGGGAGCGAAAGTGACCGCGTGCCTTTTGATTAATGAGCCTGCGAGTTATTTTCGGTGGCGAGGTTAAGCCGGTAGGTGGAGCCGAAGGGAAACCGAGTATGAATAGTGCGCAAGTCACTGGAAATAGACCCGAAGCCAGGTGAGCTACCCATGTGCAGGATGAAGCTTGGGTAAAACCAAGTGGAGGTCCGAACTGGTGGATAGTGAAAAATCCTCGGATGACATGTGGGTAGGAGTGAAAAGCTAACCGAACCTGGGGATAGCTGGTTCTCCCCGAAACGTGTGTAGGCACGGCCTCTGGAAAAAGAGTTATGGAGGTAGAGCACTGAATGGCGTAGGGGGGTAGACCTCTGAAACCAATCAAACTCCGAATGCCATAACTGGATACCAGGGAGAAAGACTGTGGGGAATAAGCTTCATGGTCGAGAGGGAAAGAGCCCAGACCGACAGCTAAGGTTCCGAAGAAGCGGCTAAGTGTGAAAGGAAGTGGACCTCTTGAGACAGCCGGGAGGTTGGCTTAGAAGCAGCCATCCTTAAAAGAGTGCGTAACAGCTCACCGGTAGAAGAGGACTGCGCCGAAAATGTAACGGAGCTAAAGCCGCGCACCGAAGCTACGGTATAGCCGAAAGGCTATAGGTAGGGGAGCAATGTGCGAGGGAGAAGCGTAACTGGAAGGTTATGTGGACGAAGCACAAGAGAGAATGCAGGCATGAGTAACGAAATGGGAGTGAGAATCTCCCACCCCTAAAGTCTAAGGTTACCTGGGGAAGGGTCGTCCGCCCAGGGTAAGTCGGGACCTAAGGTGAACCCGAAAGGGGTAGCCGATGGAAAACGGGTGAAGAATCCCGTACCAGTAAAAGAAGAGCTGCAAGGGGGGACACAGGAGGTAAAGCTACCGAGATAGGGTTGCAAATCTTCCAAGCGACGATGCCGAAGAAGCCGGTAGGGAAATCCGCTGGTGGAGGAGGAGTCGTGATGGGGAGGCCGCAAGGCCAACGGTAGATAATCACACTGTCAAGAAAAGCCTCGTGTAGCGTTGATTTTTTTACTGCCCGTTCTGGAAACCGACACAGGTAGACGAGCTGAGAAGGCAAAGGGGAGCGGAATAACCTTCGTTAAGGAACTAGGCAAAATGGCCCCGTAACTTCGGGAGAAGGGGTGGACTATTAGCATGAGGAATCATGTTAATAGAGCCGCAGTGACAAGTCCCTAGCGACTGTTTACCAAAAACACAGGTCTCTGCTAACACGGAAGTGGAAGTATAGGGACTGACGCCTGCCCAGTGCCGGAAGGTTAAGGGGAGAGGTGCAAGCTTCGAACTGAAGCCCCGGTAAACGGCGGCCGTAACTATAACGGTCCTAAGGTAGCGAAATTCCTTGTCGGGTAAGTTCCGACCTGCATGAATGGCGTAACGACTAGGGAGCTGTCTTAACGGAGGATCCGGTGAAATTACAAGCTTGGTGAAGACGCCAAGGACCCGCAGCTAGACGGAAAGACCCCGTGGAGTTTTACTGTAACCTGACATTGTAACTTATCGTTGTATGTACAGGATAGGCGGGAGGCGGAGAAAGCTGCTCGCCAGGGCAGCTGGAGCCGTCCGTGGGATACCGCCCTTACAACGATGGGTTACTAACGGGAGAAAGTGAAGAGCTTGACCTGGACAGTGTTAGGAGGGCAGTTTAACTGGGGCGGTTGCCTCCTAAAAGGTAACGGAGGTGTTCGAAGGTAGGCTCAAGTGGGTTGGAAATCCACTGAAGAGTGCAAAGGCAAAAGCCTGCTTAACTGAGAGACTGACGAGTCGATCAGGAGGGAAACCTGGACTTAGTGACCCGGCGGTTCTGAGAGGAAGGGCCGTCGATCAACGGATAAAAGTTACCCCGGGGATAACAGACTAATCACGCCCGAGAGTTCACATCGACGGCGTGGATTGGCACCTCGATGTCGGCTCATCGCAACCTGGGGCTGAAGCCGGTCCCAAGGGTTGGGCTGTTCGCCCATTAAAGCGGTACGTGAGCTGGGTTCAGAACGTCGTAAGACAGTTCGGTCCCTATCTGCTGCGGGGGTAGGAAGCTTGAAGGGGGTTGCTCCTAGTACGAGAGGACCGGAGTGAGTATGTCCCTGGTGAATCAGCTGTTATGCAAGTAGCAGGAGCTGAGTAGCCACACATATAACCGATAACCGCTGAAAGCATCTAAGCGGGAAACGGGCCCAAACAATAGGCTTCCCACTCGAGAGAGGTAAGGGCAGTTTGAGAACAAGACGTAGATAGGCCGCAGGTGTAAGTACTGAGAAGTATTGAGCCGAGCGGTACTAATAGCCCGAGGCTTTGGACGAAACTCTATGCACTTGTGAATGAGTAATAGGGGGTGAAGATAACGATACGGGAAACACCCAGAACCATACCGAACCTGACGGTTAAGCCGTATCGTGCCGATGGTAGTACGCTATGTCGTGTGAGAGTAGGTATCGCCCCCTTCCTTTTTTTTACAGTAATAATTATGACCTATTTGTATTTCTCACCCCTAAAAAAATACCGCATCTACTTGACTGATGCGGTATTTTTTTTCACTTATTTTAATGAGTGAATATCAATTTTCCATCCAGTAATCTTTGCTGCTAATCTAGCAGTTTGTCCTCCCTTTCCCACAGCTAAAGAAAGTTGATTCTCTGGGACGTAAACAAAAGCAGTTTTTTCATCTTCGTTAAGAATTATATTTTTTACTTCAGCAGGGGCAAGAGCATGCTTTATAAAAATTTTAGGATCTTCTGAATATTCTATTATATCTACTTTTTCATTTTTTAATTCTTTCAGTAACTCACTGATTCTTGAACCTTTTTCACCGATACAAGCACCTACAGGATCAACTCCAGGCATGGAACTGACAACAGCTACTTTAGTGCGTATTCCGGGTTCCCTGACTATTTTTACAATTTTTATGATACCTTCTTCTATCTCGGGTACGATAGATGATAGTAGTTCTGTAATGAGTTCAGGTACAGTTCTTGAAACCATAATTTTTGGGCCTTTTGATGTGTTTTGAATGTTTTTTATGTAGACTTTTACAAGTTCTCCGCTTTTAAAAGTTTCTCCAGGAATTGTCTCTTTCATAGGGAGTTTAGTCTCTAATTTTCCTATTCTGATGTCAATATATTCATCACTAACTTTAATTATTTCAGCGGTTGAAATCCTATTTTTTAAAGCTACGTATTTATCAAACAAGTTTTTCTTTTCCAATTCCTTCAAATTTTGAAGTATCACTTGTTTAGCTGTTTGAGCGGCAACTCGCCTAAAATCCTTTTTAAGATTGATCTTTTTTCTTACCATTTCACCTATTTCTATTTTTGGATTAATTTTTTTAGCTTCTTCCAAAGAAATTTCTTCTTTAGGGTTTTCAACTGTTTCAACGACTTTCCATAGTTGATAAACATTCAATTTTGTTAGATTTTTATCAATTTCAATTTCAACGTTTTTTGCTCCATAATTTTTTTTGTACGCACTTTTAATAGATTTAGCTATAATATCAACTAACGAGTCCCTACTTATACCTTTATCTCTTTCCAAGGCGTCTAAAGCTTCTAATAGGTTTAAGTTCAATGTTCCACACCTCCCATATCTTTCAAATTTTACAATTCAATTTCTAAATTGGCTTTGTCTATTTCGTTTAAATCGATGTTAAATAATTTTCCAGAATCTTTTTCAGTAATTTTAATTTGATCTTCCAATATCTCGTCAATATAACCAATTACTACAGGATGTTTCGTCTCTTTCCCCTTTAAAATGAATTTTGCTAATTTTCCTTTGAATCTTTCGTAATCTGCTTTGCCTCTTAATTTTCTATCAAGTCCAGGGGAACTAACTACTAACTCATAACTCTTGTCAAAGAGGTCAATTTCGTCTAGCCAAGGGTCAAAGGCTTTGGAAAACCTTTCACAATCTCCTATGGACACGTATCCGTCTGCCTTATCGATCACAACCTCTAGAATTTTATTTTTATTACTACCTTTAATTAAAATATCAAAAATTTCAAGACCCAACTTAGAAGCAACATTATCGGCTTTTTCCCATATTAACTGTTTAATTTCTTTGTTGGTTAACATGGTATTCACCCCTCTCGTTCCAAAAAATATTTTTTATAAAAAAGCTCGAGGGCGAAAAGCCCTCGGCACTCATTTTGTTAATTAATTTTCTTCTATGATATTTGATGATACAATATAAGCATAAACAACTATTTTCTTTAAAAAATGAGTGGGTAGTAGAACGCTTATTCTTTCTGAACTTTTAAGTTCGTTTAAAAGTTTGTTCGCTACCCACTTTCCGCCCATAAATCCGATACTTGATTGACCTTTCAAGGCCGTATTAGAAGGATGATTGCAAAAGGCGGATCCTCAAACAATACTAAAGCGAGGTGAAAAAATATGTATTTTGTAGGTATTGATATTTCTAAAAACTCTTTTCATTACTACATCTCCGATTCAGGTAGGACCAAAATCGATAGTGGTAAATTCAAACAGAATATGAGTGGTTTCACCACTTTCGACAAAATTCTTAAAAAGTTCAACAAAAGAGAGATTATAATTGGTATGGAATCCACTTCTATTTACCATCAACATTTGTTTTCTTATTTACTTAAACACGATTATGATGTCCATATCATTAATCCCCTTTTGTTGAAAGAATTCAGAAAAAGTGAAACTCTTCGCCATTCTAAAAACGACAACATTGATTCCAAGCTGATCTCCATTTGGCTGAAAGAAAAGTATCCAGACAACATCCCTTCTTCTAAGGAGATAGATAATTTCACTCAATACTCTCGCGAGATCATTAACCTTTCTGAGGAGATTTCAAGGGTTAAGAATGAAATCAAACGTTATGTCTACCTTTTGTTCCCTGAATTGGAATCTTTTCAATCTAATATCTTTATCAAGAGTTTAATGAATTTATTGTATAACTTCCCTTCTGCAAGGAAGATCGCTACAACCAACAAAAAACAGCTTATTGATGCGATGAAGATAGATAATCAATTGTATTTCGATGAAAATAAGTTGGACCAAATCATTGAACTTTCTAAAAATTCAATAGCAAGTGGCAACGATGCGCATGAGTTAGCTCTTCAAAAAAGAATAGAATTGTTGTTCAAACTTGAATCAGATCAAAAGCTCTTCAAAGAAAAATTGAAAGAAACTTTGAACAATTCATCAAACGATGTAATTAAAAACCAGGTAGAATTAATACAATCTCTTGATGGTTTCAATGAAACAGCTTTAAATATTGTAGCAGAAACAGGAGATATTAACCGATTCTATTCTGCTTCTGCCCTGGTGGCTTTCGTTGGCATCGATCCTCGTACAGAGGAATCAGGTCAAATGAAAAAAGGCTGGTTCATCAATAGAAAAGGTAACAGATACCTAAGAAAAGCTGTTTACATCGCTGCCATCGTTGCTATTCAAAACAATGAATACTTCAAGAATTATTACATGAAACTACGTACTCGAGGTAAATCACATACTGTTGCTGTGTTAGCCGTAGCGGGAAAATTGTTGAGAATAATATATTCACTGGTAAAGAGTGGGAAAAAATATGATTCTGACTATCATTACAAATTACAAAATCAAGAACTGAGAGCTCATGGCAATTATACAGCAAAAAAATTAAAAAGGAAAAGAGAAATAGTAACCTGAATAAACAACAACTGCTACTTTCAACCTAGAAGTATGACTGAATGAGGATTTTTTAAATAGAAAATATTTAAAATTTTTTTAATTAAATAGGGGACTATCATACTTGACTCTTAATTACCATTAATATTATAACATAAAAAAAATAAAAATCAAGACCATTTAAAAAATACCATTGAAAATTTAGCTTGACCCAGCCTTCCTTTTTCAAGACTTGCGGACAGAATAAACGCTGCAGCAAAGTATCAAAACAAGGGTGAAAATAGAAACATGAGCAGAGGCTTCATTGGTGGATTGTTCAACGATGACAGAAGATTTTGAATTATGGAGATAAATTTATTCCAACTTCAAAGCTTCGATGCCATGGGAAAAATATTTCCATTTTCCATCTTTTTTTCATACTTTTTTCTACTATTTCCTTAAAAGGCAATAGTTTAGTTCTCGTATACTCTTCTGCCCATTTTTCAGCGGGTATAAGTGTCCATATATTGCATCCTTTTTGGACAGAATCTTTTCTTAGTTGTTGCCTTACCACTGCTTGGTAACCCCAATGTTCTATGAAAAAAATTGCCTGTAGTTTAAGTAATTCTTCTGTGTCTAATTTTAAATAATTTTTTTGAGCAAAATACTGAATTATGGAATGAAGGATAACGGTTCCAAGAGTATTACTTACAGTGTTCCAACCAGAGTAATTTATCTTTAACCAGTCTAAATTATTTTCCAAAAGTTTTTCTACTAATCGTTTATCTGAACCATTTCCATATCTTATATCAGCTATTCCAATAATTTTATCTTCTTTTTTAATTCTTTCAATAATTGTTTCGTATTCTTCCTCAGAATCAATTAATGCGGTGTCTTGAAAAGTAATGTCGTATCTACTATAATCATAAGAATTATTCAATAAAAGTAAAATATCACCTTTTTGTTCTATTTTCCCTCCAGCTGCTCCAATATGAGTTTCAACGCTACTTTTTAAGGGATATCCTTCATAAGGGGGAATCAAAGTGATTGATTCTGGATTTGTATAAAAAAGTTCAAAAGAAGGTGAATATGTAAACGTTGAACATAATAACCTGCTTAAAAGGGTTAAAGAAGTTTCATCTGCACCAGGATGAATAGAGATTTTTTCATTTAAACCTAATTGGTTAACTAACTTTTGATGCTGTTTTGATTCATAAACTGATAAGCTACCAGGTGAATTATCATCCAAGGTTATATTCAAAAAATCTATTGTTCCATTATCGACAAGCTTAACCGTTTCTTGGATAATGTTGTAGTTTCTTTCTCTCCTCCAAAAAAAGTCTTTTATCATCCACTCGGGGATTTCTTGATATTTGTTTTTATGCCCTTCCATAAATTTTGGTAAATCATCTTTGTAAGATAAATTTTCTACCTTATCCTTTGATTCTAGATATTTAGCGAAATCCTTTGACAGATTACTTAAAGTTTCTCCATAATACTCCCAGTAATCAGGTTCTTCATCCGACGAGTTGTATATGGGGATTCTTGTTATTGTAGAAGAAAGATAGATAACCGTTCTTTTTTTCTTTAAAGTATTAAGAATTTTTAGTCTTTCATTAATTGTAGGCTTTTGGAGCAAATTTATTCTTGATGGGATTAATCCTCCATGAATCAAGGTTTCTAATGAAAGGATTAAATTATCTCCTTCTCGAGTGTTTTCTAAAAGCCAATTTTTTAAAGCATCAGTATCTGCTGGGATTTTTTTAGATCCTAGCAATTCTTTAGGAGGAGTCAAAATATTCAAGCCTGAGGCTTTTGCAAACATTAAAAAATATTCCCGAGTGCAAAATCTTTCATCAATAGGTAAAAATATTATTCTCATTTTAATGACCTCTCTTTATTTTGATATTGCCTAATTTTTCTCAATTCATTTATACTATTTAAAAAAGAAAAGTATCTTTCTTCTGTGACATAGGTCGTATTCTTTCAATTTCATTTTTCATTTCGTTTATGTCGTTTTCACCTTTGACGCCCCGTAGAAATTTTCAGAAGCTTCTGATACTAGTACCCCAACTTCTGCTCCAAAAAAATCACTGAACAAAATACAAAAAATAGAAACATTATTCCTTTTTTCATTTTTCATTCATCTCCTTTGGGAAACACTGATTTGAACTAAAAGTTCACTGTTTTAGTGCCCCTTGATAGCCTTCTATAAAATATCTTTGAGTAAAAAAGAAAAAGACAAGAATCGGGATGGAAGCAATAATTAAACTGGCGGTTATGTATCTATAATTTTGTTCAAACATATTGTTTAAGTAAGAAAGGCCTACCTGTAAAGGGAATTTATTTTGACTTTGAAGAACTATCAATGGCCACAAAAAAGCATTCCAAAAACCTGCAAATGAAATAATAGAAAGTGCTGTAGCCGCAGGTCTCACCATCGGAAACATTATTTTCCTCCAAAGTTGAAATTCATTACAACCATCTATTCTAGCAGCATCTTCAAGATCCCTTGGAATAGCGAGATAATTTTGTCTCATTATAAAAATTCCAAAAATACTAACAGCACTCGGCAAAACAACTGCTAAATAAGTATTGAAAAGTTTAAGATTTAAAATAGTAATGAAATTAACAATTAGACCTCCTTGAATGGGGATCATCATAGGTAACAAAATCAAGAAAAATATAAGATTTCGTCCTTTGAATTCCAATCTTGCAAGGGGATAGGCTGCTAAAGATGCAAATAGAACATTAAAAATTATTCCCAAGGCTGTAATTATTAAAGAATTTAAGAAGTATCGCGGAAATGGAACATTTTCAATAACGTATTTGTAAGCATCAAGAGTAGCAGGGTTAGGTATCCACTTGGGCGGCCAAGTTAGAACATCTGTTGCAGTCTTCAAAGAGGTAGAAAGAGCCCATAAAAATGGGAATATAAAAAATAAAGCCAAAATAATTAAAAGAACATAATTTAAAGTGATTTTTATTATTTTTTTCTTATTTATTTGTTTTTTTTCTTTTTTTCTCATTTTCACCACCGACACCTCCTAAACCAAAAAATTTGAACTGTATTAATGTTAGAGTAATTAAGAATGCAGAAAATATTACTCCCACGGCCGCTGATCGTCCAAATTGGTATCTATTGAACGCCAAATTGTAAGTTTCAAACATTAACGTCGTTGTCTGATTTGCTCCTCCTGTGAGTAGAAAAATTTCTTCAAAAACCTTTAAAGCGGACATAGTTGACAAAACAAAGCACAATAACATTGTAGGTCTTAATAAAGGAATGGTAATTCTGGTGAATTTTTTAAAATTGCTCGCTCCATCTAAAGCCGCTGCTTCGTAAAGCTCCGAAGGTATATTTTGTAATCCAGCTAGATAGATAATCATATAATAACCAAGGCCCCTCCAAAAGGTAACAAACATACATGAAAACAATGCTACATTTTTATCTAAAAGCCATAAAACCGGTTCTTCGATAATGTTCAAAGACATAAGAAAATAATTGAGTATCCCATCTACGTCAAATATCCATCTCCAAGCTATGCTGACTATAACACTACCTGTTATTACAGGAACATAAAATAATGTTCTAAAAAATTTTATTCCAGGTATTTTTTGATTGACTAGAACAGCTAAGCCCATTGAGGCGAATTGTATAAAAGGGACAACTATAAGATACTTTAAAGTATTAGCCAATGAAATATAGAAATACTTGTAATTAAAAAGCCATCTATAATTTTTTAGCCCCACCCATTTAGTTTCACCTGTTAACATATTGTAATCAGCGAAAGATAAAGTTATCCCTCTCACAATCGGATAATAGCTGAAGATACCCAATAAAACCAAAGGAGCTACTAAAAAACAAAAGGCAATCAAATATGTTTGTTTTTTTCTACTAAGTTTCAAAGGTCACACCTCCTAAATCAAGGGGCGATAGGTCGATACCCTATCGCCTTTTAACCAATGCAATAAATAGAAAACTAAAATTCACTGGATAGTAGATCATCTAACTCTTCTTCAGCTAAGGATAATGCTTCTTCGGCTGTGTAATCACCTTTAATAGCAGGTATCCAATAATCATCTAAGATCCTTCTGAATTCAGAATATTTCGCTGGCCCTATTATTTTCCCGATTGCATCTTGATCAAAACCATATATCATTGATTCACTAGCTACTAATTGTGCTTTAACATTCAAATCTCTTTCTGCCCTTTCTAAAAACCAAGGATCTTCTTCGAGCGATATTTTTGTTGAGGGAACAACTGTTGCAATCTTAGCGAACTCCACTTGCCAATATGGAGAAGTTAGCCATAATCCAAATTTTACCGCTTCAGCTTTATTTTTCGCATTGTATGGCACTGCCACATTCATTGCTCCCGCAGGAATTTTTTTACCTTTTCCCAGAGGGAAGGAAGTAACATCACTAACTTCGAATATACTTGGACTATTTATTTGGACATGTTTAACCATAGTTATTCCAACAGGAAACATGGCAATTCTCCCACCGGCATACTTTTGGGTACCGGCTTGATAACCTCCTAAATCTTGAGGCATAAGTGCCTCTTTGAAGGCAAGTTGATGTTGTTTCAATTTAGCCATTGCCTCAGGGGTGTTTACTATAGCCTTTTTTCCATCTTCAGAAATTAACGGGACGCCCTCTTCCTGAAGATCGATATGCGCAACAATGTTGGGTTGATATCCGTATAGGCCAGTTTTTTCTTTAATTATCCTTGAATATTCTATGATTTCATCCCATGTCTTTGGTGGAACATTAGGGTCTAAACCCGCTTCTTCAAAAATCTGTTTGTTGTAAAGCATAATTTGGGGACTTAGATACCAAGGAATAGCATATGATTTTCCATCTATGACGGTAGCTTCCCAGTAGTTAGGTAAGTATAAGTATTTGTCCACTTCAGTTACGAATTCATCGATAGGGCTTAATGCATCTTGAGCTGCAAAGTCTATAACCCAAGGAGTATTCATATTCACCAGATCAGGCGGGTTACCAGAGGCTATTGCAGCAATGAGTTTTTGTTGAAAAGCATCGTAAGGAACGTCGACCCAGTTGATTTTTATGTCAGGATTTGCAGCTTCGAAAGTATCTATGACTGAGTTAATGTAATCTGAAAATGTAGACAAAGAAAGTGTCCAAAATTCAACAGTTACACTTTTTGCTGATAGCATCAACGAACTGATAATCAAACATACCAACACTACAAAAAACTTTTTCATGCCAATCTACCTCCTTCTTTTTTGCCACATTTCGTGGCTATAACTTTGATGTCTTTTGAATCTGGTTTTCTATTTCGTCAGGATGGATCTTGAAAAGTTCGATATTCTTGCTCAGTGCCAAATAAATTCCCGAACCAATCGCTTGTCCCATACCTGCACATGTTGGTTGAATTCTTGCAGCGGATTGGCCTTCGAAATCTGAAGAAAAACACCTTCCAACTATTGCTAAATTTGTATAACTTTCTGATATCAACGATCGTAAAGGTATTTCATAGTAGTCATCATATTTCGGAATAAAACCTTTTTCTTTTTCATCTATTTTCTTTTCATTTGAGTGAATATCAATTCCATAACAACCTTTCACTACCCCATCAGGGAATTTTTTGTAAGTTCTTACATCTTCTCCTGTAAAAACATACATTCCTTTAACTCTTCTACTTTCTCTTATCCCAATTTCCGAGGCTATTTTTTCAAGGTATGCATTTTCAAACCCCTTTATATATCTCTTTGCAAAATTCAATATTTTTTCTACCATTATAGTTCCTTCTAATATACTTCTTGAAAGTTCTGAGTTATCAATTGAATCTTTAGAAATATTCATAGTATTAACTGTCACTCTTCCTTTACCAGGTAACTGAACAAAGAAGAAATGATCTATAGATAGCGAAGGGTCTTCTTTCTTCGCCTCTTCTAGTTCTTCAAAGTAGCCTGCAACAGAAATAACGTCCATATTCGGAGCAACCCATGCAAAGAAGTTTTTTGGGTTATTTTTTACATCTCTTCTGACACTCTCAAAATCAACACCTGCAATAGTAAACATTATTGTTAAAGCTTGATTTTTTCCCGTTTCATCGCCTACAAAACATTCATTTCCAGAAAGATACCCAACTATTCCGTCACCGCTGGCATCAACAAAAAAGTCGGATTCAATTTCTATTGTTTCACCATTTGAGGATTGGGCTTTCAAGGAAATAATTTTGTTTTCTTCTTTTATTACTTCTGTTACCATTGTTTTAAATAATAATTCAACTTCACTTTCTTTTAGCATTTTCATCATTTCAATCTTCATTAACTCGCTGTCAAAAGTGTTGAAGAATACTCCACCTTTTCTTTTTAACCTTTCAATTAGTTCTTGAAATATTCCTTTTATCAGTATTTGATTATCTAGCCAATATTTCATAAAAGGATTAATCAATCCAAGTGTAGTAAGCCCGCCAATTGTAGAATTCTTTTCAATTAATAATGTTTTTAGGCCACTTCTTGAAGCTGCTATCGCTGCATGGAACCCTGCGATCCCTCCGCCGACAATTGTTACTTGTTTACGATATTTCACTACAACCACCTCAGTATAATTTATTAACGACTGCTCTTGCAGTGTCTTTTCCTGTAGTTAAAGCCTTTTCATATTCTATTGAATACAACAAGCCAGACAAGATCTCCACCGCAAAAATTTGAACCAGGATAGATCTCCCTGCGCTAGTTTTTACAGGGTTTTCACCAGAGAATATTTCTAATACCACGTCAGAATATTTTGTAATAGGAGAATTCGCATGTTCAGTCAAACTAATTGTTGTTGCCCCATGCTTTTTAGCAACATTTAACGAGTCTACTGTGTCTTTAGTGGATCCACTTTGGCTTATTCCAATTGCTAAATCTCCAAAGTTCAAAGTAGCTGCGGAGATAGCTTGCATGTGAGGGTCCTCCAATGCGTAAGATGGGAAGCCTAGCCTTGTTAACTTATATTGTAATATTTTGGCAACTGCTGACGAGGACCCTACCCCGTAAATCTCTATTCTTTTAGCAGATCTAATGAAATTTGCAGCTTGTAAAAAGTTGTTTATGTCTAGTATTGAAGTTGTGCTCTCAATCGATTTAAGAGAACCCAATTTTACCTTTCTGAGTATTTCTTGAGGAGAGTCATTTTTGAAGATGGTTATATCTTTTTCTTCTTCAAATATATCTTCATTATTATCCAAGGCTAACGTAAGTTTGAAATCTTGAAAAGTTTCAAAACCTGCTTTTTTAACGAATCGAGCAATTGTAGCCTCGCTTGTTCCGCATTTTGTAGCTAATTCAGTTATGGTAATCCTTGTTATGTCCTCTTTTTTACTATTTAATATATACTCCGCTACTTTCTTTTCAGATTTAGTGAAAGTAGGCATCCTAGAATTAAGAAAAGCTTGAATTTTACTCATTTTTAGATTTCTCCTTTTTGAAATGAAAGTATTGCCGATCCCCTTGCGCCTGCAAATTCACCTAATTGACTAAATTCAATAAATTCGCCACTTTCATTTCTTATTTTTTCATAAGAGGACCGAATTTCCTTTAATACTTTCTCACCGTACTTTGGAATGACTCCACCAAGGTAACATTTTTCAAAGTCCACGGTAGTTTTAACTGTATCAATTAACCAAGCCATAACTTTTGCATAATCTTTTATATTATTTAGGGATATTTCATTATTCTTTTCATATACTTTTTCTCTTAAGTATCTTCCAGAAAGCAAAGTTTCAACGCAACCAACTTTTCCACAAGTACATCGTTTGTTATTTCCTGGATATACTATGTGACCTATTTCTCCACCACCTCCCATAATTCCTCTTATTATCTTCCCGTTAATAATTATTCCTCCACCAAGACCTGTCCCTACGGTTATCATCAATAAATTGTTGACTTTTGTGATGTAATGCTGGAAATATGCGGCACAATTAGCATCATTATCAACCTTTGGCCGTATATGAAATTCTTGTTCTACAATATCTGCAATTTGTACTCCTTCCCAATCAGGAATCAAACCAGTTGAAAAATTGACAATTCCTGACTTAAAATTAATTTTTCCACCGGTAGCAATTCCCATAAAGTGGGTCTCATTCGTTATTAAACCTTTAATTAGAGAAAGCATATTTGAAATAACTTCTTTGCCTGTTGCTGCTGTAGGTATCTTTTTACTTTTTATAATTTCTCCAAATCTATCAGTTAAAACTCCACGAGTCCAAGTTCCTCCTATATCTATGCCTACAGCAGAAATTTCATCATTTCTAAAGTCCTTAAGGTGATCTTTAAAATTTTTAGCAATTACATGAGGCCTAGTAATGGCCGATCCAACAGTAACAGCATATGCTCCGTATAAGATTGCTTGCCTTGCATATTGAGGAGTAGAGATGTTCCCTTCAGCGATAACAGGTATATTCGTTATTTTTACAGTTTTTTCTATTAAATCTAAATCTGGTAAATCTCTTCCGGAGGTATAATCAGTATAACCAGCGAGTGTAGTTGCTATATAGTCGGGCTTTAAAGGTAAAACATATTTCACATCTTCTATGTCAGCTATATCCGCTATTATTCCAATGTGGGGGTAATATTTTCTTAAATAGTCAAAAAGTTCTGGTAAAGGTTCAGGTCTTTCTCTTCTTGTACAATCAATAGCAATAAAATCTGAGTCCGCATCAACTAAATTATCTATATCTTTTTTAGTGGTTGTGATAAATGCCCCTTTTAAACTCCTGTTTTTAGTTATTCCTATTACTGGAAGGTTAACAATTTTTTTTATCTCTCGAATATTTTCAGGAGAAAGAGCCCTGATAGCGTCTGCTCCTCCAGCCTGAGCCGCCATAGCCATCTTTACAATAGTTTCTTTCCCATATAGGGGTTCCCCTTCTTCTGCTTGACAGGATACAATGAATGCATTCTTCTTCAACATTTTCATAGATCTTCCTCCAAATATTGAAAATAATTTTCATATAAAAAACTAAATAACGAAATTTATCTACATTTTCATTATAATTCTTATTTTCTGAAAAGTCAAATCAGAAAAATAGAGAATTTCTTTCATAATCGCTTTTAATTGCTAATAATTTGATCTGATTGGTTAATTTGGATAATTTTCAATTTTTTTCTTTCTGATATAATTCGAAAAAATTCGATGGCCCATTTATTTACAATTAAGTGAAAAATGAGAATTTTTTACTTAATTGGGTTTATTTGGATGTAATTACTTCTAATCAACTATAAATACTGTTAATTGAATTTGGAATTTAGGTAAAAAATGTATATACTAATAGTGAGAGATGATTCACTTATTAAAATTTATAAGGGAAGTGATTAAAAGTGGACATACTTTTAAAAAAGGTAGAACTTCCAAATGGTGAAACTATGGGATATAGATACAAACAAGGTGGAGAAAAGACTTTGCTTTTGATCCACGGAAATATGACTTCCTCAAAGCATTGGGATGTTTTTATGGAATCTTTTGATTCAGATTACACTATTTATGCCCCTGATCTAAGAGGCTTTGGTATTTCAACTTATAACAATCCTATCGATTCTCTTGACGGTTTTGAGGAAGATTTAAAATTATTCGTAGATAAATTGGGCTTGTCAAAATTAGATCTTATGGGATGGTCAACGGGTGGAGGAGTTTGCATGATCTTTGCCGCAGATTATTCAAATTATGTTGACAAATTAATACTTTTGGAATCTGTTGGAACAAGAGGTTATCCTATATTGAAAAAAGATGAAAAAGGTAAGCCGATAAAAGGTGAATTTTTGAAAACTAAAGAAGAAATAGCTCAAGATCCTGTTCAGGTAATTCCCATTTTAAGTGCATATAGCAATAAAGACAAAAATTTTCTTAAAGTAGTTTGGGAAGCAACTATATACACACATCATAAGCCAGAACCTCAAAAATACGAAGAATATTTGGATGATATGTTAACTCAGAGGAATTTGGTTGATGTAGATTATGCCTTGGCAACTTTTAATATAAGTGACGATTATAATGGGATAAAGCAAGGTGATGGTAGAGCCAAAAATATAAAATGCCCTACTTTGATATTGTGGGGAGAGAATGATTTAGTGGTTCCAGAACAAATGGCTCTTGATATACAACACGATATAGGAGAAAACGCCAAACTAATTTATCTAAAAAATTGTGGTCACTCTCCGTTAGTAGATGATCTAGATCAATTGATAAAAGTTGTGAAAAAATTTTTAATTGTGTGAGAACTGATTCATATGTTATATTTTGAGACTTGTAAATAAAATAATTTGGCAAATAATATTTTGATCTTAAAAAAAGTAACAGAGAGTTAAAGAAAGTTTGGAGTTTCTAAAGGTACTGAATGTTAGATTTTAAAGGAGGAAATGGAATGAATGTAGGAATAATGGGTTTAGGGGTTTACATACCTGATAATTACATTTATGCTGAAGAGATAGCCAAGAGAACGAATATTCCGCAATGGGTGATAGAAGAAAAATTTGGTATTTTAAAAAAACCCATCCCTGGTCCTGAGGATACAACGAGTTATATGGGTATTCAAGCGGCTAAGGAAGCTATCAAAGACGCAGGTATAGATCCAAAAGATATAGATTTAGTCATATGGAATGGTGGCCAACACAAAGATTATCCATGCTGGCTTGCCAGCTTAAAAGTTGCTCATGAGATTGGAGCCACTCGTGCATGGGGTTTTGATATGGAGGCAATGTGTGGATCGATGATGGTAGGAATGGAGACAGCAAAATCCCTTATGATGAATAATGATAATTTGAACACGGTATTACTTGTAAGTGGTTACAGAAATGGTGATCTCATCAATTATGAAGTTCCAGAAACCTCTTTTATGTTCGATATTGGGGCTGGAGGGGCAGCTTTGATATTAAGAAAGAATTTAAACAAGAATTTGATTTTATCATCCGCTTTTAGGGGAGATGGCTCTTTTTCAGAGCAATGTGTAATAGAAGTAGGAGGAACCAAAAAATGGCCCATGAAGCCAGAAGACGCAAATAAGTTTTACTTTACTGTAAGAGAGTTCGAAAAATTTAAAGCAAATTTGAGTGAAAAAACCATGCCTAACTTTTATGGAGTAATCAGAGATTCTTTAAAAAAATCCGGTTATAGTGAAAAAGATATCGGATACTTAGCCATTCTTCACTTTAAGAGATCTGCTCATAAGGCTGTTTTGGAAGAATTAGGCTTGAAGGAAGAACAAACAACTTATCTGGAAAATTACGGTCATCTTGGACAAAACGATCAGGTGCTTTCTATGAAGTTGGCTCTAAAGGAAGGAAAACTCAACCCTGGAGACGTCGTTGTTATGGTGGGAGCAGGTATAGGTTTTGTTTGGGCTGCAACCACCGTAAAGTGGGGTTAAATAGAAAATATCACTTAAGTGAGGTGTAGTATTAATGGATAGAATGAAAGACAAAGTTTGTGTAGTTACAGGTGGAGGCAGAGGCATAGGGGAAAGTATCGTTAAGAAGTTTGCCGAAGAAGGAGCAAAGATTGTTTTTGCTTTAGACATGAACCAAGAAATTCTTTCTCAGTTACAGAATCAATTAGGAGAAAATGTGAGAGGTTATCTGTTGGATGTAACCGATAGGCCTGCTATAGAAGAATTTGTGAGAAAAGTAAAAGAAGAGTTTGGAAGAATCGATGTACTTGTTAACAATGCTGGTATAACGAAGGACGCTTTGATAGGTAAGATGCAAGAAGAAGATTGGGATAAGGTCATTGGAGTAAATTTGAAAGGTGTATTCAATATGACACAATTTGTTTCAAATCTTATGTTAGAAAATGGAAAAGGAAGTATAGTGAATATATCTTCAATCGTGGGTGAAAGAGGGAATGTTGGTCAAACTAACTATGCAGCTTCAAAAGGTGGAGTTATATCAATGACATATACTTGGGCTAAGGAATTTGCAAGGAAAGGGGCAAATATTAGAGTTAACGCGGTTGCTCCTGGATTCATTAAAACTCCAATGACAGAAAAAATTCCAGAGAAGGTATTAGAAAGCATAAAATCAAAAATAACTTTAGGGAGAATGGGAGAACCAGAAGAAGTGGCGAATGCAGTATTATTTTTAGCTTCTGAAGAGGCTTCTTATGTAACTGGTCACATTTTGGATGTAAACGGGGGAACAGTTCTTTAATCTTTATAAATATTAGAGACATAAATTTATTTTTAAAAGGGATATAGTGTAGAGTCCGATAGTATAAAATTTACGATTTAGGAGGTACTTTCAGAATGTGGAAAGAAAAATATAAACAAAAATTAATGTCAATTGACGATGCAATATTAAACCTACCGAAAAGAGTTTCGGTGGTTGTGAGTATGGCTGCAGCTGAAGCCCAAGGTTTTTTGAAAAGTATTCATAAATTTAAAGATCATTTTGAAAAAATAAAAGTGATAACTTGTTTAGATACGGGATATTATGAGTTCTTTTTGAACAAAGAATATGAAGGAACTTTCGAATTACATACATGGTTCTATTCTGATCCTACGAGAAAATCTAAACATGAAGATAAATTAAAAATATTGGATTATATACCAAATAATCTTCATATGGCTGGTTTAGACAAGGTTATGGCTGAAAAAGAAGAAGGAAATACCTTGGTGTTTTGGGGAACTTCCACTCCTATGAGAGAAAAAACTGGATACTTTAATTTAGGTATCTCTAATGTGTATGAAAAAGATTTAGCAGAAAACGCGGATATAGTAATAATGGAGGTCAATGAAAAAATGCCATATGTTCATGGGGATACCGAATGGCATATAAACAATGTAAATGTTGTTGTTGAGTCTAATTGGGAAATTCCTGAAATTGCTATTTCAGAACCTAAAGAAGAAGAAAAAAAGATTGCTCAGTACATAGCAGATATCATAAAAGACGGCTCAACCTTGCAGATAGGTATCGGTGGAATACCTAACGCGGTAGCAAAATTGCTTGAGACAAAAAAAGATTTAGGAATTCACACTGAAATGCTTACAGAATCAATGATAGATCTTTTTGAAAAAGGTGTAATAACAAATATGAAGAAGACCCTTTGGAAGGGGAAATTTGTAATAGCTTTTGCCTTAGGGACAAAGAGAATGTATGAATTTATCGACGATAATCCTGGTATTCTTGAGCTCAGAGGGAGATTTGTCAATGATCCTTACGTAGTCTGTCAAAATGACAATATGGTAAGTTTAAACACAGCAATTTCAGTAGATTTGACCGGTCAGGTTGTTTCAGAAGCAATAGGGACCAAACAGTTTTCTGGAACAGGAGGCCAATTGGACACACATCGAGGGGCTATAAAAAGTAAAAATGGGAAAGGTATAATAGCCCTACGATCCACAGCAAAAAAAGGCACCATTTCAACGATAGTCCCCCTACTTCCACAAGGAGCTCCAATTACTGTTCCAAGGCAGGATTTAGATTATGTCGTAACAGAATGGGGAGTAGCTCACTTAAGAGGTAGAAGCGCAGGTGAAAGGGCTAAGAAATTGATTTCGATATCTCATCCAGACTTTAGAAAAGAATTAGAACAAGAAGCTATAAAGATGGGGTTAATATAGAGCTTTGACTTGTGGACCACATTTAATCTAAACAGGCTGCTGCAAGGTGTTGGACCTAAACAGTGATAAGACTATATGGGAGGTAGAAACAATGAGTAAAGTTTATATAATATCCGCAAAAAGGACGGCCATCGGTACTTTTGGTGGAACCCTAAAAGATATACCTGCAACCAAATTGGGAGCTGAAGTTGTGAAAAAAGTGCTACAAGAAGCTCAAGTAAATTCTGAAAATGTTGATGAAGTCATTGTTGGAAATGTTTTGATGGCAGGCCAAGGCATGGGCCCAGGAAGACAAGTCTCCATATATGCAGGGATTCCAGAAGACAAGCCTGGCTACGCTGTTAATATGTTATGTGGAAGCGGCATGAAAAGTATAATGATCGGTGCTACGGATATTAAAACAGGTGACGCCGACCTAGTTGTGGCGGCAGGAATGGAGAGTATGTCAACAGCTCCTTATCTTTTGCCATCCACAAGTAGATTTGGAAACAAATTTGGATCATTTGAAGTTCAAGATCATATGATACTAGACGGGCTCACCGATGTTTTTAATAACTATCATATGGGGGTAACTGCAGAAAACATCGCAAAAAAACACAATATTTCTCGTGAAGAGCAAGACGATTTTGCATATACGAGTCAAATGAGAGCTAAAGGAGCCATAGAATCAGGGAAATTTAAAGATGAAATAATACCAATCGAAGTAAAAAGAAAAAAAGAAACAGTTCTTTTTGACCAAGACGAACATACAAGATTTGATACAACGAAAGAAAAGTTAGCCAGTCTTAAACCTGCATTTGTAAAAGAGGGAACCGTAACAGCTGGAAACGCTTCGGGAATAAACGACGGTGCCAGTGCTGTCTTATTAGCCTCAGAAAGGGCTGTTGAAAAATACGGATTAAAACCAATAGCAGAATTAGTTGGTTACAATCAGGCCGCTGTAGACCCAGCATACATGGGTTTAGGTCCAGTTCCCGCTGTAAAGGGCCTTTTAGAAAAGATCAAAATGGATATAACAGATATGGAATTAATTGAACTAAACGAAGCTTTTGCTGCCCAGTCTTTGGGGGTGATAACAGAATTAGGAGATATTTATGGGAAATCTAAAAACTGGTTTCTTGAAAGAACCAATGTGAATGGTGGTGCAATTGCTTTAGGACATCCTATTGGAGCATCGGGAAATAGGATAGTTGTTACACTTCTTTACGAGATGAAAAAGAGAAATAGCGAATTTGGTCTGGCATCACTTTGCATTGGTGGAGGAATGGGGACGGCTTTAGTGGTAAAAAATATATGGAGGTGAGAAAGGTGAAAAGAAACATAGGATTGGTTCTTTTTTTGGTTGTCATGTTTTCTTTGGCGATGGCAGTAGATCCTATTAAAATCGGCGCTGTAAATCCTTTAGGAGATATAACTGGCAACCAAAGTACAAAGGCGATGAGGTTAGCAGTTAAAGAGATTAACGACGCCGGTGGGGTTTTGGGAAGACCGCTGGAACTTATAGTTATAGATGATGAAATGAATCCAGCAAAAGGGGCTGCAGCGATCGAGAGATTAGCAACCGTTGAAAAAGTAGATTTTTTTGTTGGTGGAATGTCTAGTGGTGTACATTTAGCACAAGTGCCTATTCTTAAAAAATACCAAAAAATAACTGTTTGGGCAGGTGGAGCTTCCCATCAAATTGAAATAGCGATGGGTCCAGATGCAGACTGGTACTTCCATCTTCACCCATGGGATTATCAACAAGGCGAAGGTTATGGGATAGGTTGGAGAGAAATAGTTCAGGCATATCCAAATGTTGATATTAAAAAAATCTTTTTGGCGTATGAAGAAGGAGCCTTCGGCACGGACTCATATACAGCTTATTTAGATCTTTATGAGTTAGCAAAAAAAGGAGAAGGTCCATGGCAAGGAATAATGGAAGAATTTGCTGGAGCTTCATTCAAGAGTGCCGCCCTAGGAGGGGGAGATTATAGAGCTATGTTAAATCAAGCAAAGGCTTTTGATCCGGACCTTTTTGTTTGGGCGGGATACGACGCTGATGCTATACCAATTGTAGCCCAGGCAAAAGAAGTGGATTTCACACCTGACTTGTTAGTAGGAGCTCCTCCAGGTTGGCCAGCGGACTTTGGGAAAAATCCTTTAGCAGAGAATGTTATTCTTTATGGGATGTGGGCTCCAACTTTAAATGATGTAAGTCCAGTAGCTAAACATTTTTATGATGCTTACGTTGAAATGTGGGATGAAGAACCGGTAACATACTTTGCTCCCCTTGGATATACTAATATTTATTTTTTGGTTGAAGGTATAAAAAAAGCAGGAACCATGGATAAAGAAGCTATAATTTCTGCATTGAGAACTATTGAATATGAATCGCCGTTGGGTGAAGTGTTGAAAATTGAACCAAGCAGAATAATACCAAATCAAGGATTCAAGTATCAAAAAATTTTACAATGGCAAAATGGTAGACAAGAAGTTATTTGGCCTATAGATCTTGCAACGGCAACGATGGCTTATCCTTTCACATTTGGTAAATAGTAAAAGTAAATTTTTGAAATATGGGGGTTGGAAGATATTCCTCCCCCTTTCATTAAAAAAACGGTGGTGATTATGTTGAATTCTCTGCATTTTCGACTTAATAAAACATTTTTAATGTTTCTTGTTTTCCTTGTAATTATTGCTATTTGGAAACCCATACCTTTGATCTATGGTCTTCAACGCGGTGGTTTATATTCTTTAATTGGTTTACCTTTGGCTTTGATATTAGGAATCGTTGGAATATTAAACTTAGCTCATGGGGATTTTTTGACTTTAGGTTTATACATAGGGTATATTTTTTTCACTCAATTAGGGTTAGACCCACTTATTTCAGTGTTTCCATTATTTATTTTAATGTTTTTATTAGCAATAGGGATTTATCAGATTTCAATAAGATACGTGTTAAAAGCAGGGGAACTGAACCAACTGTTGTTAACGTTTGGGATTTCTATGGTAGTTATAGAGCTTATAAAAATAATTTGGACTACCCGTCCCAGAAATATTTATACTCCTTATGCTTCTTCATCCATAACAATATCAAATTTCTCTATTGGTATTTATGAATTTCTATACCCAATAGTGGCAATTGGAGTATTAATCTTTCTTCAACTTTTTTTGAAAAAGACACTTTTAGGGCAAGCAACAAGAGCAGTTGGGCAAAACCCAAAAGGAGCTGAAATTGTAGGTATAGATACCAACAAAGTATATCTTATCGTTTTTGCTATTGCTTTTGGAATTATAGGTATTGCTGCGGGTATAATGTTGCCAAGGACATCCATATTCCCCTTGTCAGGAAATGCATATACTTTAAAGTCCTTTGCTTTAGCAGCTATGGCAGGATTGGGCAATTTAAACGGTATTTTAATTGGTGGAATCACTTTAGGAGTAGTTGAAGCAGTTGTTCAATCAATTCCTGGATACAGTGGTTGGTCTGATTTAGTTTTTTTTGGAGTGTTAATTATAGTAATATTAATTAGAGCATACAGGGGGTCAGAGTCATGAAAAAAATCTTAACTCCTTTAATATTGGTTATAGCAATAGGATTATTAATATTTTTGCCTTTTTATACGGGAGCGTATTTTCTTCATGTCGTTATGACTATTTTAATTTATATGACGTTATCTTTGAGCTGGGATATGATGTTGAGAACGGGTCAATTATCCTTTGGAGTAGCAGGTTTTTTCGGGGTAGGTGCTTATATATCGATAGTTTCCTTTGCAAATTTTGGAATTAACCCTTTAGTTAGCATATTTCTTGCCGGGGGTTTTATGGCGCTGATAGCTTTGGCATTAGGATTTGTGGTTCTTAAATTGAGAGGAATTTATTTTGCAATCACCACCTTAGCCTTGACAACGGTTTTTTCGGTTATTATCAGGAATACTCCACGTTTAACCGGTGGAGCAAGTGGGAAGGTTATACCTAATATAATATTTCAAGGAGATTCATCAAAAATATATTGGTTAATATTGACTTTAGCTCTATCGACAATTTTAGTTTCTGAAATATTCAGTCGAACGAGGGTTCATTTTGCTATCAACTCAATAAGGACAGATGAAGTTGTGGCTAAATCTACTGGTATCAATATTTTTAAATATCTGATAATTATCTTTATTATAACAGCAGCTATTCAAGGGATAACTGGGGCTGTGTACTCTCAACAATACGGTTTCGTCTCTCCTGAAACAACCTTTTCTTTAGATTTTCTCTTACTACCTATGGCCATGGCGCTTGTAGGAGGAATATATTCTACCTGGGGTCCAATTATTGGAGCAATTGTTTTAGGATTTGCGTCTGAATATTTAAAATTAATTATGCCCTATGGTCATCTCATAATTTATGGAATAATCATAATTCTCATAATACTGTTCTTGCCAAAAGGAATATTTGGATCTTTAAAAAACAAAATACAATCTGGTAAGTAGTTAATTTTGAATATATACTACGGAGGGGAACTTTATGCAAATAGTATCGACAAGAAATTTAGTAAAAAAATTTGGAGGATTAGTAGCTGTAAATGATGTCACAATGAGCATAGAAGAAAAAGAAATTTTAGGTATTATTGGACCGAATGGTGCTGGGAAAACCACTTTTGTTAATTTAATAGCTGGCATGCATTATCCCACTGAAGGTGAAATAATATTTGATAATCAGAACATTGAAAAATATCCACCACATATTCGAAACAGAATAGGACTCTCTCGAACCTTTCAAGTTGTAAGGCCATTGCAAGGGTTTACTGGCTTAGAAAATATTATGGTTGGTGCCTTGTTTGGAGCTGGAGAGAATTTAATACAAGCGAGGAAAACGGCAAATGAAATATGCGATCTTTTGGAATTGGAAAATAGGAACCAACCTATAGATAAATTAACTGTTCTTGACTTAAAAAAAGTGGAAATAGGACGGGCTTTAGCCTCCAAACCAAAAGTTTTATTTTTGGATGAAGTAATGGCTGGGTTAAACTCCGATGAAACATGGCAAATGATAGACTTGGTAAAAAAGCTTAGAGAAAATGGAATAACGATAGCCATAATAGAACATGTAATGGGTGTAATAAAAGAGTTAACAGATAGAGTAATAGTTTTGGAATCTGGGAAAATTATAGCACAAGGGGTTTATCAGGAAGTTTCAAAAGATCCTAAAGTTATATCTGCCTACTTAGGGGAGGAAGACTGATGCTTGAAATCAAAAATTTGAATTTAAAATATGGAAGAATACAAGTAATCTGGGACTTAACTATGTCAATTTATAACAATGAAGCTGTAGGCATATTTGGACCCAATGGAGCTGGTAAAACTACCTTAATCAGTTCGATCGTTGGTTTAATAAAACCAGAAACAGGAGAACTCATTTTTGAGGGGAATTCATTAATTGGATTTAAAACTCATGAAATAATAAGAAAAGGGATTTCTTTGGTTCCCCAGGAAAGAGAATTATTCCCTTTTATGACCGTTGAAGAAAATTTAAAATTGGGAGCAGCCTATGTGCCAAATGCGAGGAATAGAATAAGTGAAAATTTGGATTTTGTTTTTGAAATTTTTCCAATATTAAAAGAAAGGATTCATCAATTAGCTGGGACTATGAGTGGCGGTCAACAAAGAATGTTGGCTATCGGAAGAGCATTAATGGCAAATCCAAAATTGCTAATACTTGATGAGCCTTCGTTGGGATTACAACCTTCACTTGTAATAGAATTGTTTCAAAAATTAGTAGAGATTAAGAAATCTGGGGTATCGATAATGTTGGCAGAACAGAACGTAAAACAAGGGCTAAAAGTTATTGATAGAGGTTACGTGCTAGAAAATGGGAAGATTGTTATGGAAGATGTTGTCCAGAATCTTGCTAACAGTCCACACATTCAAAAATCTTATCTTGGGGTGTAAATACTCAAGAATATTAGTTTAAGAAGGAGATTGAGATGTCTTTTAAAAGTATTGGAAGCAAAATAACGTTGATCATAATAACTACTTTTCTTTTGTTTAGTTTATCTATTTCATACAATATATATTCTTTAATCAATTCAAACAACGCTTTAGAAGAATATAAACTTATGGCCGATCACGTTAATTCTTTCTCTCAAGCTGAATTCAACTTTTTTCAAGCTACAATTAGCTTAAAAGATTACACCGATAGTTTTGAAGAACAAAAAGCCAGTGATTTTTTTAGCTATATAGATAGTGTCAAAGACGATTTATCTAATCTTTCAACTTATAACTTAGAAGAATTACAATCAAATTTGACTAATTACGAATCCCTTTTCAATAAATTAGTTACTTTAAACCAAGAAAAAGATGCCCTTATAGATGAATTTTTAAATCTGGGATCTGAATTAGAGAATAATATGAATGGTTTTATAGAATTATCACAAAAAGTTGGTGGTTCTTCCTCTTTGCCTATATATTCACAAAGAATTTTGCAGTACAAAAACACAATTATTGATTTGTCTACACAATATTTCTCAAGTTTATCGGATGGAGATAAGAACAACGTAATTAAAGAGTTCGAAAATTTAGACTTGCAACTTTCTACTTTAGGATATAGCATAATTAATCAGGAATTAAATGATGCTTTTTCAAAACTGACCGATATAGTTGCTTCATTCAAAAGCACCTTTGATCAAATAGTCACAGCGATAGAATCCCAACAGCCCATAATCGGGCAGATGGAACAAGCAAGGGTAGAGTTAATAAACCTATTAGAAGAACAAAGAAATAAATTAAAGGTCCAACAAGACACGTTAGGTCCATCACTCATAGAAGAAAACAATCAAGCAATAACCTTGACAGCCATCTTAACCGTAGTAGCCTTCATAGTATCGATAATCATGGTCATCTATCTAATAAGGAGTATAACGAAACCACTGTTAGACTTCAAAAACAAGATAAACCAATTCAAAGAAGGAGACCTAACGGTAAACTTTGAAAGTAAAAGCAAAGACGAGATAGGTCAGATGGCAAACGCCCTATCAGAAATGAGTAAAGAATTAAGAAGATCCATGGGGTCAATAAAACAGGCATCGGACAAAGTAGAAAACGCATCAGAAAGTCTAACGCGCTCATCACAAGAAAGCAGGAAGAACTCAGAAGAACTCAAAAACCAGATGGACAAGATACAAACAAGTACGGAAGAAACGGCAGGAAACGTAGAAGAAGTGACCTCAGGTGTAGACGAAGTAGCAAGGGCAGCACAAGGTGTATCCCAAGACGCACAAAGACTAAGTGAAGAAGCAGATGAAACAAGTAAAGCTGCAGAAGAAGGAAGCAAAACGATAGAAAGCATAAGTCAAGCTGTGAAAGAAGCGGTAGAAAGGACAAAAGAAAGTCAAAAAGAAGTAGAAACACTCGCAAGCAACGCCAAGAACGTACAAAGTATAGTAGAAACGATAAACTCGATAACGGAACAAACGAACCTGTTGGCACTAAACGCAGCGATAGAAGCGGCAAGGGCAGGGGAAGCGGGAAGAGGATTTGCAGTTGTAGCGGATGAGATAAGGAAGTTAGCGGAAGAATCAAGGAATGCAACGGATGAAATATCCGAAATACTAACCAACATAACGCAAGGAACGAACAAAGTAAACGAATCGACGAACAAGGTAGTAGGAACGATAGGAGAAATAAACGAAAAGATGGAGAATGTACAGAAAAGTTTCAATCGTATAAAAGAAAGGATAGAAAGGATGGACCAAGGGATAGAAAACATGACGGCAAGTGCAGAGGAACAAAGTGCGAGTGCACAAGAGATGAGCACAGCGATGGACAGGGTAGCGAAAGCGGTGACAGAGATAAGTGAACAACTAGAAAGGTCAAGAAGTGTAATAGACGAACAAGTAAAACAAGGGATAGGGATAAACGAAGAAGCGAAAGAGTTGAGTGAATTAGCCACAGAGTTAAAAGGATTAGTTGGAAGTTTTAAGATATAAATTCACAGTGGGTGTGGGAGAAAATAACGAACAGGTATGAGTGGAGGTTTTAATAGTAAAAACCGACGAGGAATTAATGATAGCTCAATATACTAAAAGAATATTTAAAAAGTTTCAAAATGTGGCTAGAAAGATAGGTGTGTAACTAAGAAAGTGTACTTTTCAGGAAATTTAACTTTATTAAGAGAGGTGAGAAAGGTGAAAAGATTTATTGGTATGGTTTTTGTGGTTTTGTTGCTAGTTTCAGGCTTTTCGGAAGTAGGGGTAACTGATGATAAGATCTTAGTAGGTACTTTTCAAGCCATGTCGGGACCTGTTGCACCTATAGGAAGACCAATGGCGCAGGGTATGCAAGCTTATTTTAATTACATCAACGACAACGGTGGTATCTACGGAAGACAGATTGAGTTAATAGTAGCTGATGATCAGTTCAATCCTGCTAAAACGGTTGTAGAAGTTAGAAGGATGGTTGAGCAAGATGGAGTTTTTTCCATCGTTGGAGGACTAGGAACTCCAGGTATTTTAGCTGTACAAGATTATCTGAATGACAACGGTGTTCCCTTTGTTTATCAAGGTGGGGGTTCGATAGAGTTCAGTCTTCCACCCAGAGAGTATATTTTCCCGGTTCAACCGAATTACATAGTAGAAGCGAACATAGTAATGAATTATTTGGTAGAAAAGGGCCATGAAAGAATAGCAATCGTTTATAGGAATGCAGAAGATGGTCAAGAGTTCAGTAATTCAGCGGTAGGTACATTAAAAGCTTTGGGGATGGAGCCCGTTGCAAACATAGCAGTGGATCCTTTTAAAAGTGACTTCACATCTGAAGTAACACGTTTGTTATCAGTTAAACCTGATGCCGTAGCTGTTATGTTGTTCCTTCCCCAATCAGTTGGATTTGTTCGCCAAGCCAAACAATTTGGAATGACCGATCAAAGGTATCTTCTGACCTATTCAAACGCAGATGTGAGTTATCTACAATTAGCTCAAGAAGCAGGAGACGGTGTTGAGGTAATGGCTTGGGTTGCCGTGGATTTTACAAACCCCGAAGAACCCGCGATAAAAATATGGCAAGAATATTATGAAGGTATTCCTAATGCTTATGCTATCGCTGGTATGATAGCGGCAGAAGTTTTTGTCGAAGGGGTTAAAAGGGCAGGTCCTGATTTGACTAGAGAAAGTTTAGTTTCAGCTTTGGAGACTTTAGACAATTGGAAGGGCAATTACATTACACTTGGTGATGAAAATCATGGTTTGAGCTATAAGCCGGTGTCCTCAGGCTTTGATTCTCGAATGGGAATGACTTCTATGTATGTTCTAAAATCTGTTTTAACCGATCAAGGATTAGTTTGGGACTTTGCTTCAAGTTGGATACATTATTCTGTTGAATCGTTGTTAGAAGTTTTATAAATGATTATAAGGGGGTAAATTCCCCCCTTATAATCTTATAAACACAAATTTGAGGTGAAAGAATGCTTGAAGTCAAAAACGTTACCGTAGCATTTGGCGGTTTAAAGGCTGTTAACGATTTTTCTATGAAATTAGTGCAAGGAAAGATTCATGCTCTTATCGGTCCTAATGGAGCTGGGAAGACAACTTTGTTCAATACAATTACCAGGATAGTTAATCCCCAACAGGGGGATATTTTATTCAAAGGTGAATCTCTTTTAAAATTAGATACCCACGACATAATATATAAAGGCATATCGAGAACTTTTCAAAATTTACAACTTTTTCAGGCCATGAACGTTTTTGAAAACATCTATAGTGGATTAATACACAAATATAATGACTCCATTTTCTCTGTGGTTTCAAAATCAAAATCGAATTTTGATAGAGAAGCAAGAGATAAGGTTTTAGAAGTGGCTGAGATGTTTGACATAAAAAATAGGCTCACTTCTTATCCTTCTGGACTCAGTTATGGGATGCTAAAAAGGGTTGAAATGGCTAGAGCAGTTATTTCTGATCCAGATCTTCTCTTATTGGATGAACCTGCAGCGGGTTTAAATTATTATGAAACAGAGGAGATAAAAAACATTATACAAATGGTCAATAAAAGAGGAAAGACGATATTGTTGGTGGAGCATGATATGAATGTTGTAATGACTGTTTCTGATTTAGTAACCGTTATGAACTTTGGGAAGAAAATTGCCGAAGGAACTCCCGAAGAAGTATCAAATAACGAAGAAGTTGTAAAAGTGTACTTGGGGGAAGATGAAAATGCTTGAAGTTGAAAATTTGGAAGTTAATTATGGTCATGTAAAGGCGGTAAAAAAAATTTCTTTTTCTGTGAATAAGGGTGAAATTGTTACCATTTTGGGCTCCAATGGAGCTGGTAAAACTTCAACACTTTTTGGAGTTTTGAATATAGTTAAATCTAAAGGTAAAGTAATTTTTGAAGGTGAAGATGTAAGTAATAAAAGTACTGTTTATATGGTAAAAAAAGGGATTGTGTTATGTCCTGAAAATAGAAGAATCTTTTCAAGTTTAACAGTCGAAGAAAATTTGAAAATGGGAACGTACTTAAGGGGAGATTATTCAAAAAATTCTGGATATGTTTACGATCTTTTCCCTGTTTTAAAAGAGAGAAGGAAGCAGAAAGCAGGTTCGTTATCTGGAGGAGAACAACAGATGTTGGCGTTAGGCAGGGCGCTTATGGCTTCTCCAAAGTTGTTGATGTTAGATGAGCCTTCCTTGGGATTGGCACCAATAATTATTGATGAAATATACAGTGTATTAAAAACTTTAAAAGAATCTAATATTCCAATTTTGCTCGTGGAACAAAACGCGATAAAATCACTAAAAATAAGTGATAGAACTTATATATTAGAAAATGGTAACGTTGCACATCAAGGAGTATCCAAGGAAATGTTGAATGATGAGAGATTAAAAAAGTCATATTTGGGGAAATAAGAAAGGAGAGGTAGAATTGCAAATACTCCAAAGCATAATTTCGGGGATTCCACAAGGAGCATTATACGGGCTCACCGCATTTGGAATAGCTTTGATTTTTAGGACCACAGGGGTTCTAAACTTTGCTCATGGAAATTCGGGAATGTTAGGAAGTTATATTGGACTTACTGTTTATTTGGTAAGTGGTAATATTATTTTATCTTTAATTTCAGCAGTTTTTTCAGGATTCCTTATTGGTATGGTTGTTGAGCGGTTTTTAATGAGACCTTTGAAACATTTATCCCATGGTGCGATGCTTATGGTTACATTAGGCTTGTTGATGGTAATTGAAGGTTTGGTTGTGTTGGTTTGGGGAACTGATTACTTTTCTTATCCAGAATTGTTTTCAGGAAAGCCTTTTATCTTATTTTTGGAAAATGGGGTGCTAGTTATGCCTTCAAACGATGTTGTGATTACTATAATTTCCATTGCTGTAATGCTACTTTTAGCAATGTTTTTAAAGTATACCAAGTTAGGTATAGCTATTAGAGCTCGGTCTCAAGAGGAGATAGGTTCACTTGTATGTGGAATAGATATTAACCGTGTGGATGCAATTGTTTGGAGTATTGGAATAGCTACTGTAAGTTTAGTTGGAATTATTGCAGCGCCAAAAACTTACATACATCCCAGCATGTTGATAAATATGCAATTGTATGGTATAACAGCAGGTGTTCTCGGTGGTTTTTCGAACCTTTTTGGTGTTATTATAGGTGGGCTAATTTTAGGTGTTTTAGAAAAATTAGTTGGGGTTTATATATCTCCAGATTATCAATTATCTATTATTCTTGTATTGATAATATTAGTTTTGTTATTTAAACCTTCTGGGTTATTTGGGAAAGATTTTGAAGGGAGAGTGTGAGAATAGTGAAAACAGCATTATACACCTTAATAATTGGTTCTCTCCTGGGTTTATTGTTTATTTCCAAGTCGTTTTTGTTGTTAGTATTTTCTAATATAATAATCTTTGCAATCGCAGCTTTAGGTTTAAATGTAATATTTGGGTACACAGGTCAGATCTCTATCGGCCATGCTGCTTTTATGGCCATTGGAGCGTATACAAGTGCTTTTTTTACAATGAGTTTAAATATGCCAATATTTGTAAACTTAATTTTTGTTATCCTTTTTTCTGCTTTGTTTGGTATGTTAATAGCGTTACCAGCTATGAGACTGAAAGGATTTTATTTAGCCATAGCAACTATGGCATTTGGGATAGCGGTACAAGAGATAATTGCCTCAATGGAGGTATTTGGTGGAAGGACCGGAATGAGGAACATCCCTGCTTTTTTTGATTCTGATTTTTATACCTATTTGTTGAATTTGTTTTTTTATAGTCTTTTGGTCTATATAACAAGTTTAATTGTAAAATCTCCTGCAGGGAAGAGATTCAATATGGTGCGAGACAGTGAATTGGCTGCCAGAGCGTTCGGGGTGAAAATTGCTAAAGCAAAATTACAAGCCTTTATTATCAGTTCTATATACAGCGGAATAGCAGGTTTTTTATATGCGCATACGCTAGGATATATATCTCCTGCAGATTTTGGTTTGAACGTCTCTTTGAATCTTTTGGCAATGGTTATTGTAGGTGGAGTTGCTTCTTTAAATGGAGGATTGATTGGTTCTGTTATAATTACAGGAATGCCTTTTTTATTTTCACGAAGCAATTTTCCTATGACTATAATAGTAGGGAGTTTATTAATAATATTTGTTTTATTCTTCCCTCGTGGCCTTTCTTATGGGTTGAAAATGTTGTATTTTAGATATTTTGAAATCCCTGTTATATGGATTATAAAAAAATTTTGGAAGAATAAGAAAAAAGAGGGAAGTTATATTAACATTGATGGAGTAAAATTATATTATGAAGTAAGTGGTGAAGGTAAACCCGTTGTTATGATTCATGGTAATTATGCCTCTCACAGATGGTTTGAGAAAGTGAAAAACATTGAAGGTTTTAAGGTCTATACACCTGATTTGCCAAATTTTGGTTATTCTGATTGGATGAAAGAAATTCAAATAGATACTTATGCAGAATATACCAAAAAGTTTATAGATCTTTTAGGGTTGAATAAGGTTGTTTTAGTTGGGCATTCTTTGGGTGGAGCTGTAGCGATGTCGATAGCTTTTAGATATCCAGAAAAAGTAGAAAAATTAATACTTGTTGATTCCCCTTCTTTAAAGGGTTTGAAGACACCAGAAGAAAATTATTATGTTCTAAATTTGTTAAAAAACAATAGAACACTTCTAAAGAATTCTTTAAAGGCAATGGTCCCTTCATCAAGAGATAGAAAATTACTAAACTGTCTAACTAACGATGCTCTTTTGATGAACCCAAAATGTTTTACTGAAAATGCAAGGGCTTTGGAAAATTATAACTATGAAGAAATATCTAAAAATTATATTGGGGAAATATTATTCATTCTTGGGGAAAAAGATACGTTGATAACTAAAAATATGGCTGATGAAGTCGTTCGAAGTACAAATGGGAAATTAGAAATTATTCCTGATGTTGGACATTCGATTATAATAGAAGAACCAAAAGCATTTATAGATATTTTTAAAAGTTTTACATTGGAGAAAAATTAAAAAACGAAGGAGATAATGTTGGATAAAGTCAAAAATAAATCGTATGAAAAATTAATGACAGCAGCCAGGGATCTTTTTTCTGAAAAATGGTATGAAACAGTTTCCGTTGTCGAAATCTGTAGAAGAGCCGGATTATCTAACGGGGTGTTTTACAGGTATTTTAAGAACAAAGAGGACATATTTCTCAAATTGTTAAACGAAATAGTAATTTATTATGAAGAGGGCTTTTCTACAATTTCTGGTAAAAGTTTTGAAGACAGGATGGATCGGTTTTTAGACACCGTTGTTAAATCTGGAGTCGGAGATTACAAAAAAGATGTTTTGATTTATAGAGAGGGTCAATATCGATATCCAAAATACGAGCAACATTTGAGGGATTTATACGGCAAGGGAGTTTCTTTAGTTTTACTACGTGAAACGAGTCAGGCGGAACAATTATTTATTTCAGGAATTGCAAGATTTGTCATTATAAGGTATATTTTTAATGGTTTAAGTTATGACAAAACCAAAATTAAGAAGATTATTACCAATGGGATTTTTTACGATGAAATAAAAAATTATTCTTTGATATTCGATGAAGAAGATGTAATTTACCCTGATATTCCCGAAGACGAATCCGCCAGAAGTAAATTATTATCTTCAGGTATTGAACTATTTGGTACGCAAGGATATTATAAAACTGATGTTCACGATATCACAAGGAATGCAGGTTATTCAGTGGGGACATTTTATCTTTATTTTGAAAGTAAAGAAGCTTTTTTAGAGGAGATAGTTAAAATAATTGGTAAAATGACAAGAAGATTCCTTACTATCAATCAAAAAAAACAATTAAATAGGGCAGAAAACGAGTTAAGAGGGATTTATCTCTTTCTAAAATATTTTGAAAGTAATTCTGAATACTATAAAATCGTAAGAGAATCTGAATTTATTGTAAAAAAGGCAGCAAATGATTATTATGACAGATTTGAAAAGGGTTATGTTGAGAATCTTGAACGAACAAAAATAGAAGATAAAAAATTGATAGCTAACAGTCTAATGGGGGTAAGCCATTACACAGGTATAGATAGAATTTTTTTGAAAAGAATTAAAGATATAAAATCTGTTTTAAAAGAATTATCAATTTACCTTACACATGGAATACGTATCTAAAAAGGAGTGAGAGATGAATGTATTTGGAGGATCCAGGTATCTATTATGAAATTTATGGAAAAGGAAAGCCGGTAATTATATTAAACGGGATTATGATGAGTACCTCAAGTTGGATGGCACATATAGAAAGGTGGCAAAAAAAATTCCAAGTTATCACGTACGATACTCGAGATCAAGGAAAATCCTCAAGAATTACCGACAAACCTTATACTATAGAAGTTCATGTCGAAGATCTAAAGAAATTGATTGATCATTTAGGATTAAAAAAGGTAAATTTAATGGGGGTTTCCTACGGGGCACAAATTGCAGAATTGTTTGCTTTAAAGTATCCTGAGATGATCGACAAACTGGTTCTTTCAAATGCAACCGACCATATAGATAACTATCTTAAGTCCATAGGTCAAGCATGGAAAGTAGCGGCAGAACTTTACGATGGTGAAAAGTTTTTTGATATTTCTCTCCCTTATATATATTCTCGACCATTTTATAACAACAACTACGAATGGTTGATGAATAGAAGGAAGGTATTTAAAGAAACCTTAACTAAAGACTGGTTTGACGGCTTTGTAAGGCTCGCTTCGTCTAACGAAACATTTGATATTAGAAATGAAATATCGAATATCACAGCTAAAACTCTTTTCATTTCAGGAGAAGAAGATATTATAACCCCCAAAAGCCACATAATAGAAATGAGTAAAAAAGTAAAAAATTCTTTACTAGCAAACTTAGAAAACACGGGCCATGCGCTGTTTTTTGAAAAATTTGAAGAATTCTGTCTACTAGTAGAAGCCTTTTTTAATAACGATTAAAACAATTAAATTTTGAGATTATTCCCCTTATTCTACACTAAGAATTTGATATAATCATTTTTAAAAACTCTTCTTCTAAAGTGGCAATAAGGGGCTTTTCCTGTTTTTTCATAATAATTTTGGTGATAATCCTCTGCTTTGTAAAATTCTGAAGCTTTAGTTATCTTGGTAGCGACTTTCAAACCTCTATGGATTAACTCGTCTTTTACTTTTTCTGCGATTGCTTTTTGTTCCTCATTTATGTAAAATATTTCGCTTCTATATTGCTCTCCAATATCGGGCCCCTGACCGTTTTCTTGACTAAAGTCATGAATTTCAAAAAAATATCTAACTAACGATTCGTAGCTTACTATGTTTGGATCGAAGACAATTAAAACAGATTCTGCATGACCTGTTTTTCCACTACAAACCTGTTCATAAGATGGATTTTCAACAAAACCACCTGTATAACCACTGACTACGTCGAGGACACCTGCGACTTTTTTAAACATGTATTCTACTCCCCAAAAACAACCTGCTGCAAAGATCGCTTTATCTGTTGGTATTTCGCTCATTTTAATCACCTCTTATTTTCTATGCTCCACATATATAAGTTATCGCTAAAAGAGCTTCAAAAATCACACGATAATTGTCGCTGCTTATTTTGACCTTTCTTCCATCTATTCTTTCTGTTAATGGCATGGATTCGACCATATCAGCTTTCGAAGTGTCAGAAAATTCAACAATCATCTCGATGGGTGAATTGAATCTGTAAACATCGAAATATTCTTTGTTTTTATCTTTCATTTCTTTAGTTGCACTTTTAATTTCTTCTAGTAGTTTCTTCATTGGTTTAAACTCTGCAGAGTATCTGCCTAAAGATCTTTTGGTTTCTACGTAGTATAAATGTTTGAAATATGGGTTCAGTTGTTTTTTGAGTTTATCATCCCCAACAACCATTGCCAATGGAACATCAAAACTACCTCCGTATGCGGCATTAATTAGCGTTTCATTCATTTCTATTCCATTGATCCAAATATTATGAATAGAAGAACTTGAATAAGTATGATCCATAGTAGAGTATTTTTCTCCTACTCCAGCATGGTAACCAAAAAAGATCATCCTATCGAAAGATTCATCTATACCTGTCATCATATAATATTTTCTTATCCCACCGCTGATTAATTTTACGTTTGGGAATTCTTCTGTGATCTCCCACGGAATGTTGTTCCCTTCCGCATGGGAATCAGATAAGATGATCTCATGTTCTTTTAATTCTTCTAATAAAGCTTTTAATTGCCTAACAGCATATGTTTGTTTGTAATCTTTGTTATCTTTTGTGACATCGTTCCATTGGGCGACACCCCCAAGCCCTTCAAAATCAAATGAAATGTATATTTTTATAATAATCACCTCTTTATTGATAATTATATCAAAAAATCATTAAATTATATTTTTCTGACTGAATCTCTAATTATTAATTTTGTTGGCAAGATAACCCTTCTTTTCACCTTACTTTCATTTTTACCTTCTAATTTTTCGATCAATAACTTTGCTGCGTTCAATCCCATTTCGTAAACAGGTTGCTTAATGGTTGTTAGAGAAGGGTATAAATATTTAGCCAAAGGGGAATCATCAAAACCAACTATTGATATATCTTCAGGGTAATTCAATCCAGCTTCTTTCAGTGCTTTTATCCCACCCAAGGCCATCCAATCATTAGCAAAAAAAATCGCTGTAAAGTTTTTACCATATTTGTCAAGATATTTTTTAATAGCAATATATCCATCTTTTACATCAAAAGTCGCGGGAATAAAGGTAACATTAAAATCCTCTTTCTTTTGTGCAAAATCCATAAAAGCCTGCTTTCTTTCCCTGGCAGAGTATACTTCTATTAGACCTTCGACATGTAAGACTTTTCTGTGACCCATATCGTACAAATATTTTGCAATTTTCAACGAAGAGGCATAATTATCTATAGTAACAATATCCATTTTCAGTTCCGTGTTTTCTCTATCAACAGCAACAACGGGTATACCTGCTTCAATAAATTTTTCTAAACATTCTTCATCTTGGTAGGTTGTACAAACAATGACACCATCAACTTTTCTTGCGAAGAACTCTTCTAAGGCATCTCTCTCTTTTTCTAAAGAATGTCTATATGTTGAAAGGAACATTTCGAAATGATTTTTTAGAAGGACTTCTTCTATTCCTTCCGCTACCATTCCGTAGAAATCTTCTTTTAGATCTGGGACTAAGACCCCAATCCCTCTGAAGGAGCTCCCTTTTATACTCTGGCTTCTTCTGTAATCTAATTCTTTTATAACTTTAAAAATCTTTTTTCTTGTTTCTTCAGTAACGTTCTCGCTTCCACTGAGAACTCGAGACACCGTTGCAATAGAGAAGCCCGAAGCTTTAGCGATTTCTCTTATCGTTGCCATTTTTCTCACCTCAAAGGTTACACTTAATATGTTTCTAAATTAAGTTCTCCCTCAATTATCTCTATTAGAATGTTATCAGGGTCTTTGAAAAAAGCGATTCGTACGCCGCCCACAGCATTGTTAGGTTCCATTGTGAATTCTACACCTTTTTCTCTTAGATATTTAAAGGCTTGATCGACACTTTTTACTTTAAAAGCAAAGTGTTTTATGCCCATGTCTTTATCGTTTTGAGTTGTTAGATATTTTCCTTTTTCTGTAAAATTGAATAATTCGAGTACTTTATCCCCCATATCAAGGTAAACAATTACGAAATTCCCATTGTCTTGAACAAGTTTTCCTAAAACTCTAAAACCCATAATATCTCTGTAAAATCCAACAGATTTTTCCAAATCGGAAACTGTGATTGCTAAATGATCAAAATTAAAATCCATAATACTCATCTCCTCAAATAATCAAAGGCGCTTTTTATGCTAATTTCCCCTTCAATATTATTTAAAACTTTTTGATAGGATGGAAAAAGAGTAAAGAAGTTATCTTGAGAATAATTTTCTCCATTTACCCTAACGTTTACTCCCCACGCCGGTTTTTCACAACTCAATATCAAGTTGTTTCCTTCTTTTTCGTATGTAATCTTTGGATCGTTTAATTTATTTTTTCTTAAATCTGCAAATAATTCGTGGTTTTCTATTATGGTTTTTCCATTTTGTTTTAGAATTAAGTAAGCTATGGAGTTATCTAAGTCAATGTTGGAAATATTGAGTTGATCAACAGTTATTACAGAATCTTCGGACGTTTTTATGTTTGAATATTCTTTTTGCATAAGTTTTTTCCCATTTAGAGACCAAAGTTGAAATTCCAAATCAAGTTTGATTTTGATTCCATCGTTTATCAGTGATATTATGACCTTTTCATCTTTATTTTTGGCAATCGCTAACAATTGATTATAAAATCTTTTAGTGTAAAAGTATAAAGGCTTGGGCCTTTTAAAATAATCTATTGAAGCCCAACTGAAAACAGGCCATGAATCATTTATTTGCCAATAAAGAGTTCCGGCTGTTTTGTATTTTCTGTTTCTCCAGTGTTCTACTCCTGTTTTAATAGCCTCTGCTTGGTTGAGTTGAGTTAAATAAACAATTGAATCAAAGTTGTCAATCAATCCATAATGCCCATTGATGAACCTTAAGAGTCTTTCGGGACCTTCAACTTGTTTATTATGATTTAACATCGTTGGTGAAAATATATCTTTTTCTTTGTCTTCTGCAAAGAAATCAATAGTTTTCGGATCTGGAGCCGCTTGAAATCCAAATTCACTTACGAACTTTGAAGTGTCCCATGTATAGTATTTATAATCTTGCCATCCGGACCAGATTTCCCAAACATGTCTGTCTCCTGCTTCAGAAGAGTTAGCTCTACTGCCACCGTATGGGCTTGATGGCCAGTACAGTCTCGATGGATCTTCTTGAGCACATATTTTAGGAAAATCTTCCAAATAAAGTCTATTTCCAAGATTTTTCCCATCCACTTTCAATTTGTAGTCCCATTCTTCAAAGCCCCAATTATTCTCATTATTTCCGCACCAAAGGACTATACTTGGATGGTGTCTTAGTTTCAATACTTGATGTTTTACTTCTTCATTTGCAAGCTTTCTAAACCAATCTATATGGTCAGGATATTCCGCACATGCAAACATGAAGTCTTGCCAAACTAATATTCCTAACTCATCACATCTGTTGTAAAATGCAGGATCTTCGTAAAGGCCACCTCCCCATACTCTCAACATGTTCATATTGGATTCCTTCGCCATTTTGAGAAGTTTATCGTAATCACTCCCTTTTAACCAACTTAAGATATTTTCAGCAGGTATCCAATTTGCGCCTTTGGCGAAGATTTTTCTGCCGTTTATCTCGAAGATAAAGCTTTCTCCTTCTGAATCATTTTCTCTCACTACTTTGACGATTCTAAAACCTATTTTCTTTTTTTCACCATAGATTACTTCTTTATTTTCCTTAAGTCTGAACTCAACTTCGTATAAATAACTTTCACCCAAATCGTGTGGATACCAAAGCTTTAAATTCTCTATTCTTTTAGAACCTTCAAACTTGTAATTTTCAACACTAGTGGTTACTGGTAATGTAATTACTGGATTTCCATTGAAAAGGATTTCTACCTCGTAGTTTTTAGTATAGTTGATACACGAATCAATGTAACCGGAAAAGTTAACTTTTCCATCTAAAGTCTCCAAAAAAGCGGTGGAACCAAAAAGTCTAGCATCTTTGTAACTTTCTATGTATATATCTCTGTATATCCCGCTTGTAGCTATTCTTGCTCCCCAGTCCCAGCCATAGGAATACTGAGCTTTTCTTATGTAAACTCTAGCGGTTTCTTCGCCAGAGTGTAATTTCCCATAATTTTTTTCAAATCTTTTAGGGAGATCTATGGGAGATTTAATCTCTATTTTTAAAGAATTTTCTCCAATTTTCAAATACTTTTTGATATCAAACCGGTATTCTATGAACATATCCTCGGTTTCTCCAACAAAATTATCGTTAAGGTAAATATTTGAAAGGGTATCCACACCCTCTAATACAAGATCGTAACGTAGCTCATCGTTTATCTCTTCTATGTGAAATTTCTTCTCGTATATCCAATTTTTCCATTCTAACCTTTTGAAAAGTTTTTCATTTTCTCCTACATAAGGGTGAGGCATGAGATTCAAATCCACAAGGTCTCCTTGTACGGTTCCAGGAACGTTTCCATCAAACTCAAACTCTTTTTCGTTATCGTAAACCTTCCATTTTCCATTTAAAGATATTTTCAATTGAAATTTCTCCTCCTATTAATATTTTTTGGTACTGTCTTTAAAACCTTAAAAACTCTAAAACCTTATATATAGCGTCTCTTTGATGATTTTATATTTTAAAACTTCCAACTAATCCTTTTAACTCTGTGGCTAACTCACTCAGCTCTTTCGCTTCTTCGTTTATCCCTATCCCTTGTTTTACTTGTTCGTCTATTACACTTCTTGACCTTTCTAGTTGTTCACTTATTTCTGTCACAGCTTTCGCTACCCTGTCCATCGCTGTGCTCATCTCTTGTGCACTCGCACTTTGTTCCTCTGCACTTGCCGTCATGTTTTCTATCCCTTGGTCCATCCTTTCTATCCTTTCTTTTATACGATTGAAACTTTTCTGTACATTCTCCATCTTTTCGTTTATTTCTCCTATCGTTCCTACTACCTTGTTCGTCGATTCGTTTACTTTGTTCGTTCCTTGCGTTATGTTGGTTAGTATTTCGGATATTTCATCCGTTGCATTCCTTGATTCTTCCGCTAACTTCCTTATCTCATCCGCTACAACTGCAAATCCTCTTCCCGCTTCCCCTGCCCTTGCCGCTTCTATCGCTGCGTTTAGTGCCAACAGGTTCGTTTGTTCCGTTATCGAGTTTATCGTTTCTACTATACTTTGTACGTTCTTGGCGTTGCTTGCGAGTGTTTCTACTTCTTTTTGACTTTCTTTCGTCCTTTCTACCGCTTCTTTCACAGCTTGACTTATACTTTCTATCGTTTTGCTTCCTTCTTCTGCAGCTTTACTTGTTTCATCTGCTTCTTCACTTAGTCTTTGTGCGTCTTGGGATACACCTTGTGCTGCCCTTGCTACTTCGTCTACACCTGAGGTCACTTCTTCTACGTTTCCTGCCGTTTCTTCCGTACTTGTTTGTATCTTGTCCATCTGGTTTTTGAGTTCTTCTGAGTTCTTCCTACTTTCTTGTGATGATTGTGTTAGACTTTCTGATGCGTTTTCTACTTTGTCCGATGCCTGCCTTATTGACCCCATGGATCTTCTTAATTCTTTACTCATTTCTGATAGGGCGTTCGCCATCTGTCCTATTTCGTCTTTGCTTTTACTTTCAAAGTTTATCGTTAGGTCTCCTTCTTTGAATTGGTTTATCTTATTTTTGAAGTCTAACAGTGGTTTCGTTATACTCCTTATTAGATAGATGACCATGATTATCGATACTATGAAGGCTACTACGGTTAGGATGGCTGTCAAGGTTATTGCTTGATTGTTTTCTTCTATGAGTGATGGACCTAACGTGTCTTGCTGAACCTTTAATTTATTTCTTTGTTCTTCTAACAGGTTTATTATCTCTACCCTTGCTTGTTCCATCTGCCCGATTATGGGTTGTTGGGATTCTATCGTTGTGACTATTTGGTTGAAGGTGCTTTCTAAATTGTTGAGGTTTTCCATTAGCTCAGAAAAAGCATTTTTAAGTTCATCGTTGGTTAATCCAAATTCTACAAAAGCTAAATTGTCTTTAAAGGTTGAGAATATATTTAATACATTGTTTTTATCGCTTGAAGATTTAGAAGAGAAATATTTTTTAACTTCTTCATTGATATTTTGCACTGTTACAACAGGATCTTCTGATAATAGTGAAAAAGCCAAAACACTATATTGTTTAGTTAAAGTATTGAAATCATTTAGTTGTTGAATAAGTAATTCGCTTAGCTTATTGTATTCCGAAAGAAAAGTATTAGCCTGAAAATTTAATTGTACAATTTGATCGAAATTAGATCCATATGTATTTAAAGATTCATTAATATAAACTAAAGAAGTAGATTCTTCTGTGGTGTCAAGCAAATTATTCATATATGATTCTATTTTAGATAAATTTCCTCTAAAGGCGTTTTCAAAATTCTTTTCGTAATTATCTATATAATCTTTAAAATTCAAAGAAGCTTCAAAAAATGCTGTTTCTACTTCTGTTATATTATTAACTTGGTCTGACAAATTTTTATAAGATTCCAAACCAGCATTTGATTTGGTAAGAGAAGTGGTATTAAAAATTATAGAAAGGCCGAACAATATGAATATGATTATTACTATACTTATTATTCTTTTACCAATGGATCTTGATTTCATAAAAGATCACCTTCCCCTTTTTTATTCAAATGAGTGATTAAAGTAAAGAGACGATCTAAGAGATCGTCTCCAAAGATTTCTATCTTTGTTCGTTCAATTTCTTAAGAAGATCTTCCAGCATTTCTTCAGTGAATAGTCCTCTTCCAAAGTTTATTAATCCTCTCAGAGGCAGATACTTCATCATCGATAAAACCAGCTCTTCATTTCTGTGTTCATCAACGGGGAAAATTTCTGAAATCTGATCTTGCATTATTTGTTTTAAGATCTGCGAACCAATAGGGTCTTCCATTACATCGCCAATCGTAGAATTTCTATGAAACTTCTTTCTTATTATTTTTGTGGAGTTAACTTTTACTGTTTCTTTTAATATAATGTCTTTTGACGATTTTCCAACCAATAGTTCAAACTCTCCACTTTCCACGTGCCAATCGTTTATCTCTGTGTTGTAATAAGCAAAAGCCCTTTTATCCAACTTAAAATTTACAGTTTTTTCTTCGCCAGGGTCAAGTTGTATTTTTTCGAATCCCTTTAGTTCTTTTTCTGGCCTATTTACTCGGCTTTCTATGTCTCTTACATACAATTGAATTATTTCTTTGCCTCTCATATTTCCTGTATTTTTAACTTTCACCTTAACGTTCAACGTTTCATTATCATTTATTTCCTTTTTATCTATTGTTAGGTCGGTATATTCAAAATTGGTGTAACTTAATCCATATCCAAATGGGAATAACGGATCTATTTGTTTTTTATCATAATATCTGTACCCTACAAATACACCTTCTCGGTATTCAACCCTATCATCTTCGCCTGGGAAATTTAGATATGAAGGATTGTGACTCAGTTTCTTTGGGAATGTTTCTGCCAATTTTCCACAAGGATTAACTTCACCAAAGAGGAGATCTGCAACGGCTCCTCCCCATGCTTGGCCTCCTAAGTAACTTTCTAGTAGCCCTTTGACTTTATCAACCCAAGGCATTTCAACTGGGGCACCATTACTTAATACCACCACCGTATTTGGTTGAACCTTGGTGATTTCTTCTATCAACTTATTATGGCTTTGAGGCATCTGCATATGTTCTCTATCGTACCCTTCTGATTCGTATCTTTCAGGAAGTCCTGCGATGATTACGGCAATATCAGATTCTTTTGCAGATCTTTTCGCCTTTTCTATAAGTTCCTCATCGATTTCATCTGAGCCAAGATGGTATCCTTTTTCGTAAAGAATTTTAGATTTTCCTTGAGTTATTTTTTCTATCTCTTCTAATAGATTATCTATTTTTATAGGGTTTACATGCGAACTTCCACCGCCTTGATACCTGGGTAATGTGGCAAATTCTCCAATTATGGCTATAGTTCCTTCTTTTTTAATTGGAAGTATATTGTCTTCATTTTTCAAAAGTACCATGCTTTCTCTTGCAATCTTCCTCGCTAATTGATGATGAGCTTCTTTGTCATATGTTGCGTTTTATTTCCTGTTATCTATCGCTTTGAAAATAATTTTTAAAAGTCTTTCTACAGTTTCATCCAATACCTTCTCTTCTAATTGTCCGTTCTTTACTGCTTGTATGATTTTGTCGTCTCCTATTCCAAAACTTGAAGGCATTTCTAAGTCTAATCCTGCTTTTAACCCGTCTACCCTTTCGTTCACTGCTCCCCAATCGGATACAACGAATCCTTCGAAGTTCCATTCTTTCTTTAAGATATCTGTCAATAAGTATTTATTTTCAGATGCATGCGTGCCGTTCACTTTGTTGTAAGAACACATTACCGTCCAGGGCTTGCCGTTTTTCACCGCTCCTTCAAAGTTCGCTAAGTAAATCTCTCTTAGAGTTCTTTCGTCTATTATTTCATCTACACTCATTCTTCTGTGTTCTTGATTGTTTGCAAGGTAATGTTTCAAAGAGGTTCCTACTCCATAACTTTGTACAGCGTTTATATACGCTGTAGCCAGTTCTGTTGATAAGTAGGGGTCTTCAGAGAAGTATTCGAAATTTCTTCCACACAATGGAGACCTTTTAATGTTAATAGCGGGGCCCAATATGATATCAACTTCTTCAGCTTGACATTCTTCGGCTAAGGCTTTTCCTTCTTCTTCAATTAATTTTCTATCCCATGAACAAGCTGTTGTAGCGGCTGTTGGGAAACACGTAGCGGGGGCGCTGTTTGCCAACAAGCTTTCTTCAGGATTTGTGATTTCTTTTCTCAAGCCGTGAGGCCCATCACTCATCATAATTGAAGGTATCCCTAACCTTTCAATAGGTTTGGTGTGCCAATTGTCTAAGCCTGAACATAAACTTGCCTTTTCTTCGAGTGTCATCTGAGAGATCAACTTTTTTATGTCCTTCTCCATATTTTTTCACATCCTTTTATTTGTTATTAAAAAACTTTTTTTAAATGTAGATTAGAAATTAAAAGAATTATTCTTAATAACCTGTGAATACCATTTACCGCTGTCTTTTATGATCCTTTTTTGAGTTTTGTAATCAACGTACACTATTCCAAACCTCTTTGAATAGCCCAATGCCCATTCAAAATTGTCTAATAAAGACCAAACGAAGTATCCTTTGAGCGTAACTCCATTTTGAATAGCTCTTAACGCTTGTTCAAGATGCTGCTTTAAGTAATCTATTCTATTTTCATCGTGTACCTCTTGGTTTACTACGCTGTCGTCAAAAGCAGCCCCATTTTCAGTGACATACACTTCTTTTGGATTGTACTCTTCTTGAACCCCTTTTAGTATTTTGTAGAAACCTTCAGGGTAGATCTCCCATCCCATTTCAGTTTTTGGAAGACCTCTTTCAACGGTTTTTCCACCTAAGAATGATTTTGTATCGAGCTTGACAAGATCTCCAGAGTAATAATTAATGCCTACAAAATCGATTTTTTCTTTTATTTCTTCCAAATCATTTTCGTAATTATGGGGTAAAAACACAGAAGCATGTTCTTTTATCCCGCTTGGATATTCACCATTGTATATTGGATTCAAAAACAATGGATAATTTGTCCATTCGTGTGCCAACCGTGCAGCATCTATATCTTCTTGTGAATCCGTAGCTGGATCGTGAGAAGTATTTGATAAAGTAATTCCGATTTTCCCTTCTTTTACGTTTTCTTCTCTGAACGCTTTAACCGTTTTTGAATGAGCTCGCAACTGGTTGTTAACAACTGAGAAAGCGGCATAAAGATCTTTCATTCCAGGTGCATGTTCACCCATAAAATGTCCAACAAAAGCCATTACCCAGGGTTCGTTTAAAGTAATCCAATTTTTTACTCTGTCCCCCAATCTTTGAAACATGTAGTCAGCGTAATCGGTATACCAATAAGCGATGTCTCTGTTTGTCCAACCCCCCAGATCTTGTAAAGCTGCAGGTAAATCCCAATGATACAACGTAACAAAAGGGGTTATATTTGCCTTGAGTAATTCATCAACCAATCTATTGTAAAAATCAACACCTTTTTCGTTGATTTTACCTTTACCATTTGGGAAAATTCTTGACCAAGATATAGAAAACCTGTACGCTTTTAATCCTAACTCTTTCATCAAAGCAATATCTTCTTTGTACCTGTTATAATGATCGTCTGCCAGATCTCCAGTATCTCCATTATATGTGTTTCCAGGTGTATGAGAAAACCTATGCCAAATCGAAGGACCAGCTCCATCTGCTAAAGGAGAACCTTCTATTTGGTAAGATGCAGTAGCTGCTCCCCACATGAAATCCTTTGGAAAAACTTTTTCAGACATGTTTTTATTCCTCCTATGTTGTTGTTTTTATTGTCTATACAAACTCAAAAACTTACTTTAGCTCCCCTTCGCACCGCAGCCCACCCATATTTCATTCTAAGTTATTTTAAAACCCATTCTTCAGATAGTTTTGGTACATCCATCATTAGTTGTTTTGTATATGGGTGCTCAGGGTGTGTTATTACTTTATCAGCATCTCCGCTTTCTACTATTTTCCCTTCATGCATGATGAAAAGTCTATCACTGACGTAGTAAGCCAAACCAAGGTCGTGAGTTACGAACATGATAGTTGTACCTTCCGTATCCCTTAAACCTAACAATAACTCCAAAATTCCCGATCTTAAGTTTGCATCGATCATAGAAGTTGGTTCGTCAGCTAAGAGTAATTTTGGTTTTATCAAATGAGCCCTTGCTATCATTATCCTTTGCCTTTGACCACCACTTAATTCAAAAGGATATTTATCTGCTACTTCTTCAGGTCTTAGATTAACTGATTCCAAAGCTTCGTAAACCTTTGCCATTTTTTCTTGTTTGGTAAAGCTGTTGTCAAATAACTTGAAAGCATCAATTAAAACTTTTTTTACCGGGGCAAATATATTAAACGAGGCGTATGGATCTTGAAATATTGCTTGAACTTTTTTCCAGTAAAGCTTTTTTTCTTTCCCTGTTAAACCTGTTATATCCTGACCTTCAAAAATAATTTTGCCTTCTGTTTCTTTTAACAACCTGAGTAATAGTCTAGTTACCGTTGTTTTTCCGCTTCCACTTTGTCCAACAAGAGAGACGATTTCCCCTTTTTTTATAGAAAAAGTAACGTTATCTACAGCTTTAACAGCTTTTTTCCCACTTCCAAATATTTTGGTCAAATTTTCTACTTTTACTATATCTTCATTTGAGAGATTAGACATACGGTGTCACCCTCTTCCCTTGTGTTAAGATATGGTTTATTCTGATGCATCTAACAGATCTTTCTCCTACTTTAGTTAAAGTGACATTTTCTTTTTTACAATCTTCAATTGCCAAGGGGCATCTATCAGCGAACCTACATCCTTTTGGAATTTTCCTTAAATCAGGTGGTGACCCAGGAAGACTTGGTAGTTTTTTACCTTTTATACCTTTTTCAGGGACTAAAATAGACTGCATTAATGCTTGTGAGTAAGGATGAATAGGATCGAAGATTACATCTTTCATGTTTCCTATCTCTACAAATTCTCCGGCGTACATTACAGCGATACGGTCACATATATGTCTTAATATGGGTAATTCGTGAGTTATAAAAATTATACTTTTTACTATTTTTTTATCAAAAAGTTCTTTAATTAATTTTATTACTATTTTTTGTGAGGTTACGTCCAATGCAGAAGTTGGTTCATCTGCTACTACAACTTCTGGGTTCATGATTGTAGAGATTGCGACAACTACCCTTTGTTTCATACCACCGCTAAGTTCTAAAGGGTAGAGGTTTAAAACTCTTGGGGGCAAAGAAAGAGATTCAAAACGTTCTTTTGCCAAATTTAAAATCTCTTTTTCTGTCATATTAGGATTGTGTTCTTTCAGTAGATCTATAACAAAATTTTTGATTTTTAGTGTTGGATTCAAGGCGTTCATAGCACTTTGAGGGATATACGAATATTTTTTCCCCAGTATATTACTTCTCAACTCATTTTCTTTTTTTTGCATGATATTTTCGTTGTTTAAAAACACTGATCCACTTTCGTATTTCAAAGGGGATAAAAATAAGCCTGACAAACTCATTGCTAAAGTAGATTTACCACAACCTGATTCACCTGCTATTCCCAAGATTTCTCCTTCATATAGGTTAAACGAAACGCTGTTAACCGCCTTTATTTTTTCTCCTAACCTTGTTTGATAGTAGGTTTTAAGATTGTTAACTTCTAAAATAACCTTTTTAGATTCCAATCTCATCAACTCCTAAGTTTGGGATTGAATAATTCATCCATCCCCGAATTCATAAAATATAGCGAAAAAGTGATTAAAGCTATGGTTATAGCTGGAGGTATAAAAGCCCACCAGGCACCTGATCTAACAGACTCAAATAATAGTGCCCATGAAAGCATTGTACCGAGTGAAACTATATTACTTGGACCCAGTCCTAACATACTTATTCCTGCTTCGTTTAAAATACCAGTGGCAACTTGGAGTATAAATGCCATGAATATATAAGATAAGATATAAGGCATTATTTCGCGTATTATAATTTCTACAGTACTGGCACCGTTTAACCTGGCTATATCAACATGTTCCCTATTTCTTAAACTGAGTGATTGCGCCCTGACCGCACGAGCAGTCCATGGCCAAGAGGTTACTCCTAATACTAATCCCATAACAAACAAGGACCTACTTTTTAAACTAACCGTAATCAATATCAGTATTATGAATGGAGGTATAACTAAAAATATATTAGTTATTGAATTTAATATGTTATCAGTGGTTCCTCCTTTGTAGCCAGCAAAAAGGCCTATAGTTATACCTATTGTTGTTGCAATAACACCTGAAATTAATCCTATAATCAACGAGGATTTCATTCCGTGAATAAGCTCTACAAATACATCTCTTCCAAAGTTATCTGTTCCCAACAAGTAAGTTGAGGAAGGGGGCTCGTACATAAATCCAACCATCTCCAATGGATCTTTTGGTGAAACAGCAGGGTATATGAAGGCAGTTAAGAATAAAAACATAAATAGGCCAAATCCTATTAAAAATTTTGGAGATTTCAAAAGTAATTTTATTGTATTCATATTAACCCTCCTCCGTTTGCGCAGCTTTAATTCTAGGATCTATTAGTCCATAGACCATATCCAAAATAAAATTAGCAATTAAAACCATCATCGCTATTATAAGGGTTGAACCTTGGATCATCGGATAATCTAGCTGTCTTATTCCGTTGAATAGCCACGTTCCCACTCCGGGGTATCCAAAGACTATCTCAGTGATCAGAGCTCCCCCTACCATTGTACCTAAACTTATTGCAAGTCCTGTTATTTGAGGAAGAACTGCATTTTTGAAGACATAGCTTTGAATCTTCTTATCTTTGATACCTAACATCTTACTGTAGGTAACATAATCTGTATTTAATTCATATATTGACATCTCTCTCATACCTATGGCTTGTCCCCCTATTGTTACTAAAACAATCGAAATAAAGGGTAAAAAGTAATGGTGTAAGACATCAATTACAAAAGCCCAACTCCAAGAAGGGAGCAATGTTCTGCTGTAACCACCGCCAATTGGGAACCATCCCAGGTAAACTCCAAAAAAGTATAGTAATATGATTGCCAAAGCATAATAAGGGATAGAATTAACGAATAGTGCCACTGGAAAAATAGTTTTGTCGAAAACCCCTTTTCTGTAAGCAGCAGCGGCTCCCAGTAAGTTTCCTAATATCCAACCTACAATTATTGCCGGAAATTGTAAAGAAATAGTCCATACAATAGCGTTTCCCAAAACTTCATTAACAGAAAGGGGGTACAAACTGAACGACGTTCCTAAATCACCTCTAAAAACATTTCCTATGTAGTTGAAAAACTGGATAGGTAAAGGTTTATCCAATCCAAACTCTTCGACAAAAGATTGATAAACCCTTTCCTGCGTCTCACTTGCTACGGTTCCAGACATCATTTTACTTACTATAACTGAAATAGGATCTCCTGGAATGAGTCTTGGTAAGAAAAAATTCAAAAATAAAGCCAAGAAAAAAGCTATTAGATACCAAAAAAGCTTTTGAAAAAAATACCTCGTAAATCCTTTCACATATTTCACCTCTCGAAGGTATATTTAAAAGAGTTCATGGAGGCTGAAACTTCCTCCACGAACTCTTGGCTTAATCGACGGATAATAAATTACTTTATTTAGCAGGTTCTAAATGCCACAACATTTCCATCCCTGCACCTACCAAAGGCATCGGTGGTGCATAAGGATTTTTTGCGTTTGCCCAACCTGTCCAGTAAGTTTCATTGTATTCGTAAAATGTTTGAGGTCTATACATTAACGGGAACATCGGTATATCTTCTCTGTATAGTTGATCTAACTCTGTATAGAGATTCTTTAATTCTTTTTCGTCGGTAACTTTTGGAATCATATCGATGAGTTGGTCAGCCCATTCATTTTTATATCTTCCGAAGTTACTGTATGCGATTTGTCCAACTGGGGGAACACCTTTTGAATAAAGAGCTATTTGGAATCTCAACCAGGGTTGAGCAGGTCCAGGTTGTGAAGGTGCCCACATCGTCATATCGAAGTTACCTGTTTGTCTGTTATCATAAGCTATAGGTGCATCAGGGAAAGATGTTTGGATGTCTATACCTACTGCTCTTGCTCCTTGTGCCACGATTTGTAAAGAAGCATTCCAGTCTGTCCAACCGTATGGGCATTCTACGGTAAATGGGCCAAGTCTTGTTCCATCAGGAAGAACATATATTCCATCTTTACCTTTTGTTGCTCCCAAATCTTCTTCTAATATCCTTATAGCTTCTTTCGGATTGTATTCCCAACCGTATTGTTTTACCAAGTTTTCATCGAAGTATTTTGCTTCACCACCGTAGGGCATTATAAGACTGGCTTGAACCTTAGGAGAATAATTAGACATGGCAAGTTCGGAAATTCTTGCGTAATTTACCGAATATGCAATAGCTTTTCTAACTTCAGGCAAACTGAGAGGATATTTGTTCACGTTAAACCACAACGAAGGCATTGTTGCAGGCATATGATAAGGGATCTCGTCGTACCATGTACCAACAGGAAGCCCTTTCTTTTCCCACATTTCCCATATTCTTGGAGTGAATTGCTGAGAAACGTCTACTTCACCATTTTCAAAGGCCAAACTACCTTCGTCATTACTTTTGAAAATAGGATGCACTATGTATTTAGCTGCGGGTTTTTTCCCACCGTGTAAAGCTTCGTTTCCCCAATAATTATCTACTCTTACTAAAATAATAGTTTCTGGACTTTCATAAAAAACTTTGTATGGACCAGAGCCTACAGGATTTTCATTTCTAAACTGTCTGATTTTGGTCAAATCATAATTATTTTCTGCTTCAACCTTAGACCAAATATGTTCTGGAAGAATGAAGGTAGCTCCAAGTGCGTCTTCTACCATCAATCTGTTTGGATTATCTGGTTTCATCTCGAAGATTACAGTGTGGTTATCTACCTTGTAAACATCTTTCAACCATTCCCAAATCTGAAGACCTAGTGGATATTTTTGCCCTAATTTGTAGGAATATACAACATCATCTGCAGTAACGGGTTCTCCATCGTGGAAATACGCTTTTGGATTTACTTTTACCTCTAATCTTAGTTCATCAACCCACTTATAGGATTCTCCCAAAATAGGAACATACTTTCCATTGAGGGCATCCCATGTGAATAATGTTTCATATATCCAAATATGTTGTCTAGGATCAGAAACGAACGTCATTGGCCCACCTGCAAGCGGATTATCCGTTGTTGGTGGTCCCCACTGAAAACCTGCGACATACACTGCTTCTTCTCTGGGGATTTGGGTTACTTGAGCGAATAACGCGCTTCCCATAACCAAACTTGCCAATAAAAGAAACACAACAAACGCTTTTTTCATACTCTTTTCAGCTCCAATATTTTTGTTACATTATCAAGGAAAGGCCTTTCCATGAAAAAATTATATTAAATTCCCCTATCTCCCTTTAACATCCCAGCTTAATTTCAAAAAGGTGGAAGGTGCTCGTAGTATCGAAAATACAAGTTTCATTGAGACTCAACACAATACTACCCTGAAACATGTTACATCGCAAATCTGATTATGGGTGATGAGAAGCAATTAGGAGTAATTATTTTAATTTATTTAATAAAAACTCTGTTTTTTGTAGTTTTTCTTAATTTTTCAAAATCCCTTTATAGAATCCTGGTTCAGAATTTTCTATCAATGTAGCGTTTGCCACTTTTTCGTAAAATTTAGCAGGACCAACTCCTCCGATTATGGCATATGCATAACCACTTTCTTCCATGCTCTTTAGCGCTATTAAAAGTAACGCTTTACCAATATCTTTTCCTCGGTAATTTTTGTCTACACCCATTGGACCAAAGAAATTTTTGCTTGTAGCATCAAAACAAGAAAAACCAATAATTTTGTTCTTATCTTCGTCTACAGCTATGAAACAACTGATAGGTTTGTTAGAAAAAGATACATCGCATTCGCTTGCCCAGTGATCACCAAATTCTTTTTTGATCCAATTCAAAACGATAAATTTTTCAGGTGCCTTTGCTCTCCGTACTGTTATTTTTGAATCTTTTAATTCAGTAAATACCTTCTCATCGTAATTCAAATCGTAAAGTTTCACAAGCATATCTGCCATTTTTTCACTCCTCTTAATTTATTTGAGTTACTAAAGTTTAAACGATTATACCATCAGATTAATCGTTTTAAAATGGACGTTAAGAATGATATAATATCAACCGAGGTCAACTGCTTTTCCAGCCCTACCCAATCCTATCTGGGAGAGTTGCTGAACGAAGGAGAGCTGAAGTAAAATGGATAAAAAAACTGTTATAGATATTCTCGACGAGATAAGTCTTTTACTGGAATTAAAAGGAGAAAACCCTTTTAAAATCAGGGCGTATTATAATGCTGCACGTGCTCTAGAAACTCTTGATGAAGATATAGAAGTATTAGTCAAGAATAACAAACTAAAAGAGGTCAAAGGAATAGGCGAAGCCATCAATAAAAAGATAACCGAACTTATCACCACAGGAAGACTCGAATACTACGAAAATTTAAAGGCATCGATTCCCGGAGGTCTGGTTGAGATGTTAAAAATACCAGGTCTGGGACCTAAGAAGATAAAAACTTTGTACGATAAATTGGATATAAAAACCGTTGGAGAACTGGAGTATGCTTGCCTTGAAAATAGGCTGGTTGAGCTCCCCGGATTTGGAGAAAAGACTCAAAAGAAAATCTTAGAAGGTATTAAATTTGTAAAAAGGTTTAGCAACCAGCATCTATTTTCAGAAGCATATTCCGAAGCTGATTCACTCAAACAATATTTACTTAAAACAGGGCTCGTTATAAGATGTGAGATAGCTGGAAGTATCAGAAGAAAAAAGGAGATAGTAAAAGATATAGATATATTGGCAACTACTAACGATCCTCAAAAATTAATGGAAATATTTGTAGAATATGACAAAACAAGAGATGTGATTGCTAAAGGAGATACGAAGACAAGTATAACTTTAGAATCAGGGATTAACACTGATTTAAGGGTAGTAAAGGATGAAGAGTACCCGTACGCCTTGCACCACTTCACCGGTAGTAAAGAGCATAACACCGCCATGAGGCATAGGGCAAAACGAATGGGTATAAAGATGAACGAATATGGTTTGTTTAAAGGGGATACTCTCATCAAATGCCAAGATGAGGAAGAGATATTCAGAAAATTAAATTTGTCTTATATCCCACCTGAAATTCGAGAAAATATGGGTGAAATTGAAGCAGCCGAGAAAGGTGAGATACCAGTATTGATTGAAGAAAAAGATATCAAAGGTGTTTTTCACGTACATACTAATTACAGCGATGGGGCGAATACTCTTACCGAGATGGTAAATGGTGCAAGAGAACTAGGTTACAAGTATATCGGTATTACAGATCACAGTAAATCTGCCCGATATGCAAATGGTTTAAAAGAGGAAGATATATTAAGACAGTTCGATGAAATTGATAGATTGAATGAAAAATATACGGATATAAAGATACTAAAAGGCATAGAATCAGATATCTTGAAAGATGGTTCACTGGACTATGAAGAAGATTTATTAAAACAGTTTGATTTTGTAATTGCTTCGGTACATTCTAATTTTAAGATGAGCAAAGAAGAGATGACTGAAAGGATTATAAAAGCTGTAAAGAACAAATACACAACGATTTTAGGACACTTAACGGGTAGGTTATTACTTTCAAGAGATGGATATGATCTTGACGTTTATAAAGTTATCGATGCTTGTGCTGAATACAATAAAATAATTGAAATAAACTCAAACCCTCATAGGTTAGATATTGATTGGCGATACATTAAATATGCAAAAGAAAAAGGAGTTAAACTTGCCATCTGTCCAGACGCTCATAGAGTGGAAGGGCTACTAGACGTAAAATATGGAGTAGGTATTGCACGTAAAGGTTGGCTTAAAGCGAAAGACGTGATAAATACCTATAATATCGATCAAGTGTATGAAATTTTCAAACGAAAATGAAATATAATTTGATAAAAAATCCCCAAATATGGGGATTTTCCTATGAGTTTAATTCTTTAATGTTTTCAATGCTTCATGCAATACTTCGTTTTTCTTTAGAGCTTCGATACAAAATTCTTTGTCTTTTCCAGATAGAATCATCAGTATTGCCAATTTGGGTTTCATATCAGCCTTGATTAAGTACTCTTTGCAGGTTTTTTTATCTAATCCGGTTACCTCAGAAATTATTCTTACTGCTCTTTCTTCTAATTTTTGATTCATGATTTTTACGTCCACCATGTAGTTTTTAAAAGTCTTTCCAAGTTTTATCATGGTGACAGTGCTTATCATATTTAAAACCATTTTTTGGGCTGTGCCCGCTTTCATTCTTGTACTTCCTGCAATGACTTCTGGGCCCGTTCTCAAAGAAACTACAATATCCGAAAATTCCATCAATTCAGGGTTTTTTACGTTGCATATTAAAGCAGTTTTACATCCTATTTCTTTTGCCAGAGATAAAGCACCTTTTACATAAGGGGTTCGCCCGCTAGCAGTTATCCCTATTACGTAATCTTCAGAACGGACGTTATTTTTTTCTAAGTCTTTTTTCCCGCTTTCTTCGTAATCTTCAACATGTTCTGTAGCTTGAAAGAAGGCTTTTTCTCCTCCCGCGATTAAGGGGAGAAAAATCCCGGAATCTATACCAAAAGTTGGAACTGTTTCTACCGCATCTACAACGGCCACTCTACCACTCGTCCCTGCCCCAACATATATGATCCTTCCGTGATTCTTAATAGCTGAAATACAGTTGGCAACCACATTTTCTATATTCTCTAAATTTTCGGCGATGGATAACGCTATTGTTGCATCCTCTTGATTAATTATTCTTAGTATTTCATGTATGTCCATCTCGTCCAAATTCTGAGTCTTAGGGTTACTTTTTTCGGTTTCCAGATTCTCTAGCATTTTCTAGCCTCCGTTTAATTGGTAAATTCCCAGTTGGTTTTATTTCTCCTTTGAGAATTTTAAGCAAAGAAGTTTGAATATTTTCATTAAAACCGTATGTGCAAATTCCGTACTTTACTTTAGGAATAAATACGTCATATGGGTTTCTTAAAGCAACTAAAATTAGTTTTTTTGATTTTTGGGACATGTTACTTATCAAATCAACCAATTCTGAATGCAAATATGCATTTTCAGCTAGAACCAAGATAGTTTTGTTTTTAGAGTTTTGAATTATTTCTTCCCTTACCAGAGGGTCAATTATTTTACTCGTTTCTAAAATGTTTACTTTTGCTTTGAGTTCTTTTGATATTGGCTCAATAATATAAGAAATTTGTGTTCTTTTGTCTTCGATTCCGTAAGATAATGACTCTTTAGCAAAGTAATAAATTTCATCAACGTTTTTTAAAGGCAAAAAGCTTTTGTCATGAGACATATTAAGAACAGTGATAGATTTATCAAAAATATTTTTAGCTAAGTTTATATATTCTTTTTTGCCAATTTCTTCTAGTGATATTTTATTATTGTTTTTCTCCCTCAAATCTGCTGAAATTTTCATTAACGATTGGATTCTCTCTAGTGATGAATTTATCTTCTTTTTAAAATTTTCGTTATTTTTATACTCTCTCAATACAGCGTTTTTGGCTGCTGATTGTTTTTCAAAAGAATGGCAGATACTAACTATGTCCATTCCGGCATTCAGTGATTTTATTACTGCCTCTTGGGCTGAATAAAAGTTTGCTACTCCCCCCATCTCAAAATCATCCGCAACCAAAACTCCTTTATATTTTAGTTCTTCCCTTGCCAATCCTGTTAAAATCTCTTCTGATAAAGATGCTGGTTCTTTTTTATTTTGTATCTTGGAAAGGTACACATGAGTCGGCATCCATGAAGGAGAATCAATATTTAGAAACGGGAATAACTCTGTTGAAAGAAGATCATCTTTGCTTAATTCGCCTTGGGGAAGGTCTAAATGAGGATCGGTGTTGACGTTCCCAATACCAGGGAAATGTTTTAGACAAGAAAGTACTCCCCCGTCATGCAATCCCTTCACATATTCACGGGCAAACTTTAGTACCACATTTTTATCATCGGAAAAACTTCTAATTCCAATTACAGAATTCTTTGGGTTGTTGTTGATATCAACAACTGGAGCAAGATTCCAATCGATTCCAACTGCTAACATTTCTTTTGCAAGTAAATTTGCAGAAAGATATGCATTCTCTGCTTCGTTAGTCGCAGTTATACCCATAGCGCTGGGTACAACAGTAAATCCTTTTTTTAATCTTGCTACCGTTCCACCTTCTTGATCGATACAAAATAAGGGTTCGTAATCTAAAAAATTTTTAATATCTTCGATAAACTTGCTAAGTTGATATTTGTTTTCTATGTTTCGTGAAAAGAAAATGATAACCCCAGGCAAAGTTGATTTTAAAACCTTCATATTTTCGTTGTTTAAAGAGGTTCCTTGAATCCCTATTAAGAATAGTTTCCCCAAAGCCTTCTCTAAACTTTCCATAGTTTTAATCCTCCATATAATAGTATATCTTCACAAAAATCAATGAAATCTTGGGAGCTCTTGTACAATTCATTTAAATAAGTGTCATTATTCTCAAAGAAAATTTTTTTATCCTCCCCCAATAAATTTTCTATATGATCTCTTTGTGTTTGACTTCCTTTATCTATGTATTTTCTAAACTCAAATTCTTCTTTTTGTTGAATTAAGTGGCGTATAATCTCTATGGCAACAATGGTAAAATTATCTTTAATTTCAGGGAAAAATTCTATGCCCTTGCACAATTCACCTTGGTATTTAGAAGAATTTGGTATAAAATACCTTTTTCTTAAAATTAAATAGGGAAATTTTTCTTTTATGAATTTGTATAGAATGTTTTCATCTATCCAAGGAGCTCCCACGAAACAGAAAGGTTTAGGAGTTCCCCTTCCTTCACTTACATTAGTCCCCTCTATGAGACAAGTTCCACTGTAAGCCAAGGTACAATCAAATGTTGGAAGAGAGGGTGAGGGAATATTCCACTTCAATTTAGTGTTTTCAAATGATTCTCCTTTCCATCCTTCAATAGGAATGATTTCAAGATCTAAATCAAGGTCAAGATATTTTTTGTAGTACTTTGCTAATTCACCTGGTGTCAAACCATATCTTAAAGGAAGTTCATATCCACCAACAAAAGTTGAATATTCTTTTTTTATTCGTGAACCAAAAACAATCCTTCCTAAAGGATTTATTCTGTCTAATATGATTATTTTTTTACTATTTTCTTGGGCGGAAATTATTGTATTAGCTAGAGTGTATATAAAAGTATAAAATCGTAAGCCAACATCTTGAATATCGTATACTAGTATGTCGATATCTTCTAACATTTCTTGTGTAGGCTTTTTGTGCTTTCCATATAAGCTAATAATTGGTATATTATATAAAGGATGAATCTGATCTGAGTATTCAACTCCATCAGCAAGACCATATAATCCATGTTCGGGTGTAAATATTTTTCTTATATCTACTCCATTTTTCAACATTATTTCTATGCCATCTTCCATATTTTTGTTAACTAAGGAATAATTTATTACCAAACCAACTTTTTTGTTTTTTAATTTTGTGAACCCATCTTTTTCCATTAAATCCAAACCTTGAAGAATCATTTAATATTCTCCCCCACTTTTTTTTATTATACATATTGTATCTTAAGTTATAACAATATGTCAATTCTATTTTTTTTAATTAAGAGCGATTATTTGGAATTATAGGCAATTATTTTGGATTAGAAGATTATATCTCGTTATCTCTAATTTGCAAAAGAAAAATTATAGTAGTATAATAAAAAAGTATAAATGTTTCAAATAAAAGTCATTACTTAAATACAAATTAAATTTCTTTTTTTTACAGTTTGATACTTTCTAAATCTTCACAAAATTTTGGTATTATACTAACTATACGAAGAGGGCAAATGTATAAAATCTGTGTATACGGTTAACCCTAGTACCACATCTATGCAATAAAGTTAATACGAAAGAGAAAGAGTTTGAAATTTGAAACCAAATTTACTTTGATTATGCTTGAATGAATTAGGGAGTATAGAAGAGAAGGAGTATAAAATAGGTTTTAGTTTTTCTGAATATAGTATTTTCAAAAAATTTTAAGGAGGGAACAAAGATGAAAAAGATACTTTTGTTTGTAGTGATTTCTGTTTTAAGTGTGTTTTCGTTTGCAAGTACTCTTTCTATGATCATGGATGTGACAGGGCCGTTTTCAAGAAATTTCAACCCTTATTTTTCAGGTGGTAGTAACTTCTCGGCTAGAGGTTTCATTTACGAAACTTTGTTTTACATTAACGGATATACTGGCGAGGTTGTCCCATGGTTAGCCACAGATTACGAATGGTCTGATGATTATTTGGAACTTGAAGTTACATTAAGGGAAAATGTTAAATGGTCTGATGGAGAGAATTTTAACGCAGATGATGTGGTATTTACTTTTAACATGATTAAAAGTTATCCCGCTCTGGATACTGGAGGTATGTGGAAAAAAGGCTTGAAAGAGGTAACCAAAGTGGATAATCAACATGTTAAGTTTGTTTTATCTCAAGTTGATACACTCATATATACAGATATTTTTAGCGTATACATTGTCCCCGAACATATCTGGTTAAATCTAAGTGATCCAACCACTTACACTGCTGAAAACCCTATTGGAACAGGTGCTTACTTGTTAGGACAATTTACTAGCCAAGTTTATACATTGGAGAAAAATCCAAATTATTGGCAGAAAGAAAAGGTGAAAGTCGATACTATTAGAATTCCTGCCTTTACTGGAAACGACGCTGCTCAACTGGCTTTAATGAATAAAGAAATTGATTGGGGGACTTTGTTCTTTCCAAATATTGAGAATATATTTATTAAAGCCGATCCAGAGAACAGAGGTTATTGGCTCCCGGAAGGGAACCCAGTCCTACTCTTCTTTAACCTTGATGATGAAAGGTTTAAAGATGAGAATTTCCGAAAAGCTATTGCTTTGGGTATAGATAATGAACAGCTGGTACAGATAGGAATGTCGAATTTAGCCACTGTTTCTAATCCGGTATTGATAAAAGGTGGTTTCTCAGAATTAATCAATGATAATTTAAAACATATGTGGTATGACAAAGATGCCGAACAAGCAAAAGAGATGTTGAATGATTTGGGGTATAGTATCGGTAGAGATGGCATATTCACTGATAGTAATGGAAACAAATTAAGTTTTGAACTGATAGTTCCTGCTGGATGGACAGACTGGATAGCAGTGTCACAAGTACTTTCCTCCCAATTAAAACAAATAGGGATAGATGTAGTTGTATCACAAGTCGATTTTGGATTGTATTTAGAGAGAATTAGAAATAAAGATTTTGAATTGGCGTTGAGTTGGGTGAATTACGGTATAAATCCTTACTTTTTCTATGAAAGGTGGTTGCACTCTAGGAATGCTTATAGTGGTGACAACAGAGGTGGTTGGATTAGCTTAACCACAGACTCTTTGTTGGAAATTTTCAGAAAGACTTCAGATGAAAAAGAGAGACAACTTGCTATTTCCTCACTCCAACTCATTGTTTTGCAAGAAATTCCTGCTATTCCTTTATTTTACAATCCAACATGGTTTGAATATACTACATATAATTTTGAAGGATGGCCTAATAAGGAGAATCCATATGCTTTACCAACTATAACCGGAATGGATAAAGCATACATAATGATGAACTTGGAACCTGTTAAGTAAGTGAATTCAGGGAATAATAACGACCCGCCCCTTTTGGGGCGGTTTTTGGAGGTATAACGTATGAAATATTTGAGAGAAAAGATTTTCTTTTTTGTAATAGCTTTAATTGCTGCACTTACAATCAACTTTATATTGCCGCGGTTGATGCCTGGCGATCCTGCAGAAAGAATACTTTTAAGAATGGGTGGAGAGGTGCAGCCTGAAGCAGTTGACGCAATGAGAATAGCGTTGGGCGTCGATAAAGAAACACCTATACTCAAACAATACTTCTCTTATTTAAAAAATACTTTAACTTTTAATTTTGGTGTGTCGTATTCATATTACCCTGTTGAGGTAAAGGATTTAATTTTTTCATCTTTACCATGGACTATTGGGCTTGTGGGAATTTCAACGGTAATCAGCTTTATTTTAGGAACTTCTTTGGGAATAAGAGCGGGGTGGAAAAGAAATACACCATTTGATTCTTTTGTAACAATCATTGGCCTAATAATTAGAGGTTTTCCATATTTTTGGTTAGCCTTGATTTTGCTTTATGTTTTTGGATTTATGTTAGGAGCATTTCCACTTTCAAATGCTTATTCAACACAAGAATTTTTAACTGGATGGCGATTTGTAGGAAGTGTGTTATATCACGGATTTCTTCCTGCTCTTACATTAGTCTTAGCTTCCTTAGGTACCTGGATCTTAACCATGAGAAATAATATGATATCAACACTTTCAGAAGATTTTATAGTGGTTGCCGAAGCTAAGGGTCTGAAAGATAAAGAGATTATGAATAGGTATGCAGCAAGAAACGCGCTTCTTCCCAGCGTAACTTCTTTTGGTCTTTCTTTAGGTTATATAGTAGGCGGAGCATTATTGACAGAAATTGTTTTTTCATATCCTGGAATAGGATATTTAATGTATAAGGGTGTTACTAGCCAGGATTACCCGCTAATGCAAGCCATTTTCTTCATTATATCTTTATCCGTTTTGTTAGCTAACTTTTTGCTTGATTTTATTTACATTTTCCTAGATCCAAGGACAAGGGGTTGATAGTATATGATAAAAAAGCTAAACAAAAAAGCCATTGTGGGGTTATCAATAATATTATTTTTTGTTATAGTAGCTGTATTTGCTCCTTTTTTTGCACCTTACAATCCCAACGATTTTGTAGGACCCCCATATAGTCAGCCTACCTTTAATCATCCGTTAGGGCTTGATAGGATGGGAAGGGACATATTATCTCAATTGATTTATGGAACGAGGCTTTCTTTAATAGTTGGGCTTTCAACAGGGGCTTTGATGACGAGTATTTCGATATTAATAGGGATGACAGCTGGATATTTTGGAGGATTAGTTGATAGGATACTTTCCACAATAATAGACGTTTTTATGGTAATTCCGGGTTTGCCTTTAATGATAGTTATAGCTTCTTACATAAGAATTAGGGGAGTTGTACCTATTATTTTAGTAATAGCATTCACAAGTTGGGCTCCTGGAGCAAGGGTTATAAGATCACAAACGCTGACAATGAGGGGTCGCGAGTTCATCCTTGCTTCAAAAATAACAGGTGAAAAAAGTGGAAGAATAATCTTTTCTGAGATCATGCCAAACATGTTTTCTTTGCTTTCTTCTAACTTTTTTATGGCTTGTTTAACAGCGATTGTTGGTGAAGCTTCATTAGAATTTCTTGGATTTGGAGATGTTAGTTCTATAACCTGGGGAACAATGTTGTATTGGGCCCAAAACAGCAGTGCCCTATTAAATAATTCATGGGGCTGGGTTTTGGCTCCTGGAGCAGCTATAGCAACATTAGGTGCCAGTTTTGCTTTGCTTAATTTCTCTATTGATGAGATTACAAATCCAAGACTAAGAGGGGTGTGAGTAGTGCTTTTAGAAGTCAAAAATTTAAATGCTGGATATAGAAGCAACAATAAAATAGTGAGGGCAGTTAAAAACGTAAGTTTCAACGTGGAAGAGGATGACTTCTTAGGAATAGCCGGTGAATCAGGATGTGGTAAATCTACTTTACTTTTTTCTATGCTCAAACTTTTAAAAAAACCAGGTGAAATTTTTGGAGGAGAAATTATATATAAGGGTGAAAATATTCTAAAAATGGATAAAGAAAAGCTCAGAAAGAAAAGATGGGTAGAATTTTCGTTAGTCACCCAAAGCGCAATGAATGCTTTAAACCCTGTTTATAAGATAAAAGATCAGATTATGGATGTAATATTCGAACATAGTAACTACTCAAAAAGTGAAGCGATAGGTATGGTTGAAAAAGTTTTACACATGGTTGGAATTCAAAAAGAAAGAATGGAAAGTTATCCCCATCAATTATCTGGAGGAATGAAACAACGAGTGGCTATAGCAATGGCTTTAGTTTTTTCTCCTTCATTAGTGGTAATGGATGAACCAACTACATCGCTAGATGTTGTCGTTCAAAGGTCTATTATGGAACAAATAGATGAGATAAGGAGCAAAAATAAATTTTCAATTATTTTTGTAACCCACGACATATCTTTGTTATTTGAGCTATCAAAAAGGATTTCAATCATGTATGCAGGAGAAATGGTTGAAATAGGCCCTACTAAAGCTGTATATTCAAACCCATTGCATCCATATACTGAAGGATTAATAAATTCTTTTCCAAAGTTAACGGATGTATCAAAAGAATATAAAGGAATACCTGGTAGAATACCAGATCTCTCAAAAGAAATAAAAGGATGTCCATTTAAAGAAAGGTGCAAATACAGAAAAGATTTATGTGATAAAAAACCAGAATTTAAAGAGGTTACTCCGGGGAGGTGGGTTGCATGTCATTTTCCCCGGTAATATCTTTTGATAATGTAACAAAGAAGTTTCCTGTTAGAAAAGGATTTAAAACTCAATATGTCCATGCTCTGAGAAATATTTATTTGGATGTTTTTCCAAAAGAAATCATCTCAATAGTTGGAGAAAGTGGGTCAGGTAAGACTACTTTGTTAAGGGTATTATCTCGTGTTTACTTGGAAAACAACGGAAGTATAAAATTCAAAGGTGAAATAATTCCTAAAAAATTTAAGAGGAATGAAGAATTAAAATTCCGAGAACAGATTCAGATGATCTTTCAAGACCCTTTCTCTTCCCTCAATCCAGTAAAAAGAGTGTATCAAATATTAAAAAGACCTCTTGAACTTCATAAATTTGAACAAGTAAACCAAAGGATAAAAGAAGTTCTTGAAGAGGTTGAACTTACGCCAGTAGAAAACTTTATCAATAAATATCCTCACGAACTATCTGGAGGTCAAAGGCAGAGAGTAGTTATTGCAAGGGCCATAGTTACAAAGCCTTCTGTAATATTGGCGGATGAACCTACTTCTATGTTAGATGTTTCCATTAGAGCGGGTATAATGAAATTAATGTTGAAAATTAGAGATGATTTAGATACAACATATATTCACGTAACTCATGATTTAGCAGCTGCTAGATACATTTCAGATAGAATAGCCGTGATGTATGCAGGTATGATAATGGAAGAAGGAACAGCGGATGAAGTAGTATTAGACCCATTACATCCTTACACAAAATTACTAAGGAAAGCCGCACCCGATCCAGACAAAATAACTTCAGAAAAGTTAGGAAATACTGGAGAAGTACCAGATTTAATTAATCTTCCCAAGGGTTGCCCTTTTGAACCTCGTTGTCCCTTTGCTATGGAAAAATGTAAAAATTATCTACCCCAATACTTTCAGGTAGATAACAGAAAAGTGAGATGTTTTTTGTATGAAAATAGATAAAGATGGTGTATTGGAAATTTCTGGGGTAAAAAGTACTCACTTAGCTAACGAGTATGGTACTCCATTATTAGTATTGGATGAAGCTCAAATTAGGGAGAATATCAAAAGGTTAAAAAGTGCCTTCGAGAGTGCTGATTATACTAATTATGAAATCGCTTATGCTTCGAAGGCATTTTTGAATACAGAGCTTTGTAGAATTTTACAAAGTGAAAATGTGTCTTTAGATGTGGTTTCGGGTGGAGAACTGTATATAGCCTTTCATAGTTCTTTTCCTGCAAACAAAATTTTTTTTAACGGAAACAGTAAGACTAACGAAGAATTAGTTATGGCTCTAGAGAATGATGTAGGTCACATTATAGTTGATAATGAAGATGAATTTAGAAACATTGAAAGGATCAGTAAAAGATTAAGAAAAAAGGCAAAAATTTATTTTAGGGTTATCCCCAACATTACTCCAGACACTCATAAGTATATTTCAACCGGTCAAAAAGATTCCAAATTTGGGATGTCTTTTGATGACATGTTGAAACTTATTAAATCCATCAAAAATTCTGAAAATTTGGAGATAAAAGGTATTCATGCACATATAGGTTCTCAAATAAACGAGGCAGAACCTTATGTGGAGTTAGTAAAGACTTTTTTTGATCTTTTGAACAAAATAAGAGAAGAAACAGGGGCTGTTTTACCAGAAATTGATATTGGTGGAGGATTCGGTGTAGCGCACTCGACTTTTGAAAAAGCTATAGATATTCAGGAGGCTATAAAAGGAGTCATTCAAGAAGTTAGATTTTTATCAAGTAAATTTCATTATCCTTCTCCAAAAATAATAGTAGAACCAGGTAGATATATTATTTCTAGCGCTGGAACCACACTGTACACTGTTGGCACAATCAAGAGAACAGAAAATAAAAAATATGTGGTTGTTGATGGAGGCATGGCTGATAATATTCGGCCTGCATTATATGGTGCAAAATATGAGGTGTTTATTGCGAATCGGCCAAAAGATACAATCAACTTAGAAAAGGTTACAATAGCTGGTAGGGCCTGTGAATCAGGAGATATTTTGATTGAAGAGACTTGTCTTCCAGAAATAAAACCTGGAGATTTGTTAGCGATCCCATCTACTGGAGATTATACCAATTCGATGTCAAATAATTATAATGGTTTTCTAAAACCCGCCATTGTTTTAGTCAAGAATGGGAAACATAAGCTGATAACAAGAAGAGAAGTTTACGATGATTTGATAAAAAGGGATATCGAAAATAGCGAATGGAGATAAAGAATGGTAAGTGAATTTATATGTACTCATTTAAAAGATAAAAGGTTATATGATCCAGATTTTTGGATTGATAGGTTGCATAACCCCGATGAAATTTTGGTGGATGAATATGAAATAAAATCATTCAACCATCTTCTATATAAGAAGATGGTTGAATCTCATTTAGAAAACTATTATTATGTTTTCTCTGATTCTAAAAAAGAAGTAACATCAGATGATTTTATAAACGAAATTGAAAAGATAATGTCGATGGAAGATTTAGAAAAATTAATGCAAGAAAATTTATTTTTCAAAGATAGTGAAAAAATAAAACCATTGAATAAATATCAATTAAAAGAGTTCCTTTCAAACTTTCGAGATTTCAAAAAGGGGATTTCTGCGGATATTCCGATATCTTTTGGCTTAATAACCAATAGAAGTGGCCTAAAATCGATCCCTTTTAAATATCCATTGGGAATAACACCAAATTATCCTTTTCATGATATTACCAGGCTCACTACTCTTTCACCAGGAGAACCGATTTTAATATACAGAAGAAGTTTTAAACTGAATTGGTATTTTGTTCAGAGCTCTTTTTATTCAGGATGGATAAACAGAAAAAGTTTAATTGAAGTTTCTAAAAAAGAATTTTTTGATTACAATAAATCAACAAGAACTCTAATATTGATGGAAAGTAAAGTTTGCACCGAAGAGTTGCCTACCATTGGTAAATTTCGTTTTCAGATGGGAGATAAGTTAGTTCTAGCAGATGAAAATGAAACAAAAAAATTTTATTTTGAAATGAACACCCTATTTCCTGAAGGGTGTTATCCGATAAAAATCCCTCTTAAAAATAGATTGGACAATGAAACATATGGGATTTTTCCAGTTTCTTCGGCAAAAGAAGTAAAAACTTCTTTCCTTGATTTCAACCAGAGAAATTTAATTAAACAAGCGTTTAAAATGGTTGGTGAAAGATATGGCTGGGGAGGGAGCGATTACAATAGAGATTGTTCACGTTTCATAATGGATATATTTAAGTGTTTTGGAATATATTTGCCAAGAGATACTAAGTATCAAGAAATCATGACTCCTGCTGAAAGAACTTCTTTTCCTCAGCAAACAGAGGAAAGGAAAATAATTTTAGATGGTTTAAAAACCGGGGATATTCTTTTTATGAAAGGTCACGTGATGATGTATTTAGGTAAATTTGGAAATGAATACTATGTAATACATCAAGGGGCGGGCTTTAAAGAGAAAAAAACTAATGGAGATTTTGAGAGTTTCGATATTCATGGTACATTTATTATGCCTCTTTCTGCTTATACTTTAGGTACGAGAACTACTTATTTGGACTCTCTTTCATCGGCTGTAAAAATCACACAAGGCCTTAATAAAATATAAAAATTATCAGAGCTTATATTTTTCTATCTTTTTGGGTGAAGCATATTTTTTGAAATTTTTTTAGTTTTTTCCTAAAGCTTTTTTGGTGAAAGAAGAAATGATTGTTTTAAAATCCTTATCAGTCTTTTAAACTTCCCTGTGTAAGGCCTGCAATAATATACTTTTGAGAGATCGAAAATACTATAATTGTTGGTAAAAGAGCGATCACAATTCCAGCAGCCAGCACATTCCACTGAACACCTGCCTTTGATACAATAGAATATAGCCCAACAGGTACGGTATATTTGTCGGAGGTGTTTAAAAACATCACAGCAGTAAACAGCTCATTCCAGTTATTTACAAAAGAAAAACTAAGAATAGCCGATAAACCAGGTAACATTAAGGGAATAGTGATTTTAAATAGAGATTGGATTTCATTACATCCGTCAATTAAAGCAGCTTCTTCGATACTTTTTGGAATTCTATCAAAAAAACCCTTAGCCATTATTGTACTAAAAGCAGCTCCAAAACCACTATAAATTATTACTAAGCTGATTAGTTTGTTGATTAAATTTAAATTTGAAAACATTGTATATTGTGGAACCATGATTAAATAAGTTGGGATCATCTGAGAAAAAAATAAAAATAATATAATAGGATATTTCCATTTGAATTCTTTTCTTGAAAGTATATACCCACTTAGCATGGCAAATATTGTTGAAACAAAGGAAGCGCCTAAAGATACGAAAATACTGTTTACAAAATACCTTTTAAAATTGACGAATTCAAATAATCTCTTGTACCCTAATAGAGTAGGATTATTTGTCCAATACCTAATTGGAAAGGAGTATATTTCTTGGGGTGGTTTTAACGAAGTTAGTATAATCCAATATAACGGGAAACTTGCAAAAATAAAAAACATAGATAGTAAAATTATACGTATAAATTTAGGCAAAATTTTTTTCTTCATAGGCTAAACTCCCGTTTAGAAGTTAATTTTAAGTACATCATAGTATAAATGAAAAGAATTAAAATGATAACTACACCATGTGCTGCGGCTTTACTATAGTCTGATTCATAAAAAACGGTATTTATCATCTTTACAGCTAAAATCTCAGTACTTCCACCAGGTCCACCACGTGTCATGCCGTAAATGATATCAGGGAAATTCATAACCCATATAGTTCTCAATAAAATGGTATTTATCAGAGTAGGTTTTATATAAGGTATAGTGATATTAAAAAGCTTTGTGAAGTAACCTGCGCCGTCGATTTCCGCAGCGTCGTAAAGAGAATCAGGGACAGACTGTAAGGCTGCTAAAATCATAATGGCAAAAAAAGGTATTCCATACCAAACATTCACTAAAATAACAGAAAACATTGCTAACGAAGGATCCGAAAGGAAACTAATGTTTTCTTCAATAATTCCAATTTTTATTAATATATCATTGATCACCCCAAATTGACCATTTAACAACCATGACCATATTAAGCCTATGGCAAATCCAGAGATTGCCCATGGATAAAAGACTAATCCTGCATATATGCCTCTACCTTTAAAAGGCTCTTTCATTAAAAGAGCTAAAATAAAACCTAAGATTAGCTGGAAAAGCACAGAGAATAAAACCCATTCCAAAGTGTTCCAAATAGTATCTATATAAAAAGGGTCGGAAAAAATGGCTTTAAAATTTTCAAAGCCTATCCATTCAATGTTTTGGAAGTTATAAAGGGAGTAATTTTTAAAAGACAACATTACCCCACTGATAGTGGGGTATAAAATGATAAAAGATATTAATAACAAAGTGGGTAATAACAAGAAAAAAATGAATTTTCTTCGTTTCAATTAAACCACCTATTTAATGCCTGCATCTTTCCAAAAGTCAGTCCATTGTTTTAAGCAACTTTCCACAGAAAGTTGCCCGAGCAACACCTGCTGCATTGTTTTTTCCTGGAATTCATTCCACTTTCCCCAGTTTTCATTATCTAAGGGGTACTGAGTAAATTGATAATGTTCGGGATCGTCAAACATCCTGGTCCAACCTTCGAAAATTTCTGAGCTGAAATATGAATCGTACGTATAAACTGATTCTAATACTGGTAAAGCACCATAACTCTTGCTCCAATATCCGTTTATTTCAGCTGAAGCAACGAATTTAATGAATTTCCAAGCCAAATCCTTATGTTCTGAATATGTAGGAATTCCCCAGCCAACGAATCCAAAGGAAGGGTAAGCTTTTCCACTTGTTCCTAGGGGAAGTGGGGCAGTTTTATATTGGCCTGGTTGAAGCATTTCGTTTAGCATGCCAGTGGTGTCAGGATCTTGAAATAATAGAGGTGTTATGCCAGAAACAAACGAATTAACTTGTTCATCCCATCCCCAGTTAATTGAATCTTTTGGAGATGTGTCTTTATACAAACTAACATAGAAATTTAACGCTTCTACAGCCCTTGGATCTTCAAAAATAATTTCACCAGATTTAGTTAAATACATATTGTTTGGATCTATATCATCAAAGAATGAAGTGATAACAATATCAATAAACGCGGTTGGATAACCCTTACCTCTAAATGCGAAACCATACTGATTTTTGCCGGATTCTGTTAATGTCTTTGATATTTCGTACAATTCAGGCATTGTTTTTGGATAGTTTTCAATCCCGTATTTTGCTAAAATATCTGGTCTGTAAAAGAGTGCTTTTACAAAAATGCCGTGAGGTAACAAATAAGGGATACCTTGGTAAATGCTGGCGGCTTCTAAAACTCCTTCGACCATGTCATCTTTTTCAGGCCAGGACTCGATATAGGGAGTCAAATCTTCTAATTTCCCCATAGCAGCTAATGCACTTAAATCCCAGTCGCCTATCTCTACAATATCAAGTGGTTGTTCTGTACTTACCATTAAATTGATCTTTTGATAGGCTGTTTCGTATGGTGGAGAGATAACATTAATTTTTACTCCAGGATTCAAAGTCTCGAACATTTGTATTATGTTGTTTAAGGTAGGTGTTCTGTAGGGGCTTGAAAAGGCTTCAATTAAATTCAAAGTTATAACTTCTTCAGAAAAAACGAACAAACTAACAATCAAAACACACATTAAAACAAGTAATTTTTTCATAAAACACACCCCCTAGTTTAATAAGTTTTGTATAATTATATCATATCTGCGAAAAAGATGAACATTTTAAAAATAAACATGATATAATACAAAAAACAATTATTGATAATAAAGTAATTACTTTATTCCATATTAAAATATTTTAGAAATAAAAAAAGGGTGGGGAGCGGGGCGAAGGGGCGCTAAATCAAGTTATAGAATTTTTAAAAACAGTATTTATTTCATATTTGAATGGAGGAGTTTTAATGGATTTGTTTCTCAGATTAAATCCAAAACCAAAAAAATTATTCTATGAAGGTGCAAATATTCACTTTGAAAGTTCGAAGCTTTCTATTTTGAAAAATTTCGAAGAAGAAAGCTTTATTAAGATTTTTCCGAGTGAAGATTTTGTCTTTGTAATAGACCCAGTTTATTCCGACTTAAAAATAGAATCTTTTATTTCTCCTTCTGAAAAGGACTTAAATGAATTTATCAAAAGCAATGATATAGAGTTAAGTATCGATATTATGGATTTAGAAAGCTATTTGATTAAAGTCGAAAAAGAAAATAGGACGGTTAAAATCTTTTCAAAATCAAAGAAAGGTATTTTTTATGGATTACAAACTCTAAAACAACTTATTGACTTAGAAAACAAAATTCTACCAGTAGTAGAGATATTCGATTCTCCTTCTTTTAAAATGAGAGGAGTAATTGAAGGTTTTTATGGGGAACCATGGAGCCATGAAAACAGATTGGATATGATAAATTTTTGTGGAAGAAATAAAATGAATACCTATTGGTACGCTCCAAAAGACGATCCATATCACAGGGAAAAATGGCGAGAGGATTATCCAGAGGAAGAAATGGAAAAAATAGATGAGTTAATAAAAGTCTCAAAAGACAATTTTGTCGATTTTGTGTTTTGTGTAAGCCCAGGACTTAGCATGAAATTTAGCGATCAAAAAGAGTTTGATTTATTGTGCAAAAAATACTATGAAATTTTAAGTAAAGGTGTAAAAAAATTTGCTATTCTTTTCGATGATATCCCTGAAAAATTGAATTACGAAGAGGATGAAAAAAAGTTTGAAGGGAATTACGGTTTGGCTCAGACATATATAGCAAACAAGTTATTCGAGTTTTTAAAGGGGAAAGATTCAGAGGTTAACCTGTACTTCTGTCCAACGGAATATTGGCAGGAAGAGGATTCGATGTACAGAAGGACGATGAAAGAACACTTAAATCCTGAAATTCCTGTAATATGGACAGGGAATGGTGTATGGTCAAAAAGAGTAAGTAGAAAAAACGCAGATAAGATTTCAAACCAGTTCGGTCATGATTTGATCTTATGGGATAATTATCCGGTAAACGATGCAGATCAAGGCGAACTTTTCTTAGCCCCGTTAATGAACAGAGAAAACGACTTATGCATTTCAAGAGTAAAAGGGGTTATCTCAAATCCGATGAATCAGCCATATGCATCGATGCTTGCAGAACAAACAATAGCTGATTATCTTTGGAATTCACAAGGTTACGATCCTTGGCGGTCTTGGAACAAATCTATTTTTAATTTGGTAGGGTCAGACTTTTTTGAAGATATGAAATTATTCAGTGAAAATTTTCTAAAATCGAGAATTTTTGAGGAGACATCCTTTAAGTTGAAAAGTCTAATAAAAGAATTCAGAAAAGATCCTTTGAATAAGGGAAAAGAGCTAAAAGAATACTTGGAGAGGTTGGGCAATCTTGATAGAAAATTGAAATATATGAAAGATAAAAAATTATATGAAGATATACAACCGTGGTTAAAAAAGCTTTCCCAGCTTGCAGAAATCGCTAGTAAACTGCTTAGTTCTAATGAAAAAGTTGAGATAAAAATTGAAGTAGATAGATTAGGTTCTTATGTTGTTTGTGATGGTATTTTAGAAAGATTTATAGAAGATTTCGAAGGGAAGTGATGATTTGAAAGACAAAGATATCGAATCTTTAAACGAAATTGTTTCATCGGGAGTAAATAATGTGTATACAGGGGCATCCATTTTAATAGGTAAAAAAGAAAAAATATTGTATAAAAATACTTTCGGAACAAAAGATGAAAAAGAAAGACTTACTGAAGAGGATATCTTTGATTTAGCAAGTGTTACCAAAGTGGTTGGAACTGCAACCGCAGTTATGAGACTAATAGATGAAAATCAAATAAAATTGGAAGATAAAATAGGCAAATTCATAGAGGTAAGTAGTCCAAAAAGCGAAATTACTATCTTTGAATTATTAACTCATACTTCTGGAATGCAAGCTTATTCAAATCTATGGGAAGAGTATCGAGGAGAAGAGTTGCTTAAGCACATAATCAATATTCAGCCCCAAGAAAACCCTTACAAGTGTTACGAATATTCTTGTTTGAATTTCATAACACTGATGAAAATTGTTGAAGAAGTTACTCAAAAGAATTACCAAGAGTATGTTGAAGGTATTTTTAAAAAAATAGGGATGGAAAATACTTGTTTCAACCCAAAGAATCAAGATAAAGCCGTATCCACATCTATCCGAGAAGGTAAAAGGTTAAAAGGTGTGGTCGAGGATGAACTCGCCTACTATTTAGGTGGAGTGAGTGGTAACGCAGGTTTGTTTTCTAATGCAAGTGATTTAAGGATTTTCATAATCAGTTTGTTAAATGGGGAAATAGTTTCAAAAGACACTTTAGATCTTTTTACCACTACTGTGGTAAAAAGAGGGGAAAATGCTACTCATATAGCCTGGATGGCTCCACCTGTTGCAGGATGCCAATACTCACTTGATAGTACAGGATTCGGCCACAATGGTTTTACAGGTACATCCATTTGGATTAGAAAAGACGGGTTATTTTCAATATTTTTGACAAATTCTGTTTATTACGATAGATTCTTAAAAAAACCTGAATTGAATGTGATAAGAAATAAGATAAATAATATAATTTTTCGAAAAGATCATTAATAAATGAACACTTTAGAAGTAAAAGGAGAAGATATTATGTTGGTTATAGGTTTAATGTCAGGGACGTCAGTGGATGGAATAGATGCTGCACTAGTTGAAATAACAGAACAGGGTGAGCAAAAGTTAAATGTAAAGGTTGTTAATTTTATAAATACACCTTATAGTAAAAAAATGAGAGGGAAAATTTTAGAATGTTCCGACCCTGCAACTGGTAGCGTAGATAAAATCTGCAGATTGAATTTCGAGCTTGGAGAATTGTTTGCTCAAGCCGCCAAAGAGGTTGTTGAATCAAAAGGTTTGAATATGCAAGATGTTAGTTTAATAGGTTCCCATGGTCAAACTATCTACCATTATGTGAGTGATGATTTTATTTCCACGCTTCAAATAGGTGAAGCTAGTGTAATAGCAGAAAGAACTCAAGTTACCACCGTTAGCAATTTTAGGGCGAGAGATATCGCAGCGGGAGGGCAAGGTGCACCACTTGTACCATATGTTGATTATATTTTGTTCAAAAGTAATTATTACAACAGGGTTATGCAAAATATTGGAGGAATAGGAAACTTCACCTATATACCAAAAAAATCCAAGTTAGAAGATATAAAAGGTACTGACACAGGCCCAGGAAATATGCTTATAGACGGCGTAGTTCAAATTCTAACCAATGGAGAACAAAGTTATGACAAAGATGGAAGGATTAGTGAAAGAGGTGAGATTTCTGAGGCTCTTTTAGCTGATCTAATGGCTCATCCTTTTATAAAAAAAGAACCTCCCAAAACAACAGGAAGAGAAGTTTTTGGGTTAAATTATGCTAAAGAGGTGATAAACAAAGGAAAAAGTATGAAATTAAACGACGAAGATATTGTTGCAACCGTAACAGCTTTTACAGCTAAATCGATTGTCGATGCTTACTTAAGATTTATAGGTACTAACATAGACCAAGTTATAATCTCTGGTGGAGGAAGTTATAATCCTACTTTGGTATCGATGATAGAAGATTATGCAAAAAAGATGATAAGCAAAAAAGCTTCCGTGATGGTGCTCGAAGAATTAGGTTTTTCAAGTGACGCTAAAGAAGCGGTAGCGTTTGCAGTGATAGCTTATCAAACTTACAAAGAAAGAAAAAATAATGTACCTCAAATAACTGGAGCCAAAAGGTTTGTTACCCTTGGTGAAGTAGCCCCCGTAGATAAAAATAAAAATATTGACAAAACACCATTTTGATGATATAATCATTTTTGGATTTTGAAAGTATTTTATTTTTTCCGGGTTAGCTCAACGGTAGAGCGGGTGGCTGTTAACCACTAGGTTGGGGGTTCGAATCCCTCACCCGGAGCCACCATAGTCGTATCATCCCCTCATAGCAGCGAATTATTTCGCTGCTTTTTTTGTTTTTGTATCTAAATGGTATAATTGAAATAAATTATAGAATATGCAAAAACTTAAAATGAGGTGATATCAATTACACCAAGATTTTCGAAAACATTGAAAAAAGCAAAAATAGAATTTGACAAAATTCATCACTTTTTGGTAAGAGATCCTGTGGTGAAAGAAACCTTGTTTACTTCAAGTTCAACGGTTTATTCTGTTTTAAGAACTATTAACTTGTTTTTTTCTTTTGTTGTATTTATCCCTATTATAGGAAGCATTTGGGATTTTAACTTACCACATTTTTTAGGATACCTTTTAAGTGCTTTTGGAGTTTATTTAACTTGGGTTTTTGAATGGGTAACAAAATCTACGATTCTTGAAGAAATACGTACAGTAACAATAATACAAATTTCTTTACATAGTGTATTTGGTATGTGGTATCAATTTTATGATCGCTTTGAAATTTACGATTTTATTCTTCATTTTACAGGAGGTATTTGGCTTTCATTTCTTATATATCCCTTAGTAATGGGCTCTGAACTAATCTGGACTAGGATGAAAATGTCTTTTTTCTTTCTAAAAGTATTTGTTATTACTCTTTCTATTGTTATGACACTAGGAGTGTTTTGGGAAATAGGAGAGTTTATTTCGGATTTAATCTTTAGAGATTATCCTGGATACAGAATAGCTCAAGAGGACAGCCTTTTCGATACAATGACGGATTTTATTGGGAATTTTATAGGTAGTCTTACTGGAATATATATTTTTTGGAATACTCTCAAAAGATTGAACAAAACTCGTGATATGGATTCCTTATTAGAAAGAATCGGATCAACTTTAAGAGATTATGTGAATTCTTTTTAAAAACCGTTTATACGAGGAGGAATGTTTGCATATGAAAAACCTAATAATAGTTAGGCACGCTAAAGCAGAAAAAAGATCCGTGGAAATTGATGATATTGAAAGGAAGTTGACAAAAGTCGGTAAGAGCGATGCTAAAGAAGTTGCTGAATATGTTACTAAAGCCGCAAATAAGGTTGATCTTTTGATTACCTCTCCTGCTTTAAGGGCAAAAGAAACAGCAGAAATCTTTGCAAAGTCTTTTGAATCTAAGCCAAAGATAGTAGAAGAAGAATTATTGTATGAAGGAGAAGTAGAAGAGATAATTGAAAAAATCTCAAATATTACAAAGGGATATAACAATGTGATCATGTTTGGACACAATCCAACTTTTGACGAACTTGCAAAAAAATTAACAGGTGATGATTTGCATTTGAGAAAGGCCGGAGTAATTTGTATTGAAGGAGAATCATTCGATGATATTTTATCTGGGAAAGGAAAATTAAAATGGATGGTGGATCCGAAGTCACTAAGCTCTTAAACGATATTTTAGTAAATCCATGGATGTTTTTGAAAGAGTACATCGAATATTTTGAAAAGATGAAAAACCGTCTTCTAAAAAACATCTCTAATGTTTTAGATGAAGAGGGTGTCGATACTGTTCACGACATGAGAACATCGTGTAGAAGGATAGAAGCAAGTATAGATTTTTTGGAAGGATTTTCAAAACGCGAAAGCTCTAAGAAAGCTAAGAAAAAAGTAAATAAGATATTAAAAAAAAGCAATAAATCAAGAGATTATCAAGTTCACATAGACTTTCTTTTAAAAATTGAAGGGCAAAATAATGAAATAATCGATTATTTCGAGAAAAAATACAGTAAAGAGAAGGAGAAGGTTAAAAGTTATTTAAAATCTTTAAAAATCTCAAAGTTAGATCATCTACTAGAAAGTTGTTTAAGCTTCTTGGTGTTTGATTTTATACAAAATTTTCAGATAAATAAGCCTTATTTTGCCAATCTTTACACAAAAGAATTTGAGGAAGTTTATGAAGAGTTTAAAAATACCGATAAAAGTGACGATAAAAAACTGCATAAAATAAGGATAAAGGTTAAAGATCTGCGTTATAAAATAGAGATATTAGGGGAGTTGAAAGGTAAAACTTTACCTGAAGAAGACATGTTTAAGCAGATTCAAGATATTTTGGGGACTCATCATGATTTGATTGTTTTAAAGAAAAAGTTGGTAAAAAAAATTCAAGGAGATAATGTCATTGCGTTATTAAAAGAAATGGATAAGGAACTAACCCAAATACAAGGAAAGATTAACGTTGATGTGAACGAGATTTTTGAAAAGTTATGCAACAATATTTCTAGTCAAGAGGCTTAAATTTGAATCTTATAAAAAGGGGTGTAAAAAATGAGCAATTGGATTGGGATAGACATAGGGGGAACTAAAATACTCGGGACTTTATTCGATGAGAAAGGTAACAAATTGAAGACGGAAAAAAAGAGTTCCAAAAGTTCAAAAGGCAAAGAAAAAGTTGTCGAACAATTGAAGAAAGTTTTAGATTCCCTGCTGACAGAAAATAAAGATGTAAAAGGGATAGGGATAGGGGTACCGGGGGTTATAAAAGATGGAAAAATTACCTTTACTCCTAACATGCCTTTGAATGAATTTAATGTAGTCGATTTTGTTGAGCAAGAGTACAACATCAAAACTATTATAGAAAATGATGCCAATGCGAGTATGTATGGGGAATGGAAGTTTGGTGCCGCTAAAGGAGCAAAAAATGCCGTAGGTTATTTTGTAGGAACTGGAATTGGAGGCGGTTTAATATTGAATGAATCATTATATAAAGGTTCATTCAATTTTGCTGCTGAGATTGGACACATGAATGTGTACCCTGAAGGACCTCTTTGCGGTTGTAATCTTCGTGGCTGTTTGGAAAGTTTGTCTTCTAAAGTAGCTATCCAAAGAGAAATAGTTAGAAAAAAAGAGAGAGGCGAAAAGACCTTAATAAAAAATAGTGATTTGAAAGGCATAGTGAAAAGTTCTACTTTAAAAGCTGCTTATGATCAAAGGGACGATCTAATAAGAAATATCTTAAACGACGCCGCAAGGTATATAGGAATAAATGCTGGTTCCATCATTAATTTATTAAATCCTGAAGTTATCGTTTTAGGAGGGGGAGTAATGGAGGCTTTAGGAGAACAATTGATGCCTATAGTAGTTGAAACAGCCAAGCAGTACTCTATACCTCATATCTTCGAGTGTTGTGAGTTTAAACTATCACAATTGCTAGATGATGCATGCTTGTATGGGGCTTTTTCGCTTGTTAAAGAAAAAGTAGGTGTATAACAATGGTAGCAGGTGTTATAAACATAGGAACAGAAAATATATCTTTTGATATTGCTCAGAACGATCAAGATGATATCGATATAATAGAAAGTTTGGATTACCCCTTATTCTTGGGAAGAGATACCTTCACAACAGGAAGGATATCTTTTGAAAAAGTGGAGATCCTAAGTAAAAAACTTTTAGGATTCAAAAGGGTAGCGGAGGAATATGGAGCAAGTAAATTGAAGGTAGTAGGCACCACCGCTTTGAGAGAAGCAGAAAATTTAGATTTTATTTTGGATCAGATCGAAACAAGAACAGGTTTTACTATCGATGTTTTAGATGACTACGAAGAAAAATCACATATCTACATGGAATTGATAAGAAACTTTGAAAAATATAAAAAGTACAAAAGGGATGATATTTTATTCGTTTACATAGGGACTGGAAGTATGGGATTAGCAACGTATTCTAAGGGTTTAATAGACAGCTCTCAAAATATAAAAATAGGTTCTGTTAAAGTCTCTGAGATGCTTAGGGAGTTGGAAGAAAACACCTTGCACTATAGTAATTTAATCAGAGAGTATTTAAACACATTTTATCAGCCTATCAAGGTTTGGCTTAGTAATAAAAAGATCAAAACCTTTGTAACTTGTGGCAATGAAATCGAGTTTTTAGCTGGACTTTTAGGGAAAAATGAGGAAGAAGTATTAAACATTCCCCAAGAGGAGTTGAATGAACTTTTCCAGAATTTGAAATCAAAGAATGCCACCGAATTATCAAGAGAATACGATATTTCTGAAAGTAAAGCGAATTCGTTGTTATCAGCTTTAGCTTTTTATCGATTGCTTTTAGAAGTATCTGGAGCTGAAAATATATTGGTTTTTCCGAAGGTTAATTTAAGTAGGAGCTTGTTATTTCAACGGTTGTTGAGCAGAAAATATAGAAGATTTTTTAATTTACTGGAAAAGAGTACGATCATTTCTTCTAGAAATATTGGTAAAAGATATTTCTATGAGGAGACTCACAGCCAAACAGTAGAAAAATATGCGATGAAATTATTTGATGCTTTAGAACCAGTTCATCAGTTAGGCAAAAGACATAGACTCCTTTTGCAAGTGGCTGCTATCTTACACGATATTGGAAAATATGTAAATATTAAGAGACATTATTTGCATTCGTATAACATAATAAAAGGTTCAGAGATTATAGGTTTAACTTCAAGAGAATTGGACATTGTATCAAGGATCGCTTACTTCCACAGTGCCCAAGATTTGGAGATTGATGATTATTCATCACAGCTGGAAAACATACCTGATAAGATTTTGATAACAAAGATGCTTGCCATATTGAGGCTTGCTGACGCCTTAGATGTCGCTCATGAAAATAAATTGGGAGATATTGAAATCAATTTGAAGGGTAATCGTCTGAGTATAACTACTCATTCACCAAAAGAAACTTTGTTGGAAGAGTGGGCATTGAAAAGAAAGGACAACTTCTTTTTGGAAGTGTTTGGAATACTTCCAGAGTTATTAAAAAAAGTATAAAGGAATGAAATTTTATGGCAAAAACTAGCAGCAACAAAACTAAAGAAAAGAAGATTGATTTGAACGATTACAAACATTATAACAATAGAGAGCTGAGTTGGTTAGATTTCAATTTTAGAGTGTTAGAGGAAGCTTATGATACAACAAATCCTCTTTTAGAAAGAGTTAAATTTCTTTCCATAACCTCATCCAATCTTGAAGAGTTTTTCATGATAAGGGTGGCTGGCTTGGAGGAACAACTTCAAGCTGGTTTCAGTGGAACGGATTTTTCAGGCTTAACTCCTAGAGATCAATTAACGAAGATTTCTCAAAAAACCCATGAAATGGTGGAAAAGCAATATAATTGTTTAGAAAATGAGTTACTACCTTCTTTAGAAAAGGAGAATATCAAAGTTCTCAAAGTTAATGAAGTTGATGAAGAAAAAAAGGAGTTTTTAGATAATTATTTTCAAACAACGGTTTTTCCCGTAGTTACCCCCATGGCAGTCGATCAAAGTAGGCCATTTCCGATATTACCGGGTAGTGGCATAAATCTAGGTGTTGAGTTAGAAGATGATAAAGGGGAAAGGTTATTTGCTTTTATACCACTACCGACGATTTTTCCAAGGTTTATAAAAATCCCCTGCAAAGATGGTACGTGTTTATTTTTAACTGAAGATCTTTTAAAAATGCATTCTGATTTATTTTTTAGTGGATACAAAGTAATTGAGATTTCTGAGTTCAGAATCACACGCGATGGAGACCTTTCTATTGACGAGGATGATGCCAGAGATTTGTTAATTGAGATTGAAAGTTCACTTAAAGAAAGAAAAACAGGTTTTCCTGTAAAGTTAGAAATATCCAAAAACATGGGGCAGAACCTGAGGAATTTCCTTGTAAATTCGCTAATTTTAAGAAGTGATAATATTTATGAGATTTCCAATCTTTTAGATTTAAGTTCTCTCATGGAAATAGCTAATTTAGAAGGGTATGAGCATTTAAAATTTGAGTATTATTCTCCTCAACCTTCCCCAAGCTTTTATGGTAAGGAGGATATCTTTAAGGTAATTAGGGAAAAGGATGTTCTTTTACACCGCCCTTATGAATCTTTTGAGCATGTGATAGATTTTTTAAGACAGGCGGCAGAGGATCCTCAAGTGTTGGCAATCAAACAAACTTTATATAGAGTCGGAAAAAGATCCCCAATCATAGATTATCTTATTAGAGCAGCCCAGAACGGCAAGCAAGTAACCGTTGTGGTAGAAGTCAAAGCCAGATTTGATGAAGAAAATAATATCCAATGGGCGAAAGAGTTGGAAAAAGCAGGTTGCCACGTGGTTTATGGACTTGTTGGATTAAAAGTACATGCAAAACTTTTGTTGATTGTTAGAAGAGAAGAAAGCGGTATCAGAAGATACGTTCATATGAGTACAGGGAATTACAATTACATAACCGCAAAATTATATGAAGACATAGATTTTTTTACTTGTAAGGAAAGCTATGCTCAAGATGTATCGGCTCTGTTCAATATCTTAACGGGGTATTCAAAACCTCCAACATGGAAAAAGTTGGGAGTTGCTCCTACAAGTTTAAGGGAAACTTTTTTACGATGGATTGATAATGAAATAGAGGTAGTTAAAAAAGGTGGGAAAGGGAAAATAATAATAAAAGTTAATTCCTTACTAGATGTATCTATAATAAAAGCTTTATATAAGGCTTCCATGGCTGGTGTGAAGGTTGACTTGATCGTTAGAGGGATATGTGCTCTAAAAGTTGGAATAAAAGGTGTCAGTGAAGGTATAACGGTTAGAAGTATAGTGGGAAGGTATTTAGAACATAGTAGAATATATTATTTTGAAAATAACGGATTACCTAAATTATTTATATCAAGTGCCGATTTAATGCCTCGAAATCTGGATAGAAGGGTTGAGACCTTGATACCAATAGAGCAGGAAGATTTGAAGCAACGATTGATAGATGTATTGAACCTTTATTTAAAGGATAATTTCAAAGCAAGAGAGTTACAACCGAATGGAGAATATAGAAAGCCTACCAGTAAAAAGTCAAGCTTGTTTATAGTTCAAGAGGAGCTTATGAAGGAAGCAAAGAAAAAGTTTAGAAAATTTATAAAAAAGCAAGAAGTTGACAAGTTTAACTTTCCAAAATTAAAGTAAAAAAGGGCTAAAAGCCCTTTTTAATATACAAAAAAAACTCTGGCTTCCCCTGGATTGATTGTTACTCTTAAATGTGCATCCTGAACGTTCCAAGAGCTTTCGCCTCTTCTGTAATTTTCCAATTTTGTTTGTATGTTATGCTCACTTTTCCAGGTATAATATCCAAGGTCTATATCGAAGAAATAAGGATTTTTAAAGTTAGTATTGATAGCTATTACAACTCCTTTTTCTCCGTTCCACCAAAACATCGCACTTGCGTCATCAGAAAAATCAATAAAATGGTAATTGTTAGAATTTTTCAAAAGATCTTTGACTTCCTCTTTTAGTGTGCCTAATAAGGAAAGTAATTTCACCATATGATGGTCTGTATCCCAGTGTAGGACATACCAATCAAAGAATGCGAGTTTGCCATAAAATTGATCTGTTGAAGGTAAATTTTTAAATCTTTCTTCCACAGGATCTTCTACATCTAAGCCTGTGTTCATAGGTTGAGGTTCAAAAAGCTCATATCCGGAGTTTATAAATGTTATTCCGTTTGGCATGAAAGTATTTACCACCGCTGTCAATTTTGAGAAAGTTTCTTCACCTTCTCTTGTAACCGCTCTTGGGGTATCTGGTGTCTCTGCCGTTGCAAATGTAGGTAAAGATAATTTTGGTGCTACTTCTGAGATGAATTTTTTGAACCAGCCTTCTTTTATTCTTGGCTCAGCCCACCATGAATTTCCCAAAATTCCATCGTAACCACTTTTTTTAGCTTTTAAATGATTGTCCATGTTCAATTCTTCAGCTATGATTACAAAGGCAGGGTCGTATTCTTTTGCCCTTTTTATAATTTCAGCTTCAAGTTCATCAGGTAGAGCGTGACCCATGTCCAACCTAGCACCATCTATACCGAAATTTTTTTGATAGAATGGAATAATATTTGCTATTAGGTTCCAAAGTTCGGCATTCTTTTCTTTCCCTGGGAACAAACTTGATTTAACTACGTCGAAGAGCACATAAGGAGGTTGATTTGTCTCGTCTATATATTTTAGAGCTTCTTCTGGATGAGAAAGATAGAGTCTTAAGAAAGTGACATCTTCCCATGCTGGTTGGGGATCATTTATCCAATCTGAAAATCCTGGAACGGTTATTACTTTAAACTCTCTTGCTATTTCATCCAAAAAATCTGGGTTGTCTTTATTTAGTTTTATAAAATTTTCCCATTTTTGTGGGTTCTGAGTTCTTGGATCCCATCTAAATTTTTTAAGATGATTTTTGACTTGTTCGTCATTGTACACAATTTTTAAATTTTCTTTGCTCGGTTGAACAAATCCCAGACCTTCAACTTTAGGAGGTGCAAAACCGTTCATTTCGTCTATATCTATCCAATAGAACCATTCGGGATGTTCTAAAATAAGGTCATTGTCCCTTGATCCTGTTCTTGGTACAAAATCCAACAAGACTCTCATTCCAGCCATATGAGCGGCTTCGACAAAAGCTCCAAATTCTTCATTAGGGGTGAATTCATTTTCCAAAAGTGTGTCGTGATAATCTTTTTCTACAGAGAAGAAATTTTTAACTGCATAAGGCGAACCAACTTCACCTTTTTTAAATTTACTGCTGGCTTGAGTTATTGGAAGTAAGTATATACTATCGACTTTGTACGTAGAAAAATAAGGGATTAACATCAACATTTTTAGGAATGTACCCGATTCAGTATAACCTTTTTCATCTATTGGAACGAATAAAGTAGTTTGATCATGAACATATGCAGCTGTAGCTCGTACGTGAGCAGAATAAAGTATGCTCGTTCTTATCCAATCAGGTTCTTTAACATTTTTAATGAAAGAAAGGGGTTTGCTGTAATCCACATCTTTTCCAGCATTTTTTAATAGATTATCGATTATGTTGGATATAAACTCATAGGGATTAACAAAAAATTTCCTCCCAGCTAGTTTAACTTTACCGGTATAATTAGGTGGCATCCATCTTTTCGGTATTGCATAATCGTCTTTACCCTGTGAGATTTTACTTTGTAAGTATTTATTAAGTTCAGATAGAATAGGCATCTTTTACTTCCCTCCTCATATAAAAATTGGCGGAGGCGGTGGGACTCGAACCCACAAGGGGATAAACCCCACCGGTTTTCGAGACCGGCCCCTTAGCCAATTCGGTGCACGCCTCCACAAATTATTGTAAACTATTTAATAAGGCCTAAACCTTGTAGATATTTTCTGGCAACAATTTCTGGTTCTAAACCTTCAAAATCAACCAAGTAGTTCAGCCTTATAATTATATCCTCATTTAAATACAATGTCAATGGTTTTAAAATTTCTCTTATTTCAGGGTATTCATCTATTGTTTCCTTTCTAACCAAAACGGAAGGATTGTAGTGTGGAAAGAAAGATTTATCATCTTCTAAAATCACTAAATCAAAACGTAAGATTTGCGCATCGGTAGAATATATCATAGCCACATCAATATTTTTACGTGCTAAGGCCTCATATGTTAACCCTGCTTCCATAGTTCTCACATTATTTTTTGGCAGATTCATATTGTATGTATCCATAACCGCAAAGATTCCATCGCTTCTTTCATAATATTCTGGATTAACTCCAAAAATTAAATCCTTTCCTTTTCCCGAATTAATATAATCAGCCAAGTCACTTAAACTTTGTATTCCGTTTTCTCTAGCAAAAGAGCTTCGTACCGCCAAACCATAAGTATTATTAAAATTGATCATATCTAACCACACGATGTTGTGTTTCTCTAAGTCTTCTTTTGCTACTAAATCAAACAGTTCCTCGGGATCATATATGTTTTCTGTATGTCTAAAATATGCTGCCCAAGCAGTTCCTGTGTAATCTACATAAGCGTCAACTTGACCGGTTTCCATGGCCTTGCGTAGCGGAAAAGAGGATAGTCCAAATTTTTCTTCTACATCAATCCCATTCCCTTGAAGAAGTAAAGAAACCATGCTTGACAATATATAACCTTCTGTAAAAGCTTTTGCTCCTACAACTACCTTTTCAGCTGCATAGATATAGTTCATACCAAACAAAATAATAAGTACCGAAATAAGTATTTTTTTCATTTTTATTATTCCTCCTTTTGTGTTTTTTATGGGCTTTGAAACAGTAAAACCTGTTTCTCATTCCTTTAGTGACCACTCAATTTTTGCCCCTTCGGTGAATCCGTATCGATCAAAGAAACCTGCTTTTACTTCTAAAGCAAATTTGAAAGGTGTGTAAATTATGTAAATAGGGCAGGGTGATTCTTCACAAGGTTTCATGTTTTGTATATCCAATATTGTTCCATTGGCATCTATAAAAGCAATGTCGAGTTCAACAAAGGTATTTTTCATCCAAAAGCTTCTTATTCCAGGACTTGGGAAAACAAAAAGCATTCCATAATCTTCAGGAATATCTTCCCTGTACATCAGACCGAATTCTCTTAATTCGTTCGTATTAGCAATTTCAATAGGGATTGTTACACTACTTCCCTCTTGTGAAATGGTTAGAGTCCCTTTTGGAAATTCTGGTATATTAATCGTTTGACTAAATAAATTGGTTGAAATAATCATCAAAATTAAAAGGGTGAAAGAAATTTTCTTCATAATTTTTAACTCCATTATAATAAATTAGGCTTCGAACTTTTTGTCGAAGCCTATTTAAGTTTCTTTCATCTTTTGATATAATTCATAATTTCATTTAAATCTGGTTGATCTCTTAATTCGTAAACTTTTACAAATTCAATTTTTCCTTCTTCGTCGATTAAAAAATTCGCTCTTTTGGAAAAACCGTTTTCTTCATCGAATATACCATATTTTCTAGCAACTTCTCCATGAGGCCAAAAATCTGACAAAAGTTTAAGTTTGTTGATTTTCATATTTTGAGCCCATGCTTTTTTTGAAGGTGATGCATCAACGCTAATTCCCAAAGGTACAACGTTGAGTTTTCCCAATTCGTCATACTTTAAATCCAAGTTTTTCATCTGGGTTTCGCAAACCCCTGTCCATGCTAAAGGATGAAAGGAAAGCAAAACCTTTTTTCCTTTAAAACCAGATAAAGAATTATCATCACCGTTTTGATCTTTCAATTTAAAATCTGGAGCCAAATCTCCAACTTTCAATGCCATCATATCACCTCTCATCTCATTGAGTTTATGAAATCTTCTAATTTGTTTAAATCTATGCTTCTTTTAAAAAGCGGATCTTTGTTTTGCTTATAAATAGTCAATTGTTCTTCAAAAGTTGGCTTACTCTTTTCTTCATATATTATACCTAGAGGGATTTTGTCCTCTTGAAAAGCTATTTGTAGAGCTTGTATTTTATCTGATGGATCATAATCTTCCCCTAATTTGTAAGTATGTTCATTAAACCAAGCGTAAGTATTTATTTTATTGAATGTCACACATGGTTGAAACAAATCAATTAGCGCATAGCCATTATGCCTAATAGCCTTTTTAATGACTTCTTTCGTGTTTTGCATATCACCCACAAAAGCTCGTGCCACAAATGTGGCTCCGTTAGCTATAGCAACAGCAATAGGATTGAAGGGGTTCAGTATTACTCCATTTACTTGAACAGGGGTGACCATTCCATGCTGTGAAGTAGGAGAAGCCTGGCCTTTCGTTAGTCCATAGACTCTATTATCGTGAACTATGTTTGTGATGTTAATGTTCCTTCTCATATTGTGGATAAAATGGTTGCCACCTTCACCGTACATATCTCCATCTCCACTTTCAGCTACTACGTATAAATCTGGATTAGTCGCTTTTATGGCAAAGGCCACGGGTAAGGTTCTACCATGAAGGCCATTAAAAGCATTGTTTTTAAAGTAATGGGGTATTTTTGCTGCCTGTCCTATTCCTGAAACGAGTACAAAATTGTTGGGAGTTATTTCCTCCATTTCTTCCAAGGCTTTTTTTAATATATTCAGTATTCCAAAATTTCCACAGCCTGGACACCAAGCTATGTCTAATTCTTTTTCATTTTCTAGAGTAAACATATTTTTTCTTTCGCTCATTGCAACTCCTCCCTTATCTTAGCGGTTAACTCTTCAACTGAAAATGGCATTCCATTGAATTTTAATATTTTACTATCTATTTTTATGCCAGTTTCTGCTCTTATTAACTTTGCAAATTGCCCTGTGGCATTATTTTCAACATCAATTATTTTTTCTGCCTTCTCTAAAAATTCAACCGCATTTTCCGGGATGGGATAAACTTGGCTAAAATGAAGCATAGCAAGATCCTTGTTATCTATATTTTCTAGAGCTTCTTTGACGACATTATAATTTGAACCCCAACATACGACGAGATATTTGTAGTTATCATTTCCATAGAATTCGGGAGAAATAAAATCTTCCTTTAAAGCCTCAAATTTTTTGAGTCTTTTTTCCACCATTTTAATTCGGATATCCAACTCTTCCGTTATATGACCTTCCTCGTCATGTTCATCACTATCTACAACAACTAATCCATTACCATAGTTAGGTATACCTCTTGGTGGAACTCCGTTTTTTGCTTTCGAAAGATCATATCTTTTATAATCTTCAGTAGTTTCTACAAAATATTTTTTATTTTCAATTTTGGAAAGGTCCAACTTTTTAACGTTATAATACGAATCAACAAAAAATTGATCTGTCAAAATGAATACGGGGATTTGATATTTATCTGCAATATTAAAAGCCTTTTGAGTTAAATAGAAGGCTTGTTCAAGGCTGCCAGGAGCTAAGACCAACCTTGGAAATTCCCCATGTCCAGCGTGTATAACAAGATTTAAACCTTCTTGAGCGGTTCTCGTTGGTAAACCTGTTGCAGGGGCAGGCCTTTGGGCTAAGTGAATTACTAACGGTGATTCGATCATTCCAGCTAGAGAAAGTCCTTCTTCCATTAAAGCAAATCCTCCGTCAGAAGTAGTCACCATTGATCTTGCTCCTGCGTACCATCCACCTATTGCCATATTGATTGCAGCAATTTCATCCTCAGCTTGTTCGACTAAAATATCGAAATTTTCTGAAAAATTGGCTAAATCAACTAGAACTCCCGATCCAGGTGTCATTGGATATGAAAAAATCGAATCACAATTGCCAGCTAACGCTCCTAGAGATACCGCATCGGTTCCGCTAATTAATAGATCGTCTTTTAGATTTTCATTTGCAGAGATTTTTATTTTTATCTCTCCACTTTCAGAAAAGTCTTTTCCTAATTTGTAACCTTCTGAAGCTGCTTTTATGTTATCTGAAACAATTTTTTCTCCCTTATCTCCAAATCTTTCTTTTAGATACTCTTCTATAGTTTGTTTGTTTATTTTGAAAAGACCCAAAATTACACCAACGGCAACTATATTTGCATATATTTCATTACCTATTTCTTTTGCGATAGAGAGGATGGGGACGTTGAAAAGATTTTTGTTTTTTAAATTCAAAGAATCGTTGTCAGCTATGATAAGGGTATCTTCAGTCACTCTGTCTCCAAGATGTTCAACAGAACTTTTTGTAAGAGGTATGAGTATATCTATTTTGTCGACGTAACTTTTTACAGGTTTAGAGCTTACCCTTATTTCAGTTGAATTACTTCCACCTCTAATCCTAGACATGTACTCTTTTGTGGCAAATACGTAATAACCTTCCCTTTTGAGAATAAATGTTAACAATCCTTCTATCGTTTGAATCCCTTGACCCGCTTCACCGGATAAGACGATTGACACATCTTCATTGATAGTTTTATTCATCAGGATACCTCCTAAGATTTTATTTTATGTTTATTCAATTATATCAGACAAAATAAGTCGAAAAAGAAATGGAATGTAAAAATTTTAAATTATTTTATAATTTTTGATTATGAAATTATAAAAGTGATTTCCAGCCATTTTCGTTTAATTTAAATTCCACAAATTCACCTTTAAAATTATAATTTAATTCTTCTGGAAGTACTATTGTTTCATAGCTTTTTAAGTTAACATATACGCCAAACCCTTTTTTATTTTGGTTGGCAAATCTGGAAAAGCTAAAGTATTTAGTACATAAACCTTCGGTCTTCCTTGAAATAGAGTAACTGGTGTGAATGTTGTTAAGAACTTTTTTAGATTTATCAATATGGATTTCTCGAGGTCTTCCCCAGTCGTATAATCTATAAGTTAAATCTGAGCTTTGCTGTATTTCCAGTAAAAGGCTGTTAGGACCTAAGGTGTGAACAGTTCCTGCAGGTATAAAGATGGAATCGAATTTGTTCATTTCGTAATTTTCTAGTACTTCATCCCATCGATTATCATCAAAAGCTTGCAAAATATGTTTGTTATTATTTGAAACTTTAATTTGGCCATTATCTTTTAGGAAATACCATGCTTCTGATTTTCCCCATGGTTCGTTTTCTAATTGTTTAGCCATTGTATCATCCGGGTGTAATTGTATGGAAAGCCAGGATGAGGTTGCGATTAATTTTAGCAACAAAGGAAAATTTGGGAAAAGTTCACTTGCATTGCCATATTCTTTTTGGCTATTTTTTCCATACAAGACGGTTTCAAATCCAGTTAGAGGAGAATAAAGCCAGGCTTCCCCTATTGGTTGGGTTTTTTCACAGTTGAAAATTCTGTTCAATTCATTATTTCCCCAAATTTTTTCACTAAAAATAGGTTTTGAAATAAGCGGCTCCGATATCTGCATGTTTACCTCCTGTTAAATGTTTTGAATTCATTTTCTAAAATATTAAGTCTTAATAATATTTTGTCTTTATATGTTTCTGAACCACCATTGTAAATACTATACGCATCTTCTTCCCCAAAACGTAATTTGATATCGTATAAGTATAAGATAGAAGTCAATAATTGCACATCAGGTCTTTCTTTTATGTTATCCCAATACCAAGGTTCTAAGAAATTAATTCTTTGATAAAATTCAGGGTAATTATGTTTTAAATACCAATAAGTAGGGGCTTGTATCTGAAAATATCCCAAACTTTCACCACTATCTCCTTTTACGTTTTCAAAATTTGTTTCTACTATTCCAATAGCTAACAATTCGATCGGATAAACATATTCAGTTACATAGGGGAATTCGTCATATAATATTTCAAAGACTTTGACGAATTCTTTTATCGTTGCATCGTCCAAAGTATAGTTGTTTTTTAAATATTCTTCAAAAAAAATGATCTGCTTTTTATAGTTTGAGGATTTAGAAACTAAAAAAACAATTATTATACATATTATTAAAATCAACAAAAGTATAAATAGGTATTTCATACTTCTATTTGATAAGGATTTTTCCATGTGTCTCTCCAAATTGATTTTTTGTAGACATTAAAATAATTATATCATCTTTTTACAAAAACACTTAATCAAAACTTAATAAAAATCAGTCATTCTGTTTATTAATGTTTTAAAAAACTACTAAATCTTTTCTCACAAATAATATAATAATTCTTGAATTATGTTAAAATATTCAATGCTGGGAATTAGAAAAAATGATTGATAAAAGGAGTATTTAAATGCTTTTGGATAATGTTGCCTTGGGAAGGTACGTTGAATTAGACTCATTGATGCATTCACTGGATCCAAGGGGAAAACTTTTAGGGTTGTTTGTTTTGGCAGGATTTGCTTTTTCTATAAACAGTTTTTATGATGTTTTGATTATGTCTTCTTATACTTTGGTTTTGATGTTGTTATCTAAACTAAGCTTGAAGTATTATATGAAATCCTTAAAATCAATATGGTTCATAGTCATCTTTGCTTTTGTAATTCAGTTATTCACAATAGGAGGGAACACACTTTTTAAAATCGGGTTTATCAGAATAACAGATACCGGTTTGTTTAATGCCGCTATAATTACCTTCAGAATATTATTTGCAGTTTTATTATCTTCTGTTCTCACGTTAACTACTTCTCCTACCTCTTTAGCTCATGCTCTAGAAGATGTCTTGAGATGGTTTTTTGTACCTAAAAGATTTGCTCATGAAATATCGATGGTAATGACGATTGCTATAAGGTTCATCCCTGTAATTGCAAATGAAGCAGATCGTATAATGAAAGCACAATTAAGTAGGGGGGCAAATTTTGATGATAGAAAATTTTCTGGAAGGATTAGAGGGGCTATATCTATAATTATTCCCTTGTTGGTATCTGCTCTGAGAAGGGCTGAAGATTTGAGTATTGCTATGGAAGCAAGAGGATACAATGGTTGGGAAGGGAGGACGAGGTTTAAGCAGTTTAATTGGAAAATAAAAGATACTGTTTTCCTCATTTCTTTTTGTTTAGTATGTTTCACTATTATTTTTATTTAAAGGGTGATATTTGATATAATTTAAATGAGTAAAAAAAGCGAGTATATATTGGAGGTGTCTGATGAGTTTTCGATATTTATACGGTCCTGTACCTTCTCGAAGATTGGGAAGATCCTTAGGAGTAAGCCCAATACCTCCAAAAACTTGTAATTTTTCTTGTGTATACTGTCAGTTAGGAAGAACAACTAACATGACAAACCAAAGACAAGAATTTTTTAATTTGCAAGATATTTTGGAAGAGTTTAAAGCTTATATTAAAAGCGGTGTATCCCAGTTTGATTTTGTAACTATAGTTGGTGAAGGTGAACCATTATTATACTCTAGAATTGGTGAACTAATAAAATCAATAAAAGCTTATGTTGATAAGCCTGTTGCTGTAATTACAAATGGAGCTCTACTTTGTGAAGAAAAAGTAAGAGAAGAATTAAATGAGAGCGATCTTGTAATGCCAACACTGGATGCTTATGATCAAATAACCTTTAAAAAAATAAATAGACCTCATAAAAGTATATCTTTTGATTCTTACGTGGATGGGTTGATAAGTTTTTCTAAAAACTTTAAAGGTAAAATCTGGATGGAATTTATGATGATAAAAGGGCTAAATGATGATGAAGAATCTTTAAGGAAAATCAAAGAAATATTTAATAGAATAAGTTATGATAGATTGTATATAAATTTACCAATGAGACCCCCAGCGGAAGATTGGGTAACAGTTCCAGAAAAAGAAAAAATTGAGCTAGCGCAAAATATCTTAGGAGGCATATCCCTTGATTTTTTAGAAGAAGAAGATTTTTACAGTTCTATAGAAGACGATTTGGAAGCTATCTTAAGTATAATAAAAAGACATCCGATGAATCAGCATGAAATCGAAAGTTTTTTGGATCAAAGAAAATGTGAAAATAAAAATGAAATTTTTGAAAAATTAGAGAAAGATGAAAACGTTGAAAAAGTACAGTATTTTGGATTAAATGTATATAGGTTAACATCTGTGAGGAGGTAAATAAATGCCTGAAAATAAAAACGATAAAGAAAATAAAAACGATAAAGAAAATAAAAACACCAAAGAAGAAAAAAAGAAAGTAAAGTTTTCCAACATAATTTGGGTTTATATTATATTTGCGGTTTTTTTTATTGGGGCTCTCATTTCTTTGAATTGGGAAAATAATCCTATAATATCCTATTCAGAAATGTTGAGTTTGATCAATGATGGCCAGGTTGAATCCATGAAAATAAACCAAAATGGAAACGTGGAAATACTTAGCAAAGACGGTACTACTTATGAATCTTTTTCGCCAGCTTTAGTAATCGATAAACAGTATGTGAATAGTTTAATTCAAAAAGGTATAAAGGTAGAGTATGTTGAAAGTGTTGGGACAAAGTGGTGGTTTGGTTTATTGATAAACATAATTCCAATAGTAGTAATGGTTCTTTTCTTTTTTTGGTTGTATCGTTCGGCTTCCGCAGGAGCTAGAAGCAGTATGAACTTTGGAAAGAGTGGGGCAAAAAAGTATGAACCTATCGGGGAAAAAGTTACCTTTAAAGATGTGGCAGGAATCGATGAAGTTTTGGACGAAATCGAGGATATTGTAAAATTTTTGAAAAACCCTCAAGAATTTCAAGAATTGGGTGCAAGAATGCCTAAAGGAACTTTGTTGGTAGGCCCTCCGGGAACTGGTAAAACTTTGACAGCAAGGGCTATAGCCGGAGAAGCAGATGTACCTTTTTATTATGCAAGTGGATCTGATTTTGTCGAACTTTTTGTAGGGGTTGGTGCATCGCGAGTTAGAGACCTTTTTAAAACAGCTAAAGAAAATGCTCCTGCAATAATATTTATCGATGAATTAGACGCAGTAGGTAGACAAAGAGGAGCTGGCCTTGGTGGAGGGAACGATGAGAGAGAACAAACTCTCAATGCCTTGTTAGTAGAACTCGATGGTTTTGACACGTCGACAGGGGTTGTTGTCATGGCTGCTACCAATAGGCCTGATGTTCTTGATAAAGCATTGCTTAGACCAGGTAGGTTTGATAAAAAAATAATGGTAGGTCCTCCAGATGTAAAAGGAAGAGAAGAAATTTTAAAGATACATACACGTAAAAAGAAAATAGCCCCTGATGTTGATTTAAAATTGTTAGCCAAAAGGACACCGGGCTTCGTTGGAGCTGATTTAGAAAACCTAGTTAATGAAGCTGCTTTAATAGCCTCAAGAAAGAAAAAAAACCAAGTAGAAATGAGTGATTTTGAAGAGGCTATTGATAGGGTACTAACCGGTCCATCAAAAAAGTACAGGATAATATCCGATAAAGAAAAGAAGATTCTATCGTATCATGAGTTGGGACATGCTGTATTGGCATATTTATTGCCTAATACCGACCCTGTTTACAAGATTACTATAATTCCTAGGGGTGCAGGTTCGTTAGGTTCTACTTTACAAATTCCTGAAAAAGACAAATATTTAATTAAAAAATCTGAAATACTTGATAGGATCGTTGTAGCCCTTGGAGGGAGAGCTAGCGAGAAATTAGTGTTTAATTTTGCTACTACCGGTGCTAAAGATGATCTGAGAAAAGCTACAGATTATGCAAAATCCATGATTTATAGGTTAGGAATGTCCAAAAGAATGGGCCCTGTGTATTGGGAAGGAGAAGAGGAAGAAATATTTTTGGGGAGTGAGTTGACAAAACAAAGAAATTATTCGGAAGAAACCGCAAAAGAACTTGACGTTGAAGTCAAGAAAATAATTAATTCTATGTACGATAAAGCTCTCGAACTTCTTAAGCAAAATAGAGAGAGGCTTGATCTTCTAGCTTCTTATATTTTTAAAAATGAAACAATTTATGGGGAAGAATTCAAAAAGCTTATGAGTAAAGACCTTGAAGAGTTAAAGGAATATATTGGGGGCGAAAAAGAAATAAATGAATTTCTTAAAATAGATGTTGTGAATCATGTTAATTATCAACCTGTGTAAAAGCTAGGAGGTAATAATGTTAAGAGCTATTATTTTTGATATGGATGGGGTCATTATTGACAGTGAACCCATCCATTATAGTGCAAATAAAAGAATTTTCGAAGAACTAGGAATCCCAATTAATAGAAGTTCATATAGTAATTATATCGGTGTAAGCAACCAAGAGATGTGGCAAGACTTAAAAAATGAATACAATCTACAACAAAGTGTTGAAGAATTGCTTGAAAAACAAAACTTAGAGAATTTGGAATTATTAAAAGAAGGGGTTAAAGAGCCAATAGAAGGTGTAATAGAGCTATTACAGACACTGAAAGAAAACAATTATAAAATAGCGTTGGCCTCTTCCTCGCCGATGAGATTGATCAAAGAAGTTCTTTGCATGCTTGACATTGAGAAGTATTTTGAAGTGGTGGTGAGTTCAGAATACGTTGCTCGTGGTAAACCTAAACCTGATATTTTTATATATACAGCTGGCTTGTTAAAAGTTAAACCAGAAGAATGTGTAGTTATAGAAGACTCAAAGAATGGTGTTAAGGCGGCAAAAGCTGCTGGAATGAAGTGCATAGGTTTTAAAAACCCAAACTCACTCAACCAGGATCTATCGAAAGCAGATTTAGTGGTGGAAAATATGAAAGAAATAACTTTGGAATTGATAGAAAAGTTAGAAAAAGTGGAAGCTTAAAATTAAGGGATTTTCAATGAGAAAGTGTATTCTAATCCAACTAACATCCATAAATCTTTGTTTCGAAAAATTGATTGTGTAAAAAAAGTTGGATTGTTTCCAATTTTAAAATCCAGTCGTAAAATGTTTTCAACAGTAGTTGGTGGAACCGGTCCATGAATGGAATACTTTTGCCATTCTTCTTCATTGTAAGGTGTGTCTATTGTGATCGTACCTTTAACTAGATGTTCATAATCTATTCCAAAATGTTCACCTTCTAAAAAAATTTTGAACAATTCAACATCAGGTCCATATGGGAAACCAAGAAAGTAGTTTATAGTTTTATCCTCCGCAAGAAGAAGATTTTTCCAAACGGGATAAGTAAAATCTTCGTTACCTTCACCTTTATTGTACAACCATGTGGAAGTCTTATAAAACTCCATCCCATAATCTATTTTTTGTCCTTTCTTTCTGCCTCCCATCATGAACCCATAAGCGTTTGGAGGGCTACTTTGGCTTTCGGTTGGTAATTGATACTGATCTAAAAGAAATTCAGAATACAGAGTATAATTTTTTAAATCTATCGTTGATGAAAGATATCCGGCATCGTTCGAACTTGGCTCATAAATGTTGTGATAAACTAAGAAAGGGTTGAGATCAACAAAATTTGGTACCCATTTTTAAGAATAATAAACGTTGTCCACAAACCAATCCATTTTCATTAGTTCTTCGTCTGAGATATCTTTGCCTTCCGAGACTTTCATATTACCTTCTTTATCAAAAATACCCCCCCTGAAAGGGTGAAACCTATTTTCCATAATATCCGTTTTCACAGTGTCAACAAGGTTTTTTGTTGTAGAAGGAACAATTTTGCTTATAGGTGACAAACAAACTACTCCACTCTTAAGTCCACCCCAAAAGTTCTCAATCTTTTCTGAACCAGAAAACAATCTAAATAAAGAAAAATTTGACCCTCTTAATACATCTTTAATTATGTTTTCGTAGTAAACTCCCCAATTCCATACAACAGAGGTTAAATGGGTAGTTGGAGCATAATCTTTCATGTCAATATGGTAACCAATAGTGTAGACGCCGTATTCTTCTCCAACTTTGCAAACTTCCGGAGAATCTTGATGATGGGTTAAAACATCCACTCCAATTTCATTTATCAAATACTCTGACGTGTCTCTTTCATATTCTATATTGCGCCAAGTATTCGTCCATCCAACAAATATCTTTGCTTTTGGATTAACAGCCTTTGCCCCTAAAGCAAAGGCATTTATTCCCATTATGACTTCAGGTATACCGTAGGAAGCAACGTAACCTATTTTATTGTTAGTGGTCATTGCACCTGCTATCATTCCAGAGAGGAATCTTGGTTCGTACATACGACCGAAATATGTGTTAATATTCTTTGTAGTACGATATCCGGAAAAATACATGAATCGAACATTTTGAAGTTCCTTTGTGTTCTGATTTTGTAAGAAGTCAAAACTGGTAGAAAATATTAGGTCGAATTTTTCTTCTTCGAGTTGTTCCAATATTTTTTCATACGTTTTTAAATCAGAAATATTTTCAAAATACTTTGTTATTATTTCATTTCCTAAACGTTTTTGAACATACCTTCTTCCCAATTCATGGGAATATGTCCATGCAGACTCTTCTATTGAGGTGTTATATAGAAAAGCTACTTTTAATGTTTTCCCTGCGAAGATCTGAGGTAATTTGAATAAAGGTTCTGATGGTTTACCTAGACGTTCTTCTAGTTCTTCTATTAATTCGTTGACTTGTTCGCTCATTTCTCTTTCGATAGTGGGAACATTTTCCAAACCAAATTTTTTTAGGTATTCTAAAAAAGCCTCTTCTTCAGTAAGCGAAATCGTGTCCTTAGCAATTTCCCTATATAGCTTTCTAAATAGAAGATATACTGAATGGACTAATTCATCATATTCATTCTCAACAAAATCACTTTTTTTCTTATAATCTTTGATTAACTCGTAAAGTTCTTTGAATTTGCCCTCTTTGTTGAACCAGATTATATTAATTTTTGTCTTTTTATAAAAATCTAAAAATTCATAGTAGATCCTTATTTCAGGATTGTTTTCATCCCATTTTGGAATCAATCTAGTAACTTCCCCACGGACTGAAAAAGCGTCTGAATATTTCAAAACGCTTACCCTTTTGTTCCCTTCAACAATATAAAACCAGTTTAAATATTCGTAGGCTGTTACAGGATCCCTTATTCCTTCAGATATATGAGCTTCATACAAATTGATCCATTTACTTGCAAATTCTGAGTCAATTTTCATTAAGGGATAAAAATTTGCAGAAAAAGATAGTGAACGAGAATGGTAGTACGTTCCTTTGATCCTTTCTATAGGGATATCTATAAGACCAAGTTTTTCTTCCTTAATTATTTCAGCGTTGTGGATGATATCTTCTAAACACGGCAGATATCCTTCTTTCCCTTTTGAAATATTAGCCAAAAAGTCTTTCTTTGCTAATCTATTAGCTTTTTCGTACTCGCTTCTGCTGAGACTTCTTGAGGTCCTATACATTAGGTTAGCCTCCTTTTTTTGGGCACGTTAAGGGGTAAACCCCTTAAGATCCCCAAGTTCAAAATCAAAGTTTATTATAAAAAAGATTTTTTGCAAGAAACAGTAAAACCTTTTAGGGATATATTCTTATATTAATAATTCTATAATACAGCAAAATAATTAAAATTTTATTTAAAAGAATTAATTACTTTCTAAATTAAAATGGTCTTAGGACTTATCATCTTATAAGTATAAATTTCTATTACTTCTTTCTTTTCTTCATCGTACTTTATTAATTTATAAGGTACCGCATTTATTAGATAAGATACATTATTTAAAAATTTAATTTCAAAATCAAGTTCTTGAAAGTCGTATCGTGGATGAATATGGCCGTATATCCAAATTTTTGGAAATGCTTTAAGATAAAACTCCCCCAAAGCTCTTGAAGGGGTATGAGATTGCCCGTATTTTTTTATAGTATTTTTAATGTAAGGAGGATTGTGTGTAACCATTATATCGATTTGCTTGTACTTATTACCTTTAAAGATTGTACTGAAACGTACCTCTCTATTAAATTTATTAATATCCTTTTCTTTGAAATAAAAAGGTCTATATCCATGAGCTAAAGCACCGGAAAATCCCGCTACTATTATGTCTTTGCCGATGAATTTTTTTAAGTTAACTATGCCATGATTTAAAACATAAGCTCCTTTGTATACCTTTGAGAAAGAGTTATTTTCTTCTTCGTATAATTTATAATACTTTTTATCATGATTACCATGTACCATCAAGCTTAAGGATGGTTTGAATTCATTCATCACGTAATCAATGTATTGCGGAGAAAGATCTCCAGCGCAAATAAGTAAGTCAAACTTTTTTTTGTCTTTATTTGTTAAATATATTTCCTCGTCAGAAATGGCAATTATATCTATCATCATTTTAATTCCTTTTTAATAAAAGACTCTATAAAATTATTTTATCAAAAAATAGAGATAAGTTGAAATTTTGTGTTATTATAAGGTAATCATTTCCTACAGAAGTGATAGAAAGCGCCAAAATCGATGGAGAAGTGAATTAAAAATATTTTGGAGGATCATAATACCTTTATCTCAACCCGTAATAGCTGCTTTGGCTGTGTTATCATTTACTTGGAGATGGAACGATTATATTTGGCCTTTGTTAGTTGTTAGCTCACCAAAATATATGACCCTGCAGCTTGGATTGGCATTATTCTCAGGTGAGTATACCGTACAATGGGGATCTCTTTTGGCAATGACAACACTCTCTTTAAACTTCCCCATTCCTGAAAGCAGTCTCACGGCAAATAAGGACAAGGGGATTTCAAAGAAGTTTGGCTTATTACCCTTATTCTTTGGGGCTGGTTTAAACAGCCTCTAGCCTGTAGGACGGTTAAGTCCATCAGGTTACTTTTGCGAAGTATGTTTAATGCACCATTGCAATCAGCATTAATAATCGTGCCTTGACAAGTTTTATATTGCCCCCTGGATATGCGTTTTCCGCTAAAGCTGTATGCCTGCGGATTATCGGCATTGTAAACAGGAATATCATCGTTGGCGAAAAAGTCAGCCTTTGAAGTATAGCTTTCTTCCTGCTCAATGTAGTTAATTCCGTAACGCTCACAAAGGGACTTGATTTTAAGACGCAAATTACCATGTGATATTTGGACAAACTTTTGGTTATTGCTCTTACCAAGATTGATGCTACGTTTCCAGTCAAGGTTATAGCCTAAGACAATATTGCCAATATCGTTTTCGATACAGTAGTTAACGATAATTCTTGCAGTTTTGTTCATATAATAGTTAAGACGGTTATTACGTTTCTTGGTATTGATATATTGACGATTGGTTATACCCTTAATCCCTTGCTTGTCCTTGATAGACTGCAACCTTGCGTTTTCTTTGTTATACCACTGGTTAATTGATTTTAATCTTTTACCGTCCACGATAAAGGACGCCCCAGTGTTTGTAACACAAGTTGCGAGGTTGTCAAGCCCAAAGTCTATAGCAAGAGCGTTACCTGTGTTAAGGTTAAGGTTTTCTTCTTCCTGAACATATACAAATTCAATATCAAAGAATTTAGAGTTGTACTTAGGGAAGATACGGATTTCTTTTACTTGCTTTCTATTTAACCTTTCAGGAAATGGAAGTTTAACTTCTCCAAATTCCTTCTTGAAGGCATTGGACATAGGCACGGTAAAATAACCGCCCTTAACCTTGAAACGCGGGATAATCAGCATAAAGTATCCATCTTTTGGAAGATAATGCGGAAGTCGAATGTCTGAAAACCTGTAATTGCCCTCTTTAGCCTTAGAAATAAGTGCAAAGAAAGACTTAAAGTTGCGGTCGACTACTTTCATGGTTTGTTGCGCAATGTCTGTATTAAGAAGTTGATAGTTTTCGTTTTCTTTACAGATATGGTAGGCTGATTCGTAGCGTAAATACTTTTTCTCTGTAAAGTAATATTGGCGAATAGCATATAGAGTTGAGTTATACAGGTTTTTAGACAGCTTACATAATTCTTTAAGGGCAATATATTCTTGTTTGTTTAAATTTCTTAGTTGATTCTTCTGGGTACGATACGTAATATCACCTCATTCCAATAGCATTATAACATGTTTGTGGGAGGAATGTAACTATCAAGCAAAAAGAAAGGAGAATGGTGCTTCCTTGAACTCCTTTGGGGGTGTTTTCTATGGATGAATTCAGCGGTATCCGCACCAAATATTTCTATGATTCCTGTTATGATTGTATTTTTAGCCTTTCAAAGGTATTTTGTAAAAGGTATAACAATGGGATCTCTAAAATAAGAAAAAAGGGAGGAGAAAATATGGTGGATGCACTTTTCATAGGGGCCCACCCTGATGATTATGAGGCTTTTGGAGGAGGAACAATACTTCGATTGAAAAAAGAAGGGAAGAGTTGTGGTGGAATAATCTTAACCGATGGCTCTGCAGGGAGAAACAACGATATCAACGTAAGAAAAATGGAGGCAGAACATGCTGCAAAATCTTTGAAACTTGATTATTTTGAAATGATAGGACTGAAAGACGGATATTTAAATGAAATTAATAATTTAGCAGCATTAATCGCAAATCTTATACGAAAATATAGGCCCAAGATCCTTTTCACACACTATTTTGAAGACAAGCACCCCGATCACAAGGCAGTGGGAGAAAGTACTAAAGATGCCTTATTTTTAGCCAGAACGAAAAGAGAGGATTTAGAGAATGAACCTTACAATTGTTCCAACGTTCTTATGTTCATATCTGACATCACAAAGATTCCTCAATCTAAATTTCATGTAGATATCACTGATTTTTTGGAAGATAAAATCAAGGTTTTAAGGTTATACGAATCTCAAAGGGAAGTCTTAGAGCCCATACCTTTGATGAACAAATACATAGCAGCCGATGTTTTAGAGGGAAGAAACAAAGCAGTAGAAGTATTTTATCCTCTAACTTTGGTAAAAGGGGAAGGATATTATGTATTATAAGATTGAAGAAGATGGAAGCTTAACTTATTTTCAAACATTTCCGAAAGAATACATAATAAGTAACAGATCTTCCACGATGTTGTTGAAAAATTGCATGCCTTTTTCTATCTTTTCCAATAAATATGGAACGGTAATCTCAAAAATAAGATTAAACTTTTACCCAGGTCAAAGAGTGAGATTTTGGCCTGATGGTATGTCAGCTAATAATGGCTTATCAAAAATGACTGTTATGAGCGACCCATCTGCTTATTCTTTCCTTGTTAAATTTAAAAATGTAAAAAATTTAGTGTTCTCATTCACCCCTGTTTTTAAAAAAGAATTCAAACTGCCTTTTTTTGATAAGATAGAAATTCCTATAAGTTACCAACAGGAAGTAGAAAATAATGGTTTGAAATTCGCTGATGACTTTAAAATTATCATTAAAAAGGGTGAGATAAGAGATCTAATAAAAGGTGAAAAAGTAGCCTTTGTGTTAAGATCTGACGAGAACAACGAAATAGAGATTATTATTGGGAAAGATGAAAAAAATTTAGAAGAAAAGAATACAGAATACCTTCATTATCTAAACAGTTTAGTACAAAACAAAGACTTAAGTGAGCTAGAAAAATCAGAGTTTTTGTTTACAATGCACACGGCTTTTTCCTCGATAAAAGATTATGATGGAAATCTAGCTTTAGCAGCAGGGGTTAATTATTCTTTTCCCAATAGAACATATTTCAGAGATAGTTTTTGGACTATCCAGCCAATAATGAAAGTGGATCCGAAATTTGCCAAAAACCAAATTTTATTTTTATCCGAAGGTGTTCACGAAGATGGGAGCTGCCCCAGTGGTGTAATGAAATTAGGTGAAGAAGAATTGGCTTTTATTAGAAGTAAAAAAGATATGTTACCCAAAAAGGCAAAAGAATTTTATAAATACGAAAAAGATTGGTGGTCAAACCATCATGACTCTGGAGGGTACTACATAATACTTTTGTCCGATTACATTAATAATACTGGAGACTTGAGTATTTTAAAAGAACGATTTCAAGATGGCACCGTATTGGATAAGATTGGTAATATTCTTAAAAGGTATATTAGTTTAGATACTGATAATGATTTATTATTTGAAAAGCCTTATGATTCAAACGATTGGGCGGATAATGTGTACAGAAATGGAGCTGTTACCTACGATTTGGCGATTCAGATAAAAGCCTTTGAAGAAGCTTCTTTAATATATGATTTAATCGGTGATAAAAAGATTGCCGAAGATACAAGAGAAAAATATCAAATAATGAAACATAATTTCAACAAAAAAATGTGGAACGAGAAAAAAGGATATTTTAATGATTTTATTGGTGACTATTTAGAAGATCACTTGAATATAGATACGATATTGGCTTTGCTTTTTGATATAGCAGATGAAGACAAAAAAAGAAAGACTTTAAACGCTATGGAGAGAATGCTTGAAACAAAGAATAACAAAGAGCAAAAGTTTGAAGATTGGGGGGTTATGTCCGTTTGGCCTTTTTTCAAATCAAAAAAGCACCTTTTCAGTAAAAGTGTTTTCCCGTACAGGTACCACAACGGAAGTGATTGGCCTTATTTGTCTTCTATATATGCTCTGGTTAAGAAAAGAGAAGGTATGGATTATAAATATCCTTTAACTAGATGGTGGGAATACTCCTTGGAAAAAGGATGGATAAACCCTGTGGAATACTATAGTCCAATCTATGCTCGAGGATCACTCAACCAAGGATGGTCTTCCATGGCTGCAACATTATTTTTTTGAATTATCCACGATTAAAAGTAATTTGAGTCGATTAGGCAGAATTAGAAGCGGTTATAGTATAAATAATTAATTTCATTTTAGAACGAATTAATTGTATAATATAATTAAGAATTTTTAAAAGGAGATGATCAAAGTGAGTAAAGTCGAAGATTATTTTAACGTGGAAGGCAAAGTAATAGCGATAACAGGTGGAGCAGGTGTTCTATGCTCTGAAATGGCTAGGTCTTTGGGAGAAGCTGGTGGGAAGATTGCTGTACTGGATCTATCAGAAAAAGCTCTGGCTATGTTAAATAATGAATTAACAGAAAAAGGTGTTGAACACATAACGATTAAAACCAACGTCTTACAAAAAAATGATTTAATAAGAGCAAAAGATGAAATTCTTAAAACATTTGGTAAAATAGATATACTGATAAACGGAGCGGGTGGAAACAAACCCGAAGCAACAACAAGTAAAGATAAATCTTTTTTTGAACTCCCAGAAGACGCAGTACAGTGGGTTTTTAACTTGAACTTCTTGGGAACATTTTTGGCAAGTCAAGTGTTTGGAGAATATTTTGCAGAAAAAGGTTATGGAGAGATAATAAATATCTCATCAATGAACGCATTTAGGCCCTTGACAAACATTCCTGCATATTCTGCAGCCAAGGCTGCTGTGAGTAATTTTACACAATGGTTAGCGGTTCATATGAACCAAAACTATTCGAAAAAAATAAGGGTCAATGCAATAGCTCCAGGATTTCTCTTAACTAATCAGAATCGATTCTTGTTGACGAATGAAGACGGTAGTTTAACCCAAAGGGGAAATCAAATATTAGATCATACACCTATGGGAAGGTTTGGAGAACCTAAAGATCTAATTTCTACAGTAATGTGGTTGATAAGTGATAGTTCTGAGTTTGTTAACGGTGTTGTTGTTCCAATAGATGGTGGTTTCGCTGCTTATAGTGGTGTATAAGTATGTCCTAATCGTATTCCTGAAAGTCAATTTAATAAAAAATGGAAGGAGTTGATATAATGGATCAACAAAAGAACGATATTGCGGTTATAGGGATGGCGGTGATGGGGCAGAATCTTGCTTTAAACATGGGATCAAAGGGTTTAAAAGTATCCGTTTACAATAGAACAAGTGAAAAAACTAAAAGATTTGTTGAAGAAAGGGCAAAAAACAAAAATATTCAAGGGACTTATTCCCTTGAAGAACTTGTTAATTCACTAAAAACACCAAGAAAGATTATTTTGATGGTTAAAGCTGGTAAACCAGTTGATGATGTAATCGAGGAACTTTTGCCTTATTTGAATAAAGAAGATATAATCATAGACGGAGGGAATTCTTATTACAAAGACACAGACAGGAGATACGAAGAATTACATAAAAAAGGAATAAGATTTTTAGGAACCGGTATAAGTGGAGGGGAATACGGCGCATTACACGGTCCATCCATCATGCCTGGGGGAGATGAATCCGCATATGAAGAGGTAAAAAATATACTCGAAGCGACTGCTGCTCAAACAGAAGATGGTCCATGTGTTACTTACCTTGGTCCAAAATCAAGTGGTCATTATGTAAAAATGGTTCACAACGGGATAGAGTACGCCATCATGGAGTTGATAGCAGAAACTTACGATATTATGAGGAAAGTGCTTAAAATGACTCCTCAAGACATGAGTAAAGTATTTAAAGAATGGAATGAAGACCACAAATCTTATTTGATGGAAATTACTTATAAGATTTTAGAGTGGAAAGACGAAGAAACGGGTCAACCAATTGTTGACGTTATTTTAGACAGTGCAAAACAGAAGGGTACAGGGAAGTGGAGCGTTCAAGACGCTTTAGACTTAAATATATCAATACCCACTATAAACGCTGCCGTCAACGCAAGAACTTTATCCTCAATAAAAGACGAAAGGATAAGGATTGGGGAGATATATGAAACACCCACTGAAATGAATTTGGATGAAAGCTTCATAAATTCCCTAAGGGATGCCTTGTATATTTCAACGATAATTGCTTACGCAGAAGGTATGAAGTTGTTGCAAGTAGCATCCAAAGAATACGGGTATAATTTAGATTTGTCAGAAGTTGCAAGAATTTGGGAAGATGGCTGTATAATAAGATCCACATTTTTAAAACCAATCCAAAGAGCATTTAAAAAGGACCCCAATTTAGTAAATTTGATAATTTCCGACGAATTCAAAAGTGATTTTAAGAAAAAAATTCCAAATTTGAGAGAGGTAGTTTCCCAGATCAAAAAAGCAGGTATACCTATTCCTTCTCTAAGTTCTGCTCTAGATTATTTCGATGGATTAAGTTCAAAAGAGCTGCCTGCGAATTTGATTCAGGCACAGAGGGATTATTTTGGCGCTCATACGTACGAAAGAAGAGACAAAGAGGGAATATTCCACACAGAATGGCAAGATATACATAATATATAATAAAAAAGGGGGGCAAAGAGGTGGAGGAAGACACTACTAACATCGCAATAGTAAATTCCAGCACTTTTGGTATATATTTTCCCGATTTAATGCAAAGATTAAAGAAAATAGGTATCGTTGAAAGAATAACGGTGGATCCTAAAATATCAGGAAGAGAGTTAGCAAGCAAATTGAAAGATTTTAAATTTGTTATAGCAAGCGTTACACCAAATTTTACTTCAGAATTTTTTCAATACAACAAAGATGTGAAACTAATTGCACGGCACGGTATTGGATACAACAATGTGGATATAAAAGCAGCCACTGAAAGTGGCGTTATGGTTACACGGGTTCTTGGTATTCACGAAAGAGATTCCGTTGCAGAACTTGCTGTTGCATTGATTCTCATATGCCTGAGACAAATTATTCCTGCGAATAAAGCGGTTGAAGAATATAAATGGCAAGATAGAAAAAATTTTGTCGGTGATGAACTATCAAAATTGACGGTAGGAATAATTGGTTATGGAAACATTGGAAGCCGTGTTGCTGAGATAGCAAAAGAGGGATTCGGTTCAGAAGTAATAGCTTATGACCCTTATATAGCTGACAAGGTTATAGAAAAAACTGGGGTAACACCTGTAAGTTTTGAAGAACTTTTAAAAACATCCGATGTAATAAGCCTGAACGCTTCTTTAAATGAAGGGAACTATCATTTTATAAACAAAAGTGCTTTCAACTTAATGAAAAATGGGGTTGTAATAGTTAATACGGCAAGGGGAGAATTGATAAACCAGAATGATTTTATAGAAGCTTTAGAATCAAAGAAAGTTTCAGCCGCAGGGCTTGATGTATTAGAAGAAGAACCAATAAACCCAAATAATCCATTATTGAAATACCCTAATGTGTTCATACTGCCTCATATAGGAGGATATGGAAAATATTCATTGAGAAAAATGGATGAAAAAATGGTTGAAGATATAGAAAAATTGATGAAAGGTGAAATCCCCGAACAAATAGTTAACCCAGAAGTTGTAGAAAAAATAATAACACAATTCAAAGGTCGAAAATAAGTTATTAATTTAAGGTGAACTGCAGCGAAAAATACTTCCTTAAACCTTATGGGTGGGCAGCGGGGCGAAGGGGCGCTAAAACAAATTAAATGCAACTTACAACAATAGAAATCTTTCAAAATTTTTTGGACATTAAAAGAAAAACAACAAAAGGGGTTTTTGGTTATGAAATATGTTTTAGTCCTCGATGTAGGAACGACAAACATGAAAGTAGCGATTGTAAACGAAATAGGTGACATCATCTCTCAAGAGGTCAAAAAGATAAATTTAATTCAGTCTGCAGAAGGGGTAGCAGAACACGATCCTCAAGAATTGTGGGCAAACTTTTTGGATATCTCGAAGAAGATAATCACGAACTTCGAAGGTGATATTTCATTATTAATTTTTTCTGGGTACCAATTCGGTTTTCTACCGATAGATAAAAAAGGAAATCCTTTGATGAACATGGTAACGCTCTTAGACACAAGGTCACAGAATATAATGAACGAAGTTGAAGAAAGATTTTCCTTTAAAGAAATATACCAGAAGACCGGTTGCCCCCCTGCTTTTAATTATACAATAGCGAGAATTTTGTGGTTGAAAAAAGAAAAACCAGAAATTTTTGCCAAAACCTATAAGTTCTTGGACATCAAAAGTTTCTTCACATTCAAATTAACGGGTAAATGTTACACGGAACCAAGTTTAGCTTCTGTTACACAACTTTTGAATATAAAAACGCAAAAATGGGATGAAGAACTAATAAAAAGGTTAGGGATTGAAGAAGATCAGTTGCCTGATCTTGTACCTGGCAACGTAATAGTGGATACCGTAAAAAAAGAAATAGCAATAGAAATGGGTCTCGAAAAAGAAGTTCCTATTATGTTAGGAGTATATGACGGTGGAGCGATGATTTTAGGAATGGGGGGTTATAAAAAAAGCGCTGTATGTAATTTAGGTACCACTGCAATGTTTAGAAGCGCGTATAATGAGCCGTTACTTGATAAAATAGGGCAGTACAGGCTTCAAACCTATGCTTTATTACCTGGTATGTGGGCTATAGGAGGAGCGGTGAACAATGCAGGTGTAGTATTGGAATGGTTTAGAAACAATATAGCTAACGGTATGAGTTATGATCAAATAAACGAAGAGGCTTCGAAAGTTAAAGCCGGTTCCGAAGGTCTTATTTGTTTCCCGTTTCTAACAGGGGAAAGAGACCCAAGAATAGGCAGCTTATCTACCGGTAGCTTTTTTGGATTGAAGACTTATCACAACTTAAGTCACATGGCAAGATCTATATATGAAGGTGTAGGTTATGGGCTGAACATGATAAAAACAGCTTTAGAAGAAAACGATGTTAATTTAAGAAGATTGACAGTAGGAGGCTCAGGCAGCAAAAGCGATGTCTGGGTTCAAATTTTAGCTGATATATTCAACATCCCTGTAACCAAATCAAAGACCGAAAATGCAACGTTGATAGGTGAATCGATGGTAGCTTTTTCACAATTGGGAGTTTACAACGATATTGAGCAAGCTGGTGAAGTTATGATAAAGTTGGGAAAGTGTTTTGAACCCCAAACCTCTTCAGTTAAAACATATGAGGCTTATTACAATTTTTTTGTACAAATGATTCAAAACTATCGGGATATGTATAATTTACATACCCAATTGATCAATTCTTTAGGTGGGGGAGAAAATTGGCAATAAAATTCAGAGAAGCAAAAATAGAAGATTATGAGCAGATGTATAGATTATGGCAAACAACAGAAGGCATGGGTTTAAGCGAATCTGATACAAAAGAAAATATTGAAAAATTTTTGAATAAAAACCCAGGTTTAAATTATGTATGCGAAGATGATGGAAAAATTATTGGTACAATCCTATGTGGCGAAGATGGAAGAAGAGGATATCTCTACCATCTTGCGGTTGATAAAAAGTATAGAAGAAATGGGATAGGGAAAGAATTGGTAAACTTGGTTTTAAACAGTTTAAAAGAAAAAAGTATTATAAAATGCCATTTGTTTGTTTATTATGAGAATGAAATTGCTAAGACATTTTGGGAAAAAACAGGGTGGTACAAACGTAACGAATTGCTGATTTATTCCAAAGATATCAAATAAATCAGGGTTTACTATTGATCACAGGTTTTCTCAAAATTAAACCGTTTGCCTTTTCCACCATGAGTATCATAAGAAAGGCTAATATAATCAAATATATGGGATATAACCTTATATCGAAATGTTCTTGCAAAAATCCAAACAAGGGTGGCATAAGAGTTGTTCCAAGATATGCAGATGCCATCTGTACCCCTATAATGGAATGTGAAACATCCTTACCAAAATTAGTTGGTGTTGAATGTATCAAACTTGGATAAATCGGTGCACAGCCTAAACCTATGAGAATAAGGCCTATAAACGCCGTATAATTGCTAAAAGGAAGAAACAACAGTAACAATCCTAAAATTATGATTCCTTGCCCCAAACGTATCATATTTTTATTATTCATTTTGAATGTGATAAATCCAGATATAAACCTTCCTATTGTAATTCCGAAATAAAATGAAGCAGCCCATTTGGCCGCTATTTCAGCAGCTATACCTCTATTTAGAACTAAATAACTTGCCGCCCACAAACCAGTAGTTGCCTCTAAAGCACAATAAGAGAAAAAGGCGATCATAATAGACATTGTCCCGGGTAAAGTAATAACCTCTTTTAAAGAATAATTTTTATATTTTTCTTCTTTGGTTTTGTTACCTGTTTTCTTCTCTTTCCACAGCGGCAAAGTAAAAAACAGTACTGAGGTTAGAACAATTTGAATTAACGAAATAGTAAAATATCCTGAATTCCATTTAAAACCCTTAGTCAACAATATTCCCATAATATATGGTCCAATTGTGGCTCCAACTCCCCAAAAGCAATGTAACCAGTTCATATGTCTAGCTTTGTAATGCAGGGCGACAAAATTGTTAAGTGCTGCATCAACACTTCCTGCACCTAAACCGTAAGGTATCCCCCACAAACACAAATGCCAAAAAGAAGTTGATATAGAAAAACCAAACAACGCTACAGCAGTCATTCCAACGCTTA